>NZ_JAKVTG010000009.1 GCF_022489025.1 Planococcus halocryophilus | reverse complement strand
TAATTCGCCTGATAACATGTACAAGAAGTTCGCCGCAAAGCTTAAATCTGTTTTCGGTGCAATCGGTTCTTGGCCGTTACGAATGCGACCGAAAGCCGTTACCAAAGTTGAAATTTTCGCTTGGATTTTGATGGCTTTGCGGTAGTTTGCTTCCGGTTCCATCACTTCAGCTTCTTCGTCAAACAAGCCAAGCATGGATACGGCTGTACGAAGTGCTGCCATTGGGTGCACGTTTTTGATGTCGTATGTTTTAAAGTGATCTAACACAGCTTGTGGAACGGTCATGTTGTCCGCCAATTGTTGCTTCAATTCCGCTAATTCAGCTGCTTTAGGCAAACGTTGATGCCATAACAGGTAAATCACTTCTTCAAAGCTGGCATTTACGGCTAAATCATCGATATCATAGCCGACATATGTAAGTGTGTCATCAATGATCGAACTGATCGCGGATTGTGTTGCTACTACACCTTCTAAACCTTTTGACGATGTCATTTAAATCGCTCCTTCTTCAATATAGTTCATCATTCCAAAAAAAAATGCAGAATGATGGCTCATCTGCTTTTATGAACTTCTATTTTAACCTTACTAAGCTATTATAATCAACTTTGTACAGTTTGTGAATGAAAACGCTTATAGAATTTAAAATTACTAAAAAAAAATGATGGAAACACCAGGAGTTATCCTACGATAACCCGGGTGTTTTTCATCTTTTTATGAATCATTCGATAAATAAACGGCTTATATATTTTTTGAGTTGGGCTAAATAACATAGTGAATCCTATCGCATCCGAGATAAATCCAGGCGTTAGCAATAGCACACCACCAACTAAAATAAATGCCGCATTCAACAATTGATCTCCAGGAGCTTGAAAACTATTCATTCCTGTTTGGATATCTTTTAGGGCTTTAATGCCTTGTTTTTTAGCAAGAAAAGCACCCAGCAAACCGGTTGCCACGATAATTGCCATCGTCGCAAAAAATCCGAGTTTGCCTCCTGCCCAAATTAGCAAAGCCAATTCAAGCGATGGAACAATAATTAAGGCTAGGAAAATCCATTTCATCATGTTGACCTGCCTCCTTGTTATGAATTACAGGACACTAGCATGGCCGTGATAAACAATGCCTGATTCTGCATCCATCGTAATATCATAGGTATTTTTAATAAGTGAAGTTGCTTCTTTCACCCCAACAATTACTGGGATTCCAAGGCTCAATCCAACTACTGCTGCGTGGCTTGTTAAGCCACCTTCTTCAGTTATAATTCCAGCACATTTGTTGATGGCTGGCATCATTTCACGATCTGTTCCGATTGTGACAATGATTTTACCTTCCGTATCAACTGCCAAAGCTTCTTCTGCATTGCGAACAACTACAGTTTCAGCGAATGCTACTGTTTTGCCAATTCCTTGACCTTTGGCCAGGATATCGCCAATAACATGAACTTTCATTAAGTTAGTTGTACCCGCTTGTCCTACAGGGACACCTGCTGTGATAACGACAAGATCGCCGTGTTTCACGTAGCCGTGCTTCAAGCTTTCGTCAACCGCATTTTCGAGCAATTCATCTGTCGAATGGACTGACGCACCAATAATTGGTTGTACGCCCCATACTAAAGATAGTTTGCGCGCTGGACGTTCTGAAGATGTTACTGCGATGATTGGTGCTCCAGGGCGATATTTAGAAATCATTTTCGCCGTTGTGCCACTTTCAGTTGGTGCAATAATGGCACGAACCTTTAAGTTCAAAGCCGTATAAGCTACAGCTTGACCAATCGCTTCTGTCATATTCGACTCTTTTTCTTTTCTTCTATTTGAAACAATTTGCTTATAATTTAACGCAGATTCTGTCGTTTCGGCAATGCGGTGCATCGTTTCGACTGATTCGACAGGATAAATACCCGCGGCCGTTTCACCTGACAACATAATAGCGTCTGTGCCATCAAAAATTGCGTTAGCAACGTCACTTGCTTCTGCGCGTGTCGGGCGCGGATTACGCTGCATAGAATCTAACATTTGCGTAGCGGTAATAACCGGTTTACCTGCACTATTGCATTTTTCGATCAATGATTTTTGAACTAGCGGTACTTCTTCTGCTGGAATTTCTACGCCTAAATCTCCACGTGCCACCATCAAGCCATCGGAAACCATAATGATTTCATCAATATTGTCGACACCTTCTTGGTTTTCGATTTTCGGAATAATTTGAATATGCGAGCCGTTGTTTTTTTCAAGCAAGCCACGGATTTCCATCACATCTGAGCTTCTTCTAACAAATGAAGCCGCAACAAAATCAACGTTTTGTTCAATGCCAAATAAGATATCTTGTGCATCTTTTTCAGTAATACCAGGTAATTGAACTGAAACGCCTGGAACGTTAACACCTTTTTTACTTTTTAAAGTTCCAGCATTTTGAACTGATGTATGGATAATGCCGTTTTCCATATCGAGACTTTCAACACGCAATTCGATCAAGCCATCATCCAAAAGAATGATTGATCCTGCCTTAACATCTTCGATTAATTGGTCGTAAGTAATTGAAAATCGCTCAGCAGTCCCCAACACTTCAGTCATAGAAACTTCGATTTTCTGACCTGTTACTAGTTCAATCGAATCGTTCTCCATCTGATGTGTACGAATCTCAGGACCTTTTGTGTCCAACAAAATCCCAACAATTTTACCAGCTTTATCAGCTGCTTCGCGAATTCGTTTAATACGTAAAGCGTGTTCTTCGTGATTACCGTGCGAAAAGTTTAAACGAGCTACGTTCATTCCCGCTTCGATTAAGCGTTCTAGTAGTTCAGGTGATTCACTTGCCGGACCAATCGTACAAACAATCTTCGTTTTTCTCAATAAACTCACTCCATTTATGTTGTTTTAAATTGCTAATTCTTTGGACAATGTATATAAGCTCATGTCAGCATTATGCTCTGCAGTAAATGCTTCTGTCATATCATAGTCTACCACCTGGTGATTCTTCATGCCAATAGCTCGTCCTCCGACACCTTCAAGAAGAACTTCAACTGCACGCGCACCAAACAAACTCCCTAATACACGATCTCGTGCTGTTGGTGAGCCACCACGTTGAATGTGACCAAGAACTGAAACGCGTGTTTCGATATCTGCTTTTTCTTTAATAAGCGCTTTTAGTTCGTTACCACCCATGACGCCTTCTGCTACGATAATAATACTATGACGTTTTCCACGTTTCCGTCCTTTTTGTAGACGATCAATCATGTCATCAATGTTATAGCTTTCTTCAGGAATCAGAATCGTTTCTGCTCCACCTGCTAGACCTGCCCACAATGCCAAGTCTCCTGCATCGCGGCCCATCACTTCTACAATAAACGTTCGTTCGTGACTTGTCGCTGTATCACGGATTTTATCGATTGCTTCAATGACTGTATTCAATGCCGTATCAAATCCAATGGTGTAGTCAGTTCCTGGAATGTCGTTGTCGATCGTCCCTGGAACTCCAACACAAGGAAATCCTCTTTTAGTCAAAGCCATTGCCCCGCGGTATGAACCATCTCCGCCAATAACTACTAAACCTTCAAGACCCTCTTTTTTCATTTGTTCAATAGCTTTTAATTGACCAGCTTCCGTACGAAACTCTTCACAACGTGCTGAGTATAATTTAGTTCCCCCACGTTGAATGATATCGCCCACATCGCCGGCTTCTAGATTTTTGATAGTGCCTTCGATTAAACCTTGATAACCTGAATATACACCTGCAACTTCAACACCATGATAAATTGCTTTACGGACAACCGCACGGACAGCTGCATTCATCCCCGGCGAATCTCCTCCACTTGTTAATACTCCAATTTTTTTCATAATCATTATCCTCCTGCAGTCCATTTACTCTCCTAACCTTACCATGCCAGAGCCTTGCTGTCAGTCTTGAATCGCTTTGTTGTGTGTTAAGATTTCAGTTCTTTTTTACATTTACTTTAAGAAATTGTTAACGCCACATTAACTTACCCAATCAAAAAAACCGCCGAGGCGGTTTTTTATCATTCGCTGAAGACACCGATTGATTTGAATTTTTTATAGCGCTGTTCGATTAATTCCTCGCCTGACAAGCCATTCAACTCTTCTAGCGAGCGTCTAATTGCTTCTGACATAATAGCTGCTTGTTTTTGCGGATTGTGATGCGCTCCTCCGCGCACTTCAGGAATCATATGTTCAATAATGTTCATTTCTAGTAAGTCTGGTGCTGTAATTTTCATCGCTTCCGCCGCTGTTTGAGCAAGAGCTGAATCTTTCCATAAAATTGAAGCCGCTCCTTCTGGAGAAATTACCGAGAATGTCGAGTTTTCTAACATTAAAATTTGATTTCCGACACCTAGCGCCAGTGCACCGCCACTGCCACCTTCTCCAATAACAATAGAAAGAACAGGTACTTCAAGTCCCGCCATTTCAACTAAGTTACGTGCAATGGCTTCGCTTTGTCCACGTTCTTCAGCAGCTTTCCCAGGGTACGCACCTTTTGTATCGATTAAACAAATAATTGGACGCTTGAATTTTTCAGCTTGTTTCATTAAACGCAACGCTTTACGGTAGCCTTCTGGATGGGGCATACCGAAATTCCGTCGAACATTTTCTTTCGTATCTTTGCCGCGCTGATGCCCGATAATTGTTACGGGTTGACCATTAAAAGAGGCAATACCACTAACGATTGCTTCATCGTCTCCGTACAAACGATCTCCATGCAATTCGATAAAATCTTTAAAGATCATTGGGATGTAATCGAGCGTTGTTGGTCGTTCTGGATGGCGAGCTACTTGTACACGATCCCAAGGCTTCATATTTTCGTAAATTTCTTCTTCTAATTTAGAGAATCGATCTTCTAAAGACTTTATTTCCGAACTCAAATCCACATCGGCAGTAGTTGTATATTCTTTTAGCTCTGAAATTTTCGCACGCAACTGGATAAGCGGCTCTTCAAATGCTAATGTTTTCTTCCCGTTTTTCTTAACCATTTGCGATAGCTCCTTTCGTGTGAAGGCGCACAATGGTCGCCAATGTTTGTTGCATCGAGTCACGATGAACGACTGCATCTAATTGTCCGTGAGCCAATAAAAACTCAGCCGTTTGAAAATCTTCAGGTAGTTTTTCGCGAACGGTTTGCTCAATAACACGACGTCCTGCAAAACCGATTAAGGCTTTTGGTTCCGCAATATTAATATCTCCAACTGATGCAAAACTTGCTGACACTCCGCCTGTCGTTGGATGTGTTAAAACGGAAACAAAAAGCAAACCTTCATTGCTGTGACGTTTTAATGCGACACTAGTTTTTGCCATTTGCATTAACGACAACACGCCTTCTTGCATACGAGCTCCACCACTTGCTGTGAAAATGATAAACGGCAACTTGCGTTCTGTCGCTGATTCAATTGCACGAGTGATTTTTTCGCCTACAACAGACCCCATAGAACCCATTCTGAAATGCGAATCCATTACAGCGAGTACAATGTCTTGCCCTTGTAATTTACCAGAGCCGGTTAAAACTGCTTCGTTCAAGCCCGTTTTCTCGCTGTCAGCTTGAACTTTTTCTGTATAACCTGGAAAACCTAATGGATTTTCAGATTTCAAATGATCATCCATCGACTCAAAACTTCCAGCATCTAATAATGTATTTATACGTTCATACGCCGTCATTTTAAAATGATGATCGCATTTAGGACAAACTTTTTTATTTTTCTCTAAATCTTTTGTTAACGTAATTTCTTTACACGAAGGACATTTCGTCATTAATCCTTCTGGTACATCTTTTGCAGATTTTGATGGCATTGTTGCTTCTTTTGCATCTTTGTTGCGCTTAAAAATATCACGTATTATTGCCATTGCTTATTCTCTCCTTTTTTAACCATTCACTCCAAGCCTTAAACTCTTGAATGGCTGTATCCGCGTTTTGTTGCTCAATTGCCAATAATGTATTATTCATGAAGTCAATTTCCTTAGAAGAAACGGTTCCAGCATATGGATTCCCGCTATATTGTGTTAGTAAAAACCAGATTTTTAAAGACAGTCGATTTCCAGACAGGACCATCAATTCTCGGACAAAATCTTCACGTTGAAAACTTTCGTCTTTTAATCGCAAGCGAAAGTTGTCCCAAATTTTCATTTGACTTTCCGTTTCACTTTTACAAATCGCGTGAATAGCTGCGACTTCATGAAGCAAACGTGTTTCCCATACATCTTCATGCGAACGATTGTCCTGCAAGATAAACGTGGACAAGACTTCAACCAATTTATGGTTTCTATAATCAGACAAGAAGGTACCTTCTCCTCTACGTGTTTCGATCAACCCCAATAATTCAAGACTGCGTAGCGCTTCACGTAAGGTTGAGCGACCCACTTGCATCTTTTCGGCCAATTCCCTTTCAGATGGAATACGGTCCCCCGGTTTGATTTTTTCTTGCCGGATCATATCACGAATGTCCCGTACTATATCTAAATACCGTTTAGATTGATTCATGATAGTTCCTCAGTTCCCATTTTTTTGAAAGTGGTCTGACCACTCATATCCTCTACAATACAAAAAAAACCATGCTACGTAAAGAAAAAACTGCTTTTCTTTTCGAAAAGCAGTCAGGTTTCTATGTTTTTGCAAATAATTGCGGTTTTGTGATTACGATTTTCAACTAATCCTTGAATTTCAAGTGTCGCATGAGGTTCCAAAAGTAAGTTAAATTTTGCGTATTCTACCGGAAACAATGTAATAGAAGCTGGCCCCGTTTCATCCGTTAAGGTTAGAAATGCCATAGCATCACCTTTTTTCGTACGAATCCGTTTTATATCCTCTAGCACACCTAATACCTTTACCGATTCTCTATCACGTTTCGACTTTAATGATTTAAGTGCATCATATGATTTTTGTCGATTTTCTTTTTCTCGTTCAATCGGGTGTTTGGATAAATAAAAGCCTAGCACTTCTTTTTCAAATTCAAGCTTCAAACTTTCGGGCATCTCTGAAGCTTTTGTGTATTTAGGTTTCATGAAGCTCGCTCCCATGTCATCAAACAAGCCCGGCTCGTCATTTGGTTTTACTAGCTCAGCGTGTTTAATGGCGCTATCTAATGATGCCAAAATAACACCACGATCATGCCCAAATTCATCAAGAGCACCTGCTTTTATAAGCGGTTCAAACGATTTCCGGTTAAAATGTAAAGCCGATATTCGTTCAGCAATATTAAACAAACTATTAAATGGACCTTCTTCACGAGCGGCAAGCAAAGCTTTGATGGTTGAACTTGGAACACCTTTCACAGCATTTAATCCAAATCGAATTTGACCTTCTTCTACTGAAAACGTGTAACGACTTTTTTGTACAGATGGTGGAAGTAAAGGAATTTTCTTTTCCTTGATTTCCTGCATCAATTGCTTTGTTTTTTCAGCATTACCAGCACTATTTGTCAATAAACTTGTATAAAAATAAACGGGATAATGGGCTTTCATATAACTCAATTGGTAGGAAATCATGCTATAAGCTACCGCATGACTTTTCGGGAATCCATAATCGGCAAAACGAACGATTAAATCATAAACTTCGACTGCTTCTGCTTCAGTAAACCCTTTTGCTTTCGCACCTTGGACAAAATGTTCACGTTCTTCATCCAAAATTTCACGTTTTTTCTTGCTGACAGCTCGACGTAATAAGTCAGCTTCACCAAGAGAAAACCCTGCCATTTTCGCGGCAATATGCATAATTTGCTCTTGATAAACAATGACACCATAAGTTTCACTTAAAATCGGTTCTAAAATCGGATGAACGTATTTCACCGTTTCTTGACCATGTTTTCGTCTTGCATACAAAGGGATAAATTCCATTGGACCTGGTCGGTATAATGCGTTAACTGCAACAATATCACCAAATGCTGTTGGCTGGATTTGTTGAAGCGCCCCGCGCATACCATCGGATTCTAGCTGGAAAACACCAGTTGTGTCACCTGCTGCCAATAATTTATAGGTTTTTGCATCTTCTAGTGGAATGCTGCTGTAGTTGATTCTCTTTTTCGTATCCCAATAAATCAAACTGCGAATTTGTTCCAAAATGGTTAAATTGCGAAGTCCTAGAAAATCCATCTTTAATAAACCGACCGCTTCAAGTTCCTGCATCGGCCACTGCGTCAAATAAATGCCTTCATGACCTTTTTCAATTGGTACATGATTGACTAATGGAGTTGGGCTTAAAATCACACCTGCTGCATGAGTAGAAGCGTGTCGTGGTAGTCCTTCTAATTTCAAGGCAGTCTTAAACCAAGATTTTCGTTCTTCACGTTCGATGATCCAGTCATTAAACTTTGTAGATTCTTTTAAAGCTGAACGCAAAGTTGTGCCAGGACGATTTGAAATTAGTTTTGAAATAGCTTCAAGTTCTTCTGCTTCAAAACCAAATACACGCGCAGTATCTCGCGCAACTGCTTTTGCAGATAATGTTCCAAATGTAATGATTTGCGCGGTTCGAACAGCTCCGTATTTTTGTGCCACATAGTCTACCACTTCATGGCGTCTATGATCAGCAAAATCGATATCGATATCCGGTAGCGTAATACGCTCTGGATTTAAGAAACGCTCAAATAACAAACCATGTTCGATAGGATCGACATCGGTAATTTTCAATGAATAAGCAACAAGCGAACTCGCTGAAGATCCCCGACCAGGTCCCGTCATGATGTCTTGATCCTTGGCGTATTTCATAAAATCCGCAACAATTAAGAAATAATCGATGAATCCCATTTTCGCAATAATCGATAATTCATAGTTTAGCCGCTCCTGATATTTTTCCGAAAAACCTGATACTCGTTCTTCAAGTCCCGTTTTGCATAATTGTGCAATATAAGCTGCTTTATCCGTTTTCTCGGATAAGGGAAATATCGGTAACAACTGACGATTCATTGGTATATTCACTCTACAGCTTTTCAACATATTTGCCGTTTGTTCCATCCATTCTTTTTGGTCTTCGAACCACGACAAAAACTCTTGTTGGCTCGGAACGTAAGCATTCGTATGTTCCGGTTTCTGTCTTTCTGGATCATTCATTTTGAGGCCTTGACCAATCGCAGATGCAACTTCATAAGCAAAAGCATCTTGTTGATGCATATAGCGGATTTCATGTGAAGCAATGATTGGAATATTGATTTTTTCACAAAGCGCAATAAATGCGGATTCGTATACAGATACCACGCCACCAGGACGTTCTATGCTACCAAATGCTGCTTTGCCAAATAAACTCTTTATGTACTCGACAACTAAACTGCGATCGGTCATGAGCCATTCAGTTTTGTTTGGAATTACACATATTAAACCTTCTCTATACGCTTTTAGCCATTGCTCAGGAATGGCGTCTTTATCTCGAGTAGATAATGCGCTCGAAATTTTCAACAAATTGTCATACCCTTTGTTTGTTTGAGCATATAAGACAATTGGGTAATGTTGATCTTCATATTCGATAAAAGTCGAAAGGCCGACAACCCCATGGATGCCGGCGCGGCGGCACGCTTCCCAAAATGGAAGGATGCCATATAATTTTGTATTAACGATTGCGACTGAAGTAGCTTCTTGCTCCTTTAAAAACGGGAAAAGTTCGTCAAGGCGCACCGTGCTTTTCAGCAAATCAGCCGATGTGCTTATATGCGGATAAACCATTGACACTAGACTCTCCTCCTTAGTTTGCGGCTGCACAAATTTCTGCAAGACGTTCGATTACACGATCAGCTTCTTCCCATGAATATGCTGTAGCACCAGAAGCCATTGGATGGCCGCCGCCACCAAACTCTTTTGCTAATGTATTGATAATAGGTCCTTTTGAACGCAATCGAACTCGAATTTCTTTTTCTTCTTCAATAAAGATTACCCAAGCTTTCATCCCTTTTACATTGCCGAGTGAGCCGACTAGTAAAGAAGTATCCGATGCCGTTACATTAAATTCTTTTAAAATGTCTTTCGTGATTTTCACATGTGCTGCACCATTTTCATCCATTTTGAAATTTTGGTACATATATCCTTGCAGATGCAATAATTTGCGGTCCATCTCGTACATTCCGTTATGTAGGGCATTGCGATCAAAGTCATATTTGATCAGTTCACCTGCAACCGCAAATGTTTTTTGTGTAGTACTCGGAAATAAAAACCGCCCCGTGTCTCCAATAATACCTGCATACAATAAACGAGCAGCTTTAGCAGACATTGTCCAAGCTTCATGTTTATGACCATATTCGTAAAGCTCATAAATAATTTCCGAGGCAGAACTTGCTGCCGTATCAACATGTATGATATCGCCATAGGCATCGTCATTTGGATGATGGTCAATTTTAATAAGCTTGGCACCCGTTTTATACCGCTGATCGTCAACACGGTCAGTATTCGCTGTGTCCGTTACGATGATTAAAGCCCCTTCAAAATCTTGATCTTCAACAATATCCGGGAAATCTAGAAAGTCCATTGTGTATTCATGTGTGCCCGCAGCTAAAATGCGCTTGTCCGGGTAATTTTGTTCTAATAAATATTTCAAACCAAGCTGAGATCCATACGCATCTGGATCTGGTCGAACATGACGATGAATAATAATTGTAGAATATTGCTTAATTGTGTCGATGATTTGGCTGCTCATTTTTAAGTTCCTCCATTTATAAGGAAATCCATTCGCAATTTTCTTCAATTCTCAGTACAATGAGGTATGAGTTTTGAATTCAGGAGGTCCTTATGTTAATTTTTGTAATTTTAATTATTTTATCATTTGTTGTTTATTTTTATAACAAAACAAAGCAATTTCGTACACGAACAGTTTTACCGATTCGAAAAAAATGGTATGCGGCGCGTGCTTCAATGGCGCTAGGTAGTTTCGTTACATTCTTCGGCATTAATCAACTATTTGTTTTTCAGTCGATACTTACGTATATCATTTCAAGCGTCTTTATCATTCTTGGCTTGGCTTTAGTCTATTACAATTTCAAAGCATCAAAACATTACCATGCATTTCTTGAAGAAGAAGCAGATTTAAATCCTTAAACAAGCTTAGAATTTCAGGCAGCAGGCACACTCATTTAAAGAGTGCTCCTGCTGCCTTTTTTACATCGTAATTTCTGTATTAACGATCCAATAATTGGAAAGTCAACATGGCTTTTCCAACAATTTCATTTTCTAACGATACTTCAACATCCACTTTTGCCGACTTTCGACTAATATCCAAAATTTGAGGTCGGACTAAGACGAGTGCATCTAGTTGAACAGGCTTTAGGAAATAAATTGACGCGTTTTCTAGCACGCTGTCTTTACGGTTTTTTGTTTTCAAAATCGCCGACGCCGCTTCCGTCAAAATCATCGTATAAGCAGCATGGGAAATCGAGCCGTACGCATTGGTCATTTGGGGTGTAACACGAAACTCCAAAATCAATTTATCACTTATTTGCTGATGTAGTTGGCTTTTGATAATGTCATCGATAGTTTCGCCTTGTTGGGGTTGACGCTGTGCTGTTTGAATCGCTTTTAACACGTCTTGTCGACTAATGACACCTTTGAGTTTGCCATGATCATCTGCGACTGGCAGTAAATCAATGCCTTCCCAAATCATCCGATGTCCTGCAGCGGCAACACTTGTTTGCATAGAAACGGTTATCGGATCTTTAGTCATCACTTTTTCCACTAATTCTGTAGCTGAATGACCAATTACATCACGCGACGTAATAATTCCGACTAGCTTGTTCGTATGATCTACTACTGGAAATCCGCCATGAGTTGTTTCTTCATTTAGCTCATGGTAACGGCTAATTGGCTCTTTAAGATTCAAATGTGCCGTTACTTCTAATGGAATTAAGATATCTTCAATTAACAAAATCTCTTTTTTGATCAGCTGATCGTAAATTGCTCGGTTAATCATTGTCGCTACTGTAAACGTATCATAGCTAGTTGAAATGACAGGCAGCTCAAATTCATCCGCCAATTTTTTTACTTGATCAGCTGCTTCAAAGCCTCCTGTTACGAGTACTGCTGCACCTGCCCTAAGTGCATATTCATGCGCTTTGTACCGGTTACCGACAATCAATAAATTGCCCGCTTCCGTATAACGCATCATGTCTTCTAGTTGCATTGCCCCAATTACAAATTTGTTCAATGATTTATGCAATCCCGCTCTACCGCCTAGCACTTGTCCATCGACAATATTTACAATTTCAGCATATGTAAGTCGCTCGATATTTTCTTTCTTTTTGCGTTCAATTCGAATGGTCCCAACGCGTTCTATAGTAGACACCAAACGTTTTGTTTCTGCTTCTTTAATCGCTCGGTAAGCCGTTCCTTCACTTACCTGCAAATCTTTTGCAATACGCCGCACTGAAATTTTCTCACCTACGGCTAAAGTCTCAATATACGCTAATATTTGTTCATGTTTAGTCGCCATGATTTCACCCATTCTTTCTACGTTCCTATATCCTCTAGTGTAGCATAACTTACGAAAAGTTGAGAGGGCCGTTTAGTCTCGACAGGCATAAGACGCACCGGCGACGTGGCGTTCTTTGCCACACAGTCGGGGTGACTTATGTCCCGGGAGACTGGTCCTCGAAACTAGACATGACGAAAAGTTGAGAGGGCCGTTTAGTCTCGACAGGCATAAGAAAACACATAAAAAACCACGAAAAGCTAAAGCTTCTCGTGGAACTATCTTTTGATAAATCAAGCATCTAGCAAGCTCATATGTTTCCTATCAGTTTGTAGGAATTGATTCTAAATCAACACTTTCTCCTGGCTGTAAAATGTTTACTTGGACATTTTTAACTAATGACTTGAAATGCTCAGGATCTTGTTCAATGGGTGGGAATGTATTGTAATGAATTGGTACAACTATTTTGGGATTTAGTAACTCGACTGCATAAGCTGCATCTTCTGGTCCCATTGTAAAATAATCACCAATGGGCACAAATGCCACATCAATATCATTTCGCTCACCCAAAATCTTCATATCTCCAAACACTTCTGTATCCCCAGCATGGTAAATAGTTTTTCCTTCTGCTTTAAATAAAATACCAGCAGGCATACCGCCATAAACAACTTCTCCATCATCGGTTGTAAAAGATGAACTATGGAACGCTTTCGTAAACTTCACCACTCCAAAATCGAACTTATGCGCACCGCCCAAATTCATACCAACTGCATTTACGCCTTGACTGCTTAAATAATTAGCAAGCTCGACTGGTGCTATTACTTGTGCGTTATTGTTTTTTGCCAGTTCAACCGTGTCCCCGACATGATCATTATGAGCATGCGTTAATAGAATGGCGTTTGGCTTTTCATTTGCAACCTGCAAATCTGTAAGTTTGTTTCCACTAATAAATGGATCAATTAAAATCGTAAATGCACCTGTTTTAATTTTGACGACAGAATGACCGTGATATGAAACGTGCATAATATCCCTCCAATAATTTTTGGAAATCGTAATTCCATCTTTCATAGCTGTATTATACCCTGATTTTTGATATGCTACACATGTAGAGGAGGAATATACATATGAACAAAATTCAGCAATTGCAAAGTTATTTAAAGGAACAATCAATTGATGCGGCGTTTATTACAGATCCTTATAATGTTTTTTACGTTAGCGGTTTCAAGAGCAATCCACATGAACGCCTATTAGGTGTTATGGTGTTCGCAGATGCTGAACCATTTTTGATTTGCCCGAAAATGGAAATTCCCGATGCTAAAAATGCAGGGTGGATTGGCGACATCGTCGGTCACGAAGACACGCAAAATTCGATGGAGATTTTGTACAATACAGCCCAATCACGCGGGATCGATTTGAAAACGATGGCTGTTGAAAAAGCCCATATGACTGTTGAGCGTTACGAATCGCTCTTATCATTCTTCGGCTCACTTTCAATCGCTCAATTGGACGACCAGCTAAATGCGATGCGTGTCATTAAAGACGATGCAGAATTACAAATCTTGCGTGAAGCAGCAGCATTAGCTGACTACGCAATTGAAGTAGCTGCTCGAACGATTAAAGAAGGCATTACCGAAATTGAAGTTATGACAGAGATTGAATTGGCATTGAAAAAACGTGGTGTTACGCATATGTCATTTGATACTACTGTATTAACTGGCGCCCGTGCAGCTTCACCTCATGGCAAAACTGGAGAATACAAACTACAACAAGGCGACTTAGTTTTGTTTGATCTTGGCGTTGTTCATAAAGGCTATTGCTCAGATATTACTCGCACATTAGCTCTTGGTGAACCAAACGAAGAACAAAAAGAAGTCTATGACGTTGTATACCGTTCTGAAATGGCTGCTCTTGAAGCGGTTAAACCTGGCGTGACAGCAGCTGAACTCGACCATATTTCACGTCAAGTAATCGCAGACGCTGGATACGGCGACTATTTCACACACCGTCTAGGACACGGTCTTGGAATTGATGTTCATGAGTTCCCTTCAATTCACGGAGAAAACACAATGACGATGGAAAAAGGAATGGTCTTCACATTAGAGCCGGGTATATATGTTCCAGGCAAAGTTGGTGTGCGCATTGAAGATGATGTAGCTGTTACTGCTGACGGCTACGAAGTATTAACAAAGTATCCAAAAGAACTTCAAATTATCAACAACTAATCGCGAAAGCGGCATCGGAATTTTTCCGATGCCGCTTTTCTTTAGGAATTAGTTAGATTTATCATTTAATAGACATAAAATTCAGCAAATTAACTTCAATTTAGCAGGAACTCTTCTTTTTATAGCGAATGAGTACCTATAGACAGATGAAGGAGGAATGTAAGATGACATTAAAATACAGTCAAATTCTTGTAGCGGTAGATGGTTCTAAAGAAGCAGAGTGGGCATTCAAAAAATCAGTGGGTATTGCAGAACGAAACAACGCTACATTAAACTTAGTCAATGTAATCGATACACGTTCGTTTGCTGCAATCGAGGCATATGATCGATCAATTGCTGACCGTGCACAAAAGTTCGCTGAAGATTTATTGGAAGAGTATAAAAAAGAAGCGTTAGCTGGCGGTGTTGAAAAAGTAAATATTGTCGTCGATTACGGTTCTCCAAAATCCATGATTTCTAGAGACTTAGCTCAAAAAGTTGAAGCTGATTTAATTATTTGTGGTGCAACTGGATTGAATGCGGTTGAGCGTTTCTTAATCGGCAGTGTATCTGAACATATCGTTCGGTCTGCCAAATGCGACGTTTTAGTCGTACGTACAGAAGAAGCTCAAGACGATGCACCTACTGAATATTACTCAGCAGACAAAGCTGGAAAACCTGAAAACTTCTAAACTCCATTGAAAAAATCCTTTCGCTAATGTGAAAGGATTTTTTTGTTTTATGATTTTATTTTGATAATAATTTTTCCGCGGGCGTGGTGAGTTTCACTCAATTCGTGAGCGTCTCTTACCCCCTGTTCAGTAAAATCGAATACATGGCCAATTGTTGGTTTTAATTCTCCAGATATGAAAAGGTTGGCCAATTGATGCAATTGGGCACCACTTGGCTCTAGCCAATAACTCGTCGCATTTACTTCATGCTCTTCAGCTTTCTCAGGAGATGGTTGTCCGGCAATGGAAATCAACTTACCGCCCTTTTTCAACACTTTGAAACTTTTATCTAATATTTCACCGCCCATAGTATCTAAAACGACATCAAAATTCTCCAGCAATTCACTAAAATCTTCTTGACTATAGTTAATCACACGGTTTGCTCCTAAAGATTTAACCAATTCATCATTGGTATCACTCGCAGTCGTTGCTACATAGGCTCCAATGCTATTAGCTATTTGAATAGCCATCGTTCCCACTCCACCAGCTCCTGCATGAATTAGGACCTTTTCTCCTTTTTTCACATGTGCAAAGCCAACAATACATTGATAAGCAGTTAGTCCAGCTAATGGAATAGCCGCACCTTCTTCAAATGACATACTTTCAGGCATATGCGCAAGTAAGTGCGCTTCTACTGGGACAAATTCCGCGTAGGTCCCTTGTCTTGTTGTCGCAGGTCTTGCGAAGACGCGGTTTCCTACATTGAAATGCTTAACGTTTGCTCCAACTTCAGAAACTACACCTGCCATATCCCACCCCAAAATAATCGGAAATTCCCAAGGTAGCATTTCTTTTAAATAACCTTCACGTAGCTTCCAGTCAATTTGATTGACTGAAGTTGCATAAACTTCAACAAGCACTTGATCATCCGTAATTGATGGCTTTTCAATTTCTCGTTCAATTAATTGCTCTCTGCCACCGTAGTTATCAATAACAATTGCTTTCATCTCGGACCTCCCCTTTCGTTGTTATATAAATATACCCTCTTTCAAGAAATTGTATACCTAGTTAAAGACGATATTTGCAGCCTTCTTTTTATAGGTGGATATGTTATTATTAATCCTGTTCGTTAAAGAGGTTCGCAAACTCCCTCTCTAAAAAACTAAGGAGTGTATCAGATGAAAAACGAAAAAGCAGTCGTCGTTTTTAGCGGCGGCCAAGACAGTACCACTTGCCTATTTTGGGCGATTAAGAACTTTAAAGAAGTTGCAACGGTAACTTTTGATTATGGACAACGCCATTCTGCTGAAATTGAATGTGCTCGAAAAATCGCCGATGAACTTGGTGTCCTTTTCAAAGTACTGGACATGACATTGATCAACCAACTTTCAGCAAATGCGCTGACGCGAGATGACATTGAAGTAACAGCAGAGGAAGGTGAACTTCCTTCGACATTTGTTCCAGGTCGAAATCTCTTATTTTTATCTTTTGCAGCCGTTTATGCAGATGCCATTGGTTCGCGACATTTGATTACAGGTGTCAGTCAGACCGATTTTAGTGGATATCCCGATTGCCGCGATACGTTTATCCGGTCATTGAACGTCACATTAAACCTGGCAATGGATAAACAATTTATCATTCACACACCATTGATGTGGCTCGACAAAGCAGATGTATGGGAACTCTCCGATACACTTGGAGCGCTTGATTTTGTTCAAGAAAAAACATTAACATGTTATAACGGCATTCCGAGCACCGGCTGTGGCGAATGTCCAGCTTGCCAATTACGCAATGAAGGCCTCGCGCGCTATCAAGCGAAAAAAATGGCAGGTGCAAACACATGATGCAGCAATTTTATCCGACGGTTTCTCATAATTATCAATTTGAACTCAATAAAGACATGCATTTTTCTGCCGCTCATTTCATCCCAAGTGAAGATGCCGGAAAATGTAAAGTGATGCATGGGCATACGTACCACCTCAATATTACAATCGGGGGCAATCAACTCGATTCCATCGGTTTTCTAATTGACTTTAAATTATTGAAAGAGTTGATCCATAAAAAATACGATCATAGTGTTTTAAATGATCATCCTGAATTTGCAAACAAATTTCCGACAACCGAACTTCTAGCTCAACAAGTATGGCAATCGATTCAAACAATGCTTCAAGCAACAACCAATCGACCAAATTGCCTGCAAGTCATTGTTCGCGAGACACCGACAAGCTATGTCGTGTATCGACCACGTCAGGAGGATTTGTTATGAAAATTCCTGTTATGGAAATATTCGGCCCAACTGTTCAAGGAGAAGGCATGGTAATGGGTCAAAAAACGATGTTTGTCCGCACAGCGGGCTGTGATTATTCTTGTTCTTGGTGTGATTCCAAATTTACTTGGGACGGCACAGGGACTAGCGTTTCGAAACAACCAGCTGATATTGTCGAAGAGTTGATCCAAACTGGTGGCGAAAATTTTTCACATGTTACCATATCAGGCGGGAACCCTGCACTTCACAAAGGGATTGGCGAACTGGTAGAACTTTGTCATCAACAAGGTTGGAAAGTAGCAGTAGAAACGCAGGCCTCTATTTGGCAAGAATGGATGCCAGCAATCGACGACATTACCTTGTCACCAAAACCACCTAGTTCAGGCATGAAGACCGATTTTGCGAAACTAGATTTGTTTTTGGAGAAATTGCAAACTGCCAATGTCAGTTTAAAAGTTGTTATTTTTGACCAAGATGATTTCGCCTATGCCGAAAACCTTCATCAGCGTTATCCGAATGTCCCATTCTTTTTACAAACGGGCAATGAAGATACAACTACGACAGATGATGCTCAACTCGTATCAAACTTACTCGAGCGCTATGAACAATTAATCGATTATCATGTGAAGTCTCCTATCATGAATGATGCGAAAGTGCTGCCGCAATTGCATACGTTAGTATGGGGCAATAAACGAGGCGTTTAATAGATTTGTATTTGATAAACGTGATGGCAAATCATACAACAATTATTCGAAAACAAAGGGTGTTGGAATAAACTTATTCCAACACCCTTTTCGTTTTATGCTTTTTTTACAAATTCTGATTTCAGTTTCATTGGACCAAAGCCATCGATTTTGCAGTCAATATCATGATCGCCTTCGACTAGTCGGATGCTTTTTACTTTTGTGCCGATTTTCAACGTTGATGAGCTACCTTTAACTTTCAAGTCTTTAATAACTGTAACTGCATCGCCATCTTTTAAAATCGACCCATTTGCATCTTTTACGACTTTTTCTTCTTCAGATTGTTCTGCCTCAGCAACAAAATTCCATTCATGCGCACATTCAGGACAAACCAACAGACTACCATCTTCATAAGTATATTCCGAATTACATTTAGGGCAATTTGGTAATGCTTTCATGTTCTCCTCCACTTGGTCTACCCATATATCACATGACAATAAGACCGCTCTTTTTAATCATTATACCAGAATTCCAAGGTGGTAAGCAGACATTATTTGACAACTAATACCGGACAATTTGAATGATTAACAACTTTTTGACTAACTCCACCAAGTAATATTTTTGAAACGGGATTTAATCCACGGCTTCCGATAACAACCAAATCAAATCCGCCATCGTTTGCCATTTCAATAATGACCGGGGCCGGACGACCATGCATCACTTCGATTTTATAAAACGTTTCATTTAATTCAAGTTGCTCTCTAATTGATTGAACCTTTTTCTTTCGTGACAACTCAAATTCAAGTTGACCTCCGTCATGGACTTTTTCATGACTGTCTTCATTAAAATCAGACACATAGACAACGGTCACTTCTGTATCTTTACTCATTGCTGCCAACTGTACAGCGTGTTTGCCTGCTCGCTTCGAATTTTCGGAACCATCTACGGCGACTAAAATTGACTTATACATTTTCTCCACCCCTTCGACTATTTTCCGCGGCTTAGTAACAAAACGCTCTCTATAGTACTATTCGACTTTAATATCCCTTTTCCTGCTAAGTGAAGAAAAACCGGTGATATGTAGCATCACCGGTTTCTTCTATACTTACTTATTGTTTATTTATAAGTTAATGTTTTTCCTGTAAATCCAAATAACACGGTCAATACTGGAGACAACAGACAAAAGACGGCAAATGGCAAGTACTCGAGAGTGGGAACGCCGATAACACCGGTTATGAAAATTCCACATACACTCCATGGCACGAGTGGATTAACAACTGTTCCTGCGTCTTCCATGACACGGCTCAAGTTTTTACCGGCAAGTCCCACTTTATCATACGGTTCTTTAAATGCTTGACCCGTTAACAAAATCGATAAGTATTGTTCTCCGATTAAAATATTGATACCGATTGCTGTCAAAGCAGATGCGGCAATAACAGAAGATACTTTTTTCAACAAGCTTTCAATTTTAGCTAATAGACACTGTACAATCCCTAACGTGAATAACAAGCCACCCATGCTTAATGCTAAAAGTACGAGTGCCACTGTAAACATCATACTTTCCATGCCACCTCGTGATAACAAACTATCAATCTCTGCAATCCCAGTAGATGACACATACCCGCTAAATAGCACATTGAAAATCTCAGAAGCTGTGGATACTTGGTGCAGAAAAGAAATCACAATAGCCGAAATTGAGCTAATCGCTAGCGTCATCAATGCCGGTACCTTTATAAATGTTAAGACAATCAAAACAATTAGCGGAATCAACGTATACCAATGAATCATCCCTGTAGCTAACAGACCTTCCTTAAATCCACTGACATCTTGTATCGTCCCCTTTGTAGACCGTGGGGAAACAATGAGGAAAAAAATCAACGTAAGCACAAATGCTGGTATCGTGGTCCAGCCCATATTGCGAATATGCTCAAACAAATCAACACCTACGATAGAAGACGATAAATTTGTTGTATCTGACAACGGCGACATTTTATCACCAAAAAATGCGCCTGAGACGATAGCACCCGCCGTTACTGCAAGCGATAAGTCCATTGCCGTTGCCATACCTATAAATGCCACACCAATCGTCGCAACCGTTGTTAGCGAACTACCGACCGATAAACCAATTAACGAAGTAACAATAAAAACAATAGCAAAAAAGAACGTCATTGAAATTATTGAAAATCCAGCATATATCATTGTCGGAATGGTCCCACTAATCATCCAACTACTAATGAGCATGCCGATAAAGAAAAACAAAAATACGGCACTCATGCCTGCTCCTGCGCCTTCTACCAAACCTTTTTCAAGTTTTTGGTAAGATACACCTTTTACTAAGCCATAACCAAACAACAATAATATCGATAGTAGAATTGGAATATGAGGAACCGATCCAAACTGAATGATGCTAATACTTATCAGTAAAAAGATCGCAATTGTAATAAAAATAGCTTCCAAAAACTTTGGTGTGATGACTGGTTTAATCATATGCATAATAAAATCTCCTTTTCTATATAAAAAAGAGAAAACCCCCGCCCCAATAAAGGGACGAAGGTTTTCTCCGCGTTACCACCCATTTTGATGTTCAGATTTCGCTAAACATCCGCTCTTTTACGAATCGTTCCAAACTGAAAGCGTAATTCACCCAATTTGTTGCCTGAATTCTCACCCACCATTCAGTCTCTTGTTGCTGCACACAAATTGCCTACTAAACTATCAAACGATTATTCTATATAGTGTAACTGAACTTAATAGACCATAATTATAACTATTTCTTTTTAAAAAGTATATTGAAATAGATTTTACCAGTCTTCTCGGACAAGTCAATACTTTTAGTCAGGTTTTTATTTGATGACATATGTTTTTGTCAGCCAATCATATAGTGTCTGCTTGTTTTTTGTGAAAATGACCATGATAACGGAAAGAAAAATCAATCCATAGATTAATCCCCAAATAAAGTAATCTGATAATTGGAGTTCCGCTTCTTTTAACTGAATCATCCGATAGACCATAAAATGAGACAGTTCCCAAGGCAAAAATTTCAAGAACGTCCGACTAACTGCTCGACCAACCGACAAAGGTTGGTTATTTTCGTCCGTCACAATAATGTTTATTTTATGTTTCCCAAAAGACTGCTTACCAATCTTTGAGTCAGCAATAATAAAATAGATGGAAACAGGTAGCGTAAGCATCATAAATCCCGTTAGTTGAGCGATAACCCGAGAACCTTGAAACCACTCTTGTACTGTAGGAATTACAAACATTGATAACATAAGCAATAGCAACATATAAGAAAAAATCAACACATAGTCAAATGCAAATGCTTTTAAACGTCGTCGAAATCCTGCATACATCAAACTCCTCCCAGTCACTATTGAAGACCCATTTGAAATTAAGGATGAGTGGTTAGTTCTAAAAAAAGAGACAAGGATTTTCCCCTGCCTCTTTTCACCTAAGCTCAAAATCGAGTTACGCTATCAATCACGTACCCATTTTTCGACGGTTATTGCTTACTTTTTTCGATTGTTGGCTCTTCATTTTTTTAGTTGAAAGTGAAGCGTTGCTGCCACCTTGTTTATCGTCAGCCTGGTTTTTCTTTGCTTCTAGTTGACGTTTTACAGCTTCTTGAAGACTTACTTTTTTCGGCGCTTCGTTTGACTCAGTCATTGCGCATCCCTCTTTTCGTCTGAAATGGTACATATGGCTTTTTGTAGCTTAAGTATAGCACAATTTGGTTGGACTATTCTTTGTTTTCTTTAAACCAGCTTGTTACTTGTGAAAAGAATTTAGACATTGATTCTGGCTTTGACATATTCGGAACGCGCGCTAACAAGACCTCTTTCGGTGCTTTAATACCTTCTTGTTTTTTCTGTAGTACAAGAATTCCTTTAGCATGAGCCGAGTTTTTAAATAAGCTTTCCGGTAATTCCATGACCGATTGAATATGAGCATGTTTTTTCAAAAAGCTATGTAATTGACTCGCATGTTCGGATTCAAACAAAGCTTTTGGAACGATGAAAAACAAATAACCGCCATCAGCCGTATGTTTTAACGATTGCTCGATAAATAAATGATGTGCATAAGACATACCTTCATCTGCTTTTAATTCGTATGTGGCTGCAGTTTCATCGTCTGGATAATAACCTACTGGTAAATCCGAAACGACAACGTCTACTGGATCAATTAATAAGGGTTGCAATGCATCTTGCAAGTAAAAAGTAATAGGCTGTTCTACTAAGTTTCCAGCGTTTGATGCGAGACGAACAAGAAGGTCATCAAGCTCTACGCCCGCTCCGGTCATGCGTCCATCCAAGTAATTCATAACAGTTAATAGCAAATTCCCTGTTCCAACAGCCGGATCTAAAATTACTGCCTGTTCTTTTTTAACAAACAACTCAACTAAATAACCAACTAACAAACCAAGAGCGTCGGGTGTCATTTGGTGATGCGGTTGAATATGTTCTTTCATGCCTTTTAATACTGCTAATTGAAGCGCTTTGCGAATATCTTCTTTGCTTGCGCCTTCTTCAGGCTTAATCAAACCATCTAACCATTTTTCAGTAGTAGTCAATAAGCTCTCCAAATACGCATTATCTTGTTCTTTTTGGATTTCTGTTGTGTGATTATCAATAAAATTAAAGGTTTTTTCCATTGCTGAATTCATACTTTCGCCGTCCTCAATAAGGAAACCCACTCTCTCGAGTGGGTTTCATGTATTATTTTGTTAATTCTTTAACTGCATTTAATGCTTTCTCGTAATCAGGATGATCTGTTCCTTCAGAAACATACTCTGCGTATGTAACTTTGTCATTTTCATCAAGTACGAAAACTGAACGAGCCAACAATCGAAGCTCTTGCATCGTCAATCCGTAAGCTTCACCGAATGACAAATCGCGATGATCTGACAAAGTCGTGATGGCATCCACTTTGTTAATGTCTGTCCAACGTTTTTGTGCAAACGGTAAATCAGCCGAGATAGTCAATACTTCTACATTGTCTCCTAAAGAAGTAGCTTCTTCACTGAAACGTTTTGTTTGGTCTGAACATACCCCTGTATCTAGTGATGGAACTACACTAACTAAACGAACTTTACCAGTTGTATCTTTTAATGTAACTGGTTCCAAGCCGTTTGATAAAACCGTAAATTCAGGTGCTTGATCTCCTACTTTTACTTCTGTGTTCGGTAAAGTAACAGGATTATTTTTGAATGTAATTTGTGCCAATCAATACGCCTCCCTTTTCATAATATCTTCATCATACTAAAATGCCTTGGTCTCTTGCAACTCAGACCCCTCTGTCTGATTCTTCTTTAACATTTTGTTTTTTCTAAAAGAATCTTCATGAACGACTGTCGTATCTGCAATATAGTCGTGGACGCCTTGTTTTAATGGTGTAAAGCCGACGATCCAGTAAAGCGGTAATATCGTCACCGAAATAAAGCGGCCAATCCACTCTCGAAACAAAAGCGTCACAATCGATAGGTTATCAGATTTCAACGACACGACACGAATACCCATAATCATCTTCCCAACCGTTTGTCCGAAAAACTTAGTCATTAAAACAAAATAGCCATAGAAAATCACAGCGGATACAATTGCGAACGGTCCATACCAAGGCATGTTAGTTGTTTCCAGTCCAGATAATGCAAATACCGGTTTAACTAAAATTGAGGTAAGGGCCGCAACAACAAGCAAATCAATTAAATAAGCCCAAAAACGCACCCAAAATCCAGCCGGTTTCCGTTCGTAAAAAAGAACTTCTTGATAACTCGGTGTTTGAGAAAACTCCTTCGCACCTTGCATTTCTGCTGATTTCTCTGTTTCATGGTCTGTCATGATGGTCCCTCCTTATTTATCACCGTATAAATACATCATACGCGGAGAACTGTATTCAGTAAGTAATTTCGAAATCATCTGTGTCTCGATATCATTACCAAAGAAAGAATTAACTTTCATTGATAGCAATGAACTCCAACCTTGCGAAGTTCCATATTGGAATACTTGTGCATTGCCTAAATCAAAATCTGTTTTTACTTGATCGATGACGTCTTCTTCAAAACCAAAATCATCTGCTAAATTCACTTCTACTGCTTGACGACCATTCATAATCCGACCATCTGCTACAGCTTTAACTTCTTCTTCAGTCATACCCCGACCATCTTCAATAACGTCTACAAAGGATTCATATGAATCATCGAGCATCTCTTGAAGCAATGCACGTTCATCATCTGTCATATCACGCGTTGGGCTCATAATATCTTTGTAAGGACCCGACTTGATCGTCACAAAATCAACTCCGTAACGTTCTGCTAGTTCCCCATAATTGACGCTTTGCATGATGACACCAATTGAACCTGTTAAAGTTTCTTCATTAACAAAAATCTTTTCTGCCGGTGCTGCAATGTAATAGCCACCAGAAGCAGCAATTGCACCCATCGAAACGTAGAATGGTTTTCCAGTTTCTTCTTGAATTTCCGTGATCTTGTCATAAATCTCAGCAGACTCGACAACTCCGCCTCCTGGAGAATTCACAGCAAGTACAACTGCTTTAACCGACTCATCTTCTTTAATATTTTCTAATTGTTCCATAAAGAAAGAGTGATTATAACCTGTTGTTCCGAAGAACGAAGCTGCATCTCCTGTGTCTTGAATAACGCCATCCACATTTAAAACAGCTACGCGACTATTATAATCGCCATCTTCCATAACTACTTCCGACAAACCAGTTTGTGTACTCCCCATTATTTCATCGACACTTTCACTAAATCCGCCTTGAAGAAATGCAAAGGCTGAGTTGATAACCAGCGAAATTCCCAATACGGCTGCAGCCACTACTAAAGCAATCCATCGTTTCGTATTCATTTTTATCATTCCCTCCATAGTTTCTACTACTTACTATACGTGAAACATCTGAAAATGTTTCATTAAAAAATTTAAACTGAAACTTTTCGGTTAGCTCGTCGAACTCCCCTAGCTTCTAAAAATTTTGAGGACGTAAACAAAATTAAGGCACTCCATATTAATGAAAACGAAATGATTTTAATCACATCAAAAGCTTCTCCATAAATGAAAACACCGATTAATAGCATTAATGACGGGGCAATATATTGAAGGAACCCAATCATATACATCGGAATTAATGGAGCTCCAATGGCAAACAACAATAATGGAAATGCTGTAATCAATCCACTAGCTAATAACAAACTATCTGTCGACAACCCCATCTGTAAAAAAGAGACGCGGTCAATGGAAAATAAATAAAAATAATACCCAATTGCGAGCGGAAAAACAAACAAAGTCTCAATCGCTAATCCACGAAGAGCATCGAGTCGAATTGTTTTTTTGATTAATCCGTAAAAAGCAAAGCTAAATGCCATACCAAGTGCTAACCAAGGCAAAGAGCCGAAAGAGAAAGTTAAAATCAAAACGCCTGTCGCAGCTAGCAAGAACGCAACTTTTACCGCTGGTGATAATTTTTCTTTCAAAAAAATGGCCCCCAATAACATCGAAATCAATGGATTGATGTAATAGCCAAGGCTAGTTTCGACGATCCGATCATGAGAAACTGCATAAACATAGAAAAACCAATTGGCGGAGATTAAAAAAGACGCAAGCATTAATAAGAAAAACTTCTTCTTCGCTGCCCATAAACTTTTCAAGTCAAGCCATAATTGACGACCTCCATTAATTAATAAAATAAATCCAAGAGTCAATATAAAAGACCAAATAATCCTCGCTGCCAACACTTCATCTGCCGGGACATGTGCAAGCTGTTTCCAAAAGATCGGCATGAACCCCCATAATGTGTAAGTTAAAATAATGACCAAAACACCTTTTTTAGAATCTATCACTCTGCATCGCGCACCATTCTTATTATATTTTGTATTTCGAAATAATAGTCTCATTATAGGCTGCTAATAGGCAGAAAGTAAATGTAGGTGCATTAATATTCAGCCATAAAAAAACAGTGTAAAAAGAAACACCTCTCATTAAAAAAAGAGGTGTTTCTTTTTTAGGATGCGTTTAGTTTTTTACACTTTCTTGCTGACGCAATTCTACACGTCGAATTTTTCCTGATGCCGTTTTTGGCAATTCTGTTCGGAAATCAATGGCCCGCGGATATTTATACGGAGCCGTTAGTTTTTTCACATGATTTTGTAAGTCTTTTACTAACTCATCTGATGCAAATTCACCTTCTACTAAAACAACAAAAGCTTTAACGATTGTGCCACGAACTTCATCTGGTGCGCCGATAACTGCACATTCCTGAACAGCTGGATGCTTGACTAGCGCATCTTCGACTTCAAATGGCCCGATTGTATAACCGGAGGAAATGATGATATCGTCTCCGCGACCTTCAAACCAGAAATAACCATCCTTATCTTTAGACGCTTTATCACCAGTAACATAATAATCTCCGCGGAACTGCATACTAGTGCGTTCAGGGTCTTTAAAATATTCTTTAAACAATGCAGGTGTTTCTACATGAACTGCAATATCTCCAACTTCGCCAACAGCGCATGGTTTACCTGAGTCATCGATAATCTCTACACGGTTGCCCGGTGTTGGTTTGCCCATTGAGCCCAGACGAGATTCCATGCCTTTCATAACACCAACGAGTAAGGTATTTTCCGTTTGACCATAGCCATCTCGTACTTCCAACGAAAAATGCTCTTTAAAGACATTGATCACTTCGGCATTTAGTGGTTCGCCTGCCGATACTGCACTATGCAATGCGGACAAATCATATTTCGCTAAATCTTTTTGCTTGGCCATTAATCGATATTCCGTCGGTGTACAGCAAAGCACGTTGATTTTACGTGTTTCCAAAAGATCCAAATACACTGTAGGATCAAATTTTCCGTTATAAACAAAACCAGTAGCTCCACTACCCAACGTTGCTAAGAACGGACTCCAAATCCATTTTTGCCAGCCTGGACTTGCTGTTGCCCAAACGACATCGCCTTCTTTCGCTCCTAGCCAGTGTTCTGCTGACGTACGAAGATGTGCGTATGCCCAGCCATGACTATGGACCGCGCCTTTTGGATTTCCAGTAGTTCCTGATGTATAGGACAAAAACGCCATATCATCTTTTTTGGTTGGTGCAGCTTTGTATTCTTCAGAAGCGCTTGCCATTTCATCTAGTAATGAAATCCACGATTGATCTGAATCACCGATAACAAACTTCACGACATTGTCCATTTCTTTTACGCCTTCAAATTGATCCATAAATGGCTCATATGCAATAACTGCTTTCGCATCACTGTGATTTAATCGATACGCAATATCTTTAGCACGCAGCATCTCAGAACTAGGTATAACGGCTAACCCCGCTTTTAGCGCTCCTAAGTAGGCAACATATGCTTCAATAAGGCGTGGTACCATCACAAGCACGATATCCCCTTTCACTAGTCCTGCTTTTTCAAAGCTATTCGCTGCACGATTCGCTCGTTTGATTAATTCATCATATGTAAGTTGATGTTTCTCACCTTTATCGTTTTCCCAGAGGATTGCAAGCTTGTCTTCTCCTGTTGCATATCGCTCAATTTCTTCAACTAAATTATATGATTCTGGCGCTAACAAATCTTGTCTTTTCAAAATAATTCCTCCTGCTCTTGATGTAAGTGCTTGTCCATATATTATTATACAATAGAAATTTAAGTATTCATACAATTTCATATAATTCGACTACTAAGCAATAAATTATACCGAAACATTATTTTTATCTATCTGGCTTTACTCATCTATAAACGTTCCTATTTAAAACAACAAAAAAACCTCCTAAAAGGAGGCTTCACATTCATAAAAAATCTTCAAATTGGTTAACTTTAGGACGCGGGAACTGGATTACTTCCCGTTCTGCTACAGCTTCTTCGATCAACTCATCAAAAGACACAAAGTTCTCATAGTATTCTACTTTTTCAAGCTTCGGTTTGGTCTTTGGATTAGCCGGTGTGAAAATTGTGCAGCAATCTTCAAACGGTCGTATGGAAATATCATAAGTCTCTATTTGTTGAGCGATATCAATAATTTCTAATTTATCCGTCGCAATAAGCGGGCGTAATACCGGCGTATTCGTCACTGCATTAATCGCTTGCATGCTCTCTAAAGTCTGACTCGCAACTTGCCCTAAACTTTCTCCCGTAATAATCGCTCTGCAATTGGTTTCCGCTAATACCAAATCCGCTACACGCATCATCATGCGACGTGTAGAAGTCATTGTGATATTATCAGGCACTTGCTTATGCACTTCTTGTTGAAGCTTTGTAAAAGGAATAATATGCAGTTTGACAGATGAACCGAATTGCGACAATCTCTCAGCCAGATCAAAAACCTTTTCCTTTGCACGATCATTAGTAAACGGCGGGCTAAAAAAATGGATTAGTTCTAATCTGACGCCTCGTTTTAACATATGATAGCCTGCAACTGGACTGTCGAGACCGCCTGATAGCATTAACAAAGCTTTGCCTCCTGCTCCAACTGGTAAGCCTCCAGCTCCTTGAATGACTTCTGCCATCATATAAACGGCTTCTTTTCGAACTTCCACTTTCAAATCAATCTCAGGATCTTTCATTTGAACTTTTAAATCTGGAAAGATTCTTAATACATGAGAGCTTAGTTCTTTCATGATTTCAGGTTTTTCGTGAGGAAATTCTTTGAATGGTCTTTTTACCGATACTTTAAAACTTTTATCGGTATCTTCTATTTTAGCAATTACGGCTTCTGCTGTTTTTTTCATAGCTTCGATGTCTAGTTCACATGCCGTTACTGGACTAAACGATTGGATACCAAATACATGGGGCAAACGCTCAATCACTTGAGCCAATTCTTGTTCATCGTCTGAAGTGATAAACATGCGGTCGCGTTCGGCCTTTATGTGAATTTGGTCTAAGTCAGAAAAAGTTTGTCTGACATTGTCGCGTAGCCTTCCGATAAATGAACTACGATTTTTGCCTTTTGTTGATAATTCTCCGTAACGGACAAGAATTTGATTGGTTTTCATAACAGTTTAAACTCCTTTAATCATGCGGTATACCCGCTGAAACGCTTTTTTTAGCGCATTGATGTCTTGTTCAGTTGTAAACTCGCCAAAGCTAATTCGGATTACACCATCTTTAAACTCTCGCGGTAAACCAATAGCTAGAATTACCGGACTTGCTTGGCTATTTTTTGATGAGCATGCACTTGAAGTAGAGATGATTACCGATTCTTTTTGTAAACCGGATACAAGAATTTCACCTTTTAACCCTTTTACTGCTACTGTCAGAATATGCATGGCCCCGTTTTTAGGACTCACAATTTTGACACCCGTAAATCCCGAAAAAAATTGACGCAATTCTTGATTCCATTGCGAATACAATGGGTTTGGCGCAGCCAATCTCAATGCTTTCGCCAATGCCACTGCATTTGGTACAGAAACAGTACCGCTTCGCATGTCGGATTCTTGACCGCCACCGTATTGGATAGCTTGTAAATCTACTCCGGAATAGGCTAGTAATCCGCTACCTTTTAAGCCGTGTATTTTATGCCCTGATATGGTCAATAAATTCGGCATAGCAGTTGTGTCAAAATCGAGTTTGCCGATACTTTGAACAGCATCCACATGGAAAAAGATGCGCCGCTTTTTCAAGAGATGCGCAATGTCTGCAATTGGATGAACGGTTCCAATTTCATTATTAACATGCATGAGTGATACTAGAATCGTATCGTTTCGCAAAGAATTTTTCAACTTGTCAATATTGATCTCTCCGGCATTTCCTACTGCCAAGCGCGTAATTTCAAATCCTTCGCTCTCTAATGCATCAATACTTTTCAACACAGAAGGATGTTCCGTTTCGAAAGTAATAATATGTTTACCACGATGTTGATAGTTTCGAGCTGTCCCAATCAATGCCAGGTTATTAGCCTCTGTGCCACCAGATGTGAAGATGATCTTATCCATATGCAGCAACTCTTTTATTTGGCTGCGTGCAGTTTCTAACAAATCTTCAGCCTGATTGCCTAATTCATGGAGTGACGCTGGGTTTGCATAAAACTGTTCGTTAACTTTCACAAAAGCGTCAAGTACTTCTTTTTTCGGCTTAGTCGTTGCACTATTATCCAAATAAATCATCTTGCCACCTCCGAAAAGAAAACCACCAGCAATGTCAGCTGGTGGTTTTACATTTTGTTTTGTTTACATGCATTAAGCGTCTTCTTTAACCAATACTTCAATTCGTTTCATTGAACCTGGTTCAAAGTTTTCAACCGCTGTTGCGGCTTCTTCTAATGCTTTCGTGTAGCGAAGCTGTCTGAATGATTCTTCAGCCTCTTCCAGTTTTGCATCTAATTGAAGATTGGATTTGCGGTAACGGTTTCCGTATTGAATAATGCGTTCAATCAATAGGACATTCTCAACCATTTCAACTGCTTTCGCATGGCCATCTTCAATACTTTTTTCAGCTTGCTCTAAATAACTATGCACTAACTTAATATTCAATGGAACTTCTCGTAAAGTTTGCATCGTAACAAAGAGATGTTCTTCAGCTTCTTCAAGACGCACATCCATGTCTTCCGGTATTCCAGGTATATTGGCTTTGTGTAACACACGATCTGTTTCTTGCAATTTGCGTTTTAATAGCTCTACTTTTTCGCGAGCCTTGTTTTCTTCGATACGCAAGTTCTTCAATGCCGTCATAAAATCAATTTGAGTCGAATCGACAATCGATAAGTCTTCACGAATATGAACCAATTCTTCTTGAAGACTTGAATAAGCTGATTGATCTTCTTCTAAACGAGTCATCAGTAGTTCAAAGCGTTTTGCTAATTGCTCCATCTTGTCCATACACGATTTAGGAATAGCCGCTTCGCTTTCAGTAATTTTATAGCTATGTTGAACGTATCTGCTTTCTTCTTCCATTTCTTTCGTATCGCGCGCTACAACTTCTAAATGACGTTCTGTGTCAATACGGTGCTCATCCACATACATCTTCGCTTCAACTTCTTTTTCTAACATTTCATAAAACGAATCGATGCGATCTTTTATTTTTTCAACAGCAATTTTTGTTTGTGTCATTTCTAAGTTTTCAATGTTTTCTTTCAGTACTTCCAACTCTTCTTCTATTTCATCAAGTTGAAGGGTTAACTCTAAATGCCCAAGATAATAAGAGTTTTCTTCCATTTCACTCTTACCTTGACGCAATTCAGCAATATAAGAAGGGATTTTCGTTTGAATATCCGCCAATAATGAAGGAATATCGTCTACTAATAAAAACGCTTCTTCGCCTTCTGCTGATAACCCAATGACAATTTCACGAGCTTTCAAGTAATTGCCTTCGCCCGTTAGTTTTTCGTATTCATCAAATAACGGAATAAACGATTCGAGTTTTTTCTCAAGTGGTTCACCTGCTGCTCCGTAAGATTGCTGGTGAGCCAATAGATTTTTACGTGCACGTCTATATTTTTCTTGAAGAAGATCAATTTCGCTGCGATTTTTCTCTTCGCTACCGATCAATTCTTCCAACTCCACCAAAATGCTGTTCATTTGTTGATCAACGCTATCAATCTTCACTTCTGTATCTTGTTCTAGTTTTGATGCTTTGTTAAATCTAAAACGATTGATCGCTTCCTCAGCATCGTATAGTGAAGCATCAATTTTCGGGATATGTACGTCCATGATTTCAGTCCATACGTTGCGCCAGCGTTCGAACATTTCTTCTGTCTGGCCGTTCATGTTCAATTGTTTCACTTTAGTTAGTTCTTCAAGAATTGGTTTATTTTGTATTTGCAGTTTTAACTGTTCCAAGCGCTCAATTTCAGCTAAATGTTTTTTACGAAACATAAAACCAATGATTGTTACCGCTAATAGAATGATGACCGCAATGATGATATACTCCATCATAAGTCACATAGCCCCCTGTTCCAAAATCACATTACCAGTTATACGTAAATGTATTCATGATTCTTTTATTTTAACATGTATTCTACTCTTTTGTTTGCCAAATTAGAAGAAAAGCGATTATATTTTTTAATAAGTAGAAAAGAGGATGCCTTAATGAGACGAGATGGTCACATTCACACCCCCTTTTGTCCACACGGGACAAAAGACTCAACTAAATTATACATTGAAAAAGCAATAAAGTCCGGATTTACTGATATTTCATTTACAGAACATGCACCACTTCCAGCCAATTTCACTGATCCAACACCTGACCAAGACAGTGGCATGAGCATGACTCAGCTATCATCATATATAGATGAAATTACCCACCTTAAAAATGTTTATCAAAAAGATATTCGCATTCGCTTAGGGTTGGAAGTCGATTATATCGAGGGCTTTGAAAAAGAAACGACTCATTTTTTAAATGATATGGGTCCAGTTCTAGACGATGCCATTTTGTCGGTTCATTTTCTGCAAGTAAATGACCAATATTTTTGCGCTGACTTCAGTAAAGAAATTTTTACAGAACTCGCAGTGGCTTGTGGATCTGTAGAAGCTGCTTATCAGCTTTACTATGACACCCTTGAAAAATCGATTTACGCAAACCTTGGACAATTCAAACCAAATCGAATTGGACATCCAACATTGATTCACAAATTCCAAAAAGCACATGGCGAAAAGATCAATGATGACAAACAAATTCGGCATATTCTTCAGCTTATGAAAAAAAACGGCTTTGAACTGGATGTAAACGGTGCAGGATACTCGAAACCAGAGTGTTTGGAAGCTTATCCCCCACTCCCTTATATCGAATTTGCTAAATCACTTGGTATTCCGTTAGTGTTCGGCTCAGATGCCCATAGTGTCAATGGCTTGCATAAGCATTACGACAAAATTTATACTTACTTAAGTTAACGAAATTTGATTTACAACAAATACTATAAACTGAAACGAGGGAATTTTTTTATGTTCACACAAGCAAATTACAGTGGCAGCAGCATCGAACAATACACCATGCTTTCAAAGCAATTAGATGCTTTGTTAGACGGCGAGAAAAACAGCATTGCCAATTTAAGCAACGCCTCTGCTTTACTCAATCAATTTCTTGAACGCATCAACTGGGTTGGGTTTTATTTGATGGAAGAAGGCGAGCTTGTCCTTGGTCCTTTCCAAGGTTTGCCGGCTTGTGTACGAATTCCTGTCGGAAAAGGCGTTTGCGGTACAGCCGTTGCTGACAAAAGAACAATGTTAGTGGAAGACGTTCAAGCATTCCCTGGCCACATTGCATGTGACGCAGCAACACGTTCTGAAATCGTTGTTCCCTTGATGAAAGAAGATCAAGTAATCGGCGTTTTAGATATTGACAGCCCCGAGCTAGATCGTTTCACAAAAGACGATCAGCAAGGCTTAGAACTTTTCGTTAACGTGTTAATGAAACATTTATAATTGTAAAAAACCCGAAACTCACGTTGTGAGTTTCGGGTTTTTTTTAGATTTCTTGAAGTTTTGGTTTAACTTGCTCAAATGCTTTGTTTAGATCAGCGATCAAGTCATTCGTATGCTCAAGTCCAATTGACAAGCGCAGCAAGGAATCACTAATCCCCATCGCTTGTCTGCTTTCAGGAGGCACCACCGCATGCGTCATTGTTGCCGGATGTTGAATTAATGTTTCGGCATCGCCTAAACTAACCGCAATTTTGATAAGTGATAACGCATTTAAAAAGGCTTGCGCTTCTTTTTTACCACCTTCGATTTCAAATGAAATCAACCCGCCACCTTCACGCATTTGGCGTTTCGCAATTTCAACCTGCGGATGACTGTCATCGAACGGATAATATATATTTTTCACGATTTCTTGTTGTTTTAAAAAGGCTAATACAACTTTTGTGTTGCTAACATGTCGATCCATTCTGACATGCAGCGTTTTTAATCCTCTAAGCAATAGCCATGCATCAAATGGCGACATAATGCCACCGACATCTTTTTGTACGGTCATACGAATATGTTGCATCTCTTCAGCATCGCTTCCGACTAGCACTCCACCGACCACATCCCCATGACCGTTCAAGTATTTCGTTGCGCTGTGCAAAACAAAGTCTGCACCCATTCGTAACGGATTTTGCAAATAAGGTGAACAGAACGTATTATCCACAACGACACGAATATTATGTTTTTTCGCTACAGCCATTACTGCTTCAAGATTCACGAGTTCCATTGTCGGATTGATTGGCGTTTCTACGTAAATGCAAACGGTCTCTGGACGAATCGCATTTTCTACTTCTACTTCTGTTGTCATCGACACCAAGCTATGCGTAATTCCGTATTTTTCTTCCATAATTTCTAATAGCCCAAACGTACATCCGTAAATACCTCTTGAGCAAAGGACATGATCTCCTGCTTTAGTCAAATAAATTAAAATCGCACTAACTGAGGCCATCCCCGACCCAAAAGCTAATGCACCTTGACCTCCTTCAATTTCCGCCATTCGCTCTTCGAGTACGCGAACTGTTGGATTTCCAAGACGCGAATAAATATTACCTTCGCAATTTCCTGCAAAACGATCTTCCCCCTGCTCTGCATTAGCAAACGAATACGTTGAGGTTTGATAAAGCGGTGTCACCAAACTATCATGATGTTTTGTACTGTCATAACCTTTGTGGATAACCGCCGTTTCAAAATTCATCTCTTGTTCTTTCATAACCAATACACCCCTTAGACATTATAGAAAGCGCTTACATACATTCTCACTTTCATTCTACCCCGTCTAATAAGAAAAAGAAAGCTAGTACTCCAAACTATTCTATGGCTTGCTGTTGACTTGAGGTTCCAAAATCAGTTATACTATTCTTTGTGTAAAATAATCGCAGCAGTTGTATGTGCGTGTTTGTCCATTCTATTCCTCATAGCAGGTGTATCGTGTAACTCTTTGGCTGCTGAGCGAAGGTACAAGAATATAAAATGGCTTGCAGCATGAATGCATCTGGTTTTTATTTTACTCTAAAAACCAAAAACAGAGGAGGAGACTTATATGTCTCGTTATACAGGTCCATCATGGAAACTGTCACGCCGCTTAGGAATTTCCCTTACAGGCACAGGTAAAGAATTAGAAAAACGCCCTTACGCACCAGGTCAACACGGTGCTAACCAACGCAGAAAAGTTTCTGAATATGGTTTACAACTACAAGAAAAACAAAAACTACGCTTCATGTTCGGAGTTACTGAACGTCAGTTCAAAACTTTGTTCAACAAAGCTGGCAAAATGCCTGGTAAACACGGTGAAAACTTCATGATCCTTCTTGAAGCTCGCCTTGATAACGTTGTTTATCGTTTAGGTCTTGCGCGCACTCGTCGCCAAGCTCGCCAAATCGTAAACCACGGCCACATCCTTGTTGATGGCAAACGCGTTGACATTCCGTCATTCAGCGTGAAACCAGGACAAACAATTGCTTTCCGCGAAAAATCAAGCAATCTTGATGTAGTAAACGAAGCAATCGAAGTAAACAACTTTGTTCCTGAATACGTTACTATCGATACTGATAGCAAAACAGGAACTTTCGTACGCTTTCCAGAGCGTAGCGAATTGTCTGCTGAAATCAACGAACAGTTGATCGTTGAGTACTACTCACGTTAATTCCAACTTGATTTCGAAAACCTCTCAAAACCTTTCAAGGTTTTGGGAGGTTTTTTCTTTCGTTTTTGAAATACGCAAATAAACTAGGTTATTGCGCAAACAAAGCGCGCTATCCTGCAAACAACTTCAACGTTGCCGCAAGCAAACCACTCTATTGCGCAAACAAACTTCTATCCCGCAAACAACCCGTGCCATTGCGCAAGCAAACTATTCGAATCTGCAAACAACCAAGCCCATCCCGCAAATAAAAACGGCATCCCTTTGAATAAAATCAAAAAAATCCCTAGAACCAATTATGGTTCTAGGGATTTTCATCAAAACGAATCAATTTGATTTTGTTTTAACGCATGAGCTAGTGTATTATACACTTCAATATCTATAAACTTAATGCCCAACTGCACAGCTGTTTGAGCAATCACCGGGCTAATGCCTGACAAAGCAACTTGTACACCGATAATTTCCAAGCCTTTAATCAGTTGAAATACTTGTTGCGCAACCATTGTATCGATCATCGGCACACCTGATAAATCGATAAACAATTTATCCAAATCGTGTTTAGAACTTTGAGCTAAAGCTTTTTCAAATATAATTTCTGCTCTATGCGGAGTGATTTCACCGACTAGTGGCAACATACCAATTTTTTTTGCTAATAAAATAACCGGCGCACTCATCTCCACAATCATCTGTTGCTGGGAATTCATGCGCTTTTCCGCAGCTTTCGAATTTTGATCCGTAAATTCAACAATCACTTTGCTAATAATTTGAACAACCGCTTGTGTCCATTCCATCAATTTTTCATGGCTGACTTGTTCTTTATTTTCTAACGCATACTTTCCAAGTTCATTTAAATATTGTTCTTGAGTACGGAAAAATTCACCAATGACGTCTACGATTGGTGTGTCTAGATGAGCTTCATCTTTTACAATAGATTCTATCCACCCCTGAAAATTTGTTACAAAGTCTTTGTTTTCTTTTTCAAACATCGTGCAAAAGCGAAGATGAAATTCGTGATTCTGTTTTTTTAACAATGCTATTTTATCAGGATCTGTCGTACCGTAGACACCAGCTTTACTTTTGTTTAAAGAACTATACCAGTCCTCCGTCATTTTCAAAGTCCGTCCGCTTAAGTGTTCGTATAAGTCTTGATCTTTCAACATTTAACAGCTATTGCTGCAAATCGACACTCGGTACCGTAATACGCAAGTTCACATTCTTTAATCGATTAGGCAATAGCTTCACCCCGCTCTCGCTATTAATTTCCAGTCATTTGTTTATTAATTTTATTGAAATCCAATTTATCTACACCTGTATATTTACCCGGACTTCTGTTTGTTAAACACAAGCTCCTCTTTCTTCATTAAATAAAAACGAAATAAAGACAGCGTTCCTGAATTTTACAACTTGTGTGCTTTCTTCCTTATATAATACTTTGTTTTCACAGTTTCTTCAAATAGGAAGAATTTTTTTCATTAGTCATGGTAAACTGGAAAAAATGGAGGTGGAGCTGGATGCGAATTATTTCAATTTGTCCAAGTAACACGGAACTTTTAGCATTTTTAGATGCTGAACATCTGTTAGTCGGGATTGATGATTATTCTGACTGGCCAAAACAAATTACGACATTGCCTCGACTTGGACCTGATTTATCCATTCGGATGGATGAACTCGAAGCGTTAAAACCTGATTTAGTGCTAGCTTCTTTAAGCGTTCCCGGAATGGAAAAAAACGTCGATGAATTGGTACGACGAAACATCCCGCATCTTGTCCTTGATCCCCAATCGCTCGATGAAATCGGACAAGACTTATTACAAGTAGCCGAAGCATGCGGAATCAATGCGACAGCAATCCATTCTGAATACTTGGCCGTTATCGAAGACATCAAGTCACGTGGAAAACGAGCAAATAATTGTCCGTCATTATACTGGGAATGGTGGCCAAAGCCTGTTTTCACTCCCGGCAATATTAACTGGTTAACTGAAATTAGCAGCATGACTGGTGCTCGCAACCTTTTTGAAGACATCGATTCTGCTAATATTCAAACCGATTGGACAGATGTACTAGAGCGGCAACCCGATTATATTTTACTTGCTTGGGTCGGCGTTTTAACCTCAAAAGTAAAGCCTGAACTTGTCAAAAAACGGCCTGGCTGGACTGACATGAAAGCTATCGATCAGATTCATGTAATGGAAGAAGAATTGTATTGCCGCCCTTCTCCACGCTTAATCGAAGGCGCTATACGGTTAGGAAAACTAATTCACCCAGACGAATTCGAAGATATGGAACTGCCTCGTTTCATCAAAGAAAAACAAATGTAACATATTAAAGGACAGCCGAAAAATTCGGCTGTCCTTTAAGTTATTCTTATTGGAATTGCACCATGTGGTATTTCTTTTTGCCTCGACGAATAATGGCAAATGCATCATCTAAACGATCTTTATCGCCGACGACATATTCCAAGTCCATCACTTTTTCGCCGTTTACAGAAATCGCGCCATTTGTAACGTCTTCACGAGCTTGTCTTTTCGAAGATGAAATGCCCGCTTCAACGATCAAATCTACTATCGACTTGTCTTCTTTTGGCATCTCCACAGAAGGAACATCTTTAAATGCGGCTTTCATTTCTGAAGAAGACAATGCTTTCAAATCACCACTAAACAACGCTTTTGTAATGCGCTGAGCGTCAGCTAATGCTTCTTCTCCGTGAATTAGTTTCGTCATTTCTTCAGCCAATGTTTTTTGTGCTTGGCGCAAGTGCGGTTCTACTTCGACCGCTTTTTCTAACGTTTCGATGTCTTCACGATTAATAAACGTGAAAATCTTCAAGTACTTGATCACATCTGCATCTGCAGCGTTGATCCAAAACTGGTAAAACTCGTATGGTGACGTCTTTTTCGGATCTAACCAAACAGCCCCACCAGCTGATTTCCCGAATTTGGTGCCATCCGCTTTTGTCACAAGCGGAATTGTAATACCGAAAGCTTTTGATTCTTCATCATGTGTTTTGCGAATCATTTCAAGACCAGTTGTGATATTGCCCCATTGATCAGATCCACCAATTTGAATGCGGCAATTGTGTTCGTTGTATAAATGATTAAAGTCAATCGCTTGGATTAATGTGTACGAAAACTCCGTAAACGAAATCCCTGTTTCAAGACGTGATGCAACCGAATCTTTCGCCAACATGTAATTTACGGATATCAATTTACCGTAGTCACGTAAGAATTCGATCACGCTCATGGCGCCGATCCAATCACGGTTGTTGACCATTTTCGCACCGTTTTCAGATTTAAAATCAAAAATTTGTTCCATTTGAACTTTAATCCCCTCAACGTTACGGTCAATTTGTTCAGTCGTTTGCAATTGACGTTCTTCGTTGCGTCCTGAAGGGTCTCCAATCATTCCTGTCGCTCCACCCACCAATAGAATCGGTTGATGGCCATGCATTTGAAAACGACGTAATGTAAGTAACGGCACAATATGTCCAATGTGCATACTGTCTGCTGTTGGATCGACTCCGCAGTATAATGAAATTTTTTGTTCGTTTAATAATTTCTCCATGCCTTCTTCATCTGTTTGTTGGTACAACAAACCGCGCCATTGTAAATCTTGAATTAATTCGTTCGTCATTGTTGTTCCTCCTTATAATGTATTAATCCGATGAGAGTTTTATAAATCCACATAAAAAAGTCCCTGCATGAAAAATTCATGCAGGGACGCAATTGCGCGGTACCACCCAGCTTGGAGAACCTCGTCTCCCTCTCATCATGTGCCGAACGGGGCACTTCCGTAAACTCCAAACCTGTAATTCGATTCATGCATTTTGACCGGTTTTCACCACCCACCAGCTCTCTAAACAAAACTGCACAATCTACTTCGGATTCTTCACTGTTTTAATATGAAATATACTAGTATTTTACTTTATTATTGCAACTTGTCAATATGCTTAGATGCAATTATAAGAATATGATATACTATAAAAGATTTTAGGAGGGCGATAATGTGCGTGATAAATTTAAGTATTGGATAGGTAAAGCTGAAGAAACAACCAATAAATTGACTTCAACAAAATGGTTTAAGCGTATGAGCATAACAACAGGTGTGATTTGGAATTTGGCATTAATTTTGGCGATTGTCTTGGTCACAGTCGGCGTTTTTGCCGCGTCTGTTGGAGCAGGCTATTTTGCTTCACTAGTAGACGAGGAAAAGCTTCGCCCTAAAGAAGAAATGTTGAAAGAAATTTATAGTTTTGAAGAAACTTCCGAAATGTTTTTCGACAATGATGTTTACCTCGGAAAGCTTCAAACAGATTTGGAACGTAGAGTTACTTCATTAGACAATGTATCAGATTATGCAATAGATGCTGTTCTGGCAACTGAAGATGAGTATTTCCTGGAACACGAAGGAATCGTTCCAAAAGCTATTTTCCGTGGTTTGATGCAAGATGTGTCAAATGCAGACACCCAAACAGGTGGTTCTACTTTGACGCAACAATTGATTAAAAACCAAATTTTAACCAACGAAGTTTCTTACGAGCGAAAAGCAAAAGAAATTCTTCTTGCTATGCGTTTAGAGAAATTCATGGATAAAGACGAAATCATGGAAGCCTATTTGAACATCATTCCGTATGGTCGAATTTCTTCAGGTGCACATATTGCCGGTATTGAAACAGCGGCTAAAGGAATATTCAACGTATCGGCTAAAGATTTAAACTTGCCACAATCGGCATTTATTGCCGGCATTCCAAAATCTCCTTACACATACACTCCATATGCCGAAGGTGGTGTAGTAAAAGAAGGAGATGCATTAGCTCCAGCACTTGATCGAATGAGAACTGTTCTTTTCCGTATGAAAGAAACGGAATACATTACACAAAAAGAATACGATGAAGCAATGGCTTATGACATTGTTGCTGATTTCCGCAAAGACGAAAAACGCTCATACTCTGAGTTTCCTTTTGTCACAGTTGAAATTGAAAAACGGGCGTCTCGAATCATTATGGACGTTTTAGCGGAGCAAAATGGAATCGACCCGATTACATTAGAAGAAAACAACAAACTTTATGAGGAATACGCAATTTTAGCTGATCGAGCTGTTAGATCTAATGGTTATCGAATTCACTCGACGATCGACAAAGACATTTACCTAGCTCAAGAAGAAGCTCAGAAATCGTATGAATCTTTTGGTACAACTGCATTAGGAAAAGGGTATAACGAAGTTGGAGAAGTAATAGACAAAGAATATCCTGTTCAACTTGGTAGTATTATGATTGAAAATGGCACCGGACGCATCATTAGTTTTGTTGGTGGCCGAAATCATGAAATCGAAAAGTTAAACCATGCGACTTCAGCATATCGCTCAATGGGTTCTACCGTAAAACCTTTATTGATATATGCTCCCGCGATTGAATTAGGTCAAATTGGTGCTGGATCCCCTCTTGTCGATGTAAAATTCGAATACATGGATGGCAAAGATATATGGAGTCCTAGCAACTTTATCGCATCAAGTGAGCAAGGAATAATGCCAGCACGAGATGCGTTAGCACAATCTCAAAACTTACCGACAATTCGCTTGTTTGCTCAAATTCAACAACAAATGCCGATTCAATATATGATGAATGCTGGTTTTTCACGAGTTGAAGAACAGGAAAACAATCATTTAGCTTCTGCTTTAGGCGGCGGAATTGAAGCCTCTATTGAAGAAATCACTAATGGCTATGCAATGTTTGCGAATAATGGTCAGTATGTAGAGCCTACAATGATTGATAAAATCGAAGACGCTGATGGAAACGTTATTTATGAACATAAAACAGAATCAAAAGAAATCTTTACGCCTGCTACATCTTATGTGTTAACAGATATGCTGCGTGATGTTTTTAAAACGGACCGTGGTACTGCAAATCGAGCGAATAATTTGTTGAAATTCGACGCTGATTTCGCTGGTAAAACAGGTACGACTCAAAGTACTACAGACGTATGGTTAGTCGGTTATAACCCGAATGTAACAATGGGACTATGGCTTGGCTACGATACCGAAAAAATCAAGTTATCAAAATTTGAAAACCGTGATTTGCCCGCTTCATTACGTGTCAATCAAGTATGGGCTCGCTTAATGAACGCTAGTTACGATGCAAAGCCAAAACTTGTTGGAACTTCAGAAAAATTCAAGCAGCCTGATGGGGTTGTTACCAAATCGTTCTGTGGTATTTCTGGACTAGCTCCAGATGAGGCCTGCAAAAATGCGGGACTTGTTCGTTCAGATTTGTTTAACGCTAAAGCTATGTTGCCTACAGAAAAAGACGATAGTTTTACAAGCGGTTCGTATACAACAATTAATGGCAAACGTTTTGCCGTGTTGTCTAATACACCAAGCGACTTTATCTCAGGCGGTGGAATCGGTGTTTCTCAAAAATACATCGATCGCATAATGGCTCCACTTGGAGGAGATGCGAGCAAACTATTCCCAGGCAACTCAAAATTCTCATCGATTGTTGCAAGTGCAGAGTTCAAAGCTGATGACGCTGCTCCTGGTGGTGTTCAAGCAGCTATTAACGGAAAAACCATTACATGGACCAATTCTGGTTCAAATGACGTTGTCGGTTACAGAGTTTATAAAGATGGTTCGCGTATAGCTTCTATTTCAGAAGCTCAAAGTAATTCCTATACGGCGAGTTCTCCTGGAAGCTACACGGTTGTTGCGGTAGATATTACAGGAAAACAATCAGCGTCTTCAAATAGTGTCAGCATCGCTGCACCAAAACCTGAGCCGAAGCCAGAACCGAAACCTGAACCAAAACCAGATCCTGAGCCAAAGCCAGACCCTGAACCAAAACCAGATCCTGAGCCAAAGCCAGATCCTGAACCAAAACCGGATCCTGAGCCAAAGCCAGATCCTGAACCAAAACCGGATCCTGAACCAAAGCCAGATCCTGAACCAAAGCCAGATCCTGAACCAAAGCCAGATCCTAAACCTGAGTCGAAGCCAGATCCTAAGCCGGAAAAACCAGCGGAAGGTGACGCAGCATAGCAACATTAACCCGATTTGCTAATAAAGCGAATCGGGTTTTTTTCAATTCAAAAAGCAGCAGACAGATAATACTGTCCGCTGCTTTTTTGATTAATCTTCCATTGTAGACAAATCGCCAGCTGGTAAATCCAATTCCCAAGCTTTTAAGACACGGCGCATAATTTTCCCACTGCGTGTTTTCGGGAGCTTGTCTTTAAACTCGATTTCGCGCGGTGCAGCGTGTGCGGCTAATCCTTTTTTAACGAACTGCTGAATTTCTTGCACTAACTCTTCTGATGGTTCGTATCCATCAACCAAAGCCACAAACGCTTTGATGATTTCGCCACGAACCGGATCCGGCTTGCCGATAACCCCTGCTTCAGCAACTGCTGGATGCTCTAGCAACTTACTTTCTACTTCAAACGGTCCAACACGCTCTCCTGAAGTCATAATAACGTCATCTACACGTCCTTGGAACCAGAAATAACCTTCTTCGTCCATATAAGCTGAATCTCCCGACACATACCATTTATCCTTCAAGAAATACGAATCATATTTTGCTGGGTTGTTCCAAATTTGGCGCATCATTGATGGCCAACCTTTTTCAATCGCCAAGTTCCCCATTTGATTTGGTGGCAATTCATTTCCTTGATCGTCAACAATAGCCACATTCAGTCCAGGGATTGGTTTCCCCATTGATCCTGGTTTAATCGTCATCGATGGATAGTTACAAATAGTCTGCGCACCTGTTTCTGTCATCCACCACGTATCATGAATGCGTTTATCAAACACTTGAGCTCCCCATCTCACCACTTCTGGGTTTAACGGCTCACCTACTGACAATACATGTCGAAGTGTAGACAAATCATATTCTTTTACTAATGCATCTCCTGCTCCCATTAACATACGGAATGCTGTGGGCGCACTATACCAAACCGTCACGCCAAAGTCTTCAATCGCTTGGTACCAACCTTCCGGTGAAAATCTTCCGCCAAGGATAACTGTAGTAACCCCGTTTAGCCAAGGAGAGAATACACCGTAAGCGGTTCCAGTTACCCAACCTGGGTCAGCTGTACACCAGTAAATATCAGTTTCGTTGAAATCCAAGACCCATTTACCTGTCTGGTATTGCTGGACCATCGCATATTGAGCGTGCAAGACGCCTTTTGGCTTACCCGTAGACCCAGAGGTATAGTGGAGAACCAAGCCATCTTCCTTACCTAACCATTCAACATCAAATTTATCGGAGCTAACTGGTAAATGTTTCATGACATCAATGTGCCCGTCCTGCTCTTTGACATCATCCCCTACAAGGAAAATTGTTTCTAATTCTGGCAAACGGTCATAAGGAATACGCTCTAACAACTCCGGGGTTGTAATAATCGATTTGGCTTTGCTGTCATCAAGACGATCGTAAATTGCCCCTTCCATAAACGCTTCAAAAAGTGGTCCAACAATAAGACCCATTTTCAACGCCCCAAACATCAAGAAATACAATTCCGGAGAACGTGGCATAAAAATGAAAATACGATCTCCTTTTTCTAGGTTTGAATTTGCTTTTAGCAAATTCGCTGCGCGATTGGTCATCCGCTTCATTTCATAAAATGTATACGACTCATTTCTGTTTTGATCTTTATAATAAAGAGCAACTTTGTTTTTCCGGTCAGAATCAGCATGGCGATCAATTGCTTCATGAGCCATATTTACTTTGCCACTTTCATACCAACTAAACGCCTTCTCAACTTCTGTCCAATCGAAGTTAGCTGCTGTTTCTTCGTAATTATGTAATTGATGTACCCCTGGTTTTGCTGGTAATGCTTCTAGCTTCATTCCATTCACCCTTTCGTATTGATTACTTACATTCTACAACAATGTCACAATTGAATGCGAATTATTTTAATTGTTTAGAAAAAACAGCTAATTCTGTCTGCTTTTTTCCAAAACGATAAACGTTCATGTATAATAAAACTAATTGCATCTGACAGGCGGTGAAATGATGGAACACACGAAAACGTATAACTCTATGGAATTGAAAACTGAACATGGCCCGATCATTATCGAAGGCCCGATTGTAGGAAAAGATTTAAGCGAGCTTGAGTTTCACGAAGATTTAGTGGCTTTTAGACCACCCGCTCAGCAGCATAAAGCCATTATCGAAATTGCGGATTTGCCAGAAGGACGTATTCTTATCGTGCGCGCAGACAAGATGATTGTCGGGTATGTCACATTCTTATACCCCGATCCTCTGGAACGTTGGTCGGAAGGAAATATGGACAACTTAATCGAGCTTGGGGCAATTGAAATCATTCCAAAATACAGAGGCAACGGAGTCGGAAAAGCTTTACTCAAAGTTTCAATGATGGATGACGCTTTTGAAGATTTCATCGTTATTACGACTGAATATTACTGGCATTGGGATTTAAAAGGAACCGGTTTAAATGTGTGGGAATACCGAAAAGTGATGGAAAAAATGATGCAGGCCGGCGGTTTGGAATACTATGCCACCGACGACCCTGAAATCAGCTCACATCCAGCGAATTGCTTGATGGCCAAAATTGGCAGCCGAGTCGATAATGAATCTATTCAACAATTTGACCGACTCCGGTTTATGAATCGCTATATGTATTGATTTAATTTTAAAGGGGTGCTTTTATGTTAGTCGAAGAAATTATGAAAACCGATGTGTATACATTAAGTTCAGAGCAGACGGTTCAAGACGTTATGGATTTGTTTAAAGACAAACGAGTTCGACATGCACCGGTTGTCGATGATGGAAAAGTCGTCGGCATCGTGACAGATCGGGATTTAAAAGAAGCAGTTCCTTCTCGCTTTACCGTAGCACCTAAAGGTGAACCGTATAAAAAGAAAGTTGCAGAAATTATGACAGCAAATCCCGTTATCGCTCACCCACTAGACTTTGTCGAAGAAGTAGCGATGATTTTCTATGAACATAAAATTGGCTGTATTCCTGTTGTGAGCAACGAAAAACTGGTAGGTTTCTTAACAGAGACAGATCTTTTATATACTTTTATCGAATTAACTGGAGCGCACCAACCCGGCTCACAAATTGAAATTCGAGTTGATGACCGATCGGGCGTCTTATATGAAGTATCGAAAGTTTTTCAGCACCAAAATGTTAATGTGTTGAGTGTGCTCGTATACCCCGACAGAGAAAATAAGGCGAGTAAAATTTTAGTATTTCGTGTTCAAACGATGAACCCACTGGCCATCATCAATGAGCTACGAAAAGAAAATTTTGATGTTTTATGGCCAAGCACGCCGCAAGTGAACGAATGAAACACGCAGTATTCATCTTTTCAGAAGATCAATTGGGGTATAAATTTTCTGAAACACATCCATTTAACCAGAAAAGACTCGTTTTAACGATTGATTTATTAAAAAAAATGAACGCTCTTTCAAGTGATTCTATTGTTCCTGCTCGTATTGCAACAGATGAAGAGTTATTATTAGCTCACGATCAGCGCTATATCGATATTGTCAAAAAAGCGAGCCGCGGAGAAATCACACCAGAAGCTGGTGAAAGTTATGGCATCGGAACAGATGATACACCTATATTTGAAAATATGCATGAAGCAAGCGCACGATTAGTTGGCGGCACACTGACCGCTGTCGATTACGTTATGGAAGGCAAAGCTCAGCACGCATTGAATTTAGGCGGAGGCCTTCATCATGGCTTTAGAGGCAAAGCCTCTGGTTTTTGTATTTATAATGACAGTTCGGTCGCTATCAATTATTTGAAAACCAAATACAACGCTCGCGTACTTTATATTGATACGGATGCACATCACGGCGATGGCGTTCAATGGAGCTTTTATGACGATCCTGATGTTTGTACTGTCTCAATCCATGAAACAGGTCGCTACCTTTTCCCTGGAACAGGTAATATCAATGAACGTGGCAGTGGTCAAGGATACGGCACGTCCTTCAACTTTCCTATCGACGCATTTACAGAAGACGAATCTTTTCTCGAGATTTACCGAACTTCTATGAGGGAAATCTTTGAATTTTTTAAACCCGATGTAATTTTAACGCAAAATGGTGCAGACGCCCATTATCTTGACCCTCTGACCCACTTGTACGGCACGATGGACATTTACAAGGAAATACCCAAGATTGCGCACGAACTCGCTCACGAGTATTGTCAGGGCCGTTGGATAGCCGTTGGTGGCGGTGGATATGATATTTGGCGCGTTGTCCCTCGAGCTTGGTCATTAATCTGGATGGAAATGAACAATTCTCCCCTTCCTTCAGGAAAACTACCAGTTTCTTGGGTAGAAAAATGGCAACCAGAGTCCCCAGTCAAATTAATCGAGACATGGGAAGATCCACCGAATATGTACAAAGCGATTCCGCGAAAAGCGGAAATAACCGATAAAAACCTACAAATGCTTAATAAAGCTTTATACATGATTCGTAATAATTAAAGAAAGTAACCTTTATCTTTTCAAAAAAAGAAGACACCTTGCTTGGATCAAATGATTCCAGGCAGCGTGTCTTCTTTTTTGTAAGTATCGTTTTAAAAAGGAATATTAATCATTTTTTGTCGATTGTCTTTCTTCAATTCGATATGGCAGTATAACTTGCTTTTCTTCGATTTCTTCGTTATTCATGTATTTTGTTAATAAGCGCATCGAAACTGCTCCAATATCATAGAGTGGGAAAGCTACAGAAGTCAACATAGGACGCGCCATACGTGCTAACTTAGAGTTTTCATAGCTAATCACTTCGACATCCATCGGAATTTTCTTACCTTGCTCTTCTACTGCATGAATAACACCAATTGACATTTCGTCATTGCTGACAAAATAAGCAGTTGGCTCAACAGGAGCTAAAGTTTGAACAGCCTCTATTGCTTCATCGTATGAATTATTGCATTCTACAATAAGCTTTTCGTCATAGTCAATACCGGCATCTGCTAGTGCTTCTTTATAAGCTTTTAACTTGTATTCTTTGTTAATCATTGACGTCAACGGTCCAATAATAAAGGCGATTTTCTGGTGTCCATTGTCGATTAATTTTTTCACAGCTTCATAAGCTGCACCGTAATAATCGATATTTACAGAAGCGATTGCCGCTGATTCATCAATAGAGCCAGCTAACACGATTGGAGTCGGTGAGCGTTCCATTTCTTTAAGAAGTTCAGCAGAAATTACATCACTCATAAAGACAATTCCGTCTACTTGTTTTCCGAGCATAGTTTCCAATAACTGAAGTTCTTTGTTTTCGTTTTGATCCGAGTTGGATAAAATAATGTTGTAGCGATACATTGTTGCAATATCTTCAATTCCACGGGCTAGTTCAGCGTACATACTATTGGAAATATCAGGTATGATGACGCCGACCGTCGTTGTCTTTTTACTTGCAAGTCCACGAGCAACAGCATTTGGACGATAGCCCAATTCTTCTATTACTTTTAATACTTTCTTTCTTGTAGCCGGTTTAACGTTTTGATTGGCATTAACTACACGTGACACAGTAGCCATGGAAACGTTTGCTTCTCTTGCCACATCATATATCGTAACGGTCATTGTGCGCCCTCCTTTTCCAGTCTTTCTTTAATCATACGATAAAAACTTCATGAATATCAACTAAAAAAAAGAAAAGCCGGAGTAACTCCGACTTTTCCGATTTACATTTTCATTTCGTATTGTTTCATGAATTTCATCAATGCATCGTAGTACTCATCGAATTGGCCAATATCCATTTGCTGTTGAGCATCAGATAATGCTACCGCCGGATCTGGGTGAACTTCAGCCATTACGCCATCCGCACCTATTGCGATTGCCGCTTTAGCAGCTGGAAGCAATAAGTCACGACGACCTGTTGAGTGAGTTACGTCTACAAATACCGGAAGATGCGTTTCTTGTTTCAAGATAGGTACAGCCGAGATATCTAATGTATTACGTGTCGCTTTTTCGTATGTGCGAATTCCACGTTCACATAAAATGATGTTTTCATTTCCTGAAGCAATAATATATTCAGCTGCATGGATAAATTCATCCACAGTTGCTGACATCCCACGTTTTAGTAAAACCGGCTTATTGATCGAACCTACAGCTTTAAGCAATTCGAAGTTCTGCATATTACGTGCGCCAACTTGTACAACGTCAACGTAATCAAGAGCAGCTTCTAAATGCGAAGGTGTCACGATCTCTGAAACAACTGCTAAGTTGTATTGATCAGCTGCTTTTTTCAGCATCTTCAAGCCTTCTAAGCCCAGTCCTTGGAAATCATAAGGCGATGTACGGGGCTTGTAAGCTCCCCCACGAATCATTTTCAATCCTTTGCCGCCAATAGCTTCGGCAACTTTCATTACTTGCTCTTGAGATTCTACTGCGCAAGGTCCAAAGATGAATGATGGATCTCCAGCGCCAACTTGTTCGCCGTTAATATTGATAATCGTATCTTCTGCTTTTTTCTTACGTGAAACAAGTAATGCTTTGCGGATATCTTCTTCTTGCATATCCAATGCTGATTTGAAAATTTCTTTAAAGATATGATCAACTGTTTTCTGATCTAATGGTCCAGCATTATTTTCTTTTAACAGATTTAACATATGGCGCTCGCGCAACGGGTCGTAGCGGTTAACTCCTTGTTTTTCTTTTGCTTTTCCGATTTCTTGAATTACGGAAGCTCTCTCATTAATAAGAGACAGAATCTGCAGGTTGACTGCGTCCACTTTTTCTCTTAGCTGCTCTAACTCTAAATTACTCATTCTATAACTTCCCCTTTCGCGATTAACCTTTATCAGGTGACGCATATTAACTTGATAGGACTATTATAAGCAAACTATTCAGGAAAGTCACGTAAAATGTTTTAACGCTTCAACGCGCTAAAGTATTTAGAACATGAAAAAGCCGAAGCATCAAGGCTTCGGCTTTCCTGTTAGGCGATAAATTCTTTCATAAACTTACTTTTAATTTTGTTGTGGGAAGCATGCCAGTCCATTTTTTGACTCGCAAAGTGAAATAATTGTGGTGACTCATGCCTTACCCCTGTAATTTCTTCAATCGCTTTGGAAAACTCTCGATCTTCCTGTACGACGAGGTATAAGAATAATTGATTCGAATGCAATGAGGCATATTCATTATATTCATTCCACGCTCCAGCGGATACCGGGCACGTACTGCTATGTTTAAACAACCAGTAATGTTGATTACTTCCTACTGCCTGTTTTAGACTGTCCATACTGTCTACACGCATTAAGTTTTTCATTTAAACCGCTCCCAAATTAATTCTTTTGATTGTAGTTCTTGTTTGAACCATTTGATGATTTATTGCTGTTGTTGTTGCTGCTGGTCGTGTTTGGACCTTTGCTTGCATTTGCTGTATTGCTGTTCGTATTGCTGCCTGTGTTGCCGGCTGTCGTCGAAGTTGAATCTGATTTTTTTTCTTCTTTAACTTCTTCAACTGCTTGTTTTAACGCATTTGCAGTTGACGTAAATTCATCAGAACTTTTAGTTTCAGGTTGGTTTTGTGTATTTTGAACTGTCGAAAGAATATCAATCGACTCTTCTCCTTCTGATGAAGCGGTGCCATCGTCCATTGGAGAACTTCCAGCTTTCATATTTTTTACTTTCTCGACTACTTTAGTAGATTGTTCTTTTAGTTGATGCGCAAAACCTGCGCCATCTTCACTAAAATCCGCTTGTTGAGAAGCTTTTTCTTTTAAAGTTGTTGCTTGTGTTTTTAAGTCCGCTTGGAATTCTTTTCCTGTTTTAGGCGCTAGGAATAAAGCAGCTGCTGCTCCGATAACACCACCTACTAAAATACCAACTAAGAAGCTTGAGTCGCCAGATGACTCTTCGTAATCGTATAGATCATCATAACGGTTAGATGCACCGTAAGATTGCGGCACATAATCACTTTGTTGATAATTCTTGCCGCTGTTTTGTCTGTATTGTCCACCTTGTGTATAATAATCTTGGTTATTTTGTGAATCGTTAACATCAGATTGATTGTACTGGTCTTTGTTTCTGCTCATTAAAATTCCCCTCCATTTAGTTAGTAGTAAAAGATTTAGTATTGACCGTTATGAGGTAATTTTTTCTGTCCTGGTACCGGAGTTTGTGTTGCATTTGTTTGAGCTTCGTAAATTTTACGCTCGTTCCATTTCTCACGGATGCCCATAAAGACGTTACCCCATTGAACTACTTGAGCAATCTTTTCTTCGTTTTGTTCTACTTGCACACCAACGCGTGACGTAATGCTGCGAACCGTCGAATTTAAATCAGTAACAGAGTTGCCAACACCTTTAACTGCATCTACTACTCCATTTAATTTTTCTGATTTTACTTGAATGTCTTCAGCAAGTTCATTTGTTTTATGCAATAAGTTTGTCGTTTCCAACGTTACCCCTTGCAATTGATTTTCAAGACCAGCAACGGTACCTGAAACTTCTTTTAATGTGTTTTTCAATGAATTTAATGTCATTGCCAACGCTACGCATAATATTAAGAATCCAATAGCGGCTACGATTGCGGCAATGTAAAGTAAAATTTGCCAATCCATCTTGTTTCCTCCTTTTAAATAAATTATGTTATATCCTTTTCTACTTCTACCCTTGAGCAGTTTGGATTAAACACCGTCTTTATTATTATTCGACAAAAACAGTTTCATTCCTGCAGAAAAAAACAGTTTAACTCGAAAGTTAAACTGTTTCTCCTGTATTCAATGCATTTTCGAACGCTTCTTGGAATTTTGTAACGTCTCCTGCTCCCATAAACAAATAAACGGCATTGCCGTGCTCCGCTAAAGAAGCGACTTCGTCTAATTGCAAAATATGACTACCTTTTATTTTTTCAGCTAAATCTTGAATTTTTAAAGTTCCTGCTTTTTCGCGCGCAGATCCAAAAATATCACAAAGATAAACATGATCTGCTTCAGTTAAACAATCAGCAAACTCTTGTAAAAATGTTTGAGTTCGTGTAAATGTGTGTGGTTGGAAAATAGCAATCAGTTCCCGCTCTGGATATTTTTGACGTGCAGATTGCAAAGTCGCACGAATTTCTGTTGGATGATGTGCATAGTCATCGATTAAAATTCGATCAGCAATTGCTGTTTGTGTAAATCGACGCTTTACACCTTCGAAATCTTCAAACTGCTGCTGAATAATATCCGCAGGAATGCTTTCATAATGGCAAAGAGAAATAACCGCCAATGCATTTAAAATAGCATGGTCTCCAAACATTGGAAGCTTAAATGTATGGAAAAACTCATTGCGAATTACGACATCAAATGTAGTCCCGTCAACAGACTTCACTATATTTCTTGCTTGAAAATCATTTTCTTCTCCAAAACCATAATACACAACAGGAATTGGCGCTTGAATTTGTTGCAAGTATTCATCATCGCCACAAGCAATGATGCATTTTTTGACTTGCTGAGCCATTTCTTCAAATGCCTTAAAAACATCATCAATTCCTGTGAAATAATCTGGGTGATCAAAATCAATATTTGTCATGATCGCGTAATCTGGGTGATATGCAAGAAAATGACGACGGTATTCACAAGCTTCAGCAACGAAGAAATGAGAATCTTCTTGACCCACACCTGTCCCGTCTCCAATTAAATACGAGACGGGCTTATATCCACCTAAAACATGAGCCATTAAACCAGTTGTTGAAGTTTTACCATGTGCTCCTGTAATTGCTACAGAAACATATTGTCTCATCAAATCTCCTAAAAACTCGTGGTAACGAATAATAGTTGCACCTAATTCACGTGCTTCTACAAGCTCCGGATGATCGTCACCAAATGCATTACCGGCAATGATGGTCATATCTTTTTCTATATTGTTTGCATCAAATGGCAGAATGGTGATACCTCTTTCACGCAATCGATCTTCAGTAAAAAAATGTTGCTCTATATCTGAGCCTTGTACTTGTTTGCCCATGTCATGCATGATTTGTGCAAGCGGACTCATACCGGAACCTTTGATCCCAGTAAAATGTAAAACTGTCATAAATGGACCTCCTGTGGGAGTTGAAAATTAGTCTACATAAATCGCAAAGCGAGTTCTATAGCTAGTAAAGATAAACATAGTACAACATTATATCATAAATTTGTCTTTTTTTAAATGCTTCAATATTCTATACATTTTAACAACAGTTAAATCCTAGTTGATTTAGTACAACAGCATAAAACCGAAGTCGCCTGCAGTAAACTAGCAGACTACTTACGATTAACTGAACACTCTTTCGATTTCATTTTCTGTGATTAAAACAGTACGAGCTTTACTGCCATTTTGCTCAGAGATAAAGCCATGCTGTTCGATCAAATCCATTAAACGAGCGGCACGGTTATAGCCGATGTGGAATTTTCGTTGCAAGAGAGAAGTCGAAGCACTTCCTTGAGTCATAATAAAGCGACAAGCATCTTCAAACAAATCATCCTGTTCAGCAGGAGACTCACTACGCTTGATCAATTCCTCTTCTTTAAAAAAGTACTCTGGCTTTCCTTGAGATCTCACATGCTCGATAACTTTCTCAATTTCATCATCGGTAACAAATGTTCCTTGCAAACGACTAGGTGCTGACATACCGTTACCAAGATACAACATGTCCCCTCTTCCAAGTAATCGCTCGGCTCCTTGGGAGTCAAGGATTGTTCGGCTATCTACTTGAGATGACACAGAGAACGCAATACGCGTTGGGATATTAGATTTGATCAATCCCGTAATGACATCAACTGACGGACGTTGCGTCGCGATTACTAAGTGAATTCCGCAGGCACGAGCTTTTTGTGCAATTCGACAAATCGAGTCTTCAACATCTGAAGGCGACATCATCATCAAATCGGCTAACTCATCAATCACAATTAAAATATACGGAAGATGCTGAGCATGATGCCCTTTTTCTTTAACCCGCTTATTGTATCGACTAATATCGCGCACTTCGCTATGGGCAAATAATTGATAGCGACGTTCCATTTCTTCAACTGCCCATTTTAACGATGCAGTTGCGGCTTTAACATCTGTGATAACTGGGCTCACTAAATGCGGAATATGATTATACGGTGCCAACTCAACCATTTTTGGATCAATTAACAATAATTTCAAATCTCTTGGAGACGACTTATACAATAAGCTCACTAAGAGTGAATTGATGCAAACTGATTTACCCGATCCAGTCGCTCCTGCGATCAAGCCATGCGGCATTTTACGCAAATCTAATGTAACAGGTTTTCCTGTTAAATCTAAGCCAAGAGCAGCCTCAAGTGGTGAATCCGACTCTTCAAAAACAGCACTGCCGATAATTTCAGAAATGCGTACGGCACGACTTGTTCGGTTTGGAATTTCAATACCGATTGAGCTCTTGCCCGGAATCGGCGCTTGTATCCTTATGTCCCGCGCAGCCAATGCTAGTTTTAAGTCATCTGCTAAATTACGAATTTTACTGACCTTTATACCTTGTGCCACTTTTAGTTCAAACTGAGTCACAGCGGGTCCTTGGACTGTACTCACGATTTCCGCTTTAACTTGGAAGTGGGATAAAGCTTCAACTAATCGCTCTCCTTGTTCTTCCATCCATTCTTCGTCTTTTCGATCGTTTTCAGGAACCAGTAAGTATTCTCGTAATGGCAATTGATAAGCTTTTGGTTCAGCCGAATCTAGTAAATCCGAATCGGGTTCAACTTGTTCAACTAAATTTGCCGTTTTTTTTTCCGCTTCTGGCACCTGAGCTACAGGTTTTTCATAACTTGGCGTCGTTACTGAAAGCGATATAGCCTTATTTTTCAAAGACTCTTTGTCCGATTTAAGCATTAACACATTAAACGGCACTGTTTTTTCACGTTTCGGTGCAACTTCTGGTTTCATGTTTACTTCTACTTCTGAAACTTGTGGTTCTTCTATTTCTTCTGTTGTTGGTTCTGCTAGTGTCTCTGATTCGGCTTGCACTTCCAAATCCAACTCGTTGTACAATTCTGGCTGTTGTTCAGTAACACCCAATTCAATTTCTACTTCTGGCTGCTCTTCGAATTCTAACTCGGCAACGACTTCTACTTCTTCATCTACTGAAACCAGTTCAATTTCTGGAGACGACTCTTTTAGCTCGTTCGCTTCTTCTAGAGCTTCTTCTTTTAATAACAAGGCTTTTTCTTCCCGCTCTCGCGCTTCTAAAACAAATGACACTGTATTCGACACAACGCTCGTTGCTGGCGACTCATGTTTAACTTCTGTCTTTGGACTCTGAATCGATTCTTTTTCATAAGAAGAACGAATTTCAGGCTCAACTTGTGTTCTTGGTTTATGGAATCCAGCTCTGGCTTTTTCTTGAATGGCTTCATCATACATTTCACGATCTAATTTACTTTCACGCTGTTCTTCTACCTTTTTTTGAATAGGCTCAGGTCGTGACACATTATAGCCGTGAACCGGTGATACTGAACGACTTGGTTCAAAACGACGGGCATTTTGGTTAGGCAATTCTGGCGTTTTGCGCTTTGTTTTTGCCACAGAGCGAGTAGGTGCCTCTTTTGGTCCCATAAGCGGTTTTTCAACTTCTTTTCGATGAACGTCTCTTTCTTGTTCATCGAAAATCGGCATTTTTGTACGCGGCTCTGGACGTTTTATATCATGGAAAAAATCTTCTTTTTCTTCATCTGGAATAAGTGGAAAACGAAATGGTGCTTTTTCTTTCTTCTCGGTCGGGGCCTCTTCATAGATGATTTCTTCGTCGATTTCTTCGACACCATCTGTATCTGTGAACATGCGGTTCCATACGTTTTTAATCCAGCTCATAATGCTTTACGCCTTTACTTCAAAAGCTGAGCCAGTTTCTGCATCTTCAGACAAGACAAGAATGCCTTTTTCCTCAGGCGCATTTGGCAAAGCCAACTCTTTTGCTGAACAAATCATTCCAGACGATGCCACTCCCCGAAGTTCCGCATCGCGAATAACCATTCCAGAAGGCATAACAGCACCCACTTTAGCTACAACAACTTTCTGACCTTGCTCAACATTTGGAGCACCGCATACAATCTGCAATTTTTCTTCTTCCCCAACAACAACTTGGCAAACATTCAATTTATCAGCATTTGGGTGTTTTTCTTTTGCATCGACAAACCCAACAACAAATTTCGGTGAAAAATCGACTTCGAGCGTATAATCAACACCATTTTTAGCTAATGCATTTTGTAGAGAGGTAACAAGCTGTTCGGACACTTTTATTTGTTGACCTTCAGCGAAGTCCGTATAACTAGAAGCGTTAAATACATTAAAACCAGCAATTGTTCCTTCTGCGTCTTTGATCAACGTTATGTCCCCAAATTGTTCGGGATAAATTTTTTCTGGAGTTTCTGTTTGAAGTTGAACGAGCAACACATCGCCAATTCCTTCTTTGTTATAAAATACATTCATTTTTTATCGTTCTCCTCGTTAGGTCTATTTTTTGCCATAATGAAAATCGGCTCTAGTTCGTCATTTTCATAAATGAACGATAAGGAAGTGATCGGCACTTTGCCATTCGTAAAGAAATGCATAGCCATTTGTGCGAGCACGTCGTATCCCGTTTCATTTCGGATATCTCCAATAATCAATACATCTTGATGCGGAACAGATACAGTCATGTCACCCGTAATTTTTGTTTTCATTTCTTTTAAAAACGATTCGTTTAAAACTCGTGAAGCGTCATATCCGTCATTTTCATTTAGAAAATAAAAAACATTACCAGCAACATGGTCTTCTTTTACAGCAGTTTTCAATTTTTTCACTTGAAACTTCGCAATTTCTTTAATCTGCTCTTCTGTCAGACTTAATGAATTTACCACATTTTCATCAATTAAGCGATAGGTTGTGCCAGCGTCCAATGCAAAATAAATGCGGGTTTCCGCTGTATGTTCAGCCGTAATAAACTTATGGCCTTCATTTGATTCCATTGGGAATGAAGTTGAACGAATAACTGGAAAAATATGCTCGGTCGATTTCATTTCACCTCTTGCTTCTCTTTCCATTGCTTCAAAAGTTTCTGTGATCGTGTAGACGATTTCTTGAATCGCTGAATCACCTTTGGCTTCAAAACGATTGATAACTTGTGGCAAGGAAATACTCATTCCTTTGCCCAGTTCTTTATGTTGAATATTTGCTACATCTTTCTCGCGGTCAAAGCGCCACTCTAATTGACGGCTTGGCATACGCTCTCTTAGTATATTAAAAAGTTCTGTAGATTTCATTGTTGTTTTGCCTCACTTTCATAAATAAACGGTTCAGCCTATTTAGGCGAACCGTTTTTATTGTTATTGTGACAAGTTCGAAATAAACGCTTCGATTTCTGCCTGTGTTTTACGGTCTTTACTGACATAACGACCCGTTTCTTGACCATTAGCATAAGCTAGAAAACTCGGAATACCAAAAATATCCAACTCGATACAAAGATCAATAAATTGATCACGATCTACCGATACAAACGTATAGTCTGAGAATCTTTCTTCAATCTCAGGCAAAATTGGATCAATGACGCGGCAATCTGGGCACCAGCCTGCTGTGAACATGAAAATTGTAGCGGGCTCTTTTGTTAATGTGTGAAATTCCTCAGTCGATTGTAATTTTCTCATAAGATTAATCTCCTATTCATCAAGTTCTATTGAACGAACCGTTTTCATCATCCAGTCCATGTTTATAGGAAGGTCATTTTCTGTTGAAATGGTTGTTATTTTAACGCCACCGGCTCCAACTACGAGCTCCAATTTATCTTCTGCAATTTCTGTTACGGTCACAAAGCCAAAACGGCCATTTTGACGAAACTTCTCATCTACCAACCATTGTTGCTTTGGATTAACTTTTTGCAAATCATAAAACAATGTACTTATCGCTTTTTCGTTTGGGTTAATAGACAAAGAAAACGAATTGCCATCTTTGGTGATTAAGCCATTAAAGTCGTCTTGCGGTTCTTCAATAATATAGCCATTGGGCAAATAGAGAGCGGTTTGCCCTATTTCTTCGTTATCTGTTTTTGGCTCTGCTTCAAACGCATCACGCGCGTTCGATATTCCTTGAATAACCAGGTTTTCTGATGTAGCACTACAGCCAGCCATTAGCCCGACTAACAAAAGTAGCATCACCATCCATCTAGCTCGAGGCACGCTCATTCCCCCTGACATTACTGCTATTTATTTTAAAGGTGTTTACAAGGACATGCAACTTAATCGCTGTGTCGTTGATATTGACCAATTAATAATTTAACGATATGCCCGAACATTTCTCCTCGGTTCACTAATCCATTCGTTAATATGCCAATGGCGCCTTTATGTTGGCGAATTCCACTTTCATTGGCGTATTCGTCCATAATCGGCCCGAGTTCTGTTCCTTTTCGAAGACCTTCTGCAATTTCTTCTGGCAGTGGAATTTGAGCGCCGGCAGCGGTAAACACTTGTCCATCCTGAGTAGCTAATGCGCCCCAGTTGCATAAGAACAACGTGCCTTCCAATTCATAAACGCCGCCTTCTAAACCAATCGCAAAATCATAATCTCCTAAAGCATTTTTTGCGCGATTTACAGCACCTTGACGTGTTTCTTGTTGAGAAAATGGTTGTGCGGATACTTCTGAATCAGCATCTATAGCCGATAAGTCGATTGCCCATTCCATATTTTTGAGCACGTTAGATACGGCATTGATTTTCGCTGGATTTTTAGATGCTATTGCTGCACGAATTTTTTTCATGATTGTTATTCCTTTCAAAAAAAAGAGCCCATAGGCACTTTTTTACACATTTTGTTTAATGGTTTCAAGAGTTGTGCGGTCTGTTGCTTTAACTAACTTTGTTAGTAATTCTTTCGCTGCAGCGTAATCATCTGTATGAATGATGGATGCTGACGTATGAATATAGCGAGAACAAATTCCAATTACGGAACTAGGTATCCCTTCATTGGCTGTATGTACACGACCTGCATCTGTTCCGCCTTGCGAAACGAAATATTGATAAGGGATATGATGTGTTTCGGCTGTATCGAGTATAAACTCACGCATGCCTCGGTGAGTAACCATGCTCTTATCTAATATACGCAATAAAGTTCCGTTGCCAAGCTGTCCGAATTCGTTTTTATCACCTGTTGCATCGTTAGCTGGACTTGCATCTAATGCGAAGAATAAATCTGGCTGGATCATCGTAGCCGCTGTTTGTGCACCGCGTAATCCAACTTCTTCCATGACTGTTGCACCAGAAAATAATTGGTTTGGTAATTTTTCATCTTTTAACTCTTTTAAAAGTTCAATCGCTAACCCACATCCATAACGATTATCCCAAGCTTTTGCCATCATTTTTTTGTCGTTAGCCATCGGTGTAAACGGACTAAAAGGTACAATTTGCTGACCTGGGCGAATACCAAGTGCTAATGCATCGTCTTTACTATCTGCACCAATATCAATGAGCATATTTTTTATTTCCATTGGTTTACTGCGCAATTCTTCACTTAATAAATGCGGAGGAATTGATCCAATAACACCTGGAATTGTTTTTTCATTCGTAATAACATCTACTCGAGTAGCCAACATCACTTGGTTCCACCAGCCGCCTAAAGGCTGAAAGCGCAACATACCATTATCTGTAATTTGCGTAACCATAAAGCCGACTTCATCCATATGTCCCGCTACCATAATACGAGGTCCATCTTCTTGACCTTCCTTAACTCCAAAAACGCTCCCCAAATTATCTTGGATCAAGCGATCTGAATACTTCTCTAGTTCCTGACGCATAAACTTGCGCACCGCATGTTCATTCCCCGGAGCTCCCGGTAGTTCTGTCAAAGTTTTAAACATTTCACGTGTTTCAGAATTCATTTTAAAGTTCCCCCTAAATAATTACCTTTATTAAGTTTAGAGCTTTATTCAGATAATTTCCAGTTTTGCACTCTCTTTTTTAAAGTATACTGACTTTCATGCTATCATTTCGTCCTTCAAAATATTTATGGTACAATTTATCCAGTATATAGAGGAGGGATTTTAGTGAGAAATCGTGATTTACTTATTGGATTTGCTACAGGAATCGCCGCAACGTATTTGGTAAAAGAACTATACAGTCGTTCTGAAAAACTATATCCAGCAGATGACGTCTTAAAAGAAGTTAAATCTGCATTTAAAGAAGAGGGACCGATTGATGGTTCGTGGATTTTCATGAAAACTGAACCTTATAAGCAACACGCGTTAACAACAGAAGTTTACAAAGGCGGAATTACACGTCATAAAGAAGACGAACTTCAACAATTTGAATTTTTAGCTGATGCTTATACAGGCGCAGTGATCGAAGTAAAACAAGTATAAAAAAAGAGCCCAGGGGCTCTTTTTTTTATATTTTTTTTTCTTTGCGAACTAATGACTCCATAATTTCTTTGCCGTCTGCACTCCATTTTAAGATACGATAATACGCATCATGGTAAAAGCTGAAATAATAACCGCTTTCTAAAGCTTCTTTCATCAACTTTTCTTTAGCGTAAATTGAATCCATTGGATAATCATCAAATGCTAGTACCCATAATGGATTTTGATGGGCATGAGTTGGCATGATGTCACCCATATGCAAAATCGTTTCATCGCCACTTGTCATTTTAATGACACTGTGGCCATTTGAATGACCTCCGGTATGAATCATGGTGATTGCCCCGAATAAGGTTTTCTCGTCTTCAAATGTTTCAACTTGATCGACAATTGGTTCCCAATTTTCTTTCCAGTATGTATTGCGTGACCGGATATTTGGATTTTGCATTTCATCCCACTCTACAGCTGACACATAAATTTTGGCGTTTGGAAAAGTCGAAACTAACTCTTCTCCTTGCCATTTTGTAAGTCCTGCCGCATGATCTCCGTGTAAATGAGTCATTAAGACTGTATCGATGTCTTCAGGTTTTAACCCAAGCTCGGACAAGTTTTCTTCTACACGGGATTGTTCTGAAACCCCTAAGTTGCGCAACTGACGCTCTGTCAATTTGCCATCACCAAGACCGCTATCGATCAATATATTATGTTCTTTAAATTGAACAAGTATTGGGTGTGTTGGCAATTCGATTTGGTTTTTTTCATTGACCGGGTAACGTTTCGACCAAATGACTTTTGGTACTACCCCAAACATTGTCCCGCCGTCTAAAAATGTGGTTCCCCCATCAAGCCAGGTTAAGTTCATTTCGTGAAATTGAAATTTCTGCATTCCCTTTTCCCCCTTGTCAAAATCAACTAGCTTAAAACTGTGCTTCTAAACGGTAAATCGGCTGTCCTTTTTTTGAGAACTTTTCTTCGTATTCCGTCATGATGTTCCATTCAGGTTCGTTATCGTGAAGATCTAATGAGACATCCGTTAATAACATACCATATTCAGAAATACTCGTAAGGGAATATTCAAAAAGTTTCCGGTTATCGGTTTTAAAATGAATTTCACCTTTTTCTGGTAAAACAGCCTGATACAACTTCAAGAACGATTCATGCGTTAAACGGCGCTTAGCGTGGCGCGTTTTCGGCCATGGATCGGAGAAGTTTAAGTACAATCTGTCAACTTCCCCTTTTTCGAAATACTCGGCGATTTTTTTTGCATTAACTTTTAAAAGACGCAAGTTTGGAATCCCATTTTCTTCTTCAAGCACTGTCTCAAGAGCCGTAACAATGACGCTGTCGAACAGCTCGATGCCAATATAATTGATGTCTGGATTCGCTTTAGCCATTCCTGTAATAAAGCGGCCTTTACCTGTTCCCGCTTCAATATGCAATGGGTTTTTGTTACCAAAGACTTCTTGCCATTTTCCTTTTTTCTCTTCTGGGTTCGGAATAACAATTTCTGGATGTGAATCGATTAAATCTGATGCCCATGGTTTAAAACGTGATCTCATATTTCATCCTCTTTCTATTTTCCATTAATTTATTGATAACCAATTATGTGGACTAACTGCATAGACGACCATTTCGTTTTGAGGGCTCTTACCGGCATCGTCACCATCCACATGGCGAAAAACCGATTTGTCAGATGAGAGCCGAAACTCCGAGTTGCTCATTTGGCTGACCTCTTTGAAACGTGTATGTGCTCCGCTGAATACCGTACCAAAAACGAGCAAGAGTTTCAAACGGGATATTTGATGAACCACTGTCAATTCAAGCAATCCGTCATCTGTGTATGAGGCTGGAGAGATTTTCATGCCCCCACCGAAATAAGGTTGGTTGCTAACAGTCGCTAACCAAACATCTTGATAAACAACGGTTTCATCACCACTCTGAACTGTTAATGTGAATGTTTCAAACTTCGCTAAGGTCTTAATCACATAAAGATAATAAGCTATTTTTCCAAGGCCAAACTGATTCAGTTTTTTCTTGAGAGACGACTGATTCACAGCAATCGTGATTTCCGCATCAAAACCAATTCCTGAACTGCTGACAAATTGATAATTTTGTCCGTTAGCAAATTCACCTAGGTCTTGGCTTTTAAAACGAGGTGTTTCTCGAAATTGTTCAATTGCATGTGCGTCTTTGAACGTTCCATAAGCTCTCGCAAAATCATTGCCAGAGCCAGCTGCTACAGATCCAATAATTAACTCTTTCGCGCCAGCTGCTCCTACTACGATTTCACGCAATGTCCCGTCACCGCCAAAGCCGATTAACAAAACTTGTTGTCCATCGTTTTTGTAGGCGGCAGCAATTGCCGTAGCATGACCTGGAAATTCCGTTAACATGTGTTCAAACGGAAATTGGATAGTCTTTTCAAAGCCCCGCCATTGCTTTAACGCCCTACCATTGCCAGCTGTAGGATTGATAATAAATACAGTTTTCATAAACACTCGCCTTTGGATGTAGTAGATGCATTTTCTAAAGTATAATTTGCGATTTTTTGATAACGTGGTGTTTCTTTCGGTGCAATTCGGAACAATGAAAACTCCGTTACACCGAATCGCATATTAGCGATTGCAAATTGACGTTCAGTTGGTTCTCCCCCTGCCCATCTGCTTGCCAACGTGATATGTGGCACAAAATTCTTTGGATCCGGTTTGATTTGTAAAGATTCCATGGATTTATGTACTTGCTGTTGCAACTCGGCCAATTCCCGACTCGTTTCAAAAGAAGCATAAATAATACGAGGTGTCGTTGGATTCCCAAAAGTTTTGATGTCATCAATATTTAAAGTAAAAGCTTGTTGCTTAATGGTTCCCAGCAATTTCTCAACCTCGTTGATTTCACCATACACGTCTTCGCCGATAAACAATAAAGTAATGTGCATATCTTGCGCTGGCGTTAGCCTTTTGTGACTTTTCAATTGCCAACTTTCTCTTTCTGCGGCCAAGGTTTCGGCTATGTCTTTTGGTATTTCTATCCCAATAAAATAATGTGGTTTCATTTAGCATCACCTTATTCTAGTTTACCATGCAAATAAGCGCAAAAAAATAGTGATTGGCCGGAGCCAATCACTTTTATTTTAAATTTATGATTTAACGCCAACTTGAATGCGTGCTTCAAATGCAGTTTGTAATTTACGCGTCAATTCTCCAGGAACACCTTGACCGATTTTTTGATCACCAATCGCAACAACTGGCATCACTTCTGTAGTCGTTGAGGACATGATGAATTCATCCATTTCAAGTGCTTCCGTTTTTGTAAATGGAGTTTCTACTACTGGTATTCCCAATTCTTCACACAACTCAAGAATCACTCGTCTTGTAATTCCATTTAAAATAAGGTTGTTTGCAGGATGAGTATAAAGAGTGCCATTTTTAATACCGTACATATTCGACGAACAACCTTCTGTCACAGTTTCACCTCTGTGCAAGATCGCTTCGAAAAACCCTTCTTCATATGCTTCTTGTTTCGCTAATACGTTGCCAAGTAAATTCAAGCTTTTAATGTCGCAACGCAACCACCGGATATCTTCGATAAATTTAGCCGTAACGCCTGAGTTCAAGCTTGCAACAGGACGTTCAACTGATTTTGTATTGCCGATAATCACTGGCGTAGCTTGTGTCGGGAATTGATGTTGGCGCTCTGCAGCACCTCGTGTAACTTGCACGTATACTTGGCCAGTCTCAATATTGTTCACTTCAACAAAATCGTAGATCATTTTATGGAAAACATCTTTTGTAAAAGGGATGACAATTTTGATTTTGTCAGCACTGTTGTAAAAACGGTCGATATGTTCTTGAGTCGTAAACAAATTGCCATCGTATACACGAATTACCTCATAAATTCCGTCACCAAACTGATAACCACGATCTTCTCTCGAAATTACTAAATCTTCTTCACGAATAAATTCTCCATTGTGCAATATCAAATCCATATCCATTCCTTCTTTCCTCATTTTTTACAAGCTAATTGATAAATTGCTTCTGCGTAAATGGCAGTCGCTTTTATTAAATTGTCGATGTCGACAAATTCATCCGCCTGGTGAGCAACATCGGGTTCGCCAGGAAACAGCATCCCAAAAGCTACACCTTTGTCTAGTACGCGCGCATAAGTGCCTCCGCCAATGGCGATTAGATTTGCTTTTTCACCCGTTTGCTTTTCATATGCGCTTTGTAGCGTTTTAATGAACGGATCGTTTTCGTCCACATAATGAGGAGGAGAATTGGACGCAATGTCCAGTACGAAATCCTTCAACTGATAGGCATCGATTTTTTCTTTAAATGGATAGCTAATCGAGTATCGCATACTTACTGTAATCATAGCGGTTTTCTTTTTTTCAAACCGAATAATTCCGGCGTTAAACGTTGTATCTCCAGATTGTTCATCCGTAAAATCCAACCCAAGCTTACGTCCACGAGAATCTTTATAAAACGTGTCCGCCACAAATTCAACAAACTTTTGGCCATCGCCTTCTAAACGATCTTTCAAAAATACAGCTAGTAGCACCCCGGCATTTATACCATCTTCTGGCTCCATGGCGTGAGCAGATTTCCCATTTAACGTTAATTCTGTTGAACCGTTATGCTGTTCGACTTTACCTGTAACGTCATGTTTTTTGCAAAACACCTTAAAATCTTCTTGCCATTCCGCTAATTGGCCATTTAAAATAGCCGTTGCTTTGTCAGGTACCATATTGGTACGATGTCCGGCAATAAATGATTCTAAAATCGCATCTTCGTGCATTGAAAACGTTGAGAAAACTAAAGATGCGATTCCTTTTTCTGCATTGATGATCGGAAAATCGGCGTCTGGAGTAAAGGCTACAGCTGGCATTTCTTCTGTTTGAAAATAACGTTCCATACAGCGGAAATCGCTTTCTTCATCTGTACCGATAATTAAACGCACGCGCTTTGTAAACTCCACACCCGCATCCTTTAGTATGTTTAATGCAGCCCATGCAGCAATTGTTGGCCCTTTATCGTCAATGGCGCCACGACCGTAAAGTCGCCCATTATGAATTTCTCCACCAAACGGAGCTGTTGTCCAACCCTCACCAACCGGCACAACGTCGACATGTCCTAAAATCCCAAGCAATTCCTCGCCTTGCCCAATTTCCAGATGTCCTGCGACATCTCCAACATTTTTCACCGTATATCCTTCTGTTCTTCCTTTTTCCAAAAACCAATCCAATGCCTGTTTAACTTCTTTCCCAAAAGGAGCTATTGGCGTGGTTTCATTACTTAGTACACTGGGAATCGCTAGTAACTCTTGCAATTCGCTCAGTATTTTTTCTTTGCGTTTTGTAGCTTCTAACTGCCAATCCATGTTTCACACTCCCTTTTGTTATGGCTATTGTACACCTTTTTTCAGGAAATTAAAGATTTTGTCGTTAATTCACATAAAAAATTCTGTCTTTCCATCGTAAATTTTTTGTAAATTCAGCTAAAATCCTAGAATTCGAGATGTTTATCCGGTATAATCAAATTGTCAGATTAGTTAGATTGACATATCTTTTAGGAAAAGGGGCTGTCTTTGGCATCAATTATACTTGCTGTATAACCTCAGCACATCGTCCGCTAGTCTTTGCCAATGGGAAAAAAGATGAAGGAGTGGTTCTATTATGAAACCCACAACCGATCGAATGCTCATTCGAATTAAAGATATGTATAAGTACATTCTCGAGAATGGGACTGTAACGACGCAAGATCTTGTCGACGAATTCGGCATCACTCCTCGCACCATTCAAAGAGATTTGAATGTGTTAGCCTTTAACGACTTGGTAACCAGCCCAACTCGAGGCAAATGGACAACGACGCACCGTAAAGTGAAAATGACGTCCTAACAGATTTCCTAAACAAAGAAAATGACCGCAGTTATGCGGTCATTTTCTTTGTTTAGATAGTCGAGAAATATCTCTTTAATCATGGTTTTCCGAAGCTTACCGCAAGGATAACGAACGGAGCGATTTGTAGCCAATAGAAAATGACCGCAACTATGCGGTCATTTTCTATCTTTTAAGCTAGTAAGTTCTTCTTCTGTTAAATGACGATATTCACCAAGTTCTAATTCTGGATCAAGACTTAACGGTCCCATCGACAAACGTTTCAAGTAGATAACGCTTTTGCCGACACTTTCGAACATCCGTTTAACTTGATGAAATTTCCCCTCTGTAATCGTCAATTCAATTTTAGACAGAGCAGCACTTTCCAAGATGTTTAAACTTGCAGGCTTTGTCTCATAACCATCATCAAGCGTAACACCATTTTTAAATGCTTCTGCATCTTCTTCCGTCACTACCCCTTCAACATGTGCAAAATATGTTTTATCCACATGCTTTTTAGGCGATAGCAATTCATGTGCTAACTTGCCGTCATTTGTTAATAGTAAAAACCCTTCCGTGTCCTTGTCTAGTCGCCCTACAGGAAACGGCTCGAAATGCTGCTCATCTTCAGCCAGCAAATCGATGACTGTTTTATCGTACTTATCTTCCGTTGCCGAAATCACACCTTGAGGTTTATTCATGAGCAAATAAATAAATTCTGTATAAATAACAGCTTCTCCACCGACCGAAATGTGATCGGTATGCTCTTTGACATGCACTTTTGGGTCGCGAACGATTTCACCGTTTACTTCAACTGCTTTTGACTTCAACAGAACTTTAACTTCTTTTCTAGAGCCATAGCCCATATTCGAAAGGTATTTATCTAAACGCATTGTGTCACTCCTAAAAGCCTAATTTCCGTGAGATTTTTGTTATTTTTGAGCCCATCAACTTTTGTGCTAAGCCTGTTTTTAAGCCGAGATAACCATAAACAACTGCGCCAACACCACCGATTAAAATGATACGAATCATGGATAAGAATTTATTGTCCATGCTGATAAACAAATCGATTCCTGACATCGACACGTAAACCGCACCTGCCATAATCAAGTTCAAAATAACAATTAACATCACGCGTCTTGTGACCATTTGCGAATGGTAATTCATTGTTTTAACGATTACAATCATGTTCATCCCAATAGCTGCTATATAACCAATAATCGTTGCTGCTATAGCACCGTCTGTTTCAAAACGTTCGATCAACGGTGTATTTAACAGAGCTTTTAATAATAGACCTGTCGACAAGTTGATGATGATCCATTTTTGTTTGTTGATACCTTGTAAAATAGAAGCTGTGACTGGAAAAGCAGAAAACAAAATTGCCACGGGTAAATAATGCGCTAAAATTTCAGATCCAACATCACTTACTTCGTAAAAGACATGGTATAACTCATCAGAAAGCATCGTCATCCCAATAACTGCAGGTAATGTTAAGAACAATAATAACTGAATTGATTGATCTAATGTTTTTGATACTTGTAAATACTCTCTACGTGTAAAATGCTTGGTGATCAATGGGATCAATGCCATTGAGAAACCAGTAGCAAGCATGACGGGGATCATGACAAGTTTATGAGCAGTTAAGTTTAAAATACCTAAAAGGTCGATTTCTGAGAAATTCCCACCAGAACTCATCGCTCGGTTAAACGTCATTAAATCGACAAACTGGAACAATGGATTGGCAATACCGAGGAAAATGACTGGTACGGCATAAATCACAATCTCTTTGTACATATCACGTAATTTCACGTCATACGATTCAACAGAGTTCGCTAGCAGCTGATTGTATTCGGGCTTTTTCTTTTTCCAGAAATAACCCAATGTTACAATTCCGCCGAGAGCTCCGATTGCCGCAGACAATACCGCAAACTGAATCGCTGTTTTTGGCGTACCATCAAAAATATAAAGAACTGCAAATGCGCCGCCTAAAAGGAAAATAATGCGAACAATTTGCTCGACCAATTGGGAAACAGCAGTCGGCATCATGTAGTTATAGCCTTGGAAAAACCCTCTCCATAGACTCATAAATGGTACGACGATTAATGCAAAACTGACCCAACGAATCGCTTCGGTAACATCCCCAACCGAATAAATCCGTTCATCTTCAGAGATGGTAATACGCGCAAGTGGCTCTGCGAAGATATAAAGCAAGAGAAACGAAACAAAACCGGTAATCATCATCGTCAGAAGGCCTGACTTTAATAATCGCCTACCCGTTTCATAATCACCGAGGGAATTGTATTTAGCGGTAAATTTCGAGAAAGCGATTGGAGCGCCTGAAATAGCCAGCGCCAGCATCAAGTTATACGGGATATATGCATATTGATAAAGCCCGATATTGTCTTCTCCTACCATGCTATAAAACGGAATGATATAAATAACTCCCAATATTTTTGACAAAAATAGACCTAATGTTAAGATGGCTGTACCTTTAACTAATGACGACATTTTACACTTCCTGACTTGTTCATAATAAAAGCAATCTACACGATAGTTTACACCTATAGATGAAATTACTCAACGTGTTTCGCTGCATCGTGTATACTAAAAAGAAAACGAAAGCGAGTTCTTAATATATGTATGACGTTATAATCATCGGCGGGGGTCCCTCCGGCTTAATGGCATCAATTGCCGCAGCTTCAAATAACCAAAAAGTGTTACTGATTGAAAAAGGAAAGAAATTAGGAAAAAAATTAATCATTTCCGGCGGTGGCCGTTGCAACGTAACCAACCGATTGCCGCTAGACGAAATTGTTAGGCATATTCCAGGGAATGGCCGTTTTCTTCACAGTCCTTTTTCTGTATTCAATAACGAAGACATTATTTCCTTCTTTGAAGGCCTTGGTGTCGCGTTAAAAGAAGAAGATCATGGGCGCATGTTCCCCGTATCTAACCGTGCACAAGATGTGGCGGATGCCATGTTCAAAGAAATGGACCGGTTAAATGTTACGATTATGCTCGATTCACCCGTTAAAAAATTATTAATGACTGATGAAAAAGTGACCGGAGTTCGCCTTCATACAGGAGAAGAGTATACAGCGAAAGCGATTGTCGTTGCCGTTGGTGGCAAAGCAGTACCACAAACCGGCTCTACAGGAGATGGCTACCCATGGGCTGAAAAAGCAGGTCATTTGGTGACCGAGCTTTATCCAACGGAAGTACCACTGTTGTCGAAAGAACCGTTTATCGTTAGCCGTGAACTTCAAGGTTTAGCGCTACGTGACGCAGCTGTAACCGTATTAAACAAAAAAGGCAAAGTGCTTGTCACGCATCAAATGGATATGCTGTTTACTCATTTTGGTTTGAGCGGCCCTGCAGTTTTACGCTGTAGCCAATACGTCGTAAAAGAAATGAAGAAAAACGGCGGCCAACCGGTCGAAATGCGCATCAATTCACTACCAAATGAAAATGCCGAATCCGCTTTTCAATTGCTCATGAAAATGATGAAAGACGAACCAAAAAAATCGGTTAAAAATGTTTGGAAAAGCCTTGCTCAAGAACGCTGGCTGCTATTCTTGCTAGGACGTGCAGAAATCGATCCTCAATTGACAGGCGCAGAATTGCCTAGCGACAAAGTACGAGAATTCGCAAAGCAGCTGACAGCCTTTACAATGTTCGTTACCGGCACACAACCTATCGAAAAAGCGTTTGTTACTGGAGGCGGTGTGTCGATCAAAGAAATCGAACCCAAAACGATGGCTTCTAAAAAGAAACCTGGATTGTATTTCTGTGGTGAAATTTTAGACATTCACGGGTACACGGGCGGCTACAATATTACTTCTGCATTAGTGACAGGCAACGTTGCCGGACAAAGCGCAGCTCGTTTTGCGAAAGAACACCGAGTAGAGAGCAGAGCTTAATAGCTTTTGTATAGTTATTCCGCAAACCAGCTTTCTTTTCTGCTGGCTTGTGGCAATCTCTACTGGTTTGATTCACAGTTTGTTTCTATATAGAAAATCTTTAATTTTAAATCAAATACCTCAGCACCGGCGCGTCTACGGGCTAGGCGAAGCAAGAAGACTGGCGTTCTTTGCCTGGCTTCTTGTGAAAGCCATGCCCAAAGCGGCCGAAGCGATTCAAATGAGATATTAATCTATCTTACAAACACAAAAGAGGCAGACTGGAAAATTTCCAGTCTGCCTCTTTTTATTATTCTACTTTCAAAATGCTCCCGGAAGGTTTTGCATTTTCATGTCTACCTTTTTTAGCCTACTACGATGTTAACCAATTTCCCTGGAATAACAATTACTTTGCGAATTTGTTTACCGTCAGTGGCCTTTTGAACATTGTCATCCGCAAGTGCTGCTGCTTCTAGTTCTTCTTTCGTGCTGTCTTTAGCGATCGCTAGCTTTGTTTTTACTTTGCCGTTAACTTGTACTACTACTTGGATTACATCATCGATCATTTTCGATTCGTCGTATTGTGGCCAGTTTTCGTAAGTTACTGATCCTTCATGACCCAATTTCTCCCATAGCTCTTCTGCTACGTGAGGTGCAATTGGAGACAAGAGTTTCACAAAACCTTCTACGTATTCTTTTGGAATGGAATCGACTTTATAGCCTTCGTTAATAAAGACCATCATTTGTGAAATCGCTGTGTTAAAACGCAATCCTTCAAAGTCGTCTGTTACTTTTTTAACAGTCTGGTGATAGACTTTTTCCAGTTTGCCATCGTTTGAATCCGTGATTTTTGCACTCAATTGCTCTTCGTCCATCAACAAACGCCAAATGCGGTCTAGGAATCGACGAGAACCGTCTAGACCATTTGTTGACCAAGCGATAGATGCTTCAAGTGGTCCCATAAACATTTCGTACATACGCAATGTGTCTGCACCGTGGCTTTCGATAATTTGGTCGGGGTTCACGACATTGCCTTTTGATTTCGACATTTTCTCGTTTCCTTCGCCCAAAATCATGCCCTGGTTAAATAACTTTTGGAAAGGTTCTTTTGTTGAAACCACACCGATATCGTATAGCACTTTATGCCAGAAACGCGCATATAGCAGGTGAAGTACTGCGTGCTCTGCGCCACCGATATACACATCAACTGGCAACCAGCGTTTCAATAGTTCAGGGTCAGCCAACATTTCATCATTAGTTGGGTCGATAAAGCGCAAGTAATACCAGCAGCTTCCTGCCCATTGTGGCATCGTGTTGGTTTCGCGACGACCTTTCATTCCTGTTTCTGGATGAACGACATTTACCCAATCGGTAATATTAGCAAGTGGAGACTCGCCTGTCCCGCTTGGCTTAATATCCGTTGTTACTGGCAACATAAGCGGCAAGTCTTTTTCTTCAACAGGCGTCATTGTACCATCTTCCCAATGAATGATCGGAATTGGCTCGCCCCAGTAACGCTGACGGCTAAACAACCAATCGCGCAAGCGGTAAGTAATTTTCTTTTCGCCGACTTTTTTATCAACTAGCCAGTCAATCGCTTTTTCAATTGCTTCTTTTTTGTTTAACCCGTTAAGGAAATCGGAATTGATCAATTCGCCATCGCCTGCATAAGCTTCTTCTTCAATATTGCCGCCTGATACTACTTCGACGATAGGCAAATCGAATTGCTTCGCAAATTCATAATCACGCTCGTCGTGAGCTGGAACTGCCATAATTGCGCCTGTTCCGTAAGTTGCCAATACATAATCGGCGATCCAAACTGGCATTTTTTCGCCACTTGCTGGGTTTGTTGCATAAGCGCCTGTGAAAACACCTGATTTGTCTTTCGCCAAATCTGTGCGTTCCAAATCACTTTTCGTTTTCACGTCGTCAATGTATTTTTCAACAGCTTGTTTTTGTTCTGCTGTTGTAATCGCAGCTACTAATTTATGTTCAGGCGCAAGCACAGCATAAGTCGCACCAAAAATTGTATCTGGACGTGTTGTAAACGCGCGGAAAGAATGTTCCGTATCCGCTACTTGGAATTCCAATTCTGCGCCTTCTGATTTCCCGATCCAGTTGCGCTGCATGTCTTTCAAGCTTTCTGGCCAATCAAGATCATTCAAGTCTTCAAGCAAACGGTCCGCATAATTTGTGATACGCAATACCCATTGGCGCATTGGACGACGCTCAACCGGATGACCACCGCGTTCTGATTTGCCATCGATCACTTCTTCGTTCGCAAGAACTGTTCCAAGTGCTGGGCACCAGTTAACTGCAACTTCATCAACATACGCTAGTCCTTTATTATACAATTGGATAAAAATCCATTGCGTCCATTTATAATAAGACGGATCTGTCGTGCTAATTTCACGGTCCCAGTCATAAGAAAATCCAAGTTCTTGAATTTGGCGCTTGAACGTTTCAATGTTTTTAGCCGTAAATTCAGCTGGATCATTTCCTGTATCCAGTGCATATTGCTCTGCTGGAAGACCAAAAGCATCCCAACCCATTGGGTGCAAAACATTATAGCCTTGCATGCGTTTAACACGGCTTAAAATATCAGTCGCCGTGTAGCCTTCTGGGTGACCCACATGAAGTCCAGCCCCTGATGGATATGGGAACATATCTAGTGCATAAAATTTCGGTTTAGACGGATCGTCTACCATTTTAAACGTTTTGTTGTCTTGCCAATATTTCTGCCATTTTTTCTCAACTAGTTTGTGCTTGAATGTCATTTCCAATTCCTCCTCAAAATAAAAAAATCCCGCCCCTTAAAAAATAAGGGACGGGATTTTCCCGCGGTACCACCCAAATTAGCGACTGCTCGCTCAACTTGACTCCTTAACGCGGAAAACGGTGTATCTTACTTAGTTTCACATACACTGACTCCAAGGTGAGTTCGTTTGGGCATTTTACCGACTTGCACCAACCGCCGGCTCTCTGTAAAAAATACGCAAACTACTAGTCCTCTTCGCTGTCATTACCTATTGTCTTCATTTTAGACGAGTCGCCGTTTTTTGGCAATAGCTTAAGAGACTTTAACGTTTTCTGTGTTTAATGGTGCATCTGTTGAATCGATAATATCTTGAACCGTAAAGCCATCAAATACTTCTGTTAAGACCAATCCAGCATCTGTCACTTCAATTACAGCACGTTCTGTAATGATTTTGTTGACGACACCTTTGCCTGTTAGCGGCAAATCACATTGTTTTTTTATTTTGGCAGAACCGTCTTTTGATACATGATCCATAATAACGATTACTTTTTTCGCACCGTGCACCAAATCCATTGCGCCGCCCATGCCTTTAATCATTTTCCCTGGAATCATCCAGTTCGCTAAGTCCCCATTTTGAGCTACTTCCATACCACCAAGAATCGCGACATCAATATGTCCACCGCGGATCATCGCGAATGATTCAGCACTTGTAAAGAAAGCCGAACCAGGAATCGTTGTAACAGTTTCTTTACCCGCATTGATTAAGTCCGGATCAACATTTTCTTCTGTCGGATACGGTCCGATTCCTAAAAGTCCGTTTTCTGATTGAAGAACAACACTTTTATTGTCGGAAATGAAGTTCGCAACTAAAGTTGGCATACCGATTCCTAAGTTGACGTAATCGCCGTCGTTGATTTCTTTTTCAGCTCGTTTTGCAATGCGTTCTCTGACTAATTGTTTATCCAAGATTTTCTCCACCCTTTCTTAAACAGTGCGTGTTGTAAGACGTTCGATCCGTTTTTCTTGGTCTGCTTGAAGCAAGCCTTGTACATAAATGCTTGGCGTTTGAACGTGATTCGGATTGATGTCACCGATTTCCACGATTTCTTCTACTTCCGCAATGGTAATTTTCCCAGCCGCTGCAGCAAGTGGATTAAAGTTTTGTGCTGTTTTGTTATAAACAAGGTTGCCCATCTTATCAGCTTTATGTGCTCTAACTAATGCAAAATCTGCTCGTAACGCGTGTTCAAGCACATATTCTTTGCCATCGAATTCGCGAATTTCTTTGCCTTCTGCAACAGTTGTACCTACGCCAGCTGGTGTGAAGAAAGCTGGAATCCCCGCTCCACCTGCACGCATTTTTTCAGCTAACGTTCCTTGCGGAGTCAATTCAACTTCGATTTCGCCCGATAACACTTGACGCTCGAATTCTTTGTTTTCACCTACATAAGAACCGATCATTTTTTTAATTTGTTTGTTTTTCAATAATAGGCCAAGACCCCATTCGTCTACTCCACAGTTATTGGAAATGACGGTCAGATCGGTTACCCCTTTATCAACTAGTGCTAAAATAAGCTGTTCAGGTATTCCTACTAACCCAAATCCGCCTACCATAATTGTGGCACCGTCTTGAATTTGTTCAACTGCTTCTTTTGCAGAACTGTAAATCGGTTTCATTCCATTATGCCTCCTCTGACTCATCCACTTAAATTCATTATTAAAACGCTTCCATTTTTAATTTAAACAAACTATTGCTCTAAACGCAATATTCATAAAAATCCATTGTCTCATTAGTAGGCATTGTTTGCCGTTTTGTCGTCATGCTACAATGGCTTTCGAGGAGTTGTTTCGATTGAGTAAAGAGTTTCCTTTTTCATCTGATGGAAAACGTTATTATACATGGAATCGCCATTTGCGCGATCATTTTGGCTTTAAGGTCATGAAAATCGCTTTAGATGCAGGGTTTGATTGTCCGAACCGGGACGGAACAGTAGCACACGGGGGCTGTACGTTTTGCAGCGTAGCAGGTTCTGGTGATTTTGCCGGAGATCGTGTCGACTCGATTTCTGAGCAATTTGATAAAGTTAAAGAAAAAATGCATCGCAAGTGGAAAGATGCTAAATATATGGCGTATTTTCAAGCCTATACCAATACACATGCGCCGTTACCCGTGATTAAAGAAAAGTTTGAAGCGGCACTCGAACAAGAAAATGTTATCGGTTTGAGCATCGCAACGCGTCCGGACTGTTTGCCAGATGATGTCGTGGATTATTTAGCCGAATTAAACGAACGCACGTATTTATGGGTCGAACTTGGATTGCAAACGATTCATGAGCGAACGGCCCTTTTGGTCAACCGTGCGCATGATTTCGAAGCATATGTAGAAGGCGTAACAAAATTACGTAAGCGCGGCATTCGCGTGTGTACACATATCATCAACGGCTTACCACTTGAAGACCGAGACATGATGATGGAAACTGCTCGTGAAGTGGCAAAACTTGATGTTCAAGGCATTAAAATTCACTTGTTGCATTTATTAAAAGGCACACCAATGGTCAAGCAATACGAAAAAGGCATGGTCGAGTTTCTTGAAAAGCAAGAATACATTAACTTAGTAGCCGACCAACTTGAAGTGTTGCCACCAGAAATGGTTGTCCAACGCATTACAGGAGATGGCCCGATAGATTTAATGATTGGTCCGATGTGGAGCGCCAACAAATGGGACGTCTTAAACGGCATCGATGCAGAACTCGCACGCCGCGAAAGTTGGCAAGGTAAACTTGCTGCTGGGAGTGTGTCTTCATGACGGTACAACGTGTATTGCCTTTTACAAAATCATTGCTTGAACAAGCGGTCTCTTCTGGAGACGTAGCCATTGATGGCACTGCTGGCAACGGACATGATACACACTTCCTTGCAGGTTTAACTGGAGCAACCGGAAAAGTTTTCGCTTTTGATATTCAAGCAGAAGCGATTGACGCGACACGAATTCGAGTGCAAGACGTTGACCACGTCGAACTTATTCATGACAGCCATGCCAAAATAAAAGACTATGTGTCAGAGCCCATTGCAGCTGCCGTTTTCAATCTTGGCTATTTGCCAAAAGGTGATCACAGCATTATTACAAAAGCAAAAAGTACGCTTGCTGCTCTCGAACAATGTTTAGATCTTTTGAAAATAAAAGGCGTTTTGTTAGTTGTCGTATACAGTGGCCATGAAGGCGGCAGCGAAGAACGTGATGCCGTTATGGAATTCGTTTCCTCCCTACCGCAAAAAACTTTTGATGTGCTGAAATATGAGTTTATCAACCAGCAACATTCACCTCCGTTTCTTTTAGCAATTGAGAAAAAATAAGAAATCATTTAAAAAACGCTGAAAAGAGCAATTGCTCTTTTCTGCGTTTTTTAAGCTTAGTTTTCTATTCCTTCTTTTTCCGGCGGATTTGCTAGTAAAGCTGCCACAATTCCAAGAAGCGGGAAAATCATAATAACCCATAACACTTCTTTATAGCCACCAAAGAAATCGTAAAACAAGCCGAACGGTAATGGACCAAGGGCAGAACCAACTACCATAAAGGCCATCGAAATGCCGGTAATGCTACCAAGGTATTGCCGACCGAAATAATTTGGCCACACAACACTAAGGGTCACGCGTTCAATTCCCAACATAAAGCCCCATACAACGGCAAAAAGAATTGCTCCTGAAAACAAGTCCGCTTCTTTCAATAAGAAAATCGAGGCAATTTCCCCAACAAAAACAAAAGCTAACATCCACTGAACGCGTATTTTATCAAGCAAATAACCTGCCAGAAACGTTACTGGAAAACCAATAACCGCCATCAAACTCAAGACAGTCGCAGCTGTTTCAGGTGCTAATGATTGAATCGAAAAAATAGACACCAAATGGAAAGTCATTCCGGTATTAACCAATGCAGGAACCACTACACAAAACAACAGGAGCCAAAAAGAGCGGGTCTTTTTCGCTTCTTTTACCGTCCAACTAATGTCTGAAGATAAAGCCTTGTGTGGATCCTCTTCTCTTACTAAAGGTCCATTATCCGGCAGCAAGCCAATATCTTCTGGCCGATTTCGGATAAAGAAAAATGCTAAAGGTGTAAAAATCAGGACAATGGATGCGCCAAGAATTTGCCAAGTCGTTCGCCAACCATAAGCTTCAATTAGCCAAACATTGATCAATGGAAATGCAGCAGATCCAATCATCCCACCTAGCGCAGCTAACCCAAGCGCACGACCACGTTTTTGTATAAACCATTGTGGCACTAAAGCGTTTGGAACGAGCGTCATCGAGCCTTGACCAAATAGCCGTATAGCGAAAAAGCCCATAAACAACATCACCCAATTGACTACGAAACTATTAAATATACTGGCTGCTGCTAGAATTAAGGATACGGCAATCGCCATTTTTCGCGCACCGACTTTATCAATCATTCGACCGATGATAAACAATAAAAATCCTGCAAGAAGTGTCGCTGATGAGTAAATACCGGACACGGTCGAGCGGCTCCAGCCAAATTCTTCTATGTAATAATCTATAAAAATGGCGTTTGAATAGGTTTGTCCAGGTCCAGAAAAAAAGTGAGACAATCCCGCGAGAATAACAATTACCCAGCCGTAATAAAATGGCGTATGGATAACGCCGTTTCCATTAATCCTATTTTCCTTTGTATTCTTCATAACAACCCTCCCTCACAAAAAAAGAGCCCATTTGAGCTCTTTATATTCGTGCTATTATTTTACAATTAAAACGGGGCAATTTGCACGTTTTACCACTTTATGACTAACACTACCAAGAACCATTTCTTGAAGTGAGTTCAAGCCGCGGCTGCCGATGACAAGTACGTCGAATTCATCTTGGTTAGCATATTCAACAATGGCAGGTCCAGGTGTACCATGGAGAATTTCCACTTTGTAATTGACGCCTCCCGCACTTAACGCATCTTCTACCGGCTGAAGATTTTTTCTACGTTTAAGGTCAAGTTCCGTGGAACTGCCACTATGCAAAACTTCTTTTTTAGAATCATCATAATCTGCCACAAAGACAATGGTTACTTGAGGTTCAGCTGATCCTTTTGCTAATTTCACAGCTTCTTTCGCAGCGCGCTCGGAATGTTCCGAGCCGTCCACCGCTAATAATATTCGAGTATACATGCACCAGCACTCCTCTGCTATTTTTAATGGGTTGGTAATTTTACATGTTGATTGTTAAAAACTGCTAGCTGATCAATCAGCTTTTGACTGCCGGTATCCAAGCCAACAATTTTCACATTATTGCCGTTTTCCTGGAATTTCAAGACAACCCGATCAACGGCACCAACGCCGGAATCATCCCAAATATGTGACTCAGTAAAGTCAATGATAACCGTTTGTCCTTGCGTTTCGTAGTCAAATTTTTCAAGGAAATCTTCAACTGAAGCAAAGAACAATTGACCTACCACTTCGTAATATGTGTCTTCCAATAGTTTTTTCTTCACTTTAATCTTCGATATTTTTGCGACAAAGAAGATGGCACTCAACAGTACGCCAGCTAGCACACCGATTGAAAGGTCATGTGTGTAGACAACAATCATTACAGTTGCCAGCATAACAATAGAGTCGGCTTTTGGCGCTTTTTTCAAATAACTAAATGACGACCAGTCAAAGGTGCCGATAGATACCATAATCATGATTCCGACTAAAACCGGCATTGGAATCTGTACCACGACATTTCCTAAAACAATAATGAGGAACATGAGGAACGCACCGGCTACAAAAGCCGACAGTCTGCCTCTCCCACCTGACTTGACGTTAATAATAGATTGACCAATCATGGCACATCCCGCCATTCCACCGAAAAATCCAGTGACAAAATTGGCGATTCCTTGTCCTCGAGATTCCTTATTCTTATCACTTGTTGTACTTGTCATATCATCTACAATATTCGCTGTTAACAAGGATTCAAGTAACCCAACCACTGCTAAAGCTAGAGAATAAGGTAAAATAATCAGTAAAGTTTCCATGTTAAATGGAACATTCGGCAGCAGGAAAGTCGGCAACGTTTGACTAATAACACCTAAATCCCCTACTGTTCTCAAATCTAGTCCCCCGTAAATTGCAGCACCCGTCAAGACCACTAACGCAATCAATGGCGCTGGGATTGCTTTAAAGAACCTGGGAACGATGTAGACAATGGCAAGCGTAATTGCTACGAAAACATACGTTAAATTATTGATGCCGATAAAATGCGGCACTTGTGCCATGAAGATGAGGATGGCAAGTGCATTAACAAATCCGATCATTACTGCGCGTGGGATGAATTTCATCACTTTTGCGACTTTAAAAACTCCAAATAAGATTTGAATAACGCCCGTTAAAATAGTAGCAGCCAATAAATATTCCAAACCATGATCCCGCACCAACGGTACCATTAGCAGCGCCATGGCTCCGGTTGCCGCAGAAATCATACCGGGGCGACCTCCTACAAACGCGATAATAACCGCGATACTAAATGAAGCGTACAGCCCGACCATTGGGTCCACTCCGGCGATGATTGAAAATGCTATAGCTTCCGGGATCAATGCCAGAGCGACAACAATTCCCGCCAGGACATCTCCTCGTACATTTCCGAACCATTGCGTTTTAATTTTTTTCCACATATTCACTTTCTCCTCTTACATTTTTTTGACTTTTAACTCTCATAAAAGCCGATCCGTTTTACCAATAAAATTAGTGTATCATCTTTTTACCCAAAAAAGAACCTTTTTGGAACTATCGACACTTTTACCTTGTGCTATGATAGATATGACTCGCTATGAAAGGGGATTTTAACTTGTTGATAGGTTACGCAAGACCTAGCGTTGAAGATCCAGAGTGCCAACACCAACTCATGCTTCTTAAAAATTTCGGCTGCACTAAAATATATGTAGAAATGCACGCCTCTCCAAAAAATCGGTTGCAACTTGAAAATTTGTTGGAACAAGCAGAAGATGGCAGTCAACTAGTTGTTGCCAGGCTATACACTTTTGCGGATTCTACTCGGCAGTTAGTAGAGCTTCTAAACATACTGGAAACAAAAAAGACCACTTTTTTTTCTATCCATGAAAATATTGATACAAATAACGAAAAAGAGTACCCGTTCATTAAAATTTTGAGCTATTTGTCCGATTTTCAAAGTGATGCCATCAGTGAAAAAACCAAAGCGGGATTATCTCTTGCCAAGGAAAAAGGTGTCGTCTCTGGTCGCCCCAGAAAAGCAGACAAAAACGTAAAAAAAGCAATCGAACTGTACGAAAGCAAACAATTTACCTTAGCTGAAATTAAAGAAAAAACCGGTATCAGTAGGTCTACCTTGTATCGCTATTTAGAGAATTAATGACAGTAAAAAGACCCTTACCTAAAATTAGGCAAGGGTCTTGCTGAGTAAATTAAATGTTCATTTTCTAATGAATTATCACTTTAAATTCTTTTTAATATACTGCACAACTTTGCGAAGCTCTGTTGCGCTTGGACGTCCATAAGGGCTCGTTTGCTGCTGTTGATAAAGAATATTCCCTTTTTCATCAAGCAAATAATGAGCAGCTTCCCCGTGGATTCCATGATCTTCATATAGTGCATCTTCTCCGTGGTAATAAGCGCCATACTGGTCTAACAAATCTGTTGTAAGGTCAGACAAGAGCGGAAAGCTTAAGCTATGCTCATTTTTCATCCCCAATGAGTTTTCTTGGCTATCTGTTGATAGAGCCGTAAAATAAACGCCTTTTCCTTCAAAATAAGAAAGGCTTTCTTCAATTTCTTTTAAATCTTGGTTACATACTGGGCACCATGATCCTCTGAAAAAGACCAAAAATCTCCAACCTGGACGATCCGTCAAATCTTGTTCGAGAGAATAAGTACCGCCTTCTGCTAATGGTAGTTCAAATAATGGTGCTTTATCACCGAGTTGCAATGTTGTCATAGTTAATTTCCTCCTCATTTTTAAAACTCAATCGATTAAACTTTATTTCCACTTTAACAATCCATTTAAATCGTCGAATATATAATCCGGCTCCAGATCAAGCTCTTCGACCGGCATTCCTTTTCGGTTGATCCAAGCTGTTTGGAATCCGAAACTTTTCGCACCCGATACATCCCAGCCATTAGACGACATAAAGAGAACTTCATGACTTTCGATTCCGAGTTGCTCTAACGCATATTGATAAGATGCCGGTGTTGGTTTAAATTCTTTCACGTCATCAATACTCAACACATGATCAAACAACTCTTCTAATCCGGCATTTTTAACTAAAGGATCTAGCATATCGTGAGAGCCATTTGAAAAAACCACTAAGTTTTTATCTTTTAACTGCGTAAGAACTTCTTTAGATTCTGCGTAAAGCGGTAAATGCAGATAGGCATCCAATAACTTTTGTTCATTTTCTTTACTTGGCTGCAAGTCATTTTCGTTAAGTGCATATTTTAATGCATCATGTGTAATGGCATAGAGCGTGGCATAATTGCCCATCAGCTGGCGCAACATAAAGTATTCAACTTGCTTGGATCTCCATGTCTGACTGATTTTTTCTCCATATCCGGGATATAATTCTTCGCATTCTTTTTTTATCGCCGTAACGTCGAACAAGGTTCCGTAAACATCGAACACAAAGGCTTTGATTGAATTCTCCACGCCACATCCTCCTTTTGTTGACTCTGCAAACAATTTACTAATTTGCTTTACAGCCTTTTACTACTATACCCAAAGCCAGTTGGATTAATCGGAGATAAACAAATTCATCTAACATAAATATAAAAAAACCCGAACCGGCGCACTTTTAAAGTGCTTCGGGTCGGGTTAATTTTTTCCTTTTTATAACTATTTTAGAAATAATTCATTGGATTCACTGCGTTTGAGCGAGCTCCATTCCATGGACCAACATGGATTTCAAAATGAAGATGTGGTCCGGTAGATCGTCCTGTGCTGCCAACGAGTCCAACATTTTGACCTTGTGAAACTGCCTGTCCAGATGACACATTGATAGCACTCATATGAGCATAAACAGTTGCATACGTTTGGCCTTGAATTGAGTGAGTTAAAATTACTACGTTACCATAACCACCCATGTTACCGGCATAGGAAACATAACCAGTTGCCGCCGCAGAGATTGGTGTACCCGTTACATTGGCAATGTCTTGTCCAAGATGTGATTCGGCACCGTCACCGATATCACGTCCACCAAAACCTGAAGAATGTCGTCCAGAAGCTGGCCAAATAAACATCGCACTAGGTGCTGGTTCTGCTACTGGTACTGGTGCAACTTCTACTTTTACTGGTGGAGTCACAGCAGGTGTAGGTGCTTTCGGCTTGCTTGCTGATTCAGCTTTGGCACTACTTTTAGCTTGAGCCTGTGCTTCTGCCTCTGCTTGTGCACGAGCTTTTTCTTCTGCTGCGGCTTTAGCAGCTGCAGCTGCAGCCGCTTCTGCTTCTGCTTGTAGACGAGCCTCTTCTGCAGCTTTTTCAGCAGCAATTTTTCGCTGGCGTTCTTCTTCTTCTTTTCTAGCAATTTCTGCTAAACGTGCTTGTTCGTTCATGATTTGTTTTTCTAAATCTGCACTAACTTCAAGAGCTTCGGCATGTTCAAATTCTAACTCATTTTTTTCAGCTGCCAGGCGTTTTTGTTCTTTTTCTAAGTTTTGAACAGCTTGTGCTTGTTCTGCTTTTTTACTGCTTAATGAAGCTTTTAACCCAACCAATTCTAAACGTCGAGATTCTTGTTCAGCTAACTTGGATTCTACTTGTTCTTTTTGTTCAGCTAGCAGTTTTTTATCTGCCGCTTGTTCCCGCATGATTTCTCTGTCTGCTTCTATTAACGTATTCACCGCAGAAAAACGATCAATAAAATCAATAAAACTGTTTGCGCCAAGTAAGACATCTATGTAATCTACAGAACCGCCACTTAACTGGATAGCACGAGCTCGTTCTTTCAACAACTCTTCACGTTCTTCTATTTTTTTTTCAAGTTCTTCAATTGACTTTTTCAGCTCATCAATTTCTACTTTAGTTTTATCGATTTTCGCTTGAACATCACTGATTTTTGTTTCTGTACCCGTAATTTGTGCGTTCAATTCTTCAATTTTTGCTGTTAATTGGTCTAACTTTGATACGTTTTGATTGATTTGTCCTGCTTTTTCACTAATATCAGAAGTTAATTCACTTTTTTGTTGTTCTGTTTCTTGCTGTTTCTGCTCTAATTCATTTAATGTATCTGCGTTAGCTGTCGGTATCAATATTGATAAAGCTAATACAGAGGATAAACTAGTTACTAACCATTTCGATATCATGTGTTTTATCCCCTTTCAATAATTACGAGTGTTTCATCTATGTATATTTTGAATGTTAAGTTGAAATAACACAAAAGCCTCCATTTAATGCAACATGTTCAGTATAACAGCTTGGAATCTTTATTCTGTTACAGCAGTATTTCAATTTATTCTAATTGTGAAATATTTATGTAATATATTAGAAATTATAATATTTGAAATTATGAGATTTTTAAACTAGAAAGGCTTAGAATTTAATTGTCATAGCTTAATTTGTTGCTGTATATTTATTTTTTGCCTTAAGAAACAACTGAACGCAAAGAAGAGCTACGAAGGTGTAGCTCTTCTTTGTATAAAAAATAGGATCACTCCTCGGCCCACTTAAAGTTTGGAACTATAATACACCGTAGAAATCGCCCAACCAGCTAAATGAATAATCAGTAAAGTACCTACTACTTCAATTGCTGCCAACTCCATTCCGAAAATTACAAAGATGAACTGAATATACATGGCGACCAATGTGATCTTCCAGGCATTTGCTAAAGCTTTCATAGTGATACTTGCGTACCGCTCATCAAGTCCTCTGTTTTCTGCAGCTTTCTTCCGTCCCCACCACAGTCCGAAAAGTCCTCCCGTTACTCCGAGCAATAATCCCAGTAGACCTAACAGTTGGTTTGTTTCCATCCTTATTCACTCCCTTTCTCAAATATAAAGACATCTTCAATGCGAAGTTGAAATAAAGTAGCGATTTTATACGCTAATTCCAATGACGGTTTATAGCGTCCATTCTCAATTGAAATGATTGTTTGTCTCGAAACACCTAATTTCTCAGATAGCTGCTCTTGCGTATACCCGAAAGATGTTCTTAGCTCTTTAATTCGATGCTCCATATTCTATCCCTCCGTGTAAAGCTCGCTTTACGTAAAGTATACTTTACTTCGAATAAAATGTAAAGCCTCCTTTACTTCCGTTTATAGTCACAAAAAAAGAAGCCCGCACTGGCGCTTCTCTTTCGGTAATAATGTACATTACCTATTTATATTTACTTAACAATTCTTTTGGGATATGACAATAATCATTGGGACATCTCGTTAGCCGGTCTTGATGTTCTTCCGCACTTTTTACATAATTCGAAAGCGGTAGCACTTCGACAACTATACGCTCACAATCGTTTCTCTCACGAATAAATGCTTTTACCTCTTCTAAATGCTTTGGATTTTCACTATACACGCCAGTTCTGTATTTTTCTCCAACATCTTGCCCTTGCCGATTCGAACTATAAGGATCAATGATTTCAAATACATACGACATCAAGTCTCGAATCGTCAACATTTCTGGATCAAACTCTGTTTTCACACATTCCGCGTAGCCATCATAGTCCCCATCAAGTGTATGACTCGTCCCATTTGCTCGTCCTGCTTCTGTCGCCTTTACTCCAGGCAAGGTTTTGATAAACGCTTGTACTCCCCATAAACATCCACCCGCAATATATATGACTTCCATATGGAACCTCCCTAGCCTAACTATTTAGAGCCAGTATAACATTATCATAAAGCCTGCTCATTAATTAATACTTACTTTATATTGAAGAAAGGCTGTGTAATAACCACTCTTTATGGCTTATAATAACCCAGTACTTCCGCTTGTATTGCCTCTACTTTCAATGAATGCTGACTGCTTCTAAACCAATCATCCCCGATGAGAAAAACTTCATCTTCTCCTAAATAAATTTTTTCCATACTCATTTGAAAAATCTCTTCCATTCCCGAAGTGCTGCTGTTAGGGGATGCATTTTTTTCAAACCATGCATTGTATTCTTCAAGAGAGCCAATTCCTAAGCGATGAGCCTTACCATAAAATGTATTCAATTTTTGTTCATCAACAAAAATTTGCCCGTCTAAAATTTCAATTGTTTCCCCCGGCAAACCGATAACCCGAGAGATGGTTTCTTGCATTCCATCAAAAAAATCATATTCGTATTTAACAACATCTCCGCGCGATATCTTTTTGTCTTTATACGCCAATGGATTAATTACTAGCGGATATTCTGCATACTCATGATTGCCTCTATCCATCGCATCATAGTTAAACTCAAAAATTTCTAGTGGCTGCGTATATTCCGCAAAAACGGGGATGTCTACATCTGGATCTGTATCAGTCACTACTGATTTTTCTATGCCACCAGTTGATGGTAGTTGCGGCACTCGCCCTTTATCGTTAACAATCTGGATTGCAAAAAGCGCAACGACTGTCAATAAGATCACAAAAACCGCTGCATATGTGAACCACTCATATTTTTTTATAGTAAATTTATGTGGCCGTTCTCCAGCTTGTATTTGAAATAGCATATTGCGTTGTAAAGATTTGCTAAACCTCGGGCTTTTGCCAATAAAATCATCGATATCCCGCTTAAATTTGTTCATCTTGGAATCCCTCCCACTCGCTTGTATCAACAGAGTTTCTTAACAAACTTTTAGCTCTGTGCAATCTTGTTTTCACCGTACTTTCCGGACAGTTCAGCAGTTTGGATATTTCGTTAATAGTGAATTCATGATAATAATAAAGAAGAATGGCTTCTCTGTATTTGATCGGCAAATCTAAGACATATCTTGTTAAATTGAAAATATCTGATTCTAATTCATACGATTCTTCAATTGATTTTGAGTTCAATAGTAGATTCCCAACAGTCTCAGTAAAAATAATTCGTTTATTTTTCCAGCTTCGCAAATAATCATGGCACCGATTGATCGCCATTTTAGATAGATACGTTTTCAGCGAAGAGCGATGTTCAAACTGATTGGCTTTTTGATAATAAGTAAAAAAAACTTCTTGAAGGATATCTTCCGCAATCGACCAATCTTTCACATATAGATAAATTAACCGCATCAAGTATTCACCCTAAACACTCATGACCTGTTCAATGTGTTCCTCATTTAATTTTTTATCTCTAAGATTCTTAGCCAACTATTACACCGCCCCTTCCTAAACACCCCATAGACGTAAGTTTTAAGATTTTAGTTTCAAATTTTTAAAAATAGAAGTTTAAAAGTCTATCCGGCCGCTGAAATAATAAAAGGCAGATAGTGGCTTTAATGCCTTCTATCTGCCTTGCCTTTATTATATAAAATAATTAGGTATATGATTTGACGGATTATTTACTTCCGATAATCCGGAATATGTAAACCAAACCTAATCGAAATTGCTTTTAAAAAAAACTTACGAAAGAACCCATCGAGTGTTCTGTTTACTAGTAACCTCTTTTGCACTTGTCACTCTTCTCGATATTCAACAATTTCTTTTATATACTCGCTATCACTTTCATCAATTTTATAAAAGTCGATTTGATCCCAACTCTCACTTGTTCTTCTTCCAATAATTGCAGTATCTTCAACAAACCATAATTTTGAATCGATTAATCCAACAGAAGCATTTGGATTATTTAACTCAATGTACATATCAGGTTTTTCCAAATCAATATTGGGATCATCAATTTCCTTCGCGTTCAAGTAAATCATAATGAAATTATCGATAATAGTTGGGTTTTCTGAATCAGTAAAAACACTTTCGTGAATTATTTTGCTTGAATTTTCGATGTCCTCATAACCAATTTTTATTTCTTTCATAACTTTGGCCTCACCTATGTTGCCTACAAAAAAACCACTCAAAAATATTAGACCAATAATTAACAAACTACCGATTAATTTCACTGTTGTACTCAAGTAAATCCTCCTCTCATATTTACATCAAGAAAAATTTGAAATATCTTCTTACATAGCATTTTTCGGTTAACTTAATTATACCAATTTTACCCATTAAAAAATATGTAATAATCAAAATTTTTAGGTATATTTAATTTTATTTCTGAGATACTAAATAACTCTAACCGTCCGTAAAAGTACAGTTTCGTAAACAAAAAGGAGAAAAGATGCGCTATGTACAGCCCCTTCCCGCCATTTCACTATAGGTAGCTTCCGATAAGGTGTCCTATGTTAACTAATTTTCTTTAAATTCCACAAGTTCCTAAGGTATTTAATACAAATATCTAATAAAAAACTCGAAAAGAACAACTTGTTCTCTTCGAGTTTCAGTTATTTTACTAATTTAAAATAAGTTATTTAATAATGAACCATGCCATCTTTTCACCCGTCCATTCTTCGGCAATACACAGATGAAGAAGAGTAGTATAAAAGAATAAGTTATTTGAAATCCATATCATCCCTAAAGGGTTTAGAGGTTTTTTAGGGTTTTAATAAGGTAATATTCTATTCTGCTTTTATTTGAATAAGTACATCCTTTGGAAAATTAACAATGAAGTGAAAGATTCCATTTTGATTCACTTGAACCGTTCTACCAGGTGTATTGTAATCTACGAAGCCTCATTCATAATAAAAATCATTATAAAGTTGAATCTATTCGACCAAATGCTGCTCTAAGCTAACGAATAAAAGCATCCTTTAGTGAAATAAATCTTATTTATTGCCTTTTATCTTATTTTTCATTTCACCACAAGAGTTATTTACCAACCTTTACGCGTAGATAAAGAAGTGATATGTGCTAGATGATGTCTTCCGTGCCAAGCGTAGCTGCCTATGTTTTCTCCAACAGAAATTTCACCTGAATCTGGATGTATAAATGTTTTTTCAATATCAGCAGGGCTCAAGTTATGTAAAAGGTTGGTCCAGCGTTTATGCAAGGCGGTGAGCAACGAGAGTGATATATCAATGGGCAAATTGTAATCAGGAAGTTCCGCCCAGTCCCCTTCGTTATAGGGCTTAATTACAGGTTTTTCTTCTGTCAAGGCCAACTTAAATCGAATATAGGCATTCATGTGACTATCTGCTAGATGATGAACTACTTGACGAACGGTCCATCCCTCTGAACGATAAGGGGTATTAAGCTGTTCTTCATCCAAGCTTCTTACAGCATCTTGTAACAGTCCTGGTAAATCTTCAATCTCACTGATCCATCCCCCAATCACACTGTCAGTAACCACGCCATCAAATTCAAACTTGCCAATTGGATATTTCTCTTCCGTTATAAAGTGCTCATAGGCAAGCTTGGTTTCACTCGGCTGAACGCTCAAGGTTAATGAATACTTTGTTTCTCTTTTCATTTTAATTCCTCCCTTATCGATTTCTCTTTAAGTATAAAGTGAAAAAACAGTATGGAAGCAGGGAATCATTGATATATACTATCAATATCGTTGATAGTAGGGAGTGGACAAAAGATGGAATTGCTTTATTTCAAAACACTAATTCAAGTGGTGAAAAGCGGCAACTATACACGAGCTGCTTATGCTCTGGACTACTCACAATCCAGTATCACCACTCATATTCAAAAACTTGAAGCAATTTACGGAGGAACTTGCTTGTTGGAAAGACAAGGAAATTCGATGAAATTAACACCTGCTGGAGAGGTGATTTATGGTTATGCAGAGAAGTTGCTGACGTTATACGAAGAATCACACGAGCGATTGGCAACACAAGAGGTTCACACGATAAAAATTGGTTCTATTGAGACATTGGCCATTTATAAACTGCCCACTATTTTAGCTGACTTTAAGAAACGCTATCCTAATATTAAAGTGCAAATCCAGCCGCATACAGAATCGACCATAATAGAGAAAATTGCTAATAAAGAACTCGACTTCGGGCTTATCATCGATCGCCCCCTCCATTCGAATATGATCAATAAGATTCTTTTAACGAAACAAGCGATGAAAGTGATTATTCCATCTGCTCATCCTTATGCAAAAAAGGAACGGATGACTATTGATGACTTTAAAGATGAAACTATCATTCTAACGGAAGAAGGGTGTACATACCGAAGTTATTTAGTAAACCAACTGGAAGAAAGGAAGATGAATTTTACTATATCAATGGAGTTAAGCAGTATAGAAACCATTAAAAAAGCGGTACAAAGCAACTGGGGAATTGGCTTCATACCGGCATTCAGCTTAGAAAAAAAAGACAAAGTAATTGGAATTCCTTTTCAAGATGAAAATTTTCAGTTTTACAGCCAACTTCTCTATAAAAAAAGTAATGTCAGTAATCTAGCTCATCAGTACTTAATTAATCTGTTTCAAAAAAGTGCCTTATAGCCACTACTGATTAAGAGTAATCGTATGCAATGTAAAAAAGTAAAAAGATCTACAATTAGCCTCTTCTTCTCTTTCTATTCAAGCAGCTTCCTATAATTCATGATATGTAAACTCATGTCTAGTCAAAATATGATCCAATATGTTATATATGTTCTAACATTCTAAAAAGGATGCTCCCTTACTATCTCTAATTATTGAAAGGAGATTTATTGATGACCTATTTTTATTACATTGCCTCCGATATCGAGTTAACCACGGAAATCTATAAAGAACATGAATTATATTTTGAAAGATCTAATGAACGGATTAAAGGATTCGACTTTCCTATCCAGCTTGAAATTGATAATGGTATTAATACAAAAGAAGAAGTAGATATTCTGTTTGAGTACATTCACAAAAAAGCTGAAAATCACAAAAAATGTACCTTTCAAGTTGCCAAGCTGGTTAATTCTAATAGAGTACCATTCAAAGTCTTAGAGAAAAAACAAGTACACTTACACAAACTCAAGTCTTCAGAAGAATTATTTTTGCCTGAAGGCCATTTGCTCACTATCAAAAAAGTTCCAGTAGTGTATTAAAGATAGATGTAATTCAGCTTAAAACCGTTCGTAAAAGTACACCTACATGAACGAAAAAAGAAGATGTCTAGAACCAGCAACTTCTCCAGTTTTCTCTTATAGACTTCCGATAAGCTGCATTATATAACCTCTAAATATGGTCCTAGAGCCTTAAAATATAGCCTTTTGAATGTATCATTTTTTCTAACTAATTCACTTTCCCTTGTAATATTGCTAACTTCTTTAGAATCTATTACTTTAATTCATTTTAGGTCTCTTTAAGATATATCTTGGGGGCGATCCAAAACCTTGTTCAGCTTCAAAATAGGCTAATTCACCAGGAATGCACGAAATGATGGAAGGAAAACCAAAACCGACTGCATGTTCCAATGCTTCTTGCAACGGCAGTTCTTTTCCGTCTATCTTTTCACTGTAAGACAGTGAGTAGCACATCTTTGCAGCACCGTTACTTTTTAGCAGCTCGTAAATGTATTTTGGACTTGAGTTGGGGGAAAGAATCTCAAACATGTATTTTTCCTTTAACATCTTTGTATATTGATGGCAGAGTCGATTCAATGCATGATTCCTTTTCTTAGGCGTAAATAATTCATAAAGAACTCTTTCCTGCACCTGTTTTTCAAAAAAAGATTTCACAACTAATTCTTCCATTTCCTTCTTCATTTTGCTTCGCTCCTTCCCACTTTGCTTATTAAGTAATTCATAATTCAAGTTCTTTTGAATGTAACTTAATTAGGATTAATTTACATTCAGAATAATTAAAAAAATTCTTCGTTTTTGGTATACTAAATACAGTTATTGTCTTTTTTAAGATAATTGTCCTAAGCTAGTCCAACCTTAAGATTCAGAACTAGTAATTTTTGAGATTACTACTATTTGTGTGAGAAAGGAGGAGCGCTGATATGGAGAGACTAGATAATTCCCGTTGGAAAATGAGTATGGCTGGCTTTACTGCGTTTGTGTTAGCTTCTATTTTTTTCTTTATAACTGGTCCTAATATAGCTGGAATACTTGGATTTTTAATATCCGCAATCGTATTGTTCATTCTAAATGTTGGTTATGTTTTTTACACAAACAAGAAATCAGGGAAAAAAAATCAGATATAGACTGACCACTAAACGTTTGCTTTTCCCTTGAATGTGAATGTAACTTAATTCACATTAAATTACATTGCATTCAAATTTAAATTCTATTTTGAACTTATAAATGTCAAAAAAATATTTTCATTCGTTTTTTAAAATTAATTTTTCTTTTTTACCATTCCATTTAATTTCTACTTCCATTTCTTCATCTTCTTGAGTTATTGCACAGCCTCTACAAGATCCTTTTGAAATGGTTGTACTACCTTCTTCCAAGGAGATATTTTTACCCGATTTTTCATCTGATCCCGACTTTATAACATAATTTATTTCTTTAGGAGAGGGTTCGGCCCCTTTGTACATAATTGAACCAAAGGTTTCTTCACTTGTTTCGTCATATATAATTGCTTCGTATTCAACTCGCCAATTTTCACTTTCACCTGAGAATACAAATTTATCTCCATCCCCACAGCCACTCAAAGTAATTAATAAAAATATAGATAACCCTATTATTTTCTTCATTTAAAATTCGCTCCTTTTATTGAATGCAGCTTAACTGCACATAAGTTACATTCGAATTTTAGTCTCTACCCGCTCATTTCCTCTAGCTACTGCTGAATCTGTTTTCGTATTATATCTTCTGTAGTTAAATTCGAACCTCATACATTAAATATACTCAGAACTAAAAAAATAGCTAGATAATTTTGGAAATAAAAGCGTTTGGAAATGTACACTTTTGCATACAAAAAGGAGAAAAGATGCGCTGCGTACAGCCTCTTCTCTCCTTTGCACTATAATTAGCTTCCGATAATTCGGGATATGTAAGTTATTATCTAAATCATTAATATCAATAATCGTTGTATTTCTTCTTCATTCATCGTAAGTTTCTTTTTTTCTAATTTCACAACTACTACTTAGTGGATATATTTTGAAACTTCTTCATCGACAAATCGTAATAAGATACGAGGAGGTGCTAAAAATAAAACGCTATCTTGTTTTCATCTTCAGTTTCATTGCGCTATATCTTTGCTATTCATGGACTTCCGGATTTTTACTTACATCCATCTTTGTCTCTCCATCTTCTATATTGATAGATCAGAACACAGTTGAACCATCGCCCCATTTGAGTTTCATTGTTTTTTTCCTGATTGCGACGATGGCTTATTTCGTTTTCCAACGCAATTTTCAAACGATAAAAGTTCCCTATTTCTAGGGAATCTGAAGGTACGTATCTAAAGCGTATTTATACGTGATAAGAAAAAGAAATAAGGTGATCAAATGTTTTTTTCGAAATGGACGCTTTTTCAAGGTGGCACATTATTTGGTATGATTTCCTTGATAGTCATTGCTGAATTCTTTTCGCTCCAAATCAGCAGCGTTTTATCTTCAGATTCATATATTTCATTTTTACTGGTTTTGACGTTCGTTTTAGTATGCTCTAGTCTAATTAGCCTTTTTTTAATTTTTCACAGCAAAAAAAGCGAACAATTTTTATCTCATCCTTTATGGGATAAGATGACTCTTCTTTTAGCCTTCCTTTTCATCCTATCCACCTTAGTTTTTATACTTGCTGTTATTTTTACACCGTTGAGTGATGTAATAGTAGTGAATCGGTGGATTTTGTACCTCTTTATGATTTACTTTTTATTTCTTCTAAACCTTTTTGTTTTGTCTATCGTACATAAAGTAAAAAAAGACCTTTCTAAAGAAAAAAAGATTGAGTTGTCTTTTGTGTGGACTGTACTAGGTATGATTATATTATTTTTCCTGATACCTTCAGTATGATTAATAAAAATAGACCGAAACCTATGAGACAGACAAATTTTTGTTTGCTTCATAGATTTTGTTAATTACTAATGGACGTTTCATTTCAAGTACCACTTAAGTGCATTTCTATAGAGTACATTTTCAGCTTGTCTGTCTTCGAGGGCATCTTGAATCAACGTAACGTCTGAATGTTGAAACGGTACTTTTGCCCTTGTAGAAGGCAAGTCTGTACCAAACATTAAAGCATGAGGATCGATAGAACAGATTGCTTGAATAGCTTCTGCTGCATCAAAATCGATTCTTCCAAAACCAGTAGCTTTTACTTTGATTCCTTTTTCAACTAACGATAAAAGAGTCGGAAATCCCTCCTTGGATAAACCCAAATGATCAATAGACACAGCAGGCAGCTGCACGACTTTCTCTGCAATTTCGGGTAAATCTCGGGAATTGATATAAAGTTCCGTATGCCAGTTTACCAGTTCGAAAACTCTTCTCGAAAAATAGTCCAGCTTGGACAGGTCTTCTGAGCCCCCTCGATTCACATTAAACCGTAACGCTCGAACACCTAATTGGTTCAACTCGAGGATTCGTTGGTCTGAAGTATTGTAGGGAAGCTGAGTAACACCAACAAAGTTCCTCCCTAGATTTTGTAAAGCGTCTATCAGGTAGGACTGATCAAATGCTTGAAATGAACCTGAAACCACAGCTCCGCCAACAACCTCTAAACGCTCAATATTTTTTAAATAATCCTTACTAGTAAAAGCCTCTGGCATAAATCCCTGATTTTCAACCAGTGGAAACCTTGGATCTATAATATGTAAGTGAGCATCGAATAATTTCATTTCTATCTCCTCCTTTTCTTTATAACCAAAGCTCCTATCTGAACTTCTTTTCTTCCAATGATTTAGTCATATATAAATTAATATTTGATTGCATTTACTAAATATCAAAATTAACTTTCTCAAGGATATTCTGCTCATTGACCACTTTGATAATCACATCAAAATTTTGACTATAGGGGTGCATAAAAACTTCATACTGAATACGCCGTTCTTTGTGAGATTTTCTAAGATCGCTTATCTTTCTCCCTCTTTCTTCAAGATCACGAGTCGACCTTCTCTTCAACTCAGTTTCTTCATTCGTATAAAAATAAATGGTTATATCAAATAGAGCTGGATCAATAAAGGCCACGCTCATCCCTTCTACTACAGCAATATTTCTTTCAGAAGAAATCAACTCACTTCTCATGTAGGGCGTATCTATTGTATAGAAATCCACCCCTTCACGAACCATGCGAATGTCTCTCTCTAAAGACGGTAAATGGTGCGCAGAGGGATGACAAGCTGTCATCTTATACCGATGATTTTCGTTTTGATAGGTATATTCGATTTTCGCATGATTACGGACCTTTGAATCTATAATGTATGGATCTGTGTTTACATAATTGATTTTGCTTTTATCCAACAGATTTATAAGCCTATTGGCAAACGTAGTTTTCCCTGCAGCACCATGGCCAGATATTCCGATAATAATTTTTCTATCCATCTCTTTTATTCTTTTTGCTAACTCTTGAATAAAATCTTCCATTCTTCCTCCCCTTGTAGGCTTATTGTGGCTTTTTTGAGCGCCATTCTAAAGCTTCTTTTTGAATTTTAAAGCCAGTTGCTCTTTTTCCTGGATATAGGATTCGATGTCGTACGGAAACTTCTGACTCAAACGGCTTTTTAATTCTCCATATTCTTTCCTAGCAACCGAATGAGTGCGAAGATAATCCCGAAATGCTAAATGTCTTTCAATTTCAAGACTTCCGAATTGATAAATATGGAGATGATGCGTCCGTTCATCTCCACCTTTTTGAAAATACCTGCGTCCTGGAATTCATTTTCGCCTTTTCCTTCATACCCTAAGCCTCGTAATTTATTAGTATAGGTATCTACTAAAGTGATTTCTTTGACTATAGCTAATATGTCTATGACCGGCTTAGCTTGTAATCCTGGAACGGATGTACTGCCAAAATGATGAATCGAAACAATCTCTTCGCCTAAAATTCCATTTAACTTATTTGCCTCTTTGACAAATAAGGATATCCACTGTTCATCATATAGCAAAACTATAACTTCTCTCAAAACTTCACCCTACTTTCGCTAACTCACAAATTTTTCATAAACATGAATTCTCTCAAATGTCATCAGGAAATGGTGTTTCGTATCTTCAAAAACAAAATTCCCCTTAAAAGTGCACTAATCTAAAGAATAGATGGAAAGAGCTAAAAGTTTGGTTTCTATCCTTCTTGGAATACTGAATATGTAACTTCTTCATTTTTATTTTAGATTCTTTTCCCCATTGCTGTTGATTGCGTTTGATAGCCCAGTTTCTCATAAAGTTTATAAGCATTAGGATTTTTGCCAAAAACATTTAATCCCATAGAGGTAATCCCATCACTCTTCATGCTTTCTTCTAATTCTCTCAATACAAAGGTAGCGAATCCTTTCTTTCTAAATTCTTCTTTAATTAAAATATGATAGATATAAACTTTCTTATTTTCGGATTGGATATTGTACCAAATAACCCCAATTGTTTTATCTTCTTTCGGTGAATAAATAGTGTAAACTAACTGACCTTCTGTGTGTTGTTTGTTTGGAAGTAGTTGTTCCATTAAATTTTTTGATTCTTCCATCGCCTTTTCTAATGGAATCATATAGTTTTCAACTAAGTCTTTAGCGTAGTCAGGTATAAAATATGCCAAGTAATGATCGAATTCTTCTTCTGTCATTTGTTGTAGTTTTGTTTTCATAATAGTCACTCCTCACATTTTAAAAAAATATAGAATATTCTATATTTTATTTCATCCCAACTAATTATACCATTATTTCCCTGTCGCTTATTTTGTCATTTCTCTAGCCCATTCTCAAAGAAGAACAGCTTATAGAAATAAAGCGTTCGTAAAAGTTCAATTTTCAAAACAAAAAGAGACTCAGGTTTGAGCCTCTTCTTCCGATAATTGGTCATATGTAAACCTAACTTTTTTAAAAGATTGCTATATAAAACATAAAAATCTATAGCCCCATTTGATTTGTTTCTTACTAAAGAAATCCCCTTAATTCTTCTATACTGAAATGTTGCAATTATATAAACTTTCCAAATAATTGAAACTATCAGTATTGTAAACCGTATAATATTTAAGAACGCTTTTATAATCGTTGTTCACTTAATAAAATTTTCTTCCCATTTTTCAAAAATATTTAAATCACAGGAGGAAAAATCAATGAAAAAGCCAATCATTTTTATTTTGACACTACTGATTCTCGGGATTGGAAATTGGCTGATTTCAACCCTGTTCAACCTGAGTTTTGTGGACGTATCCATTCCCTTCGGGGTCGTCTGCGCAGGTTTGGCTCATAGCTTTACAGGTGGAACCAGCCCGTATACCCGTCAATCAGACATGGAAACGCGCGGCGAAACCGGCATTCGAATGCCATTCAAAAATAAGGCGGCACGTACCTCATATGTTTTTTTCGGTTCTCTCACTTATTTTGTTTTTGCATTCGTTATGACGCTCGTTTATTACAGGGAGTATTTCATTGGGTAACGCCAGTTTTTCAAAATTCACTCACCGAAAGGAGGGATTTTCTTGAAAAACGTTGTCCTCATCCCGTTTAAATATTTACTCGGCTTACTCGGAATACTGTTGATAAGCTGCGCTCCCGTTCTCTTTTCACCCGGTCAATCATTTGACATTCGCTTGTTTTTCCAGACATGCTGGCAAGTACTGACTGCCTTGCTGCGACCTGCCGAGTGGCAGCTTAATTACCGTGTTCCTGGTACGTTCGATATGGTTGATGTATCCTTTTCACACTATTTAACCGGTCCTTATCTTTATTCCATGCCAATTTTGATTTCTGCATTACTCCTTGCACTCTTGCTGTCGTTCGGATTAGCCATGCTGTTCATGCTGTCAAAAGGACGTACAAAACTCATCATTTTGCAATCTACAAAAGTGTTGGAGTCGTTCCCGGATTTTTCATACATATTCCTGATTCAAATTGCGGTCGTCCAAATCTATACAATAACCGGTTACCTGGTTCTCGATTTTTATAGCTTAGGTGGCGATTTGGTTTATTTGGCACCGATCCTCTGCTTATCGGTTCTTCCGACGCTGCTGTTCTTCAAATTTTTTGTCCTTCTTTTTGAAGCCGAATGGAAGCAGCCTTACGTTGATCTTGCTAGAGGCAAAGGATTGGGAAACGTAGAGGTTTTATTGAAGCACTGCGCCTCCAATGTGCTGAAGAGCTTGTTTTTCCAGTCGAAATCCATTGTGTGGCTCACCATCTCTTCGTTGCTCATCATCGAGCATTTGTTTGGAATCGAGGGCATCCTTTATTACCTAAGAAGTGATTTCACACCGAAAGGAATAACATTTATCCTCGTGACGGTTTTTACGCCGTTCTTTCTTTTTTATGCATTCGTTGAGCTGATGATTAATAAAAAACGTATCGAACGAAATGCTGTTTTCGGAAAGTTTAATTTAAGGTTATTGGACGTTACCCAACTGCGTTCGCTCATTTCCTCAATCTTTAGGAGAGAAAGAAAAGGGACTATGAAATTTTTTCAAAAGTTACGATCAGTTTTGGTTGCGCGTTTGAAAATTACGATTCCCTTCTTAATCGTTTTGGGTCTTTTCTTCATCAGTCTCTTCTACTTCTTTTTTTACGATGACCAGGTCGGCCAAACGCAATACTTATATGCAGAGGATGGCAGCATGTTGAGCAGTGCACCACATCCTCCTTCCTCCGACCTTCCATTCGGAACGGATCCTTATGGTTATTCGATTTTTCAGCAATTGCTGGTGGGCATCAAATACACCATTGCCATCACCTTCATCATTGCTACGGTCCGCATGGCTGCCGGTTATGTATTCGGCTTCATCTATGTCTTCTATCTAAACAATAGAATCAGAAAAGCCGTGACCTCGATTGCCGATGGGATGCATTTCCTGCCCTTAAGTCTGCTGGTCTTTATGTTACTCGTGCCCGTCCTCATTAATCATGGAGATTGGACCACCACCTTACCTGAACGTCTCGCTATTCAAGTATTGATTATGTCACTCATTGTGCTGCCAATCACGATGAGCTCAATCGGCAACGAAATGAACGAAACGTTGAAGAAAGAGTTTGTGCAGAGCTCTGTGTTGATGGGTGGTTCCTTGATTTGGATTTTGGTGAAGCACATCAACCCCCAGTTGTGGCCAAAGCTTGTGTTGAACTGGACACAGCATGTTGTGCAGGTGCTCCAGATGTTTGTACATTTGGGCATCTTATCGATCTTCGTGGGAGGTGCAGCAAGTCAGGACGGTGCCGGACGACTCATTCCAGAAATTTATGAGCTGTCCGGAATGATTGCCATCTCCAGAGAGGCGTTCGTCACCCAGCAATTTTGGATGATCCTCCCGCCGATTTTTGTCTTCATGCTACTGATTTACTGCTTTAATACGATAGCCGAAGGACTGACGCAGAAAAAGCCGGTTTCTGTACCTGTAAAAAAAGAAAAGGCAGTCAATGCTCCAAAGCCTGTTGAAACTGGTATTGCAAGATTCATGAGGTTAAAAGAGCGAAATGATTTAGGGTAATTTAAAAAAGACGTCATAAATTTTTAAGAAAAATAGAGGATGGAAGGTTTGTAGAAACCTTCCATCCTCTATTCAATATTTGAAATTCTTACAATAAAATTTTTTATTTTTTATAGACTTCCGATAACTTATGATATGTAAACTTATTTATAAAAAGCTGAGTATGCTATAATTTATTAATGAAAATTTAACTTTCATAATTAATTTGAGAGAGTATAATATCTTGTGTAAATCAATAAATAAAAAGAGGAACATATTTCCTTGTAGAATTAAGTCACCACAACCAATTCACAGAAAAGTGGTCTTTCCTTTAACTCAATTATTTTACGCTCTCTATAAGCGAACAGATATTAAACTTCCATTCGGAGCAGAATTTCAAACAACTATATTCTTAAGGAACTTTGTTTTTTTATAAAACAATTTTATTGTCATTAGACACATATTAGATCACATCATTCACTATTCCTATAACCCCCTTATTGCTGGCAAAATATCGATGAGAGGACGCCACGGAATCCAAGAATAGAAAAAAGTTACTACTGATAGGTAGTGGCTCATTTTGTTAGCTATATTCATTCAACAGTCCAAATTCCCCTTTTGATTAATATTTCAATTTCAGATGAATTTTATCCGTATCCTTTTTAACCGGAAAAATCCTATAGTAGGCAGAAATAGAACCCACCCATTTGTATGGGTGGGTTCTATTTGGTTTGTAGCCATATTATTATAGAGCATATACTCAGATTTGCTCTTAGAGCGAACAATCTAAAAGATTATAGCAACCCACCTCCCCATCGTCTGTTCTGCTGTTGCAATTCTTAGGTAAAGAAATTCTTCTTTTTCAAAAGATATTTAATAATATGATTGTTTAGTTACTCCGGATTGCAAAGTTCCCTAACCATTACAACGCCTGAAACAATCGGTCTACCAACCTCTAAATCCCAACTTCCTGCTAAAGCACCAAAAACATCATAATCGAAATGGCATTTATATTGATTCCATAAACTTCCGTTGTCGTATTGGATACCAATATAATTGTCTCCTAATTCATCCCAAGCAGCCTCCATTGTTATCTTCCAAAGTCTGACGGACCACTTTGGTTCCATAGAATATGTATGATAACCGGAACGTAAATGAAACCATACGTCAGTAAAATATTCATCAAGATTTCCGGACAAACTTGCCATTTGTATAGAATTAGCCCCTTTATTTGCATCTTGAACCATAAAATCATCGCTTAAAAGACGTTTAACTTCATCATTTTGTTGCTCTTCTGGAAAGGTTTCAATGTAAGTTTCTAGTCTTACTCCAATTTCATCAATCCATTCACCGTTATCTTCAACGTATTGATTCACTTCCTCAAAAGGTACAGCGTCAATTGTTGCGATTGCGTCCCTTAAGTACTCAAATTCATTCGTTTCAGTTGCTGCAGAAGCTGGAGCCAAATTACCAAACACCATCAGGATAGTTAATGTGATGAAAACCATTTTCATTTTGTTTTTCATTATAGTTTCTCCTTCCATTCTACTAAAAAGTAGTTTGCTAGTTTTAGTTCACTTTTATAAGAATTGTTTCAATGCTTTCTTGCCCGTCAGTATCACTCCCTTCAATTTTTACAAGACCAAATCCATTAGTAAAGCGTTTCCCCCCTATCTACATCCATTTTATCAAAATATTATGACAAATAATATAAAAAATTAGGATTATTTTACATTTTTAGTTATTAATTATACTTCTGAAAAATAATCTCTATATTATCCCTGTAAAATCGAAATTGCGACCTGCGACAGGATGAAATTATGAGTATGCATTACAGTATTCGCAAACTGCAGTTGTAATATAATCCTATCTCTAATAATCACTTATAAAAGTTGTAGCTGTTAATAAACTTGCCTTTTAAGAAGGTGCAAAGATAGCACTCGCGATAAAAGAGCCTAGCAATTCGCAACCTCAACATAGGTATTTTTCGAGGTTCCTGCTAAAGTCAAATATGTTTCCATTCTTACCATTTATAGTTCAGGAGCGCTTGCAGCAAGACTTTCACTTAGTGTAGCCATACTCGTAAAGTGACAAAAAAGAACATACACAGATAAAGCGTCGGAATTAATGACAATAAATAAGCGTGTTTAACGGCTTTCAGTGATCTTGCTGTTATCCAAACATCGAAAGTTGATTTATACAATAAAGTTAGGTTTCATTGACGTGTCGGTTATCAGCAGTTTTGTGAAGAAACTAATCTAGCACTTTCGACATCCTTTAAAGACCAAGGCTATATTCAGATTTTGACAAATATATCACACTTCGCTACAATAAATTATATCGTAGTACGCTATATGAAAAGTGGTGATTGAGTGGATAAAAGAATACGCAGATTTTATATGCCAATGACTGAAACTAGCTTTTATATCCTGTTTGCTTTGCAAGATGAAATGCACGGTTACAATATCATGAATTACGTGAAAATACTTACAAAAGATGAAGTAGCGTTAGGGGCAGGGACGGTTTATACCAGTTTATCCAAGATGGAGAAAGACGGGCTAATTGTTCTTGTAAAAAAAGAGAGCAATCGGAAATTTTATAAAATCACTGACTTAGGACGTGAAATATTAGAAACTGAAATTCTGCGTATCGAAAGATTATATAAAAATACAAGAGCGTATGAAGGGAGAGAATAATGCTTGAAATGAAAACGATCAAAAAGAAATTTTATATAGCTGATTTTGAGGAAGAGCAAGAATTTTTATCCTCTCTACACAACGCCGGCTGGAGATTGACTGACATAAAAGGTAAAAGATATTCATTTGAAAAATGCGATAAAGAAGCTGTTATCTACCAAATAGACTTTAATCCGAAAGAGCAGCGGAAAAGTGAATATGTCCAATTGTTCATAGATTTTGGATGGAAATTCATCACTGAAAAAGACGACAGATTTTATTTTTCAAAGCCTGGTTTACAGTGCAGTGAAGATCAAATATTTAGTGATCATGAAACGAAAATGGTCATGTGCAGAAAGATTATCAAGCGAAAGTTAGCTCAACTTATTACACTTTCAGTCATTTCTATCATCATTTCGTGTGTATTAGCATTCAATATGTTTCATTATAGTCTCTTCCCGTTGGGTATCATTTTCATCGTATCGCTGATATGGCTTGGTGCGCTAATACTGACTCTTTACTCAACGAAATATTTAACAGGCTTTTTCAAACTAAAGAAAATAATGGACAAAAGCGTAAATTAGAAAGGGGACATCATAATGTATGGTTGGCTAAATATAGGAAGCCTTATATTGGGGTTGATTGCATGGGCATTGCCTATTGCAATGCTGGCAAAGCACAATAAGGAGAATAACAAAAGGTTGGTTTTGTTTTCGATAGCAAGTATTAGTGCCTGTGTAATCTCGCTGTGTTTTCAAATTTTATATCAAGATTACTTAGTCAGGATAGAGGATTGGTCGGCGCTTGCGGACACTTCTAAAGCTGTAGTTCGCCTTTCTTTCTTGCTTGCTATAGTGACTATTCTACTTAATGTAATTACTGCGCTTGTATATAACAAAAAAGTAAGTGAGAACTAATCACAGATGGAACTGAACCCCAAATGGAAGACACTTTAAAAAGTGATCCCATTTGGGGTTCAGTTCATATGTTATCATATTTAATTAGATTTAAATTCTTAGAAATTCTGAATATTTAAATAATAAAAAGGGGATTAGATTACGAAACAAACGGGCATATTTTTAGTGGGTTTATCTTTAGTATTCCTAGCGGTAATTTTAGTGGTAGCTAAAGCTACAGAAAAAACCATTGGCGATATAGTACCTTTTCTATCTTATTTACTTATTTTCTTGGTTTTTATTTCTGGAATTATAATTACATATACAAACAAAGAGGATAACTCATAATAAACCGTTCGTAAAAGTACACCTTTACGAACACTCTTAACTCAACCCAAAAACATAAAAAAGGACGTTCGTAAACGTGTCTATACGTTTTACGAACGTCCACATTTTTCATATACATTTACGAACGATTTTTTGGTCCCATTCCTATTAACATCTAAATTCTTTTAACATTAAAGTTAATATAGTAATTCTTTCATTAAATATTCGAATCTCACTCAGATGTACGATTTTCTTGGTAAGAAAGTGTATCCCAGAATGAGATATCCGCATCTGCAATAGAATCATCCGCAATTGCACGAACTGTTGCATCGAGTGTCGTGATGGTTTGTTTAATTAGATAGCCATTGCTCTTTTGTCCCAAAACATACGACTCGTAAGAATGATCCGACATGCCGCGCATCTCGAATAACAGGGTAGAAATTCCATATTCTACTGCAATGCCATTTCGACTAATGGTTTCTGCATTTCCGCCTCTGTACTTGCCTAAATGGCCCCATCCTTTTGAATCGATGGCATCGAAAACCACAGCTCCTAGCTGCTTGGATTTAAGAAGTACATCCGGGTCAACGTTCGGTGTTGTCGGGTACAAAATAGAACCGGATACCAGTTCTCCATCTCGCTCACTTTGAGTACCTTGATGATGCAAATCAATCATGTAATCAATATCATATTTTTTCATCACATTCTCGTGGAAGGCTTTTGTTTCAGGTTGAATTTTGGTAATGTGATCACGGTTTAAGTCGATGCCGTCCGCGTTATAGCGTGTGAGATTCCGCTCTCCTTTCGCTATGTAATCATCTAATGAAAAGTTCACATCTCCCATTGCTCCATCTGGATTTAGCATCGGCACGATTAAAATATTGACGCCATCTGTTACCCCTTTCATCTTGCCTGTTCCAAGGTGTTTGATGAATTCAAGCGCGCCTTCTGTTGTCAATTGTTCGTTGCCATGTTGTTGAGTTAGAAAAAGAATTGTTGGATTTTCAGGATTTGTCACATACTTAACTAAGTACAAATCACGCCCTTTAATACTTTGTCCAATTACTTCAAGTTCCATATTTTTTTGTTTGGCTTCTTGTGTTTGTAAAAAATCTGCCATTTCATCATATGTTGTCAGTATTGATGTGTTGATGGTTTCGTTGCCACCATAAACTGGTCCATTCCCTACAGCGCCGACAGCTGGAGACATAAATGGAGAAGCGCTCAATACCATTGCTCCTGCAATTGTTAAAGTCATCATTTTTTTGCGAATCATCGTCTTGTTAGCTGTTTTCGTCACATTCATTTTCTTCATCCATTTTCCACCCCTATTATTTTTTTAGAAACGGTCTTGAGAAAAACACTTCAGCTCCTACTACAGCCTCCATTCAAAAGTATTTCGGTACCCTAAGTTCTTTCCTTCTTTATTATTTGAAATCCTTTAAATAATTGAAAAATGAATAAAAGGAATCAGTACATCTTAAATTAGCAGTCTTTTAGTCGTGTTTAATGCTATATCTTTTTTCTTAGCATTAAAAAACCACTTCCTTTATTGGAAGTGGTTAGCATACTATCTGTGAATAAAGCAATTTCGGTTTATATTCGTCTCTTCATTTCTTCCGCAATCAATTCATAGGTCTTGAGTTTGTCTTTAAAATCGTAAGCTGCAGAAACTAGCATAACTTCATCTGCTTCGTATTCAGAAGCTAATTTTTCTAGTTGGTTTGCAACGTGCTGTGGTGTGCCCACTATCATGCGGCGACGATTCTCAGCGACAAGTAATTTTTCGAATTTAGAGTATGGATAAGCAACTGCTTTTTCGGGTGGTGGCGTGCCTTGTGAAGGCATGCCCTGTGCGCCCATTGATAGCAATAAATCCAAAGAAGACGCTACCCATTCTGCTTTTTCTTGCGTTTCTTGGCAAACAGCAAAAATCGCAAATCCAATATAAGGTCTACTGCCTTCATGCGATTTAAAATTCTTTCGGTATTCTTTCGTAAAGGATTGGCCGCCTTCTCCATTGATAAAATGGGCAAATAGATAAGGAAGTCCTTTTTCTGCGGCGAGCAACGCTGAACTTCTACTTGATCCTAATATCCAGATAGGTGGATTATTGGGTGACACTGGTGTCGCCTTCATGCCGTAATAAGGGTGATCTTCAGGAATAGTATCGGTTAAGTACATCCGGAGCTCGTCTAGTTGTTTAGGAAATAGGCTGGTGTCGCGTTTTTTCCCTTCATTTAATGCGAAAGAAGCACGCGGCATGCCGCCAGGAGCGCGCCCCATTCCTGCATCAATTCTTCCAGGGTACAAAGCTTCAAGCAATTTGAAGTTTTCCGCAACTTTAAATGCCGCGTAATGAGGCAACATCACGCCACCTGAACCGAGCCGAATGGTAGATGTGACGGCTCCTAAATGCGCAAGTAACAGTTCAGGAGAAGAGCTAGCCAAAGTAGGTGCATCGTGATGCTCTGACACCCAAAAGCGTGTATAGCCCCATTTCTCGGCGTATTTTGCAAGTATAGCCGTATGTTTTAATGCTTCCTGTGGCGAACTGCCTTCTGAAATTGGCGATTGGTCTAATACGCTATACGTTAACGTCATAAGACTCTCTCCTTCCCTCTCTGAAAAAGACATTTTTTATTCTTCGATCAAATAGCCAACAGAACGCAATATGGTATGGATAAACCCTTGTGCAGCTAGAAAAACCTCTTCTTTTTCAGGTTCTTGAAATACATCATGGTAGCAATATTTCCATTCTTTATAAGTAAACTCGGTTAATTGTTGTTTTAGCAACCATTGACGAGCCGCTTCTTTTTCGGTGATGACATCCCGCTCCGCCGTATACAAACACGTTGGAATTTGTGGGTACACTTCGATAGCAGCAGCCGTTTCTTTCATATAACTTTGCAATTCTTTATACCACCCCGCCGTAATAACGGTATGATACTGATTGCTTTCGGTTTCCTGACTAAAAGAAAATTGATCTCGCGTTAAATGACGCAATTCGATGCCGTGGTCCATTTTTCTACGACCTGTCAATTGGGCAACACCTGGAAAAGCGTTGGGCGCTTTTGGTGGCAGTTTTTTTAACTGCAGCCAAGGAGACGTAAAAATGGCTCCAGCTACATTAAATTTACGGTGCCCCAACACATTCATCGCAACCGTAGCACCTAGTCCATGGGCAATCACAAATACCGGCAAATCATTGTTTGATGCAAGTTTCAGCATTTCAATCACTGCTTGTTCATATTCATCAAACGATTCGCGGTGAACGTTGTCAGCTCCGGCATTTTTGCCGTGACCAGGTAAATCCCCTGTGTATACATGAAATCCGACCGACCGCCATTTTTCAATTTGCCACGCATAACGCATATGCTGTTCATATGCACCATGGATTAAAACCACTACTGCTTTTGCTGTGCCTTCAGCCTGCCATTTCCACATAATCAAACTTCCCTTCCTTGCCGATCAGCTCTTGATGCTATATTGTCATTTGACGTTTTGTTTTGTTTTGATACGATTATAGAATATCTTATCTTGTTTAAAGGAGCTTTGCCATGATTTATCCATTTAAAGACAAATTTCCACAAATCGACACATCTGCTTTTATTGCAGACTATACGACAATCACTGGCGATGTGACGATTGGCGCTGACTCATCCGTTTGGTTTAATACCGTCATTCGCGGTGACGTTTCTCCCACCATCATCGGCAATAAAGTTAATATCCAAGACTTGTGCATGCTTCATCAAAGCCCAGGCAAAACTTTACTTCTTGAAGATGAAGTAACAATAGGGCATCAAGTAACGCTTCATAGCTGCACGGTTCGTAAAGGTGCGTTAGTCGGCATGGGTTCTCTTATTCTTGACGGAGCTGAAATTGGAGAAGGCGCATTTGTTGGTGCGGGTAGTCTCGTGCCGCCAGGAAAAGTTATTCCTCCTGGTATGTTAGCGTTTGGTCGTCCTGCAACAGTTGTCCGTGAACTTCGCGAAGACGACAAAGAAGACATGAAACGCATTGTCCGTGAATATGCAGAAAAAGCAGCTTATTATAAATCACTCCAAAAAGAGTAACGAACAGTAAAAAAGGACGACCGGGCATCACTGCCTAGTCGTCCTTTTCGTATTGTTAACTTAAACGCCAGCTTGTTCTTTTAAGATCGCTGCTTTGTCTGTACGTTCCCACGGCAAATCAACATCCGTACGGCCAAAATGTCCGTAAGCTGCAGTTTGCTTGTAGATTGGGCGACGTAGATCCAACATTTTAATGATGCCAGCAGGACGCAAGTCAAAGTTTGCGCGTACCAAATCATCTAATGTGTCTTCATCAACGATGCCAGTTCCAAACGTATCAAATGCGATAGATACAGGATGTGCTACACCAATTGCATAAGCTAATTGAACTTCACATTTATCTGCAAGGCCAGCTGCTACAATGTTTTTCGCTACATAACGTGCCGCGTAAGCCGCTGAACGGTCTACTTTTGTTGCATCTTTTCCTGAGAATGCGCCGCCACCGTGACGAGCATAGCCACCGTAAGTATCAACGATGATTTTGCGTCCAGTTAAACCTGCATCTCCTTGAGGTCCGCCGATAACAAAACGACCAGTTGGGTTGATAAAGTATTTCGTATCTTCGTCAATCCATTTCGCTGGTACAACTTCGTTAATTACGTACTCTTTAATGTTGCGTTGAATTTGCTCTAATGTCACTTCTGGATGATGTTGAGTTGAGATAACAATTGTATCCACACGAAGCGGTTTATTGTTTTCATCATATTCAACCGTCACTTGTGTTTTACCATCTGGACGCAAGTATGGAAGAATTTCTTCTTTGCGTACTTCAGCCAAACGACGTGCCAATTTATGTGCCAATGAAATCGGCAATGGCATTAATTCTTCTGTTTCGTTGTTTGCGTATCCGAACATCAACCCTTGGTCGCCTGCTCCGATATCATCTAATTCTTTATCTGTCATTTGGCCATCACGTGATTCAAGCGCTACGTTAACTCCTGCAGCGATATCTGGTGATTGCTCATCAATTGCTGTAAGAACAGCACTTGTTTCTGAGTCAAAACCATACTTAGCGCGTGTGTATCCAATTTCTTTTACTGTTTGTCTAACAACTTTCGGAATATCCACATAAGTAGATGTCGTGATTTCTCCAGCGACTAGAACAAGTCCTGTTGTGACAGTTGTTTCACACGCAACGCGTGCATTTGGATCCTCGGTTAAAATAGCATCTAAAATAGCATCTGAGATTTGATCACAGATTTTATCCGGATGTCCTTCTGTTACTGATTCTGATGTAAATAATCTACGGTTTTTCAAAAAATGTTCCTCCTTATATCCTGCGAGATTGCTCTCGAAATTGATACGGTACTCGTTTCCCATGTCAAGTCCGTTCCAGAAAGTCTGGATTGAACTTCAAGCCGTTTGTGGCCTTTGCACACGAGGATTAAGGGCATTTCATAAAAAAATCCCTTCACTCATTCTGTATGAGGAAAGGAAAAATCATCATTAGCACCTTTCACTCTTATCATCCAAGGCCTGTTCGCCTTGTGTCAGGTTGGGCACCATCACTGCAAATGCAGCAGGTTGCCGGGTTTCATAGGGCCTGCCCCCTCCACCAGCTCGGAATAAGAGTATCCGTTCAATTTTTCATCATACGGAAGTAGCACTGCGATGTCAACATTTTAATCAAATAAAATTGACAGACTTTGCGATACAAGCTGTAAAACCCCTATAAATTTGAAATGTTCAACTATTCTTTCTATATATAGTGTTAATGTCATCCATTTTTTTAATTTCTGCAGTGGATTAGTGTAGACTAATAAACCTAATGTGTTATACTAATGAACGAATATACATCCTCCCCATTGCTATGGGAATAACAGAAAAGGAAGGTACATATATATGACTTCAGTGAACTTTGCAAACGACTTGAAGGAACTTTTAACTGGCCAAAATGTGCATGTTCAATTATCAGTGCCACAATTAGTGGAAGCAGCAACATCCCGCAAGGAAGCGGTATTAACTCGGGAAGGCGCTGTAAAAGCGGAAACAGGAAAATACACTGGCCGCTCACCGAAAGACAAATACATGGTGGAAGAAGAAAGCTCTAAAAACAAAGTCGACTGGGGCAATGTGAACCGTCCAATCTCAAGCGAAGTGTTTGAAAAGCTCTACGCTAAAGTGATTAAGCACTTAAAAGACAAAGATGCGCTTTACGTTTTCAAAGGATTTGCTGGTGCTGACCACGAATCACGTGTACCTATCCAAACAATCAATGAATACGCATGGCATAATCTTTTTGCTCACCAATTGTTCATCCGTCCATCGGCTGAAGAATTACAAACACATGAAGCTGAATTCACTGTTGTGTATGCTCCAACTTTCCAGGCAGACCCTGAAGTTGACGGCACAGCTTCTGAAACTTTCATCATTGTATCAATGGAGCAAAGGATCATTTTGATCGGCGGAACTGAATACGCTGGCGAAATGAAAAAATCGATCTTCTCTATTATGAACTACTTGCTTCCTGAAAAAGGCATTCTTCCGATGCACTGTTCAGCAAATGTTGGTCCTGAAGGCGATGTAACATTGTTCTTCGGCCTATCTGGTACGGGTAAAACGACTTTATCAGCTGATGGCAATCGCAAGCTAATCGGTGACGATGAGCACGGTTGGTCAGATAACGGTGTCTTTAACATTGAAGGCGGCTGCTACGCTAAAACAATCAATTTGTCTCGTGAGAACGAACCACAAATTTACGATGCAATCCGTTTTGGTTCAGTTCTTGAAAACGTTGTAGTAGATCCTGAGACACGCATTCCAAACTATGACGACGGTTCATTAACTGAAAACACACGTGCTGCATACCCAATGCAAGCAATCGACAATATTGTAGATCCTTCTGTTGCAGGACATCCAAAAACGATTGTCTTCTTGACTGCTGACGCATTTGGCGTATTGCCTCCAATCAGTAAATTAACAAAAGAACAAGCAATGTACCATTTCTTAAGTGGGTACACGTCAAAATTAGCAGGAACAGAGCGCGGAATCACTTCACCTGAAGCAACATTCTCCACTTGCTTTGGTTCACCTTTCTTGCCGTTACACGCAACTGTGTACGCTGAAATGCTTGGCAAGAAAATCGACGAGCACGGCGCTCAAGTCTTCCTTGTGAACACCGGCTGGACTGGTGGCGTATACGGAGTTGGTAGTCGTATGAAACTATCCTACACGCGCACAATGGTTCGCGCTGCGATCAAAGGCGAATTAAACAATGTACCAACTGAAAAAGAAGCTATCTTCGGATTTGAAATTCCAACAGAAGTACCTGGAGTTCCAACAGAAGTATTAAACCCACGCCATGCTTGGTCAGACAAAGCAGCATACGACCAAAAAGCGAATGAATTAGCACAAGAATTCCAAGAAAACTTTAAAAAGTTCGGCACTGTCGCACCTGAAATCAGCGTGCAGGGCGGACCAACTCAAAAATAATCTCACAAAAGCCCGTTCGGAGTAAAATCCGAACGGGCTTTTTTTACTTTTCTTTTTCTCTCATCCAGTGACACACCGCTTTTACAGTTTGTCGATTTGCTGCGGGCGGAAAGAAATGCGTGTACTCAGGAAAGTACCACGTTTCATATGGTTGATCGTTTAATTTTAACGCTTCTTCTAACAAATACGCTTGTCCAGGTGAGACGTTGTCATCTTGTAAGCCATGAATGATTAAAACGGGCGCAGTAGTTTCTTCAATACGCAATAACGGATTGCGTTCTTCAAAATGAGTCAAAGCGGTATTTGGGGTTCCCCCATAAAGTCGCTTCATCATACGGCGCATATCTGGGCGTTCTTTATACGTTAATACTGTATCCGTAACACCTGCCCACGTGACGACCGATATAATATCTTGACGTAAAATTGCTGTCCATAATGCCATGATACCGCCTCTTGAAAATGCCAGCAAGTGGACTTTTCCATTGCTGAATTTTTTTAGCACATCAACTGCGTGAACAGCATCCCACCGGTCTTCACCTGCAAATTCGTCACGTCCTTCACCGCCTCGATTGCCTCGATAATACGGAGCAAACACCACAAAACCTTGCGCGGCAAACTGAGCAATCCGTGCAGGACGTACCATCCCAATCGACTGAATGCCCCCTCTTAAATACAAGATACCACTATAGTTCCCTCTTTTTTTTGGTTCAGCTAGCATTCCTTTTACTCTCAGTCCTTCTGACCAATACACAATTTCAGTTAATTGAACGTGAGGATTTGGAGAAGGATAACGTTTTTTTGTTTCAATCGTTCCATTTTCCAAGTAGTTTCACCTTCTCTATTATGGTTGCCATTCCCTCATCTTTCATTAAAAAACTAAATTCCTCTGTGAGTTTTAACTCTTTCAATAAGATGATGCCTTTTGTCTCAAGAAGTGGAATGGTATCTATTTGGTCGACCTTCCCGACAAAAACCGTTTTACAAAAAGGCTGTTCGGTATAAACAACATATTCTGCTAGCCATTCCATCCCTTTGACAAGGGCTCCCGTTTCTTCGTAAACTTCCCTTTTCGCAGCGTCTTGTAAACGTTCGCCTGCCTCTACTTTACCGCCTGGAAACTCTAGACCACGTTTATTGTGCCGTGTTAAAACCCAGTCTCCTTTATAGCAACAGATCACTAACACATGTTTGCTTTCAATCGAAAATCGGTTTTTTTCAAATGATAATTCGCACGAATATCCGTTCAGATCTTGATACTGCATTTCTTCACCCCGTTGCCATAAGAAAAACGTACACTAAAACTCAGTGTACGTTTGTATAATCTTATTTTACTTCTTTTCGCCCAAAAATGCTGATAACATCCAAGAATGTTTTTCGAGGTTTTGGTGAACGGCATTTAACATGTCTTCTGTCATGTCATCACCGTCGTCAGCAGCTAAATGCATGCCTTTTTTCAAGGATTTCATGATTTTGTCATAATCACTTACTATGGCGTCGACCATTTCTTCTGCTGTTTCTTTGCTACTTGCTTCTTCAACAACAGAAAGCTCTAGCTGCTCTTTCATCGTTGCCACTGGTTTTCCACCAAGCGCAAGTAGGCGTTCAGCAATTTCATCCATGTGTAACGTTGCTTCGTTATACAATTCTTCAAATTTCACATGCAATGTAAAGAACGAAGGTCCTTTTACGTACCAATGAAAATTATGTAATTTTGTGTAAGCAACAGACCATGTCGCCACCTGTACGTTTAATTCTTGATTTAGTTCGTTTGACATTTCCATTCACTCTCCAATTTTTTTGATAAGTTCTTATACTTTATTTATACCTCTCATGCCCCTACAATAAACATATAAAGTAATCTGACGAAAAGAGCTGAACAATTTTGAAAACAGTATTACTAAAAATATTCCGTTTTTATCAGCGATTTATCTCACCTTTATCACCGCCAAGTTGCCGATTTTATCCAACTTGTTCTCATTACGGAATCGAAGCAGTTGAAAAACACGGCGCATTAAAGGGCGGATATTTAGCAACAAAACGAATTTTAAGCTGTCATCCTCTCCACAAAGGCGGAATCGATTTTGTTCCAGAAGAATGGCCACCAAAAAAATAATTGGTGGTTTTTCTTGTGTTTTTAAAGAGCATGATGTAATATTCTACTAGTCATTAAAACGTAATCATTACATTTTGGAGGTTAATATGAAAAAAATTATTTTATTGCTATCTTTACTTTTATTATTAGCAGCTTGCGGGAAAACAAGCGAAGAAGCACAGAGTATCGACAAGGACGACTCGAAGCTGCAAGTTTATACAACCGTTTATCCCCTAACTTATTTTACTGAACGCATTGGCGGCGACTTTATCGATGTTCAATCGATTTACCCGGCTGGATCTAATGAACATGCTTTTGAACCGACACAGCAAGACATGATTAAGCTAGCAGATGCAGATTTGATGTTCTCAATTGGACTGGGTCTAGAAGGATTTATCGATAATGCGAAAAAGACATTGGAAAATGAAAATGTCGAATTCGTAGCGACTGCGGATCAAATTACAGATGAAGATATAGAAGCCGCACTGGGTCACGTAGAAGATACACACGAAGAAGATGTAGTCGAAGACGAGCATGCGGAAGAAGCTGAAAGTGATGATGGTCACGACCACGGTTCAACTGACCCACACGTCTGGATGTCTCCTGTATTAAGTGAAAAACTAGTAGAATCGATTAAAGATTCTTTAGTTCAAGCAGACCCAGAAAATGCAGAAGTGTACGAAAGTAATTACACAGAACTTATTGTTGAACTAGAAACCTTAGATCGTTCGTTCGACTCTTTAGCAGAACGTGTAAGTAAAGACACATTTTTTGTTTCTCACGCTGCCTTTGGGTATCTTTCAGAACCATATGGCTTTAAACAAATCGCCATTGCTGGCTTAAACAGTCAAAACGAACCGTCACAAAAAGAATTGACGGAGATTGTAGATTTAGCTAAAGAATACGATTTACAATATATTGTTTTCGAACAAAACGTATCCTCTAACTTAACGAAAGTCATCCAAAAAGAGGTCGGTGCAGAAGCCATCGACATGCACAACCTTGGCGTCTTAACGCAAGAAAACATCGATAACGAAGAAACTTACTTCACGTTAATGGAGAAAAATCTTCAAGTGTTGGAAACGATTTTGAAATAGAAGAAAAAATTTCCTAAAAAAAGTGGTGGAATGAGTGCTATAACACTCATTCCACCACTTCTTTTTTTTGATAATAAATAATCTGTTTCATCATCTTATATTTGATACTACTTCCCTGACGTCAATTTCGTCAATCGCTTTGTCAAAAACTGACGCCATTCATCTGCTAGTTCATCCGCTTCAAGCACTTTCATAATCCCGGATACGTCTTTCGGCTTGTGGAAATTAATTTCATTCGCATAAAGAACTGACACTCGTGTCGGACTTTTTGACACCTTCCGAATAGTCGAATCAGCTCGAACCATTCCTTCTTCTAACACTCGGCAAAGATAGCCCGTATACCCCGTTTTCACCATTGCTTTTAACAAAGGTTTCATCTCAAGACGTCTGTCGATTGTGTTACAAGGAACTCGTCCCTGTGTGACTTGAACGACGGCTTCGCCTATTTGAAAAATATCGCCGATGCAAATATCCCGCTCCAGCATACTTGTCACTGTCAGGTTTTCCCCGAATGCTGTTGGGGGTAATTCCGTTTCAAATTGATCATTCCAATAAGCATAATGTTCATAAGGATAGAGACAAACCGCACGGTCCGGTCCCCCGTGAAATTTCAGATCAGCAACTCCGTCTCCTCTAAAACCCTCTTTCGTCAAAAACGCTTCTCGCACTTGTTTTTTACGAATAGCCGTTTCCATTTCCTCGCCGTTTCCATACGTCATTTTCTCAGGTAAACCAATCGCAAAATGTTTGATGACCGCCTCTTCTGAACTTTTCATATGTCCCCCACCTTATGATCCGCCAGCGAATCGACTCTGATTTACTTTTCTGTATTATACACCCAAAAACACAGCAGTCGTTCAAGAACTTTTCGTCAAATTAAAGAAATATTTTATTCGGCAAGATTTACCATGTACCCTATTCCTATTTGATCGCTTAACTGAATTCCACCATTGTCGACAATGATTGCTGGTTGAATAATATCCTTTTCCCAGAAATGATTCGAGGCGGATAAATCACCTGGATAGTGTATATCTGGTAAAGATGCTAGCGCTAAATTATGGGCTTTCGATACACCAAATTCAATCATGCCACCAACCCACATCCCGATCGAATTCTCACGACACAATTCCACCACTTTCAAGGTTTCCGTCCAGCCACCAAGGCGACTCATTTTCAAAACGACAATATCGCCCGCTTTACTGTCGATCATTTGCTGAACATCTTCTACACTAGCAATGCTTTCATCTAAACAAATTTGTGTCTTGAGTTGTTGTTTTGCTCGTGCATGCAATATCCATTCTCGTTCTCCAAAAGGCTGTTCAATTAACGTAAATCCAACATCATCAAATTCTGTTAGTCGATCAAAATTGTCTTTATCGAAACTGCCATTGGCATCTGCGAAAAATAATATCTCGGGATAGTTATTAACAATGGACTTCAACATGGATGGATCTGTATCCGGGTGAATTTTGATTTTGATTCGCTTGTAGCCTGCTTTGTTCGCTTGTGCTACTTTGTCTCCTATTTGAGACGGATCTGCAGCTACGACGATGCCAGCGGGAATTGCTTTCGAAGTGCCTCCGACAAATTGCCAAAGCGGTTGCTGCTGTTGTTTTGCAAATAAATCCCACACAGCCATCTCTAATGCTGCTTTTGCCATCCGGTTGCCTTTCACAGCTTTGAACAACTCCCAAACTTCTTTTGGATGATGAAGAGTTTGATTTGTGAGCAGTGGCAGTAACACTTGTTCTAGCACGAAACGACAGCTGGTAATGGTTTCTTCTGTGTACCACGGTGTTTCAAATGCCACACATTCACCGTAGCCAGTCTGTCCTGAATCGCCTTTTACGCTAACCACAATTACTTCTCGTTCATCTACTTGCTGTAAAACAGATTTAAAAGGGGTTTTGAGCAGTCTTCGTACTGTCTTTAAGCGAATCTCTTTAATGGTTATACCCATGCTCTCAGCTCTCTTCTCAGCAGCTTGTTTGAAGCGTTGCGCGGCAACGACTCGACAATCGTCAATTGCTTTGGCACTTTATAAGACGCCAGCTGTTTGCGACAATACGCCAATAGCTCTTCTACTGTCACTTCTTGCTGCAATACCACAAATGCTACCGGAACTTCTCCCCACTGTTCACTCGGCGCACCGCAAACGCCAACTTCTTGAATAGCCGGATGACCGGATAACACTTTTTCGATTTCAGCCGGGTAAACATTTTCCCCACCAGAGACGATCAAATCCGAACGGCGATCCACAACAAACAAAAAGCCTTCGTCATCTAAATAGCCCATATCTCCTGTATGAAGCCAGCCATCTTGTTGCACATCTCGCTCGGCAAATTTGCCAATATAGCCAGGTGTTACTTGAGGACCGCGAATAAGGATTTCTCCCACTTCACCAGGTTTTTCTGTTTTGACTTCATATAAAAATAACGGTTTACCTGCAGATCCAATTTTTCGCTCTGCGTCCGCCACTTGTAACGTTGTCGTTTGCGACGATGTTTCCGTCATCCCATACGTTTGCAGCACTGGAATTTTACAGTTTTCAGCACGTTTCATATAAGCAATTGGAATCGGTCCACCTCCGGCAAGAACCGCTTTAAACCGGTCTGAAGCTTGCATCGAAGCTTGTTCCATACTCGATAAAATACGTTCCAACGTCACTCCAACAACTGACATATGCGTCACGCTGCCGTTGCAAATTTCTTCCGCGCTTTGTTCCGCGTCAAATTTCTCGTACAAACGAACGCCCATGCCATAAATCAACGACCTCATCAATATTGAAAATCCGCTAATGTGAAACAATGGCACGGCACATAACCAAACGTCTTCCGGCGCTATGCCAATATTGAGTGCAGACGACACGGCACTTGAAAAATGATTTTCCGCAGTTTGGCGAACGCCTTTTGGATGCCCAGTAGTGCCTGAAGTATACATAATCGAAAGAGTGCGGTCTTTTGACCATTGTTGCTGCGGTTCAAATTGAACGGGTTTGGCATTTTCGATTTCACCAAATAAAACCACGCGTGAATCGTCCACTTTTTCTTTTAGCACATCAGCTACGAAAATAAATGCTACTTCCGCATCGTTTATTTGGTACGTTAATTCATTGCTTGAGAGGCGTTCATTGAGCATGACCATTTCACAACCTACGTGCATACAGCCATACAAGACAAAAACGAATTCTGGAGTAGATTTTGCTAATACCGCGACACGGGAATTTTCTTTCACGCCAAGCGCGCTTAGTTTTCCCGCATAATCTAGTGCAATCGTATTTATTTCAGAAAAAGTCCATTGTTGTTGCTGAAACGACAACGCCATGCGGTCACCGCTCAAATAGCTTCGTTGACTCAACCAATTCGGATATGTCATGTTCAAAATCCTTTCTTCAAAAAAAGCTGTCCCCAGAGAGGACAGCTTTCAATTATTCAATAATCATGGGAAACGTGGGAATTGACCAAAGTCCGGTTTGCGTTTTTCTTTAAACGCATCGCGTCCTTCTTTCGCTTCATCTGTTGTGTAATACAATAATGTTGCGTCTCCAGCCATTTGCTGCAACCCAGCAAGACCATCTGTATCAGCATTCATCGCCGCTTTAACAAAACGAAGTGCAGTTGGGCTCATTTCAAGCATTTCCTGACACCATTGAACCGTTTCGTCTTCTAATTGCTCAAGAGGGACAACTGTATTAACTAAGCCCATATCCAATGCTTCCTGTGCGTCGTATTGACGGCAAAGGTACCAAATTTCACGTGCTTTCTTATGGCCAATAATACGTGCTAAATAACCAGAACCGTATCCAGCATCAAACGACCCTACGCGTGGACCTGTTTGACCAAAGCGTGCGTTATCCGCAGCAATCGTCAAGTCACAAACAACGTGCAAGACGTGTCCGCCGCCAATTGCATAACCTGCAACCATTGCGACAACTGGTTTTGGAATGACACGGATTAAACGTTGTAAATCTAATACGTTCAAACGTGGAATTTCATCTTCCCCAACATAGCCACCGTGTCCGCGTACGGATTGGTCGCCACCTGAACAGAAAGCTTTTTCGCCTTCGCCAGTTAAAACAATAACGCCTACATCTGAATGATCGCGTGCACGTGAAAATGCATCGATTAATTCGTGAACGGTTTTCGGACGGAATGCGTTGCGCACTTCCGGACGGTTAATCGTAATTTTTGCAATCCCGTTAAAAATTTCATACTTAATGTCTTCATATGTACGTTCTGTAATCCACTCGCGTGTCATGATTTTCCTCCTTGATAGTTCAAACTTAAATACTCTCTTACTATTGTAGCAAACTCAGCAGGTTTTTCCACATGTATTGCATGGCCCGCATCAATAGTTTTATGAACAGCATTTGGCAGTTGTTCAAGCATCTTTTGTGCAAGTGCCTCAAACTTTACATCCAACCGCCCAGTCACCAATAAAACGGGTACATTCAAACCTTTTAGCTCTTGCCAATAAGACTGTTGCGCACCTGTTCCCATGCCGAGTAAACTATTCGCAAGGCCTAGTGGATTTTGCGCCAAACGTTCTTCACGTACCGACTGTTGCACCCCTTCAGGCAACTCTTTTTGACTTGCGAACAACGCAATGTTTTCCCAAGCATCAACAAAATTGACAAGACCACCTGTCACAATCCGCTCTGCAAGACGTGCATCATTAGTTCGACGGTCTTTTCTTGCTTGTTCGCTATCAAGTCCAGGCGACGCACTTTCTAGAACTAATCCCGTCAACCGCTCCGGATAGTGACAAGCATACGCAAGCGCCGTACGACCACCCATCGAATAACCAATAAGCGTAAAGTCTTCCAACACTAATTGATCAAACAAAGCATCCAAATCTTCTAGCTGATGTTCCATCGAATAAGCTTCAAGCTCTTCTGGACTAGCTGACTCTCCATGACCGATTAAATCAATCAAAATAATTTTGGCATTCGTCCACTTTTCAATAACCGAATGCCACGTTTTGGTGCTTCCTGTAAAGCCGTGCAGAAAAACCAAAGTTTCTGGCTTTTCTGGATTCCTTACTTCAACATGATAAAAATTGCCACCGACCTTTAGCTTCATTGCTTAGCCAGCTCCTCATCAAAACGGCTCCATAATTTACGGTGCGTCGTGACATTGTTTTCACGATTAGTGAACACTTCAATCATTTTCACTGATTTTGTTTTCGGTTCGTCTAGTGCAGCGGCAAATTGTACAACTGTTTCAGCAGACACATATTGCGCATCGTACATGTTCGCTGCATCGCTAAACGTCAGACCAGTCGGTGTACCAAACAACTCTTCAAAATAGCGCTCTTCTTGAGACTGTGGCAAATAAGAGAAAATGCCACCCCCATTGTTATTCATAATCACAATCGTCAAATCCGTCTCCTGCATTTTGGAAGCGATCAATCCGTTCATATCATGCAAAAACGATAAATCTCCGATATACAAATAAGCTGGACGCTGTTTTGCTGCTTGCACGCCAAATGCCGTTGATACGACACCGTCAATGCCATTTGCCCCGCGATTTGCATAAAGCATAATATCCCGCTCGGTTGTTGGGAAATACGTATCTACATCTCGAATTGGCATACTGCTGCTCACAATTAAATCACATTGATCCAACCGGTCGAAAAGCACTTTCGCTAATACCCCTTCATCTAGTTCGTTCTGACAATGCTGCTCGACAACTTTCCAGTATAAATGAGAAGCTTGCGTCCATTTTTTACGATACGTGTTTGTGGATTTATTTTCCAATGATAATTGCCATAAGTCTTTTTCAGCTGCCTGAATATGATGCGTCGCGACAGATTGTGGGTCACGCAACATCGAACTTTCATCAAACACCACATAGGTCTCTGGTTTTACTGCTGCTAAAAATAAGCTTAGTGGTTTTGAAACCGGTTGAGGTCCAACACGAATCACTGCATCCGGTATGACCGTTTCTTTAAATCTCTCACTTTTAAGCAACGCATCATAAGAATCAATAATTAACGACTTTGCCGATTGCGGAACATTTCCACGTAAGTTGGATAATGGATCTGCCAATACTGGCCAATCCAGTTTCTCAATAAACGCCCAGAATTCATTAGGCATTTTTTGCGTTTGTTCTCCAACAATCAATAAGCCTTTTTCTTTTTTCAAAAGTTGTTGTAAAAACATGCGAATTTCCGCACTTAAAGACAGTTCTCCGCCAAAATGAGCAATTTCATGATTGCTTACATAATCTTGTTCAAAATCAATACGCAGTGGCTCACGGAATGGCACGTTTATATGTACCGGTCCTCGCGGTTCACTCATTGCATTTTGCACAGAACGGTGCAAATGACGGGTTAAAAACGCCAATTGATTTTCCGTTTCTGGCATTGGCAAATCCGTTGCCCATTTAACGTGAGTTCCAAATAAATTTACTTGGTTGATTGCTTGTGGCGCACCGACTTCACGCAGTTCGTGCGGACGGTCTGCTGTAACTACCAGTAAAGGCACACGCGCATAAAACGCTTCAACAACAGCCGGAAAATAATTAGCCGCAGCCGTTCCCGATGTACAAAGCAGCATGACTGGTTTCCCAGAAGCTTTAGCTAAGCCTAGCGCAAAATAAGCCGCGGAGCGTTCATCAATTTGTCTGTATACAGCTAAGCCTTCCTCCTTCATACAAGCATATGCAAGCGGTGTTGAACGAGACCCCGGACTAATAACGACATCTTTAACCCCCTGCTCAACAAGTGAATGAGTAAAGGCCGATACATATTCAGTTAATGCTTTACGATTCGTCACTCAATTGACCTCCCAATGCCCGGAGCATCGGTCTAAATTTAACCCATGTCTCGTCATACTCTGATTCAGGTGTCGAATCTGCTACAATCCCACCACCCGCATATAAATAAGCTTTTTCTTCATCTAATAAAGCCGAACGAATGGCAACAGCAAATTCACCGTTTCCTTGTGTATCAATCCAGCCGATAGGTGCCGCATAATAGCCTCGGTTCATTGCTTCGTGCTCACGAATCATCTTTAATGCTTCTAATTTCGGCTCTCCACCAAGAGCAGGTGTTGGATGAAGTAGTTCTACCAAGTCAAATAGTGTAGATCCTGCATTTAACAACCCCTCGACTGGTGTATACAAATGCTGGATATCTCTAATTTTCATCAATTTTGGTGTTTTCGGTACGATGGTTTGACTGCATGTTGCTTTAAACACATCGCTAATCATGCTCACAACATATTGATGTTCTGCACGATTTTTAGGATCTTGTAATAAAGCTTCTCCAAGTTCTGTATCTTTTTCTATGGTTTTCCCACGAGGAGTTGAACCTGCTAAACAAGTAGATAATGCTTTTTCATTTTCTACTTTCACAAGTCGTTCTGGAGTTGCCCCAAAGAAAAACTGTTCTTCCGCTTCTAAACCGAATAAGAAACTTTCAGGTTGTTCATTGGCTACTTGATACAGAGCAGAAGTTGGCGAAAGTTTCTTTTCAAACCCCAGTTTCACTGTGCGTGCAATAACCACTTTCTCGACTTCTTTAGCTTTAATAATATCCGTAACGCGTTGAATCGATTCTAAGTACTCTTCTTTTCTTAATTCGGTCCGTTCAATCACATTCGGTTTATCGTACTTATCCACTTCAGATACTTGTGCAGCATGAAGTAATTTGTCTCGTTCTTTCCGCAACGCATCAAATTCATTAAAACTGTCTTGTTTTTTCGTGATCAAGTGGATACTTACAAACGCTTGATCACCTTTTAAAATCAATTGAAAAGTTGGCACTACAAAATAAGCCTGTGGGAACCTTCTCCACTCACTCGGCTTTGTATTGAATGGATCAAACGAAAATCCTCCGAATAAGACCGGATGAACCGAACGTTCTTCATTGACGATTTGTTGACATAAGTTTTTCCAGTCTTTTTTTATATTTTCAAACCTTCCAGCTGTCTCATCAGATGATAGAACATGAGCATGTCCAATTCCAACAAGCGTGAAAGTCTTTTCACGATTTTTCCAATACATGCGTTTTCCTGCGTGGTCGTTTCCGCCAGCTTCAAAAAATGCTAATGCAGACATATGCGTAACTTCGATTGTTTCAGTATAAAAGCGATAGCCTTCAATCTGGTCTGCCGCAAATTGCTGGGTCGATGAAGACGATTCTGAATTCACCTGATTACCTCCGTTTTAAGACAATAGTCTAATTTATTCCAGTCACTGTTTCACTTTTTAATCTCTATCCTCTATCATACTCTTTTCTGCTAAAATCAGCACATCATTTGCTGTATTCCAGACTATTTTAAAGTACAATGAAGAGTGGAAAGAATTAAAGGAGAGATTAAGATGACACATTCCCTACAAGCAGACAGTGGATGGCGCGTATGGTGGCAATTGACACGTCCCCATACACTGACCGCTTCCTTCGCTCCCGTATTTCTCGGAACGATGATTGCTTTACATTATTCCCCGATTGACTGGATTTTATTCCTAGCAATGTTATTTGCCAGTTTACTAATCCAAGCAGCAACCAATATGTTCAATGAATATTATGATTTTGCGAGAGGCCTAGACAATGAGAACTCTGTTGGTATTGGCGGTGCTATTGTTCGTAATGGTGTGAAGCCAAAAACCGTTTTAGCTTTAGCATTAGTGTTTTACGGTATTGCTGCAGTTATCGGCATTTACATTTGTTCACAAACTAGCTGGTGGCTTCTAGTTGTAGGCGCAGTTGCTATGGCAATCGGCTACTTTTATACAGGTGGACCTTACCCGATTGCTTATACGCCATTTGGAGAACTTTTCTCAGGCTTAGTTATGGGCTATTTAATCGTTATTATCGCCTTTTATATCCAAACGGGCATGGTAACTGTAGAAGCTTCCCTACTTGCTGTACCGAGCACCTTATTAGTAGCGGCTATTATGTTAGCTAATAATATTCGCGATATCGTTGGCGATGAAGAAAGTGGCCGCAAAACACTGGCTATTTTAGTTAAAAGACCGACAGCCGTTAACATTCTTATGGCTTTCTTCATCCTATCTTACGCCTGGATTGTCATTTTCGTTATTGCAGGAACATTAACACCATGGACTTTACTCGTTTTTCTTAGTGTTATAAAACCGATTAGAGTGGTTCAAATATTTAAACACCACACTGCACCATTAAAAGTAATGCCAGCCATGAAAGATACGGGAAAAACAAATACACTTTTCGCCTTACTACTTGGTATCGGATTACTAATTGAATATCTTCTATAATTAGTATAAGAAAAAAGAGATTTCAGTTGAAATCTCTTTTTTCATGTCCAAATAAAGCTTTGTAGAATTTTTAAGTATGCGCTATAGTTGAGAAATAATTCGAAATATTACTCAGGAGGATCTAAAGTGAAACCCATTATTATCGGTATCATTGCTGCTTTTTTCTTCGCATTTACATTTGTTTTAAATGCCACAATGGAAGCAAGTGGCGGAAGTTGGATTTGGAGCGCTTCTCTTCGTTATCTTTTTATGATTCCTTTTTTACTATTAATCGTTCTATCGAGAAAAAACTTAAAACCACTATTACAAGAAATGAACAGAAACAAAAAAGCTTGGTTCATTTGGAGCTTTATCGGGTTCGGCTTATTTTACACACCGCTTTGTTTTGCAGCTGCCTATTCTCCTGGGTGGCTAATCGCAGGGACTTGGCAAATCACTATCATTGCAGGCACCCTGCTCGCTCCATTATTTCTTATCACTATACATACTAATGATGGTGCTGTTCAGTTAAGAAGAAAAATCCCGGTGAAAGGTTTAATGATTTCTTTCATCATATTGGCAGGAGTTAGTCTCATGCAGTTAGAATATGTAGCGACCGTTTCTTCTGCTACACTTTGGTTTGGTTTTATACCAGTTCTTCTCGCAGCATTCGCATATCCACTTGGCAATAGAAAAATGATGGAGATATGCGACGGTAGATTAGATGCTTATCAGAGGGTTTTGGGAATGACCTTAGCCAGTCTACCTTTTTGGCTATTGTTATCGTTATTCGGCTTACTTACAGTGGGCGGACCATCCGCTTCACAAAGCTTCCAAACCTTAATTGTCGCAATCACTTCAGGCGTAATAGCCACAGTTTTATTCTTTAAAGCCACAGATCTTGTTAGAGGAAACATGCAAATGTTAGGAGTGGTTGAAGCAACGCAATCAATGGAAGTTTTATTCGCTTTGGCTGGAGAAATTCTTTTCTTATCAATAGCTTTACCTTCAGAATTATCATTATTAGGAGTTTTTATTGTTATGGGCGGTATGATTTTTCATAGCCGAAATTCAACTAAAACGAAAAAAAGAGTCATGCATTTAAATGCATGACTCTTTTTTATGATGACCCCTACGGGATTCGAACCCGTGTTACCGCCGTGAAAGGGCGGTGTCTTAACCGCTTGACCAAGGGGCCAAATACTGGCGGAGAAGGAGGGATTTGAACCCTCGCGCCGGTTGCCCGACCTACACCCTTAGCAGGGGCGCCTCTTCAGCCACTTGAGTACTTCCCCAGTATGGCTCCGAAGGTAGGACTCGAACCTACGACCATCGCATTAACAGTGCGGTGCTCTACCACTGAGCTACTTCGGAATGGTGGGCCTAAATGGACTCGAACCATCGACCTCACGCTTATCAGGCGTGCGCTCTAACCAGCTGAGCTATAGGCCCATATGTAATATTATGGAGCGGGTGAAGGGAATCGAACCCTCATCATCAGCTTGGAAGGCTGAGGTTTTACCACTAAACTACACCCGCATAAATGGTGGGTCAGGACGGAATCGAACCGCCGACACTTAGAGCTTCAATCTAATGCTCTACCGACTGAGCTACTGACCCACAACATTGAATAA
>NZ_JAKVTG010000008.1 GCF_022489025.1 Planococcus halocryophilus | reverse complement strand
GAGAGAAAAACGCGCGATGCGGGAGAAAAACGCGCGATGCGGGAGAAAAACGCGCGATGCAGAAAAAATACGCGCGTTCCCACAAAAATACGCACACTCAGCAAGAATTCGGGAAAAAATAGAAATCCCAAAATAATTAATTCCAAAAACATCCTCCCTCGATCAAAAGTGTGACGCATAAATTGCGCGTTTTCCTTTTTCAAAGACGGAGGCGGTCGATATCCCTCGCCATCTTCTGTATAATAAAAGAATACGTATCACAGAAATCAAGAAGGATGGATCCCATGCGAAAAGCTGTACACTACATAATCATCGCAATCTGTGTCATACTGATTTTCTTCCTGTACAATAAAGCTTTGGGATCGATTCCATTTATGGTTCTGGCGATTTATTTATTTTATTTCGGATGGAAACAAATAGATCCGAGAAAAAAGAATACACGGTAGCGGAGACTAGTTAGTTTGTATATAATGAATTAAGTTAAGAAGAAGAAGGGACGTGCACGGAATGAAAATTCGTGAATTATCTAAAGAAGAACTAATAGAAGAGTCGTTTGTTGACTTGACATATGCAATGTTGGAAGAAACGCACGAAACAAAAACCTATGCAGAACTCGTTGCAGAAATTGAAAAATTATTGAACTTGTCTAAAGAGGATATGAAAGATCGTTTAGTGCAATTCTATACGGATCTGAATATTGATGGACGCTTTTTAATCTTGGGCGAAAACCGTTGGGGTCTGCGTGAGTGGTACCCGGTTGAGCAAATTGAAGAAGAATCGGCACCAACTGTTAAAGCGCGTAAAAAGAAAGCAAAAGTTGCTGACGATGAAGGCTTTGACGATTTAGATGAATTGGCATTAGAAGATGAGTTGGAATTTGAAGATTTCGGCGAAGACGATGACGATGATGATGACGAAGATGAAGTGGTTAAATCGCCTATCGAAGTGCTTGATTTTGATGCGGATGACGACAAAGATGAAGACGACGTATTAGTTGAAGACTTGGATGGCAATATCATCGATGACGAAGATGATGACGAAGACGAAGACGACGAAGAAGATGACTTGAAGTAATCTGAACATTTTTTCACCTTGACTTATGAGGCCAGACTGGATAATATTTTATTTGGGCTCCTTATAATAGGAGAGATGATTCGTACAGTTTACGCGCTCCCCTGCATGCAGCAGGCGGAGCGCTTTTTATTTTTTACCATTCGAGGAGGAAACAGGAATGACGAAGTATATATTTGTAACCGGTGGCGTTGTATCATCGCTCGGAAAAGGAATTATAGCGGCATCATTAGGCCGTTTATTAAAAAACAGAGGATTGAATGTAACAATTCAAAAATTCGATCCGTACATCAATATTGATCCAGGAACGATGAGTCCATATCAGCACGGGGAAGTTTTTGTGACGAACGACGGAGCAGAAACAGATTTGGATCTTGGTCATTACGAGCGCTTTATCGACATCAATTTAAATAAATACTCGAATGTGACAACAGGGAAAGTGTATTCGACTGTTATTCAAAAAGAACGTCGCGGCGATTACTTGGGCGGAACAGTTCAAGTTATTCCACATATCACGAATGAAATTAAAGACCGCTTATTGCGTGCTGCGAAAACTGCAAATGCCGATGTTGTTATCACTGAAATTGGTGGAACAGTTGGCGATATCGAATCACTGCCATTCTTAGAAGCGATTCGTCAAATGAAATCAGACCTTGGCCGTGAAGAAGTAATGTACGTTCACTGTACGTTAATCCCTTACCTTGGTGCAGCGAAAGAAATGAAGACAAAACCAACTCAGCATAGTGTAAAAGAGCTTCGTAGCCTTGGGATTCAACCAAACCTAATTGTTGTGCGTACAGAACACCCAGTGCCACAAGACATGAAAGATAAAATTGCGTTGTTCTGCGATATCAAATCAGAAGAAGTTATCGAATCACGCGATGTTGACGTGATTTACGAAATGCCTCTTCGTTTGCAAGAGCAGCATATGGACCAAATCGTTTTAGATCATTTCGGAATCGAAGCACCAGAAGCAGACATGACGGATTGGAAAGCACTTGTTGAGAAAGTACAATCTCTTAAAAAGAGCGTTCGTATCGGCCTAGTTGGTAAATATGTTGAGCTTCAAGATGCTTATATTTCTGTAGTAGAAGCGTTAAAACATGCCGGCTTTGCATTCGATTCTGAAATCGAAGTTGATTGGATTAATGCTGAACACGTAACTGCTGAAAATGTTGCAGAAAAACTAAAAGATTGCGATGGCATCTTAGTTCCTGGTGGATTTGGAGATCGTGGTGTTGAAGGGAAAATTGCAGCAACTCAGTATGCACGCGAAAACAATGTACCGTTCTTCGGTATTTGCTTAGGCATGCAATTGGCATCTGTAGAATTTGCTCGCAACATCATGAACTTAGAAGGCGCACATTCTTCAGAATTGAATGCGAAAACAGCTTTCCCAGTTATCGATTTACTACCTGAACAAAAAGACATCGAAGATTTAGGCGGTACACTTCGTCTTGGATTATACCCTGCGAAACTTGAAAAAGGTTCAAGAGCGCACGAAGCCTATGGCGAAGAGTTAGTATACGAAAGACACCGTCACCGTTATGAGTTTAACAACGAATACCGTGAAGCTTTCGAAAACGCTGGATTCAAATTTACAGGCACGAGCCCAGATGGTCGTCTAGTGGAAATTATTGAAGTGACTGACCACCCTTGGTTTGTGGCTTGTCAATTCCACCCAGAGTTTATCTCGCGTCCAAATCGTCCGCAACCATTGTTCCGTGACTTTGTTAAAGCGGCTATCGCTAACAAATAAACGACAAAAGCCTTCCCTTGAGAAAAGGGAAGGCTTTTGTATATAAAATTATTTATTCCACTAGTAGTTTATCAATGCGCAATTTAACGGCATAATAAACATAAAGGCCAGCTAAGGCATGCGGAACTAACGCAGCTTTGCCATCGTCCTGTACAAGGGAAGTTTCTTCACTAGTTAAGGGGAGGAAGGCATCGGCGAATTCACTGTCTTTTGAAGGTGGTGCAACAAGCGCAAACGGGATGCCAGCATCCGATAACCGACCGGCAAGTTCTGAAGCTTCGCTATTAGGTGTCAAAATGAAGACGCGATCGATACTCGTAACAATGCTTGCTGGTGACCATTCAGCCGCATTTTGCAAAGGTTCATCGCTATGCAATGCAACAGCTGTCACAGCTTTCATGTCACCGAAAGCAGCGATGAAAATTGTGCCTTCGGCGATAGCGGCTTGCGCTAACACAGCCGCGATGCTGTCGATTGCTTCATGTTCATATGAAAGACGCTCAAACAAGCGGGTCAATTGAATTGTGAATAAATCCATAAAATCACCTCGTTTAAAAAAGTATAGCAGATAAAGGAGGGGCTCTTTTTGAAAACCATTTTGATAGTAGATGATCAACCGGGAATCCGGCTGTTGTTAAAAGAGGTCTTCACGAAAGAAGGCTACCAAACAATAACAGCTGGAAGTGGTTTAGAGGCGATGGAAAAAGTTCAAGAAGTTCCACCAGACCTTGTCTTATTAGACATGAAAATTCCAGGGATGGATGGTATCGAAATCTTGAAACGCTTGAAAAAAAGCAACCCAAGCATTCATGTATTGATGATGACCGCTTATGGGGAACTTGATTTGATTAGAGAGTCCATTAATTGGGGCGCAGAGCATTATTTTACGAAGCCTTTTGATGTCTTTGAAGTGCGCGATGCCGTTAAGCAATTATTAGATTAGTAATTGTCGAAGAAGTAGCGTAAATAGTGGGTTTTTGATATAGTATAAAAGATATTCGCTTTAAACATTGCTGAGGAGGAAATTTAAATGCCGTTAGTTTCTATGAAAGAAATGATGATAAAAGGTAAAGAACAAGGATATGCAATTGGTCAATTCAATTTAAATAACTTGGAGTTTACACAAGCTATACTTCAAGCCGCACAAGAAGAAAACTCTCCAGTTATTTGTGGGGTTTCTGAAGGCGCTGCTCGTTACATGGGTGGATTCACAACAGTTGTTAATATGGTTAAAGGATTAATGCATGACTATAAAATTACAGTTCCCGTGGCAATTCATTTAGATCACGGTTCGAGCTTTGAAAAATGTAAAGAAGCAATTGATGCAGGATTCACATCAGTTATGATTGATGCTTCTCATCACCCGTTCGAAGAAAACATTGAAATCACAAAACAAGTGGTAGAATATGCTCGCCAAAATAATGTTTCTGTTGAAGCTGAATTAGGAACTGTTGGTGGACAAGAAGATGATATTATTGCTGACGGCGTTATTTATGCTGATCCACAAGAATGCAAGCAATTGGTCGATCAAACAGGTATTGATTGCCTAGCACCTGCTCTTGGTTCAGTTCATGGTCCTTACAAAGGAGAACCGAATCTAGGATTTAAAGAAATGGAAGAAATTTCACAGCATTGTGACGTGCCACTTGTTTTACACGGTGGAACAGGAATTCCGTTAAAAGATATTCAACGTTCTGTATCTCTAGGTACATCTAAAATTAACGTCAATACAGAAAGCCAAATTACATCAGCACAAGCAGTTCGTGATGCATTAAACAACGATCCAGATGTTTACGATCCACGTAAATACATGGGACCAGCTCGCGAAGCGATTAAAAAGACGGTAATGGGTAAAATGCGTGAGTTTGGAAGTTCTCAAAAAGCGTAAGTAGAAAACAAAAAAAGAGGCGAGAGAAGCGTTCAAAAGACGTCTTCTCTTTTTCCCATGATACTGGAGGAGAAAAAACTATGAAATTTTTTATTGATACAGCAAACTTTGATGAAATTAAAGAAGCACACGCTTGGGGGATTCTTTCAGGTGTTACTACAAATCCATCATTGGTGGCAAAAGAAAAAAATGTCTCATTCCATGATCGCTTAAAAGAAATCGCAGCACTTGTTGATGGATCAATTAGTGGAGAAGTTATTGCTCTTGATGCAGAAGGCATGATTAAAGAAGGTCGTGAGCTTGCAGATCTTGCTCCGAACATCACAGTGAAATTACCAATGACACCAGAAGGTTTGAAAGCTTGTTCAGTCCTTGCTTCAGAAGGCAAAAAAGTAAACGTTACATTGATCTTCAGCGCTAACCAAGCATTGCTTGCAGCACGTGCTGGAGCGGCTTACGTTTCACCATTCCTTGGGCGTCTTGATGATATCGGACATAACGGCATGGATTTAATCGCAACAATCGCAGAAATGTTTGCAATCCACGATATTTCTTCAGAAATTATTGCGGCATCTATCCGTCACCCACAGCACGTTACAGAAGCTGCTTTGAACGGTGCACATATTGCGACAATGCCGATTAAAGTTATGCATCAAATGTTCAAACACCCATTAACAGATCAAGGAATCGAAGCATTCCTTGCAGATTGGGAAAAACGTTCAGTTTAATTTAATATGAGATAAAAAATAATCAGCGTCCTTCTTACCCATAAAGTGGGAAGGTTGCTGACCGCTTAAGCGGAGAAAACCTAAGTTGTGATCGGCAATTCGTTTGATGGCCGAACCAATTGAACTTTTTAGGCTAGTTAACAGCCAGAAAAGTGGATAAAGGAGAAATTCAATGGATGTTTATAAAATAAAAGGCGGCAATCGCCTTTCCGGAACAATTAAAGTCAATGGTGCTAAAAATAGTGCAGTTGCTTTGATTCCTGCATCGATTTTGGCGAATTCGCCTGTATCGATTGAAGGATTACCGGGAATTTCTGATGCATGGACACTGAAAAGCATTTTGGAAGAAATCGGTGGAGAAGTAACGTTTGAAGATGGAACGATGACTATCGATCCAACGAAAATGATTGATATGCCATTACCAAACGGCAACGTCAAAAAATTGCGAGCTTCTTATTACATGATGGGCGCGATGCTTGGACGCTTTAAGCATGCCGCAATCGGTCTACCAGGCGGCTGTTTCTTAGGGCCTCGTCCAATTGACCAACATATTAAAGGTTTTGAAGCGCTTGGCGCAAAAGTAACAAACGAACATGGCGCAATTTATTTGCGTGCCGATGAACTTCGCGGAGCTAAAATTTACTTAGATGTAGTGAGTGTTGGAGCAACCATCAATATTATGTTGGCAGCTGTTATGGCAAAAGGTCAGACAACGATCGAAAATGCTGCAAAAGAGCCAGAAATTATTGATGTAGCAACGTTATTGACGAATATGGGTGCGAAAATCAAAGGCGCTGGAACGGATGTTATCCGAATCGACGGAGTTGAAGAATTGCATGGGACAAATCATACAATTATTCCTGACCGTATCGAAGCCGGAACATTTATGATTATGGCAGCTGCTGTAGGCGACGGCGTAACGATTGATAATGTTATTCCATTCCATATGGAAGCGTTGACTGCTAAATTACGTGAAATGGGCGTTGATGTGCAAGAAGGTGAAGAATCGATTTATATTCCAAAGTCGGATCAATTAAATGCAATTGATGTGAAAACATTGGTTTATCCTGGATTCCCTACCGATCTGCAACAGCCGTTTTCTGTCTTAATGACTCAAGCTCATGGATCTTCTATGATTACAGATACGATTTATTCAGCTCGCTTTAAGCATATTGATGAACTTCGTCGGATGAATGCAAGTGGTCGTGTGGAAGGAAGAGCTGCGATTGTGACAGGTCCAACTCCATTGACATCTGCAACCGTAGTAGCATCTGATTTACGTGCAGGAGCAGCTTTAGTAATTGCTGGTTTACTCGCAGAAGGTGAAACTGAAATTCGTGAAATTTATCATATCGAACGAGGCTATTCATCTATTATCGAAAAATTACAAGGTTTAGGTGCTGATATCCGGAGAGAAACAATTGATCCGATAACAAGCATGAAGTCTGACCTTAGCCAAGATGCGAATTGACTCTCTTTTAGTGCAAAAATATATGCTACAATAATACAGATATAGTTAATGCCGAACGGGAGGAACTAATAGTATGGAACGAAGTCTATCGATGGAATTAGTACGGATCACCGAAGCGGCAGCAATTGCTTCTTCAAAATGGATGGGCCGTGGCTTGAAAAACGAAGCAGATGACGCAGCAACTACGGCTATGAGAACAGTATTTGATACGATTCCTATGCGTGGAGTTGTCGTCATTGGTGAAGGTGAAATGGACGAGGCACCTATGCTTTATATCGGTGAAGAGTTAGGAACAGGTAATGGTCCAGAAGTGGATGTTGCCGTAGATCCTCTAGAAGGTACAAATATTGTCGCAGCGGGTGGATGGAATGCGTTAGCAGTTCTAGCAATCGCTGACCGCGGTAACCTTTTAAATGCACCGGATATGTATATGGAAAAAATTGCGGTTGGCCCGGAATCAGTCGGCAAAATCGATATTAATGCACCCGTTATTGATAACCTTCGTGCAGTGGCAAAAGCCAAAAATAAAAACATCGAAGAAGTTGTTGCTACATTGATGGATCGACCACGTCATCAAGACATCATCGATCAAATCCGTGCAGCAGGCGCTCGTATCAAACTAATTTCGGATGGCGATGTAGCTGGTGCGATTAATACAGCGTTTGACCAAACCGGAGTCGATATTTTATTCGGTATCGGTGGTGCACCGGAAGGCGTTATTGCTGCAGTTGGCTTGAAATGCCTCGGTGGTGAAATCCAAGGGAAACTTCTTCCTCAAAATGAAGAAGAAGCACAGCGTTGCATCGACATGGGCATTGACGTAAGCAAAGTCTTAATGATGGATGACCTTGTTAAAGGCGATGACGCTATTTTTGCAGCAACTGGTGTTACTGACGGCGAACTGCTAAAAGGCGTTCAACTAAAAGGTGGTTTTGCAGAAAGCCATACATTGGTTATGCGAGCGAAATCAGGAACAATCCGCTTTATCGAAGGGCGTCACAGCCTGCAGAAAAAGCCAAATCTTGTAATGAACGATTAACGATCCTACTTCATAAAATGAGTCCGGCATTTTGCCGGACTTCTTCTTTAAAGATCTTCTCAATCATTCACTACTGATCCTCAATAATTCTACAAACAAAATAATACAAATAAGAGTGGTGTCCGATACATGGCAACGATTACAATCTCCGCATTGGAGAATATGACGTTAAAAGAGCTTTATAATTTAGCGAAAGAATACAAACTAACGAATTACAGTAAGCTAACTAAAAAGGAACTTATTTTTGCGATTTTGAAAACACGCGCAGAGCAAGAAGGCTTTTTCTTTATGGAAGGCGTACTAGAAATTATTCAATCAGAAGGATTTGGTTTCTTGCGACCAATCAACTACTCGCCAAGTTCTCAAGACATTTACATTTCGGCTTCACAAATACGCCGTTTTGACTTGAGAAATGGTGATAAAGTTTCAGGGAAAGTGCGTCCACCAAAAGAAAATGAACGTTACTTTGGCTTGCTTCAAGTAGAAGCGGTGAACGGCGAAGATCCAGAAGTGGCAAAAGAACGCGTCCATTTCCCAGGACTTACTCCGCTTTATCCAGATCGCCACATTCGTTTAGAAACGACACCGGCACATTTGTCTACACGCATCATGGATTTAGTTTCACCTGTTGGATTTGGTCAGCGTGGCTTGATTGTAGCGCCACCAAAAGCAGGGAAGACCATGTTGTTAAAAGAAATCGCCAATTCGATTACAACCAATCACCCAGAAGCCGAATTAATCGTTTTACTAATCGATGAACGTCCTGAAGAAGTGACGGATATCGAACGGTCTGTAAACGCTGATGTGGTGTCATCGACATTTGATGAAGTACCTGAAAATCACGTGAAAGTGGCAGAACTTGTTCTTGAACGTGCAATGCGCCTTGTTGAACATAAGCGCGATGTTGTTATTTTAATGGATTCGATTACTCGTTTAGCACGAGCATATAATTTGGTTATTCCGCCAAGTGGTCGTACACTATCAGGAGGAATTGATCCAGCAGCTTTCCATAGACCTAAACGCTTTTTTGGAGCAGCACGTAATATTGAAGAAGGTGGCAGTTTAACAATTTTAGCCACAGCTTTAGTAGAAACTGGATCACGTATGGACGAAGTCATTTATGAGGAATTTAAAGGAACAGGTAATATGGAATTGCATCTTGATCGTTCTTTGGCAGAGCGCCGTATTTTCCCAGCACTTGATATTCGACGTTCTGGTACACGTAAAGAAGAATTGCTTATCGAACCAAAGCAGCTTGAAAAGCTTTGGACGATTCGAAAAACTTTCTCGGATACGCATGATTTTGGTGAGCGTTTCTTGAAGAAGTTAGGCCAAACAGATACCAATGAAGAATTTTTCGAGCAATTGGCTACGGAAATGAAAACGCATCGAAGCAATAAGCAGATGATCTAACTACTTGCAAAAAATGCAGGGATTTGATATGATATTGTTAGTGATTTAAATCAAAGCTATTGCATATCCGGTCTAAAGAACCGTGTAAGGCAATAGTAAAATAGATTAAACTCTGTTCCAGATGGTTCAGGGCGAGAGGAGAAAATTATTATGAAAACAGGAATTCACCCAGATTACAAACAAGCTACAGTAACTTGCTCATGTGGGAACTCTTTCACAACTGGTTCTGTAAAAGAAAACATCAACGTTGAGCTTTGCTCTGAGTGTCATCCATTCTACACTGGACGTCAGAAATTCGCAGCAGCAGACGGCCGCGTAGATCGTTTCAACAAAAAGTACGGCTTAAAAGAAGAAATCAACGAGTAATATTTGCTCAGCATCAGACTGGAATTGGGAATTTTCAATTTGCAAATTTCCATCATCCAGTCTTTTGCTTTCAAGTATCAATTAAAATTATACCTGCCTCGCGCGAAAACGCCAGGCGGGTATTTTTTTCGTTTTAAATCTGAAAAAACACCTTACATATCCCAAAAAATCAGCAGAATGCAGCATTATTTTGGTATGATAAATAGAAAGCTTATTTGGTGAAAATACGCTTTTTATCAAGAATATAAGCCTGTAGATAGCATCACCTATTAGCATAATAAAAGCCATGGTAAAGGTAACATAACAAAGTGTTTGAAAGGGGTCTCACCTATGTATGTCATGAAACAAACGGGATGGGTCGAACTGATTTGCGGGAGCATGTTTTCCGGGAAATCAGAAGAGCTGATCCGTCGTGTCCGCCGTTCCCAATTCGCAAAACAAAAAATTGCTGTTTTTAAACCGAAAATCGATGACCGTTACAGTAAAGAAGCGGTTGTTTCGCATAATGGTGCAACTGTGATTGCACTCCCAATTTCCCGTTCTTCTGAAATGTGGGATTACATCACAGACGAATTTGATGTAATTGCTATAGATGAAGCTCAATTTTTTGATGAAGCCATTATCGAAAATGTTCAAAAACTTGCCAATCACGGTTTCCGTGTAATTGTTGCGGGATTAGACCAAGACTTTAGAGGTCGTCCGTTCGGACCAATGCCAGCTCTACTTGCAATCGCTGAGCAAGTGACAAAACTTCAAGCAGTTTGTACAGTTTGTGGTTCTCCCGCAAGCCGAACTCAACGTTTGATCGACGGAAAACCAGCAGGCTCAGATGACCCAACAATTTTAGTGGGTGCATCAGAAGCATACGAACCGCGCTGCCGCCATCATCACGAAGTTCCAACAGGTGTAACTGTTAGCGAATAAACTCTTAAAACTTACTACCTGATAATTATCGGGAATTTTTAATAGTATTTATTTAGTAAGATATGGAGCAAACTAGAGGCGACTCTGCTAATTTGCTCCATATCTCAAATATACTTTGACTGTAATCAATAGCTGCTTATAAAGTTTTACAGCATATTTAGAAGAAAAAGCGGAAGGCGGCGACTCCTAGGGGATCAGGACGAGCTGAAGACCCTGGACTGAGCAAAGCGAGGGAAGCGGCTGAAGCCGGCCCCCCTGGAAAGCGTCCGCCTGGAGCGATTTCTTCATTAGAATAAATAACCAAAAATTAGAACTTGAGGTGACACCTATGTTTGATCGATTACAATCAGTAGAAGATCGGTATGACCGTTTAAATGAATTGCTAAGTGATCCAGATATCGTTAGTGATACCAACAAACTACGTGACTATTCAAAAGAACAGTCAGACTTACAAGAGACGGTTGAAACGTACCGTGAATATAAAGATTTAACAACTCAATTGACTGAAGCGAAAGCGATGTTTGATGAGAAAATGGATGCCGACATGCGTGAAATGGTCAAAGAAGAAGTCAATGAACTCGACCAGCAGGTTTCTGTTGTAGAAGAACGCCTTCACAAATTATTGATTCCGAAAGATCCTAATGATGACAAAAACGTTATTATGGAAATCCGCGGAGCAGCAGGTGGAGACGAAGCGGCTTTGTTCGCGGGAGACTTATACCGCATGTATACGCGTTTTGCTGAATCTAATGGCTGGAAAATACAAGTAATGGATTCAAACCCAACCGGTCTTGGCGGATTCAAGGAAATCGTCTTTATGATCACCGGTAAAGGTGCTTACTCGAAAATGAAATACGAAAACGGCGCACACCGCGTTCAACGAGTTCCTGAAACAGAATCAGGCGGACGGATTCATACGTCAACTGCCACTGTAGCTTGTTTGCCAGAAGTCGAAGAAGTTGAAGTCGATATTCATGAAAATGATATCCGTACCGATACGTATGCATCTTCAGGAGCGGGCGGACAATCAGTTAACACGACAATGTCAGCTGTTCGATTGACGCATCTTCCAACAAATACAGTTGTAACGTGTCAAGATGAGAAATCGCAAATTAAAAACAAAGCGAGTGCAATGAAAGTATTGCGTGCGCGTGTTTATGAAAAATTCCAACAAGAAGCTCAAGCTGAATACGATGCAGTCCGCAAATCAGCTGTTGGAACGGGAGACCGTTCTGAACGAATCCGGACATATAACTTCCCTCAAAACCGTGTAACTGATCACCGAATCGGATTGACGATTCAAAAGTTAGATCAAATTTTGCAAGGGAAAATGGATGAAGTTATCGATGCACTAATTATTGAAGAGCAATCGGCTCGTATGGAAAGTTTGAATAATGACCAATCCTAAGTATGTTTTTGAGGCCCTGAAGAGGGCTTCTTCTTTTTTACTGGAACACGGCCGTGAAGAAGGAGCTGCACGAATTCTTCTTCAGCACGAACTCGGTCTTTCGTATTCAGGGTTAATCGCCTCTATGAGAGATGAAATAAGTAAAGTGCAATGGGAGAAGTTCTGGACAAATATTGAACAACACGCAAGAGGAATTCCTGTCCAACATTTGACAGGTACCGAAGAATTTTATGGTAGGAAATTTCGCGTAAATGCAGATGTGTTAATTCCAAGACCAGAAACAGAAGAGTTAATAGAAGAAACATTGCAACTAATCGAACGCCATATGCTGAAAAAAAAGTTAGCACTTGCAGATATTGGCACTGGAAGTGGTATTATTGCGATCACAATGAAATGCGAATTGCCGCAAGCACAAGTCACTGCAACAGATATCTCGCAGCCAGCGTTACAAACAGCAGCAGAAAATGCAGAAGAATTAAATGCTGATGTTGACTTTCGGTTAGGAGATTTAACGAAACCAATTGAAAGTGAAAAATGGGACGTTATTTTATCCAATCCGCCTTATATTGCTTATGAGGAGGCACCAGGCTTGTCAGATAGCGTTCGTGATTTTGAACCGCATCATGCATTATTTGCAGATAATGAAGGGTTAGCGCTGTATGAAGAAATGGCCAAACAATTTCCGAAAATGCTAAATAAACCTGGAATTATTGGTTTTGAAATAGGTTATCAACAAGGAGTAGCAGTTCAAAAAATGCTAAAAGATGCTTTTCCGGAGGCTTTCGTCTATTGTAAAAAAGATATCAACAAAAACGACCGAATGGTTTTTGCGATAATTGAGTAGCTTATACACATATTACGCACAAGCTGAATGTTTTTATCCACAGTTCGTGGATAAAAATTGAAAAACCCTTAAAAATAGGAGTTGTTCGTGTGAAAACGGAAATGATTGTTGTGGATAAAAATGTAGATGAAGAAAATAGTTATGCACAAGCTGTGGAAATCTTGAAATCAGGTGAAGTTGTTGCTTTTCCAACAGAAACGGTATATGGATTAGGGGCAGATGCGACAAATTTCGGAGCAGTTAGTAAAATATTCGAAGCAAAAGGACGTCCAGCTGACAATCCTTTAATTGTTCATGTGGATTCGAAAGAATCTGCATTAAATTATGTGCAAGAAGTTTCACCAAAAGCATTGCAATGCATGGATGCTTTTTGGCCAGGTGCTTTAACGTTGATTATGCAAGCAAAGCCAGAAACGTTTGCAAATAATGTAACGGCAAACCTTCAAACAGTGGGAATTCGTGTGCCAAACCATCCTGTAGCGTTAAAGCTACTACAAGAAGTGAAATTACCTTTAGCTGCACCAAGCGCAAATACGAGTGGCAAGCCAAGTCCAACTTTAGCGAGCCATGTTCGTCATGACATGGATGGCAGAGTTCCATTAATTTTAGATGGAGGAGCTACAGAAATTGGCATAGAGTCAACTGTTTTGGATACAACTTGTGAACCACCAGTTATCTTGCGGCCTGGAAAAATAACAAAAGAGCAAATCGAGAGTGTGATTGGAACAATCCGTTCATCATCCGGAAACAAAAGCAATGTACCAAAATCTCCCGGGATGAAATATGCTCACTATGCTCCTACAGCTCCATTGTATTTAATCGAAGATGAAAAAGCTTTGATTGAAAAAGCAATACAATACGTTCAAGAAAAAGGTAAACGTGTAGCTGTTATTAGTGAGATGGATTACCCACTTGCTGATTTTAATTTTCCTTTATCAATGGAAAGTTTATATGCTAGTTTGCGTGAATGTGATTTAACTGACGCAGATTTAATTTTAGCGCCAGTGAAATCAAGTGACCAAGACCAGGTCGCATTGATGAATAGGCTCGAAAAAGCAGCAGACCATAAATGGTTTAGTTGATCGGGTGAGAGGAGATAGATGATGAGAATTCTTTTTGTTTGTACGGGAAATACATGCCGCAGTCCAATGGCTGAAGCAATTGTGACAGCTAAAAATTTAAAAGAAATAGAAGCTCGTTCTGCAGGAATATTTGCAGGAGCAGCGCCTCTTTCTGAAAACGCGCAGTCAGTATTGAGCCAACAACAAATTTCTTTTAGTCATACTTCAAAACCATTAGACAGAGAAGATTTGGAATGGGCAGAACTGGTCTTAACGATGACCAATTCGCATAAGACGGCGATATTGCAAGCTTACCCTGAAACAGCAACAAAGCTTTTTACTTTAAAAGAATTTGCAGCTGATTCAACGGCAGATGTTAGCGATCCTTACGGTGGACCACTCGCACTCTATGAAAATACATTCCAAGAGTTAAAATTGTTAATCGACAAATTAATTGTGAAGTTGACTTGAATGAAAAGACAGACAATCCGAGAGGCTAGTCTGTCTTTTTTGCGTGAAAATGGTAGAATTGATTTAAAGCGTAAAAGGTTTTCGGCATAATTCGACAATGTCGCTTTTACGGATCTATAAATTTGATTTCAAGAAAAGAGGGTTTACTATGAAAGTGGCAATCTCATCAGATCACGGCGGCAATAACTTGCGTAAAGAAATCGTTAATTTAATGAACGAAATCGGAATTGAATATCAGGATTTTGGTCCACATACAGACGACTCAGTAGATTATCCGGATTATGCAAAACCAGTTGCAGATCGTGTAGCAAGTGGAGAATTTGATCGTGGGATTTTGATTTGTGGCACAGGCATAGGCATGTCTATCTCTGCCAATAAAGTAAAAGGAATTCGTTGTGCACTTGTTCATGATGTCTTTAGCGCAAAAGCAACAAGAGGACATAATGATTCAAATATTTTAGCAATGGGTGAGCGCGTTATCGGTCCAGGACTTGCGCGTGAAATTGCTCAAACTTGGTTGACTGAAGAATTCGAAGGCGGCAGACACGAAAAACGCATCCAAAAAATCACAGACCTCGAAAAATAAGGAGGAGTCGACATGCAAACTTTATGGCAATTACAACTTGAAGAGGTTTTAAGTGAATTAGAGCAGCAGATCGAGTTCAGGAAAGGCCAAGTGTTTGTAGTCGGCTGTTCAACATCAGAAGTAGCAGGAAAGCGCATCGGAACAGGCGGCGGACTTGATATTGCAGAAAGTTTGTTTGAACCATTAGAAAAATTCGCAGCTCGTCACCAAATCTTTTTAGCATTTCAAGGTTGTGAGCATATTAACCGTGCATTGACAGTAGAACGTCGTGCAGCTGAAAAATACGGTTGGGAGCCTGTCTCTGTTGTTCCAGCTCCAAAAGCGGGTGGCTCAATGAGTGCATATGCATTCAGTAATATGGTCGATCCGGTAGTGGTGGAAGAAGTTCAGGCACATGCGGGAATAGACATTGGACAAACAATGATTGGAATGCATTTAAAAAGAGTTGCCGTTCCATTGCGTACTTCTGTTAAACTAGTAGGTGAAGCGATTGTGGCATCTGCAACGACACGGCCAAAATTAATTGGCGGTGAACGGGCACGCTATAATCGTGAGCTTGTTCAATCACGGGAGGGATATACGGATGGAATTGATTAAGACGCAAGACCCAGCAGTATATGAAGCGATGAATGCAGAGAAAGAAAGACAGGAAGCGAATATTGAATTAATCGCTTCGGAAAACTTTGTTTCACAAGCGGTAATGGATGCACAAGGATCGGTGTTAACGAACAAATATGCAGAAGGCTATCCGGGAAAACGTTATTACGGAGGCTGTGAACATGTAGATGTAGTCGAAAACATCGCTCGCGATCGTCTGAAAGAAATTTTTGGTGCAGACCACGCGAACGTTCAACCCCATTCTGGATCGCAAGCCAACATGGCTGTTTATACAGCGGTTCTAGAAAAAGGCGATACGGTTCTTGGGATGAACTTAAACCATGGCGGACATTTAACACATGGTAGCAAAGTGAATTTCAGTGGTATGCAATATAATTTCGTTGAGTACGGTGTGACTGAAGATGAGCAATTGGTTGATTACGAAGCAGTTCGTCAAGCAGCATTAGAACACAAGCCGAAAATGATTGTTGCTGGAGCAAGCGCTTATTCACGTCAATTGGATTTTGCTAAATTCCGTGAAATTGCTGACGAAATCGGAGCATACTTGATGGTTGATATGGCTCACATTGCTGGTCTAGTTGCTACTGGTGCTCATCCTAATCCAGTGCCACATGCCCATTTTGTTACATCGACTACGCATAAAACACTCCGTGGACCACGTGGTGGACTGATTCTCTGCAAAGAGGAATTTGCGAAAAAAATCGATAAAACAATTTTCCCTGGAATTCAAGGCGGTCCACTTATGCATGTAATTGCAGCTAAAGCTATTGCATTCGGTGAAGCACAAGAGCCTGAATTCAAAACCTATATTGAACAAGTCGTGAAAAATGCTGATGCATTGGCGAAAGCGCTAATTGCAGAAGGTGTAAATATCGTCTCTGGCGGCACAGACAATCACTTGCTGTTGCTCGACCTTCGCTCGTTAAACTTGACGGGTAAAGTTGCAGAACATGTTCTTGATGAAGTTGGTATTACGACAAACAAAAATACAATTCCTTTCGACCCAGAAAGCCCATTTGTTACTTCTGGTATTCGTCTAGGAACTGCTGCCGTAACTTCTCGTGGTTTTAAAGAAGAAGACATGAACGAAATTGCTGCGGTTATGGCAATGCTTCTGAAAAATCCGGAAGATGAAAATAGCAAAAAAGAAGCTGCAGAACGTGTTGCGAAATTAACTGCTGCGCATCCGTTATACAAATAAGTTCATACAGCTGCCAATTAAATATGTTGGCAGCTGTATTTTTATACTATAATAGAAGTATCCTCCAGAAATTGAGGGCTAATCTAATAAACTAGAACAAACTATACATATTCTTAAAAGGGGGCGCGTCGTATGCACACGCATGAATTAATGAGTGATAATAAAGTAATCATGGAGTGGCTACACCGTCTCGGTGTTAAATTTCATACATCGTTCTTGGTCATCAATTCTGAAATAGAAAGCCAGCCTATCGTTTATGCAAACGAGGCTTTCTTCAAAATGATTGGCTATAGTGAAGAAGAGACATTAGGACGTAATGGACGTTTTTTACATGGAGAAAAAACGTCACAAAAAGCTAGTGAAAATATACATGCTTGCATTGCTTCTGGGGAAACTGGAATCTTTGAAATCGTCAATTACCGGAAAAACGGCACACCTTTTTGGAATGAATTATCAATCCAACCGTTAACGTTTCCGGAAAAAAATCTTAAGTTCACGTTGTTGCTACAGCGTGATATTACGGAGCGAAAGCGTACAGAGGCTATGATCAAGCTTCAAAAGCAAACCTATAAAAAAATTGAAAGCGGTCATAAACTTAGTTCAATCCTGCAAAATATTTGCCATACGTGTGAATTGTTCTTTATTGATGGTGCGAAATGTACGGTTTTGTTAATCGATAATGAGGAAAGAATATACACGATTGGCGCCACTCAATCGATGCCAAAAGGCTTTGAAGAAGCGATTATTGGTTTAAAAGTAGAGGGAGATATAGGTACCTGTGGAGCTGCCTTTTACCGAGGTCAGCCAGTAATAGTTGAAGATATGACTACAGATTATTTGTGGAGACATCATCAACACTTGGTGAAAAAATATAGGTTAGCTTCAAGTTGGTCTATTCCAATTTCGAATGTGGAAGATGTAACCATCGGGACGTTTGGAATCTATTTTCCAGCGCCGGTAACGCCGGATGATAAAGATTTGAAATTCATGGAGGGTGTCGCCTCGATTGTGTCTCTTGCCATCAAGTACTCTCTTCAACATGAAGAAATTTTAAAGCTAGCTTACAGTGATGGGGATACAGATTTACCTAACCGAAATTATTTTAGAAACGAAATTGATAAATTGCTAAAAAAAGGCAAAGAAGGTTTTGTCGCTTTTATTTCAACAGATGAATATACCAAAGTTGTAGATCAATATGGCCATCGTGCAGGGGACGCACTCATGTATGAAATCGGGAAACGGTTAATAGTGCAACAAAATTCTTCGGAAAACTTGATTGCTCGTTTTTCAGATTCAACGTTATCGCTGTATAGCATCACGCCATTTGTCAAAATACCAGAATACCTCGAGCAACTTATGCGTGGATTTGCTGATCCTATCAAAGTTGGAGATATGGAATTATTCTTGACCTTGAAAATAGGTGTTGCCATTGTAATGCCGCATCAACAAGATTCCGAAGAGTTGATTAGGTGTTCAGATAGCGCGCTATCTCAAGCAAAGCTACGCACAGGTGAAGCAATTTGTTATTTTGAAAGTGAACTGGACGAATTTCTAATGAGAGATTTACGCGTTGCCAACGAATTGACGGCAGCATTAAACCGTAATGAAATTGGTGTTCATCTGCAGCCGAAAGTCGATTTGGAAACTGGCGAAGTTTTAAGTTTTGAAGCTTTGGCACGTTGGACATCCCCAGACTTAGGAGTTATTCCTCCGGATATTTTTATTCCTGCGGCTGAAAAAAATGGCAAAATACGTTTGTTAGAAAAAAGTATTTTAAAGCAAGTGCTAGAGTGGATGAAAAAAAGAGTAGATCAAGGTTTAAAACTGCGACAAGTAGCTATCAACATATCAGCTGATCATTTTTTCCATCATTCCTTTGTTCCGAACTTACTGGATATGACGACTGAATATGGAATTGAACCAAAGTGGATTCGATTAGAAATTACTGAACGCATTGGCTTTGTTGATATTGAAACTGCCAATAAAGTATTCAAGCACTTGAAATATTGCGGCTTTACAGCATCGATTGATGATTTTGGAACTGGGTATTCATCTCTTAGCTATCTCCAAAAGCTACCGATTGAAGAACTGAAAATTGATCGTTCATTTATCACGAATATGGATGAACCAGGAACTTTGGCGATCATCCAAACAATTATTCAACTTGCGAATAATTTAAATATGCATGCAGTTGCGGAAGGCGTAGAGACAGATAAAGAACGGAAGATTCTGTTGCGTCTTGGTTGTAAAGAAGGACAAGGCTATTTATTTTACAAGCCGATGCCACTTAACGAAGCGTTTCTATTATAGAAAGAACTGTAAAAACCAGAGATTTAGTCTCTGGTTTTTTTGTGCGAAAAATTCTATAGGCGAAAATAACTGAATAATACCAAAGCGGAATCTGACAACTTGAACGAAAGATTTTCTGTTATACTATTTAAGATAATGTTTGAAAAGGAGAGATAGGCCGTGGGAAAAGTATATGTTTTTGATCATCCATTGATCCAACATAAAGTGACTTACATCCGTGATAAGTCGACAGGTACAAAAGAATTTCGTGAATTGGTGGATGAAATTGCTACATTGATGGCATTTGAAATCACACGCGACTTGCCATTACAAGAAATCGATGTGGAAACACCGGTACAAATGGCTAAATCAAATGTTCTTGCAGGGAAAAAATTAGGCGTCGTTCCTATTTTACGCGCAGGAATTGGTATGGTAGATGGCATTTTGAAATTGATCCCAGCTGCTAAAGTGGGCCATATCGGTTTATACCGTGATCCAGTTACATTGCAACCAGTCGAATATTACTTGAAACTACCTTCTGATGTTCAAGAACGTGAATTTATCGTAGTTGATCCGATGCTTGCGACGGGTGGATCGGCAATTGAAGCAGTTAACTCGATGAAAAAACGAGGCGCTGTAAAAATTCGCTTTATGTGTATCATTGCAGCTCCTGAAGGTGTAGAAGCTTTACAAGAAGCGCATCCGGATGTAGACATCTTCATCGCGGCTTTAGATGAAAAGTTAAATGAAAAAGGATATATTGTCCCAGGTCTTGGAGATGCTGGCGACCGTTTATTCGGAACAAAATAAGAGAGCGAGGTAAACCAGCTTGACGAAAAAATGGAAAGTAATGACGATATTTGGTACGCGACCAGAAGCGATTAAAATGGCACCGCTTGTTTTGGAACTTCAAAAATATCCGGAAACCATTGAACCACTTGTAACGGTAACGGCACAGCACAGAGAAATGCTTGATCAAGTATTAGAGACATTCAAAATCACGCCTGACTTTGATCTGAACATCATGAAAGATCGTCAAACATTGACCGATGTAACAATGCGTGCCATGCAAGGGCTCGATGCGGTAATGAAAGAAGCGAAGCCAGATATTGTGTTAGTGCATGGAGATACAACGACAACTTTTGCTGCGAGTCTTGCTGCTTTTTATAATCAGGTAGCGGTCGGACACGTCGAAGCGGGCTTGCGTACGCACAACAAATACTCGCCGTTTCCTGAGGAGATGAACCGTCAACTGACGGGAGTCATGGCAGATATTCATTTTTCACCAACTGAAAAATCAGCTCAAAACTTGCTTGATGAAAATAAAAAAGCAGAAACAATTTATGTTACTGGCAATACAGCAATCGATGCTCTTCAAACGACGGTACGCGAAACGTATTCGCACCCGATTTTAGAGAAAATCGGAAGCGACCGCATGATTTTATTAACAGCACATCGCCGTGAAAATCTAGGCCAGCCGATGCGCAATATGTTCCGTGCGATTAAACGCTTGATCGAAGAACATGACGATATTCAAGTGGTGTATCCAGTGCATATGAATCCAGCTGTACGTGAAGTCGCGGATGAAGTATTAGGTCGTGATTCACGCATTCATTTGATTGAACCGCTAGAAGTTTTAGATTTCCACAACTTTGCAGCACGCTCATTTTTTATTCTAACCGATTCTGGTGGGATACAAGAAGAAGCACCATCACTTGGGAAGCCGGTCTTGGTTTTGCGTGACACGACTGAACGTCCTGAAGGAATTAGTGCAGGAACGTTGAAACTCGCCGGTACAGATGAAGAAACAATTTACGGATTGGCGAAAGAATTGTTGACGGACGAAGCTGCATACAAAGCAATGTCTCAAGCATCCAATCCATATGGAGACGGTAAAGCATCTGTCCGAATCGTCGAAGCGCTTCATACGTATTTTTCAAAGCTGTAAGTAAGTAAGTAAGTAAGTAAGTAAGTAAGTAAGTAAGTAAGTAAGTATGGAAGTAAGTAAAACGGCCGATTCCACATTTTTTGTTGAAATTTGTCCACAATATGTCAGAGGGAAATCGCTTGTGAAGTTTTTCACTTCTACTAATTGACATGATTTTACCCCTAATGTATGCTTACAAAGGGTATGCATGAGATGGTTTTCTTACATAGATTATGTAGGTGGAAGCCTGATGCGACTGCTCTTTTTGAGGGTATAATGTCAAATCAACGAGGTTCGAGGGGGTTGTCATGCGCCCAACAAAAAAGCCCTTACAAGCGATGGCAATTTACAGCGCCATTCTGTCACAACTTGTCGGGTCCGTACTCATCGGGGTGTTCACGGGTATGTGGCTTGATGAAAAGGTAGGAACCGCACCATTTTTCATGATCATCTGCCTATTCATAGGCATCACTGCCGGTGTTTGGGCAATGCTTCAGACCGTCCGCAAATTCGAATCAGGAGACAAGTAGAAAATGGATGGACTAAGGGAGATATACACAAGACTAAAAAAGATGATTATTTTCATCTTAGCGTTCTACGTTATTGGTTTGGGGTTTACCTCTTATCAAGAAGTGTTCGCGGGTCTCATAATCGGAACTTTGTTCGGCATTTATAACATGTGGATTCTTGTTCGTCGGATGGAGAAATTTGACCGTGCGGTGGCTGAAGGCTCGAAAGTTCGTTCGCTTGGAACGGCATTACGGTTTGCATCAGGTATTGCTGCTGTGGCGATTGCTATTTTGTTCGCAGAGCACATTCACTTGGTCAGTACGGTAATAGGGTTGATGGTCCCTTATGCTCTGTTATTAACAGAGCGGATTGTTTATCACGTGAAACACCATTAACAATGTGGAAAGAGAGGTGAAACTATCGTGGAACATGGCGCTCCTATGCTCAAGGTGTTCGGGATCTGGTTCAACCTATCGAACGTTATGATGCTACTTGTAGCCGCTCTTATCGTCTTCCTTATTGCTTTTATCGCTACACGGAATCTGCAGCTCAAACCAACGGGCATGCAAAACTTCATGGAATGGATCATGGATTTCGTGAAAGGGATTATTAATAGTAATATGGATTGGAAAGATGGTGGCCGATTCCATGTTCTTGGAATCACCTTAATTATGTTCATTTTTGTTGCGAACATGTTAGGTCTTCCATTTGCAATAGTTGTTAACGGAGATCTTTGGTGGAAATCACCAACAGCTGATCCGACAGTAACAATGACATTAGCCGCTACGGTGCTCATCTTGAGTCATTATTATGGCATCAAGTTGAAAGGGTTAAAAGGATATGCTGGAGGCTACATTAAGCCAATGCCATTCTTATTCCCGCTGAAAGTCATTGAGGAATTCGCAAATACGCTGACACTCGGTCTGCGTCTTTACGGGAACATCTATGCGGGGGAAATCTTGTTAACTTTGTTAGCAGGTCTCGCATCAGCAAGTATTTTTGGATTTGCAGCAGCTATCCTGCCAATGATGTTATGGCAAGGCTTCTCGATTTTTATCGGGGCAATTCAAGCGTTCATTTTCGTTATGTTAACGATGGTCTATTTATCGCATAAAGTTGCCGACGACCATTGAGTATAAAACCGCTCTTTTGAGCAAAAAAAAACAATTATCCTGAGGAGGACATTTTAAAATGGGTTTATTAGCAGCAGCAATTGCAGTAGGTTTAGCAGCACTAGGAGCAGGTATTGGTAACGGTCTTATCGTTTCAAAAACAGTTGAAGGTATCGCTCGTCAGCCAGAAGCACGTGGCGTTTTACAAACAACAATGTTTATCGGGGTTGCATTGGTTGAGGCATTGCCAATCATCGCTGTAGTTATCGCGTTCATCGTAATGAACCGCTAGTATTTTTATACAAAATTTAAATGGTGGGGATGCTACTATATGGTTTTCGCCATTTAAACTTGTATGCAACATTTGCTTTTGAAAGTTCATCTTGTACTAAATAAAGATATTACTATAGAAGAAATTGCATTTTAGGCTCTTGAAGGGAGTGAAACAATCGTGTTTTTTGATTACCTCGTACTCGGCGCAGCCGGGGAGTTTTTGAATATTGGAGACATTCTCGCTACACTTGTCATCTTCATTGGGTTAATGTTGCTTTTAAAGAAATTCGCATGGGGTCCTTTGATGGGCGTAATGCAGCAACGTGAAGATTTGATCAAGAGTGAAATTGAGACAGCTGAAAACAGCCGTTTAGAATCTCAAAAAATGCTTGAAGAGCAGCGTACTCTACTTAAAGACGCGCGTACGCAAGCACAAGAAATTGTTGAGAACGCTAAAAAGCAAGGCGAAGTTTCGCGTGAGGAAATTATTACAACAGCGCGTGCTGAGTCTGGCCGTATGAAAGAAGCAGCAGTTCAAGAAATTGCTAACGAAAGAGATAAAGCTATTTCAGCTGTTCGTGAAGAAGTTGTGGCATTGTCACTACTTGCTGCTACGAAAGTGCTTGAAAAAGAAATCTCTGAGGAAGACAACCGTCAGTTGATTAACGAAACGATTGCGAAGGCAGGCGAAGTTCAGTGAGTCAAGTTGCAGAACGATACGCTTTAGCATTGTTCCAAGTCGCTCAAAAGCATGAATCGTCTTTGGATATCGAGCATGATTTACGTGAAGTGAAAAAAGTCTTTGAAATGACTCCAGAACTTTACAATTTGATTGTATCTCCAAAACTTTCAGCAGATAAAAGAACAAATCTAATCAATGAAGTGTTTACTAGGGCAAATCCGTTTGTCGTTAATACACTTCAATTGATGGCAGAACGCAAACGCTTAAATGAAGTAAAGTCAATGGTAGACGAGTTTGTTGCTTTGTCTAACAATGCACAAGGAATTGAAGATGCAGAAGTTTATTCTACACGTCCTTTGACTGAAGAAGAACGCTCATCTATCTCTTCCGTATTCGCTAAAAAAATTGGTAAACAATCTTTACGAATTGAAAACGTTATTGATCCATCACTACTTGGCGGATTGCGTATTCAAATCGGAAACCGTATTTATGACAGCAGCGTGAGCACGAAATTGGCACGTCTAAAACGTCAACTAATCGGTTAATTATGAAATTATGAGAGGGTGACATACATGAGCATCAAAGCTGAAGAAATCAGCGGTCTGATTAAACAACAGATTGAAAATTATCAATCAGAGATGAAAGTTGACGACGTTGGTACAGTAATCACCATTGGTGATGGTATCGCACGCGCTCATGGCCTCGACAACATCATGGCTGGAGAACTTGTAGAGTTCTCTACTGGTGCTATTGGTATGGCGCAAAACTTGGAAGCCAACAACGTTGGTATTATTATCCTTGGCCCATACAAAGACATCAAAGAAGGCGATGAAGTACGTCGAACTGGCCGTATTATGGAAGTACCAGTAGGAAACGAACTTATTGGACGTGTAGTAAATCCACTTGGACAACCTGTTGACGGTCTTGGACCAATCAACACAACAAAATCTCGTCCAATTGAAAGCCCTGCACAAGGTGTTATGGCCCGTAAATCGGTTCATGAACCACTTCAAACAGGTATTAAAGCGATTGACGCACTTGTGCCAATCGGTCGTGGACAGCGCGAATTGATCATCGGTGACCGTCAGACAGGTAAAACGTCTGTTGCGATCGATACGATCTTAAACCAAGCTGACCAAGATATGATTTGTATCTATGTGGCAATCGGACAAAAAGAATCTACTGTACGTAACGTAGTAGAAACTTTCCGTAAAAATGGAGCTCTTGATTACACAATCGTTGTAACAGCTTCAGCTTCACAACCAGCTCCATTATTATACTTGGCTCCATATGCAGGTATCACAATGGCTGAGGAATTCATGTTTGAAGGCAAACATGTGTTGATCGTCTATGATGATTTAACAAAACAAGCATCTGCTTACCGCGAACTTTCACTATTGCTTCGTCGTCCACCAGGCCGTGAAGCTTACCCAGGTGACGTTTTCTACTTGCACTCACGTTTACTTGAACGTTCTGCGAAATTAAACGAAACGCTTGGAGCAGGGTCTATCACAGCATTGCCGTTCGTAGAAACGCAAGCTGGCGATATCGCTGCATATATTCCTACAAACGTTATCTCGATTACAGATGGTCAGATTTTCCTTCAGTCAGATCTATTCTTCTCGGGTGTACGCCCAGCAATCAACGCTGGTCTTTCTGTATCACGTGTTGGTGGTTCAGCTCAGATCAAAGCAATGAAAAAAGTTGCGGGTACATTGCGTCTTGACTTAGCGGCTTTCCGTGAACTTGAGTCATTCTCTCAGTTTGGTTCAGATCTTGATGCTGCAACTGCTGCGAAACTTGAGCGTGGGAAACGTACAGTTGAGGTCTTGAAACAAGACTTAAACAACCCAATCAAAGTTGAAAAACAAGTTGTTATTTTCTATGCGTTAACTCGTGGATTCCTTGACGATATCGCTATCAACGACATTTCTCGCTTTGAAGCTGAATTGACAAGCTGGTTGGATACAAACCACACAGAAATTTTGGATACTATTCGCACAACTCAAGGCTTACCTGCTGATGACGCATTTGCTGCAGCGATTAATGAATTCAAACGCACATTTGCTAAATCTGAGTAAAACCGAGTTCGAATACGAAGAAAAAATAATAAGGTGGTGAAATACCAGTGGCATCATTACGCGATATAAAAAACCGAATTACGTCAACAAAGAAAACAAGTCAGATCACAAAAGCCATGCAAATGGTTTCTGCATCTAAACTAAGCCGTGCGGAAGTGAATGCGAAAGCGTTCGTTCCATATATGCACAAAATTCAGGATGTGGTAGCATCAATCGCAGCTGGGTCTTCAGACACTAGCAACCCGATGATGATTGCTCGCCCTGTAAAGAAAACCGCTTATTTAGTGATTACATCAGATCGTGGTCTTGTAGGCGGATATAACAGTAATGTTCTTCGTACAGTTATGAGTAAAATCCGTGAACGACACACCTCTAATGACGACTTTGTTATCCTAAGCGTTGGTCGGAAAGGAAAGGAATTCTTTGCGAAGCAAGGAATGACGATTCTTGAAAGTGCAATTGCACTTCCGGATCATCCGACGTTTGCGGATATTAAAGAAATAACGCGCAAAGCTGTTGGTATGTTCTCAGATGGTACGTATGACGAAGTTTATATGTACTACAATCACTTTGTTTCAGCAATTCAACAAGAAGTCACAGAGAAAAAAGTCTTGCCGCTGACGGATATTCAACCGACGGGATCAACTGCATCTTATGAGTTTGATCCTTCAGCAGAAGCGATTTTGGAAGTTCTTCTTCCACAATACGCAGAAAGCTTGATCTTTGGGGCTGTTCTTGACGGCAAAGCGAGTGAACATGCTGCTTCCATGACAGCAATGAAGAGCGCGACCGATAATGCGTCTGATTTGATTAATGGACTGACACTTCAATATAACCGTGCACGCCAAGCGGCAATCACTCAGGAAATCACTGAGATTGTCGGCGGAGCATCTGCTTTAGAATAAGAAATGCAAAGGTGCCCATATAGATTCGACGGGCTTAAGACAGAACGCGCAGGAAATGTAATTTCCGTAGTGGGCTGACTTAATACCCCGAGAATCTGGGCACCGGAGCTAGACAATAAGAAATGCAGAAGTGCCCATGTAGATGGGCGCTATATGCTGCTAATAATAAAACTGGGAACTTCTTTAAGAAGAAGTTTTTAAAAAAGTAAGACAGGAGGGAACAGCATGAACACAGGACACGTTCTTCAGGTTATGGGACCAGTTGTAGATGTTAAGTTTGCTAATGGCCAACTTCCAGCTATCTATAACGCCCTAACTGTAAATATTGATCGTCCCGGACAAGCTCAAGTCGTTTTGACGCTTGAAGTGGCTCTTCACCTTGGTGACGATTCAGTCCGTACAATCGCGATGGAATCTACTGATGGATTACAACGTGGTTCAGTAGTAACTGACTTGGGCAGAGCAATTTCTGTTCCAGTTGGAGATGTAACATTAGGTCGTGTATTCAACGTACTTGGTGAAATTATCGATTTAGGGGAAGAAATTCCGTTAACAGAGCGTCGTGATCCAATTCACCGTTCTGCACCTACATTCGAACATTTATCCACAGAAGTTGAAATTCTTGAAACAGGTATTAAAGTTGTTGACTTGCTTGCTCCTTATATTAAAGGTGGTAAAATCGGTCTCTTCGGTGGTGCCGGTGTAGGTAAAACAGTTCTTATTCAAGAATTGATCAACAACATCGCTCAAGAACACGGTGGTTTATCCGTATTCGCTGGTGTTGGTGAACGTACACGTGAAGGAAATGACTTATTCCACGAGATGAGCGAATCTGGCGTTATCAAGAAAACGGCAATGGTTTTCGGTCAAATGAACGAGCCACCAGGCGCACGTATGCGTGTTGCTTTGTCTGGTTTGACAATGGCTGAATACTTCCGTGACGAACAAGGCGCGGACGTTCTTCTTTTCATCGATAATATCTTCCGTTTCACACAAGCAGGATCTGAAGTATCGGCATTACTTGGCCGCATGCCATCAGCAGTTGGTTACCAACCAACACTTGCTACAGAAATGGGTCAATTACAAGAGCGTATTACAACAACGAGCGCAGGTTCAGTAACATCTATCCAAGCAATTTATGTACCAGCCGATGACTATACGGATCCGGCTCCGGCTACAACTTTCGCTCACTTAGATGCAACGACTAACCTTGAGCGTAAACTTTCTGAGATGGGTATTTATCCAGCGGTAGATCCTTTAGCTTCAACTTCTCGTGCATTGTCACCTGAAATTGTTGGGGCAGAACATTACGCAATCTCACGTGAAGTTCAAGAAACTTTACAACGTTACAGAGAATTACAAGATATCATTGCAATCCTTGGTATGGATGAGTTAAGTGACGAAGACAAGCTGACGGTTAACCGTGCACGCCGTATTCAAAACTTCTTATCTCAAAACTTCCACGTTGCTGAACAGTTCACTGGCCAAAAAGGTTCTTATGTTCCAGTTCAAGAAACGATCAAAGGATTCAGAGGAATTCTTGATGGGAAATATGACCACTTGCCAGAAGATGCTTTCCGTTTAGTCGGCCGCATTGAAGAGGTTATTGCAAAAGCTAAAAGCATGGGCGTAGAAGTCTAAAACCAGGGACCAGGAGGGAAAAAAATGAAGACCATTGCAGTCAATATTGTCACTCCCGACGGCCCGGTATACGATTCAGAAGTATCTATGGTTATTGCAGTTACAGCAACAGGTGAGATGGGTATTTTACCAGGTCATATTCCTACAGTTGCTCCACTTGGAATCGGTGCAGTCCGATTGAAGAAAGAGAACTCGACAGAATTAGTTGCTGTAAACGGTGGATTTCTAGAAATCCGCCCTGAAAAAGTGACGATTCTTGCACAATCGGCTGAACGTGCGACAGATATTGATCTGTCTCGTGCTCAAGAATCCGCTAAACGTGCAGAAGCACTTTTACAGGCAAATAAAGATGAAATCGACTTTAAACGTGCAGAATTGGCGTTAAAGCGTGCGATGAATCGTATCAACGTTTATGAGGGTAACATTTAAAAGAAAAGCGTAAGAGCCCGTGTAGATTCGACGGGCATAAGACGCACTGACGAAGCGGCGTTCTTTGCCGCACAGTAAGAGTGGCTTATGACCCTAGAATCTGGGCACTGAAGCTAGACAAGAAAAGTGAAAACGGCCGTTCAGCTCCGACAGGCATAAGACAGACCAACAGTGTGGCGTTATTTGCCACGCAGGTGGGCTGCTTTATGACCCGAGGAGTTGGCCGTTAGAACTAGACAGTAAGAAAAGCGTAAGAGCCCGTCGAATTTAGGCACTGAAGCTAGCTAATAAAAAAGTAAAAGTGGACAGAAGGGCAATTGACTTTTGTCCGCTTTTTCTAATTGATTAATAAGTTGAATTCTTATCGACGAAAGGATGAGGTAAATGGAAAACATGATCGGACAAAACGCTTTAATATCGATCTTTAGTCACATTTTTTTCACGGGAGTTGCTTTTTATGCAATGCGTGCATTAATGATAGAAAAATTGATTCACAAACATCATATTTTACAAGCTCAAATTCTTTATATTTTTCTTAGCATAGCAATAGGGACCATGGTATCTACATTTTTTCTAAATATTTCATCTTGGTCACGGCAATTGCCTTATCTATTTTAAAATTGCCGTTTTGCCATGTCTTTGATACTCATGGCTATGGCAAAACGGCAAAATTTTTATTTCCTGGGAAATAAATTTGTGTATAAGGTTTAAACGCTCTATAGAGGGGAAAAGGTCTAATAGCTTGTTATTAAAATGTGACTTTCTTCCTTGACGGACACAAAAACAACATGCTATTCGAATAACATAGAGTCCGAATTGAAATTTAACACAAAATGAGAGTAAATTTGCTTGATTTTTATTAAAAAAGAAGGTAATATGAGTAAGGTTTTGTTTATTAAGAATGACATTGGACTTTTAAGCGTAAATAGGCATATATAGATGAATATTAAACACATGGAGGGTATATTTGTGGATCAGATTATCGTAAAAGGCGGCCAAAAGTTAAAAGGAAAGGTACGGGTAGAAGGAGCTAAAAACGCAGTTTTACCTGTATTGGCTGGAGCATTACTAGCTTCAAACGGCAAGAGCATTATTAAAGAAGTACCAAATTTAGCAGACGTTTATACAATTCAAGAAGTTTTGAGAAGCTTAAACGTATCTGTTGAATATTTCCCAGAAAAAAATGAAATGCTGATTGATTCTTCAGCAACGTTATCAAGCGAAGCTCAATTCGAATACGTTCGTAAAATGCGCGCATCTATTTTAGTAATGGGACCGGTTCTTGCGCGTAACGGTTTTGCACGTGTAGCTTTACCAGGTGGTTGTGCAATAGGTTCACGACCAATCGATCAACATTTAAAAGGATTTGAAGCGATGGGTGCTAGTATTACCTTTGGTAATGGTTACGTGGAAGCAAAAACAAATGGCCGTTTGCGAGGAGCAAAAATCTATTTAGATTTCCCAAGTGTTGGGGCAACGGAAAATATTATGATGGCTGCTGCTTTGGCAGAAGGTACGACTATTATTGAAAATGCTGCTAAAGAACCAGAAATTGTTGATGTGGCTAACTACATCAATGAAATGGGTGGTCGCGTTATCGGTGCAGGTACGGATACAATGCGTATCGAAGGTGTAGAAGAAATGCACGGTGCTGAACATTATATTATTCCGGATCGTGTAGAAGCTGGAACGTTTATGGTAGCTGCAGCAATTACTGAAGGTGATGTAATCATCGAAAACGCTGTACCTGAACATATGGTTGCGTTAATTTCTAAAATGGGTGAAATGGGTGTCGATATCCAAGAAACTGAAGAGGGATTACGCATTCGTGCTAGTCGTCCACTTCGTTCGATTGATATCAAAACAATGCCACATCCAGGATTCCCAACGGATATGCAATCACAGATGATGTCATTAATGCTTACTGCAACTGGCAATGGCATATTGACAGAAACTGTTTTTGAAAACCGCTTTATGCATGTAGAAGAATTCCGACGCATGAATGCTTCAGTTAAAATTGAAGGACGTTCTGTTATTATGGAAGGACCATCTAAACTACAAGGCGCAGAAGTTGCTGCTACAGACTTAAGAGCTGCAGCGGCATTGATTCTTGCAGGTCTTGCTGCAGATGGAATTACACGAGTTAACGAACTTTATCATTTAGATCGTGGATATGTAGGCTTCCATACAAAACTTGCTGCTTTAGGCGCTGATATTGAGCGTGTAACTGTTGAACAAGCTGAAGAAAAAGTCGAGCAATTGGTCTAATACCATTTATCATAAGCTTGCGGGGCTGGTTACCAGTTCCGCAAGCTTTTTTAATGGAACGAAAGGTTCGAGGATTTTTTGTCAATGCAATCCTCACTATGATAAAATATTCAGTTAAGAGAAGGTTTTAAGTTATATTTTAGAATCTTCGTATAGACAAATTAGAAAATAACGACTTACTTAACTGCTAAAGCATAATAAATGGCTTAAAAGGGGCGTGGGCTGAATGTTTTCTAAAGACATTGGAATCGATCTTGGAACGGCGAATGTATTAATATATGTTAAAGGTAAAGGAATCATTTTAAACGAACCCTCTATAGTAGCTAGGGATAGAAAAACTGAAGAAGTTCTGGCAGTGGGAAAAGAAGCGAGTAAAATGCTGGGCAGAACACCCAAACATATTGAATCGATTCGTCCGCTAAAAGACGGAGTCATCCATGATTTTGATGTGACTGAAGCGATGCTAAAGCATTTCGTACACATCTTGAAACTAAAAGGATTTATGTCCAAACCACGCATTTTGATTTGCTGTCCGACAAATATAACAAGCATCGAACAAAATGCAATTCGAGAAGTCGCACAAAAAGCAGGCGCTAAAAAAGTGTATGTTGAAGTCGAGCCCAAAGTAGCTGCAATTGGTGCAGGACTTAACATTTATCAGCCGAATGCTAGCATGGTCATTGATATCGGTGGAGGGACTACGGATGTAGCCGTTTTGTCGATGGGAGACATTGTAGCAAGTGAAACGATTAAAGTGGCGGGTGATCGCTTTGATCAGCAAATTATGAAATATGTAAAGCACCAGCATAAATTGTTGATTGGTGAAAAAACTGCTGAAAAAATTAAGATAGAACTCGGTACAGCAGGTAAACATCTTGAAGAAAAAAAGATGGAAGTACGAGGGCGCGATATTTTAACTGGTTATCCAAAAACCTTAACCATCAGTTCGTTTGAAATCGAACAAGCTTTGAGAGAATCGGTGGATGCCATTGTCGAAGCAACACGTGCAGTGCTCGAAAAAACACCGCCGGAACTGGCTTCAGATATTATTGAAAGTGGAGCGGTTTTAACAGGTGGCGGTGCAATGTTAAATGGCTTAGACCAATATTTGTCCGAGAAACTAGAGATTCCGATTTCAATTGCAGAAAATCCGATGGAATGCGTCGTGCTTGGTACTGGTTTAATGCTAGAAGCAAAAGAAAATATTTTTCGTGCTAAACAAACAAGGCCAAACAGCAGATAGCAAAAATCGCGCTTTCTGGTTATAATAACTAGAGTTTAAAAATTCGAGTTTCGTGTGAAATTCGAGAATTCAGTAGATGGAAAGGTTGACAGAATGAATGGCTGAAATGAAGAAAAACTTTTCTCTTCGAAAAAAAGCTAAAAGAGATGTGGCAGAACCAGCAAGTCCTAAAAAGACATGGTGGGTTCAAATACGTCTATTTCCCATTTGGTTACGTATCGTGATAGTCATTGCCTTAATCGCTTTAGCGGCTGTTCTAGGCGTAATGATAGGCTTTGGCGTAATTGGTGATGGTAGTCCCGCCGATGCATTGAAATGGGAAACATGGCAGCACATATTAGATATTATGGGTGGCAAATAAAGCGTTATATGAAGTAGTTTATCGAACCCATGAATGCAGAAAAAGGAGATGGAACGTTTGTTGACAACTGAACAAATTCAAGCAATTTTACCACATCGCTACCCATTTTTAATGGTAGATCGTATTCTAGAAATCGAAGCTGGCAAAAAAGCTGTTGGTTTAAAAAATGTATCTGCGAATGAAGATTTCTTTAATGGTCATTTCCCAGGTTATCCAGTTATGCCAGGTGTGTTAATCGTCGAAGCATTGGCGCAGGTTGGTGCAGCAGCGGTTTTGCAGTTAGATGCAAATAAAGGCCGTTTAGCATTTTTTACAGGAATCGATAATTGTCGCTTTAAGAGACAAGTTGTACCAGGCGATCAATTACGCTTAGAAGTTGTTCTAACAAAACTTCGAGGATCAATGGGTAAAGGTCATGCAATTGCTACAGTAGATGGGGAGCTTGCATGTGAATGTGATATTCTTTTTGCTTTAGGTCCAGTCGCTGAAGCTAAATAATTATTTTGGGAAAGATATAGGCGCAAATTTCTCGTTTGTAAATGGAGGTTAGTCATATGTACAAATCATTATCACCAGGTGTGAAAAGCAGTATTACAAAATCCATTTCTAAAGTTTTTGAAAGATATATGGCGCAAATTGAATGGCAAGAGCAAAAATTTCAGTTAGCAGACTTTATGAATGCGTGGAAAGCATACATAGAAAATGAAGCGAAGTGGTATAAACAAGTATCCGAGGAAGTCAAAGTTGCTCCTGAATTCCACGAGAGCATAGCTGAGAAAATCAATCATACGATTGATCGGATATTAAAAGAGCCACCTTCAGAAAATCAAGTAGCACGTATTGAAAATAAACAGGAGTACTTACAAACTTCCTACGATTATGCTTGCAGAGCAGAGGCAGATTTTGTTGAATCTAAACTTAACTCGATAGAGTAATGCCAAACTAGAGGTCTATTCAATACTAAAAAACTGTTGTAGAAAGTCCCCTAAGACTTAGAGTAATCCAATAAAATGAGACAAGGAAAAACACCCCCAACGTCGTATGTAGTACTCAACGACAAACTGGAGGTGTTTTTCTGTATGGATTCAAAAAAGGGATCAACCAAACGATTCTATCCAGAGGAAATTAAACAAGAGGTTATCCGAATGAAACTCAGTGGGGATTATACGAACGCAGAAATTATGGGAATCCATCAGATTAAAAACAGAGGGCAGATTAAGACATGGATGAAATGGCATCGAGAAGGACAAACGCATCGCCTGGCTCAACCTCTTGGTAAGCAATCCAGTTACAATGCGGAGTTGAGCGAACTAGATGAATTGAAGAAAAAGGTCCTGTATTACGAGCGCAAGAGGAATTGATGGGAAAGAAGGTGGAACCGACCCTCTTCTTAGAACTTGTCGATTGTTTCAAAGATAAATATTCCATTACGATGATTTGCGACTGTATGGGTGTCCCTCGTGCCACTTATTACCGTTGTCGCCATAGAGAGGACGGGATGACCGAGTTGGAGAAAGAGATACTCGCCATCTGTGAACAACTGAAGTTCCATGTTGGGCACTGAACGGTGAAAGGAGTGTTGAAAAATAACAGCATCCAGCTGAATCGGAAGACGGTGCAGCGAATTATGCAGAAATATAATCTTCAATGCCGAGTCAAACTAAAAAGAGCGAAGAAAATGGCAGGAGAAAGCAAGCTTTACTTATCGACGATTCTAGATTTGTATAACAATGAAGTGATTGCCTACCAAATCAGCGACGCGCAAAATGCCCAGCTCGTGTTGGATACGTTGGAACTGGTCTTTCGAAAGTGTAACACAGCCGGAACCATTCTACACAGTGATTAAGGTGCCCAGTACACTTCACGTGCATTTCAACTGACGACAAAAGAAAACGGCATTATCACCAGCATGTCCCGCAAAGGAAACTGCTTTGATAATGCCGTCATTGAATCCTTCCACTCCTCGCTAAAGTCGGAAGAATTCTACACCCTGAAAAGGGTGCACCTAACCAATGCCATTGTACAACAAAAAGTTGAAGATTACATGTATTATTACAACTACATACGACCGTTCCAAAAATTAAACTGCCATTATCCGATTAAATATCGGACAATGGCAGCCTAGGTATTTTTTCTTGTGTCTCATATTAACGGGTCAGTTCAACTTTCTGCCACAGCTTTTTTATTTATGGAATTTCTAGGTTGTATTAAACTTCGTCTTTACGAAGCCCTGGACGAGTACGCATATCGGTTTCAAAACGTTCAAGCAACTCTTGCCCTTCAAGTCCATCCTCTAAAAGTTCTGAAAGAAGCGTTTCTGCGTATTTTCGACGAGCTCGTTTTAATGTGCCTTTCATTAATACCGAGACATGGTCGCCCATGATTTTAACATCTTTAACAACGACCTCAAAAGGTGCAGGTTCGTTTTTAGGATAAGAAATGACAACTTGGACTGCTATTGTTTCGTTGCTTTCTTTTAAGCGATCAAAAGTTTCTTGGTGTGGTATATCGATGAGCATCTCAAGAACCCATGAACGCTCCTTATTTTCCTGATTTATGATGATGCCATCATGTACCGGATAGTCAGTCACTTGATCTTCTTTTTCAATACCTAATGACAGCATTTTAAATGTTTTCATGCGGCGATGCCTCCCATACTAGCTTTGTTTCAGTATAACATAGCATATAAGAGATTTAGTCGACGAATCAGAACAGCCAATTTAAAATAACAGTTTTTTACCAAATATGATTTTTACATTAGGCTAAGATTTTGTGGAAACTGAATAAAATCAAGAAAAGAAATCTGGAGAAATCTTTTGGAAAGCTTCAAAAATGAAATATGAAAGCAGAAAATCGATGAAAAATTATTTTTCCGATTTTGCAAAGAATTCAATCTTCTTAGTATGCTCTACATAAGCAAAAGGAGGTGAGAAAATGAATCAAGTCGGAATTGTAGGTCGCTTAACAAAAGATCCATCGATGCGTGTTATGAATGAAGGTCGTATACATACTTCCTTCATCGTAGCAGTTTCTAGAAATTATAAAAATCAGAAAGGAGAAACAGAAACAGATTTCGTTCTTTGCTCCACTTGGGGTAGGCCCGCTCACAATGTCTCAAAATACTGTGTAAAAGGATCTTTAGTAGCAGTTACTGGTCGATTGCAATCACGTTCCTATGATAAAGAGGATGGAACACGTATTTACGTAACAGAAGTGCTAGGTGACCAAATCCGGTTCCTCGATAAACGAAAAACGCAAGAAGAAACCACATCTCAGCAAGAAACGCCACAAAACGATGCAGACTTCGATTTCCAACCGCCAGAAACTGAACAAGTAAACGTATAGAAAGGAGGCACTTAGCCATGCCGAAAGATGTGCAGCTGCAACTGGAAGTGCATATGGAGCAATTGATTAAACTAACCGCCTTGCTGCATCAACGATTGGCAGAAGCGGAGCGGGAACTAAGTGAATTGAAAACGATCTTCTGCACTGTTCAAAAAGGGTAAGGTTTCATGTCTAAAAGGGGAAATCCGGCCAGGTGGGGACCTGGCCGGATTATTTAACGCTAATTAAAGTGAATAAGTAAACAGTTCTTTCAAATCATTATCCGAAAGATCGGTCATCCATTGACTGGATTGTATAAACTCTTCGGACATGGATTGCTTTTGAACCAATAGAGAATCGATTTTTTCTTCAATTGTTCCGATTGTCACAAATTTATGGACATGAACGAATTGAGTTTGACCAATGCGGTAAGCTCTGTCAGTTGCTTGGTTTTCCACCGCTGGATTCCACCATCTGTCGGCATGTAAAACATGCGTTGCGGCCGTTAAGTTTAGACCAGTGCCGCCTGCTTTCAACGACAAGATGAAAATAGGGAATTTCCCAGCTTGGAACTGAGCTACTAATGTATCACGCTGTTGTTTTGGCATGCTACCGGTTAAGAATGGCACTTCATGACCATACAACTCGTTAATCGCTTGTTGCAGTATATGCCCCATACCGATGTACTGTGTGAATATCAAACATTGTTCCCCGCGTTCTGCAATTTCCCCGGCTAAGGTCACAATGCGCTCTAGTTTTTGAGAACGAGGAAGAATTTCAGCAGCGTTCGTATAAGGCTCTTTTAAATAAAGAGACGGATGGTTACATAGCTGCTTTAATTTGCTTAACATTTTCAATACAAGTCCTTTTTTCTCGAAACCTGTGAGCGTCTCCATTTTCTGCACCGTGTCCTGAACCAAGCCTTCATATAGAGCGGCTTGTTCGGGTGTCAGTGGACAATATTCCAGCTGTTCCTGTTTTTCAGGCAAGTTTAATTGCAAGTCCGGATCTTTCTTCGTCCGGCGCAGCAGGAATGGCTGAATACGCTGACGCAACTTTTCTTTATGTTCTTCAGAATTATCGCGTTCGATTGGAATCATAAAGTTTTCTTGAAATTGCTTGATGCGGTAAAGGTAGCCTTTATTGATAAAGTCAAAGATTGACCATAACTCAGACAAGCGATTTTCAATCGGAGTGCCTGTTAAAGCAATATGGTGATCTCCTTTGAATTTCCGGATAGTACGCGATTGTTTTGTGTACATATTCTTGATGTTTTGTGCTTCATCGAGTGTAATGCTCGACCAATGCAAACTTTGCATTTCCTCTCCGTCAGAAGAAGCGATACCGTAAGTCGATAATACGACATCGGGTTTTTCTTTAGCTAAAAAGGCATTAAATTCTTCGCCTTTTGGACGGACACTGCCGTAATGCGTGACTACTTTTAAATCAGGAGCAAAGCGCTCTAACTCTTTTTGCCAGTTACCGAGTACAGAGGTAGGGCAAACAATTAGCGATGGATGATCAGGTTTTTTTCCATGAACATGAAGCAAGTACGTAATGAGCTGAACCGTTTTTCCAAGACCCATATCATCTGCTAAACACAGTCCAAAGCCTTCTTGACGCATAAATACCAAATAATCAAAGCCGATTTTTTGGTAAGGACGTAGCTCCGTTAATAAGTTTTGTGGCAACGTTGTTTCCGGTAAATCCCGCTTATCAAGAAGTTTGTCGAGTAGCGTTTTCAGCGATCTATTTAAATGGAATTCAACGAGTGGATCATCTTCTTCAGTTGTTTCCTCAAGCATGATTTCCGGTACGTTTTGGAACAACATATCCTTAATGGTCCAATCGGCATCTTCTGCTTCTTCAATCATTTTCCGCAATTGCATCAGCAAGTTTGAATCCACACGCACCCATTCATTACCGATGCGGATAAATTCTTTGTTCTCCGAAACTAAGCGCTGAAAATCTTGCATGCTAAGATCGTGACCATTTAACGAAAACTGCCAGTCAAAATTGATGATTTGGTCAAGGCCGACAACAGACGCTTTTTTAATGGTCGAGTTCACATTCGCTTTGACGCGAATTTTTGATTCTTGAACAGCTTTTAACCAAGAAGGAATAGACACTTCAACTCCAAAAGCTTGCAAGATTTCTGCGTCATTGCGCAAAAACTCAAGAATTTCTGCATCTGTCCATTCAACATGGTAAAAACGGTCTTCATCAAAACTCTCAATAGAAGGACATAAACTTAGTAGTAAAGCTTGACGATTTTTAATATCTGGCGCAAACGAACGCCACTTTTCGGGTAGCGCTTTAGGTATAGGTTCATTTGCACGACGTTTAGAAGGAGACCAATAAACACTGCCTCGTTTTGAACGCATAACCACTTTAAAAGACCAATATTCATCTTCATCGGGTTCGCTCAATTGCACCGCAACCACATAATCATCTGCATCCAGTAAACCTTGCCAGCCGGCTTGTTGAACAAATCCTTGAATATAAGGCAGTTGAGCTACACTTAAGCCTTTTTGACGCAATTGATGATGAATTGTATCAGCAAGAAACGTACGTATTTCTTTATCTCCATACTTGTCACTAATCACAATATCATCTGCTTCAACCGATACATGGTCCCATAAATCAGGGTCACTTAACGAGTCGGCGACTTTTTCGGCGAGCTTTAGCCAACTCTCATCTTCTGCTCGTTGTCCAGCGAACGTCACATAATGATGAGGTTCATTTTGAAATAAACGAACAAAATCAGCGGGCGTTAAGACCAAATCCAACCCATCAGTTTGTGCCGTCAAGCCGTAAAAGCTATCTTTGTCCAGAAAATACAAATACGGCTTCCAGATTTCCGGTGGAATCCGATTGCCGGCTTCATTGGCTGCCTGGATGCGGAAAAGTTCTCCACGATTGATGGTTAAATAGTAGAGACGGCTTCCTTCAGTTTGGAATTGATTCATATAAGATTTCCTTTCTCGATCTCTTCCTGGAGTGCACGTAAGCGTTTGTTTTGTGTGCGAATTTCAGTGATGTACGCAGTCCAAAACTCCATTTGACCGCTTTTTTTGCAAGCTGCTTTCATCTTTTTCCAAATCCGGACCGCTTGTTTATAGCTTGGGCGGTTGCGTTCCTCGAGATGAGAAAGCGCATATCGGTGGAAAAGGGGAAGCACATAGTCCGGCGCTGCGTTTTGTACTTCTTTCAAACCGCATTCTTCTGCAAAATACAATGGAGAATTGTGAAGGTGATGCAGTTCTGCCCATTGTTTGTACATTTGTTTTTCAATCAAATAAGCGGAATACGCAGGCAAGCCATAATGGCCAAATTGCTTGAACAAATCTTCCCAATCCAGTTCGCTCAATTCGATTTGTGAAAACAAGCGGCTAAGCGTTCGAACGTATTGATGACGGTATTGTGTATAAAGACCTTCAAACAAGAAAGTTTTCACATGTGGCTTGATCGCTAACAAAACATTTGTCAATGCTTGCGGGTGATTTTCGTCTTCAGCAAGAACTGCAAGTGCGATCCAGTCATGTGTTTCGTTTGGAGATATTTTTTTAACATCAAGATTATTTTTCAAAAGAATATTAAAAAAGGCTTTTAATCGCTCATCTGGATTTTTTAAAGCAACAAGCTCATCTTCACGGATTCGACTTGTCGTATACAAATTGGTCCAAAATAGCTGGTAAAGGGAAAAACGTTGTGAAAACGAAGAATCTTTCACTTCGATGAATTCCCGCACCAAAACTTTCAAATGTTCAAAAAAAGCATCTGCTTCGAATGTTCGGTGCTGCACACGCAATTGTCCAAGCAAATCACGTAATTCGTGCAACTCATCATCAAACCATGTTTTAAAAAACGAATGATGAACTTCTTGAGTTCCTGAGATGAACGTCGACCATACTTCAGTTAACGAGATAAAGTGAGCATAAGTACGGTAAAGGACTTTCCACTCACGCTCTAACGGTACGTAAGACAAAGCATTTTTTAAACGTCCTTCATACATTTGTTCATAATAAAAATAATTACGTGTCGTATAATCAGGAATGGCATCTCGCCAAATGCTGCGAATCAGCTTTGTCCATTGCTCAGGAGAACGTTTTTCAGACAATAAGGCCATCTGTTTGCTTTCAGGCTCACGCCATGTAGCCACCCATTCAGAAAGCGAACCGATTTTTTGGTAAAGCGCAAAAATGACTGCCAACCGGTGGCGACATATTGGTTCTTGCGGGCAAGCGCAAATTGCCGTGAGTTTATCGAAGTTAAGGATTACCTTAACAGAGTGTGCATCTTTTACAATTGCTTCAAGTAATAGGCGCTCTTCGTTGAACGACTGAATTTGCACTCCATCGTGCCGCACTAAAAAGACTGCTTTTCGAACCATTTCTTCATCCAACGCACGGGTCGGTAGAAGTGATTTGTCGATAGCAGCCATATAATTGTGTATTGTATCTTCGAATCTTTTCGCCAGGGATTGAACCGTAGCCATATGCATCGCCCCAAAATAAAACTTTCCCTCTATTATACGTCTTTCAGACTGCTCCGTAAATGATGAAGAATAGTTAGCTGGTAAACAAGCTGCAAAATCATACATTTATTTTTTTCGAAATATTGTTTTATGTAAGGTAAATGGTATTATTAAAGTTACAAAGGCCTAATTATATTGTTTCGGATAGGAGAATGATCGTTGTTCAATTCGTTTATTTTAGAAATCCCTGACTTGCGTTCTGTTTTGCATCCAAAGGACGTTGTGGCTTGGGAAGTAGTCTATGCGAGAGCTGAGTTGGTATTTGGTAAGATCAGTTGGCAAATTTCTTCAGATGGTGATTGTTACAGCATTCAAGACCCACGCCTTTTTCCAGATTATTTAGAGCAGGTGCAAGTCGATTTCAAAATGAATCGAATTGTTTTTTATAAACGGGAGATGTCGGATGAAGAGTTCCACAATCTGGTGACATATATTATGGAGAAAGTGTCCATTTATATCAAACCGAACGAAATGCATTTTATGGTTACGCCTCCGCGTCACCGTCATCAACGAATACGCACCCGAAAATAATGTAACCGTTCTCTAAAGCTTGTTAGCTAGCCGTACAAGGTAGCTGATAGGCTTTATTTATTATAAGGGTTTTGGAGTCAGATCTGGATCAGTACTAAGTTGTTATATTATATTTTTTGATGTAATAATATTAGTACACCTGATTCTTAAGAGGGGATAAAAGATGCGGTGTATAGCGTTTTTATTATAAAATAGATATTTTTTTGATAAAAAATGTGACAGAATGGTTTCTGAAACGTCTATTATATAAGATAATTCTTATGCCTTTCTATTTTCGGATAGAGGTTTTTATGCTATAATTAAGGTAGTCGGAATATTAAAAAAATAAAAAGAGGGGTGATTATAATGTTGCATGTAAAACTTATGAAGCCGTTCTATACGAAGAAAGAAGGGCATCTGGTTAAATTTGTGTTCGCTTATCAGTATTTCTCAATTATGAAAGATGACGAGCTGTTCCACTTTATTCCGGTGGAAGGTAAAGAAATTATCGTCAATCTCAATACGTTTCAAGTAGAGAACCTTTCTGAAGTATTCGTCTTCCAAAAAGGCAATCGCTTTATCCGCTTGCCTCTGTACCAATTGTTGCTCGTGTCTGATATACACAAACATCTCCAAGCAATACTGCAGGAAGAAAGAGAAGAAGTAATTGAGGTAAATGATCAAACAAGAAAAGAAGCGACAGATGCCATTCATTTTCTAGAACAGGCAAACTACAGTCGGATGATTGATGAAGCTTTAAGTTCAGGAGACCGGGCGATGTTTGATACATTATTGATCCAACAGCGAGAATCAGAACAATTACATGGAGGTTTGTAAAGTGAATATAGCAGCCTATGGATAAAAACGTCTTTCCAGATCAACTGGGAGAGGCGTTTTTAAATGCGAAAAAATCCATATTAAAAGCCCTTTTCCAATAGATTCAGAAAAGAGCTTTTAAGTATCTGCGTTATTCATAGGTCACCCCTTACATCAAAGTATAAAAGTTGATAAACAGCATAACTGCTGTAGAGCCAGCGATTCCGATTGCAAGATCTCCCCAACCTAGTTCTAGTACTTTATCAAAATTCATCATCTTCATCCGCTCCTTTTACAAAAGTTTTTTTTTGGAAGATCTTACTGTAAGTTAAGCTGTTTGCTAACTTGTTTTTAGTATAAATGAATGATTTATAATAAACATCGTACAAAATAACTAAAAATTCTAAAAAATATAATAAAAAGACTTTATTCCTTCTGATTGAATAATTGTTGGTAGCGGTTCGATTGAACTCTTACAGTGGTATTGGTACATTGAGTCATAGTAATGAAAAAAGACGAAAATCAGTGAAGGAGTAGATATTGTGAGAACTTTACCAAAACGATTAAAAAAAGGGGATACGGTAGGAATTATTTCACCTTCGAGTCCACCAAATCAAGAAAACTTAAAAAAAGCATTGCCGTTTTTAGAAGAGCTTGGCTTAAACGTAAAACTTGGCAAGTCCGTTTACGAAGTTAACGGTTATTTGGCTGGAACAGATGAAGAACGCTTAGCCGATTTGCACGCAATGTTTGAAGATCCAGAAGTGTCCGGTATTTTTTGTGCAGGTGGTGGGTATGGCGCTGCACGGTATGCAGATCAAATTGATTACGCCATGATTAAAGAAAACCCGAAAGTATTTTGGGGCTACTCGGATATCACCTTTTTACATACAGCAATTGGCGAATATGCAAACTTAGTGACGTTCCATGGCTCGATGCTCGCGTCAGATGTGGGCAAACCGGAATTTCACGAACGTAGCAGACGCATGTTTGGCCAATTATTTGGACCATTTGAATTGCATTACACAGAAGAAGTGTCACCACTTGAAACAATGGTAGGTGGAGTGGCACAGGGTGAGTTAGTGGGAGGAAATCTGTCGTTGATTCGCAGTGCAATCGGTACTAAGTTTGATTTGGATGTAAAAGGGAAAATTTTATTGATTGAAGATGTGGATGAAGAACCGGCTGAAGTGGATGAAATTCTCAACCATTTGCGCATGGCACGAAAATTTGATGAAGCGGCAGGTATTATTATTGGCGATTTCAAAAATGCCGAGCCGAAAAAACGCAAGCCATCGTTGACGTTAGAACAAGTATTAGACAATTGCTTTAGCGATTTAAAAATTCCAGTTGTGAAAGGCTTTAAAATCGGGCATTGCGAACCGCATTTTTCTATACCGTTGGGTGCTCTTGCCAAACTAGATGCAGATGCTAAAACTTTAACAATTCTTCCAGGCGTCCAATAACACAACCGAAACGGAGTGAACAATTTGTTGCAAACAGAATCCACGGCATGGGTATGCAGTGTTCCCGTTGCAACAGTTTGGACAGCGCCAGAAAAAGCGCGTCCCATCGATGCAGAAGGAATTGCGGAACATCCCAATATGAACAATTGGCTGAAAAGCATGAGCCAAGAAGACAATCAAGATTTAGTCACTAGTAATCGAATCCAAACGCAACTTCTATACGGGGAACCTGTGTTGATCGAGGAAGTAATAAACGACTGGGCGAAAATCATTGCGTTATGGCAACCGTGTCAAAAAGATGAGCGAGGCTATCCCGGGTGGGTACCTGCTAGTCAATTAAAAGAAGTCGAAAACTTAACAGAACTTGGTTATGCTCGCGTCAAACATAATAAAGCACAGCTTTGGACAGAAGATTTCAAACCGCTAAAAGTCGTGTCGTTTAATACGATGCTGCCAGTCAAAGAGATTGGCGATTTTATTCGGCTTCAAACGCCACATGGGGATGCGTTAGTGATGACAGAAGCAGTGGAAATCGTTAGCGCTTATAACCAAAGTCCAAAAGGAAGTGGGCTAAACATTGCTGATCTTGGAGCGGAGTTTTTGGATTTGCCTTATTTATGGGCTGGTATGTCGAGCTACGGCTTTGATTGTTCGGGACTTACGTATAATTTAATGAAAGCAAACGGTGTAATCATTTCACGCGATGCGGTGGATCAAGTGTTAGAAGGAACCGAGGTTGATCCAAATAACGTTGAATCTTGGCATATTGGAGATTTATTGTTTTTTGCTCACGAAGAAGGTAAAGGGAAAATTCATCATGTTGGGGTGTATTATGGCAACGGGCTAATGCTTCATTCGCCAAAACCCGGGAAGTCAGTTGAAATCATCGAACTCGCAGGAACAAAGCATGAAGTGGAGTTATGTGCCATTCGTCGATTTACGGAAATCGAAGACCAGGAAGACTAGAATAAAGGCAACGAAAAGCAGGGTTTCTTTAAAGGTGAAATGGAAGGCAATTTGTGCTATAATAGGCAGATAGCGTTTTAAAAAGAGAGGCGTGGTATTGATGGCTTTCCAACCCCATGAAAAAGAAGTATCAGAATTCGTAGCAGCACGCTACATAGGCGAATGGATTTCTTTCACTCGTAACGGCGTCGATGTTAACGGCACCATCTTTAAAATTATGGACAACTCAGTGATTGTTGAAATCTCACCAGAAGACGCAAAAGAAATTGGTGCGGCATCCAACATGACCGTAATTTCACATAAGAAATACCGCATTATCGAGGCATAATTCGATAAAGAAAAGACTGCTCCTTGTGAGCAGTCTTTTTTGTTTGGATTTTTTGTAGAGTTGTTGCTATGTGATATGAAATAGAGATCTCATGTGAACTTGGGTGAAATCTGAGAGGATTCAGGTAAGGATGCGAAAAGTTCATGTAAGCGTGAAAAAAGTTCAGGTAAGGAGCTCAAAAGTTCGGGTAAGAGGAAAAAAAGTTGCTGTAAGAGCATGGATTCATATAAAGAAGTGAAAAGTTCATGTAAGAGCTAGCAAAGTTCAGGTACCAGCATGAAAAGTTCGTGTAAAAGTCAAAAAAATTCAACTAAAACAAAAATACATCATTTCCATGACGACTGTTTAACCAAGCTGCTATGCCTTTTGGCTCAAACGGTTTAAATATTGAAGAATGTGTCAGCTAATGCGTTCCAAAGATGACACTTTTTTGGTAAAGTATAGTGAAGCAGAACGTCAATTGCCTTGAAAGGAACTATACGCATGATATCAGACTTCAAATTCTGGCACTTTTTTCCGAGACAAGGACAACTTATACATAATATAAAAACGACAGAAATGCGCGATGTCAACAAGCGCATTGCCTGGATCTTTGCGATGGGCCTTATCGTATTCGCAATGAGTGAAATCTGGGGGATGAATACTGATTCATTGACGCCGATTTTAGCTGCTGGAATGTGGGATGCTTATACATTAGCCCGCTGGACTTCTCTTGCAGGTACGCTTCTTTGGGCAGGTTTTTATTTGGCTTTTCATCTATACGGAGCCGCTTTTTTGTTCAACAAAATTGTGAAAGTAGCTTGGCGCGCGGCACTCATTATGCAACTATATGTGGTTGCGTTGCTGATTATTGAAAAAGGATTAATTTTCTTATTGTTCGCGTTGACCGGCTTTACGATGTCTGTATCGATATTTTCGTTTGGACCGATTGCTGCCACATTTTTGGATCATCACTTTTTGATTTATTTCTTTAATCAACTGACGGTATTCACGTCATTAATTATTGCCGTACAATACCGATTTATCCGCAGCTTTACAACAATTAACCCGAAACTGATTTTATTTGGCTTGATCATGCTCCACATATTGGCGGCGTTAATTGTCGCATCGTTTAGTTTGATTCCGACGGATGATATGCTGAGCGGTTTTATGGATGGGGGGAGTCTTTTTGAATAGATTTTATTTTGTTGGGTTGTCTGTTGCGGTGGTGGCTTTTTTAACGGCTAATGGCCTTTTAATGTTCGGCGAGAAAAGCATTTTGCCGAAAAGTGTTTATGTCAGCAATTATGAGCAAGCGTACACGGGTACATACACCATCGATTTGTTTAAAGAGGCATTGACGGCACCGCAAGAAACTGTAGAAATTTATGTGCAGGACCATGAAGCGCTTCAGCAATGGACGGTTCAAGAAGGTGACAGTGTAACCGCTGGATCAGAACTGGCTGTATTAAATGAAGCGGAAACGGCGGATCAGCGAGCGGTATGGGAAACGCAGAAAATTGCGTTGGAAGGTCAGCGAAACGAAGTGAGAAGTTCGCTGACTTCGCTTCAACAAGCTAGAGCCGCACAAGATGAAGTGGTGTCACGAGATGCCTCGAATAATTCGCAAATTACGAATGAAGATGACGAAATCATTAATTTTGATGTTAATGTTTCAGTAGGGGTTGCAGTGCCGCAAGATGGCTCATATGCTGCAGGCATCGCTCAAGCTGAACAAGAACTTGCATCCATCGAATCGCAATTAGCGGTTTTAGAAGCGCAATTAGCGCAAAGTCTTTCAAATCCGTCAGTCATCAGTCCAGTAGATGGTGTGGTATCTAAAATCAACCGAGAAACAGAACCATTAAGTATTGAAATTTATTCGAATGAAAAAATATTCCTCAGCTATGTACTTGAAGATGAATGGCCATTAGTTCAAGTCGCAGATCCGGTCAACATTCAAGGAGAAGGCATTGAAGGAATTGCCAAAGGAACAGTTCAAAGTGTGTCAGAAATGCCTGCTGAAGAATCAAGATGGCTTGAAGCTTATCATCAATTAGATCCAAAAGAACAAAACAATCCGTTAGCGTATTATGAAATAAGAATTGCAGTAAATTTGCCGATAGAAAACAAATTGCCTTTCGGAAGCAACGTCAACACGGCAATTACGTTAGAAACAGCTGAAAATGCGGTTGCCCTTCCAACGCCATGGTTGTTCGATTATGACGGGAAAGTTGGAAAAACACATACCTTGAATATTAATGGCCGACCAAAAACGGTACCTGTCACTGCTGAGTTCGAAAAAGGAGCAAAAGCAGTATTGTCAGAAGGTCCAGAAGCTGGGACCATTGTGATGCATGAAGAGAAACTTGAAAATTTTGTTGCGCCTCCGAAAGTCTTTATGCCTTTCCCGAGTCGTCAGCCTGATTTTGAAGTTGCCAAAAACACGTATTGGCGTGCGTATGTTGAATATTTACTGGCACGTTAATGGATCCACTAAACCCGAAGGCTGCTGCTTTCGGGTTTTTAGCTGATTTAAAAGCGAGTCAACGGAGTTAATCAAGAGCAGGCAATAGTGTACGATAGATGAAGTTAAAGAAAAATGGACGGGAGTGTACGTGATGGAAGAAACGGATTGGCGTTTTAAAATAGCTCACCGAGAAGCGTGGATTGGCGTAGGGTTAGCATTATTTAATTTTATTTGGTGGTTTGGTTTTGCATACGGTTTAGGCTCGCGTCCTGTTGAAGAATATAGTTATATTTTCGGCTTACCAGATTGGTTTTTTTATAGCTGCGTTGTCGGCTTTGTGCTGATCTGCGTGTTGGTGATTGTCATCGTTAAATTCTTCTTCACCGAAGTCCCATTTGATGAAGAGGGGGATGTCTGATGAATTACGCAGTATTAGTCCCTATGCTGGCCTTTTTATTGATCATCTTTTTTATCGGCTATTGGTCGAGCCGGAAACTATCGGCATCTTCTAACTTTATTAGTGATTATTTCTTAGGAGGTCGTGAACTTGGCGGTTTCGTGCTCGCTATGACAATGGTCGCAACATATGGCAGTGCATCGAGTTTTCTTGGCGGCCCTGGAACTGCCTATACGATGGGCTTTGGTTGGGTACTGCTCGCTATGGCGCAAGTGGTAACAGGCTATTTCGTTTTGATGATTCTAGGGAAAAAATACGCCATTATGGCGCGTCGCTATAAAGCGATTACGATGATTGATTTTTTGAAAGCTCGCTACAATAGTACGATTGTTGTGTTATTATCTGCTTTTAGCATTATCGTTTTCTTGTTTTCTGCCATGGCCGCACAATGGATTGGGGGCGCACGTCTCGTCGAATCACTGACAGGCTTATCGTATAACTCGTCCTTATTTTTATTTGCTATTAGTGTGCTGGTGTATGTGACCATTGGTGGTTTCCGCGCGGTTGCCTTAACTGATGCCGTGCAAGGAGCGGTGATGCTCGTCGGAACGCTTGTATTATTGATCGCTGTTATTATCGCAGGTGGCGGGATTCCCAATATCGTCAACGATTTGATCAATGAAAACCCGAACTTGGTTACGCCATACGGCGCAGATGGTAATTTGACTGCCGCTTACGTATCATCATTTTGGATATTGGTTGGAGTCGGCGTTGTCGGCTTGCCACAAATTGCAGTACGCGCCATGTCGTATAAAAATTCGCGTTCAATGCATCGTGCGTTAATTATCGGCACAATCGTTACGGGATTTATTATGCTTAATATGCATTTGATCGGTGTCTTTGCACGTCCGGTTATGCCAGGCATTGAAATTGGAGACAAAGTCATTCCGCTTATTGCGCTAGAAACTTTGCCGCCGTGGGTTGCAGGAATCGTACTCGCTGCTCCAATGGCTGCGATTATGTCGACCGTCGATTCCTTGTTGCTACTTGTCAGTTCGTCGATTGTTAAAGACGTTTACTTGAATTATGTGAAACCTGACGCCACAATGAAAACCATTAAACGGATCTCGTTTGGCGTTACAGGCATACTTGGAATTATCGTTTTCTTACTTGCCTTAAATCCGCCAGAGCTGCTGATTTTTTTGAATTTATTCGCATTCGGGGGGTTAGAAGCGGCGTTTATTTGGCCGATTGTTCTTGGTTTGTATTGGAAATGGGGCAATAAATACGGAGCGATTGCATCAATGGCGACGGGGATTATGAGTTATATCGCCATCCATTTTTACAATATCGAAAACGGCAATTTGTTCGGCGTACATACGGTGACGCTACCCGTGCTATTGTCACTTGCAGCTTTTATCACCTTTAGTTTGTTGATCGACAGAAAAGCTTATCAATACAATGTTCAATTAAATAAATAAAATAAAGACTTCTCTGCGGAAAGTCGAAAGAAGGTCTTGGCGATTGAATAAATGGAAAATATATGGCATCTTAACAGCTGTAATGATTGTATGGGGCTTTAATTTATCAGCCGTCAAATACATGTTGGGCTATGTAGACCCTGTCACGTTAACGGCTTTTCGTATTTTGTTAGCGGGATTATCGGTAATGACCATACTGGCAAGTTTTAAAATGTTACGCTGGCCAGCCAAAAATGAATGGAAATTTATTTTTCTGGGGTCATTACTTAATGTTGTGGCACATCATTATTTCTTATCAAGTGGCTTATCGATTACGACGGGTTCAAATGCTGGATTGATTTTAGGGACAGGTCCGATGTTAACAGCTGTGCTTGTGTCGCTCATTATGCGCAATTACCCCTCAAAACTGCAATGGCTCGGTGTGGTCATTGGGTTTGCCGGTGTGGCTGCGACAGTGATGGTTGGAAGTGGTGCGACATCCGGGTTAAACGTGGGAGATATCTTTGTTTTCATATCCATATTGGCGCAAGTGTTGAGCTATATTGTTATTGCCAATGCAGCTCGTACACTCGATCCACGAATTTTAACAGGTTATATGTTTGTAACAGGTTCTCTCGTACTGTTTATCATTTCACTCGTCCAAGAACCAGGAGAAATCCAAGCGTTCGCGGCAGTGCCTATATCGTTCTGGGTCGCTTTTGTGTTCTCCGCAATGCTCGGAACAGCGGTCGGCCATATGCTTTACAATTATTCGATTGGACAAGCAGGACCAACAAAAGCGGCGATCTTCATGAACTTGAATACCTTGTTTTCATTAGTCGGCGCAAGTGTGTTATTAAACGAAAAAATCACTTCTGGTCATATTTACGGATTAGTGCTCATTGTAATCGGTGTGTTATTCGGTTCAGGTGCTGCGGAAGATTTATTGAAAAAACGCAAAAAGCGGCTCGCACCTTGAGTCGTTTTTTTGCTGCCCTCTTTTTATTTGTGGTACAAGTATCTATAATGAGAAGTAGATAGATAGATAAATAGCTTTAAGCAACTAGAGGAGTGAAGAGCCGTGACTACATTATGGGGAACACCAGAGAAATTACAGGAATTATTATGTGAACTTGTCAGCTGGAAAAGTATGACTTTAACAGATGGAGAAGTGGAATTTGCTTATAAGCTAAAAGAGAAATTGATGGAGTTGCCATATTTTCAGGAAAACCCTGAATACATTAGCGCAAGTGAAGTAAATTGGGAACGCCAAAGCATCACCGCTCTTTACAAACATCCAGAAGCAGTCGATACCATCGTCTTGCTTAGCCATTTTGATACTGTCCACACAGGGGAATATGGCGATTTGGAACCTTTAGCATGTAGCCCGAAAGAATTAGGCGAAGCCTTTAAACTTATTCGTGACGAATTAGATGCCGATACATTAAGTGATCTCGATTCAGGAGAATACTTATTCGGCCGTGGCACGATGGACATGAAAGCAGGACTTGCGCTTCACATGGCATTGATCGAAAAAGCTTCTATCGAAAATTGGCCGATTAACTTACTGCTTTTAACAGTTCCAGACGAAGAAGTAAACTCAGCAGGCATGCGTTACGGAGTATCGCGATTGCTAGACCTTGAGCGTGAGCATGGCTTAGAATATATTCTATTCTTAAACGGTGAGCCTGTCTTTGGAATGAAACCCGGAGATAAGTCCCATTATTTATATACGGGATCTATTGGAAAAATTATGCCCTCCGCTTTATTTTATGGAAAAGAAACCCATGTTGGAGAACCGCTATCAGGCATCACATCAAGCTATATCTCAACTTACTTAACACATCGTATGGAATGGAACACAAGCTTTAAAGAAGTGGTCTACGGAGAAACGACCCCTTTACCGGTTACGTTAACGCAACGTGACATGAAATTAGAATACTCCGCACAAACGCCTTACCGCACTTCTGCGATGTATAACGTTTTCACAATGGAACGTAACGCAGGAGAAGTGTTCGACATTTTCGAGAACATCGCAATCGAAGCAGCAGCGCATTGTGAACGTGATTACCACGCCATGTGCGAACGTGAAAACATCGAACCCGTCGGCGGCATCAACGTCATGCGCTATGAAAAACTAATTCAATACGCACGCAATAAATTCGGCCATGACTACATCACAGACTTGTTGCACGACACATTAATGATGCCAGACTTGGACATCCGAGAAAAATCAATGCATGTCACAGACATCTTGCTCATCAACTGCCAAGAGTTAACGCCGGCAATGGTACTTATGTTTGCACCACCTTATTACCCGTCCGTCAATTCATCTGAAAACGAACTCGTCCAACGTTGCGTCGAACAAGTCACAACAAACGCTAAAGAAAAATTCGACCTAGAAGTCAAACAAGGCCATTTCTTCAACGGCATCTCAGACTTAAGCTACGTCAGTTACAACGACCAAAGTGACGGCTGGGTAGCTTACGAAAACAACACACCCGTTTACGGTGATTCATACAGCATCCCATTCCAAGCGATGAAACAGCTAAAGGCACCCGTCCTAAACGTCGGCCCTTACGGCAAAGATGCACACAAACGCACAGAACGACTACACATCAAAAACACATTCGAAGAAATGCCGGTTCTATTAGAAGACATGATCCTCTCGATACCCGTAAAAAGTCGCCACTAAGGCGGCTTTTTTTGTAGGGAAGTGCGATTCATGTAAAGAGGTGAAAAGTTCAGGTAAGAGCTTGAAAAGTACGGGTAACGAGATTGAAAGTTCATGTAAGAGGAGGAAAAGTTGCTGTAAGAAGTGCGATTCATGTAAAGCGGTGAAAAGTTCATGTAAGAGCTTGAAAAGTTCGAGTAACGAGATCGAAAGTTCATGTAAGAAGAGGAAAAGTTACTGTAAAAAGTGCGATTCATGTAAAGAGGTGAAAAGTTCATGTAAGAGCTTGAAAAGTACGGGTAACGAGATTGAAAGTTCATGTAAGAAAACGAAAGCTTCGTATAAAAAGAAAATCACTTATGTTTTGTGGCTTTTCGCTCGCGAAAAGCGTCTTTTGGGGTTGGGTATATCGGTTTTGAGGGGGTTTGGATGAGAGTGCTTTTAATAGAAACTTCATATAGAAATACTCACACACTCTCTCCAAATCTCAGATTTGCCCCGTATAGCTATACCAAAAATCGAATTTGGATATAAATGGCAAATCACTAAAAGACCTGCTAAACTAATTAAAAAGGAGGGAATTTATGATTATTAAATACCGAGAAAAGCCAGTAAAAATAGTGGGCTATGAAGCGTTACTGAAAAGAATTTCACCCACTCATCCAAAACGCGCTGCTGTGAAAAATAGTCTTAATAATGCGAGAGCAGGTTTTGGCGGAGAAGAGCGTTTGGACGAAGCACTCGATTATTTCGATCCGCCTTATGCGTATCAACTCATCCAAGATTTTTCATTGCCCGCACCTTACAAAATTCAAGTTGATACCGTTTTGATTACGCAAAGCTGTGTAATTTTGCTTGAAGTCAAAAACATTACAGGGAAGCTGCAATTCAAACAAAACCCGAGTGCGCTCCATTCTATTTTGGCTGATGGCGAAATTAAGAGCTATAAAAGTCCCATCACGCAAATGAACGAAACGGCGATGCGCATGGGCAAATTTATGAAGACACTGGGATGCAATTTGCCGATTTCTAGTATTATTGTCATCGCTCACCCTTCGCAAATCGTCGAAAACGCGCCTCCAAACGCCCGCATTTTAGCGGTCGGCGAACTCAATTTTTACCTTTCGAACTTAACCTTATCAAAGTCAATCCTTTCTATAGAAAAACTCTACCAGCTTGGCCACTCACTCCTCGCAGCACATCAAAACTACCAACCTTTTCCACTCGCTCCAAAATTTCAAATCGAGCAATCCGAAATCGAAAAGGGGGTCTTTTGTCCACGCTGCCATTTTGGAAAAATGACGACAACCAAAGTCGCTTGGGAATGCGAAACGTGCAGGCTGATCAGTAAAGACGCTCATATCCACACGCTCCAAGAGTGGTTTATGCTAATAAAATCTATTATAAATACAGCGGAATGCCGTGATTTTATCGGACTTAAAAATTTAGACACTGCTAAACGATTTCTTCTCAACAACAACTGCCAGCCAGTAGGTGGACGCAAACACCGGAAGTATATTTATCAACCACATCACAAATAAAACCAAGTTCTTGTATCACTCGAAATATTTTCTGTATATACGAGAAGTTAACTAGTAAAAAGAGTGAACACCCGGGTAAGCCAACATCTTCTCTGCACTCAACCCCATTTTATTCTTCACTCCACTCCTGTACAATCAAACTATTAAAGGATATTCATCAAACAAAAGGAGACCATCATATGAACATCGAGCAGCAAATACTTGAGTATTTTAACCATTTCCACACACATCCAGAAGTAAGCTGGAAAGAAGTCGAAACGACTAAAAAACTAGCAGCGATCATGACGGAGCTAGGCGTGAAACATCACACGTTTTCAGATGTGACAGGGTTGATTGCTGAGATTGGTGAGGGACCGGAAGTGGTTGCAGTGCGCGCCGATATTGATGCTCTTTGGCAAGAAGTCGATAACAAGCTGCAAGCCAATCACTCATGCGGCCACGATGCCAATATGTCGATGGTGCTTGGGGCGTTGTTGTATTTGAAAGATGAAAAACTAACGAAACGTGTGCGTTTTATTTTCCAACCGGCAGAAGAGTTGGGGAACGGATCGCTGTCGATGATTGAGCGCGGGGCAATTGAAGGCGTGTCGCATTTATACGGAGTTCATTTGCGCCCCATTGAAGAATTGCCGTTTGGCCAAGTGACGCCTGCCTTACATCACGGATCTGGAATTTTCTTGAGAGGGAAAATTACGGGAGTCGATGCACACGGAGCGCGACCGCATCAAGGTAAAAACGCCATCGATGTGATTGCGGCCATCCACCAATTCGTTAAATCGATTTATTTCTCTCCATTTGATTCGTATTCGGCAAAGTTGACGCACATTCAAACAGGTGGAGATAGCTTGAACATCATTCCGGGAAGCGCCAATTTTGCAATGGATGTCCGTTCGCAATCAAACGACTTGATGAAAGAACTTCAGCAAAAAATTGGTGAAGGATTAGCGAATATTGCGAAGTTACATGATGTTGAAATCACATTCGAATGGACGGACTACACACCCGCCGCTGAAGTATCAGAAACAGCGATGCAAATTGCGGATGCAGCGATTCGAGATACACTTGGAGACGCGGCAACTGCTCCGCCAGTTCATACAACTGGCGCCGATGATTTTCATTTTTATACCATCAAAAAACCGGAATTGCATGCGGCAATGATTGGCATTGGGGCAGATTTAACGCCAGGACTGCATCATCCAAACATGAGTTTTAACCATCAGGCGCTTGATATAGGAGCGCGCGTGCTGGCAAATATCATAAGAAGGTAATATAATGAGACAGAAAATTGTTTTGAAATAAATGATATAAAAAGCAAAAAAGGGGTAAAGAGTAAGGAATAGAAAAAATTTAAAGATCGCAAGCAGGAGAGGAGAGCATATGAAAAAAACCATAACTACCACACTTATAGCTCTTTTATTCTTACTTCCTGTCTCCACAGTTCAGGCTAATCACTTCTCGGACTTATCAAAATATCATTTTGCCTATTATTCAATTCATAACTTATCAAAAGCTGAAATTTTAAATGGCTACAGTAATGGAAAATTTGGTCCCAATGATAATGTAACAAGAGCACAGGCAGCATTAATATTAGCTAAAACATTAAAGATTGATTTGACTACCAATTACAAACCAAAGTTTATAGATGTACCTCCAAATCATTATGCTTATAAGGAAATTGCGGCTTTAACTGAGAAGGGCGTGTTTGCGGATGTTAAGAAATTTAATCCGGACAACCCATTGTCAAGAGCTCAAATGGCGAAAATCATTGTAGAGGGCTTTGATATCATTGTTGATACTAATGATGAAACTAGTTTCAAAGATGTCCCTTTAAAGCATTGGGCTCATTCTTATATTATTACCATGGCTGAAGTAAATATTACTAGAGGGATAACGACTTCTACATTTCAGCCCGAAACGCTAGTAACGCGTGCACAATTGGCTGCTTTTATCGAGCGTTCAATGCAATTTGCTGAACGTACAAAAACAAAAGCCATTTCATATGATCAAATCAACAAAAAATATTTAGGAGTGACTTCAGTCGTCTACGACACCATTCCTATGATCAATGAAATAAGACAAGCCGCTGGGGTAGGCAAATTAAAAGAAGACTCTGCTTTAACAAAAATTGCTCAATTAAAAGCAAAAGACATGGCTCAAAATAATTATTTCGACCATACGTCTCCGTCTTATGGTTTACCGTGGGAAATGGCAATTGACTTAGGTTACCCGACAAATCAAGTTGGCGAAAACTTAGCAAGCGGCTATATAACAGCAAACGAAACGGTAAACGCATGGATGGAATCGAAAGGTCATAAAAATAATTTGTTGTTAGAATCGTATACAGTCATTGGTGTTGGATACATGGAAGACTCTGATGGCTTTCCCTACTGGGTGCATATGTACGCTATCCGCTAAATTGCCTACATTTTTAACAATAGAAGACTCAAAAAAACAGGCAATTTAACCAGAAACTACTTGATTATTGTCTGGGAAATAACTTAAAATACTAAAAATTCTTATATGGGAAAAACACATGATAAACTAATATAGCCGACATCCGAGACCCTCTTTCGCAAGAGGGTCTCATTTTTATATGTGTTAGAAAAGAACGTTTTTACTCCTTGAAAAAAGGGTATTGATTACAAGTTTATATTATATAAAAAGGAGAGAGATAGAATGGATGCTTTTTTAAATGGAATCACATGGTTCGTTGATAACGCCAATACGTTGCTCTGGACATACATACTAATTGCACTTCTTATGGGCCTTGGCCTTTACTTTACTGTTCGCACTAAATTCGTTCAGATTCGCCTATTTGGTGAAATGTTCCGTGTCATTACAGAAAAAAAGGATGGAGATAGCGGGATATCTGCTTTCCAAGCGTTCACAATTTCTACTGCCTCCCGCGTAGGAACGGGGAATATCACGGGTGTTGCTTTAGCAATTGCGATCGGAGGACCCGGAGCGGTTTTCTGGATGTGGATGGTCGCGATTATCGGGATGGCTACTGCTTTTGTTGAAAGTACATTAGCGCAAGTTTACAAAATCCGAGACGGTGAACAATTCCGTGGTGGCCCAGCTTATTATATGGAAAAAGCACTCGGCAACCGCAAACTCGGAATTGTCTTTGCCATTCTTTTGACATTGGCATTTGGGTTTATCTTCAACTCAGTTCAATCAAACACAATTGCTCAATCATTTGAAGACGTCTTTAATATTCCAGATTGGACGATTGGTCTAGGACTTGTGTTATTAACGGCGATCGTTATTTTTGGTGGCGTCAAACGAATTGCTAGAGTTACACAGGTTGTAGTGCCGGTTATGGCAACGATTTACATCATTGTAGCGTTATATATCATCGTCATGAATATCACTGAAATTCCAGCCGTCTTCACGCTTATTGTGAAAAGTGCTTTCGGTTTAGAAGAAGCAATCGGTGGTGGTATTGGTGCTGCTATTATGCAAGGTGTTCGTCGAGGGTTATTCTCAAACGAAGCAGGTATGGGTTCTGTACCTAATGCCGCAGCATCTGCTAACGTTTCGCATCCTGCAAAACAAGGTCTTGTACAAAGTTTAGGCGTTTTCTTTGATACAATCGTTATTTGTTCAGCAACTGCTTTTATCATCATCTTGGCTGGTCTATACACGACGAGTGAACAAATTGGAATTTTGCTGACGCAAGACTCGTTGAATGTTCATCTTGGTAGCTGGGCGCCGTACTTCCTAGCGATTGCTATTTTGTTCTTTGCATTTAGTTCAATCATTGGGAACTATTATTACGGTGAAACGAATATCGAATTTATTAATGCTCATAGTGCTTGGTTGACAGCATACCGCTTCGGCGTCCTAGCAATGGTTATGTTTGGGGCACTTGCTCAAGTTCAATTGGTTTGGAATATGGCCGATTTGTTTATGGGCTTCATGGCGGTTCTCAACTTAGTTGTTATCGCGTTACTCGGAAAAACTGCCTTTAAAGTACTGGAAGATTACACAAGCCAGCGCAAAGCTGGAAAAAACCCAGAGTTTTTTGCAAAAAATATCCCAGGTTTGAAAAACACTGAATGCTGGGGCGAAGGCGAAAGCCGTCACGAATAGAAAAAATCCTTTCGTCATTTGACGAAAGGATTTTTTTCTGTATTAACAGCAAATTTGTACAAATAGAAATCAAATTATGAGAATAATGTGTTTTATTATGTAAATTGTGTGGCTCGACCCATTTTATTTTGTTAAAGTAGAAAGGTAATGAGAAATATAATCCTTAAGGAGGAAAGAACACATGACAAATGTCCTGTATAACAAGAAATTCATCGCTTCTGCAGTAACCGTAACAATGGTGGCTTCAGCACTATCACCGGTATCAGCTAACACCACCAAATTTGAGGATGTTTCAGATCGATACATGGCAGCGGTAGATTTCTTAGTTGAAAATGGCATTACAAATGGTATTTCTGAAACACATTACGGTACGACTGACAATATCAAAAGACAAGATGCAGCAGTAATGATTGCACGTGCAATAGGATTTAAGTCAGATCAAGATTTTAAAGACTCAGGTTTTACAGATGTTCCTGCTTCAGCTAAATGGGCAGTTGATGCATTAGTACAAGCTGGAATTGTTCATGGGAAAACAGAAACACGCTTTGGTTCAACTGATTTATTAACAAGAAACGAACTTTCAAAAATTTTAGCAAGTGCAGCACAATATGAGATAGACGATAAAGTGACAAAAACTCAATTTACAGATGTGAATACAAAATTCGCAAAATATGTTGATGCTTTGATTAAAAATGAAATCACAGTAGGGAAGTCTAAAACTCAGTTTGGTTCAGAACATAATTTGACACGTGGAGAAATGGCTTTATTTATTTTCCGTGCAAAAGAAGATTTAAAGAGAGAGCTATTCTCAGTATCATTAATGCACACAAATGATACTCATGGTCGTTTGGCTACGGCACCTAAACGAGTAACAGCAGTAAAAGAATTCCGTGCAAAAAATCCGGATGCTTTGTTGCTAGACGCGGGTGATGTATTCTCTGGTACTTTATATTTCAATGAGTTTACTGGAGAACCCGATATGAAAATGATGAATTTAATGGGTTACGATGCGATGACTTTCGGAAATCATGAGTTCGATTTGGGCTCTTCTGAAGAAGGGCATCAAGCATTAAAAGATTTTGTTAAAGCAGCGAAATTCCCATTCCTTTCAGCTAATACTGATTTTTCTGACGAGCCTCTTTTCGAAGGAATGTTCCAATCTAGAATTTCGAACGATCCAGATTCAGGAAACATTTACTCGGGTATGGTGAAAAAAATCAACGGCGAAAAAGTGGGGATTTTTGGTCTTACAACAGAAGATACAATAGATATTTCTAGTCCAGGAAAAGTAACGTTCTCCAATTATATTGCTGAAGCTCAACTAATGGTGGATGAATTTGAGAAAATGGGCGTTGATAAAGTGATAGCGCTTACTCATATTGGCTATGATGATAATGCTGCAATTGATAATGATCAAGAACTAGCAAAAGCAGTAGAAGGAATTGATGTTATTGTAGGTGGACATACGCATACAGAATTGGCTAAACCGATATTAGTAGAGAAATTCGACGCACCGACAGTTATTGTACAAACTGGACAGTACGGCGATAATTTAGGAACTTTAGATGTGCAGTTTGACGAAAAAGGTGAAGTTTATGCTTACAATGGCGAACTAATCAAAATTAGTGCACAAGTTGAAGATCCAGAAGCAGCAGAAATTTTGGCACCATATAGTGCAAGAGTAAAAGAAATTGAAGAAGAAGAAACGACAGCTGTTGCAACAGCACCACTTTTAAATCCACGTAGTGGGGATGTAGGCAATACAACTGGAGAAAGTGTACGTAGAAATGAAACGCCACTAGGTAACATTATTACGGATGGCATGTTGAAAAAAGCAAGAGAGTTTAGCCCAGAAACGGTGATGGCATTCCAAAACGGTGGTGGTATTCGTACGGCGATTGATGCTGGACCAATCACAGTGGGAGAAATTATCAAGGTATTGCCTTTTGGTAATACACTAGCGACGATGGATCTTACAGGAACAGAAATAAAACAAGCATTTGAAATCAGCGTAGGTCAATATCCTAATGAAAATGGTGGGTTCTTACACGTATCTGGTGCAGAAATTAAGTTTGATGCATCAAAACCTGCTGGATCTCGAATCGTTTCAATCACGTTTGTTGACGCTTCAGGAGCTAAAAAACCTTTAGTAGAATCTGAGACATATAAAGTTGCAACAAATGCTTTTACTGCTAAAGGCGGAGATGGATATACAGTATTGGCAAAAGCATATGCTGAAGGCCGTGCGATTGATTTGGGAATTTCAGATTGGATTAACTTCCAGGAAGAGTTAGAGAGAATTGGTCAAGTTACACCGAAACTTGAAGGCAGAATTCTTGAAATCAATACACCACAATAAAGATTAATTTAAAAAGCTTTGTCCTTATTTGGACAAAGCTTTTTTTATATGAAAAAAAAGATAAGTAAAAAGGTCATACTAAAAAAATTTTGAGAAAAGACAAAAAAATAAATTTATGATCCTTAAAAGTAGTCAAATAGCTTGATAGCACATACTTTCTATAAAAAATGAAATATGTAAATTTTATTAAAAACTCAAACTCTAACGCATATGTAGAAAAATAAATAAAGACTTATGAACTACTTTTTAAATGCATTTTTGTCTTCCAAAAATAGTAAATAGTTTAAAAGATACATAGAAATTAATTCAAATATAGTTTAAAGTGTGGACTATAATAATATTTAGGGGGAAATTAAGTTTGGAAAAGTGGATAATTTTACTATGTATAGCAGTTGTTTCTTCAATGTTAGCTCCTATGGTTCAAGTGGATGCAAGTGGAAATTTTCAAGATATCGGTGATAGTCATCGAGCTGCAAAAGAGATAACTTATTTGACAAATAAGAATATTATTAATGGAGTTAGTTCAACGCATTTTGTACCAGATAGAGAAGTAACAAGAGGTGAAGCTGCAGCAATGATAGGCAGATCTCTAGGTTTGAATGGCACAAAGAGAAATACTAGCTTTAAAGATGTGTCGGCTGGAAATATGGCTTCAGGCTATATTATGGAGCTTGTAGCTAAGGATGTAATTAACGGATATGGAGATGGTACGTTTCGACCAGACGTTAAACTAAAGCGTGGCGAAATGGCAGTTCTAATTAATCGTGCTTATAATTTAGGTGGTACAAATTCTTCGAGCGCTGCTAAAGTACTTATGGATAAAGGTATTGCGCAGGGGATGTCAGATGGCAGTTTCGGTACAAATATTACAATTATTCGTTCTGATTTTGCGGTTTTCTTAGCGAGAACGATTAATGCAGATTTTCGTGTTCAAACTGGAGATACATCAATTTTTAAAACTACACAATATGTAAACGTGGGATCTTCTACGTTAAACATGCGTTCTAAACCGCAAATCGTTAATTCGCCTTCAAATGTAATTAGTAAACTTAATCATGGTCAAGTAGTGAGTGTTGCTAGTTATACAGGCAACTGGGCGTACATTAAAGTCAACAATTTAACAGGTTATGTGGATAAATCTTATTTAAGCTCTTCAAAACCATCTGCTGTTCTACCTGCGCCACCACCAGCAGCAGGAAGTGATATTACAGTTATTATTGATCCAGGGCATGGTGATCATGATCCAGGTGCAAATGGTTTTGGTTTCCAAGAAAAAAATGTTAATTTAAACATAGCTACTCATATGAAATCTTATTTTGACCAAACATCAATTCAAACAAAAATGACACGTACAGGTGATGCTTTCCTTAGTTTGACTGAACGTGCACAATTTGCTAAAAAATATAATGGAGATATTTTTGTTAGCATGCATATGAATTCTTTTAACCATTCAGCAAATGGTCAAGAATCTTATTACTATTCAACTTCTGCGACGAATCCATATGTTAACCAATCGAAAGCACTGTCTACCTACATGTTGTCACGTATGCAAGAGGCATGGCCATTAGTGAATCGTGGAGTCAAAAAAGGAAACTTAGCTGTATTACGTGAAAATACAGTTCCAGCCACGCTTGTTGAAATGGGTTTTATCGATAGTGAAATTGATCTTAAATATTTCAAATCAGATACTGAGCGCAAAAAAATGGGAAGAGCTTTGTTTTTAGCTACGTTAGATTATTATTATCATTACGAAGGACGTACTGATTTGGCTCAATACTACAGCCAAGTGGGTGCTTCACCAAGTAAACGACTGCATTAATTCACAAAACACTAAAAATCCACCTGATCCTTATCAGGTGGATTTTTTTAGAAAACAAAATTAATAAAGAATAAATTTACAAGTAAACACTTTAGAAGTCTATACTTTAAGTTTTTTCGTACCCTTTATTTGTTATAAATAAACAAATAAACATAACTTGTTACGTAATTGTAATGCAAATGTAACAATAATTGTACGAATTGTCTGCTAGAATCAAAAATAGATTAAGAAAAGAAATATTTGACACAGAAATGAATAACACTACCTAATAAAAAAACTATAAGAGGTGACGAATTGAAGAATCGCATATTACTAATAATGATGATGGTACTATTATTTACGGTAATCAGTCCTTTTGCATCTACTGAAACTAAAGCAGCAGAACCAGACGACATTGCAAGTTATGCTCTTAAATTTGAAGGGACCCCTTATAAATTTGGCGGTACTACGACAGCGGGATTTGATTGTTCAGGATATATCCTTCACGTATTTAAAAACTTCGATATTTCATTACCGAGAACTTCAGCAGATCAATTTGACGTAGGTACACCCGTTTCGAAAAGCAATCTTCAAGAAGGCGACTTAGTATTTTTTGCAAATACATACAAGCCAGGAATTTCTCATACAGGAATTTATTTGGGAGATGGCAACGTAATTTCAGCGGAAAGTAAAGGCGTAGCAATTTCGAACATTAATACAAACCCTTATTGGGGTCCTAAATACGCTGGAGCTAAACGTTTAAGTGGAGTCAAAAGCGTAACAGCACCAATTCAAGCAGCGCTTCCGCCAGTAACAAACGGTGAATTTGTTGATGTAGCTTTAAGTCACCCAGCTTACACAGCGATTAAATCATTAAACACTTCAGGAATCATTAGTGGATTTGAAAAACAAGATTTCCGTCCAAATGAATCGGTTACTCGTGGACAAGCAGCTGCGATGGTAAATCGAGTATTAAAACTTCAGCCATCAAGTGCAGTGAATTTTTCAGATGTTTCAACATCACATCGTTTTGCAAAAGATATTGCGGCGATGAACGAATCAAAAATCATTCTCGGTTATACAAATGGCGCTTACGGTGTGGATGATACATTAACAAAAACTCAATTGGCTGTCATTTTAGACAGAGCATTTAAAATGTCTGAATCCAGTAAAGCGCAAACGAGTGCATCAAGTGCAAGATACTTAGACATCCCTTCAACGTTCTGGGCACATAAACACATCGTTGCACTTAAAGCAATCGATCAAACAACAGTTTTCCAAACATCAAAATATTATGAATCAAAAAATGCTAACCGTGCAGAATTTGCAGCTGGTTTATACAGCTCAATGATGGTTAAGTAAAAACAAAAAGAACCTTTCGAGAATTACTCGGAAGGTTCTTTTTTTTAATTCTTTCACAGGTAAAAAGTCACGAGGCACAAAAGTAATTTTTTTGTAATAAAAGTAAACTGGGCATAAAGCGCTCATTTTTCTTTTTTTACATATTATCCTTCTTTAAAACATATTATTACTATAAACTGATTAAATAAGAGTATTTTATTGGAAACTAATGCACTATAAGTCAGGTGTTAAGTTACAGTGAAAATATCCTTAATTACAAACAATACTAAAACTAATAGGGGGCCCATATGAATAAGTTCAATAAGTTTGCAGTCATAATTTTATTACTTTGTGGAATTTTTAGTTTTGCATCAATTACTCAAGCTACCGATATCGTACCTGGAAGTGCATTGGAGAAAGAAATGAAAGAAATGGTGCAACAAGGGATATTATCTGGATATAAAGATGGTACATATAAACCGACAGCTAGTGTAACACGTGAGCAATTCGCAGCATTCATCAACCGTGCATTAAATTTGCCGGCAGGGACTCACCCGTTTAAAGATGTACCTAAAAATTCAAGTCTTTCAAATGAAATTGGCGCAGCATATAGCGCAGGTTTGATGGTTGGTGTTTCAGAAAGTATGTTCCGTCCGACTGCCAACATTACGCGCGAACAAATGGCGCAAACGTTAAAAAATGTTATTGAGTATCAAGAAATGGATTTAAAAGAAAAGCGGATCGAATTCTCAGATGCAGCCGACTTTAATTCTTCTGGTGGGATTCGCGCAGTGTTCGCAATCGTCCACTATGAAATTACAGAAGGCATCCCGGATGGGAAAAATGGTTTAAAATTCGGACCAAAAGATATCGCAAGTCGTGAGCAGGCAGCAGCATTTATTTACCGCTTCTTACTTGCCCATGAAAAAGCAAGTGCACCACCAATTTTGCCAGATGTACCAAATGATAATTCACTTTACTATCTCGGTTATGTAGATAACGGCCAATTGGTTAAACAACAATACGGACACAAAGAATACCAGCAAGCAGCTGAATCATTCAAGAGTGTTGCTACTGCAAAAGTGATTTTCAAAGGGGATGAAATTATCCGAATTAAAAGCGGACTTGCTTTTGGAGATCGTGTTTCAGGAAGTGGCGCTAAAGAGGTTACAACGATTTACTTTGATTCAAACTTTACGAAACAAGCGACATACGTTGAACATGGTAGAGAAATTCTCTATATTGACGCCAATGCAGAATTCGTAAAAGTGCAAGTAGGCGGAACAATCGGTTACGCGAAACATAGCGAAGTCGATTTTGTTCCTTCGGAATTAATTAGCAATCGTGATTATTACTTGAAAAACAAATGGAGTACATTAGAGCATTACCAATATAATTATGTTAGTAAATCCGGCTCTAGTCACTCTATTGGACCAGCACCTGCTGAAATGGCAGAAGGCGTGAAATACTACAGCAAAGACGGTGTACACTTTGCTAATGAAGCAGGCGCAACTCAGTTTGTTCATTACCCATACTTCCAATATCAATCGGTTCGTACAAAAACCAACTACACAGCTGAAGAGTTGGATCAATTCTTGATGAATAGGTTAACCGCAGTATCGTCTAGTTCTGGTACGTATAAAGATGCTACAACAAAGTCGAAATTGATTGGCAAAGGCAAGTATTTCATTGAAATTCAAAATAAGTACAATGTAAATGCGTTGTTTATCTTAGCTGCTGCTATGCATGAAAGTGCTTATGGAATGAGTACTAATGCACAAACAAAAAATAACCTTTTCGGAATTCGCGTTTATGACGGATCTCCTCACGAAGGCACGACATATTCAAACCCTGAAGCAAGTATCGATGCATTTGCTCGTGAATACATGAACCGCAATTATGCCAATCCACTTGGTGGCTACGCAAATGGCGCTAGCCCAGGGAACAAAACGACTGGCTTTAATGTCAGCTATGCTTCAGATCCTACATGGGGAGCTAAGGTAGCGGGACATATGTTCCGTACAGATTTAGAGCTAGGTAAAAAAGATATTGGTCAACATCAATTGGGAATTACCAATACGGCATCTACAAATGTGAGAAATGCACCAAACGGCTCAACTATACTGTATCAATTTAAACGTGCAGACCTTGGAGTTAATAACGCTTTTGGTTACCCTGTTGTTATATTAGGGGAACAAAAAGCAAATGACGGCTATATTTGGTACAAAGTCATTTCAGATTTGAATCCGGAAGCTGATACAAATAATGGTATAGGCTGGATTCGCTCAGACCTAGTTGACCTCATTAAATAATCAAGTAAAGCGGTAAGGAATTTTCTTGAAATGAAAGACTGTAGACAAACTCGATTTCATCGAATTGTCTACAGTCTTTTTTGTTGAAAACAAATTGGTCTGGGTGACTTTTGTGAGAAGCTAGAAAAACTACTTATCTTTTATAAAAACTAAATATTTTTGCTATCTAAATAAAGTAAACTGACTAGTATTTGGAGAAGTTTATCACTCGACTCCAGCTCCCACAGAAAGTGAGCGATAAACTTCGGGGAATACGGTTATTTAAGACTTTCTCAACTGCATAAAGAAAAGAGCTATGGATTCCCATAGCTCTCTCTTTGTCTTGTTAACCATGTCACTTATTCAATCCATAATACTCGTTACTTTTTCGATTAACTCGATGTTTTCACTTTCTAAATAGCTGAGCTTCGAATCAATCAATTCATCAAAATAAGCGTTCCGTGCCATTCCGAGTTCTTCGAGCAATAATTGTGTTTCTAATAGATCAAGCAAAGTTAATTGAGGGTAATCGTCTCCGCTAAATGTCCCGTCTGGTCGTGCTTGATACCATAGGTCACCAGTTCCTCTAATCCATCCATCTTGGTCTTGACCAAACTCTTCAATGCCAGTTGTAATAAGATTTGCTGCTTTTAAGTATTCGTCTTGCTCTGTATTGCCATAGGCTTGAAGTAAAATTTTAAGTCCGCCTAATTCATGGTTTAACGAAGCGTGAGTTAAGGGTGTATCCTCGTCTTCATCAAAATAATCGACGATTAACAAACCGTTAGGTGTAGGAAGTGTTTGTTTTTCTTTGATTTCACTTAGTAAATAATTTGCATAAGTTTCGACTGCCGATTGACCTTGATCGATTTTGTCATCATACAATGTGGCTGTTTCATCCAAGTAAAACGCTACGTATTCATTGTAACGTGTGTCTACATAAGGGGCGGTTACTTCATATGCATTTTTCAGCCATGTACTGGTATATTCTGTTGGCCAACGAGAGCCGTCAAACTCAGCTAAGTAATAAAGCAAATTGACACGAGAATTCAATATCATCGTTTCGTGAAATACAGACGGATCTTTTTTGTTCCATCGTAAAGCTTCATCGTCTTCAAAACGACCAATTGCACGACCATAGCCTAATTTAGTACTTGGCTCAATCGAGAACGGTAATTTTGTGTAAGGACCATCTGCTGTGAGCCAGTTTAATTGAACAGTTTGATTGTGCAAGGAGTGATCAATCCACTCTTCTTCAGAAGCGTCTGACGAGAACAATGGGTCTTTTGATAACATAGCCCAAGATTCTGCAAGTTCGTGTGGTTTTAACCAAAACTCTTTTGTGATGCTAGTTTCTGAAACGGTTAAATCTCGAGCTTCTTTTGATAGTTCACGAAGGTGACTGCTTGTCTTGTCGGCGTATGTCTTTTCTAATTTTTTAGAGATATATACATTACTTTGAAGAATTTCTAAATCTGAGCTCTTTATAGTGCCAAATGGGTTAACTGTTGGGTCCATTCCGAAAACATTGTGGTATTCATGTTCAACAACCGTTGGGTTCCAGCTTGTAAATTCAGCATCTTCTAATCCTGAGATTGTCACAGTAGCAGGAATAAACAGCCAGCTATTATTCTCAAAGCGTTCAAAAAGAAATTGAGAGCTATTACCTAATGTGCGTTCAGTTATTTCAAAAAAACCGATAGGTGCACCGAATAAGCTGATTTGTGCACGGTGGCTAATATCTTTTGTATTTTCTAAAGTTTGTTCGGTTTGTTCAGGAGGAACGATAGTAAACACTGCTGGTAACTCAATCGATACTGCTAGACTATCGCCTTCGTAAATGACACGATCTTCTGTTATGAAGAAATAAGCTGTGAATAACAGGAGCGCAATCAGCAACAAGATGCCGACTCCTAAGAAAACTTTCTTAAACACATCATCACCCTTTCTTTTTCCGCTTGATTAAGCCGATTAAACGTTTGAATCCAGCTGGATGCATAAAGCGTAAAAGTACACCATATACGGCAACGCCAATAGGAACTAAAACAGCAAGTTGGATAAGTGCTGGCCATTCTGTAGCTGAAAAACCGGTTTTAACACCCCAGACTGACAATCCCATAGCTGTTGCAGGAACGACAACACGAATGGCCATAGAACCAACTCGTTTCAATTCAGACATGCCTAAATCTTTGTAAACCACAATCATAGACAATGTGAAATAGTAAACAGAAACAATAGAAGCGGCAAATGCTAATGCCAAATAGCCATAGTCGTCTACTAAAAACCAGTTTAATACAAAGTTAAGAACAATCGTCGTTACACTAATACGGAAAACAACAGCCGTTTTACCACGTGCATACATTGATTTTGATAACATCAATTGCATACCTTGGAAAATAATAATCGGCAAGTAAAACAATAAGGCCATATACGTATAGTCAGCATCTTGAGCTGTAAATGCGCCACCTTCGTAGATGACGGAAATAATTGCATCTCCAACGACTAATAGGCCGACCGAAATGGGCACAAGTGTGACAAACGAAATTTCCATACCTAAAAACAGTGTATCTTTAAATTTTGCTTGATCGTTTGCCTGTTCCGACATAAGTGTGAAAATGATGGCTGCCAATGTAGCGGCATAAATAGCAGTAGGAATATTAACGATTAACGAAGCGTTGTTTAAATAAGAAACGGCAGCTTCGATCGTACCTGATGCGAACGCTTTGTTGACAAATAAATTCACTTGTCCAACCACAGAGTTTAATAAAGAAGGAATGATTAAAATAACAAAAGCTTTTCTAAAGTCTGATTCCAGTTTTAAAGTGGGTTCCCATTTGTAATTTGATTTGATCAAATAATACACTTGGATAATGGCGCCGATAATCGTACCTGTAACAAAACCATAAGCTAATGCATAAATGCCCCATACTTCACTAAATAACAAAGCAAACAATGCAGACATAAATGTTGCAAGTAATTTGGAGACCAGTGTTGGAACAAAGATGCGTCGTGATTGAAGATAAGACTCCAGTAAGCCCGCTAATGCGATAAACGTCATAAAGATAAAGAAGACTTCCGTCATATCAATCGCAATTAATTCAGTTTTAGGGAGCATATTGCCGTAAATGAATGGCACAAGCCAACTAGCACTAGACCAACCGACCACCGAAACGACGATAAACAATAACATTGTCCAGTTTAATAATGCGTTGGCATTGACATCTGTTAAATCCAATTTGTTTTGACGACGTTTAATATACATCGGTAAGAAAACATTATTAAATCCAGTGGCAATCATCGCTACAACTAATGTGATAAAGGAGAAAGCCAAGAAATAACCATCTGTTTCAGCGGAAGCTCCAAATTCTCGGGCGACAATCGATTCGCGTAGCAAACCTGAAAGTTTCAATAATAAAGCCAGACCAGTAGTCCAAATGGCTGCTTTTTTAAGACTCGACATGAATTCACTTCTTTCTCAATAAAAAGCGGCTAGCTCAAAATAGAGAGCTGGCCACCTTTTCTTTGGATACTCAGTTTTTTGTCAGCGCTTGTTGATAAATCTTTTCGTATTTTTCGGCAGCTGCAAAATGAGAATACTGTTCGATAATTTTTGTGCGGGCAGCTTTCGCTAGGCGCTCGCCTTCTTGTGGATTATCCAGTAAACGAATCATAGCATCTGATAGCTGTTCAACGTTTTGTTCTTCAACTAACAGTCCATCCATATTATGGTCAACGATTTCTTTCAATCCGCCGACTGCACAAGCGATCAAAGGAATACCAGAACCCATAGCTTCTAAAGCAGAAATTGAAGTTGCTTCTTCTACACCAGCAGAGTAAATAGAAGGCACTAATGCAATATCGCTTAATGCATAATATTGAATCATGTCTTTATGAGCGACAGCTCCAAGCATCGTGACATTTTTGTCGATACCTAGTTCTTTTGCTTTTGCTTTCATCTCGTCCATCATTTCACCAGTACCAGCAAACACTAGGCGGGCATTCGGGTATTTTTTAAGTACAGGAGGGAAAGATAAGATTGGGTATATAACACCATTTTTTTTCGTCAATCGACGAGGGATAAAGAAAATTAGCTCGTCTTGTGAAATGCCGTATTTTGTACGGAACTCTTCTCGACGATCCAATTCAGGTTTGAAATCTTCCACATCGATAAAGTTTTTAATCATCGACGCTTCAACGCCAGCTTCACGCTTAATGTATTCTTTAATCCGCGTATCAACAGTGATGACAGCGCGTGTTTTTTTATACATGCTATTTTCTACATCAAGTAATTTTTGTGCATGTTTGCTACCTTCAGCAACCGAGCCTTTTGAAATGCCTTCATAAGTTAAATAACCATGCGTCGTTGTCACGGTTGGTAAACCGACGTTAAGAGAAGCACGTGTTGCGAAAACATCTTGGCCATTAATAATATCAAAAGATTTGTATTTCTCGTCTTTTAACATTTTCTCCAAAAATTCTTGGCGGCGATTTAATGTCCATACATATCCGGCTCCAAGTGAGGCTTTATTCAATAGGAAAGAAGGACCGCGAGCAATAAAATCACGACGCCATTTTGATACATCGGAAAAAGATAAGGTATCAACGGTATGTCCTAAGTTTTCAAGACCTGTTTTCAATGTCGTCATATGTGTAGAAAGTCCACCAAGATGGGGATAATCGTAAGTTGTTGCCAATAAAATTTTCATTTGACAGTTCCTTCCTAAAAAACTATTTTACAAAATTTTCTTGAAGTAATTCAATATTGCGCATGGCTTCTGCATGAAGCTTGGCAACATTCGGTTCCATAATTTGTTGAGCTTCTGATTTATGATCTAATAAGTATAACGCGTTTGTTAACAGTTTGGTTTCATCGATTTCACCTAATCGGAAAGAATAATCCCACATACCTGAACGTTTTAAGAAACTTTCAACTTTCTTATCGTAACTGAACCCAAGATGAGGAACGTTTGACAAGGCAGAAAAAATTAACGCATGTAAACGTAAACCAACTGTCAATTCTGCATGACGAATAAAATTCAAAAACTCATTTGGCGTAAAGTCAGAACCCAGTAAATGAGTTTTATCAGCGTGCTGCATTTTCGCCATTACTTCTTTTGAAGCGGGAACATCGTATTTTCCTTCCATTGGAACGAATACAGGTGTAACGCCGCGCTGTTCAATCAATTGATCTAGTAAATGAGCCGTTTTTTCAATATAGTCAGGATGACTAAACCAAGGGCGGACAGTAACTGCTACAATTTTTTCATCGCCTGTTAAGGGCAGTGATTGATATGCACGGTCTTCTTCGTCAGCTTTAAAAGCAAAAACGATATCCGCTGTAACAACTGTTTCAGGACGTGTAACACCTAGTTTTTTCAAATAATCTTTTGAATATTGATCGCGCACCGTGATAAAGTCTGCACGGTTTGCAAATAGCTTCATTAAGATCTTGCCCCAAGTAGATGTAACAGGTCCGATTCCTTGAGAAAAGAACATCACTTTTGTTCCGCAAATTTTGGCCAACATCACGATCAATAAGTAATAAGGAAGTGGACCAAATAAGAATTTTGTCGGATACGTATCTTGCAATAATCCACCGCCGCCGGAAATCATTAAATCCGCCTCGCGCAAAGCTTTTACTTTTTCTTTGTTCTCGCGTCTCCAAGCTCGGTACACAGATTTTACACCGTATTCTTTTGCTGTTTGATCTGGAGATAAAGAAAATACTGTAATGTCGGGATTATTTAATTCTGCTCTTAAGTTATCGATGATTGCTTTAAGAATGGCTTCATCGCCAGTATTGCCAAGTCCATAAAAGCCGGATAGTACTATTTTCACACTGTTTCCTCCTCAAACTAAGGCGCTGACGCCTTGTCCTTGCTAAATTCTATCACTTGTTAATCTGCCTGTGCAACTACTGTTAAAATCTGATATACTAATAAAATTGAAAGCTAGCGAATTGAGGGTATTTATCATGAAGGAAACCTATTTAGGGGTGAATGTTTCACCTCTCTCATATGAAGGTATAATAGAAGATTTAAGAAAACGAATTTCAGATGGCGAACAATCTACCATCATTGCGGTTAACCCTGAAAAGGTCATTGCCGCTGAACGCGACTCAAAAGTAAAAGACTTAATCAATTCATCAACCTACCAAATTGCTGACGGTATCGGAATTTTGCTCGCTGCTAAAATAAAAGGCGGCAACATTACTTCTCGTGTAACAGGAGTAGACATGATGGCAAAACTATTAGAATTTGCAACACAAGAACAACATCCAGTCTATTTTTATGGAGCACAAGACGAAGTCGTCACGAAAGCTATAACCAATATTCAGCAAAGCAACCCAGGAATACGAATTGCTGGGTATACGAACGGCTTTGAAAAAGACGAAGATGCTTTAGTTGAGCGCATAAACGCCAGTGGAGCAAAAGTTCTGTTTGTGGCGCTTGGCAGTCCGAAACAAGAATTGTGGATTCAACGGAACATGGGGCGCCTTCAAAACGTCCAAGTATTTCAAGGTGTTGGTGGAAGTTTCGATGTTTTTTCTGGAACCGTTAAACGAGCGCCAATGCTTTTTCGTAAGCTTGGTATCGAGTGGTTATACCGATTAATCTCGAATCCATCCCGCATCAAACGGCAAATGAATTTGCCGGTCTTTTTAATGAAAGTATTACGATCACGCTAAAGGAGCTAATGGAAAAATGAAAAAGTCTATCTGTGTTGTTGGTTTGGGCTATATTGGTTTACCGACAGCGGTTATGTTTGCTAACCACGGTCATCAAGTCCATGGTGTTGATATTAATGAAAAAACAGTTAAAATGATTGGCAATAAAGAACTTCATATAGAAGAAAACGGTTTGCATGAGCGTTTAGAATCTGCTATCGATAAAGGTGCGATGACAGTTGATACGCGACCAGTAGCAGCAGACGTATTCATCATTGCCGTTCCATCTCCGATTAATGCCGATAAAACGGCAGAACTTGATTATGTTCGCAAAGCGACAGCATCAATTGTTCCATTTTTGAAAAAAGGCAATTTGGTTGTACTTGAATCGACTGTGCCACCTAAAACAGTTGAAAATATCATGCTTCCTGAATTGATCAAATCCAATCTTGAAATCGGAACAGAATTATTCGTCTCTCACTCTCCTGAACGGGTAATCCCGGGCAAAGTGTTTGCGGAGTTAGTTTCTAATGACCGTATAATTGGCGGGGTTAACGAAGAATCTGCACGTGTTACGTCTGATTTATACAGATCGTTTGTAAAAGGTCAGATGCACGAAACAGATACAACAACGGCCGAACTTGTCAAAGTAATGGAAAATACCTATAGAGATGTTAACATTGCCTTTGCAAATGAATTGGCAATGATTGCGCAAAACATTGGCGTAAACATTTGGGAAGCGATTAAACTGGCAAACTATCATCCGCGCGTGAACATCCATACACCAGGTCCAGGAGTAGGTGGTCACTGTATCGCTGTTGATCCATGGTTCCTAGTAGAACTAGACCCTGAAAAATCGAAAATTATCCATTTGTCGCGTCAAACGAACGACAACATGCCAGCATATACAGCGCAGCTGACGTCAAGCATTCTTCAAGCAAAGGGCATCAATAACTCTAAAATCGCCATTTTTGGTTTAGCATTTAAAGGGAATATTGACGATATGCGCGAGAGCCCCTCACTAGACGTTGTAAAACAATTTGGTGAGCGGAATTTTGATGTAGTGGCATACGACCCACATATTAAAGTGAATAATATTGAACAACAAACACAAAACTCGGAAGAAGCTTTACAAGATGCTTCCGCTTTAGTGATGTTAACAGACCATCAAGTGTTTAAAGATTTAGATCCGACTACACTAACTACTATGAAAAATAAAATCATTATCGACACTAAAAACTGCATAGACCGCGCGAAGTGGGAAGCTGCAGGATTTGATGTATATGTACTTGGAGACTCAAAAAACTAGGAGGCGCCCTATGAAAAAAGTAAGGAAAGCGATTATTCCCGCTGCTGGATTAGGTACGCGTTTTCTACCTGCAACAAAAGCGATGCCAAAAGAAATGTTACCCATTTTAGACAAGCCAACAATTCAATATATTGTTGAAGAAGCGATTGCTTCTGGTATTGAAGACATCATCATTGTTACAGGAAAAGATAAACGGGCAATCGAAGATCATTTCGACTCTGCCCCTTTTCTTGAAGCTCGTCTTGCAGAATCAGAAAAATTTGAGTTACTGAATGCCGTTCAACTCTCAAGCAAAGTAGATATTCACTATATTCGTCAAAAATCTCCTTTAGGTCTCGGTCACGCTGTATGGACCGCCCGGAAGTTTATCGGAGACGAACCTTTTGCTGTGTTGCTTGGAGATGACATCATTCAATCAGAAGTACCGGGTTTGCAACAATTAATGGACCAATTTGATAAAACACAATCTTCGGTTATTGGTGTTATGGAAGTTCCAGAAGAAGAAACATACCGATACGGCATTATGGATCCGTCTACGAAAGAAGGGCGACTATATAAAGCCAACAACTTTGTTGAAAAACCGAGAGCGGGAACGGCTCCTTCAAATCTAGCAATTATTGGTCGATACATATTCACGCCGGAAATTTTCAGTTTTCTAGACAATATGAAAATTGGAGCTGGTGGGGAAATTCAGTTGACCGATGCGATCGAACAACTAAATGCAGTGCAAAATGTTTACGGCTACGCTTTTGAAGGAAAGCGTTATGATGTAGGAGAAAAACGTGGATTTGTCGAGACTACGTTGGAATTCGCATTGGCGCGCCCAGAGCTTCGTGATGATTTAATCGAATTTATGAAACTAAAATTAGAGGAATACAAGTAAAGTTCGAAAGGAAGGCTTGTCTTTGAAAATTTTGCTGGTATCAAATATGTACCCTTCAAAAGAATTTCCCAGCTTTGGTGTTTTTGTGAAAAACACTGAAGCCATTTTAACGGATGAAGGATTTACTGTGCATAAAGCCGTTATTAAAAAAAGTGTTAAAAAATCCAAAAAAGCAACTTCTTATCTTGGTCATTATTTCAATGTCGTTTGGAAAGGCTTAGTAGGCAATTATGAAGCAGTTTATGTACATTATGCTGCCCATAACGCATTTCCATTATTGTTATTGAAAAAGCTAAAGCCATCTGTCAGAATTGTGACCAACGTTCATGGCAGTGACGTAGTTCCGGAAGTAGCATCTCAGGAGAAATTCCAACCGTATGTAAAAAAACTTTTGCAAAAATCCACTCTGGTGATTACTCCGTCTAATTACTACAAACAACTTGTTCAGGAGAAATACAACATTACAACACCGATTGAAATCTTTCCTTCAGGTGGAGTAAATTCAGCTGTATTCTATCCGAATTCCCAAGAACGTGAAAATCAACTCAAACAATTAAAGCTAGATCCGACTAGGAAATACTTTGGCTATGTAGGCCGAATGGACGTCGGCAAAGGTTGGGATCATTTATTAAAAGGATTTTCTGCGTTTCTTGAACGAAACCCGTCTGAAAAAAACACAACTCGTTTAATTATGGTTGGTTCAGGAAAAGAGGATAAGGCTTTTTTTCAAATGAGATCAGAACTTGGTTTGAATGATTATGTAATCCATTATCCACTTATGAAACATCAAGACTTAGCGGTCATTTACAACATCATTGAACTTTTCATATTTCCAACTACTAGAAAAGGGGAAAGTCTTGGCTTAGTAGGACTTGAAGCAATGGCATGTAAAACACCGATTCTCGCAAGTCGTATAGGCGGCATATTAGATTATGTCGAGGATGGTGCTAACAGTTGGTTGTTTAAAGTGGGAGATTGGGAAGATTTGGTTAAACAATTGGAACTGTATAACCGATTAACAATGGAAGAAAAGCAACAAATCGCTAATGCCGCTTATGATACAGCGCAAAATTATGATCAACGAAAGATTCAATCGAAGCTTTCATCAATATTTCATGAACTTGAGCTAACCAAATGAAAGAGGATTTAACTATGGAATCTAAAAAAATATTAATACTTTTCATAGCATTTATTGCTATTCAACCGCTCATTGATGTGTTAACGACTGCTTCAATTTTTATGGTCAATACTAGTTTGACTGTAGGCGTATTGTTGCGAACTGCATATATGGTGCTAGCATTAGTGTTTTTGTTATGGATGGCAAAGTTCAGCAAAAACAGTCGCATTTTTACTATTTACTTAATCGGACTCGCATTATTGATCGTCATCAACATACTTAGCAATCTTCAAATCAAAGATCCATATTATTTGTTTCAAGAACTTAAATTTTTTAATAAAGCAATCTACTTCCATATCGTCCTGTTTGGGTTCTTAGTCGTTTATCGTCAACTCAAAGATAAAAACTATAATATTGCAAGTCAAACAACAAAATACTTATGGATTTCTGGGATGTTTATCGGTGTTATTTTTATCATTGCGCAAGTAACTGGAACGAGTCTTTCAAACTACTCGCACACAAAAGTCGGCTTTACAGGTTGGTTTTATGCAGGAAACGAAGTAGGCGCCATTATGGCCATAGTTTTACCAATCATGGCGTTATATGCAATTGAAAAAACCGATTCTTGGAAAAAATCTTGGTCATGGATACCGTTTGTGCTTTTATCTATTGGGATGCTAGCACTAGGTACGAAAGTTGGTTATGGCGGTATCATCATCGTTTTACTTTCAGTTCTTGTAGGTAGCCTAATCATGCTATTATTTATGAAAAAAAGAAATTCGACTATTAAAATCAATTTGCTAATTGCAACTTTTTTGACGGTTGTATTAATTGCGATTACACCTCTAACACCTGTTTATGGCAATATGTTTGCTCATATCAATTCACTTGGCATAAATTTAAATTTTGGTGATGCAGTAGAGCGTCCCGGAGACGAAGTATTAGTTGAAGGTGACGAAGGTTTCGAACCAGAAGAAGAAGAAACAGGTATAACAAATGAACAAGTGCAAAATCTAGTATTTAGTTCGCGTGAAACATATGCGAAATTTGTGAACGATGACTTTCACAGTTCACCATTGATGCAGCAACTTTTCGGATTAGGATTTGCAGGCAATTACGAAATACCAGAACCCGGTAAATCACCAACAATGATTGAAATGGATTTTCATGATTGGTTTTATTCATTCGGATGGATTACATTCTTTTACATGATGGTTCCGCTTGTTTGGTTTGTTGGTAAATTCTTAATTCATTTTGTTCTTAATTTTAAAACGCATTTTACGTATTTTTATATATTGTACGGCGTTGCTTTTCTTTTAGGGATTGGCATTGCTTATACTGCCGGACATGTATTAACGGCACCTGCGGTATCAATCTATTTAGCTGCGATTTTAGCAATGTTGATGGTAAATGAAGATCTACTCCAATCTAAATAAGGTAATAAGGCGTCTAGCCCCGAACGACTATGTTGATACGACATAGCCAGTCGGGGCTATTTTCTGTTTAATGTGAGTGTACTGTAAACAATCGCTAGATAAATGGTTTGAATATGCCTATTGGTAGGGGGTATAAAGACTAAAAACGAAATTACTAATTTTTAGTAAGGAAAATAAAAATTAATAGAATCGTGTAAAAAGGCACGGTTTTTATTCAAAAACACTAATAATTAAGTAGTTAAATTGTTAAAAAAATAAAAAAATGATTTTTTGAAAAATGATAAATTCGTTAAATAATTCAATAATTATCAGAAAAATTCATATCTTTTGTATATTTAAATGAAAAAATACTAATATATGGGTACTAATTACCAATCAGGTCGTTGAATATTCTTTTTTTAATAATATTTGTAATTCTTCTGTATTATTTTTGTAAGTATTAGTAAAAATTTTGAGATAATATTACATTAAAGGTTGATTTAACTTTATTCTTTGGTAAACTAAGTAAGAGTTTAGTTATCTGTTAAATACTTTTGTAATGACTTGAAGATGTAGGACTAGTGTATAATCTAAAAGATTTACCTAATCTACATATGATGGGAATAATTGAGGCGAAACAGCTAACTGAATTGAGTTAAACGACTCAACATATTTATAGCACCACAAACCCAAGGAGGAATTACATTAATGGCTTACCAACCAAAAAATTACAAAAAATTCGTAGCAACTGCAGCAACGGCTACTTTAGTAGCATCAGCAATCGCTCCAGCGGCATTCGCAGATCAAGCATCAACATCAGCATTCACTGATGTAGGAGATCGTTACACAGATGCAGTAGATTACGTAGTATCTAACAACATTGCAAACGGTCTTTCTGAAACTCAATTCGGTGTTAGCGCTTCAATCACTCGTGGTGATGCAGCTATTATGATCGCTAAAGCAGCTGGCTTAATGGACGAAAAAGCTCCAGCTTCTGGTTTCTCTGACGTACCGGCACGTGGTGCTATTGCAGTTAACTCTCTTAAAGCAGCTGGAATCATCAGCGGCGTTTCTACTACTAAATTTGGCTGGGACCAGTCAATCACTCGTGGACAAGCAGCTTACATGCTTGCACAAGCTTATGACCTTAAAGGCGGAGACGCTTCTAAACTTAAATTCACTGATGTTGGCACAACTCACCGTTTCGCTAAAGAAGTTGCAGCATTAGTTGAAAACGAAATCACTGCTGGTACAACATCAACTAGCTTTGGTATCGAAGCATCAATCAAACGTGGAGATTTCGCTATCTTCCTTCACAAATTATCTAAACTTGAAGCAACTCCATCAACTCCAGCAGTTACATCTGTAACAGCACTTAACGGAACAGAATTACAAGTGAAATTTAGCACAGCTGTTGATGCTACTGATGCAAAAGATCTTATGAATTACTCTTTAGTAGATTCTAAAGGCGTTGTTAACTTTGATTCTGCTGTAGTTTCTGAAGATGGCATGACTGTTACTCTTACATCTCATATGGTTATGAATGTAACTAACGCTACTTTAACAATTGAACCAATCGTAACTAAAGCTGATGCTAAAGTTTCTACTTCAAAATACGTTTCTCTATTCACTTATACAGATAACGTAGCTCCAACTGTTTCTTCTATTAAAGCTGAAGGTACTGAAGCTATTGTTACTTTCTCTGAAGACTTAGCAACTGAAGGAACAGTTAGCTTAGATGGTACTGTACTAGTAAAAGGTACAGATTACACAGTTTCGGGCAAAACTTTAAAAGTTGTAAATCTTAAAGCTGATCAAGCTTACAAACTTGATATCGTTGGCGCTAAAGATGCTGCAGGCAACATGTCAGGTCAAATCACATCTAACTTTACTGTTGCTAAACCAGTTGTTGATGATGTAAAACCTACAGTTTCTACATCAGTAACAGGCAATATGTTGACACTTTCTTTCTCAGAAAAAGTAGCTCCAGGTACAGTTACAATCGCTGGTACTTCAGTAACAACTAATTTAGTTGCTTCTGAAGATGAAAAAACATACACAGTTGATGTTCAAGCTGCTGGATTGTTAAATGGTAAAACATTTGTTAATGGACAAGTTGTAGTAAATGGCTTTAAAGACATGACTACTAACACTATGAATGAAGTGAAGTTTGACGCGACATTTACAGCTGATACAACAGCTCCAAAATTCATTTCTGCTTCAATCAAAACTGCTGCGAACGGTACAGATGACAAAATCCTATTAACTTTCGATGATGCAGTTTCTGAAGGTCTTCTAACTGACTCTAATGAACTTGTAATTACATCGATTGATGGAATCTTCCAGTCAAGCAAAGCGGTTGATCTTGTTAAAGGATTTAATGTAGCATATGGCTATGATTTAGACGGCAAAGACGGTATTAAAGGAAATGAAAAAAATATCGTTGCAATTGACTTTGATTCTGTAGAAGAATCAACTTATACATTCGAACTAGCTGGAAAAGTTGTAGTAGACTCATATAACAATGCAGTTGCTAATACTATCAATTTCTCAGCAACAGCACCAAAATATGTAACTACACCAGGTACGGTTTCTAAAACTGTTGAATTCTCTGCAGTGACTCCATCTACAAATAACAAAGACATTACAGTTTTATTCAACAAAAAAATGAGTAACTCTGCTTTAACTGCTTCTAACTACACGCTTGGTGGAAAAGCATTACCAACTGGCACAACTCTTAAATTTGTAGATGACAGATCTAAAGTTGTTGTTACTTTGCCACAAGGTTCTGTAACTGCAAATGGTAGCTATGCTTTTGCAGCAACTAACTTGACAGACGTTGATGGCAATACATTAGTAAACGATAAAGCAACTGAAACAATTTCACTTAAAGAAAATGTAGTTCCAGTTGCTACAAAAATCACAGTATCAAACAGTAACACTTTCTCAGTAGACTTTACTGAAGCTATTACTGCTGGTACTCCTACTAAAGAAACAGTAATTGTTAAAGTTAACGGTACTACAGTTGACACAACTGGCTATAGCGTTATAAACGGAGATTTAGTAGTACAAACTGCTAAAAACTTTGCTATCACAGACTCAATCTCAGTAGAATTTAAAGCTTCTGATTTGACTGACGTTAACTTAAATAAAGTTGCTAACGGTACTGTAACTAAATAAATATAATGAGCGTTCTATGCTCATAAAAATGTTAAATGGTACTGGGATAACTCCTGGTACCATTTTTTATTGTGCATTAAATATTCATGTAGTAAAAATAAATTATATAAATAATTGATAAAGAATTATTTGGAAATATATTGATTATATATTACTTGTTTGTAAAATTGAAAATAGGTTTATTGATACATATAACTTTCGTGCATATAAGTTAAAGAATCTTTGAATTAAAAAATGTATTGGAGGAAGTTTAATGGCATATTTAACTCGTCTACAACGTAAGTTTGTTGCATCAACTTTTGTGGCGGCTCTAGCAGTATCGGCAGTTGTTCCAGTATCAGCATCTAGCTACTCAGATGTATCAGATCGATATAAGGAAGCTGTAAATTATTTAGAGGTACAAAAAATCACTCAAGGTTTGACGGCAAAATCTTTTGGTACAGGAAATTCTATTAAGCGTGCGGATGCAGCAATATTATTAGCGAAGGCAATGCAGTTAGATATTGAACAGGCTCCTGAGTCAAAGTTTACGGATGTTCCAGATCGCGCAAAAAAATATGTGGATGCATTAAAAGCAAATGGAATAATTAATGGGAAAACCATAGAGAGCTTTGCATCAAATCAGCTTATTACACGTGGGGAAGCTGCTTTAATGTTAGCCAAGGCATAGGGGCTTGATGCAGGTACAACTTCAAATGCGTTTACAGATGTTTCGTCTAAGTATAAAGAAGCAGTGAATGCGTTGTTAGGCAATGAAATAACGAGTGGAAAAACAAATAAATTGTTTGGGGTTGAGCAAGTACTTACGCGCGGAGAGTTTGCTATTTTTCTTCACAAATTATCTACATTACATATGCAAAAGAATCAACTATCAGTTGCAAGTGAGGCCGAGCTGAAAGCGGCACTTAGCAATGATGAAATTGATAAAATAGTTTTCACTAAAAACATTACAGCAAAAATGCTTCCAGTACTTGATCGGGACATTAAGATAGATTTAAATGGTAAAGTTTTGACTGGAAATCTTGTATATAAGAATCATTCAGACGCTGAGACATTTCAGCTGATCTCAACAGCTACAGGCGGGGTATTGCAAGGGAATTTGACGGTTGATGTACCAAGATCAGACTTTGTTATTGGTGAAAATGTTAAAGTAACAGGAAAAACGACAATTATTAACGTGAAAGAAAACACATTTTACAATAATGGTATTTTATCTGCTGTTAACACAACAGGGAATGTGAAATTGAGTGGCAACTTAAATAGTGTAACTATTAATCAGACAGCGAAAGTGACTGTATTGGATCAATCCGATATTGCCAACTTGGTTTTGACAATAAATGATGTGGTGTTAAATGCACCAATCGGTACGGTTAAAAACGTACAAGTTGCAGAAGGTATAATTGTCAAAGACTCATTAGGAAAAGCTGTGAAGACCATTCCCTTGATTCCTGTTGACACACCGCTTAACGAAGAAACTACACCAAGCGCTGTAGTGGAATCGATCAATTCAAAGTTGAAAGTTCATGAACCGAAGTTGGAAAAACTAGTTTTAAAAACGATAAAGATTGAAGAGCTTATTGAGCTAGATCGTGTGTTGTCAAATGAAGAGTTGAGTCTAGGCGTATTGTTTAAAGGAGCAGATTATGATCGGAATTCAAAAGTGAGTGAAAGTGAGTTTGCTGCTTATATTGGCAACTTACCATCGAATACTTTCACTGGAGATTCTGCAAATGCAAAGGTCTTTAATGTGTTGCAAAGTATTTATGGCAACAAAGAAAAAATGGATAGTGTAGTAAAAGAAATCAATGTCAGTATCCAAAAGCTGGACCTTGTTACTTCTGTTGCCTATTTTAACTGGGATGACGTACCACTGCAAAAACTTATCGTTTTAAATGAAACCTTAAAGCCCAGTGGATTAAAGTTAAGCGAATTGTTTGCTGCTGCTGATCACGATAAGAACAAGAAAGTAGATGCCGGGGAGTTTTCAGCTTATGTTGGGAGTTTGCCTCCAAACACAATTATTGGCGGCCCTGCGGAAATGAAAGTATTTAAAGCGTTGCAAGACATTTTAGGAGATGGGTTGGAAAATACCATTTACACCATCAACGCTAAATTTAATATACAAGGGCTGAATATGGATACTTTGTTATTCAATAAAGTCCCATATGAAAAGCTAAGAGACTTGAATGAGTTATTACCTTTCCGTAGTACTAATTTAAAAACTTTATTAACAGATGCCGATCTAGATAAAAGTGGTGAAATAAGTGAAGTGGAATTTGCTTCGTTTATCCGTGGCTTAACTCCAGACAAGACATTAAGCGATTCGGTAGAAGTTAAAATCATAAGAGCATTACGAGAAATATATAAATAAAAATATACTTGAGCAAGGCTTATAGAGATACATCTCTATAAGCCTTATCTATTTGGGAAAAACATAATTAAGATAATAGTAAATTAAAAAAGTATAAAAAAAGTAATGTAACATTAAACTTTAAAAAGATTGACAATTATGAATTTATAGGTAAAAATGATTATTGTTAGTAAAAAAATAAGTCTAAAGGAGTGTTTGGTTTGTTGAAGAAGAAAATAACGGGTTTATTAGTAATACTTACGATGGTACTTTTAGGCGCAATAACAGCATCAGCAGCAGAGTTAGAGTTTGGTAAAGAGTATGGAGGTATTTTACTAGTGGAGTCGCCAACTGTGTACACATATACACTTAAGAAATCTGGTACGGTAAGCTTTGCTCTGCAATCAGAAATAAATGACACAAATGTATTCTTTTTAGATGCTGATGGCGACGAAATAAAAGGTTTAAACTTACGAGGTGGAAAGTCAGGTGTCCCTGTAAAAGAGAAAGCTGTATTGGACTTAGGTCCAGGAACGTACTCGGTAAAAATAGAAGCAAGCACATATGATGCAGAATCAGGTAAATATAAAATTTCTGCTGAATATAAAGATGCGGGTGCTACTGAAATAGAGCCTAATAGTACAATGGAATCGGCTCAGAAAATTAATTTGCCAAGTGGATTGGTAACTGGTTTTTTAAACTGGAAGGATATGCATGATTACTATGTGCTTGATTTAACTAAAGGTGGAAAAGTATCTATAGAAGTTAATTCTTATATCGATACTTTTATGGGCTTTAGTATAATTGAAGCCTCTACTGGAGATCTAGTTATGGGGCATAATATTTCATCTGGAAAACCTGAAACACCAGTAAAAAAGTTGGATTCAGAGTTTTTAGAACCTGGTAAATATTATCTCATTTTTGCTCAAGATTATAGAAATACTGGGAAATACACGTTTAAAATTTCTCATGAGGCTGCAGGGAATAATGAAGTAGAAGGGAATAATGGAACATTAACAGCACAACCGTTTCCAACGACAGGAACAGTTAAAGGATTAATTAGTTGGAATGATCGTGAAGATTATTACAAATTGCGTGTGAAGAAAGCAACCACGGTTAATATAAAGGCTACAGGTAGTTTTTATTCGTGGGTAAGCTTACTGTCTGAAGATGGAGAACATATTACAGCAGATGCTACTGCTGGTGGTCAAGAAGAAACACCTGATATTATAACTTTGAGTCATAAACTAGAGGCCAACACAGATTATTTTATTAAAGTGACTGGTGGTGGGACAGGTGCAAACGGATTTGGCGTATACACGTTAACTATACCTGAGCTTCAAACAGTTGCGGTTGACTTTAAAGATGTAACTTCATTTTATAAGCCGGCTGTCGATTATTTACTAGTAAACAAAATTACTAATGGAATGTCGGCAACAGAGTTTGGAGTTGGAAAACCAATTATTCGGGCAGATGCTGCAGTTTGGTTGGCAAAAGCACTTAAATTGGATACAGCAGGAGCTAAAGCATCTGGTTTTAACGATGTTCCAAGTAGAGCAACTGCATCTGTTAATGCATTAAAGCAAGCCGGAATTATTAATGGAAAAACCACTACAAAATTCGGTTCAAACGATTACTTAACACGTGGGGAAATTGCGATTATTTTGCAAAGAGGTTATAAGTTATCGGGTAATGGCAGCTCTAATTTCACGGATGTTTCTTCTCGTTATAAAGAAGCGGTAGATGCACTAGTTGCCAATAAGGTGACTAATGGCGTTTCCCAAAACTCTTTCGGTACGTCTGAAAATGTAACAAGAGGTCAGTTAGCGGTATTTATGTACAGACTGAAATAATTGCGTAAGTGAGTGTCTGCAAACATAGGATCTTCATTAAGAGATTAAATAACTAAGGTGATACCGGGGTTGTTCCCAGTATCACTTTTTTATTGTTTGGTACAAACCACCCAATTCAATAAATGGTAGAATAAGTATACAAACATATGGCGAAAGGTGGGAAAGTCGATGTTGCTAAAGAAACAACAACTAGCTAAGTTTTTCATTGGATTACTCTCAATAACTTTGTTTTTTTCCATGAACACGGAAAAAGCAAATGCTGCTGTATTAAAGGATATAAACGAAAGTCACTGGGCTTTTAAAGATGTTCAATCTTTAGTAGAGAAAAAGGTGTTGTCTGGCTATTCGGATGGTAGCTTTAAACCAGATCAAGCTGTAACGCGTGCGCAAGCAGCAAAAGTCATCTCGCTCGCAGCAGGAATCAAACCATTAAAACCAACGAATGCGAGTTATCCCGATGTGGCAACTGACCACTGGGCATTCGGTTATATCGAGGCATTAAAAAAAGCGGGTATTATTCACGGAAAAGGAAATGGTTTTTACGGTCCAGATGAAAGTTTAACGCGTGGACAAATGGCTAAAATATTAACAGAAAGTTTTAAGCTCACGACGCATTCGACCAATTATTTTAAAGATGTAAAGCCAGGAGATTGGGTGTTTAACTATGTGATGGCGCTACGTGACAGTGGTATCACGGTAGGATATTCACAAGATAATACATATCGTCCTGCTGATATTGTCACACGCGCTCAACTAGCGGCTTTTGCCAATCGCTCGATGGAGTGGAAAGCTACAGAAAACACTCCGTCACCTAATGAAATTATCGCTTTTGGAGACAGCAATACGTCGGGCTCTTATTTACCCAAAGAGTTTCCAAACTATCCAGATTACAATTGGCCAAGTTTAGCAGGGATCGTAAATGCTGGAGTGAGTGGCAATACGACAGCAAGTGCTTTAAAGCGCTTTAAGCAAGACGTTTTAGATCGAACTCCATCTACTGTCGTAATGATGTTTGGATTGAATGATGCCTTAATTCGTGCCGATACAAAACAACCACAAGTTAGCGAAGAACAATTCGAACAAAACATGACGTATATGATTTCGCAAATGAAAGCAAAGAAGATTGAAGTAGTCTTAATGACCAATCTGCCAGTCAATGAAACGCTTTATTATCAATCGCAAGCAGCGCAAAACCCTACTATTAAACAGCTATATGCGAGTAGAGGCGGTCTTCATGCTTGGGAAGAAAGCTATAACGATATTATCCGTAAAGTCGCTCGAATCCAAAATGTCGAGCTGATGGATAATTACCTTAATGCTGTTAAAAAAGCAGGAGGCGCAACAGATGTGCTTATTGCAAAAAGTGGACTAGTGGATCCATTGCTCGGATTTCATTGGACGCCGCGAGGACATATGATGGTGGCTCAGTCTGTGCAAGCGCACGTACAAGACACTCCTAAATAACAAAAACCCTTATGAACCGAAAATCCGGAGCATAGGGGTTTTTGCGTATTTATTATTTTTTACCAAATAATTTTTCGGCAGAATATTGATCACCAAATAACAAATCATATTGGATCAATTCGTATTGCTTTTTAACATCTTCGATTTTGTCAGGCGTCACTTTATAAAGCTTGCCATCTGCATCGACTTTTACTTCATTCGTATAGCCAGGCATTTCGGCTTGGAAGTTTTCAAGTACTGCGTGATACAAAGGCTGTTCAATACCTGCTAGTTCAAAAACAGTCGGTGCGAGGAAAGAAGGACTGATAGTGCCAAGGTCTGGAACTTCAGTACCAAAATTATTCCAAATTGCTAAAGGTGTCGATCTCATTTTCAATTGATCGTCTAAGCTCCAATTAACGTCTCCTGCGCCACGCGGCACATATTCCGCTTGTTTAAAGAATTTATAATCATTGCCAATAGCCGGCAAATGATCTCCGAAAAAGACAACAATGGTTGGTTCATCAGAGGTTTCGTAATAATCGATTAACCGTTTAAAAGCAGCATCTGCATCAGCAATTCCTTGCGTGTATGAACGTAACAATAAATTAAATACCGGATCTACTCCAGGGGGTGTTTGTGTTTCCACCGTAAAGTCATCGTATTTATCAACATTATAGCTCGTATGGTTTTGCATCGTAATTGCATAGATGAATGAAGGGTCTTCGTTAGCTTCTGTTTGTTCAATAATAGTATCGGTCACTTGTTGATCAGAGACGTAAGGTCCTTTATAAAGCGGATCGGTAAATCCGTCAATGTCGATAAATGTATCAAAGCCAATATGCTTATAAACTTCTTCGCGATTCCAAAACCATTTTGGATAAGGGTGTATAGCCGTTGTTTCATAGCCAAGACTCGATAAATAATTTGGCATTGCTGGAATTTCATTTTTAATATATTGCTGGTACGGGACAGAACCCGGTGGCAAGAACATATTCGTAAATCCAGTTAACGCTTCAAATTCAACATTACTCGTACCTCCACCAAAAGCAGGGGCCAAAACATTGCCGTTTTGTTGAGCGCGAACTGTTGGCATTGGATCGTTGTTAAATGTTACCCCTTCTACTGTCGTAGGGTCCCAAAAAGATTCACTCATAATGAAAATAATATTAGGATTTTTCGATGTAGCTGAATTCGACTGTGTCTCAACTTTGTTTAAGCCATCAACAATTTCCATGATATTCTTTTCACTGTAGCCGCTCGGTGGCAATACAATCGCACTTTGCATATTCAACATAAACGTCAATAAAAAGCCGTTCGTTTTATAATTACGCTCTTGATCAAACGTCATATTGTTAATGTCGACATCTTTTAACGTCGACTCAACTTCAGGAATCGAACGATAAAAAATAAAAATACTTAAGTAAGCGGCACCTAGCCCAACAAATAACAGGCGTACCCACGGATTCAAACGAATCCAACGCTTTGGTTTTTTGATAAAAAGGAAAGCGATAAAAGCTGCTAGAACAGCAACAATCAACCCAAAAACAATCAAGACTTGAGTCATATTAATCGTCTCATATAAGTTAGGCAATAAATTCAATACATTGTTATAAAGCATTAAATCCCATGGATACAAAAACTCACCTAAAAAACTGAACTTGTAAAAGCTAAATACAGCAAGGGTGACAAGCAACGCATTGGTCACGACAAAGCTGATAAAATAACGATTAAAGATCCCTAAGAAAATAATGAAAACACTAAACGCAATCATATAATTAAAGAAAAATGCTTCCTTATGCTCGCCGCGCCAAGCAGCACGCTCTGCGTAACTCCCATTTAAATATGTCTCAATTCCATTAATCAATAGAAAAAAGTAAATCATCGTAGCTAACATAACCAAAACAGGTTTATAGCTCCATTTTATTTTCAATAAAATCACCTCAAAAATTTTGTTGACTATCTTTTAGTATAAAGGAAGCATAGAGGGCAAGCAAATTGAGGGGGATAACTTATAAACTGCGAACAATCGGGAAAGCCAAACAAACATCCAAGTTACACGTATTTCTCCATCCCTACACGCTTTCCCGCGCAAGAAACGAGCGGTTTGCACTTTCGCTTTTCGCTGGCGAAGAGCTATCATCTAGTGTTTGGTTTTTTAGGTAATTCGTGTATAAACGTGAAACACCCGGGTAACCGCAAAGAACACCCGGGTAACCGGAGGAAACACCGAGGTAAACCAAACCGTATCATCATAGCCACCTAAAAAAAGGGAAAAATGAGTATCCCGAATAATCGAAATACCCAAATATCCCTCCAAAATCCAACAAATAAGATAGCTTTGGAACCATGGACTTTTGGTGGTTTTACTGGAAAAATGAAGCTGATTTAACTATTTGATAATTGAGATAATAATCGATTAAGAGGAGGAACACGTATGGGAAAAACGCGTGTATTGGTATGTTTGGTATTGGTGTGGAGTAGCTTTGCCGCTTTTGGGAGCCAAGCGCTGTCAGAAGCACCAAGTCCAGAAATCAATTTATCAAAAGCGATGTTGAAACCGCAAGCGCCAAAAGAAAAGGTGCGTGTCATTATTGAGTTGCAAGAAGAGCCGACCATTGAAGCGGCGACAACAAAAGGCGTTCTGTATAAAGAATTGCCGGAGCGTCAAAAAGAGCAAATTGAAGCAGTAGCGCTAGTAAAACAAGAAGCTGCGCAAGTGGCAATCGTTAAAGTAGCACCAAAAATCGATTATATCGAAACGTTTACAGCAGTATTTAATGGCTTTTCTGCAGAAGTTGAAGCAGGTCAAATCGCAGAAATCGAGAAGCTGCCGAGTGTAAAGGCGGTTTATGAGGCAACCGAATACGACCGGCCAGAAGTAGAGCCGCTCATGAAGCATTCAAAAGAGCTCGTGCAAGCACAACAAGCTTGGCGCGATTACGGTTTTAAAGGAGAAGGCATGATTGTCGGAGTGATTGATACAGGGATCGACCCGAGTCACCGAGATATGATATTGAGCGATAACGAAACGGCTGCGTTAACACAGGTGGAAGTCGAAGAGTTTGTTTCGGATCATAGCATTGAAGAAGGCGCGTTCTTTACTGAAAAAGTTCCTTTTGGTTATAACTATATGGACGGCAACACAGAAATTCGAGACGTTGCCCCAACGGCTTCGATGCATGGTATGCACGTATCAGGAACCATTGCGGCCAATGGCGATGAAGAAAACGGTGGCATTAAAGGCGTTGCTCCAGAAGCGCAATTACTAGCGCTAAAAGTATTTGGCAATGACGCCATGTATCCGACGACTTTCGGTGACATTTACATCAAAGCAATGGATGACGCCATTAAACTAGGCGCAGACGTCATCAATATGTCACTCGGCGCAACGGCGGGCTTTGTCGATACCTCAAGTCCGGAGCAGCAAGCAGTAGAACGCGCCACCAATAACGGCATACTCGTTGCTATTTCTGCAGGCAATGAAGACTTGCTTGGATCTGGATTTCAATCACCATTTGCGAAAAATCAAGATTATGGGCTAATTGGCACACCGGGAATCGCGATGGATTCGTTAGGAGTGGCGTCATTTGAAAACAGTGTAATTACGACAGAAAGTTTTACGTATCAAGTAGATGGTGTTCAAACCGGTCGAGCACTCTATATCGCGGCAAATGACGTCGATCCGACCACCTTGCCGAAAGAATCATACGCGGTTATCGAAGTGGGGCTTGGCCAACCAGAAGATTTTGATGGAAAAGATGTTGTTGGTAAATTTGCATTAATTGAACGAGGCGTTATTCCGTTTTCAGAAAAAGCCTTTATGGCGGAATCGATGGGTGCGGCGGGTGTCATTATTTACAACAACACGACAGGGCCTGTGAATATGGAATTTGATCCGTATATTAAAATCCCATTTTTATCGACCTTACAAAAAGATGGATTGGCAATGAAAGCCGAGTTGAATGCAGGAAAAGAAGTTACCGTTGCTTTTGACGGTCAACAACTGGAAACACCGAATCCGAATGCCGGCAAAATGAGTGAATTTACCTCTTGGGGACCAACGCCCAATTTGGATTTTAAACCAGAAATCACCGCACCAGGAGGCAATATTTTCTCTACACTTAACGACAATGAGTACGGCTTGATGAGTGGAACTTCTATGGCGGCACCGCATGTATCAGGCGGCACAGCACTTGTCTTCCAGCGCATCGAAGAACTGGGACTAGAAGGGCGGGACCGCGTCGAGTTTGCGAAAAACTTATTGATGAACACGGCCAATCCCGTGGAACTCGTCGCCGGGCAATATGTATCGCCGCGTCGCCAAGGAGCGGGCCTCATGCAGTTGCATGACGCATTGTCGACGGATGTAATGGTGACGGACGAAAATACAGGAGACGCTAAAGTCGCGTTAAAAGAAATCAAAGACAACTTCATCACCATGACACTGCAAGCTGAGAATTTCTCGGACACGGCTGCGACTTACAATGTCGCAGTCAGCGTACAAACCGATTACACTAGTAAGCACCCGGAGCGGAAAATTGATATTACCGATCCAAACCGTGCCGGATCGAACGTTGTGACAGATCTCGTCAATATCACTCTACCCGAGACCGTTACGGTGCCTGCAAACGGCATAGAGGAAATCAATGTGACAATCGATATCTCGACTTTACGTGGACGTCCAGAGTTTGCGGCGTTTACGAACGGATACTTTATTGATGGGTTTATTACATTAACCGATGCCAACGAAGAAGTAACGGGCAACACGCCGCTTACAGTTCCATATTTCGGTTTCAACGGCGGATGGGACGACGCGCCTGTTTTTGATGACGTCGCGTGGAATCCAGATACGTTTTACGCAATGACATTTTTGACCGATGATTTTGGGCAAATTATTAACGGTGGCAGCCATCAGGCAGGTTTTATCCCGGAACGCTTTGCCTTTTCACCAAACGGCGATGGCAGTCGGGAGTCGATTATTCCCGTGTTCTCGCTCTTGCGAAATGCCAAGCAATTAGAAGTTAATGTACTCGATGCGAATGGCAAAAAACTGCGGACCTTGCAAACGGAAAAGAATTTAGTGAAAAACTTCGCTGAATACTTTTCGTATTATTACGATTTCATCAACGAATGGAACGGGGAAGTGCTTGGCAAACCCGTCAAAGACGGCAATTATCAAATTCAAATGCGTGCGGTCATTGACTATCCGGATGCGGAGTGGCAAGCGTTAACGATGCCAATTCTGGTCGACACGGTCGCACCAACGGCAACGGCGACGCTCAACGGGACAACCAATACCGTGAACGTCACAAGTTTCACTGATAACACAGGTGGTGGCGGGCCGGACCGTTGGGAAGTGTTCCATAACGGTGTCGAACTGACCGAAAACCTGGATACCTTTGAAGACGAATCGCTAGCGCCAAAAACCACCAGCTACAAACTGCCAGTTGCGATCAACAAAGGCGATCGACTCACAGCGGTTTTTCATGACACGGCTGGCAATAAAACCACCGTATTCTTAACAGAAGCAGTTGCTGATACAAATAAACCGGCCATTTCTATTCTTTCGCCAGGACTACTTGATGTGTTCGGCACTAAACGTGTCGATGTATTTGGTACTGTAGAAGACAGTTCGCGTATTGTGTCGGTTACAGTAAACGGTGAAAAAGCCAATCGATTTGACGGTCTGTTTTTCCAGCATACTTTAACGCTTGAAGACGGACGCAACGATATATTTGTTAAAGCAATTGATGAAGCAAACAACGAGCTCGAAGTGCGGAGTCAAGTGCTAATCGATACACAACCTGCAGAAATCGAACTTGTGGAGGTTCCTGAAATAGTAGAAACTGACCAAGACAGTGCGGAAATTACGTTTAACGTGACAGACAATATGAACCAAATCAAAGTGTATTTAATCGATAGTGAAGTATACAGCCATGCCATGACCGAGCCTTACGGAGAAAATAGCTTTGATGAAGACATTACGATCGATGTTCCTGTAGCGGATTTAGGTGACAACGAATTTACCTTAAAAGTAGTCGATGCAGCAGGCAACGAGACAGAAGTAAACTTTACGATTATAAAATAGCTGTAGGCTATTACTCAGTCATTTGGTTTATGAAATAAGAACTTAACACCTATCAAAAACCAGTTCTCGAGAACTGGTTTTTTTTATGCTTATTATTTCCCTAGAAATGTGAACTTAAACAGAAATATAGCGAATTAACAAGAAAATTACAAAAACTATATAAAGCGCTTACATAATTCGGTTATAATGGATAGGCACCAAAAAAAATTAGTCAGGAGTGAAGAACTTGTCTAAACATGCATTCGGGAAGATCTTGTTAAGCTTAGTGTTAGTTTTATCGGCGGCACTGCCTTATTTGGCAACGTCGGCAACTGCAGCAGAACCGATTACGGTAGCAGAAGCCATTGCCAATAATTCAGGAACCGCCACAGTGAAAGGGTACATTGTAGGTATCGCGATTAGTAAAACCAACTACGATCAGGAAGCGCCTTTTACCTCTGCTACAAATTTAGGGCTTGCTGATTCCGCGGATGAAACTGATCCAACAAAAATACTACCGGTTCAATTGCCTTCTGGATCAATCCGCGCAGGTTTGAATTTAGTGGATAACCCATCTAATTTCAAAGCACAAGTGACCATTACAGGGTCACTAGAAGCTTATTTCCAAACAGCGGGCCTAAAATCTCCAACAGCTTTCACCATCCTTGCGCCAGGTGAAACACCACCGACGGCGACTGTTGTCGATTCTCTTGCACAAGCACGTACGATGCAAGGGGAATTGATTCAAGTGGATGCGACCGTTACAACCGGAACTGGATTCTGGGGCGGCAAAGCATTTTACATCCAAGACGACACAGCCGGAATGTATGTTTACACATCTAGTGCAACCGTTGCTCCAGGAGACACTGTCCGCTTAACAGGCACTGTTTCTGAATATAGCGGCGAGTTGCAACTTCAACCGAATAAAATAGAAGTTCTTTCTTCAGGAAATCCATTGCCAGACATGCAAACCTTAACGCCAATTGGTGTCAATGAAGACACACAAGGCGAGCGCATTGAGTTACGGAATGTTACAATCACCGGTTTGCAATCTACAAACTCATACGGCACGTTCGAGTTTTCAGCAGTTGCGGAAAACGGCGAAGCGGTAACTATCCGCAACGATAACCGTAACGGATTGAGTTTTGAACAATTTACTAAGCAATACAAAGAAGGCGATTTAATTCATGTAACAGGAATCGCTTCGAAATTTTATGATTCGTACCAAGTGAAAACACTTGGATTAGAGAGTTTTGACCTTGTCAACAAACCAGCCGTTTACGTAAATGTATTCCCAGGTGTCGTTTCTGAAGGCACTGAAATCACATTAGCATCTGGTTGGGAAAACGCCAGTGTTTATTACACACTTGACGGTTCAACACCAACAGCTACTAGCACGAAATACACAGCACCAATCGTTTTACAAAAAGACGTAACGATTAAAGCGATCGCAATTGCTGACGAAACGTCTGAAATGTTCACATTCAAATACACCGTCTTGAAAACAGGAGACTTAAAAATCCGTGACATTCAAGGCACTGATCATTACTCAAATTATCAAGGCGTAGTTGTCAATGAAATTGTGGGCGTAGTTACGCACATATACAACTCAGCAAACTTCATTATTCAAGACACCAACCCTGATGACGACATCACAACGTCAGAAGCATTGATTGTCAATAAAGCATCAAACGGTCTAGAAGTTGGCGATTTAGTTACAGTTAACGGGACTGTAGAAGAACATTTCCAAGAAGGCTATTCAGATGCAAAAGACAGTGATTTACCAATTACGCGCATCCGTGCAACGAATGTAGCTAAAACAGGAACAGCTCCACTGCCAGCACCAATTGTAATCGGAGAAGATGTTCAGCCACCATCTGAACAGATCGACAACGATGGCTTAACGTCATTTGACCCAAGCGAAGACGGCGTTGATTTCTGGGAATCACTTGAATTGATGCGTTTAGCTGTACCAAACGCACAAGTGGTCGGACCGCAAAAATACGGAGAAGTAACCGTAGTTGCGGAAAACTCACCGAACACAGAATTCCATAAACAAGGTGGAATTTTGCTTTCAGAAAATGATTATAACCCAGAACGCATTACAGTCGATTTTGATAATGAAAGCTACGTAGCTAAAGCTGGGGACTCTTTCAACGGTACAATTACGGGCGTACTAGGCTTTGGTTTTGGAAATTACAAACTATGGTCTAGAGAAAGTGACCTTCCACAATTAGTAGACGGCGGCACGCAGCCAGAACAAACGTGGATTGTTAAAGATGAAGAAAAACTAACAGTAGCAGCATATAACGTAGAAAACTTTTCTGCAGACCCTTCACATACGTCTGACGCAAAAGCACAACGCATTGCAGAATCATTTGTAAACGACTTAAATTCACCAGACATCATCGTTATGGTAGAAGTACAAGACAATGATGGCCCAACTACTTCAGGAAATAGTGACGCGACAGCAAGTTATGAGCGGCTAATTGCAGGCATTCAAGCTGCTGGCGGCCCAACATACGAATGGACTGACATCGCACCTGAATACAATCAAGACGGCGGACAACCAGGCGGGAACATTCGCGTAGGTTACTTATACAACCCAGAACGCGTAACACTTTCTGAAGGAACAAAAGGCACAGCGACTGAAACAAACTCATGGGTAGACGGCGAACTTGCATTAAACCCAGGTCGCGTTCAACCAATCGCAATGCCAAACACACGTAAACCAATCGCAGCTCAATTTGATTTCCAAGGCGAGCAAGTTGTGGTCATCGGTGCTCACTTAAACTCTAAAGGTGGAGATCAGCCATTATTCGGCAAAAACCAGCCTCCATTCTTTGGCTCTGTTGAAGAACGCATCGAACTCGCAACAGCGATCAACGGCTTTATCGCAGAAGGACTTGAACAAAATCCAAATCTTAATGTTATCGTTGCAGGTGACATGAACGATTTCGAATTCACACTAGCATTACAAGCATTAAAAGGCGACATTTTAACAAATAAAGTCGAAGACGTACCATTAGAAGATCGCTATTCGTATTATTACCAAGGAAATTCACAAGTACTCGATCACTTACTTGTGACAAACAACTTAGCACAACGCACAGAACTAGATATGGTGCACATTAACGCGATGTTCATGGAAGAGCACGGGCGCGCATCCGATCACGATCCATTACTTGCACAAATTTCATTTGAAAAACCAGCAGTTCCAGGCGAACAAACAGCAAAACCGGATTTTTCTGGAGACCAAGCAGTAGTAACTGCCGGCGAACTAGATGAAAACGGCGAACTTGCTATGACATTCTCAGAAGGAACCGTTGCGAAATTGCTTGAAAGCGGAAAAGACTTGCTAATCGATATGCCAACTGCTGATTTAACGTTATCAGCGAGCAATCTGCAGCAAATCGCAAACGCCGCTGGAGAAGGATTTGTATTAAACTTGGCCGTTGACGACGCTAAAGAAGTCGACAAACGCCCTACTTTAACAAATCAAATCAACATGATCTTAACCGATGCTACGGGCAACGAGCTTCCTTTGAAATTCGCATCATCGGTAACACTGGCATTCGACACTACAAGCGACATCAAAATCCAGTTTGGTGCCCGTGAAGACGACAAAGGCAAATGGAAAATCATCCAAGGCGAATTGGCCGGCAACGTATTTACACTTAGCATTAACGAGCTAGGAAACTACACCGTTGTAACCAATAAAGGTCAAATGAAGAAAAAGTAAATAACAAAAGCATCCAGAACGAACAGTGTTCGCAAGAATACTGTTCGGAAAGGGTGCTTTTTCTTTTTTGTCTAGAGATTTATTGGATTCTAATTGATATAATAAACTCAAATCATAGCAACAATACACAGAAGTGAGTGACGCAAATGAACCGAGATCACAACAAGACAAAAATACTAGTGATACTCCCGCTTTTTCTTTTTCTGCTCTTTGTAACGAGTGCTTGCCAATCGTCAGAAGAAACTACGCCGGTCAAAGAAGAAACAAAATTAGTTGAAGAAGAACAAAGCCTAATATCGATGATTGCTAATGCCAAAACGCATGTCTACACATTGTATACCGATCTCGAACAGGGCTCGGGCTTTCTCATCAACAACCAAGGTGACATTTTAACGAATGCTCATGTGGTGTTAGATGCTTCCTATATCACCGTTAAAAACAGTGATGGCCAGGAATTTAACGGCAATATTATCGGGAAGTCTGAAACACAGGATTTAGCCATCGTCCGCGTCGACGAACTAGCCGGCAAAGAACCACTTGAAATCGAAATGAAATCCGTCGACATTGGTACTCCAGTCGTCGCCATCGGTAGCCCGAACGATCAAAGCAACACGGCTACGACAGGCGAAATCACCGATACCGCTCTAGATTTCTCCGATCAATTTGAATACACCAATCTATACGAGATGAGCGCAGAAATCGCTCAAGGCTCGAGCGGGGGACCATTAATCGCAGCGGATAACGGAAAATTGTTGGGCATCAACTCCATTATTATTGAAGAAAACCCAGAATCAGGCTACGCGATCCCAATCTACACCGTATGGAATCAGTTAACAGAATGGATTAATAACCCAATCGTACCCGAAGAGCAGGAAATTGTGCTGCAAGACGTTAAAGACGCGTACTTCGCCGATGACCTACTCGAAAGCTTTATCTCCTCGTATTACGAGCTATTGCCGTATTCACTAAACGATAGAGAATCGAGCTTTTACTTGTCTTACATTTTTCCAGGCAGCAACGCCGAACAACAAGCGACTGGACTAATTGAAGAATACAGCGATCCGGATCGCATTTACGACATCGTCCAGCCAACCATCACCGCCATCGAAATCGAAGGCGACAGCGCACTGGTCGAAGCAGAAGCCGAGTTCGCGTATCACGACAAAACAAGCGACAAAAAGTCTACCATTTCGCATAAAGGAATCTATACGATTGTTATTGATGAATATGGAGATTATCAAATAGAGGGTATTGTCAATCAGTAAGGAGCAGGCTCTTAAAGAGTCTGCTTTTTTGTGTGTTTAGAAGTACTGGGAAGTGGTGATAGATTTTGTGATGTTCTAGAGTCGCCTTCGCTCGCTTTAGGCATGACTTTCGCAAGAAGCCGAGAAGAGCACTCGTCTTCTTGCTTCGTCTAGCCCATGGTGCTTCTCGGATAGGTAGTTAGTTGATATAGAAAGAGCTACTTTTTTTGATTAGTAGATAGTGTGAAGTTCTAATAGTCGCCTTCGGCCGCTTTGGGCATGGCTCCCGCGATAAGCCGAGAAGAGCACTCGTCTTCTCGCTTCGCCTAGCCCTTGGACGCGCCTTGGCTGGGTAGTTGGTTGATAGAGTAGGAGGTACTTTTTGAGTAGTAGATAGTGTGGATTTTTAGAAATCGCCTTCGCTCGCTTTGGGCATGACTTTCGCAAGAAGCCGAGAAGAGCACTCGTCTTCTTGCTTCGTCTAGCCCGTGGCGCTCCTCGGCTAGATAATTGGTTAATGAGATAGAAAGAGTAGGGGGTATCTGGCAGTTCCATGTTTTTACAAAAGCATTCTGCTGTTATACAGATATTTCATGAGAAGTCACATCTTATTTGTGAAATAGACTGGATAAAAAGCGATAGCTACTATGTTAGGCTGTTCGCCACGCGAACAGCTTCCAATCAGTTTTTTGAACTTGTGTTAAACCAAATATAGATTCTGAAACGTAGTGCACCGGTTGAGAATTTTTGAGTTCATATAAAGAGCTGAAAAGGTCGGGTAAAGATGTCAAAAGTTCAGGTAACAGGTTAATAAGTTCATGTAAAACGCGTCAAAGTTAGTGTAAGAGGACTGCATTCATGTAAGGAGACCAAAAAGTCATGTAAAGACTTCAAAAGTTCGTGTAACAGGTTAAAAAATTCATGTAACAGCTAAAAAAGTTCATCTAAAAACTCTCAACCCCAACCCATAAAAGCAATCCGCTATGCTCCTATAAAATGCCAGCGTTTCGCATGCGAAACGCGATAGTACAAATAGCTACGTAGTACTTCTAATATTGATATAAAAGTTCGCATAGTATTCTATTTCGATACTATGCGAAGAAACCTAAGAAAGAGCGAAAGATGGCGACTCCCGCGGGAAAGCCGAGTGATGAGATCCCGCAGGAGCTTGCGACGAAGAGGCTCAGCGCTTCGCCCGCAGGAAAGCGCCCACCTGCAGCGATTTCTCCCATCCAAAAATCAAAATAAAAAAGGGGACCAGCAAAACCCTGCTATTAGCAGACTTTCGGGTCACCCTTTTGGAAATCCAGATTGAATTAGAAACGTTTGAAGCTGTGGAATTTCTTGCCCCAGTATGGATCATCCATGCTCTTAACTTCAGCTTTCGCTCCGCCTGAATGCACGAACTGGTTGTTACCGATGTAAATCCCAACGTGTGAGATCCCAGCGCGGTACGTATTAGCAAAGAAAACCAAATCTCCTGGCTGTGGAGTGCTAACTGTATAGCTTTCCGCAAATTGCGTTAACGTCGAGCGGGAAACACTCTTACCAGCTTGTTTGAACGCATATTGGATAAATCCGCTGCAATCAAACCCGGCAGTTGTTGTGCCACCAAATTTGTAAGGAATGCCTTTCAATGCCAATGCTTCTGAAACTACTCCAGAAGAAGATGTTGAAACAGAAGCTTTCTTAACCGTTGTAGAAGTTAACAATGTGCTCAAAATCCAACCAGACTTGCCGTTGACTTTTACTTTGTACCAAGTCGAGTTGCCGACTTTCTTTTGGTGAGTTGCTGTAACAACGGCGCCTTTTTTAGCAACCGTAACAACTTTGTATTTTGTACTCGCATCAGCGCGTACATTTGAATTGTATTTTGTTTTAAATGTACCGGATTTGGCAGTTGCTTTGCTTGATGCAACTTGCTCTATAGTTGAAACTGTAATTTCTTGAGAAGATGTAACTTCATTTTGAATGGGTTGAGCTGCCTGTGTGTCAGTGACTGAGTTAGCAAATAGCAATGATCCTGCTGCAAATAACGTAAAGAATATCTTTTTCATTGTTGTTGGTTCCTCCAAGTTTTTATTATCCAAGTATATGAATTAATAATATTTTGCTCTGTAATTTACTATATAGATAGAGCAACTGAAAAACAACGTCAATTCAATTGCAGTTATATTACAGTTGTATAACAAACGGAATAAAGATTTAAAAACCTTTCATACCAGTCATTTGCGAGTCGAAAAAAATTAGAAATCTCAAATTTTCCAATGAAAAACTACTTTTTATCGAAAAAATTGGTGTTTTTATTACAATTAAAAGTAAAATAAATACAAATCAAATAAATAGCATAGTTGTACTTTATCTATACAGTCCTAAAAAACACTGTGCTAAATCTTGTAGCAAATCTACCTATCAATAGATTAGTAAAAAAGCAAAATGTTATCTTAATTGCGCAATTAATGAGATTACAATAATGATTTACTTGCCAATTTTGACAAGTACAGCTAGACTTCATACAATAAAATAAAGTCTGAACATTCTGAAAAGAGGTGTGGAGATGAAACGAATTTTAGCAATTGACGGGGGTGGCGTACGAGGAGTGATTCCTGCAATGCTACTTGCCGAACTAGAAGCCCAAAGTGGAAAACCGGTTTCAGAGCTATTCGACTTGGTCGTTGGAGCATCGACAGGTGGTATTTTAGCGCTCGGACTGGTCGCACCAGATCCGAAAGATATGACCAAGCCTCGCTATACAGCAGAACAGTTTCTGGGATTTTACAAAGAAGAATCACACGAAATTTTCAATAAATCCTTATTTTTTAAAATTACTCGTGGTATTTTTACGAGTCGTTACCAAGCAATGGCACTTGAAAAAGCGCTTAAAAAATATTTCGGATCCACTATGCTTTCTGAAGCGATTGTTCATGTTGTCGTCCCTAGCTACGAACTTCATGGACGCTTTACTGCTTTTTTCAAAAGTCGAGACATTCTTACGAAAAAGATTGAGCGAGATGTCATGATGAGAGACGTTGCACGTGCGGCATCTGCAGCACCCACTTACTTTATTCCGAAAAAAATCAAAGCCTATCCAAAAGCTAGCTTTATTGATGGAGGGGTGTTTGCCAATAACCCAGCGATGTGTGCTTATGCAGACGCAAAAGAAATTTTTCCAGACGAAGAGCTATTAATTGTATCGCTTGGCACGGGAAATCCACAACTAACCATTCAATTCGAGAAATTTAGAACGTGGGGATTGCTCGGCTGGGCAAAGCCTTTGTGGTATATCCTGCTTGACGGAAGTTCTGATGTCGTCGACTATCAACTAAAATTTGTACTGCCAAATCGAGAAGAAAGTCAACGCTATTACCGCTTTCAAATCGAATTACTCCAACCGGGCACCGAAAAACTAGACGATGGCTCTGCTGAAAACATCAACGCACTCATCAAACTCGGCCAAGAACTACTCGACACACGGCGCGAAGACATTCTCAAACTATGTAAACAATTAGTCGAGTAACACAATTGCAATCAAATTGTAGTGGCTCTAATCGCATTAACAAGCTAAAATAAGAAAGCGAATAAAAGAAAATATAAAATCTTTCTTCTATAATAATGCGAATTATTTTACTGATAAAAACAAAAAACACAAAGCAATCATTCTATTATTCCTCACCGCACGATTAGAAGAAGCCTGTCTACGTTTTAAAAAGACAACTTAAAGGAGCCACAATAATGACCAGAAGATACGACTATATGGATTGGTTGCGGGCGATATCGATATTCGTCGTCGTCGGCATTCATGTAGTATCAAAAATCATCAACAACACCACAACTGACGACTGGATTTGGCATTTTGCCAACATCTTTGATGCAGGATTGCGCTGGTGCGTCCCTGTATTTTTCATGCTAAGTGGCGCATTGCTGCTAACCCGTGGCAAAGAAGAAAGCGTTTTGATATTTCTCAAAAAGCGTTTATCCAAAGTAGTCATTCCGTTAATCTTCTGGAGCATCATCTACACCCTGTACAACATATTCGAATTAGAAGAATCGTACACTGCCTATGAAATTTTCGTTCAGTTCTTAACTGATGATATCTATTACCACCTATGGTTTCTCTATACCATTACAGGCCTCTATCTCATGGCTCCATTTTTAAAACTACTCGTGCAACACATGGACAAGAAAACTTTTCAAGCGTTATTGGTGTTTTGGATTATTTTCTCAAGCTTTTTGCCGTTCCTTCCAAAATTCTTCGATTTTGAAGTCGCTTTTTCGGCAGGATTATTTGAACCGTATATCGGGTACTTTTTACTCGGCGCATATCTCGTTTTATACCCCGTGCCGAAAAAATACTTGCCGACACTTGGCACACTCGCACTGATTAGTTATATCTTAACGGTATGGGGCACCTATTATTTAAATATGGCTCAACCGGTAGGCGAATTCGATGAATTTTTCTATGAACATTACCGACCGAATAATTTACTAATCACTTTATTCATCTTTATTGGCTTCCAACATATGGCGAACAAGATTAAACCAAACGCATGGATCACACGCATCAGCACTGCGACATTTGGTATTTACATCATCCATCCGATTATCCAAATTTATTTAAACAAATTTTTCGGTCTCAATGAAACTACATTTAATCCGATTGTTAGTGTGCCACTTGTGTGGATCCTCATTTTCAGCATTTCATTTGGTATCATTTTAGTTATGCAAAAACTACCTATTATAAACAGGTTAGTTCCATAAAAAGAAAACCAGCATTCTGTTGTGAATGCTGGTTTTCTTTTTGCAAAAATATAATATAGACCTTTCTATCTTTCACAGAATTGCGTACAATATAAGTAATCAAACAATTGATAAAATTGGCTTAAAAGCTAAAAAAAGCATCTTTTTACCTAATTTTGGATACTGTGTATGAAAGTTTTTTTGAAAATAGTTGAAATGAACAAAGAGAAGTCGAGTGGGGGGTGTTTTTGATGAAAATAGTATACGGCACATTAATCGCCATACTCTTGTCATTGGGACTTGGCCAGTTAACAACGATGGCACAAGAAGATGAAGAAAAGCGCATGATTATTGTTTATGAAGAAGAACAAAAAGGTTTCTCAATTGCTAAAAAGACTGAAGATTTCGGTGGTTCTCAAGTAGAAGCATTTGACGAAATATCCGTAGTTTCTGCGAGCATGACAGAAGCAGAAGCACAACAGCTTTTAGCGGATCCGACTGTACGATTTATTGAAGAAGATATCATATTTTCACTTAGTTCGCAAACTGAAGGATGGGGAATCCCTCAAATAAAAGCACCATTAGCGTGGGATTCAGGTTTTACAGGAAAAGGTGTGAAAATCGCCGTTCTCGATTCAGGGATTGCGACACATAATGATTTGGTGGTGGCAGGAGGAGTATCGACTGTTGACTATACGACATCCTATAAAGATGACCAAGGACATGGTACACATGTCGCCGGCATTATCGGAGCACGCAACAATGGCATCGGCATAAAAGGTGTGGCTTACGATGCACAACTGTACGCTGTGAAAGCCTTTGATAACGAAGGAAATGCCTATTTATCTGATTTGATTGAAGGTGTCGAATGGGCAATCACAAATGGTATGGATATTATCAACTTGAGTGGAGGGTCGCCACAAAACTCCACAGCTTTTAAAGAGGTTTTTGACCGAGCTTATGCACATGGATTATTAATAGTTGCAGCGGCGGGGAATGTTGGGGATATTAATGGAACAGCTGACAATGTTGAATACCCGGCTCGTTATTCTACAGTGATTGCAGTTGGTGCATTGGGACAAAAATCGCTCCGTGCAGAATTCTCTTCTACTGGTTCAACTGTTGAAGTTATGGCTCCTGGAGTCGAAGTATACAGTACTGTATTAAATAATGGCTATGGATTGTCTTCAGGTACATCTATGGCTACGCCGTATGTCGCAGGTCAATTGGCTTTGATGAAACAGGCGTATCCAGAATTAACAAACAAAGAATTACGGGCAATCATGACTGAAGAAGCAAAAGATTTAGGGGAAGTAGGCAAAGATATCCGCTATGGTAATGGCTTGATCCAGATCTCTTCCTACAAAGCACCGAGAATTTCTGAAGTAAACAATCCATTAGTTAAACTAAGTTTGAATAAAACATCGATAACGAGTGCAATTGACAAATCAGTTCAACTTGAACTGACCGCGAGCTACACTAAAGGTGAAGTAATCAGCGCTACGGAAACGGCAAAATGGCTTTCTGCGAATCCAGCAGTCGCTACAGTCGTAAAAGGAAAAGTAGTTCCAAAGTCAATTGGAAATACAACGATTACTGCGAGTTTAGGGAGTAAAACGATTTCTATCAAAGTAACAGTCCCGCAAACAGCGGATATGTTCACAGATGTACCAAAAGAGTATTTTCCAGCAATAGACTATTTAGTAAGAAATGAAATCACAAATGGTGAAACTACGACGAAATTTGGTATTCAAAGCCCAATTTTAAGAGTTGACGCAGCGATTTGGCTAGCGAAAGAACTCAAATTGGATATGGAAACAGCTCCAGCTTCTGAATTTACCGACGTGCCAGCAAGAGCAGTTTCCGCGGTAAATGCATTAAAACATGCAGGCTATATTAATGGGAAAACGAAAACAAGCTTTGGTGCTACACAAAAAATTACACGAGGCGAAATTGCGTTAATTTTAAAAAATGGGTATAAGCTACAACCAAATGAGGAGAAATTGCCATTCACTGATGTCTCAGAACGCTATGAAGACTCGGTAAATGCTTTGGCAGCGAATAATATCACAAATGGCTTAACTACAACAAAGTTTGGAGTCAGTCAAAATGTCACGCGAGGTCAGTTAGCAATTTTTATTTACCGGCTTGCTAATATGTAAGTACAAGCGATAAATTCATATACAATCAAAAAAGCCTACCAATATGGTATGGCTTTTTTCGATGACCGAATACATCATTACATGTAATAAGTTGTAATAATTGTAATGTAAATGTAACGAAAAACTATCATAAGTTTAATGGCAAGAGTGTTGAAATATGGTAAATTTAAACTGTCTTTAGTTTGAAAATTCTATTATATTTTGAGGGGGAGAAAGTTTGGGAAAGATACGTTCAATTTTATTGATGGCATTGGTATTTTTACTAGCCTTTGGTTCAGTTTCAACAGGCATAACAAGTGTTTCGGCAGCACCAAATAAAAAAGGTGAAGCAAAACAAGAGGTGCAGTTGAAAAAACCAACAGTAAAAATTCCAGAAACGCTTAAAAATCCGAAAGATCCGAAAAAAGAAGTTCGGATTATTGTAGAACTTGAAAGCGAACCAGCGATTGAAAATGCAACACGTAAAGGGGTACTTTACAAAGATTTACCTAAGAAACAAAAAGAAACATTAGAAGCAGCAGTTAGTTTAGAACAAGATTCAGTTCAATCAACTATTACAAAGCTCGCACCAGAGATTACATATTTAGAGAATTTCACAACGGTTTTTAATGGTTTCTCAGCTCAAGTTGAAGCTGGAAAAGTAAATGAAATTGCATCCCAAATTGGTGTAAAAGCAGTTTACGAATCAACTGAATACAAGCGTCCAGAGATTAAACCAGAAATGAAATATTCAAAAGAACTTGTGCAAGCTCAACAAGTTTGGACTGATTACAAGTATAAAGGTGAAGGTATGGTAGTCGGCGTTATTGATACAGGAATCGATCCAAGCCATAAAGACATGGTGCTAAGTGATGATACTTCGGGAGAAATTACAAAAGATGAAGTCGGCGTATTGCTTAACGATGGTTCAATCGAAGGTGGTCAATATTTCACACCGAAAGTGCCATTTGGCTATAACTACATGGACGGAAACAAAGAAATTTTAGACCTTGGACCTGAAGCTTCAATGCATGGTATGCATGTAGCAGGTACTGTAGGTGCAAATGGCGACGAAGAAAATGGCGGCATTAAAGGGGTGGCACCAGAAGCGCAGTTATTAGCGTTAAAAGTGTTTGGTAACGATCCTTTATATCCATCAACTTATGGTGATATTTACATTAAAGCAATTGATGATTCTATCAAATTGGGCGCAGACGTTATCAATATGTCTTTAGGTTCTGTATCTGGATTTGTAGATTCTCAAAACCCAGAACAACAAGCAGTTGAACGCGCAACGAATAGTGGGATTTTAGTTTCGATTTCAGCAGGAAACTCAGATATGTTAGGTTCGGGTTATTTCTATCCTTATGCGGAAAACCAGGATTACGGCTTAACGGGATCACCGAGTGTTTCGTTTGATTCGTTTGGCGTAGCATCTTTTGAAAATGATTTTATCACAGCGATGAGTTTCGCTTATCAAGCAGACGGAGCAGATGCTGGACGAGCAATGTACTTATTAGCTAACGACAAAGATCCGCGTGATTTACCTGCAGCTTCTTATGAAGTGGCAAGCGCTGGATTTGGAACAACAACTGATTTTGAAGGAAAAGACTTTACAGGGAAATTTGCTCTTATCTCACGCGGTAGTATTTCGTTTGTAGAAAAAGGACTAAATGCACAAGCGGCAGGAGCAGCAGGTGTAATTGTTTACAACAACACAACAGGAACCATCAATATGGCATCGGACCCAGCGATTCAAATTCCATATATGTCAGCCCTCCAAGCAGATGGCGTGGCAATGAAGACATTGATTGATGCTGGCAAAAAAGTGACAATTAAGTTTGATGGACAGTACGTTGAAACGCAAAGCCCGACAGCTGGGAAAATGAGTGATTTTACGTCTTGGGGCCCAACACCAAACTTAGATTTCAAACCTGAAATCACGGCACCAGGTGGCAATATTTTCTCAACATTAAATAATGATGAGTATGGGTTAATGAGCGGAACATCAATGGCAGCACCACATGTCTCAGGTGGTACGGCATTAATCTTCCAACGTATTAATGAATTAGGCTTAACTGGCAAAGAACGCGTTCAATTTGCTAAAAACTTAATGATGAATACAGCCAATCCAGTCCAGTTGACTCCAGGCGAATTTGTTTCACCACGTCGTCAAGGTGCAGGTTTAATGCAATTGCATGATGCCTTATCGACAGATGTCGTAGCAACAAACAAAGCTACAGGCGAATCAAAAGTAGCATTGAAAGAAATTACAGATAGTAAATTCACATTTACAGTAACAGCACAAAACTTCTCTGACCAAGCAGCAAATTATAATGTAGCTGTAAATGTCCAAACGGATAAAGCGATCACAGCGAGCGGAGTTCAAGTAACTGCTCCAAACATCGTAGGTTCAAATGTTGTCACAGATCAAGTAATAATTGATGTACCAGAATCGGTAACAGTTCCGGCAAATGGTAGCAAAGAAATTACAGTAGCAGTAGATGTTAGTGCTTTAGAAACGGATGCAGCACATCAAGCATTTACAAATGGATTTTTCGTAGATGGTTTCTTAACATTAACAGATGCTAATGAAGAAGTAACCGGAAATCCAGAATTGGTCATACCGTACTTCGGCTTTAATGGCGGGTGGGACGATGCTAATATTTTCGATTATGTTGCATGGAATGATTCAACTTATTACGGAATGACATTCTTAGCAGATGAAAAAGGCAACACAATTACAGGAGGCACACATCAACCAAATTACGTACCCGAACGATTTGCATTTTCTCCTAATGGAGATGGCATAATGGACCAAGTAATTCCAGTTTATTCATTGTTGAGAAATGCAAAAGAATTTGAAGTGAAAGTGTTGGATGCTGCGGGTAAAACTTTACGTACCATCCAAACTGATAAAGAATTAGTGAAAAATTACTCAGCAGATGAAGCGTATAATTTCAACAAAGAAAATGCATGGGATGGAAAAGTTCTCGAAAAAGCTGTTGCAGATGGTGACTATCAAATTCAATTGAGCGCTGTAATTGATTATGAAAATGCCCAGTGGCAGTCTATTACATTCCCAGTAAAAGTCGATACAGTTGCACCAACAGCAAAAGCAAGCTTTAACAAAACAGCAAAACTTGTAGAAGTTGCAAGCTTCACAGATAACCCAGAAGGAGCAGGCGCAGATCGTTGGGAAGTTTTCTTAAATGGCAAAGAATTAACTGAAGATGACTCAACTCCTGCAGACGAATCATTAGCTCCTAATGTGTTGAGCTATGCAGTAGCAACAGAAGTAAAAGAAGGTGACAAGCTAACGGCCGTATTTTATGACACTGCCGGCAACAAAAAAGAGCTTGATTTATTAGCCTCAACACCTGAAACGGTAAAACCAGTTGTTTATATTGATTCACCTGATGTGTTATCGGTTCATAAAACAAAAGAAGTAGCGGTAAGTGGAAAAGTAGAAGACGATTCAAAAATTGCTTCAGTAACAATCAATGGCGAACCAGCAAAAGAATTTGATGGCAAAAACTTTAGCCACAGCTTAACATTGGCAGATGGTTCTAACTACGTAAAAGTTAAAGCAATCGACGAATTCGGCAACGAAATGGAAATCCGCCGTCAAGTTTTAGTAGATACAAAGCCAGCGGTGATTACATTAGTAGACGTACCGAAAAAAGTTAAAGCTGATCAAGGTGAAGTGGAAATCACGTTCAACGTCAAAGACAATTTTGATGAAATTCATGCTTATTTCTACGACAGTAAGATTTTCTCGCAAAAATTAACAGCACCATATGAATTGAAAAACTTCAGCAAAAACATTACGACAACGGTACCAGTACCAAATGAGGGAGAAAACGAAATCAAACTCAAAGTTGTTGATCTTGCTGGACATGTAACCGAAAAAACATTTACCATCACAAAAAAAGCAGGGAAACCCGACAAGCCAGGAAAAACTGACAAACCGAATAAGAAGTAAACAGAAAAATCCGGAAGCTGCATAGCTTCCGGATTTTTCTATCAAATATATCTAAAACTCATTACTCAACATTTACCAATTCGATGTTTACAGTGCCATCAAGCGCAACTGTTTTAACACGACCAAATCCTTCAACCATATAATACTTGTAGCCAGTGTCGTTAGGAGAAAGGTCATTTTCAACAGTAATTTCAACTGCATTTGTGAATGTTTTATATGCTGTTTTAATTGTTACGTTAACGCCTGTGATTTTACTTTCAGGTGCAAAAGGATTATCAACGTTAAACTTTTTCCCTTTTTCAACTGGGAATGGCAATTTAGTTAAAACTTCTGAATAAGGATAGGCGATGTAATATTGATCGTATGTTTCATTTTCAGAGTGATATGATTTTTTGTCAGTGCCACTTTCCCATGAGAAACCAATTGGGTACCCAGCTACTTTGCCGCCATCTGCATAGCGCTCAGTTGACACACTACCATCTGAATATTTATAAGAATATTCCTTGGTTTTGTCTCGCAAATAGGAGTTTTCCATATGCGTGTCGTTTTGGAACACAGGCTCGAGGCCGCGTGCTAAAAAGGCTGAAAACTGTCCACGAGTGACATCAGTTAATGGACGATACGTTCGATCGGGATAACCAGCAGCAATGTTATAATTCACCATTTTGTTAATCGGCTCGAATGCTTTCATGTTTCGAGAAATATCAGTAAAACCAATCTCAGATGAGAAAGGGGTTGTAAATACATTCGATAACACAATCGCCATGTCACCACGTGTAATTGCATCATCTGGATGGAAAGTATCATCCGGATAGCCACTCAAATATCCCGCTTTTTGAGCAGAAGCGATATACCCGCTCGCTTTACTTGATTTGCTTACATCAGAAAACTTAGTAGTTCTTTGCGTGCCATCTAGACCTTTCAATTTACCAATCATGATAGCCGCTTCAGCACGCGTGACTACACGATCCGGTTGCATCGTGCCATCCTCGTATCCAGAAATAACTTTTTTCCCGACAAGATAATCGATTTCATCATAAAAACGATGATTTTCAGGTAAATCAGAAGCAGCTAATGCTGGTGATGCCAATAAACTAAGAGCTAATAAAGTACTGGTTAGTATCAAAGGATTTTTCAAACGGTTTCTTCCTCTCGTTATTCAAATTTTATATTCAATAAAACTATCACTATTCTACTTTAACCAATTCTGAAACAACCGTGCCATCGAGCTTAAGTGCTTTAACTGTGCCAAAGCCTTCGACCATGTAATATTTATAGCCCGTGTCTCGATCTTTTGTTTCATTGTATGGAATCGTCACTTCTACAGCATTTGTGAACGTTTTATAAGCTGTTTTTACAGAAACATTCACACCTGTAATTGTACTTTCCGGAGCAAAAGGATTGTCGATATTAAAGACTTTTCCTTTTTGGATTGGGTAAACTAAGTCAGTTATACATTCAGAAAAAGGGTAGCAGACGTCATAGGAATCGTAAGTTTCGTATTCTGTAAAAAAGGATACGGTTCCATTACTTGCTTTAGTTGCCCAAACAAAGCCAAGTGGCTCATCATTCAATTGCGAGTTATTGGTGAAATAGTTGATCCATTGCTCACCGTTTGCCGATTTGTAAGAATACGTTTTTGTTTTATCTCGTAAATATGAGTTTTTCATATGGGTATCGTTCTTAAAGAAAGGCTCTAAACCACGCGCTAAAAAGGCTGAAAATTGACCGCGAGTGACATCAGTTAACGGGCGATACGTCCGATCAGGATAACCAGCTGCAATGTTATAAGCAACAATTTCACTAATTGAAGCGTATGCTTTCATGTTTGGTGAAATATCTTTAAAACCACTATTCAGAGAAAGTGGCGTTGTGAAAACATTTGCTAACACAATTGCCATATCGCCACGTGTAATCGTCGCATCTGGATGGAAAGTGCCATCAGGATAGCCGCTTAAATATCCAGCTTTTTGAGCAGAAGCGATATATCCGCTTGCTTTACTTGATTTACCGACATCAGAGAAATTTGTCGCTCTTTGCGTGCCATCTAGACCTTTCAATTTGCCAATCATGATAGCTGCTTCCGCACGCGTGACAACGCGATCCGGTTGCATCGTACCATCCTCGTATCCAGAAATGACTTTTTTTCCGACAAGATAGTCGATCTCATCATAAAAACGGTGATTTTCAGGTAAATCGGAAGCAGCTAGAGCTGGTGATCCCAATAAACTAAAAGCTAAAACACCGCTAGTTAAAAATAAAAACTTCTTCATCGTGTTTCATCCTTTCGTCGCTTAAATTTATGTGCAACTCCACTATAACAATAAAATATACATAAATGGTATTATTATCAAAAAAACAGGAAGTTTTTTGGGAGGCCTTAATATCTTATGGCTACTACAATCCTTGCAAACAGTGTAAAGTCAATGTTACCAATCTTACCCATTTCGATCCCTAATCAACGACCGCATTTCCATGTTACGGTAATAATGAAAAGTGCAAATCACAGCTATATACTTACTGTATACCCGTTAACATTCCACAAATATGATTAATCACATTTTAATAATAAAAAAGAGTCCACATAAACGTGAACTCCAGCTTGTTGACAGGAGAGATATTGGCAACAACTATTTCCAATACCTCTTATTATTGACTTCTTTAGGTATAGCTAGATCTATCTATTTATTACAGACTCCAGCGTTGGCGCGTTCACGGGGTAGACGAAGCAAGAAGACAGGTGGTTTTCCTGGCTTCTTGCGAGAGTCATCCCCAAAGCGACCAACGCGGTTTTCTAACTCAGCAAACTCCCCAAATACTTACTATCTATTTACTCAAACTCCGCGACAAGCTGTCGAACCATCGCCAAATGCTCGTCAATATTATCTTCCGTCACCAACACACCAAAATCTTCAGGCACATCAGCATCTTCACCTTTTTCTAAACGCTTCGAAATCAATGCGCCAATTTCAGGATAAAAATGGTGACCGTCATAATAATTATTAATATCATTTGTTACTCTATTCGGATACATAAAATTCCAAACGCCGCCGTACACCGACACTAAATCGCGAAGCCATATTTCATAATCATCCAGTAAGCCTGTTTCCACTAAAGACTTGAACAGTTCTGTAGAAATCGGTGTAGTATAGACGATCTTTTCTGCTTGTGGATAGCTGTCGTGAACCTTTTGCATAATTTCTTTATAGCGTGAATAGTAGACATAATGATCTCCGTAAAACGTATCTTCAAAACGAGTAATTTTAGTTGCCGTGTCTTGTGCTGTTTCTTCTTCAGACAACTTCCTTGCAAATGCATCACCTTGTCGGTTATACAGCCGGTCTTCAGAAATGTTGTTTGATGCTGATAACTTTACATTATCAATGGCATACCCCAAAGCATCAAGTGACAATAAGTTTTTGATGCGATAAAAAGGTTTTTTTACTTTTGTTTCGTAACCTGTAATTGCTCGTGCATTTTCAGCTTGTTCTTCACTAGATTTGAAAAAATCGACACCTAGTAACACGCGTTGATAATCTGGATTATGATCAAAGGCATAAATCATCATCGTGTAATACTCGCGCATCGATAAATTCGATACGGAATAATTGTAGACTTGCCAGTTTTGGAATCCAGATGGTTGTATATATGTGCTTCGGCTACTGCCAAGCAATAAGGTATCCGCATCTACTTGCTGATAAAATTGCTGTGCGGTTTTTTGTTCGCGTTCGTCCGTTACAACTTGTACATCATTCAACTCATGCGCATGTCCGTAATGCCATAGTGGGTCAATCCAAAAGTTAAAGGTTGCAGCAGTAATTGTCAATGTGGCGAAAATCGCCATGACGGTAAAGCTAAATTTTTTATCGTACATGGGATCATCTCCTAAAAATTAAAGTACAGAAATTCGCTAACTTGTTGCAATTGCATAACACTATAGAAAAGCAAAACGGCTACAAAAATCGCCATACGTGTATCGCGTAGTTTTTGTTCCATAATCTCAACAGAATTCTTCGTAAAGAATACTAATATTAATCCGACTACCATCGTTACAATGATTTCCCACGTAGGTGTCGTAAATGGCAAGGTTAGGATCCAGTTTTCATTCATCGTTGGGAACAATCGCACAAAACCGCTTGGCAAGAAAAAGCCGTTAAATCCAAACATCGCTTTTAAAACGATAACCGCATCTGCCAATGTTAACGCGCGGAAAAATACCCATGACAAGTGAACAAACATATACGTCACTATCCATGCAGATACTTTGTTCATCTGGTAGCCAGAGAGTTTCCAATAGCGGCAAATAACACTAGCAAAGCCATGCATCGCTCCCCAAATAAGAAACGTCCACCCAGCACCATGCCAAATTCCACTAATGAAAAAGATAATCAAAATATGAATATAGGTGCGAGTGGGACCTTTCCGATTACCGCCCAGCGGGATGTATATATAAGTCGTCAAAAAATGAGACAAAGTAATATGCCAGCGTCTCCAAAAATCTTGAATATCTAGCGCTTTATAAGGAGAGTTAAAGTTAATCGGCAAGCGAATATTGAATAAGAGCGCCAGTCCAATCGCCATATCGGAGTAACCGCTAAAATCGAAATACAATTGCAGCGTATAAGCCATCGTTGTCAACCAGCTATCAACAAATGTGAGTGATTCAACATTGCCATAACCTTGGTTAGCCCACTTTGCGAAAGTATCAGCAATCGCGACTTTTTTAAACAACCCAATCGCAAAAATCAGCAGACCTTTTGAAATGTTTTCATGAAAAATTCGATAGGTTTCTTTCGAGGAGAATTGTGACATCACTTGTCGGTGATGAACAATAGGCCCTGCGATCAACTGCGGGAAAAAAGATACAAACAATCCGTAATTCAAAAAATTATATTCTTTTGTTTCCAAACGGTAAGAGTCTACTAAATACGCAATTTGTTGGAACGTATAAAAACTAATCGCTAATGGCAATAAAATATTTTTCAAGATAAGATCTTCGCCAAAAACCAAATTGATGTTTTCAACAAAAAAGTCGTAGTACTTATAATAGCCAAGTAAGAATACGTTAAACAAAATACCAATCGTCAAAATAGCTTTTCGATACAACCCACTGCGGTTACGCCCGAGAAATGCGCCAATCACATAATTGAGCAACATCGAAATCAAGATTAATGGTAAATAAGAAGGATTCCAATATCCGTAAAAAAACAAAGAAGCCACAAGCAACCACGTTTTAGCAAACGGAATATGGATGCGTCCGAGAACATAATAAAAAACCCAAACAATGGGCAAAAATAAAAAGATAAACTCAAATGAATTGAAAATCATATTCAGACACCTTCACTATACAAAGAATGGTTGTTCAAAAAAATACCGTTAGATCAGCAGGAAAGCGATTTCATTCCAGACTAGTCTAGCAAAGTTTCATAACCAATCTAGTATAACTCGCGAAAAACAAGTTGTCATGAAAATTTACTGGTCTATTAGACTCAAAAAACACAAAATAGAAACGAGTTTCTTCTATATATAACAACGGGAATTTTCAATATGGTTTTAAGGTGAGGCACTTACTGCCAATAATAAGATTCGTTTCACTAAATGTTGGGAATATGATATAGTTATGCAGTTAATGTTTTAATTCAAAAGGAGAACAGGTTCTATGAAAATTGCGGTATTATTACCATGTTACAACGAAGAAATGACGATTGGAAAAGTAATCGAGGACTTTAAACGAGAACTGCCAGACTCGACCATATACGTCTATGACAACAACTCAAAAGACAAAACGACCGAAGTAGCACTTGCTCATGGTGCAGTTGTTCGCCAAGAACCACGCCAAGGAAAAGGGAACGTAGTGCGTTCAATGTTCCGCGAAATTGATGCAGATGTTTATGTTATGGCAGATGGTGACGATACATACCCTGCAGAATTTGTGCATAATATCATCAAGCCGGTTATTGATGGGGAAGCCAATTTAGTCATCGGGGATCGTTTATCAAACGGTACTTATTTCAATGAAAACAAACGAAAATTCCATGGTTTTGGCAATACACTTGTCAAGAATTTAATCAACGGTTTGTACAAGAGCAATATCACAGATATTATGACAGGTTATCGTGCATTTGACCGTTTGTTTGTTAAATCGCTACCAGTAACTAGTCCTGGATTTGAAATCGAAACTGAAATGAGTATTCATGCACTAGACAATAACTTTCTGATTAAAGAAGTGGCGATTGATTACCGTGACCGTCCAGAAGGCAGTGAGTCTAAACTGAATACCATTCAAGACGGCATTAAAGTATTGCGAATGATTTTCACCTTATTCAAAGATTACAAGCCATTAATGTTCTTTTCTGGCTGGGCTGCGTTATTCTTTATTTTCGGTTTGGTTGCAGGTGTTCCTGTCATTATCGAATACATTCAAACCGATTTTGTGACACGCATTCCATCTGCTATTTTAGCAGTCGGATTAATGATGCTGTCGATGCTAGCATTTGCGTGTGGATTAATACTCGATACGGTGGCTGGCACGCACCGGAAACAGTATGAACTCGAACTGATCCGTATTAGTGACCGGATAAAAAGTGAGAAAATAGTATGAAAAAAACGTACCTAACAGGTGCTGCATATTTGATTGCAGCACTTTTCCTTGCTTTTACTGCCATTTTTTACTTCCAACCTATTCGCAATGCGCATCCATTGCTCTTTATTGGAATCACAATCGGATTGTTTGGTTTACTACTCTATAATCGTTCGTTAGTTCAAATCGTTAAACAATGGCCACGAGCTAAAAAAAATAGTTTAGCTATTTTTATGCCATTATTTACGGTATTAGTGGCACTTAGTTTATTAGGCGACCAACAATATTTAGCAGATAACCATTGGGTTATTAAAGTTGCCGTATATGTCGGTATGATTTTAACGACTGCAGTCATTGTCTTCGCAATCATCAAATTGTTATTAAGCATCCAATCGCCAAAAGGGGAACGCAATGTTTCGCCACTATACGTACTATTGTATATGTTGCCGATGCTCGGAGCTTCACTGTTCATGTTTATCGCGTTTTACCCAGCGGCGATGACACCCGACTCATTATCACAATGGGAACAGTCCGAAACAAAAGAATTTACCAATTGGCATCCCGTTATGTTTACATGGCTCATTATGCTACTTAGACAAATATGGGACAGCCCAGGCAGCATTGCGTTGTTTCAACTTATTGCTTTGGCGTTAACAATGGGATATATGGGTTATTTGATGAGACGCTTCCATGTTAACCCATGGATTATCTGGACTGTATTATTAGCAGCTGCGATCATTCCAGTAAATTCGATTATGTCCATTATTATTTGGAAAGATATACTATATAGCACATCTTTATTGTTTTTCTCGTTATTAATCTTAGTACTCGTAAAAACAAAAGGACTCGAAGCAAAAAAAGTGTCATTCGTTCTGTTATTTCTTTTAGGTTCGTTTATGTTGGTGTTTTTCCGTCATAACGGTTTCCCAGTCTTTCTAATTACCATGATTGCAGCGCTGATCATGTATCGCAAAATGTGGAAGCAATTATTGCCGATGACGCTTGGCATTATTATTATTCATCAAGTGATTACCGGTCCGGTCTATACGTCACTAGACGTAATCCCATCAGACCCACAAGAAGCACTTAGCATTCCAACACAACAAATTGCCAACATCGTTACGAAAGACGGTGATATGACGGATGAACAACGTGAATACATCAATCAGCTTATGCCACTCGAACTTTGGCCAGAGAAATACAACCCGTCAAGTGTCGATCCGATTAAATTTTCGTGGGGCGAGTACGACCGTTGGGTAATTTACGACAACCCCAAGCTATATGCTAAGCATTGGTCGCAGCTCGTTCTTCAAAATCCAGGTCTTGCCGTTGAAGCATTTTTAGATGAAACTTCACTTGTTTGGCAAATGCGATTAGAAGAAGATGGACATATGAACCGCTTTGTCACCAACATCTATTATGGCAATGAATTCAATTTACTCAATAAAGTTATTTCTTCTAAAGTAACGCTAGTCGCTCAAAAAGTTTTAAGAGTCGATACAGAAGCAGAAGAATTTTTATGGCGTCCAGCTGTTTACTTGTTCTTAATCACCTTATTTATATACGTAGCGTATTTGCGTAATAATTGGCGTGTTTGGTTGATTTTGTTGCCAATCGCATTAAATACAGCAGCGGTAATGGCGACAATGCCAGCACAAGATTTCCGTTATTTGTTTAACACTTCGCTATTTATGTATGCAGCATTATTGATTAGTTTGATCAAATTCGAAAAAGAAGATAAACCCTATCATGAGTAACGAGCCGAAAACACAACCCATTGGCATCTTGTTAATGATTTTGGCGGCTGTATCTACAGCAACTGGACAACTATTTTGGAAAATGTCTGATGCGTTTCTCGATTGGCATATGCTAGCCGGCTTTATGCTTTACGGCCTGGGGGCAGTATTGATGACCGCTGCTTTTCGTTTTGGCAAATTGTCTGTCTTGCATCCATTACTAAGCCTTGGTTACGTGATTGCTATTTTTTACGGAGCTTTGTTTTTAGATGAAGCCATCACATTTAATATTTCGATCGGCACCTTGCTAATTTTAATTGGCGTTATCGTTATAGGGGGTGACAGCGATTAATCTATTGCTTCTTCTCTTATTGGTCGTCATGACATGGATCGGTGCATTTGGTGGCTATTTCTTAAAGAAAGCATCATCATTTAATATTAATATGGAACGAAAAGCATTTATGCTACGTTTGCTGAGCGGTGTTTTCTTATATGGCGTCAGCGCCATCTTAAACATCGTCGCATTAAAATTTTTGCCTTATACGGTCGTCTTTCCATTGACGGCGATTACGTATATATGGACAATGTTAATTTCGTACCTTTTATTAAAAGAACAAATCAGTATGCGCAAAATAATCGGTGTTTTACTGATTGTTACGGGTGCATTCGTACTCGTAGGTTAACTAAAAAGTTGCAACAACATTCGGCTTGCCGTTTGTTGTTGCAACTTTTTTATTTAAATAAGCTAAAAAAGTAATTTTTCTGAAATATAGGCATAACTTTCATAACAATAAATCGTATAATTAGGCTGGTTATATTGACCCTAAAAGTGATGCAGAAACATAATTAGTATCCTTAATATGTAAAAATAAATCAAATAAATTCCATTTTATTAAATAATCATAACTATTTAAAAGGAAAACACAACTATTGACCAATCTTTTTTTGGTTTTATAATGCAAAATATCTATTTAGGGGTTATAATAATTAAATATTTAGAAAATGAAAACTTTTAACCTAGATTTAACTCGAATGTCATAACATAGTAATTGTGAGTGGTACTAAAGTCTTGTTCGTCTAAGTTGAAATGCTTAGAAACGCGCCGGACTCAATAAAAAAGCAAGAGAGGTGAACGGCTTTGAATGCTAAAACCATACTTGTTACCGGAGGACACGGATTTATCGGATCTAATCTTATCCACTATTACTTAAATAAATATCCGGAGTATCAACTTGTGAATATTGATTACAATACTGAAGCCACTAGCTCAGAAACCACTTCTGGATCCGATCAAGCAGCTCGTTATTCGTTTCACCGAGTAGATATCCGAAATGCCTACGCGATTAATCATTTATTCGAGCTTTATGACATAACCGACATTATTCATTTCGCCGCAGAAACACGCAGCGAGGAACGGGTTGGAGAAATTCGACTTTACGAACAAACAAATGTGCTCGGTACCATGAATTTATTGCAAGCGGCACAAAACGCTTGGATGGAATCAGCTCATCAGCCGAAAGAAAAATACGCGGCATCGTGTTTCCATCACATTTCGCTAACAGATTCCTACAAAGCGACTTTATACAGCAACAGCAAAAAAAGAGCAGACGCCATGATTTGTGAGTTCCTTAAGAAAACGGGATTAAATGTCACCACAACTGCTAGCCCAGAAGTTTTCGGACCGATGCAAAAAGAGGAAGAGCTAATCCCGGTTTACATCGAACAAGCACTAAAAGGAAAACTCGGTATTTTTGAAGAGTCAGCTGAAAATATCCGGAATTGGTTGTTCGTTAGTGATTTATGCGAAGCGATTGATACGGTGTTTCACTTAGGGGATGCTGGAGGGCGTTACGAAATTGGCTATAACGCTCGCATGGGAGACCGAGAGCTTGCTTGGTGCATCACATCCTTGATGGGTACTCATTTCCCGGGAAATTATTCACATCAAAAACAAACCAACATAGAGAAACCACCCCAAAAGAAACTGCCTGGGATTACGCCCATTACACCATTCGAAAAAGGATTACGCATCACGTTTAATTGGTATTCCAATAAAAACAAAACTGAGGATTTTCTAAAAAAGTAGTAGAAGATAAACCAGTAGATGAGGTGAATATATGAACACATTCAATAATGCCCAATTTTTCGATTTCGAAAAACCAAAAGGATCGATTAAATCGATTGCCCTTATTCATAAAAACATGAAGCCAGGTGGCGTCGAAATGTTAGTCGTAAAAATGGTGAAATGGTTTAGCGCGAATGGCTATAAAGTAACATTGTTCTTGTATAGCAGTGGCGGACCATTATTACGTGAATTGGAATCGCTTGAAGGCGTAACGATTGTCGTCGATGAAGACACGAGCGATCCAACGATTAACTTTTGGCTAGCGACTAAAATGTTGAGCAGACGTATCGAAGAGAAATTCGATTTGGTTTACTCGTTTGGACCAATGTCATTCTTATTATCTTACTTGTTGCCAGCAAGAAAACGGATGTCGGGTGTTTACTCTCCAGACAGCTATGCACAAAAAGGCATAGGTGGAGCAGTTAAAGCATTAAAGTTGATCGATCCAAAATTTGCTCAAAAATTGATGTTCATGACACCATCTATTAAAGAAAGAACAGAAAGTGCGATTGGGCAACCATTAGGAAATACGATCTTCCCATTGCCGCTAGATTTTTGCCCAGCGATGAATCCGCTAAGCAATTCTGAATCACGTCGCATTGTCTCAATTGGTCAATTGGCACGTTTCCGTACTTATAACTATTACATGATCGACATTATGGAAAGACTGATCCAAATTGATCCGGAATTTACGTATCATATTTATGGAACAGGGCAGGGAGAAGACAGTTTGCGTAAGAAGATTGCCAATTCCCCAGCACGTGATCATATCTTTATGCATGGGAAGTTCAAATCGAGCGATAAAAAAGCAGCATTGCAAAACACGTTTTGTTTTGTAGGCATGGGCGTTCCGCTAATTGAAGCAGCGGGCTGTGGCATTCCAGGAATTGTCGGCAAAGTAAATGACCGTTTCGGATTAACAGAAGGTTTTCTTCACCAATTGCCACCATATGAAAGTGGAGATTCTTTCTCAGAAAAGAGCGAGTTGTTCAGCGTCGAAGAACAAATTATGAAGCTGCTATCGAGCAAAGAAGAATACAACAAAATTTCCAAAAAAGAGCGCGTGAAAGCGAACCAGTTTGAAAGCAATCATGTGATGGAGAACTTTATCAAAGAAGCAGAGTTCAATCAATTCGCATTTCGTTTGCACTAGGAAATATAGTAGGTAATTTGGGATGCTGCAATTGTTATATTTAAATAATAGTATATTCTGAATCAATTACCAAAATATTGCCTAAATGAATGTGTCATTTTGACTAGTATTTCATATATAAAAGTATTATACTGGGAATAACTTAAAATGTGCGTTGCACCAGACCTATAAAATACAATCGAAAGTGAGATGAATGGTTTATGGCAGAGTATAATTCTTATAAAGAAAAAGTGGAAAAAAACCATAACAAAGCCATAGTAGAAGTGATAAAAGACCTCTACGTCAACGAGGATCTAGGACCATCGGTTAGTGCCAAAAAGCTTGGTATTCCGAGACAAGCATTCATTTACTTTGTGAACCTATACGATTTGAAAAGATTGAAATTCGCAAATTACAAAAAAAAAATCATCTCCTTCTCCAGACGCGAACTCATCTAATAAAATAATCGATTAAACCTGCTCATGGAATCCTGAGCAGGTTTTTGTTTGGTTAAAATAAGAGTGTAAAACGAAGAAATCGCTTCAGTCGGACGCTTTAGGCCCGCAGGATGCGGGTCATGCAACTGGCGCGACAGGAGCAGGGGAGCAAGAAGAAAACGCTTCAGACGGACGCTTTCCGCGGGCACGACCTCTGCCGCTTCCCTCGCTCTGCTCAGTCCAGTGGCTCCGGTCCGTGCTGTTCCCGCTGGAGTCGCCGTCTTACGCTCTTTCTTCTAGGTGTCTCTTTTATAACTAGCCACTCATAAGGGGAGTTGACCTTAATACACGGTGTGATAACAAATCCATGTAAGAGCGCCAAAAGTTCGGGTAAAGAATAAAAAAGTTCATGTAAAGACTTCAAAAATTCACGTAAGAGTAATGAAATTTCATGTAAAAGCAAAAAAACTTCCCATATAACTACAAGAATAGCTGGTAAAAGCTCCTCTATAAGTAGGGCAATCACTCCAGCGAAGGTGTACCGAGCGATCCAGAACCACTCATTCATCTATCTATCCTCAAAAAAGAAAAGCATTCTTGCTCCCCAAACCCCAAGCTGAGGAGCGCCAAGGGCTAGGCGAAGCAATGAGACGAGTGCACTTCTCGGCTCATTGCGGGAGCCATGCCTAAAGCGAGCGAAGCGCCTCCAGAATTCCGCAACAACTATTCACAAAAAGAATAAGCCAGCTAACTATCTACCCCCAAAAAAAGCTGAGGAGCGCCAAGGGCTAGGCGAAGCAATGAGACGAGTGCTTTTCTCGGCTCATCGCGGGAGCCATGCCCAAAGCGAGCGAAGCGCCTCCAGAAACCCACAATAACTATTCACAAAAAGAATAAGCCAGCTAACAATCTAGCCCCCAAAAAAAGCTGAGGAGCGCCAAGGGCTAGGCGAAGCAATGAGACGAGTGTTTTTCTCGGCTCATCGCGAAAGCCATGCCCAAAGCGAGCGAAGCGCCTTCAGAAGCCCAGAATTACTATTCACAAAAAGAATAAGCCAGCTAACTATCTACCCCCAAAAAAAGCTGAGGAGCGCCAAGGGCTAGGCGAAGCAATGAGACGAGTGTTCTTCTCGGCTCATCGCGGGAGCCGCGCCCAAAGCGAGCGAAGCGACTCTAGAACCCGCAAATCTAAGAAAACAAAAAAAGCACAACCCTCACAGGTCATGCTCATCATCCTACATATTCAAATGCGTCTTCAACGTTGACTGAATCTCAGCTAACTCCGCATCATTCATCATATAATACCAAATCCCGTTAATCGTCTCACCAGTACCATCCTCGACCATCAACTGATCAACCGTACCAATCGCATCACGGTAATTCGACTGCACATCCATCATCTCATCAAAAGTCATATTCGTACGCACATTGTTACCCAGCGCATTAAAAATATCTTTATAATTCAACAAACTATTAACCGATGCACCTTTTTTCATAATCCCTTGTATCACTTGCTTCTGGCGATTTTGACGACCAAAGTCACCTTCAGGATCTTGTTTACGCATACGTACATACCCTAAAGCTTCTTCGCCATCCAACTCGATCGGGCCTTCTTTAAACTCATCAAAAGCTAACGTGTTATTCACTTCCACACCGCCAACAGCATCAACAATTTCTTCGAAGCCTTCCATATTCACTTGTAACACGTAGTCAATTGGAATATCCAACAAGTTCTCAACCGTCGCCATCGACATTTCAATACCGCCAAACGCATAAGCGTGATTGATCTTGTCTGTCGTGCCGCGTCCAACAATTTCCGTATACGTATCACGAGGAATGGAAACCATCTTCGTCGACTCATCAGCCGGGTTAACCGTCATTACAACCATCGTATCCGAACGCCCACGATCGTCTTCACGCTCATCAACACCTAACAACAAAACAGAAAATGGATCTTGGTCGCTTAATACAACTTCTTGATCAATTGTTCGTTTGTCAGAAGCTTCACGTTCAATTGGTTCGTGAATTTCGTCTAATGTATTCGTAAAGCTATTGTAAATCGTAAATAAGTAAATCCCAAGACCAATCACGATGACTCCGAGTATTCCAAGAATCCATGGCCATTTCTTCTTTTTAAGTTTCTTGTCTTTTCTGCCCATTATAGGATTCTCCTTTTAGTTAGCGATAAAATACGCTTCTAGTTCTTCTGCCCATAATTCTGCGCCTTTGCTGTTAGGAAGTCCATCTTCCGTCAAGTGGTCTTTTAATACCTCATTGTCTGTGTCTGGCCAAGAGGTCCAATGATTAATATAAGCATAATCATATAGTTGTGCAAACTCTTTAAGAGCGACGATTTGTGCTAAATAATAACCTGCACCGTATATCGGTTGAGAAGGGTGAAGAACCAATACCGCATCTTCTACTTGGTCAGTCAGTTTATCTCTAAATTCGTTAATATGCTCGCGTTCTTGTTCAATCGCAACAATGCCGTTATTCATCAAAGTCATTGGCTCAAGAAGTACTAAGTCGTAACCTGAAGAAAGATCAACATCAAGCAAGGATTCAGATGTACCTTCTATAGAAAGAATATCCACTTCGATAAAGTCGGCATATGCTTCTTCTAATGAAGCTTGTAGACGTTCTGCATAACCAGGATCACCTGACTCTAAAGCTGCAGAACCCGCAATCAATACCTTCAAACTCTCACCATTTTCATTTCTTTCAACAAACAAATTCTGTGAGGGTTCATCCATATTAGCGATAAGTGCATCAATGTTCACTTTTTTGTCACTTTTTACCTCTTCGGTTTTGTCCTCTTTCTGATCATCGTTCTCAGCACTCACAGATTCTACTGGAGCTAACACATTTTCAAGCTTGTCCTGCCACGTTAAATAGCTAAAAAATAGTATAATAATACAAATAATAACAGCTAGAAGAGCGCCAATTTTATACAATTTCATCATAATACTCCTTTCAAAAAGCACCTATACTTACAAATAAAGATAGCATAAATCATCCTATTAGCCTACTAAACTTTTTAAAATTGGAAGTTCTTTTGACTCTTTCCTATGCTATACTATTTTATGTTGTTTATGGATCAAAAATGATAAGAATATGAAATAAAAGGAGATAATCACCAAATGGAAGAAACCATCAGCTTACAAGACCTGTTTAAGACCCTGAAAAAACGGGCTGGGTTAATCGCACTTATGACTATTTTAGCTATTACCATTGCAGGCGTAGTATCGTTCTTAGTCCTGACACCAATGTATCAGACTTCCACACAAATCTTGGTGAACCAAGAACAATCGGAAGCTGCCCAATTAACGAACCAAAACATCCAAACCGATCTTCAATTAATCAATACATATTCAGTTATCATAAAAAGTCCCGCTATTTTAGATGAAGTAGCTAATCAACTGGATCTCGACATGTCTGTAGAACAGCTTAACAGCAAAATTACGGTTGCTACGGCTCAGAATTCTCAAGTGGTTGATATTACGGTACAAGATGAAAACCCGGCACTAGCAGTAGACATCGCCAACACAACAGCAAAAGTATTTGAAAGCGAAATTCAAAACTTAATGAATGTCGATAACGTATCAATATTGTCTCCAGCTGTATTAAAAGAAAATCCGTCACCTTTTGCACCAAATCCTAATTTAAACATGGCGATTGCTGCAGTAATTGGAATGATGCTTGGAGTCGGCATCGCATTCTTACTTGAATATTTGGACACAACGATTAAAGACCAACAAGATATCGAAGAAATTTTAGACATTCCTTTACTAGGTGTCATTTCTCCGATAAAAGAAGAAGCCAAACTAGAGCAAACCACATCATCGAAGAGAAGGGCGGGATAACGCAATGGCTAGAAAGAAAAAAGTCCTGCAGGAAACTGCGCGTAAACTCATCGCATTTACAACACCTCGCTCAGTAGTGACCGAGCAATTCCGTACATTGCGTACGAATATCAATTTCTCATCACCAGATTCTGAAATCCGTACGATGGTTGTCACGTCAGCTGCACCTTCAGAAGGAAAGTCCACAACGGCAGCAAACTTAGCTGTAGTATTTGCACAAGAAGGCAAGAAAGTCTTGTTAATAGATGGCGATATGCGTAAGCCAACGACACATTATACATTCCGTATGGGGAATACGATTGGCTTATCAAGTGTCTTGACGCGCCAAAGTTCGATTCAAGAAGTTATTCGTGCGACAGCTATAGAACGTTTAGACTTAATGACATGCGGCCCGATTCCACCAAATCCGGCAGAATTACTGGCTTCTAAATCGATGGATACATTGATTGAACAGCTTAAAAATACGTATGACTTAATCATTTTTGATGCACCACCTGTGCTGTCTGTAACGGATGGACAGATTTTAGCGAACAAATGCGAAGGTACGATTCTTGTTGTCAGCTCTGGAAATACTGAAAAAGACAAAGCATTAAAAGCAAAAGAAGCAATCGAATCTTCCAATAGCCGCTTAATCGGTGCGGTATTGAATAATTTTGAGTTGCCAAAAGATAGCTACTACTATCAATATTACGGAAACACCGAGTAAAAAGGCTTGCCCTTTTTACTTTTTTTCAAGCGCCAAAGGAGGACGAAACAATGATCGACACACACGCTCATATTTTGCCTGGACTTGACGACGGTGCAGAAACGATGGAGCAAACCAAACGACTGTTAGAAAAAGCAGTAGAGGAACAGTTAACGGGAATTATAGCGACTCCTCATGCTTTTCATCCGAACTTCCAAACCAATCTTGCAGCATTAAATAGACAATTAGAGCTTGTAAATAGTTATATTGCAGAAGAGCAACTACCACTCACCATCTATAGTGGTCAAGAATGCCGTTTAGGTGAGAAATTACCAGAAAAACTAGCGGTGCAAGAAGCATTAACGTTAGCAGGATCACGTTACGTGCTATTAGAGTTGCCTTCTTCTGGCATTCCAGCATACACAGTTCCAATTATCCAGCAATTAATTACGAAAAACTATGTACCTATCATTGCACATGCTGAACGCAACCAAGGGATTATTGAAAAACCAGAACGTTTGAAAAAGCTGTTACTTCACGGTGCGATGGCGCAAGTAACAGCAGGCTCAGTTTCTGGTAGTTTCGGTAAAGCCATTCAACGTACGGCCATGAACTTGATTGATGCGAACTTGATCCATGTATATGGATCTGATGTTCATAGTATAGACAAGCGACCATTCTTATTTAACAAAGGACTCGATTACTTAGAGAAAAAGAATCGACATGACATGGTCGACATCTTTCTTGAAAACAACGAGCGCATAATATTGGATGAACATTTCCATGTGTTAGAGCCAGAAGATATCTCGAATGGGAAATGGTGGAATATTTTTACTTGATTAATAATAAAAAAGTATTATTTTGTTTAAAAAATCCTTTCATTTCCAGTTGTTAGTATGTTAGAATGAGGGAAGATTTTTGACCAATTAAGCCAAAAGTACTAGGTAACGGAAGGATTGACCCTCTTGTCATTAAAAAACCGCGTTTCATTACTACTCACAGTCGATTCACTTATTGTCTTCTTTTCCATTTTTGTCGGCTATTATGTGCTTTATCCGTATAACGATTTGATGCAAAACCAATTTCTTCTAGCGAGTGCGCTGACGATTTTTATCGCGCATCATGCATTGGCGATGTACTACGGCTTATACCGGAAAGTTTGGGAATATGCCTCAATCGGTGAATTGACGTCGATTTTCAAGGCAGTTACATGGTCGATCATTGTCATCGGTATCGTCCAATACGCTTATAGAGGCGATGTATTGTTCCGTGCATTAATCATTACGTGGATGCTGCACCTTTTATTAATCGGCGGTTCGCGTCTGTCATGGCGCATGTTGCGAGATAAAAAAATCAGCCATAAAGATTCCGAGCTAAAGCGCACACTTATCATTGGGGCAGGTAAAGCCGGTAGCCTCGTAGCGCGTCAATTGCTTACGAACCCGGACAATGGCTTATTGCCGGTATTGTACGTTGATGATGACAAAAATAAACAAGGCCTCGATATTTACGGCGTTCGGGTTGTCCATGATGGCACGCAAAATGTAGCGGCGATCGCCAAAGACAATCGGATCGACACAATCATCATTGCCATCCCCTCTCTCGGCAAGCAAGAAACCGCCGAGCTCATCAAAACTTGTATGGACTCCGGAATCCGGACACAGACCATACCACTTATCGAAGACATTATGACCGGTAAAGTATCAGTGACAGACATTCAAGATGTCAAAATCGAAGATTTGTTAGGTCGTGACGAAGTCAAACTCGATATGAAAAAAATCGCCAATCAGTTGACGAGTAAAACAATTCTCGTAACAGGAGCAGGCGGATCAATAGGGTCTGAAATCGCACGTCAAATCGCACGCTTTGGTCCGAAAAAGCTATTGCTTTTAGGTCATGGTGAAAACTCGATCTATCTAATTGATATGGAGTTGCGTCAAAAAATTGCTCCGGACACAGAGATTATTCCGATTATTGCTGACGTTCAAGATCGTGAACGAATGATGGACATCATGAGTACATATAAACCAGATGTTGTTTACCATGCAGCGGCGCATAAACATGTACCCCTCATGGAAAGCAATCCAATGGAAGCTGTTAAAAACAATGTGTATGGGACAAAAAATGTTGCCGATGCTGCACATATTAATGGTGTAGCTAATTTTGTCATGGTTTCAACAGATAAAGCAGTAAACCCACCAAATGTTATGGGTGCAACTAAACGCTTTGCTGAAATGATTGTTCAAAATTTAGCAAAACGCAGCGATACAAAATTCGCAGCCGTACGTTTTGGAAATGTATTAGGTTCACGTGGATCTGTTATTCCATTGTTTAAGAAACAAATCGCAGCAGGCGGTCCAATTACCGTAACAGACCCGCGCATGACTCGCTATTTCATGACCATTCCAGAAGCTTCACGTTTAGTTATTCAAGCTGGAACTTTAGCTGAAGGTGGCGAAGTGTTTGTTTTGGATATGGGTGAGCCTGTTAAGATTGTCGATCTGGCACAGAATTTAATTCGTTTATCTGGATACTCTGAAGGAGAAATTGGTATTAACTTTTCGGGTATTCGTCCAGGTGAAAAGTTATTTGAAGAACTGTTGAATGATAACGAAATCCAAACAGAGCAAGTATTTCCTAAGATTTATATTGGTAAGGCGAATCCAGTCAGTGAAGGCGAGTTAACTTATCTTTTGGAGAAGTTGCCTGAGATGGGGAATGATGAGGTTAAGGAAGTACTAGTAACTTTGGCTAATCGGAAGAATGTAGCGACACCACAAGTAGAAGTGGGCAGTGCTTGATAAAATATAAAGAAATTGCAGACAGAAAGGAGAACACCATGTTCTCATTCACGAAAAGAATAATCGATTTTTCCTTATCCTTATTTATTACTATTTGTTTATCACCTATTCTGTTGCTTTTGTGCATATGGATTAAATTGGATTCACCAGGACCTATTCTGTTTAAACAAAAACGAATTGGCAAAGATAAGCAACATTTTCACATATTGAAGTTTCGAACTATGAAAATTGATACACCAAATGATATGCCAACACATTTGTTGGAAGACCCTGACTTTTATATTACTAAAACAGGCAAGTTTTTACGTAAAACGAGCTTAGACGAGTTGCCTCAATTGATTAATATCCTAAAAGGGGAAATGAGTATTATTGGTCCTCGACCGGCTTTATGGAATCAGTATGATTTGATTGCAGAACGAGATAAGTATAATGCTAATGATATTTTGCCTGGTTTAACGGGACTTGCACAGATTAGTGGTAGAGATGAATTGGGGATTGAAGTGAAAGCTAGGATTGATGGAGAGTATGTTGAGAAGATGAGTCCGATGTTGGATTTCAAGGTTTTTTTTGGGACTGTATTTAGTGTATTGAAGAGTGATGGGGTTAAAGAAGGAAAGTAAGAGGTGTACTAAATATGCGTGTTCTAGTTACTGGTGAAAATAGCTACGCAGGTCAACAATTTAAAAAGAGAATGAGTGAACTTAATTGTAATTGGAAGATAGATTTTATATCAGTTCGAAACGACGAGTGGAAATCCAGTGATTTTTCTAGCTATGATGCTATTTATCATGTTGCTGGAATAGTCCATAAGAAAGAAACGAATGAAAATAAAAATGTGTATTACAAAATTAATAGAGATTTGACTCATCAGTTAGCTTTAAAGGCGAAAGATGAAGGAGTTAAATCTTTTGTTTTCTTGAGCACGCTTGCTGTATATGGGCAAGTAGGTAATATAGAAAAAGACGTTATTATAACTAAAGAAACTCAGCCTGTTCCAAATTCTAATTACGGTAAAAGTAAATTAGAAGCCGAAGAGCTTTTGAATAGACTTAATTCTGTGAATTTCAATATTGTAATATTGAGGATACCGATGGTATACGGACCAAATAGTCCAGGAAATTACTCGAAACTTGAAAAAATGGCATTGAAAATTTCTGTTTTTCCAATGATTGAAAATAGAAGAAGCATGATACATATTGACAAGCTTAGTAATGTTGTTAAAGAATACATTGAAAATGGAGTTTGCGGACTTTACTTTCCGCAAGACGCTAACTACGTCAATACTAGTGAAATGGTGAAAGAAATAGCAAAAAAAAATGGTCATTATATATATCTTTCGAAATTTTTAGGAGATATAATAAAGCTTTTTGGAAATAGAATAGGTATTCTAAATAAAATTTTCGGTAATTTGGTTGTAGAACAAGAAGAATACAGAAAAAAATAAGGCAGGAGACCCATCCATGAATTACAAAAAGTACTCAGTGTTAATGTCTGTATATAAAAAAGAAAAACCTGAGAATTTACGACAAAGTTTAATTAGTGTTTATGACCAAACAATAGAGCCCGATGAAGTAATTTTAATTAAAGATGGGCCTCTTACAGAAGAATTGGAAAGTATTATTGCGGTTTTTGTGAAAAAATATACAACCTTCAATGTTTATGCCCTAAAGAAAAATTCTGGTCTTGGAGTAGCACTTAACTATGGATTAGAATATTGTAACAATGAAATAGTTTTTCGAATGGACACTGATGATATATCTTTAAAAGATCGGGCGAGAATTCAATTAGAATATCTTCAAAAAAACCCTAATGTTGATATTTTAGGTAGCTATGTAGAAGAGTTTATTGGCAATGAAGGAGAAAGTAAATATATAAAAAAAGTGCCTTTATTTGATAATCAAATAAAAAAAACATTTAAGAAAAAAAATTCTATGAATCACCCTACAGTTGTTTTTAAAAAGAGTATTGTTAAAAAAGTAGGCGGTTATATTGAACTTAAATTAAATGAAGATTACTATTTATGGATTAGGTTAGTAGAAAAGGGATACACATTTGCGAATATTGATAAACCACTAGTGAAAATGCGTATTAATGATAATACATACTTGAGGCGAGGTGGACTGAAGTATTTTTATATTCAGAATATTATTTATAAATATATGAGAGATATAAATTATATTTCGAACTATGAATATATAAAAGGATTCTTTGTAAGGATAGTATTCCGAGTGCTTTTACCAAATAAAATTAGAAAGCAAGTGTATATAAAGCTTCTAAGAAGGGAATTATAGTAATGAAAATTATGTATACAGTTTCTAATTTAGAAAAAAGTGGGCCAATTAACGTGCTCTATAATATTATTCAAGAAGTATGTCGTATTCATGAATGCATAATAGTTACATTATCACCAGAAAATGAAGATTCCATGATAGATGAATTTAAAAAGCTCGATATTAATATTATTTCACTTAATTTTAATAGGAAAAATACAAAAAATGTATATTTGATAGAACTTAGAAAAGTTATAGAGAAAATAAAACCTGATATAATTCATACTCATGGTTTTAGAAGTGATAGATACATTAACATTTTAAATAAAGGAAAAGAATTTATCCATACTAGTACTCTTCATAATTATCCTTTTGATGATTATCCTAAATACTATGGTGTAGTTCCGGGGACACTATTAGCTATTAATCACATGCTAGTTATCAGAAGGATTAAAAACAAAGTTGCTTGTTCATACTCTATTGCTAAGAAATACAAATCAGCAAATATTAATGGAGTATCGGTTATTCAAAATGGTGTTAATACGGATATATATAAAATAGTTGACCTAAATGAAAAAAAGGAACTTAGAAAAATACTGGGATTACCAATTGATAAAAAAATAATAGTATCTACTGGAGCTTTAATTAAAAGGAAGAGACCTTTAAAGCTATGTGAAATATTTTCAGAATTCGATGCTGAAGAAAATTTTCTTTTTTTGGTTCTAGGTGATGGAAAATTAGCTAGTAAGTTAGAAAAGTATAGGAATGCGAATATAAGATTTTTAGGACCTGTTCAAAATGTAGGTGATTATTTAAAGTCAGCGGATTTATTTATATCTAATTCAAAAGCAGAAGGATTACCTATGGCTATGTTAGAAGCAGCGGCTACAGGGTTGGTAATTGTAGGGTCGAATATTTCTCCACACAAAGAAGTGAAAAGTATATATGATGATAAAACATTTTTGTATGATGGACAAAAAAATGAAGATATTAAAAAAAGCATTAGGGAAGCTATTGTTAAATCAGATCATTATGTAGGCGGAGCAACTAGAAAATTTAAACTCTCAAGTCATAGGATGTCGAATGAATATTTAGAATACTACAGTAAATTTAAGGTGAAATGATGGAGCTCATTATTCTATTAGCAATTTCCTTTGCCGCTTTTTTACTTATTGCAAAATATAAAGATATGGGATTAGTCTATACTTTAATATTCTTAATCCCCTTTAGGTTAGAGATAATTTCTCTAAATGGAATCGGAATAAGGATAACTGATATTATTGCTATACTATTTTTTCTCATTTGGATTTTAAAAATACTTTCTAATAAAGAAAAGAAACACAAAATTAAGACTATACTCCCAATAATTATATTTTTATTAATTGTAATAATAAGTTTTTTAATAAACGCATTTAGATTTAGTTCTGTAGAAAATTCAATAGATTTGTTAAGATTTCTTTTAGCGATATTTACAGGAATTGCTGTATATTCATCTATACAAAATAAAAAAGATATATTTAGTATACTTATAGTATGGATATTTGCAGCAACAAGTTCTTCGATAATTAGTATATTAAGTTTCTTCTTTAATGGAAATGGAATATCGACACTTTTAGAATTTAACAATTTAAGTGTAGTAGAATTTTATACTTTAAAATTTTCTAATAGTATTTTCTTCGAAGATCCAAATAATTTGGCTACGTATCTAATTATAAGTATTTTCATTACTCTAGGTATAGCTTTCAGCAGTCATGTTTCAATTAAATATAAGTATTTAATTTTATCTATTCAGCTATTAGGATTGATTCTAACTATGTCGAGAAGTGCTTATTTAGGGGGTGCCGTAGCTTTTTTAATATTCTTTCTATTTCATAAATCTAAAAGTTATAGCAGAATACTTATAAAAATTATAGTTATATTATCATTATTCCCTTTAACTTTTTCTTTTTATAAAGCTATTGATTCAGATGTTTCTGCCATGAGCAGGTATGAACTTTGGCAAGTAGGACTTAACATGACACTTTCAAATCCTATATTTGGTGTAGGTATTGGAAATTCGAGTATAGTATTTGATCAGTATATAAATTCAAAACTCCTAATTCCCAATCCTCATTTCCATAATTTATTTCTTACTATTAGTTCAGAAATGGGGATAGTTGGATTATTCGCGTTCACACTAATCTTTATTAAGTATATATTAAATTGGAATAAATATAATGATGTATTATATATGTTTTTGTCATTGGGGTTAGTTGCTTACTTAGTCCAATCCATGGGGGTTGAATACTTTGCATCAAGGCATTTTTGGATATTTATTCCTTTATTGATTAAGTATAAATCATTTTTAGTTGAAGGGAGCAAATCAGTTGACGTTAGTATCAGTCCTAATACCAGTATATAATGTAGAAAATTATATAGTTGAAGCTGTAGAGTCTATATTAAATCAGACTTATAAAAATATAGAAATAATAGCTGTAGATGATTGTTCAAATGATAATACTTATGAATTACTACATGAATTACAAAAAAGAGATAATCGAATTAAAATTTATAAAAATTCTGAAAATATGAAAATAGTAGAAACACTTAATTTTGCTTTCAGACAAAGTCAAGGGGAGTATATCTGCCGCATGGATGGGGATGATATTTCTGACTTGGAAAGAATAGAAAAAAAATTACATTTTTTAAAAGAGAATCCAGAGTTTTCTTTAGTAGGATGTAGCGTTAAATCAATTGATGAAAATGGTTTTGAATTTAAAACTAAAACTATGCCCAGTAAACAAAAACTCATTATGAAAACGTTAAAGTGGGCAAATCCAGTATTTCATATTTGGCTGGCTAAAAGAGAGGTATATGAAAAACTGAATGGATACAGAAATATACCATACGTGGAAGACTACGATTTTTTACTAAGAATGACTTCACTAGGTTTAAAATATACAAATATAGATGATTATTATGGTTATTCTATAAGGTTACGTCCGGGAAATACATTTTCATATGCAGGAATAATTCAACGAAAAGCTCATCGATATGCCTATAAATTATTTCTAAGAAGACAAAAAGGTAAAGAAGACAATTTCATGATTAAAGAATTTAACAAATTTGTTGCAACAAAATCAATGGAACAAAAAGCGTTTAATTATTCAAATGTCTTTTTGCAGAAAGCCCTTCTAAGTAGTAATGAAATATTCTTGAGAAAATACTTCTTTGTTATACTATCTTACATATCTTCAAGTGAACAACGTAAGTATATTAACGGAAGAATCAAAGTTTTTCTCTATTCAAGATATGGTGGTGAGTGAGTATATTAGATTTAACGATTATTATGCCTGTTTACAACGTTGAAGAGTATATTGAAAAAAGTATAAAGTCGATAATTCAGCAAAAAAAGAATACGCTAGAATATGAATTGTTAATTATCAATGATGGTTCAATAGATAATAGCACTAAAATTGCAGAAAATTTATTAATTAATACAAATATCAATTACCAAATAATTAATATAACAAACTCAGGTGTAAGTAGTGCGAGAAATAAAGGAATAGAAAAAGCTCAAGGCAATTATATTTTTTTTCTTGATAGTGATGATACTATAGAGACTGATTTTATGTATAGAATTTCAGCTGAACTTTTAAATAATGTAGACATAGTATTTTGGGCATTTAATAACATTAATATCAATGATAATACTTTAAGAAAGTACTTAGATTTCTACCTGGATAAAAATAAAAAATATGACAGCGGAATAGATGTCTTGAAAGAAATTTTAATAGAAAAGAATCAATTGATTTGGACAGGTAGTGCAGTTTACTCTAAATTACTACTATCTGAAAACAAATTGCTCTTTAATGAAAAATTAATTAATGGTGAAGATCAAGAATTTATATTTTCATCACTGATTTACGCTAGAAAAGTCCATTTTATTGCTGATACATTATCTTTTTATCTAATAAGGAAAAATTCTGTTAGTACAACTTTCAAAGAAAGAAAGTTCGATAGTGTTTTAGCATTAGAGAATGTTGAATCCTTGTTAGTAAAGCGATTTAATACAGAACCCAAACTAATTAAAGCGATTAATTTATATATAATCGATAACTTTTTATATGTTTATAAGTCTGGTTTGAAAACTGGTTCTGCTAAAAAGATGTCTCAAATATATAATAATTTAGAAACTACTTATCCAGGTATTAAAGAACGTGTTATAGAGAAGATGAAGAATTATAAGAGCTATTTTATAATTAAAGATATTGAAAGTAAAATAGCCAGTAAGAACATTTTGATATACGGCATTTTTTATAAAATTCTTAAATATTTAAAAGATAAATTTAAATTCCCCTTTTAAATATTAACCTTTGAAGTATCACTTCTAATTCAACTGACAAAACTTTTGTGAAAGTAATTATCATATAACTGCTAAAAATTATAGTATGAAAAAGGGGTAAATATGAATATATATATATATAACTGTTCTAATACACTTAATTATGGATCAATGATGATGGGGGAAAATTTTATAAGTTATTTCAATAAAGAAACGCCACAAAAAAATAATTTTTTTGTGGAAACTTTAAATGATAAACATATAGACCGGCTAAAAGAAGCGACAGGAATAAATGATATTTATTCTAAACCTTTTGATGCTCTTTTTAAAGAAAACAGTAACAAATATAACTACTTACTAACTTATGCAGGAATACAAAATACTATATCAGATTTTGCTAAGAAAGTTGATTTAGTAATAGTTTTAGGCGGAGATGATTTTACAGAAGACTATGGCTGGAGAGGACCTGTAATACATGCATTGAAATTCAACTTGTTAAAGAAAGCGGGTTTAAAAGTAGTAATGTTAGGTCAAACTATGGGGCCATACCATTCCTTCAGAAAACCAATTATGAAAAACCTTTTGAGTAATATAGATAGAGTGTATCCGCGCGATCCAATAACATATAAATATTTAAAAGGCTTAGGTCTAAAAAATATATCCATTACAGACGATTTAGCTTTACTTCCATTAACAAGACAAAAACCAAAAATTAGAACAAAACAGTTTATAACATATTGTCCTAGTGAACTCATATATAGATATTCAAAAGAAGGTAATAGAGAAGATTGGATTGATTTTAATTTATTTATGATCGATACAATTATGGATAGATATCCAAACAAGAAGTTAGTATTACTTGCTCATGTATTGGAACCTGCGCCAGTAGACGACAGAATAATAACTAATGAACTATTTAATCTTGTAAAAGGAAGATACAAAGAGAGTATTCTCGTTGAAAATGATGAAATGTATCCCTATGAAGTAAGAGATTATATACAAGAATCCCTATTTGTAATTTCAAGTAGGATGCACCCAATTGTTTCATCTATACAGTGTGAAATACCAGCTATAGCGTTGTCCTATAGTTCTAAGTATTGGGGAATTATTGGTGAGAGATATGATTTAAATGAATTTATTCTAGATGTTAGACATCTAGGATATGAAGAAATGAAATCTAAATTTATAAATATTATTAGTACTATTGAAAGTGAGTACATTAAAATTCAAGATACAATGAGCAATAATAACAACTCAGCCCAGGATACTATATTTAAAACACTCAATGAAATTTCACTGTTATCTGATAATAATGTAAAATGAAAGAAGTTGTGTAAGTATGAACCAACTTAAAAGTGGAGCTATTTTATCCTATTTGTCATTGTTCATTACCATTTTAATTGCTCTATTTTATACGCCTTTAATAATTAGGGCATTAGGACAGGCGGAATATGGTCTTTATGCACTTATCGGTTCTATAGCTGCTTATTTTAGCATAATGGATATGGGTTTAGGTAATACAATTGTTAGATTTAATGCTAGAAATAGGGCGATCGGAGATAGAAGCGCAGAAGCGAAACTTAATGGAATGTTTTTCATATTGTACTCGTTGATTGGTTTAGCAACAATCATAACTGGTGTTTTTCTTTATAATAAAATAGATAGCATATTTGGATCGAATTTAGCTGATATGGAATTAGAAAAAGCAAAAGTAATGGTAATAATTTTAATTGTAAATTTTGCTCTCTCTTTTCCATTAGCAGTCTTCGGTTCAATAATGCAGGCTTATGAAAAATTTATAGTTTCTAAATTGGTTACAATTGCACGTTCTTTATTAGTCCCAGCCATTACCGTACCATTATTACTTTTAGGACATGGCTCTATATCTATGGTTATTATTACTAGTGGCATCAACATTGCATGTTTACTATTCAATGTTTTTTATTGTTATAAGTACTTAAATATAAGTTTGCACTTTGGGAAAATAGACTTTCCTTTATTAAGAGAGATACTAGGCTATTCCTTTTTTATTTTTCTAAATGTCATTGTTAATACTATTTATTGGAATACAGATCAATTTATTTTAGGTGCAGTAGCTGGTACACTACCGGTTGCAGTTTATGCTATAGGTATGCAATTAATAAACTTATATATGCTTTTTTCTACTTCAATTAGTAATTTATTTCTGCCGAAAATGTCTATTATGGTTGCAAATAATGCTACCAAACAGAGTCTCAGTAATATTATGATTCGTGTTGGAAGATTGCAATTTATAATAATTGGGTACATTCTATGTGGATTTATTTTGTTTGGAAAGACTTTTATAACAATATGGGCTGGTTCTAACTATGAAGATGCTTACTATATAATATTAATAATTATGCTTCCACTAACAATACCATTGATTCAAAATGTGGGAATTACTATATTACAAGCATTAGATTTACACATGTTTAGGTCAGTAATATACTTGGTTATTGCAATGCTGAATATAGTGATAAGCTATTTATTAGCTTTAAAATACGGGATTTATGGTGTAGCTTACTCAACTGCAGGATCATTATTGATTGGGAATATAATAATTATGAACTATTACTATTTTGTTAAAGTGAAGTTAGATATTTTGAATTTTTGGAAAAGTATTTTTCGGATATCTATCCCTATGTTAGTAACTCTAGCATTCGGAATGTTTCTAAATTTTATTATTACTGACACTATACTTCATATGATTTTAAAGATACTAATTTTCACATTATTTTTCATGATATTTATATATTTTGCAGCTTTCAATGTTGATGAAAAAAATATACTGAAGAGTATTCTAAATAAAAAGAATGTAAAAATTAAATCAATTAAAAGCAGGAGAAGTGATCTTTCTTGAACTCTTATATAAAGAATTTAATACCTAAAATTACTAGTACTAAAATATATAAAAATTATCAATTGTTAAGAGAAGCGTTTCTCGATATAGATAAATATCGTAAATATTCAGCTACTATTTCACAAAATAAAAATAGATCAATGTCCGAATCTGAATTAATTTTTTATTATCATAAAATAGAAAAGGGGTTATCTCTTCCTAAAACAAGATTGAAATTCGGCTATGAAGCAGTAGAACATTTAACAGTAATATTAGAAAATTACGTTGGGAAATATGGTTGGGAAAAAGTGGCGATTGTAGCTTTAAATACACTTAAAGCTTACGTGAAATATAATGAAAATAACGGGGTAGAACTTAACCATCTCGGAAATAGGATATTAAAATTAGAAAGCTCACTCAGGTTAAATAATATGCAGGGGGGCATAGTTGAAATAAAGAAAGAGGATATTGAAAAAAATAGAATTGATTTTAAGAGTTTTGCATATAGTAGGTATAGTATACGTAATTTTGCTGATCAAGAGGTAGATTTAAGTATTATTGAAGAAGCAGTTTTAATTGCACAGAAATCTCCATCTGTATGTAATAGACAATCGAGTAGAGTGTACGTATATAGTGATAAAGAAATCCAAAATGAAATTTTAAAACATCAAAATGGTAATAGAGGATTCGGTCACTTAGCTGATAAGATAATAATTGTAACTAGTAAATTAGATCACTTTATTGGTCATGGAGAGCGCAATCAAAGCTATATTGATGGTGGAATGTATTCAATGTCTCTAATATATGCTCTTCATTCATTAGGTATTGGCACGTGTCCATTAAATCTTGCACTGACTAATAATGCAGAAAAAAAACTAAAGGAAGTTGCTAGAATTGATAACTCTGAAGTTCTTATGATGATGATTGCAGTTGGTCATTTACCAACAAATTTAAATGTAGCAGCGTCAATTAGACGAGAAGTTTCTGAAGTGTTAAAAATAATTTAAATAATAGAACCTAATAATATGTGTGAGTTATTGTAAGTGTTAACAACTAAATCATGACACTAGAGATATATTTTCTGTTTATTAATTTGCTTAAAGGTTAGAAAGAATTTTTAAGAAGATTATTTTTTTGAAAAATTAGATAAATCATAAAACTAAATATATTTGTATGATTGTGCCTCTTATTACATAGGGCTAATAATAAAATCTCTAATTTATTATTTGAAAATTAAATTGAAGTGAAAATTAGTAAAGAAGGTGTTAATATGCAAGTAAAAAAAGCTGTTATCCCAGCTGCTGGGCTTGGAACTCGATTCCTACCAGCCACAAAAGCAATGCCAAAAGAAATGCTACCTATCGTTGATAAACCGACGATTCAGTACATAATCGAAGAAGCCATTGCTTCCGGTATTGAAGATATTATCATCGTAACAGGTAAAGGTAAACGTGCAATTGAAGATCATTTTGATCACGCGTTTGAATTAGAAGATACGTTGATGAAAAAAGGCAAGATGGATATGTTGGATTCTGTTCTGGAAACGTCTAAAGTGGAAATTCATTTTATTCGTCAGAAGCAGCCGCTTGGATTAGGGCATGCGATTTGGTCGGCGCGTAAGTTTATTGGTGACGAACCTTTTGCCGTGTTACTAGGTGACGACATTGTTGAAAATGATGAGCCATGTTTAGCACAATTGATGAATCAGCATGAATTGACAGGTAAAAGTGTAATCGGTGTACAACAAGTGGCTGAACAAGACACAGACCGTTACGGCATTATTGACCCTGTTTCTGTTGATGGCAAATTGATCAAAGTAAACAAATTTGTTGAAAAACCACAAGCTGGAACTGCGCCTTCGAATTATGCCATTATGGGGCGTTATGTGTTGACTCCGGAAATCTTTGAATACTTGGGAGAACATGAGTTAGGTGCAGGTGGAGAAATCCAATTGACGGATGCGATTCAAAAGCTTAACGAAGTGCAGTCTGTGTATGCTTATGATTTTGATGGTCAACGATTCGACGTGGGTGAAAAGTTTGGCTTTATCGAAACGACGATTGAGTTTGCATTGAAACGTCCAGAGTTAAAAGAACAACTACTGGATTTATTTGAGAAAAAGTTATTGGAAAAAAGAACTGTAGAAAGTGCAAAGTATTAAAAGTGAATAGAGAAGTTAATAGATTGAAATAATAGATAAAGCATATCGAACAATTCATTTTGATAATTCATATCGTTCTATCTAGAATTACTTTCAAAATAGTTGATACTAAAGGGGGTTGGAGATGAGTATACTTATAACAGGTGGAGCAGGTTTTATAGGAAGCCATGCAGCTGTAGAGTTATTAAAAGATGGTTATGAAATAGTAGTTCTAGACAATCTTTCTAATAGTAAAATAGAATCTGTAAATAGAGTTAAAGAATTAACAGGAACAGAATTTCCGTTTTTTGATATTGATTTACTTGATATCCAATCTTTAGATGAGATTTTTTTGAAGGAAAAAATAACTGCTGTTATGCATTTTGCGGGGCTTAAGGCAGTGGGAGAATCTGTGGAATTACCACTTCTTTATTATAATAATAATGTGACAGGCACCTTAAATTTAATCGAAGTAATGAAGAAATATGATGTTAAAAACTTGGTATTCAGCTCTTCAGCCACTGTTTATGGGAATCCTAATCAAGTACCAATTTCTGAATCATTTCCATTATCAGCAACTAATCCATATGGGAAGACTAAATTAATGATAGAAGAGATTTTACAGGACTTATACGTTTCAGACGATTCTTGGAGAATTTCTATATTAAGGTATTTCAATCCAGTTGGTGCGCATGAAAGTGGAAGAATTGGTGAAAATCCTTTAGGAACACCTAATAATTTAATGCCTTACATAACACAAGTGGCTATAGGGAATAGAGAAGAACTTCAGGTATTTGGTGATGACTATAATACCGAAGATGGGACAGGTGTTCGCGATTATATTCATGTAGTTGATTTAGTCAAAGGACATATAAAAGCTCTTTCATACTTAGAAGAAAATGAAGGTATAGAAACATTTAACTTAGGTACAGGAACAGGTTATAGTGTTTTAGATTTAGTTAATAATTTTAAAGAAGTGTCTAAAAAGGATATTCCGTATAAAGTTGTTGATAAGAGACCGGGCGATATCGGTATTTGCTATGCCGATACAGAAAAAGCTGAAAAGCTATTAGGTTGGCAGGCCGAAAAGACATTATTGCAAATGTGTCAAGATTCTTGGAAGTGGCAGGTTGAAAATCCGGAAGGATACTAAAAGTATGAGTATTGCGGAATGAAAAAGCCACTTGTGCGGATTTTTGAGCCACCAGTTGCGGAGATTTATGCCGGTAGATGCATAGAGAGGCACCGAATAATATTGAACTGATCCAGTGATTTGAGACACTAGAAAAAGTACCTAGGCTGCCATTGTCCGATACTCAATCGGGGATTGGCAGTTTAGTTTTGTAAGCGTCCAATAATGAGCACGTTCTAATAGAAGATTCTTCATGAGATACTCTTTCCAGACTTAAATTTCTGGGGGGAGTTTTTTTGAAAAGAAAAGAGAAAGAATTATATTGGACAGGTCAAATCAGTGAATATCGGGAAAGTGGAGAAACTTTAGTTCAATGGTGGTAAGCGTCTAATGATGAACACCTGGTTTCTTAGAAAAGAAAATGCCTTTCCGATTTTTTGTCGGAAAGGCATTTTTTATTTTTTCTTTTGGATATAACAGTCTTTCGGAAGTTCCTTCGACCACGGCATGAGATGCTCGAGGTTCAGGTCCGCCGTCATGTCCAGCTGCGGAAGTTCTTCGAAAAGAAATTGAAGGTAGAAAAATGGATTCAAGCCATTCTCTTTGGCTGTCTCTACGAGACTGTAGATGATGGCACTGGAATTCGCTCCGCTTGTCGAAACGGCGAACAGCCAATTTTTTCGTCCAATGACGAACGGTTTAATTGACCGTTCCGCACGATTGTTGTCGATCTCGATGCGTCCGTCTTTCATGAATGTTGTCAGCTTATGCCATTGATTCAACGAATAGGTGATGGCTTTCCCGGTGGCTGATTGCGGCGCAATGATTTCTTTTTGTTCATGGAGCCAAGCCAAATAAGCATCCAGCACAGGCTGACTGTCTTTTTGTCTTATTTTCAATCGCTCTTTGGCGTCCAACTTCTTGATTTTTCGTTCAATCGCGAATAATTGGTTACAGAAGTTGAGGCCCTTTTTGGCAATCGTCGATCGGGTGGAACTTGATGAGGGGCTCTTCAATGCCTTCAGCGCCTCATCGAATTTCCGACGGGCATGTGCCCAACAGCCCGCGAGCTCCACATTTTCGAGCGATTCATAACCGGCATATCCGTCGACGTTGAGGTAGCCTTCGTATCCCTTCAAGAAATCCTTCGGATTTTTACTCGATCGGTTCGCTCGGTAATCGAAAAGGACCATCGGTTTTTTCGTTACAGAACTCGTGCGATAGAGCCACATGTACGACTTGGATTGTGCTGTCTTGCCGGGTTCATCGAGAACTTGCAGGCTGGTCTCATCGGCATGAAGCAGCTCTTCCTGCAGGAGTTGACGGTGGAGAAAATCATAAAACGGGCGCAACCAGCGGGTCGTACTTGAAATCATCCAATTCGAGAGGGTCTGGCGGTTCAACGGGATGCCCATCCGTTCCAGCTGCTTTTCCTGACGATAAAGCGGAAGACCATCCGCAAATTTTTGCGTCATGACAAAGGCGATTGCGGAAGGTGAAGCCAATCCCTTTGGGATGACTGGATTTGGCATCTTCGCTTTGACGATGGGAGTCGTGATGGCATGCTTCTCACAATGACGGCAGCTGTAAATGTGCTGAACGTGTTCCACCACTTTGACCTGCGCCGGAACGACCTTCAATTCTTGCCGGGTTTGGTGGCTCATTTCATGAAGTTCGTGATTGCATGCCAAACAGACCTTCTCTGCATCAGAAAGGTAGTAATGGATGGTTTCGACCGGCAGGTCTTTCAGTTTTTCTGCACGGCCGCCAATTTTTTTGCGCGTGTAGTTGATGGTCTCCATTGTCGGTTCCGCCAATAAGACGGAAGAAGAGATTTCGGCTTCGTTGAAAAGCTGAAGCGTCAACTGGTTTTCGTCCGTCTTTTCGCTGGATACACCAAAGCGTTTCTGCTGGGCCAATCGAAACTGCTCTTCGTACCACTGCACCTTCAACTCCAGTGTCTTCATCTGGTTCTCTAGCTGCGCGTTCTTCTTTTCCAATTCTTCAATTGTGGGTGAGGTCTTTCCGTCCATTATTTTCATAAGTCTAAGAATAGCACAAAAGTTTTGCCTCAAATAGACCTAAATGATTTTTTTCGCCGCAACGGATGGATGCGCCTGACGTTGGTTCAGCGGCAGGCCATCAAGCAACCAGTTCAACTGCCGAGACGTGATTGGAAGGGGCTGGTTGGACCCAAGGTCCGGCCAATCGAACAACCCTTTTTCCAATCGGCGATAGTAGAGCCAGAAGCCATTGTGATCCCAGAATAAAATCTTGAGCTTGTCGTTCTTCCGGTTACAAAACACAAAGAGCGCGTTGGAAAAAGGATCGAGCTGAAATAATTCCTGGACGATAACCGCGAGCCCATCAATTGACTTTCGGAGGTCTGTCGGTCCGGTAGCCAAATACACCCGCTCGACAATTCGGCCATTCATCATAATTGATTAAGTGTCCGAAGGACCTTCAGTAACAGTTCGTCCTGGAAGCCACTCATCACCTCAATTTCCACATTTTTTATTTTCAACGTAAGCGTCGTCTCGCTCAAAGGTTCTTCTACCAGACAGGAGACCCAAGCGGTCTCTTGCGATTTTTTGGATACGGGCGACTGTTTGCGCAGCCAGTATTTCATCGTGTGGATTTTGATGTCATTCTTCTCGCACCACTGAACCAAGGGTTCTCCACTTTGCCGGTATTCGCTGATTTGACCTGTCCAATATATTTCTTTCTCTTTTCTTTTCAAAAAAACTCCTCCCAGAAATTCAAATCTGGAAAGAGTATCTCACGAAGAATCTTCTATTAGAATGTGTTCACTATTTGACGCTTACCGCAAGAATACATTTACGAGTATGAAGAAACCTATCGAATGTTAAAGAAATTTAATGTGCCCGTCTATATCGGGGAAGAACGCGCCCCTGTGAGCGAAACAATTTAGCCTATACAAAGAAATTGAATAACGAAAAGGCCATCTTCAGTGAAATCAATGGATTTCGAAGATGGCATTTGTGTATTTATGGAGAGGAATAAATAGTCATAACTGAGCCGTACACAGGCAACAACTGGATAATGTTTTCCAGTAAAGCCATCAGAAGAGCAAATAATCAACGTTACATCACCGGCGGCTCCATATCCTCCACATGCGGATCTTCTTCTGCGTTCTGCGCTTAAGTCATGAAAAACCGCGCCCCTGTGAACGAAACAATTCCACCTATACAAAGAACTTGCATAAAGAAAATGCCACCTTCAATGAAATCAATCGATTTCGAAGATGGCATTTGTGTATTTATGGAGAAAACTAAATAGTTATAACTGAGCCGTACACAGGGAACAACTGGAGAATGTTTTCCAGTAAAGCCATCAGAAGAGCAATTGATCAACGCTACATCACCGGCGGCTCCATATCCTCCACATGCGAATCTTCTTCTGCGTTCTGCGCATAAGTCAGGCAATACATACAATAGGCTGTGTTGTTTTTCTCGAACGGCTCCGGCAGCAAGCTTTTCAACAGCTCTCGGTCTAAAAAAGCCGGAGCCGGAAGTGACTCGTCCCAATACAACGGGAACGAACTATACGGATATAGCTCCAATCGCTCCACCATCGGCTTTTTGGTTTGAATCGGGTTGCGGTGGATATAGCTACTGACCGTGAGAAGGCCAAGACGCGAATCGACTTCTTTCGCGAAATAGCGCTTTTGGTATATTCGTCCAATGTGTCGATAACGCTTGGCATAGGACATGGAATACCGGCGATTGACCAGTCCCATGATTTTATGGAGGGGATCACGCTCGGCTTTGATCAAAATGTGATAATGGTTGGTCATAAAACAATAAGCCAAAATTTTAAACGGGTAATCTACATAAATATGTTGAAATGCCCGCTTGAGCTCAAACATATCTTCTTTCGTTTTGAAAATCGGTTGCCGGTTATTGCCGCGCATGATGACATGGTAATAAGAATGAGGGTTGAACGCTCGTTTTCGTGTCATGGCTCACCTCATCAACGAACGATGCGATCGAGACGCATTGATTTTCCAGTCGAGTGCTTCCTCAATGGCGGCATCTGTTACATGGTCTTCGTCTGCGACATCGGAAATGGTTCGTGCCAATCGAAGAATTTTCATCGTGGCACGACTGCTTAGCTTTTCTTGAAAACTCACCGTTTCGATCCGTGCCAGTTGTGCCGGTGAAAAAGTCGTTTTGTCTTCAAACAACTTAATCGGTACGATGGCATTCGTGTAGTTAGCGCCGTAACGAACGCGTTGCCGAGTGCGTGCAACTGTTGTCAGCATGCGCAGTTCATCAGACGTAACAGCTGTCAATTGAGCCAACACGCCTTGGTTTTTCATTTCTAGCACAAAGTCCACGCGGTCAAGTATCGGACCTGTGATTTTTTGCATATACTTTAAGCGAGCTTTATCGCCGCACGTGCAATATTTTTCATGGGAGCCGTAATAACCGCACGGACACGGGTTGGTTGCGGCGATCAAGTTAATAGCTGCTGGAAACTGATCGGATCCTTCAACGCGATTCACCACGGCAAACCCACTTTCGAGGGGCTGACGCAGCGTATCAATCACACGACGCGGAAAATGACCTAACTCATCTAAAAACAATACTCCCCGGTGCGCCAGCGACATTTCGCCAGGCTTCGGGAAACGACCGCCACCGATAATCGCACCTTCAGAAGATGAATGATGCGGACTGCGAAATGGTGGACGTTCTGACAACGAACGAGCTTGCTTGGCCATCTGGTAAATACTATAAACCTCTAACATTTCGTCATGTGCCAAGTCAGGCAAAATCGTATGAAAGGCATTAGCGAGCAAACTTTTCCCGCAACCCGGGGGACCGCTCATCAACACATGATGACCACCAGCTGCCGCAAGTAATAGCGCGCGCTTCGCTTCCTCGTGACCGCGAATCGCGGAAAAGCACACGTGAGGAACTTTTTCAGTATCTTCGTAGAACGTTTCGGGTGTTAACAGTGTGAGGTCTTCATCAAACAGGGAAGTATTTCCAGCTAAGTGGGAAAGTAAAGAGGGCATGTCCGGCATACGAATCAAGGCGACATCCGCAGCTTGTGCAAAAAGGGAGATTTCAATGGGTGGAATGTAAATGCGTTTAAAGCCGAGTAATATGGCTTGGTAGATTGTTGGAATCATACTGTGAAACGTCGTCAATTCACCGTTCAACGTCAATGCGGCAATAAAGCAAGTCTTATCGGGGATGTCCAACGGTTTTTTCGCCATCGCTTGCAGCACCGCCAAAAGCATTGCCGCGTCATATGAAGTACCTTGCTTTTTCACATCGGCAGGGGATAAGTGAATGGTGATTTTCTTCATGTCGATATCTTTTTTCAGTGCGTGTAAGCAATTCAAAATCCGTTCACGCGACTCTTTGATCGACACATCAGGTAAGCCGATAATAATGCATTGTTCTTTGTCTTCCCGAACAGTCGCCTCGACGCGAATCACCTGACCGGTCAATCCGCTCATGCCGACACTGTAAATGTAATTGCTTATGAGAACCCCTCTTTTCTTTGGAATTGTTACGTACCGTTTCAGTATAAGGGATGTTGAGTTACTTGTCTAAATAATCTGAAATTAAGAAAGGGACTCCTTAACAATCCATCCGTTCATCCAGGAAATATGCTATTCTGAAATTATCATAGAAGAAAAATGAGGTGCGCTGCATGAAGAAACTAAAAGAGAATCCGGACTTTATTCCTTACATAGCAGTTGAAGGGGACGAGATGCTCGGCGGCTTTCCATTCAACTGGCATGTCACTCGTGCCACTGAATGGATTCAAGAAAATCCGGATCAAGTTGAACGGTCTGTTGTACAGATTGGACCGCCGGGGCTGGGAGCGGATTCATCAAAGTTGGATGAAGAGTTCCTGCCGAAAGCAGATCTGACCCGGCCAATCATCATGGTCCGCATGCGTCCAGAATTTTTCCGGCTGATCGGCGGCAACCACCGCGTAGCAAAAGCGAGGCGTATGGGAATAAAGGAACTGCCGGCCTATTACCTAACACAGGAACAACACCGCCAGTTTTTCACATCCACTGATATGGACAAGCGGTACGTGGAGTATTGGAATGGCAAGCTGAAAGATTTTAAGAAAGACAAAGGGCGCTGGGGAGTTGTCGGAGAAGTCCAGGTTTGAGTTGGTGAAAGCGGATGGAATGCAGCATTATTTTAAGAGATTATGTCCGAGGAAAGGAAGAATTCTATACAATTCTGAATTGTGTGGTTCACTAGGAGCATGAAATTACAAAAAGACAACCGGCTTTCAAAAGCTAGTTGTCTTTTTGTTTAGAACTAAATAAAGGAGTTTTATTAAAAAATGCTTTTAGTTACATTACATCAACTAATTCAAAAATTGTTTTGATGGAATACAAAGTTTTAATCTTTGCGAAAGCTTCAATAAAGTACTCTGTGTAGCCAAATACTGTCATCAAATCAACTGCATTCGCGAAGTAGCTATGAAGTAGTTATGGAAATGGATAGGGTACCAATACTTCAAGGCTATTGTCATACCTGAAAATCCTGAATTTTGAGCAGACATGTCTTTAAAGTTCATTTCACGCATAATCATACGGATTGCATGATCCGTTTAATGCTAGCTGATGGATTAAACTTTCCGTCATGGAATCCCAAGATAATTCTTTTCCCTGTCAGGTAGTTAACTTCACCTTTGAATGCATTCACATCTGGAAATGTCGTAGTTTTTGTAATAGCTACAGGTTTATTTGTTGATTGAGTGTTAAGGTCGGTAGATGCCATAGCTGGTGAAGATGCCATCTCGGATACTACTAAAATTGCTTTCTTACCTGTCCGATACTGAACTCCTAACGATAAGCTTGTTAGAGTGGGTATATTTATCGCAACCAACGACTTTTCTCCATCTAATTGTTGATAGCGTAATCAAATAGGATTTGTAGTCGAATCAGTCTGTTTTTTTGATTACTATTTTCTTAGCACTTGCTTTTGGGACTTAGAATTGTGAATAAGTCAGTATAAGTTTAAATGCTCATTAGTATAAAAAAATCTTTTAATTCAGATTAATTAACAGTAAAATAGTATTAATGAGAGGAGGAGTACTAGATAAAATGTCATGATCATTATGATGTATATGCCGTTTAGAGGTCTTTCGAATGCCAAAAGGCTTCATGTCTTGGATTTACCGATAATTTGGCGATCTAATTTGCGATAACTTCAATTTAAGCAGAGTATTAAGATAAAAGTATTCATTAAAAAGATGATTATGGAGTGTACACTATTTATCTGGAAATTTAATAGTTATATAGGACGCTCAGGGTTCTGGCTGCTCCTCTTCGGGAGAACTTCTTTGGAGGGATTTCTTGGGGATAGAGTGGACTTAACCGAATCACACCAAATGTGTTTTTACTCTTACCATTAGTTGATCGACTAGTATATTTTGTAGTCAAACTGATCATGCAATTTATCAAACTGTAACAGGGTTAAGAAAACCGTAGTACTGGAAACATACATAAGAACTGCTTAAAGGTTTTTTTAACGTAAGAGAAAAAGAATTATTCTTAGTTAAAGTAACACTGACTATACTAAAATGTTGAATAAGAAATATACAGTTCAAGAAATGGAAATATCTTTTTTTGAATTTTGAGTACGGTACTTTAGTGCTTAACTAAATCCTTAATATAGTACCAACCTTAACCTATCTTAATAATAAGTAAAAGCGTAAGAATAATTCCTGCAAGCGAAATATAAAGAATATTAAAAAATAATCCTAACATTTCTTTGTATAGAATTCCTTTGAAAAAAAGGATAGAAAGTTTATTATGTTTTCTTATTTATTAAAGAAAGATTCAGTAGAGCTTGATATAGTACAAAAAAAGAAGTGACTAGGAGGGTACGGATGAGAAGATCAATTATTAATCCCAAAGTTAAACAACCTGCGAATCAAACTTTTTCTTTAAGCAAACAACCTAACCGGGTCAGTGAATTATCTGGTTTAGCTTTAGATAAGAGTTTAAGGCAAAAGAGGTCATCCGAATATATAGAGGTGATGACTAAACTGGATGCAGGAAGTATGCTAAGCAAACAACAGCATATAGATGAATTGAAACAATCCATTCGAAGTGAATTTCCAGATTTATCACCAAGTCAGTACCTAATTGGTATAGTATCAAAGTGTTATTTAGGAAATCCCTATACTGTACATTCTCTTGATATGAGTTTGGATATACTACAGCATTATAAAAGAGGCGAAGTTTTGCCTGATTCGATGGAACGTGCAAGAAGCCTAGCTCTGCATCCAGGCTATGAGTTTATAGAAGTATACAACAATGAACTGCGTGCCATTTCTACAAACGGCGATGTAGCAGTTATTAAGGGGTGAGAAAATGTCAGATAGCCAAATTTCTTATGCTAATTTAGATTACATTGAAAACAGTTTGAGTGCATTAAATAGTGGAGTCTCTCATTTAACAGATCAAGTAAGCTCAGTAAATCTTGATTTATATGAAGTACGAACAAACTTGGAGCAACTAATTCAAGAATTCCAAGAATACGTAAAAAAAGATCTTTTAGGGAAAAATTTACAACTAGCAGAAACAAGAATTGTGAAAGTTCGTCAGGAGATAGAAAGTGATTTTGGCCATTATGGAGAAGTTAGACGCCGAGTAACTGGAATTCTTCAAGCTGTAGATGTTGGTTTAGTAAAAAAAGAAACAGTAGCAAATGCTTCAGAAGAGCACATGCTGTCATCCCCACGTTACTGGCTCGCTCCATGCCTTATTTCGCTATCTGCTTGGTTGAGTAACAATAAAGAATTGGCAGATAAATCTATGATGGAGGCATTACGTCGTGATAGTGAGAAGACAGCTCTATTTTTCACTTTGGTTACGAGACGTGGTGGTCGATACCAGGCCAGCAGTGAATGGTTAAATCATTATTTAGGCTTGCAGAATCCAGAAGAGTTGGAACGAGAAATTGTTGTGATGATCGATGGTTTCACAAACGGTATTTTTGGTCCCGATGCTCGATCAAAATGTGGACAACAGATTGAAAGTTGGATTACTGAATTGTCTCAGAAAGTAGGATTTGTGGAAGAACAAAATGCTCAATGGAAAGTTGCATTGGAATCTAAAATTGAAGAACAAGATATCGATATGTATCCCTATTTAGCTGATTACAGTCCTACCTGGGAAAAATTGAAATCTAGTCTTGAAGGAGCAAAACTTCATGAAAATATTCATGATTATTTTGAAGATATATTTAGCCAAGAAGTAAGTCCTTCTAAAACTATTGCGTTTGCAGTTGACGCAATGCTAGACACATTGATTACAAAATTTGATGAAGAAGAATTACCACTTCGTAAAGAAGAGAGACTCTTATCCCTTATTATCGAACAAAGTGGTAACGAGGGACATGCACAGACTCTTTTTAATAATGAAAAGTCGTTGGAAGAAAGAGTATCATTTACTCAATTGTTAACCAATTTTGCAATGCAACCTGAAATTTCGAATGCATCACTGACAACTCAAAAATTTTCAATTGCATGGTCAAAAGAGTGGATTAAGAATGCTCACGATGACATTACCGCAGACAATAGAGCTTCTGTGCCCTCAGAAATAGCAATAGAAATTAAGCAGTGGAATGGAGTAACTGAAACAGGCGAAAATGAGGAAGAATTAGTAAAGTCTCTAGAAAGACATGTAGACAGAGAGAAAAAACTATTATTCTCTGAGGTAAAGTTTAAAGGTGCACACTATATAGGAATGATTGCTACAATAATGTTTATTTATATGGGCTTTAGTACACCTATTTTATTGTTTTTAGCTATATTTTCTGCAGGTTATGTTTATTTAGGGTATAAAGAGATGCAAAAGAGAAAAGCAAAAATCTCTCAAATCGCTAAGGAACAATTCGAAAACGATAAGATTCTTTTACGTGCTACGTTAGCGGAAGTAGTTGATTGGAGACAAGAATACGCTAAAGAAGATGCCAATGCTTCAAAAGTGAGTGATTTATTAGAAGCAGTTAATCCAGAACAATATTCGTTTTCACGCTACGGTAACGCACGTGCTATCTTAAGTTGAGGGGGGAAATATTGTGAATACAAATGAAAATTCAGCAGGTGTATTGGTTAGAAAAAAGACGCCAATAAAGTCAGTTAACACTGAGGAAGCAATTATGAATGAAATCGAAAAAGAAACTGTCAATAATGCACTTGCTACACAATTTCCTGAATGGGATTTAAAGCCACCAGGAAATATTATAAGAAGGAAAAGGACGAAATTATCATGACACCACCTACAACATATTCCCAATGGTTGGATTGCTTGCAGTCTATCAAATCAGAAACTACAGATGAGGAAATTATGTTATCGATGGAACTTGGCAGTATTGAGTGGACACCCGGTGTTGCGGAACGATTCGTGCAAAAAATTTACGAGACAATGGAAGTTAGACTGAAAATTGCTTCGGATCAATTCCAAACGGGGTTGAATCGTAGCGGAAATGACGAAACCTTATTGGTAACTGCCATTTTATTAATGCGTAAAAGATTAGCTTATCTTATGAGACTGGCAAGTTTACCTGCTCTTCCTGAGGAAGTAAGAGATGCTTTGAAAAAAATACTTATGGAATTTGCAGATACAGCTCAAAAATCACTTGAGGAAAGTGCGAAAACTGATCGAACGGGTCAATCAAAGGTGACGATTAGAAATAATCCAATTACAGATTTTCATAAGATGGAACGAACATATGGGAACTCTATGCCTAAAAAGATTCAAACGCCATTAAAAGTGGAACTAGAATCGAAGGAAATGGGTTTGAGTAAAAGAAGGAGGGTGATTTGGAAATGAATGATGCAGTCAGCTGTTATGAAACACTTGAGAGATATTTGAAAGCAAGAATTCCTTTTATCACTATTCGCACATCTGAGCATAAAAGAGCTTTAGAAATAGCAACACAAATTGCTCATAAATTATCATTACCAATTTTCAGTCACACTATATCCCAGGGGACAAGAGATATCCATTCGAATAGGGTTGTAAATGAAGATCGCTCAGTGATGGGTGGACTAGATTACGCTAATCACAAAATCAGTCAACAGCAAAATTTGACTTTTATCTTTACAGAAGTTCAAGATCTGGAGGATGATTCTCCCCTTGCTCGTCAATTTCAAGATCTAGCTATGATGGCTATTGAAACTGGAGGGAGTATTATTGTCATCACAAATAAGTCAGTGTGGGGACCGCTACAGAGATCGGGGATGTCCATTGCACTAAATCCGCCAAATGAAGACGAAATGCTTCAAATTATTCAAGATCAAATTTCAAGCTATCGTGGCGAAATGCTTATTGAATGGGAGCTTGAGGAAGAAAAACAAGCTGCAGCCATTTTAGCAGGAATAAGTCAAATAGAAGCTGAAAATGTAATTGCAACGCTTCTTGCAAATGGTTCTATAACCAACGAGGATGTAAAGGAATTGATGCATGCTAAAGATCGTATTTTTTCAGATATATCCGGCATAGAACGTGTTCATATTAAAGAAGAATATGCTATTGGTGGATTAGAAGGTCTTAAAACGTGGCTTCACGCAAATGAGAAATTGTTGACTGCTGATTTAAGAGATAGAGGCATTCGCCCACCAAGAGGAATACTATTAGTAGGTGTTCCGGGCTGTGGTAAGTCTTTGTCCGCAAAATCTATAGCTTCACAGTGGAATTTACCACTTTATCGGTTAGACCTATCTACTATCCATGGACAATATTTGGGACAAAGCGAGTCCAGGTTGAAAGAGGCTCTCTCTACTGCTGATCACGTCGCTCCTTGTGTCTTGTGGATTGATGAAATTGAGAAAGGCTTGGCAGGAGCCATTGGCGGAGGAGATGGAGGAACTTCGACTCGATTAGTAGGACAATTTTTATATTGGCTTCAAGAAAGTCTAGCAAGAGTATTCATAGTGGCTACAGCTAATGATGTTTCTCAACTACCACCTGAATTATTGCGAAGAGGACGTTTTGATGAACTATTCTTTGTAGATTTGCCGACTCCCGAAGAACGAGAGCAAATTATTAAAATTTATGTTAAAAAGGGAATGAAGTTGGAGTTGTCCAATGAATTGCTTCAGCAATTAGTTATTCTATCTGAAGGTTTTGCTGGATCAGATTTAGAAGCTGCAGTAAGGGAAGTGGTTAAACAAGCGGTAGTAAAGGGAGATGATTCTGTAACTGAACAAACATTTATCGATTATTTTCAAAATATTGTGCCGCTTTCCCAGACAAGTCCAGAACAGATAGAGAGTATTAGAACATGGGGGAAAGAGAGAGCAGTTCCTGCAGGCAAACAACCTGAAGTTGTTGGGTCTGATTCTTTGTTAACAAAGAAAAGAACAGGTCGGACAGTTCTTGTATAATGAACGAATTTAATAAATCATTAAGTTCAATCTTTGTATCAAACAGGCTCCTAAGATGTGCAATAAAATTATGTAAGGAGACTGTTGAGATAAATGATGGGGCAGTTTTTTACATTTTCAAAGTGGAATATAACTAGTATATAGTAGTTGGAAATTGTATCTTGTGGCCGAATTTTTTTATTTATTAGCGTTTATTAATGAACAATACGTTATTAGAAGGTATAATAATTTTTTTATTTTACTAGAGGAATATTTTATTTTTGGGTATGATATTTCTCAAGACTTTTTCACTGTGGATTGAAGAATTGTTTGGGTGTCAGATACCCAAATAATTCTCAAATAACTTCTAAACAGCCAACGTTATTGTTCGCTGCGAAACCACCTGTTAACTAGCCGATTCAAGTCGGATTTGTTGTAAAATTGTTTGCCTTTATTATTCACTCATGAAAGAGCTTTTAAGAACGAGAAATAAAGAGCTTTGTTCAATCACCATTTTAATGCCTTTGCATTTAAAATGGTGATTTTTTATGAAGATTTTTCTGAATACGGGATATTCAAAACAGTAGAATCGAAAAAAAACCAAATGTTTACTTTTACACCAAACGCCTCGAAATCTTGTGCCGTAAATTCTTCGACTGTCCAGGTTAATGCTTCTTCATTAAAATCTGCGCTCGAAATTTTAGCGACTTTTATTGAATTAGCCATGACGA
>NZ_JAKVTG010000007.1 GCF_022489025.1 Planococcus halocryophilus | reverse complement strand
CACGAGGCAGTTCTAACAAAAGATGATTATGAGAGTTACAACCAAAAGAGACAGTTATTCAGTACAGCTCTTAGGGGGGATTTAGTTTCTAAAACCTTTTTATTTATAGGTTTTAGTTTTGATGATCCAAATTTATCTCAAATTTTAAGTAGAATTAGAGTTCTTTTAAATGAAAACACTAGAACTCATTATTGCTTTATGAAGAAAGTTGATATGAATGATTATAAGGATAATGAAAAAGAATATTATTATGCAAAAATTAAACAAGATTTAAAAATCAAAGATTTAATGAGGTATGGCATTAAAGTTCTTTTGGTGGATGATTATCCTCAAATAACAGATATTCTTTCTCACCTTAATTCACTAGTGATGAGAAAAAATGTCTTTGTATCTGGTAGTGCAAGTGATTACGGAGAATGGAGTGAGGAGAGCATTTTTAAATTTAGTACTGCAATAAGTAAAGCTCTTATAAAAAATAATAATAATATTGTATCTGGTTTTGGTTTAGGAATAGGAAGCTGCATCATTTCAGGTGCTTTAGAAGAACTTTATTCAAGTCAAAATAGTAAGGTTGAAGAGAGACTTAGATGTAGACCATTCCCCCAAGTTACTACAGGACAAATGACTATTCCTGAATTATGGACCAAATATCGTGAAGAAATGATTTCTAGTGTGGGGTTTGCTGTCTTTATTTTTGGAAACAAAATAGATAAAGAAACTAAAAAAGTCATTGTTGCAAATGGTATGGAAGAGGAATTTGAAATTTCTGTTGAGAATGGAGCAATCCCTATTCCAATTGGGGCAACTGGTTTTACTTCTAAAGATTTATGGCAGAAAGTTATGGATAGTTTCGAAAAGTATGTTGGCATTGAAGAAGTAAAACCTATGTATGCTGATTTAGGAGATGATAGTAAGTCTTCTGATGAATTAATTAAAACGGTAATAAAAATTATTAACAAGTTAGCGAAGCACTAACTTCTATAAATTCTACAAATTATATATATGGTAAATATACCATTGACTGTTCATAAATCTTAAAGAGATAAGTGAGGGAGAAATTAATTGGCTTATAAAACTTTTATATCTTACAAATATTCAGAGGCTAAAAATCTAAGAGATAGAATAGTAAAAGTATTAGGGAAAGATGCTACATATTATCAAGGAGAAACAAGCGAATCACCAGATATGTCTGACAGGACAACTGAGTATATTAAAAATAAATTGAAGGATATGATATATTCTACCTCTGTCACTATTATTGTAATTTCTCCAAATATAAAATCGAGTAATTGGATTGATTGGGAAATCGAATATGCTCTTAAACAAATAAAAAGAAATGATCGCACCTCTGGAACTAATGGCATTCTTGGAGTGGTCATGGAGTATAATGGAGGATATTCGTGGTTAAGACCTTCTGTAATTAATTCTGATGGGCATTCTTCCATTCAAACTCGAAATACATATTTATATGATATTATCCATAAGAATAGATTTAATCAAGATCCTCCTGAATACAATTGCGAAATTTGTGAAAATGTAGATGTTTTAACAGGTTCATATATTTCACTAGTTAATGAAGTAGACTTTTTTAAAAATCCTAATAAATATATAGATAATGCATATAATAAAAGTAAGAAAATATATAATTATAGACTCGTTAGGAAAATATAGACGCTCAGACTTGAAGATATCGCTTCCCTGGGAGCGAAACAATTCCCACACAATTTATACAGATGCATAATATGAAAAAGCTGCACCTTAAACATAGACGCAGCGGGTCCATCAATGTATGTGATATAAATTGTTGTGTATTGTCAGAATCGTTTAGAATTGTTTCTTTCCCTGGGACGCGGTTTACTCAAAACAGGTCACCACAAATAAAGATGACGTAAGAATCAATCTTATTTGTGGTGACCTGTTATTTCATGAAGGTCATAAACTGTTATTTATACAAGGAATTATTCATTTACATTAACCTAAGAATTAAAGTATTATCTCAGACTGGAAAACTATATAATAATTTCCACATCTCCAGAAATCAATCTTTCTACAATGATATTATTAATTATTCCGACAAATGTTTTTGCAGTTTCAGGGGTTACTTTAATAATGTTGTTAGCTTCATCAAATTCAACTCTCAGCTCATTATCTAGCCGATTAACCGCTTGTTTTATTTGATGAATAGAATAACTACTCTCAGGCTCGGTATATTTCGATAATCTTCTCACTGCCCTAGCACTACTAAATAGTTTTTGTTTAACTGCTTCTTGTTCAAGGCCTACAAATTTAAAATTAGATGTTGAAATTGTGTATTCTCCTTGTACAAATTTTGTAATAACAGCTTGTGATTTAGCTTTACGGTTTTCATTCAGTGTTAACATATTTTCAAATCGATTAACATCATATACGTAGAGAAATTTACTACTTCTATCTAACCTAGCGGTAACTGCAGGTGGTAATTGAATACCTTTCGGAACATTTACTACCGTAGTGTTATCAGTAATAGATATTGAAAGAACAGGTTTATTTTTTATGACGGAGTTGTTTGAAATAGCTAGGAAATATAGAGAACTTTCGTCTTGGGCGATTATAAATTTAATTCCTTCATCTTCATCAAAGTTGTTTACTTCTCCAGCCAATTTTCCGAATTTAGAAAACTGAATAACATTTTGAGTTTGATTGTTTAATAAATTTCCGATTACTTCTTTAAATCCAAATAAATAACTGTCTTCATTAACTTTTTCTAATTCTAAGTAATAGGGGATATCTTCAATTAAAGCAGTACCACTCAACTCGTCCATCTCTGCCTCATAGGATTTTTTTGGGATTAGGTCTCCTTCAAAATGCTCATAAATTCCACTTTTTTCTGCATCTCCAGTTTGTAATAAGTAGACTCTATATAGCTTTGAATTTTTAGATGTACATACATAAATACGTTCTAAAGCCATTTAAAATTCCTCACTTCTCATACATAGTTATATGGATTTTCGTTTTATAAGGGTTTCCAATCATATAAACTTTAAAATCATTATATTTTCTAGACCTAAAAGTAAAAACGTACTTATTGTTCTGAGTCTTACATAAATCAATTCCTAAAATAATCAGATTAATGTTCGGGAAAATATCTGTGCTTTTAACGATTAAAATAAAGATAATAACTTGTAATATGACAAATATACAAATAGATAAAAGTAAGTTACTCTCAATAATAAATACAGCAGGCAAAATATTCCCTAAAAGAAATGAAATTATGTTACCATTTTTTTCTTCCAAATTGCTTTCTTTAAAGTAATTTTTCTCTGGCGCCAACACCTGATCAGTTGAAGATTTTGTGTATTGTCTAATTAATATAAACTTCAATAAAAGAGTTAATACTAATATGAATACGAGTAGTAATCCACACCACCAAAAAATGTTTATTTGTAAGGTAACGTCATAAAATATCAAGTGATAATTAAACGGCTTGGAGAACTTGTCATCAATTTGTATTAAAAACAGAAAATACGCAGGTGACATTGCTGTTATAAAATATAAAATTTTATAGAACCATCTAGTGCCGTAAAACAATCATAGCCCTCCTAGACTGTACTCACTAATACATCGCAATTAAGCTAAATAGATTTTTATTCATTTACTTTATTCAATACCTTGGGAGCGGTAAAATTTCCGAGCATTTTATACGTATGAATATAATGTAATAATTATGCTTGCAACATTGATAGTCAAAATCATTTAGATTTCCCTCTATCTCTGGAGAGCAATTAAGTCTAAATGGAATTTTTTAAAATTATTTTTACAGCTTCTATTATTTGTTCATCTTCGAGGGTAATGTCTTTAAATTCTATATCGTTGTTTAATAATAATTCCTTATAACCTTTAACTTCTTTTTTCGAAGCTTCATGATCTTTAAAGTCTTTTAATGGCATTATTCTTGCTAATACATGAGCTGCAAATCTATTTCTTATTCCATGATTGAACCAATAGTAGACTGATTGATTGTGTAAACCATTTTTTATAGCAATAGGGAGTATATTTAAATTAAATGGAATTTCTTCTTCTTTTAAGAAACTCTCTTCTAAAGTTGCTATTAACAACCCTGCATAACTTGATAGAGTGTCAATTTGATTTTTTACTAAAGCGATTATTGAAGGAACTGGTTTTCCTGCCGCTCTAGACACTTCTACATCACCATTTAAGCTCAAGTACATTTTTGCAATTTTTTCATAGCTTTGTCCTTCAATATAAGCTAGTGTAATATTAAAAAATTCATTCCAATGATTATACCAAGCTTCTTCATCCGTTATTCTTTCAAATCCATCTTGAATTAATATAGATTCCAACATTCTATTGAGAAATGTAGATTTCTGAGATTTAGATTTCGGTAAAATTTTTTGAATATATAAGGGGGGGAGTTTTTTCATACATTCGAATAAAAATTCTAGCCACATTTTTGTCGTCCATTTATTAATATCTGTTTGAATATAATTTGGAAAAAGTTGATTTACAACTTTTATAAATTCATTAGTCGTAAAAAAATCAAATCCTGATTTTCTAGCAACACTTATAGTCCATTCAGGAGATTCAGATTTGGTAAGAAACTCATTTTTAATCTTAATTATTTCTCGAGTTGCTTCAAATAACTTTTCGTTTTTTTCGCCAGTCTCTATAAATTTTGCTGCATAAGTTTTACTTAAAGTATTAATTATATTTTCATTTATCTCTTCATCCCCAGAAACTAATGAAGATATAATAGTTAATTCTTCTAAAGAAGATTCATTCGGATGAATCTCCTTATTTATAATTGCTCTTAGAAATTCCTCTAATTTACTTCTAATAGTAATTGAAGCATCGTTATCAAGTAAAACAGGTAACTCATATATTGCTCTATCAACATCAGTATTATTATGTTTAAATTGTAAAGGTTTATCTGGTACTAATATGCTTAGGCTTTGGTTAGAGAAACCTGCCCTTCCTCCTCTACCAATGGCGTTCAGTATTAACGCTTTAGATCTAGATCGAGCTTCAGGAGAAAAAGAATCTCTCACATCTCCTATTCTCGTTCCCGCTATTACAATTGCTACTGAGGGAAGATTTAATCCTTGTGCTAGTGTACCTGTTGCGAACAACAAATTTATATGGCGATTAGCAAATAGGCGCTCGACAGCTTCTTTTTCAGTTTCTAACATATATGAAGTATGTACTCCAACTCCATCCATAAGTAAATTTCTAACTTCAGACTCAATTCCAAGATCGCTTTCAGCTAAGATTAATAAACAATCTTCGAGTTGTGGGATACGAAAATCTTGTGATTTTAGTGATATACCCTTCCCCAACGTAAATGGATAGTGCCTGTTTGTGGATATGAAAACTATGGTAGGAATTCCATTAGAGGATAGATTAATTCCTATTTCTCTAGATGTATTATTCACCCAACTTAAAGGTTCAATAAAATAAGTCCATTTATTATTTTCTTTTTCTCTCTTACATACAAATTTACCCAATATATTTGTGGGTAACAACGAGTAATCACTATAGTTTTTTTTCCAAACACCGGATTGTGAATATAAAATTGACAAATTAGAATTAAACTTTTCGTTTTTTCTACTTTCCATTTTCTGTTTTAAATTTTCTTTTGCGATTAAGGAATCTTGTTGGAGTATATTAGTCTCAATTCCAATAGTTCCACGAATAGAACGAGTCGGCTTCCAAGATATAGACGTCACTAATGATTTCCCATCAGTTGCGGCAGTTAACCACTCCGCTAAATCATCGGGATTATTTATCATTGCAGACATTAATATAAATTTAATATTACTATTGATAGATAAAATTTTTCCAACTACAAGGTCAGCATTTGCTCCTCTTGTGCCTTCCCCCAATAAATGACATTCATCAAAAATACATAGCACACAATTTTCAAATATTTCAGGATTCATTCTTAGTGACATGGCACATTTTTCAGGAGTCATTACAGCGATAAAATTTTCACTTAACTTATCCGCGTCCAGAGTTTCCTCTTCCAACTTAGTGTATTCTTCTCCTCCTATAAATGATTTAATTTCTAAGGACTGATAAAACTTCATTGATTTTTTTAAGTCCTTTCTAATTTGATGAACTAAAGCATTTGTAGGCGCCAAATAAAGTATCCAACCTTTAGATAAAGATTGGGCAGCCGCTATTTCAGCTATAAAACTTTTTCCACTACCTGTTGGTTGATTTACTATTACATGTTTATTTGGTCCAGGTAAACATTCTTCAATGAACTTACTAGCTGATTCCCATATAAATGGCCTTGAGTTCACTTCCAAATCACCTTTAATTCTGGCTTTTATATATTCTATGAATCTGCCTTCAGTGTCTTCAGGACTTTTAATATTATGAAGCAGTGCTCGCTCAGAAGTAATCGATATCATATTTTTAAGTAGCATTGAAAAATGATATATTTCAGGATAAAGAGCAAACCTATTTTTAAAAGTACTTTTAACTATTTTATCGAGTAACTCAACTGACTTCTTATATCCAAGACCATCATCTCCCACTAACCAATCAGTATATAATATTATTGCCTCGCCGATATTAGAAAACATTTGAATTTTGTTATCTATAATTAAATTCTTTAAAGTCTTACTATCGTTTTTTACAATAAAAGGTTTGTCTCTATTTATAGTTATTAATGTATTTGTTAATAGAGAAACAAGATTTTGGATGCACCAGTATTCTATTTTATATAAATCTTCATACCAATCCTTAATTAATAAATGATCAGATATTTTGTTTACTTCTGTCAAAGCGTTGGCATCATATCCAGAAATTAAGAAAAGCATAGCCGATTCAAGCCTTGTATAAACGAATTCATTTGAAAGTAGTACGTCTTCTTCTACTTTTTCAAAACTATTGAGTATAGTTGCTAAAAGTGATAGTGACTCAGCAGCTACAAACGCGGAAGCTTTAACTTCTGTTTTGTTTTCATTATTATCAAATATACAACTGCTTTCTAAAGTATCTCCTAAACGTCTTAATTCACTGTATAACTCCAGTACCACGCTATCTAAATCATCATTAATTTTATCTTCTAATTCTTCAAGTTCTTTTTCAGTCAGGTGTCCTGGTTGTATACTTAAGTATTCTTTATGAGCTAAATCTAATTGCATTTCAAGAGAAAAAATATAGGCTCTTGATAAGGTTCTTCTAGACGCGTCTATATCTATATTTGGCAAATTAGGCAAGTCATTAAACAAAGAATAAGAATAACTATCGAACATTTTATAACTCCTCTACAAAAATTCTCATCTCATCCGCTAAACTATTAAAAAATTCGTCAAAGTTTTCGATCTCCAAAGGGATAACCAATCTATTTTCAATCGGCACTTTTAAACTACCTAATGTTTTATTTCTTTTTCTACTCCAATTTACACTTTTTGATTTATCATATACTGGAGTTGTTAAATAACACTTTTCGTTTTTCCAAAAGCCGTTTGTAGCTAGTTTTGAGATATCAGGTGGCAAAAAATTTCTAAGAATTTGTACCTGAGTTCTAATCCTCTTCCCTGTTTTTTTATTGGTTTCAACTCCGTCAAAAAATTTCATAGCATTAGAAATAGCTTTGTTAGGATACAACTTATAAGCTTTACATTCTCCTATTGTTAATCCAAGAGCTTTTGAATAGTATAAAGCACTTAAATCTAGCCCTTTATCTTTTGGATCATCATGAACTAATCCCACCGCTTTTATTTCACCAATCGGATGTATATCTTTCACATCGCTTGAAATTACTAATAATAAATGAATTAAAGCCTCGGCCAACCACGGATTTCTTTCATCTTCAATAAAATCTTGATCCAGATTATTGTTTTCTCCAATAGTATCAATTACACTCTCTTTTATTTCTTCCAAACCTACTGTTGTGTATTCAATTATATCTGCTCTTACTTCTAGATTTGCTTCCACTGAGTTAGTAATAAGTGCCACCATATATACTGCAATACTACGAATAATTGCTGGTTCATTTACTATTCCATCAATAATTATTGCATGATGAGTAGCTGCTTTTATAATGCTAACGTTTAATTTCAAAGCAAAATTTTTCATCTCGGACTCTATCAAGGACTCTAGCTCTGCTTGTATCATTTTTCCTCCTAAAAAAATATATTAGTTTGAATTTTTCGTTCCTTTTGATACTTACCTGAAGTTCCTGACAAAGCATACACTTTACGCCTCTTCCTCAAGTCATCAACGTCATTTTGTATTCTTCAACACACAATCAAACCGCTTGATCTCATGCGTTCTTTTTAGTCAAATCGGTACGGTATCTTAACTTCGAATTTTCGCCGTATCATTTCAAATTATTACGTATCCGAATTAAAGGTTATATCACTTCAGATGGAATTGACCACGTATTATATTTTGAGTCTTTGAACGGCATGAATGCAGTTAATTTTGCCTGCGTTTTCTGAAAGAATGTCCCAATAGAAAATTGATGTTTCACTCCACGGCATTGCGAAATCACGAACTTAAACTATTAGGTCTTATTGAAAGTTTCCACTAATTCTTTTGATGTATTAGTCTTGCACATCACCAGTTCGTTACTATATTTTTAAAAGCCGCCCCCTCAACCCCTCATCACTAGCATAAACATAAAGCCCCTCTATCCCTCTCTTCATCAACACATTAATCGAATTCAATATAATCTGTTCTTTCGCTCTTTCAACTTCCTCAATGCCATCTTTCCCTCTGAAAGCTTCGGTGTCGCTATACTTTTCAGTAAGGATTTTCAAGCAATCGTTTTGCTCATCATAAGAGACTGATGGCCCCAATATCACGCCTACATAATTCAGATCAAAGCCTTGAATCGTATAGATGGATCCGGCTTCTTTGATTGTCTCCGGCTTTTCTGCCCAGGTGATTTTGGTATCGGTTGAGTTCCATGGGATTTCAAGATTGTCTTCTCTGATGTAGTACTGCTCGCCGTCTTTTTTATGTTCATAATCGAATGTTGAAACCACTCTGGAGAGGCCATGCTCTTTATTCTTTTCCACTATGGCGTCATGCATTTCTTTGGCAGAGTCGAATATTTTAAATTCATACAGCTCATCTTTTGGTAACTCCAGAATGCGCTTCTCCACAAAATTATCGATCCAGTCGATTACATCGTCTCCAGCATTCATGCGGAACTGTTCTCTTAAAACATAGGGCTCTTCTCTTTGATAGCCTGACACTATTTTCTTGAGCCGCTCCTCGTCCCAATAGCTTTTCAGTTTTAATACTTGTTTTTCGTCGTAGACAACTATGACGATTTTGCTATGATTGATGATTTCTTCCAGTTGGTTGTTTTCATTGAAGCCATTGAACGCATCCGCTCTGCTCAGCAATAGATGTGCTTCATCGACTAAAACGATATCTGCTTTTTCTGGAGCTTTCTTTTGCTTATTAATGAAACTTGTCGGCTTATCAAAGTTATTTTTTTTAAGAAACTTCACATTAGCTGCGATATTTTTATATGTTTTCAGCATTTCTGAATGGTTGACGAGTAAGTAATTCTTTGTTTGATGGAGGTTGGAATTTTTGTCAGCCGCTCGTTCCTGGATGCTATTGAACACGGAACTTAAGACCACACTTTTACCAACACCCGCTTCACCTTTAACCATAAATACAAACGTTTCATCATCATCGATGTGTTCTTCACACACTTCTAGAATTTTTGTTTTAAGCTCAAGTTGTGTCATTGTCAGCTCTTTAAAAGGAGACAGTTTAAAGATGTCTCTATTTTCAATTACATGAGCAGGGCTATTCACCATATTCCTATTCAACAGTTCTGTCCAAATCTCATTGAAGATTTTTATGTCGTAAAATTCTTTCTCATGGTAATTGTGCATAACACTTTGTACCGTCTGACTCTTGTTTTGCAACTTGTAACGATTGTCGCCTAAAAAATAATTGATTAATTTGGTTTCTATATTATAGGTAGCTGATCGGTGAAACTTTTCATGAATAATGAGCGTCATTTTTTCTAATTTCTTTCTCTCAATATTATTCAAGTGAGATTTCATCCGATTTTTAAAGGCAACAGTCTCTCCAATATATACAGTGGTATTATTGTTCAAAAAGTAAACGACTGGATAATCAAAGTAAGCTTCTTTCTTGATACTGTTTAACGCGGTTTTATTGAAGTCCCATGTCTTTAGTTCAATCGTGCCCATAAAGCTTCAGCCTCTCTAGATGAAAAATCAGTTTTTTGTATTAAAGTTCAAGTTTAGAATCGTACACCGATTCGATCCGATCTTCTAGTACGTGATCGATGAACTTTGAAGAGCTTTCGTTGTAGATAAACACGGCGGCGTCCCCCTCAAAAATTGGATATTCAATACAAATATATTAACATTATTTAACTGTTATTGGGCGAATAAACGAAATATTTTTACAATTTTATTAATATTCTCTTTAAAGTCTATTTTTCTATTGATTCCATGCTTCTATGTAACGTTCTTCCTTGCAGGTCAGTCTACCTATTTAGAGGTGAATGCGATGAAAAAATTTATAGTTTCTCTTTTAGTGATATGTCTTTTGCTATTGAGCGGCTGCTCTGCTGCAAACCCGACGATTACCGAAACAGATGCACGAGCACTCGTGGAACAACGACATGCGAATTCGTTTGGGACAGTAGACATTCTTTCAATTCGCTATGACGATGGACAGTATATTGTTGAATGGCAAAATAAAGGCAATTGTGAATGGGGAATCGATTACTTAGATGGTCAAAACGGAGATATTCTAATGGGCGAAACGACAATTTGTTAACGATGAAAATGCATGAATCCGTTGCAGCGGGTTCATGCATTTTTTTGTGTCTTTTTCAGCCTCTTCTACCTTCTCAAAAAACTCCTATTTGTTCCCTTCCTTGGGACATGATTTTAAGTTGAAATAGCCACTCCCAAAATGTTGATTTAGCAGATATAGTATATTACTGAAATATTGCAGATTTTCTCTTACACTGGATGTTACTTTTTAATTCATATAATTCATGACTAACCAATAACAACGCTTTTTTGTTTCTTCCAACTGAGCATCATTGTATACAGGAACCTCCCAAGAGCCACCAGCGAAACCCGTCCTTGCTTCATCTGCAATTCTTTCCTTCTTCGCTATCCAAGCACGCTGCAAATCCCTCAACTCTAAAAAATCTTTTTCTGTTAGTTCTATTTTTAACGTCTGATAAATTTCATTTAATAGATCATCCCAAATTTTCAATTGATTATATGATGCTTGCGTAATTTCGGCATCGCTTCCAGTTTCCCATACTTTCCCATAGCTTTCTAAATCCGCTTCCAATTTATAAATCCTGTCTAAATACCGAACATATAAAGATAAAGAGTCAGTTGTACTAAATGTCAGTGTGGCAGTTTTCTCTACTTCTGCTTGTTCAGATTCTTCTATCAAATCTTCGAGAGGTTCAGATTCCTCAGGAATACCAATTAATTGCTCCATTGTTTCCACACCTGATTCTTCTATTTCACCTACATCATATTCAGAGGTAACGGACTCTTCAACAATATCTTTAGAATGTTCACTTTCTACAACCGGAAATACAATAGGGTCTATTGGAATCTCAGGTTCAGTACTTTCTTCAAAAGCATTAATTGCTTTCGCAAGAACCCCTAGACTAATGAACCCTCCAAGCGCAACTTTTCCAAATCGTATATAGTCAAAAGAGAAGAATGGTTTATTTTCCGGGGATTCTGATGCACGTTTAGAATTCGCATGTTTTCTTTCTTGCTGAGAACGTTCATTATCTCGCTTTTGAGTCTGTTGATAAAAGGCATAGTCTTGGTCGTATGCTTTTCTTTTTATGGGATTACTCAAAACTTTATATGCCTCGGTTAGTAAGATAAATTGTTTCTCGTTCCCTCCTTGATCCGGGTGTAATTCTTTAGACTGAATGCGATATGCACGTTTAATCAACTCTTCATTAGCTGTCGGTAATATATTCAACAATACATAGTAATCAATAAATTTCTCCATACTTCCCCCTCTTCCTCAGTAGTCTAATACATTTAATTAGTTTCGCTATCCATGGGTGTGATTTAAATAAACTACTTAGAAAAGTAGTTTACTTCCTACTATGAATAAGGAGAACCCCACACCAGCGACGGCGCGTCCAAGGGCTAGGCGAAGCAATAAGACAGGTGCTCTTCCTGGCTTATTGCGAAAGCCATGCCCAAAGCGCCGGAGCGATTTGTATCCCAGAAGATACGGTAGACAACTCGAATAACCACAAGTCGGTCTTTAGTCAGAGACTGATCTCCTATATTTTATTAAAGCCCAATAACATCCACAGCGTTCGTAGCATCCGCTTTACTATGCCCTTCAAACTCCAATTGCTCAATCAGTCCAGATCTTGAAAACGAAGTGTACTCGATATAATTCTCTGCGGCTAAAATAGCTTGTTCGCTCCAGTCGACAGTGATTTCGTCTACTGCGTAGGTCGCATTGTCGTTACTATAGCCTTCAAATTCCAATTGTTCGATGAGTCCCTTTCTTGAAAAAGCCGTGTAGGCGATGTAGTTTTCAGCCGCTTTTACTGCTTGCTCGCTCCAATTTACATCGATTTTTTCTGAAGCAAATGTAGCATCTGCGTTACTAAATCCTTCGAATTCCAATTGATCGATCAGTCCACTTTTCGAAAACGCTGTATACGATAGGTATTCTTCGGCCATTCTTGCCGCTTGTTGTTGGGAAGCTGAACCTGCATTTTCTGCTTCTTTACGTGCTGCCTCTTCGGCTTCGGCTTTTGCTAGTTCTTCTGCTTTTGCCTTTTCTTCCGCTTCCACTTTTACTTGGTCTTCTGCTTTTTTCTGTTGTTCTGCTTCTGCCTTAGCTTTTTCCTCTACCGCGGCTTTTTCTTTTGCTTCTGTCTCAGCCTTTGCTTGTTCTTCCGCTTCCGCTTTTTCCTTCTCTTCTGCCTCATCTTGTGCTACTTCTTCTTCGGCTTTTTCTGGCTCTGCAGCTTCAACTTCTGTTGTTTCAAGGACCGGTTCATCCTTCTCGAGTGTTTCTTCGCCACAGCCACTTAACAGAACGATTAGCCCAGCTGTTGCTACTAGTTTTTTGTTTTTCCACACACGTATAAGCCCCTTTCTGATTATGAAAATTAGATCGTGCTTACTATTTTGACTTGCTATGAGTTAGCAATGTATTGAATCGATTATTCTGTAAAATAATTTCCAATATAGTTCTTTTATAGCATTATATAATTACCATTTATACTATAATATTACCAATATAACACAGCGAGAGTCTAGTTCATATAGCATCTCCTGAACTAAATTCTATATGCTGATCAGAGTTTTCATCCCACTGTTCTCTACTTTCGCCGATATTCAAAAATGACCTTATCCATCTAATAGGAAAGGTCGAAATTTGTTACCTCTTTCTTAGCACTTTATTGCACCAATTTTGCCGCCTCCTATTGAACTACTACTTTACAAAATAATTTTAATTGCCATGTAAATTTAAAAAATAAGGATCGTTCCGCATGATTTCATAACTCGTGCTTTATTCATATGAACTTTCCCCTCTTATCCAACGATTTTCTATAGCTATATATGAATTCCATCCATACATGTTATTTATGACTATGAAAATTAATAAAAAAAGTTGGAAAAATATAAAAGAAATAAAGCCAATAATAAGCAATTATAATTACACATTCAGTTGACAGTAGGTATAAAGATTCTTATAATGTTAATAAATTGCATTTTCTAATCATTCAGTAAATTTAAGTAAAATAACCCACAATTTAAAACGAAAAGGCAAACTTGTTGAAAGACAACGACGCAAAACCACAGGTCTAAGGATTGATAAACAATCTACGATGGCTGGGTTACCGAATGGTTTAAGGACTGTTCCTCTGCGAATGGTCCTTTTTTTATAGGCACCTCACGAAAAACATATACAAAACTCACATTGGAAAGATTGGGGCTGATCATCCAATACCGTCTTTTGAAAAGATAGCCAATAAAAGGAGGGGAAAAAATGAATATCAAAAAATTAGTATCCCATATGCTGGTGGCTGCAGCTGTACTAAGCGGCTTTGCAGTTTCTCTCGCACCTACTCACACAAACGCGATGATTGTTGCTGAACAAAAACAACCTACTGCCCGTTATATGGTAGGAACAGTAGCAGGAACACAAGGAATTGAACAAGCTATTCAACAACTTGGTGGCACAATTGTTGATAAATGGACTTTTATCCATACGTACTTAGTGGAAATAGATCCGGACAAAGCACAGTCCATTCAGTCAGTCCCTGGCGTGGTTTTCGTTAACCAAGATGAAAAAGTGGTTGAAAACAAAGGATCTAGTAAAACCTCGGATGATAAGTTAATTGCCAATGTTTATCAGTCTGTCATCACTAGCGACAAAGTGCTTAAAAAAGGAATTACCGGTAAAGGGGTTACGGTAGCAGTTATTGATAGCGGGATTGCTAACGGTGCTCAATCGGACTTCAGAAAACGTATTACGGCAAATGCTAAATTTTCAACTGCCGGTAACATGTCGGATTCTTTCGGTCACGGTACGCACGTAGCGAGTATTCTTGGAGGCGACGGAACTCAAAGTAACGGAGTCTATCCTGGCGTTGCTCCTGGCGTTAATATTGTCAACGTCAAAGTGAGTGATGACGAAGGCAAAGCTGGCGAACAAAACTTAGTGGACGGTCTTCAATGGATTTATGACAACCATGAAAAATACAATATCCGCGTCGTGAATATCTCTAACCAAATTGCCACTCAGCAAAACTATAAAGAAAGTGCAACGAACGCGGCAGTTGAACTTCTTTGGCAAAAAGGAATCGTAGTTGTCGTGTCCGCAGGCAACCAAGGCGGCACAAGTTGTTCGACTTGTTATGCACCCGCAAACGATCCATTTGTCATTACAGTAGGATCTATAGATGATAAGGGTACAAAGGATACCGAAGATGATTCCTTAAAAAGCTGGTCGAGCAATGGGGTTACTTCAGAAGGATTTTCTAAACCAGAAGTTGTTGCACCTGGTTCTAAAATAACTGCTTATATGCCAAAAGGTGATTTGCGGGGATTAAAACCTGAAAATGTTGTAAGCAATGACTATTTCACCATGGGTGGCACGTCCATGTCGACACCAATGGTAAGTGGAATTGTCGCGTTAATGCTTGAACAAAATCCAAACTTGACTCCTGACCAAGTAAAATGGATCTTAAAGAAAACAACACGCACTTATGGAAAGCAACCTGCAGGTAGCGCTGGACTTGTCACTGCAGAGGCAGCTGTATTTTTTAATCCAAGTAATCTCCCAGCTAATGTTACTCAAAATTTCGAATTGTCTTCACTGATTACGTCTGCAACAGGCGACAATGCGAGTCTAGACACTCCGGATTCTTGGTCGAACATTGCATGGCGAAACGTCTCTTGGTCCAATATTGCTTGGAGGAATATTGCTTGGCGAAATAACTTTGATTAAACTGAAACGTTTCAGTAACTTGCAAGTCGGACATTCTAGTTTACTAAGCTAGCGAGTACTCGCTTCCCTATTGTATTCATTAGTGATTAGAACTGGACTTCTTGTCCATGAGGTGAATAGTGATGAATACCAAACATCCAAGAAAAGCCATATATTTTATCGTGCTGTCCAATATGCTAGCCCTTACTGTTTTCTTGGTTAGTTGGCAACTCGAGCCACCGCAACTATCTGATTTCGCTTCTATTACTTTTGTCATTTGGCTAACGCTGGTGATTGTTGCTAGACATGGTGGATTGTTCGATTTCGTCGATTCCAAGCTTTCTGCTGGGATGGGCTGTGTCGTTGAATTTGCGGCATTGATCATTTTGCCCTTTCCTTTATTTGCATTGAGTATTGTGATTTCATGTTTGGTCAACATCGCTTTTCGATTAAGAGAAAAGCACCCTGAACCATTCACGGGTCCTGATTTTAATGCTTCTGCGACCATCATTTCTGGGTTATTGGGGTACTCGATTTTTAGAGAAATATCCGGTACTAGCCCAGATTCCGAATTGCTGTTTACCATTGCGTTGTTGCTAGAAATGTTGGTTTTTGGTATCACGCGCATCTTTTTGATCAACACACTGATCAGTTTGGATGAAGGCATCGCTTGGAAATCAGCTCCGGTGATCAAAGTGAATACTGTGTCATCCGAAGGGATCTTGTTAATCACTGGCGCTATTTTAGCGATTACGTATCTTTACAACCCGTATTTAATCTTGTTTTTGATCGTTCCGGCACTACTCTTGCAAAATTTATTGCAAAAGGCTAATAGTGCTGAGTTGATCTACATTGATGCCAAAACCGGCATCCCCAATTACCGCCATTTTGATGAAAAGATAAATGAGTTGTACAAAAAGAGCCAAAAAAACAACACATCACTGTCATTGATTTTTGGGGATATGGATTTTCTTCGGAATATCAACAATACGTATGGCCATTCTACAGGCGATACTGCCATCATTGCAGTTGGAAAAGTGTTCAAGCAAAACCAAAAAGGCAAATTTACCGTGGCACGTTTTGGTGGCGAAGAGTTTGTCATGCTGTTGCCTGAAACGACGAAAGCAGAAGCTTTCCGCCACGCTGAAGCGATTCGGAAAAATGTGCAAAGCTTAGACGTCCGAAGCGAAGAAAACGACAAAGTGTCACTGACGATTAGCCTGGGCGTTGCAACCTATCCAGAAGACGCAGCAGATATTCATTCGTTGATAAAAACAGCGGATGAAGCGTTGTATGAAGCAAAACGCAAAGGAAGAAATGTCGTTAGCTTATACGAATTAGGTGAGGCTGAACGTTTCATCTTGGCCACTAAATAACATAACGACAAAAAAGACGATCTCGTAAAAGACATGTTTGATGCCTTTTACAAGATCGTCCTTTTTTATTTTACAAAAACAATAAACCTGCTCCAATTACCACGCCACTAACAACTAAGACGATGACACAAAAGCCCATGATGTCTTTCGCTTTGAGTCCGGCGATTGCCAGTGCTGGTAAAGCCCAGAATGGCTGAATCATGTTTGTCCATGCGTCGCCCCATGCAACTGCCATGGCCACTTTCGCCGGGTCACTGCCAAGCATTTCTGCAGCTTCTAACATAATCGGTGCTTGAACGGCCCATTGTCCACCGCCCGAAGGAACGAAAAAGTTGACGAGTCCTGCACTTAAAAATGCAAAAAGTGGGAACGTGTTTACCGTCGAAATATTGACGAACGCTTCTGAAATGACAGCTGCCAACCCAGACGCTGTCATCATCCCCATAATTCCTGCGTAAAACGGAAACTGCACGATAATCGCGCCGGCTCCTTTGACCGCTTCTTGAACGGCGACCAAATATTTGCGCGGTGTGCCGTGGAAAAGAATACCTAGGAACAAGAACATAAAGTTAACCACGTCGAGCGTTAACGCAAAGCCGTTGTTTGCAAAATAATAAACAATAAATGCAATACCTAAAACACCAATAACCATCGATAAGATCCAGCTGTTTTCCAATCGTTCTGCTGGTGTCATATTTGCTTTTGTCGGAAGTTCTTCAACCGTTGGCTCGATCAAAACTTTCGGGTCGACTGTGATTGTTTCTTCTTTACTTGGCATCATCATGCGATTTAATAACGGTACAATGATTAATAATGCAGCAACGATGATTAAGTTATAACTAGAAAAAATCGTTTCCGTCGTTGGGATAATGCCAATCTTGTCAACGAATGGATGTCCTTCTGTCGCAATCGATAACGGAATTGACCCAGAGAATCCTGCGTGCCATATCAAGAATCCTGAATACGCACTTGCAATCAATAAGCGGTAATCGACATTCTCTACGCGCTTCGCCAATTCTTTGGCGAACAAGGCACCAATAACCAAGCCAAAGCCCCAGTTGATCCAGCTTGCTGCTAGTGAGACGATTGTCACCCAGAGGATTGCGCTTCCTGGTGACTTCGCAAAACTCGCAAGCTTGCCTAACCCCTTTTTGAATATCGGGCTACTCGCTAGTACAAACCCGGTAACCAGTACGAGCACCATTTGCATCGAGAACGCTAGTAATGCCCAAAATCCTTCACCCCAAAACGCCACCATCTGAACAGGTGACGAATCCGTTAAGCCTAAGCCTAGCCCGAACACGACCACCGTCAAGATAATAACGAATAAAAATGGATCGGGTAAATAGCGCTCCATTAAATTATTCGAAAAACGTGTAATCCCTTTCATTTTTTGACTCCCCTTTTATCTAAATTTTCACTGCATTTCTAATGCTACCTTATTTTGCTCTTTTCGTGCATAAAAAATGGAATTTAAGAGCAATCTTTTTCTTAGAATATAAATAGCCCCTCAGCCTGTCTCCTTTATCCATCAAGGCAGATTGGGGGCGAAAACTCTTTAATTATAAAAACGTGTAGCTCGTTTCAGACTTGAACTCTTCTCCTACATGCAAGACGGACGATGGAAAATGCGAATGACGCGCCGAATCCGGTGGACTTTGTGTTTCAAAGCACATGCCAAGCTGATTTTGCGCTGCTGTCCCTCTAATCTTGTAAGGACCTCCAATATGATTGCCGGTATAAAACACTACTGCGGGTTCAGTTGTTTCAACCACTAACGTTCGGCCACTTGTTCGATCGGTTAATTGAACAGCTGGTTGATCTGAAGAGTTTAGTAAAAACGGATGATCATAACCGTTACCTGCTAATTGAGTTTGTGGATGTTCGGCTGTTATGGCTTCTCTGATGGTTTTGCCGTGACGAAAATCGAATAACGGGTCTTCAGTTACCGCGACTAGATTTCCAGTCGGCAGCAATTCCTCGTCAACGTCTAAATAATGGTCACTAGCCATTGTCAGTTCATGGTCTAACACGGTATTTTGAAGATTGCCGCTCAAATTGAAATAGGAATGGTTGGTCACGTTCAACAATGTGGTTTTGTCGGAGGTTGCTCGGTAAGAAATGACCAGTTGGTTGCTGTCGTTTTTCAGGCTATAGCGGACCATCATGGACAAGTTTCCTGGAAAGCCCTCTTCACCGTCCGGGCTGACATACGTAAATTCAATGATGGCTTCTTGGTCTGATGTGATAACTTTGGACTCCCAAATAACCGCATGTAAGCCTTGATCGCCGCCATGTAAATGATGGCCATTGGCATTTTTAGCGACTTGGTAACGAGTTTCATCCAGTGTAAATTCGCCGTCTTTTATCCGGCCAGCAAAGCGCCCCACCAATGCACCAAAAAAATGAGGATTGCTTTCATACTCTTCAAACGTATCAAAGCCTAGCACGACATTCTCAAATTTGCCGTTACGGTCTGGCGCAACGATTTCTGTAACGACGCAGCCATAATCCATACACGACACTTGAAAGCCTCTATCGTTAGTTAAGGTATACAACGTGACAGGTTTACGGTCTTTATGACCAAATAGTTTTTGACTAATCTCCATGTTCTGTTCATCCTCTCTTTTATGTTAGTTCAAAAACGTCCACTAATAGTAAAGTGACGGCGCCGATTAATGTTGCATCGTCTCCTAGTTTGGAGATTTCCACTGTCGTCTCGCTTGCAGCAGGCGTCAGTGCTGATGCTTTAATAGTGTTACGAACTTCCGGCAAGATAAATTGCTTCCCTGGGAGCGAAACAATTCCCACACAATTTATACAGATGAATAATACGAAAAAAACACACCAATAATATAGATGCAGCGGGTGCAGCAATGTATATGATATAAATTATAGCGTATTGTCGGAATCGTTTAGATTTTCCCTTCCCCTAGGACGTGATTTTATTTACTTAGCCGTATTATCTTGTTGTAAAACACAGTACAGATTAACCTCGATTAGTTATAGCAAGTTCAAGAAAAGGCTGTCCCCCAAAGTCAAAGAAATGACTTTAAGGGACAGCCTTTTTAACTAGATACGATGAGATAACTAGACTTAAAAATGTTCATTTCAGGCTTATGAGGTTGGCAGCTAAATGTACCCGCAATAACTTGATGTATGCCTCATTCTCTTCTTGATGAGGAGAATGACCGCTATTTTCAAATTTAACAAATTTATTGTTTGGAATTTTTTCAGCAAGTTCCTCAGAGCATTCTAGTGGTGTAACCCAATCATGAATGCCGACTGTTATTAATGTTGGCACTTTGATTTCGCTTAGTCGATCGCTAATGTTATACATTTTCTTATTCGTACTAAAAGCGAAATTATGTGTTTCATAATGCCAATAAATATTATTTAGCTTGGCTTCATTGTTGCCGGTATCTTCTACCGTATATAAAGGCAGAATGGCTCGAATCATTTCTTTAAATTCTTCGTTCGACCTTACCTCTCCGCCAAATAAGCGAGTTAACATTTCCTCATCTATACCTGGAAGATTACTAGCTAAAGCCTTATCAATTGATATGTAGTTATACTTGTCGTTCGCAGCCGTATCTCTTAATGTAATTGATTGAAGGTATTTTTGATACTTCAATGCATACTCCATTGTTAGATATCCTCCGTAACTCCCGCCAAGTATGTGTAGTTTCTCGATTTCCAAATACTCCCGCAGTGCATCAATATCATCTATCCATTGTTCATGTGTATAAGGACCTTTTTCTTCAGAACGTCCCGAGCCTCTCATGTCCATGAACACCAATTTGTACTGGTCTCCAAGAGCAGAAAATGCAGATACATCTCCCCTGGAGTCGCTCATCCCTGGTCCACCATGGATAAAGAAGATAGTTTCTCCATCTTCCTTGCCATGGATTTCATAATAGATTTCACACTCATTCAATGTTACTCGCATGCTTTCCCTCCTAAGCGATATTTTCCCGAATCTCTTTATCGGATAATTTCCCTTCGATAAAGTTCAATAAATATTCTTTATAGACTTCACTTTGTTCTCTAACCAAAGCATGACCATAGTTTTCAAATACAATATATGTCGAGTTCAGTATGCGATCTGCTATCAACTTTGAATATTCTGGTGGAATAATCCAGTCTCTTTTACCGGCTGTCACTAAAGCAGGCGTAGAGATTTTTGATAACTGCTCTTTTAAGTCAAAATCAATCAGACAAGTATTAAAGGCCGCATTATGTGTTTCAAAGTGATAATAGATTTGATTTACTTTTTCCTGTTGTTCTTCGATATTTTGATTTATTGTATATAAAGATACTATGCCATCATATAAGTATTTAAAGTCTTCATCAGATTCGACTTTCCCTTCAAATAATCGAACTAAATCTTCTGGCCCAATCTTCGTCTTGTCACTATTCACTGCATTTTCAATAGCCGCAAAATGATGTCGATTGTCAGGAGCAGTCACATTCAAAACTACAGACTGTGTGTTTTCTGGGAATTTCAATGCATATTCCTGCACAATGAACCCTCCGTATGAAGTGCCATGTAAAATAATCTTTTGAAAGCCGAGTTCTTGCCGTAATGAATCAATGTCTTGAATCCATTGCTCATGTGAAAAGGGCTGGACATCACCTGATCTCCCGGAACCTCTCATGTCTAGAAATACTTTTTGGTATGCCGGAGCAAAGTCGCTAAACGTTTGAACATCTCCTCTACAATCACCTAGCCCCGGGCCACCATGAATGAAAAAGATTGCTTCTTCTGACGTCGCATCCCCATGTATTTCATAGTACAAATCACAATCGTTAATCTTTTTAATCACCTTGTCATCTCCCTTTACTTTTTATGATGTTTTGGATCTAGTAAATCACGCAATCCATCTCCAAGGAAATTATAAGCAAGTACTACTAGAGTAATAGAGAGGCCAGGCAATACGCCTAAAATAGGTGCCGTCCAAATATATTGCTGTGCATTTTGCAACATATTCCCCCAAGTAGCGGTTGGTGGCTGAATACCTAATCCTAAATAGCTAATAGCACTCTCAGTTAAAATCGCCCACGCTATTCCCAATGTACTCGCAATAATGATTGTTGGAATGATTTGAGGAACAATGTGCTTGAATAAGGTCCGCATAGCATTAGACCCCATTGTCTTAGAGGCTTCAACAAATTCACTTTCTTTCCATTTCAACGTTTCTCCATAAACAACTCGAGCAATCTCCATCCATGAAGTAAATGCGATAACGAGGATTACCATGAATGGGCTCTTCCCTAATACAGTCAAGGCTACCAAGGCTAGGAAAAAGTTAGGAATAGACATCATAGCTTCCGTGAATCGCATTAAGATAATATCGATCCAGCCTCCAAAAAAGCCTGCCACAGCACCAATAATGCCACCCACTAAAACGGTAAAAACCATGGAGAAAAAACCGACAAGCAATGTGATTTGCCCGCCATACATTAATCTGGCAAGTACATCTCTTCCTAAATCATCCGTTCCTAGTGGATGTTCAGATGTCCAACTGGCTAATGAGTTGGCCGGATCCACAGATTCTGGACTAATCGTCCAAACGAATTGACCCAAAAATACACCTAAATGAACAAGCAGTAAAAAAACGAACGAAATAAAAGCAATCTTATTCTTGGCCAATTTTCTAAAAAAGTTTATAAAACCTCTTTCTTGAATTGGTAACTTTGCGACTCCCTCTTGGGTCAACTCACTCATCTTCATACCTCCTACAAAAAACTGCCTATACATTTCAGGTTAATTTATCCGATATTTTTCACTCTAGGATCAACTTTGGAATAAATGATATCAACTATAAAATTACTAAATATCACAAGGACTGTGGCAACTACCGTGACGCCCATCACCAAGTTATAATCACGGGATTGAGCTGCCTCTACAATCAGCCTTCCCATTCCAGGCCAGCCGAATACCGATTCTACAATTACCGTGCCACTTAACAATCTCGGAATCAAAACACCGATGATCGAAATAACTGGGATCAACGCATTGCGGAGTGCATGCGAATAAATAACTGTTTTTTCTTTCATGCCTTTTGCCCGAGCGGTTCTAACATAGTTTTGTGATACTACCTCTAACATTGAGGAACGTGTAAATCTGACTATTGTGGGTAAGGTAGCAGTAGATAAAATAATGACCGGCATGATCATTGACTTGAACTGGCCAACAAATCCTTCTCCAGTTCCAGCAGAAGGAAGCCATTGTAATTGAACAGAAAATAACAAGATCAACATAATCGCTAACCAAAAAGAAGGAATGGATAAACCGATTACACTGCCAAAGTTTATCGTATGATCTCGCCAGGTATTCCTATTGCGGGCAGAAATAATTCCTAATACCACACCAATAATCACTGAGAATATAATTGTCCAAAAAGCTAATTTTAACGTATGCGGAAACCGCTCTACAATTCGGTCCATAACTGGTTGCCCACTTGATAATGAAGGACCTAAATCTCCTTGGACCGCGTCTCCCAACCACTTCCCATACCTGACTGGAATTGGATCATTTAACCCCAATCTTTCAGAAAGTGCCGCTCTTTCTTCCGCTGTCGCATCCATTCGCATCATTGATGCAGGTCCACCCGGGGCTAAATTTATTAAAAAGAATGTAATTAGGGTTACGATTAAGATTAAAATCACAGATTGCCCAAAACGCTTTATCAAGAATTGAAGCATTCACTATGCACCTTCTTTCCTTCATAAGAGGGGCTGATCTACTGCCTAAGAAGTAGATCAGCCTTACCTTATAGGGATTATTCTGTTACAGACCATTCGTAGATATAGTGCAGGGCACCACCTACATACATATCTGGAACATTAGACAATCTATTACTGCGAATACTTAATTCTTTTGGATACCATAAGTAGATATAAGGTAAGTTCTCAGCCATATATTCCTGTACTTCGTCATATACTACAGCCCGCTCATCCGGGTCACTTGTAGATTGTCCTTTTTCCAGCAATTTATCCAATTCTTCACTTTGGTATCCTGGGATATTGTTTCCTGTCCCCGCGTTACTTGAGTGGTATTGTGCATAAATATCAGGATCGGATGGGTATGACCACCAGTTGAGGATCATGTCAAAATCACGATCGATAATGTTCTTTTGAATCATTGCATTCCATTCCATCGTGTTAAGTTCAACATCAAACCCAACATCCTTAAGGTATTGCTGAACCAATACAGCAATTTGTTCGAGATCTCCTTGAAGTGCAATGTCAAATTGGAATGTAAAGTCTTCTCCATCTTTATCAAGGATTCCATCACCATCTGTATCTTCCCAACCAGCTTCTTTTAATAGTTGTTTAGACTTTTCTGGGTCAAACTCATATGTCTTTAAATCTTCATTAAAGTATTGCTTTTGATCTGGTGTGATAGCAGCATTTGCAATTTCTCCGTAACCTTCTAGCACAGAATCGATAATGGTTTCTCTATCAATTGCGTGAAGCATAGCCTGTCTTACTTTTACATCCTGGAATTTCGGATTTTCCATATCCAACGAAATCCAGAAATAGCGTGTAATATCTGCTGTTACTAATTCAATATTTTCCGCTTGTTCAATTCTTGCTAATGACGATTTATCTTCCAGCACGAAAATATCCAGCTCATTGCTCAATGCTTGGGCAATTTGAGTGTTTACATCTGGCAAAATCTTAAATGTAACAGAATCTAGGTTCGGTTCACCATTATGATATTCAGCATTTTTAACAAGTTTTAAACTTTGACCTGAAATATATTCACCCATTTTAAATGAACCAATTCCAACTGGATTTTCTTTATTGAAATCCGTGAATTCCCATGGATCTTCCACACCTTCAAACTTATGTGCCGGAAGAATTTCCGAGTTGAATGCCAAGTATGCCGGCAAAGATGCGAATGGACTCTTCAAGTGGAATTCCACTGTATAGTCATCGACTTCTACTACTTTATCCAATGCTTTATAGTTAGAAGCACCGTTTGACCCTAATGAAGCATTTAATACTAGATCGTTAAATGTGAAAGCCACATCTTCTGCCGTAAATTCTTCACCATCGTGCCATTTGACGCCTTCTTTCAATTTAAATGTCCAAACCAAACCATCTTCAGATGTTGTCCATTCTTCAGCTAAATTTCCTACCGGCAAATTATCAAGTCCAGGTTTTGTAAGACCCTGGAATAAAACACGGTTTACGAGGTTGGATTCAGCATAGGCATTGGGATGCCACGGATTAAAAATTGGGTCGCCCACGATTGGAATGGATACATTTCCACCTTTGCTGACACCTTCTGTTTCTTTCCCACCACTTGATGATTCACCCGAAGTATTTGTATCACTAGAGCAACCGGCAATGAATAATATAAACACCATTAATAGCGTCGCTAATTTACTTTTCATCATGTTTCCCCCTTTTTAAAGTTATTTTGCCCATGTTTCTTTCAACACTCTGAAAATATTCGTTCCAATTACCTTTTTGATGTCTTCATGACTGTAACCGTGTTTAACTAACCAACGAATAATGTTCGGAAAACTCTCAGCAGGGTTTTCAATTCCTTCTACGTATTCCACTCGCTCCAAATCATCTTTTTGTGAACTCTTGATCGATAATTTTCCTGACAATAAATCATGTAACCCAACATGGTCCCCAAACAATGTATCAGGACCAAAAGCAACATGTTCAATCCCAACCAGATTTGCCGTGTATTCGAAATGTTCCATAAACGATTCAATATTGTGTCTCGGATGATTTTTTGTCACTGTGGAATGTGGCGCAGCTTCGATAGCAATCACTCCGCCTCTTGCAGCACAAGCTTTGATGACATCATCTGGCTTCATACGTCTCGTATCCCATAAAGCTCGCGCACCAGCATGGTTGATCGTTACTGGCTTAGAACTTGTTTCAATTGTATCCAGTGCTGTTTTGTCTCCGGAATGGGATACATCAATCGTGATTCCCAGCTTATTCATCCGGTGGACGGCTTGTTTACCAAATACTGATAACCCACTGTCATTTGGTTCTCTTAACCCTGAGCCAAGCATATTTGCTTCAGAATAAACTACACCCATCGTCCGAATCCCAAATCCATATAAAATATCCAATCGGTCCAACTCATTTTCGATCATAGAACAAGACTCTAATGCGCCAACAAAGGCGATTTTCCCTTCTTTCTTAGCGCGGTATAAATCATCTATACGCTTGGCCATAAATACCATGTCCTGATGCTCAATATCACTCATCCGAATTCCAAGGTCATGAATAACATCATTCCACTTCCACCCTGCTTGGGATGTGATCATGGCTGTACCATCCATGAAGTTTTCAAAAATAACGTCTAAACCTGAAATGCTTAATGCTTCATAACCTGTCCAATCACGCCCCTGTCTTCTGAACTCATAAAATTCATTAACATTTTCAGGTGTAACAAAAGTATGTTCGTGCATCGATACAATATTTTCTTCTGCGAGAATTCCCTGTACGATTTCTTCCTGATCTTCACTGACCGGATATGTATACGCGGGTACACGGCCTATTTCTTTTGCTAATTTATATTCCTGGTAGTCTACCCCACTTTCCAAGTACTGAAAGGATTTGTATCCATCGTAATTCTTTTTATTCGAGTTTGAATATTCCGTCTTTTTCATGTAATATTAGCTCCTCTTATTTTTTATTTTGTATTTCTAAATCAATGGATAATGACACGCGACTAATCTTCCTGGTAAAATTTCTCTTAACTCTGGAGAAACTTCTTTGCACTTGTCACTAGCAATCGGACATCTAGTGTGGAATCTACATCCCGATGGCGGATTGGAAGGCGAAGGTATTTCACCTTTTAATATCAATTTCTCCCTTCTCGATCTTGGATTTGGATTTGGATTGGTCTGAATAAGAGCATTTGTATAGGGATGCGCCGGTCTACTGTAGATATCTTCTACATTTCCGACTTCAACCAATTTACCTAAATACATCACCCCAACACGATCTGAAATATAGCGGACAATGTTTAATCCATGGGCTATGAATAGATACGTGAGTCCTAATTCTTTTTGTAAATCTTTCATTAAATTCACTACTTGTGCTTGAACAGACACGTCTAATGCGGATACTGCTTCATCCGCTAAGATAAACTTCGGATTTAACGCTATGGCTCTGGCAATTCCTATCCGCTGCCTTTGTCCGCCTGAAAATTCATGGGAATAACGATTTCGTCTACTTGGATCTAAACCTACCAATTCCATTAACTCGATTACCCGTTCCACTCTCTCCTTTCCTCTATATAAATTATTAATATCCAGAGGCTCTGCTATTAAGTCGATAACTTTCATTCTTGGGTTTAACGAGCCGAAAGGATCTTGATAGATGACCTGCATATCCTTTCTAACGTCTTTCATTTGTTGTCTATTCATGGCGGTAATATCCTTACCATCAAAGGAAATGGTTCCCTCATCAGGTTCCTGAATCCTTAACAAGGCTCGGCCTAATGTCGATTTACCAGACCCGGATTCCCCAACCAATGAGAACGTCTCCCCTTCAAATATTTCCAAAGAAATATCATCGACTGCTTTGACGTATTTTACTTCTCTGCTCAAAATCCCAGATTTAACAGGGAAATATTTTTTTATATGATCCGCTTTTAAAATAATTTTTTTCTGATTCTGTGTATCATCCAACCTTAGCTTTACTTCCACACTGTCAATCATGCTATAGCCCCCTCTAATTTAACTCTCTACTATAGTATTTCCACCTTCTCTCCTCGGCTTTTCTCTAAAACATCATTTATATTCCAGCAAGCGACCAACCGGTCATTCTCTTTAACTAAAGGTGGCACTTCTGTTAAACACTTATCAGTAGCGAAATCGCATCTCGGATGAAATCTGCATCCGGTTGGAAGATTATTTAAGCTTGGGATTGTCCCTCTGATTGAATACAATCTTTCATCTGTAGTTGCTTCAGCTGAAGGAATGGATTGCAAAAGACCTTTAGTATAGGGGTGAGTTGGTTCGTCAAACAATTGATAAACAGTTCCTTGTTCCACGATTTTTCCTGCATACATCACAACGATATAGTCAGCCATTTCAGCAGCTACACCCATATCGTGGGTGATCAAAATAATCGACATATTGATTTTGTCTTTCAACTCCGTCAATAAGTTCAAAATCTGTGCTTCAATCGTGACATCTAGCGCAGTTGTTGGTTCATCTGCTATCAAAAGTTTAGGGTTGGACGATAAGCCAATGGCAATCATGACCCGCTGGCGCATTCCACCGGATAGTTCATGTACATATTGCTTCATGCGATCTTGCGCATCGTTTATCCCAACTAAATTCAGCAGCTCACAAGATCGGTTCCACGCTTCTTTTTTACTAAATCCTTGATGCAATTGAAGACCTTCCATCAGCTGTTGGCCAATTGTAAATACCGGATTTAACGCAGTCATTGGTTCTTGAAAAATAATCGACATTTCACTGCCTCTTATTTTCCTCATTTCTTCTGCGCTTTTAGTCGCCAGGTCTTCACCCTCAAACAGTATTTGGCCATCTGTAATTTTTCCGTTTTCAAACTCTAAAAGCCTCATAATGGCTAAGCTGGTGACGCTTTTCCCACTGCCGGATTCTCCAACGATACATACGGTTTGTCCTTCTTCTACTTGAAAAGATGCCTGGTCGAGGGGTCTGACACTTCCATCTTCTGTTTTGAATTCAACACTTAGATTTTTCACTTCCAATAATGTTTTCAAAAAATCAGCCTCCCTTTAGCTCTTCAATGAACCATTAAAATACAACCGGTGTAATGACTCCCAATAATTCAGTTTCTTCATCATCCAGTAAATTTTCGCCGAAATGGTCAAGACTGGAAGGGAAGTGAATTGAATCTCCTTCATAGATAAAATATTCCTTATTATCAATTGTAAATTTTGCCGCGCCTTTCAATACATAGTAAAATTCTTCACCGGCAAATTGAAAACTGTCTTTCTTTTTTTGACTAGGCGCCAGCGTAAGGATGTAAGGTGCTAATATTCGCTGGTTGAAGTTTCCGGAAAGATTGGAGTAGATGGTTTCTAAGCCTTCTACTTGAAACACCCGTCTATCTTCTTTCTTTGTCATGTAACTATATGATTCACTTTTATCGTCTTCAAAAAATATTGATATATTCACTTTTAATGCTTCAGCTATTTTTTTTAAAGAACTAATCGCGAGGTTTGAAGATCCATTTTCTACTTGTGATAAAAAACTTGTTGATAACGAAGTGGCTTCGCTTAAATCCTTTAAAGTCATTTTTGCTTTTTTACGTAATTCCTTTACTCTTACTGCAATGTCGTCCAATTTAGTTCCTCCTAGAAAATATGTTTCATTTTTAAACGATTGTAAATTTTGTTCCATTTTTACTGTATTAGTGTATTTATTCAGTATGAGTGAACTTTTTAATAGTATATCATCATTAAAATAAAAAACAATAATATTTTCAGATTATTTTAATTATTGACTCAAAAAATTTTTATGCATCAATTTTGAATACAATAAACTCTTTCTACTTAGGAATAGTGTTTAAATGCGAATTTCAACATATTTAATTACACTTTTAAGTGTTTTTATACATTTAGATATTCCTTTCAATGTGATTGGAATATTTGCTTTGTTATTTTATTAGACAATACAAAAAACCTCTTTTTTTAACTATATAAAAACCCAAGAACCATTTGCCTCTTCGGCAAACGTTCTTGGGTTTATTCCTTACATGATTCTTTTATAAGTCTTCTTCGGTTTTATTCGTATCTTCAACAACTTCTTCTTTTTGCAGCACTGGCATTGTTGCAACCGGTGCTTGTGGAGCCGGTTGGTTGTTGCGGTTGACGTAGGACTTCAGCAATTCGCCGATGTCGATACCGGTCATTTCTTTGAGCGGCTCTTGCATGTCGACCATGGTTTTCGTGACACTCTTGCCGAATGACGGGATGCCTTGGCCGTTGCCGGAATCAATGATTTTCACCGATTCGATATTGCTTAGTGGCAAAGCAACTTTCTCTGCAAATACTGGCAGCATGTCGATTAGTTTTTCGGTGATGATGACGTCGCCATGTTCTTCCATTGCTTCAGCAAGTAGTTTACGAGACTCGGCTTCGGCTTTACCACGTTCGCGAATAACTTCAGCTTCTGCGGCACCTTCGTCACGTTTGATCTTCGCTTTTGCTTCCCCGTCAATGACTGCTCGGCGCGCGTCGGCTTCAGCGGAACGCGTTGTTTCGTAGTACGTGGCATCGGCTTTTGTTTTGCGCACCTTGCTTTCTTCTTCTTCGAGTTTAACTGCGCGTTCACGTGCCGCGAATTGCATACTGAGCTCTTCGTCCTGGATTTCCATCGCAAGTTTCGCTTTTTCGAGCTCATACGATTGCTCGGACTTGGCACGCGCACGTTCGGTTTCTTCTTTGAACGCAGCATCTTTAATGTCTTTTTCTTTTTTCGATTGAGCCGTTGAAATTTGGCGTTTGTATTCTTCTTCTTTCGCTTCTTGGTCGGTTTGTGCGCGGTGAATACGTGTTTCACGTTCCGTGTTGGCTTCCGCAATTTCAGCTAGCTTGCGCACTTCGGCAATACGCGGGCGACCTAAGTTTTCTAAGTAGCCGTTGTCTTCATCGGCATCACGCAAATCAGTTAAACCGAGTGACGTGATTTTAAAGCCCATCAAGTCTAGTTGTTTTTGAGCAACGTCTTGCACATCCGTATTGAATTTTTCGCGGTCGCTATTGATATCTTCCACTGTCATTTTCGATAGAATGGCACGTAAATTACTGCCAAGTACTTCGATAATTTCCGTTTCAATTTCTTCTTGTTTTTTGCCAAGAAACTGCTCGGCGTAATTGGCAATACCGTTTAACGTATCAGCGACTTTGACCATGGCAACAGCGTCCGCCACAATCGGCACACCCGCATTTGTGTAGACACGCGGTGTTGCGAGTTTTAATTGGAATGACGTCAAACTAACCGGCGTCGACGTTTGGAAGCGTCTTAAAAGATAGCCACCGCCCCGAATGATTTTCATCGAACGACCTTCGTCGTCGTTGAAAATATTCGTGTCTTTTTCTGGATCTCCTAATTTTGGTCCCGTGATGATCAACGCTTCATTGGATTTCGCAGTGCGGTAACGGATTTTCATCCAGAAAAAATACCCAACCCCTACGATTGCTGCGATAATGACTAACGCAATAATGACTGTAATAATTCCTAATGACTGCATGTTCTTTCCACTCCCCTTTGGCTAATTGACGCACGATCTTTCAAGCTTGTGATGGTGGCCTATAATATATATACGATTGAACTGTCTAAATGTTTCAATAAAACCAAATATTCCTACTGGATTTTTTTGTCTTCTCTACAACATGTTAGTGGTAATAAGATGAAACCCTTAGCTTGTTCTTTCGTATTACTCATTATAAGGACTTCGTAATTTGAGAGGAGTGACGATATGGGACTCGTTCGGTGGCTATTTTTTAAGAAGAACCATTTGGCTTATACTGCTTTTGGTGACGACATGTACTATCAAGCGGTCGACTGTCTTCGCGCACAAGGCATCGGCTATGACGCGGTACTAAAAGTGAACGCCAATGTTCATGGCACTGAAGGTCATATCGGCTCTTCGCATATGCGCGACGCTGTGACAAACACGACTCAATACGATTTGTATGTAGAGAAAAAAGATCAGCATCGTGCGCAACAAGCGCTGAACGGGTAAAGGAGAGATAACTTTGGAAATTGGTTTCTACTTAATGATTACGATTATTTTTACTGGATCGATTCTTCTCGCTGCTTTCGATATTCAAAGAAAATCCGAGATCAAGCTCGCTGATATTCAATTGCAGCGGGAAAAGCTTGCTTTGGAGCACAAACAACTAGAGAAGCTGACACAAGATTAAATCGAAAAAGGCGTTTCAAGCGAGTCGCGCTTGAAACGCCTTTTTCTTGTTTTGGGTAATTCGGGGTTGGGGTGGTGTTTTGTGGTCGAGTTGCAAACAAACTAGTCTATCCCACAAACAACGATCCGGATAGCGCAAACAAATCGCTCATTGGCGCAAACAACGCGTCGCTTCCTGCAAACAAACTACGACAAGCCGCAAACAACGATCGATTTCTCACCCAATTCCCCCGTTCAAAACTCGTCATACTATAAAAACCAGCCACGAGGGCTGGTTTCCTATTAACTATTCAACTCTTTATTCATTTTCTGCGCTTGATTTTTAAAGTAGAAATAAAAAGCTAACCAGAACAACAAGTAGAAAACCACAAAGGTTCCAAGGATTGATAGAAAGCCTTCTACAGTAAAGGGGACCCAACCGATTCCGAATGCCAATACGAAATACAACACAATGACAATGATGAAATGCGTCACTGTCTGACGACGCAATGACCAGTTGTGTTGATCAAAAATCAGACTGCTGACTGCGAAAAACCAACCGCATAGCATACTGCCTAACGAGTTTTGCATGAACGAACCGCTATCCAACGTTTCTTGCCCACTTAAAATGACGCTATACGTTATGAGAATGCTGAAAAAAGCACCAAAGCATATTCCAACAATACTGCGGATCAAAAAAGTTTTCATTTTCCTTTCCTCCTATTCATTTTCAAGGATTCTTTAATGCTGTTGACGTAATTCCGTGACACGTACTCTTTTGCGCCTGAATTAAAATAAACGCACAGTGTTCCGTTAAAAGATGCTTCAAAGCGACTTAATTCGTCCAGATTGGCGATGACTGATTTTGACAGTCGGATAAACTGACTCGATGGAAACATTTCTTCTAATTCATACAGCTTTTCTTTCAAGCGAAATTCGCCTTTAGCCGTTACCGCCGTGACATTATCACTGTTCGCGTGGAAATAATGAATGTCCGCTGGCTTCAAAATGTGTTGCATATCACCGTCTCGTCCAACGAGAAAACGCGTCTCTTCTTGCCTATTGATAAAATCGATAATACTTTTAATCGAATCGTCCATTCCCTTACATTCAATGGTTACTTTCGTCTCTTCAAATTGACTATCGATATTCAAAGATACTTTCATCTGACCTCACCTCTTATCTCTCGATATTAAAATCCTTATCGATCATCTACTTATAATCCAAGTTTATGCTACTATCCATTCTTTGTCTGTGCTTTTCCGGTAACACGCAGAAATCACCACGTAAGGTGTAGCGATTGCTTTGTCACATACAAAAAAACAGGCCAACTGACCTGTTTTTTTGAGGAGTGCTTATTTTTTTTGAGTCGTTTGTGGTCGAGTTGCAAACAAACTAGTCTATCCCGCAAACAACGAGCCGGATAGCGCAAACAAATCACTCATTGCTGCAAACAACGCGTCGCTCCCCGCAAACAAACCCGCGTATTCCGCAAACAACGTCACTCACGCCTCCTGCTTTCGCGCTTTAACTAACGAAGTCACACCAGAAATCACCAAAACAATGCCGAAAACGAAGAAAATTCGAGAAAATATTTCGAGTCCGACTGTTGGCGACGACATGAATACACCACTCACGACAAAAAGTCCCACTCCGCACGCTAAATAAAACACGCTCAACGCGATTTTGTTTTTTCTAAAGATCCATGAAGCGAGTTGCAACAGTAAAATAAATGCAGAAATAAACATGATTATCGGAAACAACGGCTCGAATTTCGCGGCGTACACTAAGTAATCAATGGTCAAAATATCGGCTGCCGATTCAACGCCGCCGTTTAACCAATTGCTAAAGATCGCAGAGTACGGCCATTCCCAAGAGACATCGTCTAACTGGCTACCTTCGTACAAACTCAAGAAAGTGGCGACGGCGAAAAAGATTAACGCGCCGAAAAACAATATCACTTCTCGCATATTTCTCGTTGAACGTTCTTGCATACACATCTCTCCTTTTTGTAACTCTCCCTTTCACCTTACCAATAATTTACCAAAAAAAGAAGAGAAACCCATGGGTTCCTCTCTTCTTTTATTCGCATTAAATTGGTTCTGCTTCAAACGAGTCGTCGCTAATTTCGCCGACGATTTCTTCTAAAATGTCTTCCATTGTTACAAGTCCAGTCATAGCACCGTCTTTTGTGATGATGGCCATATGCGTGTGGCTTTGCTGCATATTGGTCAACACTTTTTGAATAGGTGTCGTTTCTGGGAAACGCGACATCTCGTGGATAAACGATTCCGGATTTTGCGTTCTTCCTGCTGCCATGCTCGTTAACAATTCTTTCGTGTTAATAAAACCGATGAGGTTGTTTTCATTGCCATAGTCGGCTACGGGGTAACGGGTAAATTGGTGTTTATCCAATACTTTAAAAAGTTCAGAGCGCGTCAGGTGACTATCGACTGACACGATTTCCGCTTTTGGGATCATGATGTTGCGAACAATGCGATCGTCAAAAGCGAAGATGTTTTTCAAATACGTTAGCTCGGTTTGATTGATCTCGCCGCTTTGAAAGCTTTCCGCCATAATAAGCTTTAACTCTTCTTCCGAATGAGCTTCTTCGTGGCCGGCTGGCTCTACTTTGAATAAACGCAACAACAATCGTGCTGAACCATTCATCAACCAAATAAACGGATTCATGATTTTACCGAACCAATAAAGCGATGGTGCCAGCAATAGCGTAACTTTTTCAGCATATTGAATTGCCAAGGTTTTCGGCGCCAATTCACCGATTACAACGTGTAAAAACGTCACGATTGTAAGTGCGATAGCATACGACAAAATGGTTGATAACGCTGCGGGAACATCGAACGCTTCAAATAACGGGTGTAGCATGCGTTCGACGGTCGGCTCTCCTAATGCACCAAGGGCGAGTGCCGTAATCGTGATTCCTAGCTGACAAGCAGATAAGTAATAATCCAACTCATTGGTTACTTTTTTTGCGAGTACGGCTTTTTTATTTCCTTCAGCGATCAATTGGTCGATTCTCGACATGCGCACTTTTAAAATGGCGAATTCGGCACCGACGAAAAAGGCAGTTGCGATAATTAATAACGCAATAAGTAGTAAACTAATGACTATTTGTCCGTCCAATTGGTCTCCCTCAAATGAGGGATTCACCTCCATTAATGGTTAAGTTGACGTTATTCATTCAACTTATTCGAATGATTGTGGAACATCACTTGCTTAACTTGCTGGTTGTCCATTTCAACGATGGTCCACGAAATATTCAAATCCGTGAAGGTTGCGCCGGTTTCAACATCTCCCGGGCCCTTGAAATGAATCCATCCGCCAATCGTATCGATGTCATCACTTTCATCAAATGTTAAATCAAAGCGTTCTTCAAGATCTTTCAACAACACGCGGCCGTTAATCAAATATTGATTGTTGCTCACTTTGCTAATGTCCGCCACTTCATCAAAATCAAATTCATCGCGTATTTCCCCAACGATTTCTTCTAAAATGTCTTCCATTGTAATCATGCCGGCTGTCCCACCATATTCATCTGCAACGATGGCAATGTGGACACGGGCTTTTTGCATAATCATTAATGCATTTTGCAAACCCGTTGCTTCAAAAACAGTCGGTAAATCTAAGACGAAATTTTCCAGATACCATTCGCGTCCAGCGACAATATGCGGAAGCATTTTCTTGGCACTGACAAATCCGAGAATTTGATCTTTGTCACCATCTTCTGTGACCGGGTAACGCGTGTAATTGTTTTCATCCAAAATCTCAATAATTTCTTCGAGCGGCATGTCTTTATCAAGTGTGACGAGTTCTGTGCGTGGCACCATGATGTCTTTGGCTACGCGCTCATCAAATGAAAACACATTTTCCATATACGAAAGTTCGGTTTCATTGATGGCTCCGCCTTCAAAACTTTGCGCCATCACGATTTTCAATTCTTCTTCTGAATAAGCTTGTTCATGACCTGCTGGTTTAACGCCAAAAATTCTTAGCAATACGCGAGCTGCTCCGTTCAATGCCCATATAAAAGGCTTCATGACTTTTCCGAACCAGTACAGTGGCGGTGCCAAAAGCAGAGACATCTTCTCAGCAAATTGAATCGCCAATGTTTTCGGTGCCATTTCGCCGACCACTACGTGAAGATAGGTTACGAGTATAAATGAGATGGCGTAAGAAGCGGTTGATGCCATAGCATCGGAAACCGCAAAAAACTCAAAGACTGGGTACATTAATCGTTCAATTGTCGGTTTTCCGAGCGCACCAAGTCCAAGCGCTGTAACGGTAATACCGAGCTGACAAGCCGACAAATAATAATCCAAGTCGCTCGCCACTTTTTTCGCGATTACTGCTTTTTTATTGCCTTCTGCAATTAATTGATCGAGCCGCGACATGCGAATTTTAACAACCGCAAACTCCGAACCCACAAAAAATGCTGTTAAAGCGAGCAATAGTATTAATAAAGCCAAATTCAATAAGGTAACTATATCCACGTGTCTTCCCTATAAAAGGGATTCACCTCCAAAATTATTTACAACAAAGCGATCAATGATGTGATTGCTGCTAATTGATGCTCAAGTGTTTTGCTGACGTGCAGTTTCACAGAACTGGGCGCATCTTTTAACTGCTCTTCCAAGCTCGTGATTTTTCGTTGCAAGCATTCGAATTCTTCATATACTTCATCAACCAGAAGCTCTGTCTCCGGATTTTCTGGTGTATTCAATACTTCTTTAATTTCCGAAATCGACATGCGCTGTTTTTTTAATAATTGGATGCGTTCAAGCGTCTGTATGGTAGAAGCCGGATAAAGCCGATAATTTGTGTCAGATCGCTCGCTACGGAGCAATCCCGATACCGTGTAATAATCGATGGTTCTCGTCGATACTCCGCTCAATTTTGCAATTTCCCCGATTTTCATTAACTCCTTCCCAATGCAGACGCCTCCTTTTTTAGCCGATTTGATCTGTGACTCGATAGCACCAGATCGTTGTACTAAAAAATATAGCACGTTCTGCGAAAAAGCATACAGTGTAACGTGCTGGTTTTCGAATAAAATCTAAATGGGTGCAAGTTAGCGACATTATATCGACATTTATTGTATAGGGAGTTGGGTGGAGATGGTAAAACTTTTTGTGTGAGTGGGTGTCCTTGTTAAGACTCCAAAAGTTCATGTAAAGAGTTCAAAAGTTCATGTATAGCACTCAAATATGCTGATAACAACTTCAAAACTTCATGTAACAACTAAAAAAGCCAGGCACCCTCTGCCTGGCTCATTTTTATTCTTCTGTAACAAGAGCTTGTTCCACCATTTTCTCAACTTTTTCGTCGCCTTGGATCATCATCGCAACAATCAACTTAGGATTTGATACTTGGTAACCAACGAACCATTTTGTCTGCTTGCCTCTTTCATTTGCTGTACCGCTTTTGCCAGCGATTTCAATGCCAAGTTGTTCACCGGTATTGCTGAAGCTTTCCCGTAAAATCTCAGCGTTCGCAGCACTCAACAAGTTTTCATTCCATAATTGTGGTTTTTCGTCATTCACATACAAGGTCGGTTTGTACAGTTTGCCGTCCGTCAAAATCGGGCTATAGAGATTGGCAAGGTGCAAGATATTGACTTGCATCTGACCTTGGCCGGATGCTGTGTCAGCAAGCTGCCCCTCGGAGCCAAATGTGCCGTCTTTTGAAATGCGTGACGTTGTCAAGTCGATTGGAAAATCGAGTTCTTCGCCAAAACCGAAGTTTTCCAACCCTGTTTGAAACTCATTGTCTTGGATATTCAGTGCTTGTTGGGCAAAGTAAATCGAGTCGGAGTAAACAAGTGCTTTATTTAAATCAATCGGATTTTTAATATCATCCCGCGGTCGCGTAATGCGAAAATCGCCCCACGAGCGGTAACGTTGCCACGACTTGCCGGTGATGTCCATTCCTTCTGCCGGATCGAGCGTACCACTTTCCATTCCAATGGCTGCGGTAATTGGCTGGATTACTTGTCCCGGCGTATAAACGGCTGCAAAGCGATTGAAAAATGGCTGCAACGGGTCGTTCGCAAGTTCTTGGAATCGACTCGTGGTGATGTTTGGCACAAATTCATTGGGGTCAAAGCCCGGTGAGCTGACCAGTGCCAAGGTTTCACCAGTCGTCGGATCAATCGCTGCACTTGCTCCCGGTTGTTCTTTCATCGCCGTATAGATTTTTTTCTGCAACTCGGCGTCAATGGTTAACGTAACTGTTTCGCCTGGTACGGGTTTATTTTCGACCGAGGTGATCACGGCGTTTTCTCGTTGTTTTTTCAAAATAATGCGACCGCCTGCTTTTCCGCGTAGCCGCTCTTGCAACACTTCTTCTAAGCCTTGTCGCCCTACCAAGGTTTCAGTCGTATAGCCTTGGCCACTCCACTCCGCTAGTTGCTGAGCCGTAATCGGGCCCACATATCCGGTAACGTGTGATAAAGCACGGTTGTACGGATAATTGCGCATCACTACTTTTTCTTGCTTGGTACCGCGAATGGTAAATAGCTCATCCAGTATCGCTTGGTCTGCCTTGATTTGCGCAATCGGCACTAAATAATGCGGCTGCACCCACGGTTGATTGAGCCGGCCATCAATCGTCTCTTCTGTAACCCCTAGCAACTGCGCCAATTGTTGCTTTTTCGATAAATCGAAGTTTTCAGGAACTACGCCAATTTCATAGCCTTCACTATTCGATGCGATCGCTTTACCATCGCGATCGAGAATTTCCCCGCGCGCCCCTTCAACAACAGTAGTCGTCACTTGGTCCCCTGCCTCTAAATTCGGCAAAATAAACGACGGGTCCCATTCCACAAACCAATCTTCCTCTTCATAAAGCAAGGTCAAGGTTTTATTAAATTCCACCGGACCCACAATGGAATCAAAACTCACGTTAATTTTGAAATCCGCCGGCTGGTCTTGATTCCATTCGGCATCTTCGTCAGGCTTTGTGTACGTGACATTGATGTTCTCAACGCCAAGCTGTTTGTGCAACTCTTGTTGCCATGTCACAAAATTCGCTTCCCCGTAAACGGTTTGCGTGCCTTGATTTAAATAAGTGCTGTGCATCGTAGGAAAGTCACCATTGTTCCATAGCTCAATAAAATCGGCCACCCGTCCTTCCGGTGATTCAACCGTTTCAGTTGGCTCTTCTCGTGGTTGTTCAGGAGTCGGTTCCGCTTCCTCCTGCTGGCACGCTGTTAATAGAAGAATAAATGCAAAGAAAATTGCCATTAACTTGGTCTTATCCATTTTATGACCTCCGCTCTTTTCCTTTCTTCTATTATCGCTTGAATGGCGCGAGATTTAAAGTCTGAGTATTCTGTTTTTATTATCGTACGGAAATTGGCATCCTTGTTAAAATTCTAAAAGTTCAGGTAAAAAGCTGAAAAGTTCAGGTATAACTCTCAAAAGTTCATGTTAAGACTTCAAAAATTCTTGTAAAAACTCGCATCCTTGTTAAAACTCCAAAAGTTCAGGTAAAGAGCTCAAAAGTTCATGTATAACTCTCAAAAGTTCAGGTAAAGACTCCAAAACTTCATGTAAAACCAAGCATCCCTATCAACCCCACAAAAAAAGTAGCCAAGCTTTACCAGCTTGGCTACTCCATCAATCATTTTTTCGTTTTTTCTTTTATTTTATTGGCAACGTCGTCTTTCATGACCATTGCTTTGTCTTTGTAGTTCGTGGCTTTTTCTTTGTAGTCGTCTTTGTTTTCTTCCCAATGGGTTCTGCCTTTTTCGATCGACTTGTCTTTGAATTGGTTGAGTTTTTCTAGAAATGCCATGTAAATCATCCTTCCGTTCTGCCCGCCGCTCTAGCGGTCAGGTAAACTACCTTAAGCATACGCTGTTTTTTGTTCATTGTCGAAAAATAGTGTCTTTTGGAACTTACTGCGTTCACGTTCGTATAATCTAATACGACACCAAAAAAGGCGGTGCTCCATGTTTGAAGAAATGAAAGCTCGTTATTTGATTTTGTATTCGGTTATAGGAACCGTTGTCAGTATGGTGACGTTGGTTCTGTTAAATGTCAGCGTCATCGCGTTTGAAGTTGTCAGCCAGTTGGTGATGTATGTCGTCGTCCCTGGAATTTACTTTGGCTATTATTTTAAAAAACACAATGCCTCGATTTGGAACGTCTTATCGTTTACGGGCACCAAGAAATGGTTGCCGACTTTATTTGCGTTAGTGGCAGTATCGATTGCTTTTTCGCTTAGCATGTTTGGCTTCAGCTGTATGTGCTGGCACCGTTTGCTCCGTGGCTTGTCGACTTTTTGTTAGAAGAGATCCCGCTACCCGAGTCGCCTTGGTATATTGCGTTCACGATTTTCACCATCGCTATTTTGGCACCGGTGGTCGAGGAATTTATGTTCCGCGGCGTGTTGCTAAAACGCTTGATCGGCAAAACTTCGGTATGGGGCGGAATTTTGATCTCCAGCTTAGTGTTTGGCGTGTTGCATCTTGATGTGGTCGGCGCATTTTTGTTTGGTGTTATAGCTTCGCTCCTGTATTTGCGCACAAATAATTTACTGGTCCCGATTTTTTTGCACATCATCAATAATTCACTCGCGGCCGCTTCGCTGTTTTTAGCTCCAAAGTGGCCAGAGTCGGTTGCCATATTCAACTTTACAGATGTCTACACGAAAGCCATGCCGAATACAGTCATGCTAGTCGTTAGTGCCTTGTTTATGCTGGGTGCGATTTACTGGCTCGCGCGTGGGTTGCCAACAGAGAAAGAATCCATTTCTGAATAAAAAAAGGTCCACCGCAGTGGACCTTTTTTCGTTTTAAACAGCCAATTTCGCTGTAAACTGACTTTGATACAAATCGGCGTAAAAGCCGTCTTTATCGAGCAGTTGTTGATGCGTGCCTTGTTCGATGACTTTCCCTTGATCCATGACAAGAATCAAATCAGCGTCTTTAATGGTCGACAAGCGGTGGGCAATGACAAAGCTTGTGCGGCCATCCATCAATTCACTCATCGCTTTTTGGATAAAGATTTCCGTCCGCGTATCTACGCTCGATGTTGCTTCATCCAAAATCATAATTGGCGGATCGGCGAGAATCGCACGAGCAATGGTCAATAACTGCTTTTGCCCTTGTGAAATATTCGATACTTCTTGATTTAAAATCGTATCGTAGCCGTCTGGCAACGTGCGGATAAAGTGATCGGCATGTGCAGCTTTTGCCGCATCGCGGACTTGCTCTTCTGTGGCGCCGGTTTTGCCGTACGCAATATTGTCGCGAATCGTGCCGTTAAAGAGCCATGTGTCTTGCAAAACCATACCAAAGTTTTGGCGCAATTCATGTCTCGACATATCACGCGAATCTAGACCATCTATCAAAATGCGTCCGGCATTTAATTCGTAAAAACGCATGAGTAAATTGATCAAAGTGGTTTTACCAGCACCGGTTGGTCCGACAATGGCGACCGTTTGTCCTGGTGAAACATCAATATTCATTTTTTCGATCAATAACTCATTGCCATATCCAAAATCAACATCTCTAAATGCGACAGCGCCTTTCGCACGCTCAAGAACAGAAGTTGTCACTTCTTTTACTTCTTCTTCCTCATCCAGCAATTCAAACACGCGCTCCGCAGCGGCAATGGTTGATTGAACGATATTGGCGATGTTCGCCGTTTGCGTAATCGGCTGCGTAAACTGTTTGGAATACGTGATAAAAGCTTGAATATCCCCGATCGAAATCGCGCGTTGTGTGACTAAAATACCCCCAACGATACTAATCAAGACATAACTCAAGTTCCCAATCAATGTCATCATCGGCATGATGATTCCGGAGATAAACTGTGCTTTACGCCCTGCGTTGTATAGCTCTTCATTGACTGCATCAAATTGTTCGTTGGATTTTGCTTCATGTCCAAACGCTTTAACTACTTGATGGCCCGTATACATTTCTTCCACGTGACCATTTAAATGGCCAAGGTTTTTTTGTTGACTCGCAAAATACTTTTGAGATTTTTTCAAAATCGGTCCGATCACAAATAATGACAACGGCAACGTGACGACGGCAATTAACGTTAACAACGGACTGATCGTTAACATCATGACGAAAATCCCAATGATGGTGACAATCGACGTAATAAATTGCGTCAAACTTTGTTGCAAGGTGCTACCAATTGTGTCGATGTCGTTGGTCATACGGCTTAAGGTTTCGCCGTTTGCTCGCCCATCAAAATACTTGAGGGGTAATTTTTCTAGTTTTTTATTGACGTCTTGACGCAAATCATAGACCGTATCTTGCGCCACTGTCGACATCATGTATTGCTGGATATAGCTGAACAAACTACTAAATACATACAATCCGGCAAGAAGTGCGAGCAACTGACCAATAACACCAAAATCGATGCCCGCTCCTGGTGCGCCTTGCAATTGACCGTAAGCCCCTTCGAACAATTCAGTGATGGCCATCCCCATAATTTTCGGTCCAATAATCGTGAAGACGGTACTAAGAATGGCGACTAAAAAGACGGCTGCCAGTTTTTTCCGACGTGGTTTTAAATACGAAACAAGACGTCGGAACGTGCCTTTAAAATCTTTTGCTTTTTGCGGCGGCATGCTTGCCCCGCCATGTGGAGGTCCCATTTGGCTCATGCGATTTCCTCCTCTGACAGCTGTGATAAGGCAATTTCACGATAAACTTTGTTGGATTCCAACAATTCTTTATGCGTGCCCATGCCGACCATTTTGCCTTTTTCTAATACGATGATGCGATCTGCATCGACAACTGTACTGACGCGTTGCGCGACAAGAAGCACTGTAGCGTTTTTCGTTTCATCTTTTAACGCTCTCCGCAGTTTGGCATCTGTTTTAAAATCCAATGCCGAGAAACTATCATCAAAAATATACAGATCTGGTTTGCGAATCAAGGCGCGGGCAATTGATAAACGTTGTTTTTGACCGCCCGATAAATTGGAACCACCTTGTTCGATTGGCGCTGTGTAGCCACCTTTGATTTGATCGATAAACTCCGTCGCTTGCGCGGTGCTTGCAGCTTGTTTCATTTCTTGATCGCTAGCATCTTGTTTACCAAAGCGAATATTCTCCGCAATGGTTCCAGTAAACAGCACAGATTTTTGTGGCACAAAGCCAATTTTCGACCGAACTTCTTGTTGCGAAGCTTCGCGTATATCGACGCCGTTCACGCGGATGGTCCCACTACTCGCTTCGTAAAAACGCGGCACGAGATTAACGAGTGTGGTTTTACCAGAACCGGTCCCACCGATCAACGCCGTGATTTCACCCGGTTTTGCGGTAAAACTAATATTCGACAATGCCGGTTCTTCCGCTCCCGGATAATGGAACGTCACGTTTTCAAATTCCAGCGTGCCACGACTGCGGTCTGCTTTAGCCGTGCCATCGTCTTTAAAAGCTGGCTGCATTTCCAATACTTCGTTAATACGTTTCGCTGATACAGCTGCCCGCGGAATCATTACAAACATAAATGACGCCATCAGTAAGGCAAACATAATCATCATGACGTATTGAATAAACGCCATCAAGTCACCAATTTGCATAGCTCCGTTACTAATACGAATGCCACCAAACCAAATAACAGCAACAACCGTCATATTCATCACCAACATCATCGTCGGCATCATAAACGCCATGACTTTATTGACGCGAATCGACACATCTGCCAATTCACGATTGGCTTTTTGAAGACGCGCTTTTTCTTCGGTTTCGCGGTTAAACGCGCGAATAACGCGAATGCCTGTTAAGTTTTCCCGCACGACCAAGTTCAATCCATCCAGACGTTTTTGAACTTGTTGGAACAACGGAATCCCGTATTTCAAAATCAGCATGACAGCAATGACCAAAACCGGCATCGCGCCAATAATGACTAGCGACAATTTTGCATCTTTTGAAACGGCCATAATGATCCCGCCGACTAACATAATGGGTGCACTAATAACCATCCGCAACATCATAATGGTGACTTGCTGAATTTGATTGATGTCGTTCGTTGTACGGGTAATTAGCGAGGCAGTTCCGACTTCATCAAATTCTTGAAGTGAAAATTGCCCAACGTGTTTAAAGACTTTTTGCCGCAAATCACGACCTAGCCCCATCGCCGCTTTCGATGAATAAAAACTAGCAAAAACAGATGCCACAGCACCGATTGCAGAAACGAGTAGCATCCAGCCACCGATTTCCCAAATGTACGGAATGTTGCCTTTTACTACGCCATTGTCAATTATGTCGGCCATCAATGTTGGCAAAAATAGTTCTGCCATTGATTGAGCAAAAACCAGTGCTACAACGCCCCAGACAATCCATTTATACGGACTCAAGTTTTTTAGCACTTTAATCATTTGGTCGTCACCTCTAATTCGACTTCTGTTAAGTACGTTGAAATTTTCTGGTGTGCATTTAGAAGTTCTGTCATTTGTTCAGCAGTAAATTGATTACTCGCTGATTTAAACACTTGGTATAATCCGTCTTCTTGTAAATGGAACTCATCTACTAACTGTTGCCCTTGTTCACTCAGTGACAGCATCATTTCCCGGCGGTTGCACACCACTTGTTGACGGTTAAGATATCCTTCTTTCACAAGCCCATCTACCGCTTGGCTCAACGTACTTTTCGGTAAAAAGGTTTTTTCTGCGACTGTCTTTTGAGTCATTTCGCTGCAATTAAAAATGGTCATCAAAATCGAATATTGCGGAATTGACAAGCCTTTTTCCGCAGCCGACTTTTGAATAAATCGCACCATATTTTTTTGCACATTGGCAAATGACATCATCAATTGCATATACGTTTCTCTTTCTTTCATGTGCTTCACCATCTTTCATTTCTGAACTGTTCCAAATGGAACTATTGTCTATAAGCTACTCTCTTTATAGTGAGTGGTCAACTTGGAAGTATTGATTCACAAAAAAACAACTCTTTATTAAAAAGAGTTGTTTTGAGTGTTTATATTTTATTGTTTGAAACCATGCTTTGCGACCGGCAACAATCAATCAACATCGCCAGCAGTCGACGGTTTTGCATGAAGTCTTGAGGTTTTGTCCAAACTGTTCGAAACACATGAGTGACGAGTTGTTCACAGACAGATTGATCTGGATGGTTTTGACGTGCAATGTTCCATAGTATTCGGTGGTAACGGTCGTACAAATCAGATAAAGCTTGTTCTTCACGATTGCAAATTCCAGTCATCAATTGTTCGTCTATGGTCAATTCGTCACCCCCTTAACTTAGTCATTGCCTATAAAGGATTATCTTAAACCCAATTATCTCGAAATGAAGGCATTTATTTCATATAAAATAAATAACACTAGAAAAATCCTCCTTATGAAGAACTTCCTAGTGCTATAGATCTATTTATTCTGTTAGTGAAGAATATTTTCAAGCGCTTTGTCAATAGTTGGATAAGTAAAGTGAAAATCGAATTGCTCTAGTCGTTCGGGTAAAATCCAGCGACTTTTCAAAATCAATTCTGGTTCTGTTCCAATCATTACCGCTCCGATATTCAACATCCATTCGGTTGCAGGCAATCCCACTTTGCGGTCCATCGTCATTCGCAATTGCTTCATAAACTCGCGATTGGTGACGGGTTCAGGGGAAGTTGTATTGAGCACACCGCTAATTTGGTTATGGTCACGTACGAATAGGATGATTCTATAGACATCTTCTAAGTGAATCCAACTAAACATTTGCTTGCCATTTCCTTGTTTACCACCGAGCCCAAAGCGCACCATGTTTTCATAAGGCGTCATAACTCCGCCCCCTTTACCAAGGACTATTGATAATCGCAGTGCTACTTGGCGCGTAGTAGGCAAGTTAAAAGAAAACAGTGCCTGCTCCCACGCTTTGCCTACCTCCACTGAAAACCCACTGCCAAATTCACCGTTCGCCTCAGTCATTGGACGATCTTCCGCATGACGGTAAATCGTCGATGTGCTGGAATTAATCCATAGCGGCGGCGGGTTGTCACAGTTTAAAATTGCTGTGCCAAGCGCTTCTGTCGTTTCCATTCGCGAATCAAAAATTTCTCGTTTGTTGGCTTCTGTATAACGACAATTTACTGACTTCCCAGCTAAATTGACAACCATTTCTGCGCCTTCCAAAGCATGGACAATACCAGTATGATTTGACCAATTCAAATGTCCCGACTGTCGAGATATGATAATCACTTTATAGCCTTGTTCTGTGAACTTCTGTTCTAAGTATTGTCCAACAAAGCCTGTGCCACCAGCTAATACGATCTTTTTCATCTAGCCACCTATTTTCTGTAAGTTGTTATAGTAGTTGACGCTTGGCTTGAATAAAAGATGCAGCTTAACCAAATTCTTTCTGGTGTTTCTTTTTGCGCTTTATATAATCTTCGTCTTCTCGAATTTCATCCCACCGTTTTTTAAAAATTGCTGCCGATTCTGCTTTGACCGGATCGATGTCTCGCTCTTTAATGCTGCCATCTTCATTGTATTTACGGCCACCTTTGTAATTGGTATAGCGCCGTGCACGCGTATAGCCCATTTGTATAAATTTCCGTGCCATGTCCATGCCAACAAAATCATCTTGTTTACGATACTCCTCGAACATCTCTGAAATCTTATCGCACGACTCTTGTGCAATCTCAGGCGTCTTGAATCGCCAATGGGGTAAAATTTCACCTTTATACGGCTGCACTAACAGTACGCCTTGCTCACCTTTCCCGACACGGTACAGTTCCGGATTTTTACGCAAATCGAGATTTTCATAATCAAGGTCATAATCAAACGCCATCATGATCGACTCCTTTATGCTGTGCTTTGTTAGGAATATACCCTCGATTGAGAGGTGTGAATCTTTTTTATGTGGTTTGGGGGAGATTGGTAGGGATATGGGTAAAGAGGGGAAAAGTTCGGATAAGAGCTTTGAAAGTTCATGTAAGAGCTTTGAAATGTGCGGGTAACAACCTGCAAACTTCCGGTAAGAGGCTTTGATTCGTGTAAAGACTTGAAAAGTTCATGTAAGAGCTTTGAAAGTTCATGTAACAGCTCGAAATATTCAGGTAACAACGCGGAAACTTCTGGTAAAATCTTTGATTCGTGTAAAAAGCTTAAAAGTTCATGTAAGAGCAGTAAAAATTCAGGTAACAGCTCGAAATTTTCATGTATAAGATAATTATATTCATGTAAAGATTCTATACCATGCAAGATTCTTCTATATAAAGAAGCAAAAACACCGCCGAGAGGTCTCGGCGGTGTTTTTTAGGTTAAGCTTCTGTTGTTACATATAAATCAGATACGACGATATCGTCTTCACCCAATATATATGGATGTTTTTTGAGTAACATGTCTCGAATCGGGTCTTCTAGTAATTTATCATCATAAGCACATATCAATGGGAATTGATAATTTTTCACGGAGACGTCGAGAACTTTTTCAAAGTCTTCTATCAAGTGCATAGGAAACTCTCCAGATGCCCACTCTACGTGTACCCAAGCTCTATAAGTTGCTTGTTCTTCTATAAACGGTTGAAGCATTTTTTCAAAATAGAGTTGAATCGCGGGCGGATGATAGCTACCATTTGAAAAATAAAAATCAAAGCTTTTGACAAAATGAATAAATTCCATCTGTTCTTTTGTTAGCTGGCTCTCTAATTCAGAATAGATTTTTGGAGACAAGCGAGGATTTTCAATCAACACGATATGATCCCCTGCTTCTATGCCATGCTTCGCGTAAGCTGCGACGTGTTCGATGTATTTTTGAATCTCGTCATAGGCATATAAAACGCGTACACCTTGCCGTTCTTTAAATAATTGGAGCATGTTTTTGTTCATTTAGTCACCCCTTAAAAGTTCAATGTAACTATTTACAGAACTTATTATACACATTTAGAGAACGTATGTCCCCCGATTTGCTTGAAGGTTTGTGCCTGGTGATTCATGAAGCAGCCTCAAATTTTATGTAAAGATACAATTTATACATGCAAGAATTCTGACGCTAGACATATAAAAGCCGAGGAAAGTTGATCTTTCCTCGGCTTTTTGGGTTCACCTAATCACTGCGTCTTTTGGTATTTTATAAACACGTGCTTCATATGGAAGCAATTGTTCAGGATCGATGTTTTTATAATTGGCCAATAGCAGTGTGGAATCTTCTGGGTGAACGGCGCATAGGCAGGAGTGCTTGCCTAGGTTGGTGACGATAAGCACTTTATCGTCGGCCGATTCGCGTGTATAGGCAAATACGGAGTCATGCCCCATTTCGATTAGCTTGTATTCTCCGTAGACGAAGACATCCATATTTTTGCGTAGCCAAATCATTTGTTTATAGAAGGCTAGTACCGAATGCGGATCGTTTTCTTGTGCTTCGACGTTTAACCACTCGTAATTTGGATTGACGTTGATCCAGGGCATTTCTTCAGAGAAGCCTGCATGGAGCGTATTGTCCCACTGCATTGGTGTCCGTGAATGGTCGCGGCTTGTTGCGCGCAGTAGCGTCATAATGGTTTCGTGATCCATGCCAGTTTCTTTTTTATGGAAATACAAGTTATGCGTATGAACGTCATCAAAATGATCGAGTTCTTCAAATGGCGCGTTTGACATGCCGATTTCTTGCCCTTGGTAAATAAACGGCGTGCCTTGCATGAAGAAATACATACACGCTAAAGCGGTCGCACTTTCACGCCAGTAGGAATGATCGTCGCCCCACGTGGAGACGACGCGCGGCTTGTCGTGGTTTTCGATAAATAATGCATTCCAGCCGATGCCATTTACTTTGTCTTGCCATTTGCTTAGTACTTGTTTTAGTTCTGGTACGTTTACACCATTACTCACTTCCGTATTCCACAAATCAATGTCTTCAAATTGGAAGATCATATTGAATTTGCCGCTTTCTTCGCTAACCCATTCATCGATTTCATCTGCTGAAACGCCGTTCGCTTCGCCGACTGTCATAATGTCGTACTTGCTGAACGTTTCTTCGTGCAATTCTTTCAACAACGGCTGGATGCCGTCAACGTTCATGAATTTATCCCACGAAGGAACAAATAAATGATCGCCTGCACCTTCTGTGTTGGCGTACTCTTTTTTAATATGGCTAATGGCATCTACGCGGTAACCGTCGATTCCCTTATCGATCCACCAATTAATCATTTTATAAAGTTCGTTGCGCACTTCTGGGTTTTCCCAATTTAAATCGGGCTGCTTTTTCGAGAAGATGTGCAAATAATATTGCTGCGTCTTTTCATCAAATTCCCAAGCAGGTCCTCCAAATATACTTTCCCAGTTTAACGGTTCGTCGCGCCAAACGTACCAGTCGCGTTTTGGATTGTTACGTGATGAACTTGATTCCAAAAACCATGGATGTTCATCACTTGTATGGTTGATGACTAAATCAATAATCAGTTTCATACCACGTGCGTGTACTTCTTCCATTAATCGTTCGAAATCAGCCATCGTGCCAAATTCTTCTAAAATGGCTTGATAATCACTAATGTCGTAGCCATTGTCGTCATTTGGCGACTTGTACATTGGGCAAATCCAAATAACGTCGATGCCCATGTCTTTTAAGTAATCCAATTTACTAGTGACACCGTTAATATCGCCTAGGCCATCGCCGTTCGAGTCCATAAAACTACGTGGGTAGACTTGATAAACGATCGCTTCTTTCCACCATTTTTTAGTCATATTCGATCCCTCTCAAAGACGTCGACACGAACCTCTTTCAATCAGGCGTGAAGGAACCGTGACTTGTTTAGAAGGTGTCGATTCGTCTGTTATTTTCTCTAATACCAACTCTGCAGCACGCAGGCCAAGCTCATAAATGGAGATGTCTACCGTGCTCAGTGGCGGCTTTAAATATCTTGAAATAGTGTGGTTGTTAAATCCAATGATGGAAACATCGTCCGGCACTCCAATTTTCAAATCTTCAAGATAACCAATTACTTCGTACGCCACCATGTCATCATGCGTGACGATTGCCGTGGGTGGAATTGGAAGTGCCATCAGCCGACGAATCGATTCGCGTTCTTTGCCTTGGATAAAATCTTGGTTCACCGTATAATCCGCATCAAATGAAATATCGTGCTCAGCAAGCGCCTGCTGATACCCTTGCATTCGGTCAATGGACACGACAAAATCCGTCGCTCCTCCAACAAATGCAATATGGCGATGACCCAAACCAATCAAGTATTCAACTGTGTCTTTCGCGGTATTGATATTATCGTTATTGACATACGTTACTGAACACGGATCTTGATGGGGACGCCCGACAACTGCAAATGGCAACTCGCTTTGTCTTAAAAATTCCAACACCGGATCGCCGATTTTTGAGTACAGCAAAATAATGCCGTCGACTCGCCGACCTTGTACCATTTCAACAACTTCTTGGTAAATTTCTTCTTGTGTGGCTCCTGTTGATAAATACAAGCCATATTTACTGTCATGAGCTTGCGTTGAAATGCCGCGCAATACTTCAGGAAAGAAAGGATTTTGAAAAGCCAATGCTGCTGAGTTTTCCATAATGATACCAAGTGTTCGGCTTTTATTTGCCACCAAATTGCGGGCTTGAAAGTTTGGGTAATACCCCATGTCCTTCATAACTTCCCGCACTTTTGCTTTCGTTTTCACACTGATTCTCGGATTATCTGCGATTACGCGGGAAACGGTGGCTGGTGAGACGCCCGCTTTTTTCGCAACATCTTTAATCGTGATTGCCATTTAACCGTCTCCCTTATTTTACTGCTCCATCTGATACCCCTTTGATAATTTCGCGCTGTGCAAAGAAGTAGAAAACGATAACTGGGACGATAGCCAGTGTCAATCCAGCAAGCGCTAGATGCCATTGCTTCGTATATTCGCCGAAGAAGAAGAACATCTTCAATGGAATGGTCTCACTTCCTGGTGTATTAATAACAAGTGATGGCAATAAATAATCGTTCCAAATCCAAATGATGTTAAGGATCGCGACTGTCACCGTAATCGGTTTCAGGATTGGGAAAATAATATGCCAGAACACTTGCCAACGATTGGCACCATCAATTGTCGCCGCTTCATCAAGTGAGCGCGGGATATTGTTTAATGCACCGTGATACAAGAAAATCGAAAGACTTGCACCAAATCCGATATACATAAAAATCAAGCCGCCGCGGTTCAACATGTCAAACTTACCGAATACGGTAACAAGCGGAATCATTACAGATTGAAACGGAATTAACATCGCTGCAACGAATGTGAAAAACAGTACTGTACTAAGCTTACTTTTAGCGCGCGACAATGCGTAGGCCGCCATTGCTGAGAAGATAATAATTAACACAACACTAATCACAGTAATTAATAGTGAATTAAATAAAGTTTGCATAAAATCAAGTTCTTCGAATGCTTTAATGTAGTTATCAAAACTCCAGTTTTCTGGAGGACTAATCGTATCCATAAAGATTTCTTTTTTTGATTTAAACGAGTTTACGAACATCAAGTAAAACGGTGCTAGCCATAAAATCGCTAACAATAAGCCGAGAACTTCTAGTTTAATATTCCACTTTTTCTTCATTACATTTCGACCTCCTTACGTTTGTTCAGATACACCTGGACAAGTGCGATGATCGCCACGATGATGAAGAAAATAACGGCTTTCGCTTGTGCATAAGCAAAGGCATTTTGCATAAACGCCGTCTTAAAGATTTCCATCGCGACCATTTCTGTAGAGTTGTAAGGTCCGCCGCCTGTTAGCGACAAGTTTTGGTCGTACAATTTAAACGTATTCGACAGCGTCAAGAACATGCTGACGGTAAACGCAGGTGCCACAAGTGGGAAGATGACAAAACGGAAACGTTGGTACGAAGAAGCTCCGTCGATTTCAGACGCCTCAAGCAGTTCTTTCGGCATCCCTTCCAAATAAGCAATATAGATAACCATAATATAACCAGCCATTTGCCAGCTCATCAAAATAACCAAGCCCCAGAATCCAGTGTCTGTTGTAGACAACCAGCCTTGCAAACTTTCCATGCCGATAATTTCGCCAACACTTGCAAATACTTTAATGAAGATAAACTGCCAAATGAACCCTAAGATTAATCCGCCGATTAAGTTTGGCATAAAGAATGTTGTCCGTAATAATTTACTTGAGCGAACGCGACCTGTAACAAGAAGTGCCAGCGACAAGCCAATTACGTTAATTAAAATAACGGACACTACTGAAAATTTTGTAGTGAACCATAGCGAATCTAGGAAACGCTGATCGTGGAATAAGTCGATGTAGTTTTGGAATCCAACAAACTCACCTGTGTTTATGCCGTTCCAAGTGGTGAAGGAGTAATAGACGCCTAGTAGCATCGGAACGATGACGACTAGCGTAAGTGCCAATAAGACAGGGGCAAGAAACAACCAATAAGATAACTCTTTTGTACGCATACGGGCATCATTCCTTTCTTGAATTGTTCGATGAAATTTAGATTTGGTTGAGAAATCGCTCCAGACGGACGCTTTCCGCGGGCACGGCCTTTGCCGCTTCCCTCGCTTTGCTCAGTCCAGTGGCTCCGGCTCGCGCTTTTCCCGCAGGAGTCGCCGTCTTTCGCTTTTTCTTTTAAGTATCCTTTACTAACAATTCACCAAGATATGGAGCAAACCAACGGAGACTCCCGCGGGATAGCGAAGTGTCGAAATCCACTCGGGCGTTAAGCCCGAGTTAGTTCGGCGCAAGCCCGCAGGAAAGCGGAGTTGGTTTGCGGAATATCCTTTGTAAAATGATTTCTGTTATAAATCACAAGTCCAATTTACCCTAGTAACAAAACAAAGTAGCACAGAGGCTACTTTGTTTGAAACACTCATAATGATCATTAGCTTGCGAATTGCTTATTTAGCTCTGTCTGTTTTCCAAGCTTCTTTCGCTGAGTCGATTACTTCGTCCCAGCTCGCTTCGTCGCTTAGGTATTTTTGGATGTTCGAGCCAAGCTCGTCTTGTCCCCATCCAGTTGGATAGCCCATGAATACCCATCCGATTGTGTTACCTGACTCAGAAGCGTCATAAATAGCTTTCGACATTGGGTCAGAGATTTTTGAAGTATCGTAACCTTCATAAGCTGGGATAAATTTGAAGTCTTCCAATACAGCTGTTTTACCTGCATCAGATGTGTATAACCAGTCTAAAAATGCTTTTGATTCTTCTACAACTGCTTCGTCAGCTTTTTTGTTTACGCCCCAATACATTGGTACGCCAACTGGTAGACCCGCATTATCAATGCCTTCTACAGGAATCGGCATAAGGCCAACACCGCTGTCCGCAAGTTCTTGGTCGATGCCAGCGATTGAGCCGTAAGCCCAGTTTCCTTGTTGGATGATCGCTACACGCTCAAGTGAGAACAATTCTTCTACTTGTTGAGAGTAATCAAGACTAACTGTTGGTTGTTTCGAGTATTCGTTTTGCAAATCAACGATTTTCTTGAAGCCTTCTCCGTATTTGAAGTCAACTGTTTCTGCGTCAAATGCTGTTAATACGTTGTTGTCGAATTCTGGTGCTAAGAATGTGTTCGACAAGTGAAGTCCTGTTACCCACGTTTCTTTACCTGGGAAAGCAAATACTGATTCAAGACCAAGCTCGTCTTTTTTCGAATCCAATGTTTTTACAGCTTCTTCAAGTGATGCGTAATCCGTGATTGATGCAGGATCAATTCCTGCTTCTTCGAATAGACGTGTGTTGTAGATAAAGCCGTAACCTTCTTGGTTATAAGGAAGTCCAAGTACTTCAGACTCAACTGTTACGCCGTCAAGGGTGCCTTCAAGAGCTGCGCCTGATGCTGCTGTGTCTGTTAAATCTGCTAAGCTGTCTTTCCAGTCCGCTACATCTTGAGGTCCACCGATGTTAAAGATTGCGGGTTCGTTGCCAGATGCAAAGCGTGAACGAAGTGCTGCGCCGTAATCTTCTCCGCCACCAACTGTTGTGATTTCAATATTAACGTTCGGGTTTTCTTCTTCGTAAAGTGCAACAACATCTTCAAATTGTTCTTTGAATTCCACTTTAAATTGGAAAATGTCAACGGTTACTTGCTCTTCTCCTTCAGATCCTGAACCTTTTTCTTCTCCATCACTACTACATCCTGCTAACACTGCTGCTGATAACATCAATGATGCGACTAGCCCCTTGCTAAACTTTAATTCTTTCATCAGTAAATCCCCCTTTAGAATGTTTGTGAAATCGTTTGCACAAAGCTTCAAATAAAAAATGAGAACGGACTGGAACTTGTTCCCACAAATTAATTATCTGTATCATATCATTATGAAAACGTTTGCACAAGGTATATTTTTAAAATAATTAAAAAACTTTTTTAGCATTTAAGCAAAAAAATAGGAGCGGTTTCTTTCTCCGCTCCTACACACTTTAATTTTCAAGAACTAACAATGCAGCTCCTAAAATGCCGGCATCGTTTTCAAAACGTGCCACTTCTACTGGCACCGGATTTAATAAAACCGCATCAAGCTTTTGCTCCAATGAAGCCATCCACAAGTCTGCCGCTTCTGATACACCGCCACCGATAATGACCATTTCCATATCAAAGGCCGCTTGCAAACTACTAATGACTAGTGCTAAGTCAGCTGTAAATTCTTCTACCACTTTTTTAGCTGCGGGATCAGTCTTTGCGTTTTCAAAAAGTTCGGGTGGCGTCACTGGAAGCCCCGCTTCTTTAATCCTGCGCTGAAGTGCTGTGCCGGATACATACATTTCACTGCACCCTAGACGTCCACACGCACATTTCACTCCGTTTGGATAGAGAATCATGTGGCCAAGTTCTGCTGCACCACCGTGAGGTCCACCACTTAATAGCTTGCCGTCCCATATTACGCCACCGCCAAGACCTGTGCCGAGTGTTAACACCACTACACGATTTAGCCCTTGTGCTGCGCCAAACTTCGCTTCTGCAAGTGCCACAACATTGGCGTCGTTTTCGACTTCGACGCGTTTTCCTGTTGCTTTTTGAAGCCATTCTTTAACAGGTGTATCGGTCCAGCCTGGCAATGTTTCCGCCGCGTAAATTACTTTTCCTTGTTTTGGATCGACAAAGCCATGCGTACCAATGCCAATTGCTTGGACTTCTGGCTGCTCTACCAATATCCGCAAAATGTTTTCTTCAAGATACGGATAAAGCGGGATGATTGTCGGAATTTTTTCCTCGTAAATAATTTGACCGCTAGCATCAATGATGCCTATACGGATTTTTGTGCCACCTATGTCGACTCCTAATACTTTTTCCATAGTTCCTCCTTATGGTCTTCGTTTTTATTTGTAATATACAACGGCTTCGTATGGCTTGAGCACGAGTTCGTCTTCACCGCTCCGACGATTATAATTGCCGATTAACTTGTCGCCTTCTGGGCGTTCTACTGTTTTTGGTTGACTTGAAAAATTACAGTAAACGGTCAAGCTTTCTTTGTTCCATGTACGCGTATATGCGAATAATTCTTTGTCTTCGCGGTGCAATAACTGGAAGTCACCATGCGTGATGATGTCCATGTTTTTACGGAATGCGATGAGTTTTTTATAGTATTGATAAATGGAATCCGGCTCTTGATGCTGGAGAGCGTTGATATCTGTGTAATTTGGATTCACCTTTATCCAAGGTGTACCTGTTGTAAAGCCACCATTTGGCGCATCCGACCATTGCATTGGCGTTCGTGCATTGTCGCGACCTTTCGCGTAAATTTTCGTCATGATGTCGTCATGCGAAATTCCCGCTACGCGCTTTTCTTGATACATATTGATGGTTTCAATGTCTTTGTATTCTTCAATAGCATCAAAGCGGACATTGGTCATGCCCAGTTCTTCGCCTTGATAAATATACGGCGTGCCTTGCATAAAGTGTAGACACGTTGCGAGCATTTTAGCTGATTCAACGCGCCATTGTTGATCATCACCAAAACGCGACACAATGCGCGGCTGGTCATGATTGTTCCAGTACAAACTATTCCAACCTTCATCGTGTAAACCGTGCTGCCATTTTTCCAGATTCTCTTTTAAATCGATCAAATCGAGCGGCTTTAAATCCCATTTCTCCCCCGATGCTTGGTCGAGGTCCATATGCTCGAACGTGAAAATCATATTGAGTTCTTGATTTTGTGCGGCGGTATAGTCGCGTGCTTCTTTTGGCGTCGTGCCTGGTGTTTCACCGACTGTGACGATATCGTATTGAGACAGTACTTGTGTATTCATTTCTTTTAAGTAGGTATGAACATTGGGGCCATTCATAAATTGACTGCTGGCATCGCCACCTGGTGCGTCTTGCATCTCCGGAACTTTTGAAATCATGTTGATGACATCCATCCGGAAACCATCTACACCTTTATCCAGCCACCAGCGCATCATTTCGTAAACCGCGTTTCGCATTTCTGGGTTTTCCCAGTTTAGGTCTGGCTGCTTTTTGGAAAACAAGTGCAAGTAGTACTGATTGCGTTCTTTTTGGTACTCCCACGTCGATCCACCAAAAAACGAACGCCAATTGGTTGGCTGATCGCGCCATATGTAAAAATCGGGATGGTCTTTAAACCAAGCATGCTCATCAGACGTATGGTTGACGACAAGGTCCATGACCAATTTCATGTCACGCACGTGTACTTTTTCCAATAGCTCATCAAAATCCGCCATCGTGCCGAATTCTTTCATGATTTCATAATAATCGCGAATGTCATAGCCGTTATCGTCGTTCGGTGAATCATATACCGGCGACAGCCAAAGAATATCTACACCGAGTTCATGCAAGTAATCGAGTTTCTGGATAATCCCACGAATATCGCCAATTCCATCGCCATTCGAATCCATAAAACTTCGCGGATAAATTTGATACACAGTCGATTTTTTCCACCATTCAGTCATCAAGATGCCCCTTTTCTTGTAAAGTGATTACTATTCTAACATCATACATGAATCCGCTGTTTTGCCAACTACTTAATTTAAACTGTGGTTTTATTGTATAATGAATAAATTATGCAATTCTTCAGAATGCTAAAATTGCGAAAAGAGGTATTCGATGATCAATCAATTAAAAGAACTCTATCCTTCGCTTCAACTATTTGACCAAAGCACACTTTCTTCAGATGCAACCTATAAATGGTTTTCATTTTCTGATGGCGTGATTATAGGCATTCACGAAAGCGAACTTGCTCCAAGAGATTTGTCTTTGCTTACGACATTTTTAACGCCTTATAATCCGACGTTTCCGGTGCTGACAGACGAAGAAAAAAAGTGGTCGGCTGCGGTTGATCCTGCTTTTTCCGCTGACGTTAAGCCGTTTCCATTAAATTCTCCGTATCGCTTTGTGCATTTTTCCATTCAAGAAAAACAAATAAGCCCTGCAGCGTTTAAACAAGCGGTTCAAGATTTTTATGCGCAGCACGTGCCGATTTTGTGGGAAAACGACCATCAAGGAATTTTGGTTGAATACGTCACAAAAGAAGACGGACCGATTTCTTACGATGAAATTATCGATGTGTTGATGAGCGATTTGTATATCAAAATCCATTTTTTCGTTGGTCCACTTCGTGCAAGTTTGGACGGTGCTGTCCCCCATTACCAGGCAATGGTCGATGGTGCAAAAACCGTTAGCCTGTATTCGAAAAAAACCGTTATCAGTTATACCGATGCCATTCCGTATTTATTGCTTGATCAAACACCAGAACCACTCCAGAATGAAATAAAACAATCGGTTTTGCAAGTTTATCAAGGCGATGAAGAAACGATGAAAATGATTGAAGTTTTTGTTCGCAATAACTTAAATATCTCAGAAACGGCAAAAGCTTTGCATATGCATCGCAATAGCCTGCAATATCGTTTTGATCGTTTTTATGAAAACACCGGAATCGACGTTCGGAAATTCCATGAAGCGCTGGCCGTTTACTTAGCGATATTGATTGAAAAGTAAATGTGCACAAAAACAACTTTAAATTTTTAGGCAATTTTGATATTTCCTCTCAATCGTCATTCGGTTAAGCTGTTACCAACGACAAACAGATTATTGGGGGAAACCAAATGACGGGCTTAACATTAGTTAATATCAAAAAAGAATACGAAAAAGGTGTAGTTTCGGTACAAGACTTTAACTTAGAAATTCGCGATAAAGAGTTTTTAGTACTAGTTGGACCTTCAGGTTGTGGTAAGTCAACGACACTTCGCATGATCGCAGGATTAGAAGATATTACAGATGGTGATTTATATATCGGAGACAAACGCGTTAACGACGTGTCACCAAAAGACCGCGACATCGCGATGGTTTTCCAAAACTACGCATTGTACCCGCATATGACTGTATATGAAAACATGGCGTTTAGTTTGAAATTACGCAAAATGAAAAAAGACGAGATTAAAGCACGTGTTGCCAACGCTTCAAAAATTTTAGGTTTAGACGATTACTTAAACCGTAAACCGAAAGCGCTATCAGGCGGTCAGCGTCAACGTGTCGCTTTAGGCCGTGCGATTGTCCGTGATGCTAAAGTCTTTTTGATGGATGAGCCTTTATCCAATCTTGACGCCAAACTACGTGTGCAAATGCGCGCAGAAATCCAAAAATTACACCGCCGTCTCCAAACGACGACCGTTTATGTAACACATGACCAAACAGAAGCGATGACAATGGCGACTCGTTTAGTTGTTATGAAAGATGGCTTTGTTCAGCAAGTCGGTACGCCAAAAGAAGTTTACGACTTACCGGAAAACATGTTTGTTGGCGGATTTATTGGTTCTCCTTCTATGAACTTTTTAACAGGCAAATTAGTTGGTAGCCATTTTGTCATGGGCGATTCCAAAGTTCTTATTCCAGAAAGCAAACTAAAAATGCTTCAAGACCAAGGCTATGAAAGCAAAAACCTTGTTCTTGGTATCCGTCCTGAAGATATTCACGATGAGCCGCTATTCTTGGAACATTCACCACATACAAAGCTCCAAGCATATATCGATGTTGCTGAATTGATGGGTGCGGAAATCATCTTGTACTCGAAAATCGATGACCAAGATTTCGTCGCACGTGTCGATTCTCGCTTTAACGTTGAAGCCGAATCTACAATCGATCTTGCATTTGATATGAATAAAGCCCATTTCTTTGATGGCGACTCTGAATTACGTATTCGTTAATCGAGAGTTTTGTTAGCCACCGAGTATGACTCGGTGGCTTCTTTTATTTAGCGGAGATTTCATTTGTTCACATAAAGGCCAACAAGTATTCCATAAAAAAAGCCACCCAATAGGGCAGCTCATTTGTTAAAATTCTTTAATTCCAGCAATGATTTGTTTCAAGGCATCAATCGATTTGAGTGGATCGTTTTGGCAATCCAAGCGGTGATTAATGTCTGGCAATAGTGTCGATTTTAAATTTGAGTTTGCTTTTAACAGCTCGAACGCACCTGCTGAGTAGTAGCGATCTTTGTCGCCAATAAAGCATAATGCTTCGTTTTCGCTGTTGACCATTGTGTTGAGAACCTGTTCTTGATTTAGTAATGGTGTTACCCACACAGCTTTAGCATCGCTAAATTCTGGGCGCAGCATTTCAGTTCCCATCGCAATCGTGCCAAGCGATTTGCCGACCAAGTAAAAGTCTTGATAGTTTCTTCCTTTAAGCACTTGGCTAATTACTAAACGCACATCGTGAACAATCGCTTCGTTCAATTCAGTCATCGTGAACTCGTCATATGCTTTGTCCGTATATTGGTAGTTTACTCGCAACACATCGTAATTTGCATTCAAGAAAATTTCTTCTGCGAAATGGAAAAGCGGACTTTTTGTTGTATATCCAGCACCTGGCAAGAAAATAGCCAATTTTTTTGTGTAATCTTCCGTTAGCATCACGGTATAAGGTACTTCAATCCCCTTGTAACCTACGACTTTGTTGTTAATTGCTTTCATAACTTTCACTCCTGTCTCTCTCTATTATAAAGAATATTCCATAAGTTTACTAAATATTTTTGAAATTAGCTATGATACAATCGATTTACCAGTATTTTTTCGGGGAGGCTAACAAATGATGACGGAAAAAGACAAAATGCTCGCTGGTGAAATGTACGATCCGGCTGATTCGACCTTGCGCCAAAATCGCATGAACGCTCGCCGACTTAGTCGACTGTTCAACGAAACTACCGAAATGGACGGCCAAGATCGTGCAGATTTGCTGAAAAAATTACTAGGCTCGACCGGCGATATGATTCACGTCGAACCAACCATTCGATGTGATTACGGATATAACATTCACGTCGGCGATAATTTTTATGCCAATTTCGACTGCGTGTTTCTTGATGTATGCGAAATCCGGATCGGCGACAATTGCATGATTGCTCCGGGAGTTCATATATACACAGCGACTCACCCGCTAAATGCCACAGCGCGAAACTCTGGCAAAGAATTTGGTAAACCCGTCACAATCGGCGACAATGTCTGGATCGGCGGTCGCGCCATTATTAATCCCGGCATCACGATTGGCGACAATGCAATTATCGCAGCTGGCGCCGTTGTTACTCAAGACGTGCCCGCCAATATGTTGGTAGGTGGCAATCCCGCACGAATCATTAAGCAAATAGAGGAATAAAAGCAATGCGCTCTGACGCGTTGCTTTTTTTACTTTCCATCATTATACAAATAAATTATGAAAAAGCGAATTTTTTGTAAGAAAATATGTTGAGAAGTTGGTGTAGCGATTTTGATCTCTTTAAAGGCTTTAAAAGTTCAGGTTAAAGCATTAAAAGTTCAGGTTAAGACTTCGAAAATTCATGTAAAGAGCTCAAAAATTCAGGTATAAATCGCTATCCATGTAAGGATGCTAAAAGTTCAGGTATAAGCTCTAAAAGTTCAGGTAAGAGTGCGAAAAGTTCAGGTAAAGAGCTCAAAAATTCATGTATAAATAGCCATCCCGGTAAAGACTCTAAAAGTTCAGGTATAAGCTTCAAAAGTTCAGGTAAGAGTGCGAAAAGTTCAGGTAAAGAGCTCAAAAATTCATGTATAAATCGCCATCCCGGTAAAGACTCTAAAAGTTCATGTATAAACTTCAAAAGTTCATGTAAAGAGTTCAAAAGTTCAGGTAAAGACCCCAAAACTTCACATCCCCCTTCCACACTCCCCAACAAAAAAATCCCCCAAGCAACATACGCCGCTTGGGGGATCACTCAACTTTACATCTCTACTTCTATGCCCGTACCATTTGCTTTTATTTTGCTGTAAACACCTTTGGCTACAGCGAGATCAAAATAAGCGGCGCCAACGCATTTGAAGAAGGTGATTTCCGATTCCGACTCACGGCCTGCAGCAGTTTCTACAACGATTTGCCCAAGTTCTGCATGCAGTTGATCGAATGACCAGGCGCCCGTTTTAACGGTGTGGATTAATTCGCCTGCTTCGTCTTTAACGCCTGGTAAGTCGTCAGCGACGATTTTGTCAGCGCGCAAGATGGTCGTTTCATCGACTTCGCGCATGCTTGGCAAATAAGAACCGACGCCGTTAATGTGCGTACCTGGTTTTAAATCGTCTCCGTTAAACACCGGATCGTTCGAACGGGTGGCGCAGCAAATGATGTCTGCTTGCTGAACGGCAGATGACACGTTTGGTTCGACTGTGTACGGAATATCGATACCGAATTCAACAAGCCGTTCACCAAACCGCTGTGCTTTTTCCGGTGTGCGGTTTACCAAAATTATTTTTTTGATGGGTCTCACTGCTAATACGCCAAGCACTTGCTCGAACGCCATGCCGCCTGTACCGATCACTGTCAGTACGCGACTATCTTTTCGTGCCAACAAATCCGTTGCAATTCCGCTAAGTGCGCCTGTGCGCAATCGCGTTAAATACGATGCCGTCATCATTGCCACATGTTCTCCGTTATCTCCGTCTGACAAAAGAATCACCCCTTGAGTCGTCGGCTTGTTTTGTGCCGGGTTTTCCGGAAAGATGGTGACGATTTTCACGCCTGAGATTTTATTGACCATATCTGCACTTGGCATATAAAGTGCTGAGGCTTGGCGTTCTGGAAAGCTAAGGACGGTGCGATGCGGGTTATTAATCTGGCCCTGCTCTTTTGCCCGAAGCATTTCTGTTACGTCGCGGATGGCGTCACTCATTTCGTATTGTTGCTGAATCTGTTGTTCGTTGATGATAAGCATGAAACCCCTCCTAAAAATATGCGCTTAAACGCGGCTTTCCTTCGCTACTAATGTAGCTGCTTTTTCTTGTTTTTGTGTGCCACTTAAATCTTTTACTGCCCAGATAGATAATAACGAAATCACGGCTGTTAACATGATATATAATGCTACCGGCACGTATGAGTTATCGAATGTCGCTAGCAAGAATGTTGCCACTAAAGGCGCTGTTCCCCCTGCTAATGCTGCACCAATTTGATAGCCTAATGTAACTCCCGTGTAACGAACTTTTGCATCGAAAATCTCTGAGAACATCGTTCCAAGAACTGCTGTGATTGGCGCCCAAATAACGCCTAGTCCAATGATTGTCGCAACGATTAACAATAGTACAGAACCTTGTTGCAACATCCAGAAGTAAGGGAAAGCGAACAAGCCCATCGCTACAGCGCCAGTCACGTACATTTTCTTACGTCCGACACGGTCAGACAATGCACCCATAATCGGGATCAAAATCGTCGTAATCACCGTTGCAATCATAACTGCTGCGAGTGTTGCTGTTCTTGAAAACTCAAGATTTGTTGTTGCGTAAGACACAACGAACGTACCAAAAATATAAAACGGTGCTGTTTCAACAACTTTTGCCCCAATGGCGATTAACACTTCACGCCAGTGATATTTTAATGTATCGACAATCGGCAATTTCGGAATTTCTCCAGATGCTTTCACTGCTTTAAATTCCGGTGTTTCGTCGATGCCTTTACGAATCCATAAACCAAATAAAACAAGAAACGCACTCAAGATAAACGGTACGCGCCAGCCCCAGCTCATAAATGCCGCTTCTGGCAATAAAGTCATCAAGTAAAGCGCCAAAGTTCCCATGACCATCCCGATCGTAACACCCATTTGTGGGATGCTTCCAAAAAATCCGCGTCTTTCAGGTGGTGCATATTCTGTCGCAAGTAGTAATGCGCCACCCCATTCTCCACCAATCCCAAGTCCTTGGATTAAACGAAGTGTGATTAACAAAATTGGTGCTGCAACTCCAATTGCTTGATAAGTTGGCAATAAACCCATTGCGAACGTTGCAAAGCCCATTAAACTCAACGTGATAACCAATGTCTTTTTGCGGCCAATGCGGTCGCCGATGTGACTGAAGATAATGCCACCAAATGGACGAATAAAGAATGATAATGCAAAAGATGCATAAGCGAGCATTAACCCAACTGTTGGATCTTCGTTGACAAAAAATAATTGGTTAAATACTAATGCTGCCATGGTGCCGTATAAAAAATAATCAAACCATTCAATCGAACTCCCCACAAGACTTGCCGTTAAAACTTTGCGTGTTTGCTTTTTATCCATTCTAACTTCCCCTTTACGAATAAATTGAAGTGACACTTTAATTCTCCCTTTTCAACAGTTTAGTCAGTTAGCAATATTCTGTCAATAACCTTCTTAAATTTTATTTTCAGCGTATGTACGTTATGATAGAGACAGAACATTTAGTAAAGAGGGGTTTCTGCATGTCGAACGGAACAATTGGGGTAACATTAAAAAATCTTCGCAAGGAGCGCAAATTGACCTTGAAAGAGTTAGCAGAGCAAACCAATGTCTCCATTAGCTTCTTATCGCAAGTCGAACGCGGAAAATCGAGCGTGACATTAGAATCGCTGCGGAAAATAGCAGATGCTTTAAATGTCGACCCTAGTCTTTTTTTCGCTAATGAAACCGAAAAAACCGATTGGGAATCTCGACTCGAAAAATTCCACTACAAAGATTTGTCACACGGCGTTAAAGAAGCAAATTTAGTCCCGATGCTGGTGACTATGAAACCTGCTGAATCCGAAGGTAATCCATTTGCTCATAGTGGTTATGAGTTTTTATTCGTATTGGATGGGGTGTTAACTGTCGAGGTGGACGGCGAACGTACCGAACTTACCAAGCGACAATCCATCATGTTTGATGCACGTAAAAGACATTATTGGTTTAACTTAACGGAGCACGATGTACAATTTTTACTCGTATCATCCAAAACGAATTAAGGGGAATCTGTCTATGCATCCAGTCAAAGATCCGCAAGTAGATGAATTTATCGAAGGGCTAGAAAACCCAGTACAAGACATCGTTTCAGAACTTCGCACATTGGTATTCGAAGCTTATCCAGAAATGGACGAAGGCTTTAAATGGGACAAGCCGAGTTACGCCAAAGAAGGTCTTGTGTGCTATATGCAAACGGCTAAAGGTCATGTCAATTTCGGCTTTTACCGCGGCGCGGAACTTCGCGACGAATCCAATCTACTCGAAGGTGACGGCAAAAAAATGCGGCACGTTCGCTTGAACCGGACCGACGAAATTAAGAGCGATGAACTGAAGCTATTGATTTGGGATGCGGTGGAATTAAACCGGAAATGATTAGCTGATTTTAGCGGACGTAAGACAGGTCGGCATAGAGCCGAGCTGGCTTATGTCCCAGGCATTTAAAGTTTCTAAATAAGAAAAACCGAGGCGGAATTCTGCCTCGGTTTTTCTTATTTTGTCGCTTCGTATGTGATGATGGAATTTGCGTTTTTTGGGTAGTGATCAACTTGATAGCCAGATGAAATAGCAACTTCTTTAAAGCCAATGTTTTCTAAAATAGTACGGAATTCTTCAACTCCGTACCAACGCATCGGATAGCGTTCGAGTTCGGTTTCGATCAACTTCCCTTCGCGCCAACGTTCATAACGCCCTTGTGAAACAAAGGTTTGGTGAATCCAATCCACTTTGATTTTCTTGCTTTCCACGGTTAACGTATCGCCATTAAGCGCTTGCCACGTTCGTGTAGAAGTTTTCTCCAGTTCGACACCTGCTGGCACATCCAAGTCGACAATTAATCGTCCCCCTGTCTCCAAATGGTTGTAGAAATTCTGAAGCGCTCTAAGCGATTTTTCACGTTCATCGAGCAACAGAAATGTCCCGGTCGGAATCACAATGGCTGCATATGTTCTATCAACCGAAAACGACTCCATTTTTGCATGAAATAAATTCGGATGGAAGCCATGTTTTTCACAATTGGTATGACACACCGTCAGCATTTCCTCGGATACATCAAAACCGTCTACTTCGAACCCTTTTTCAAGCAATGGCACAAGCAAACGTCCTGTTCCAGTTGCTGGTTCCAAAATGCGACCTTTGCATGAATCGAGCCGCTCCAAGTAATATTCAATATCCCCGAACGAACTACCAATCGGCTTATCGAGATCGTACACTTCTGACGACAACTTGCTGTAATACCCTAACAATGCCTCACCCCATCCGTTTTATGAAATCATCGCTAAGTTAACGATTACTGCAATTATATTCGGCACAGCCACCATCACTGCGTTTTTCATTTTTGTCACGCGCTGTTGCTTTTCGCGACGTTTTTCTGAACTTGTTGTTCTTGTTGACTTGTTTTTACCAGTGCCCAATGCCAAAACGCCCCATATCAATGCAACGCCAGCAACAATGCCGCTGATCATGTAAATTAATGACCAATCATTTAGTAAATACGCCACTAACACGCCAATTAAAGCAATCGCTGTTCCAGCTAAAAAGTATTTCATTATGTTCTCTCCTTTAGATACTGTATGTGGCTAAAATTCGCCTGCTCGTTAATTTTATCAAAAGTCACACGATAGAGGTAGTCGGAGAGTTGGAAATTTGTTTTCTTGTTATGTGTTGAGTAGATTTGTGGGTGTTACATGAGGTTTTCGACCATTTGCATGGGTTGTGATTTATACAGCAACTTTGCAGCCCTTACACGAATTTTTTGTCCTCTTACATGAACTTTCGAACTCTTTACATGAACTTTTCACCTCTTTACACTCATCACGATTTATACACGAACTTTTGATTCCCTTATATGAGCTTTTGAACTCTTTACACGAACTTTCGAACTCTTTACATGAACTTTCCCGCCCTCTACACGTATCGGAAATTTCACAACACCTTTTCACAAAACCAACCTCCCTACAATGCCTAGCAGTTCACATAAGCGAACTGCGCTATCCCCATAACCCCATAAAAAAACTGTCCACAAAAGCAGACAGCTGAAATACTTTTATAATTTTCGGTAGCGCTTCAAAGCAATGATGTTCATAAAGATAAACACCACCGCAAAAGCAGCGAGAGCCAGCAGGTTGCCCCGAGATATCCGATAACCCTTCTCCTCTATACATAATCGCTTTTAAGGAGTCGGCTGCGTAATATAGCGGCATGATGCGGCTTAAATTTTGCAGCCAATCGGCCATACCTTCGAGTGGGATAATACCGGCAAAAAAGATTTGTGGAATGACGACAATCGGGATAAACTGGACCATTTGGAATTCAGATGATGCGAAAGTTGATAACAGAATCCCAAGCGACAGCGCCACTAATGCCAGCATTAAATTGACAATAATAACATGCCACACTTGACCGATCATGATCATATCCAATACTTGTATCGAGTAAAATACGACGATAATGGTTTGGATAATCGCAAAGATGCCAAAACCCGTTAAGTAAGCCACAACAATTTCCCAGCGACGGATTGGTGTTGCTAATAAGCGTTCCAATGTTCCCGATACGCGTTCTTTTAACAAGCCAATGCCTGAAATGAGAAACACAAAAAAGAATACGAAAAAGCCGACTAGTATCGGTCCGAGCACATCAAAAAATGCGGTATCTTCATCCCCAAAAATGTATTCGGTCTCTATGCTCGGTGCGTTTCCTCCCCCTTGCATCGCTGCGATTTGTGTAATTTTCATAAGCAATGCACGAGATGTGCTTGGGTCATTATTTTCCAAAACCACTTGGAAACTGCCGTCTTTTATTTCTAACAAACCTGCTAGGTTGTCCGAAATGATGGTTTGATTATCGGCTGCATCATAAGAAACCACATCAATCGATGCGTTTTCCATCGCCGTGATGAGCGGTTCACTGCCTCCGACAACTGCGAGTCTCGGGTCTTCTGATTCGCCATTAAAGAAAAAATACATTAAAGTCAACACAATTAATGGGGCAAAAAACAGCAAAGCCATTGTCCGTTTGTCACGAAGTAATTGCAGCATGATGCGTCGAATTAGGGCTAGCGTTCTCATCGCGCATCCCTCCCTGCTTGCAGAAAGACTTCTTCTAAATCAGCTGCGCCATATGTCGTTTTCAGCTCGTCTGGTGTTCCAACTGCTAAAATCCCACCTTCACGAACCATGGCAATGCGGTCGCATTTTTCTGCTTCATCCATTACGTGAGTGGTTACGATAATCGTCTTCCCTTGCTCTTTTTTTAGTGTCATCAATTCACGCCATATGGATATGCGAAGTTCTGGGTCGATGCCGACAGTTGGCTCATCAAGAATTAGAATTTGCGGGTCGTGAACAAGCGCAATCGCTAAAGACAAGCGCCGTTTCATACCACCTGAATAAGCCGCGACTTTTTTTCCTAATTCGTCGGTTAACTCCACCAAATCTGCTGCATAAGCGATTCGGTCTTTCAAATTCGCTTTTTTCATTTTGTACAGTGATGCAAAGAAACTCAAATTTTCTTTTCCCGTCAATTCAGGGTACAAGGCATCTTCTTGAGCCATATAGCCAATGTTTTCGAGCAACGTCAAATTAGGGACTCGCTTGCCCAATACTTCTACTGTCCCATTCGTCGCGGATTCAATTCCGACAATCATTTTAACTAACGTTGTTTTCCCTGATCCTGATGGTCCGATCAAGCCAAAAATTTCACCTTCTGCAATTTGCAAGTCAACTTTTTTAAGTACTCCTGCTTTGCCATAAGCTTTACTGAGGTTATTGATGGAGATGCTATTATTCATGTGCATTCCCTCCAGTCGACTTCTTGTTACTTTGTATTGTACGCTCATTTCAAAAAAAACAAAGCAACAATTTCGCTGCTTTGTTTTAATTTCTATTTATTTCCATTCCTCAGCCAACATACCGTAAACTACGTGATCGACATAATGGTCGTATAGCCACTCAGCTTGGCGGATAGTGCCTTCTTCTTTAAAGCCTAGACGTTCAGGAATGCTGCGGCTTTTGTGATTTTCTGCGGCTGCACGAATTTCGACTTTATTCAACTTGAGCTCAGTTAGTGCATAATCAGTCAAAGCTTTTGCAACGCGCGTCATGATGCCCTTTCCTTGATATTCCTGCCCGAGCCAATAGCCAATATATGCGGTTTTGTTAGCTCCATTAATGCTGTTAAAGCCCCCAACTCCCACAATTTCTCCTTTGTACAAAATGGCTGCGCCTAAAGATTTGCCTTCAACAAAATTACTGCTACCGGATTTGATAAAATCTCTCGTGTCTTCTACTTTTGTTGTAAAATCGAGCCAAGGTAACCATTCTCTCAAATACTCTCTCGATACATCAGTCAGGCTAAAAATTCTTTCTGCATCACGCATTTCCAGAACTTTCAATGATAAGTCTTCGTCAATTTTATGTATGAACATGGAAAACACCCCTTTTATTGTATGCACCTATCGTAGCATAACTTCCAATAAAGTCTTTCTATTAATGGATGCTCTTATCACCAAATATTTCCGTTCATTGCATTTATCCAATGGGTGAACTACACTAACCGTAAGGTATGGAGATAGTCATTTGTAAGAAATAAACTTCTTTAAAGAAAGTGAGTTGAAAGCAATGGGAGAGTTTTTCACACCCGGTAACCAAGCACTTGGCGTCACGATTGCTGTTGGATTTATCGTCGTATTGACTCTAATTGGTGGCGCTTTATGGTTTACATTGATCAAAGCGCGCAAAAATGCAGCGAGCACCGAACCGCATGAATCAGATCATGCAATCGAATCATTACGTCAACGTTATGTGAGAGGCGAAATTAGTAAAGAACAATATGATGAGCAGTTGCGCTTGTTAAAAGAGTCACCAAAAAACTAATTGTGCAGTTTTTGTGGAGTTTCTTTTTTTCGTTTAATTTCCAGATTAAAGGGAAGCTAAAAAGAGAAGCTACAAAATCTGAAATTGGAGGTTTTATTGATGGCTAATGAACAACATGCAGAACTGATTAAGACTTTGCACGATTGCGCAGCAGCGTGCAACCACTGTTTTGATGCTTGCTTGCAAGAAGATGACGTGAAAATGATGGCGCAGTGCATTCGTCTAGACCGAGAATGCGCGGACATTTGTGCTTACCTCGAGCATGCCATTACACGTAATTCACCGTTTGTTGCAGAACTAGCGAAAGCTTGTGCAGCGATTTGTGAAGCTTGTGCAGAAGAATGTTCAAAACACGAACACGATCATTGTAAAAAATGTGCAGAAGCTTGTGCAAAATGCGCAGAAGCTTGCCGTAACGTAGCGTAATTTTCTCCATCAAAAGCCCGGTCGCAGGGAAATTCTCCGCGGCCGGGCTTTTGTATTGGCAGGAAGGTTCGCTTTTCTCCATAATAAAAGCAAAGGAGTGGATTCGGATGACTCGACATGTATTGGTTGTAGGTGCGGGGATTGGCGGTTTAACAGCGAGTTCACTACTCGCACAAGACGGTTGGTCTGTGACCTTGCTCGAAGCGTCTTCAGAACTTGGTGGCTGTGCTAGTAAATTCAAACGCCATAAGTATTTATTTCCTGTTGGTGCCACACTCGGTATGGGGTTAGAGCCAGGCGGCATTCACGAACGCGTTTTTCGTTATCTCGGTAAACCAATGTCCATCGAACCGCTCGCGCGCGTAATGGAAATGGTCCACCGGGATTCGACTTTTGTGTTTCATCAAGACCGGGCGCAACACGTTGACGGCATCGTTGCTCATTTTCCATCTCACAGTGAAAAAATTCGAGCGTTCTATAAAGAAATTTTTGCTGTAGCCGCGACTGTCCGCACGTTGATGGACCCTCTTCCTGCCTTGCCTCCCGCTACCGCAAACGAATGGGCTTATTTAGTAAAATCAATGCGGCCACAACACATCAAACTGCTTCCTTTTTTCAATCAAACCTTAGATCAGCGTTTAAAAAAGCATGACCTCAATGAATTGCATGAATTCCGTCATATGCTTGATGGGTTATTAATTGATAGCATGCAAACGGGTAGTGAAGATGTCGCGTATTTATTGGCAGCAGTAGCGCTGGATATTTATCATGAAGGGGCCTATTATGTACCTGGCGGCTTGTATCGTTTTGCTGAACTGATGGGTGACAGCTTAACCGAAAATGGTGGTGTGTTAAAAAAACGACGAACGATTGAAAAGCTAGAGCGCCAAGGTGATGGTTGGATTGCGACTGACCACCGCGGCAATACGTATGATGCAAGCGATGTTATTTTAAACGTACCGATTCAGCAATTGACGAAAATTTTAGCACCGGAACTTGTCTCTAAACTGAAAGTGTCATTGCGTGACGGTATTGCTGGGGAAACTTGGGCAACGTTGACACTTTACATGGCCATTGATTCAACCAAACTAGTCGAGCCATTACCGGCATTCAGGCAAATTTCTACTGGCGACGGACTTGCTGAAGGCGGCCATTTCTTTATGTCTTCTTCTCTTCTAAACGACGAATTACGTGCGCCTGAAGGCTTTCAAACGGTAACAATTTCCACCCATTCGCGAATCGCAGAATGGGACAGTCGAGAAAAATATGAAGAAACGCGCGAAATATTAACTGAACGTATACTGCAAGCGATTCAACAAGTGGTTCCTGGGTTTCGTGAGGCCATTGTCCATATGGAGAGCGGTGCGCCTAAAGCTTGGGAACGTTTTGCGGGTCGTGTTAATGGCTTGGTCGGTGGATTTCCTCAAACTTTAGATGCCTCTTTGTTCCATTCGATTTCGCATCATTCTGGATTGCCTAATCTATATGTTTGTGGCGATCACATTTTCCCAGGTGGCGGTACGATTGGCGCTGCTGCAAGTGGCATTCACGCCGCGCGCTCAGTTTCTGGTAAACGATTAATCTAGAGAAAACCACTGCAGAAAAAAAATCTGCAGTGGTTTTTTTAATGAACCCATTTATAGCCGATTCCCCATACCGTCAGGAAATGATCATCGACGGGAAAACCTGCTTGGCGAACTTTTTCTCGAATATTGCGGACATGTGAATCGACTGTTCGTCCTTCTGTTTCCGAATCGTAACCCCATACTAACTCTAATAACCGGTCGCGTTCGAATACTTTATTCGGATTTTTCATTAACAGCCCGAGCATTGAAAACTCTTTTGGGGTGAGGCGAATCGATTTTTGTTCATAATTCAATTCGAAACTTTCTTCGTCCCAAAGTAACCCTTTAAACTCAACCCGGTTTGCAGGAGCACTTCGGCGCAATAAAGCTTCCATGCGCGCGAGCAACTCTTCTTCGCCGAAAGGTTTTGTCATGTAATCGTCTGCACCGAGACGCAGTCCTTTGACGACGTCTTCTTGTTGTTCACGAGCTGTCAGCATAATGATCGGGACACTCGAAAACTTGCGGATGTCTCGGCATACTTCCCAACCATCCATATCTGGCATCATAATATCCAGCAACACCAAATCAAAAGATTCTTTTTTCAATAACTCCAATGCTAGTTTGCCATTGTCTGCTTTTGTGCAAACGTAGTTATGTGGCCGCAAATAAAGGGCAACTAAATCGAGCATTCGTTTTTCATCGTCCACTAACAATACTTTATGAATGGTCTCCACCTCTTTTCAATCGAATGGTCACAGTCGTTCCTTTGCCAAATTGGCTATCGATGTTGATCTGCCCACCATGCGATTCCATGATTTCTTTAGCAATTGCCAGTCCAAGTCCCGAACCGCCTCTTTCCCGCGATCTCGATTTTTCCACGCGGTAAAGTCGATCAAAAACAAATGGCAGTTCATCTTCAGGTATTCCTTGCCCTTCGTCACTAATTCGGATTGCGATTTTATCATCTTCCTCAGTGCACGTCGTCTTCACGCTTCCGCCTGCAAACGAGTGCTTACGGGCATTGTCTAAAATATTGAGCAACACTTGTTGAATTCGTTCGGAATCGATAAACGCTTGCAAGTCTTCGCTGCAATTTACCGACAAGGTAAGTTGTTTATCATCAAATGCTGGTTTTACTAAAACAGCAACGGAATTTAACAATTCAGCGATTGAGACGTCTTTTTGTTCAATCGTAAATTGATTGCGGTCCAATTTCGCCAAATCAAATAAATTCCCAATTAACAACGTTAAATGAGCTGTTTCTTCGCGAATAATACTCAAATATTCTTCGCGCTCTCGCTCTGTTGTGTCCCCGCGTTCCAAAATATCAGCATAACCTTTAATATAAGTTAACGGAGTCCGCAATTCATGAGAAATACTCGACAGAAATTCATTGCGCGCTTTTTTCAACCGGTCAAGGTCTGTCGATAATTTGGTAATTGCATTCGCTAATTCGCCAAGCTCATCATTTCGTTCATTTGTTAAATCGACTCGATTGTTGCCTTGGCTTAACTGTTCAGTGGCTTCTTTCATACGAATTAAAGGCAGCGTAATAAACCGTGACAATAGTAAAATCGTAATAATCGTTACAACCAAAGCGATCAGCGCTACTAACAGAAACTGGTTTTTCAAATGAGCAACGATGCGATCAATATTGTCCGTTGGCGAAAACATAAAAATATGCCCGGCGTGTTGCCCATCAATCGTAATCGGGCTATCTGTTGCGATGTAGCGCTTGCTTTGCCAATCTTCCTCGACAATTTCACCTTGTGGTGGCATTTCTTCAAATTCTGTATGTTCAAGTACAGCCACCATTTCTGGTTCCAATGCATCCGAATTAACTAAGATTTCGCCCTCTTCATCAGTAATAACAACAATAAAATCAGTTGCCGCTTCCATCATCCCCACATGGCTCAACGTCACTTCTTCAAAACTGTCGGCTAACACTTCGCTATGTGTTTCACCACGCGCTAGCAAATTCTCCATCACTTCGTCTACCCGTTCATTGACCAAAGTTACATACAGCGTTGTAAACAAGAACGCTTCAATAATTAAAATAAAGATAAAAAACAGCATACCGATTTTCAAAGATAGTTTATTGAACATAAGAACCTCCGCTGTTATCCAGCATTTCTTTTTATTGCTCTACTTGTCCAGCATTTAAAATCTGCTTCCAGTTATCGTCTTCAAAAATAAACGCGTGACCGGCTGCTGTGTAAATGGTAAGTTGTTCTTTTTGTAGCGGGTTTTGAGCGATGTATAAAATCCCATCTTCCGGTAAGTCCGGCAATTCAATTGACTGCTCATTGCCCGTTTCTAACGTATAGTTGATCAGCTCTGCTTGTGTGCCATACGTTGCGAAATACAGCGAATCTTCATTGAAAAACACAGCCGTCCCGAAAATTCCATCTTTTGTAAGTGGCGAAAAGCTATCTCCGCCATCTTCTGATAAGAAAACGCCCTCAGCTGAAGCTGCAGCAATTAATTGCGAATCACTTGGATGCATCGCAAAAGCAGACACTTCGCTCGGTAATCCCGATCCACTTACTTGTTGCCACTCTTGCCCTTCATTTTCACTATGAAAATACCCTGGGCCCATCTGAGAATTTTCTTGAGGGTTCATGACGAACATGTGATGGCTACGATAACCGACCGCCATATGATGAAAATCTGTTTCGCCTTCAAAGCCCATGTGATCGAGTGAACGACCTCCGTCTTTACTGCGTTGGATTCCAATTGGATTTTGCATCATGGAACCCGGTCCTGGGTGGCCAGATGTATAAAATCCATCCGCTACTGCGTTAAATCCCATATAATCATTCGCGTGTTCAGTTGCTTCTAACCACTGTCCATCACGGTAAATTCGTAAGCCATTATGTGATGCCAAGTATAAGCCTTCTTCATTTTCGATATAGCCCATGCCATGAACATGCTCAATGCTACCATCGAATGCTACTTCAAAATCCTCCGAATTTGGGGTGGTTTCGTTATTTGATGTAGTTGATTCTTCGCTTTGTGCGCATCCGACAAGCAGTAATCCTGTCATTATAGGAGTTAAAATCCATCTTGCTTTCATTTTATTCATCCTCCGATCATTATTTAGGTTTCATTGTACAGGAAAAGTTTTGAGTTTTGGTGCAGATTCTGCACAGCAATTGCACAATTTGGGGGTAAAGTACACTTACTAACAAAATGAAAGAGGGATTTAGATGATTAAAAAGAAATTTTTGCTACTCACAATGTCGACTTTAACAGCCATTACATTAGCTGCTTGCAGTGATACAGAAGAAGAAGATATGAACCCAGCAGACCCGGATACGCACGTTGAAATGAATGAAGAAAAAGATGATGATGCAGGTCACGGTGACATGGATCATTCTAGTTCTGCTGAAGTGCCTGAAGGATTGGCAGAGTCGGATAGCCCAACATTTGAAGTTGGCAGCCAAGCGATAATCAATGCTGATCATATGCCAGGCATGGATGGTGCTGAAGCGACTATCGTCGGCGCATACGACACAACGGTTTACGCATTGAGCTTTACACCAACTACAGGTGGAGAACCCGTTGAAAATCACAAATGGGTCATTCACGAAGAGTTAGAAGATGCTGGTGACATGCCACTTTCAGCTGGCGATGAAGCAGTAATTGCTGCAGATCATATGGCAGGCATGGACGGAGCCAATGCAACGATCGATACTGCAGAAGAAACGACGGTTTATATGGTCGACTTTACCACTACCGATAGTGGTGAAGAAGTAGTTAATCATAAATGGATAACTGAAAGCGAGTTATCTGCTGAATAAATGATGAAATCCCCTGCATGTTTGCAGGGGATTTTTTTGTGGGAGGATGTTTTGTGTGGTGCGTTGGGGGGTTACGCGCGGTGATGGGGAAATACGCGCGGTTGTGCGATGGTTATGCGCGGTCCCGAAAAAATACGCGCGGTCCGCGATTCTTACGCACGTTCCAGCGAAAATACGCGCGAGCTCGGGAGTTACGCGCGGTGATGGAAAAATACGCGCGGTTGCGCGACGGTTATGCGCGGTCCTGAAAAAATACGCGCGGTCCGCGATTCTTACGCGCGTTCCAGCGAAAATACGCGCGAGCTCGGGTGTTACGCGCGATGTGGCGGAGCTTACGCGCGGTCCCGAAAAAATACGCGCGGTCCGCGATTCTTACGCGCGTTCCAGCGAAAATACGCGCGAGCTCGGGTGTTACGCGCGGTGTGGCGGAGCTTACGCGCGGTCCCGAAAAAATACACGCGGCCCGCGATTCTTACGCACGTTCCAGCGAAAATACGCGCGCACCACAAAACCTACCCAAAAACCTAAACCCCCAATTACACAAAAAAGCACGGCAGAAAAATCTGCCGTGCGCTAAACCTAACCCCTTAAGACAGCAACGAAATTCGCTCACTGTACGTGTCGATCAAGTTTTGATTATGTTCGTCGGACCCGTCGATATTGCCACTTAAAAATATCGGCGGCGCAAATCGAGCGTCTGCCATTTCTTTAATCGCTTCTGCAAAAATCGCATTCAAGATTGTGGCTCCGACTACTGTTGATGTCGGACCGAATGGAACATCAACGCCTTCGTACGATAGGACCGCATCTCCTGAAACAGAATGATTGTCGATTACCAAATCTACCGAATTGAAAAGATGTTTGCCGGTGCTATGTCGAGAGGCCTGACTGCTTGAATAAGCAAGCGAGGTAATGCCAATCACAAATGCGCCTTTTTCACGTGCTGCTAGAGCTACGTCTACCGGCACTGGATTGCGACCAGATGTTGAAATAACAAAAACCACATCGTCTTTTTGAAAATCCTGGTCTTTCAAGAAACTCGCTGCATAGTCATTTTGACGCTCGAGCTGAGATGACTGAACTGCGCCTTCGTGCAACATTAACGGTTCCACGAAAATCGGCTTAATCGGCACCAAGCCACCAGCACGGTAAAACACTTCTTCGGTCAAAATATGTGAGTGTCCACAACCAAATAGTTGAATGATTCCACCCGATTGGATGGCAGTTGCTACTTTTTTAGCAGCGGACAGCATTGCTTGTGTTTCATTTTTTTCTACAAGGTCTAGACGTTCATGCGCTTGCTTGAAATAGCTTTTTAACATTGTGACTCAACTCCACATCAGATAGATACTTATGCTTCCCCAAGTCCTTCAGCGATAATCATTTCGTCTACTTTAGCCATTAATGATTCTTCATCGCTACCGTCAGCTGTAATTTTAACCGTATTGCCTTTTGAAACGCCAAGTGACATGACGCCCATAATTGATTTTAAGTTAACTTCTTTTTCTTTATAAAGCATTTTTACTTCAGCCGAAAATGGTGATACTGCGCCTACTAATTTTGATGCCGGACGTGCGTGAAGCCCTTCGTCGCTTGTAATAGTATAACTTTTTTCAATCATGTCCATTTCTCCTTTTTGATTAACGTTTAATTTCGGTTGTGAATTTATAGCGATCTGCCCGGTACGTACTGCGTACCAATTCAAATGGCAAGTCGCCATCCAAATAGCTGATGCGTTCAATCATTAAGATAGCGGCTGGCACATCGATTTGTAGCAGTTCGGCATCTTCTTTTTTGACCATTCCAGCTTCCATCCGCTGGGTGGCATGACTGATTTTCAGCTGCTGATTGTTTTCTATCATCGCATACAGCGATCCTTGTAGCAAATCTCGGTGCAGGCTCGGGACTCGGTCAACCGGCAAGTAAGTTCGTTCGATGGCCATGGTCTTGTCATCGGCAAAACGAATTCGTTCGATAAAGTAAACTTTGTCGCCGTCAACCAGTTGCAAATCGGCTGAAACATCAGCATCAGGTTCTAAAATTTCAAAGCCGATGATTTTATTACTCGGTACCATGCCGCGAGCTAGCATGTCTTCTGTAAAACTCGTCAAGCCATTTAATGGCTGCTCCACTTTAGGAGAAGCAACAAATGTGCCACGGCCTTTTTCTCGATACAGCAAACCTTCATTAACCAAGTTGGTAACCGACTGGCGCACCGTCATCCGGCTGACTCCGAAGGATTCGGTCAACTCACGTTCAGATGGAATCGCCGTGCCCACTAAAAAATCTCCTTGCTGAATTTGCTTTTTCAACTGTTCTTCTATTTGAATGTAAATCGGAATTGGCGATTGTTTGTCCAGCACTGTAATCACTCCTCGTTTGCCGCTACCAAGCTGTATGCTTCCTTATCCACAATTAGTGTAACACGATTGTGTTTCCACAAAAACGACGCTGGAAACTCTTCACTAACCCGCCCGGCCAACAAACGCTTGACTGCCTGCGCTTTATTTTTCCCGGAAACCAAAACGAGAATTTGCTTGCTTTTTAAAATCGACTCAATTCCCATCGTAATCGCATGTGTAGGGACTTCATCACGGTCACTGAAAAAACGGGCATTGCTGTTTCGTGTTGATGGATCAAGCGATACGCAATGTGTCACACTTTCCTCTTTCGTGCCAGGCTCGTTAAAGCCGATATGCCCGTTCATCCCCATACCGAGAATTTGTAAATCGGGTGGACCGATTTCATGGATCAATGCTTCGTAACGTGCGCATTCTGCTTCAACTGATTTTGCTTTGCCATCAGGAATATGCGTGTTTTCTAAATCAATATCAATATGACGGAACAGTTTTTTATTCATAAAATAGCGGTAGCTGTTTGGATGAGTTCCTGCTAATCCTCGGTATTCATCCAAGTTTACGGTATGAACTTTCTGATACGAAATCCCGCGTTCTTTGACACCTTGAATAAGGTTTTCATAAAGGCCAAGCGGTGTCGAACCCGTTGCAAGTCCGAGCACCGAATGATCGTTTTCTAAAATTTGTTGCTCTACTAACTCTGCCGCCTTGCTGCTCATCTCTTCGTAGTTTTCGACACGTATTAGTTTCATACTCGATTCTCCTTCTTATAAGCAATCGTTCCTCTGCAAATCGTCAGTTGAACAGTAAAGCTATCGTCGACAATCGCTACGTCTGCGTCCATGCCAGCTTTTAACTTGCCTTTGTTCGAAAGTCCCAGTGCGGCCGCTGCGTTGGCAGAAGTCATCGCCACTAGCTCATTCAAACTGCAATGTGTAATCGACTGGACATTTTGAATCGCCTTTTCCATCGTCAAAATACTGCCTGCTAATGTGCCATCAGCAAGTCGTGCATCTTTTTCAGTCACTTGCACATCTTGTCCGCCCAAATCGTAAACACCCGCTGACAAACCTTTCGCGCGCATCGCATCCGTAATCAGGATGACGTGTTCCGCCCCTTTTTGTCGGAAAGCCAGTTCAACAGCAGACGGATGACTGTGAATAAAATCGGCAATCACTTCTACTGATAAATCGTCTTCTAACAATGCGGCGCCTACTACGCCCGGATTGCGATGATGAAGTGGGCTCATTTGATTGTAAAGATGAGTCACATGTTTTGCTCCGCTACGCACAGCCTTTTGCACTTCTTCAAATGTAGCGTCTGAATGTCCAATCGATACAGTCACACCCTCGTTTGCTAAACTTTGGATAAACGTTGAGTCAGTTACTGTTTCAGGAGCCATTGTCACGACACGAATTTGATCACCGCTCAACTTTTGCCATTTATTAAATAGCGGCAAAGACGGATTGATAATGTGTTCAATGGGTTGAGCGCCTGCTCGTTTGTCTGAAATAAACGGACCTTCTAAGTGAACACCCAGCATTTCTGCCTGACCTTCTTGTGCTTTAAACGCTTGAATGTTTTGCAACGCTACTGAGATTGCTTCATCAGTTTGCGTCATCGTCGTCGCAAGAAAACTTGTCGTGCCTTCTTTTGGCAAAGCAGCGGCTAAGCCGTTCAATGCTTCGGGTGTACCGTCCATCACATCATGTCCAGCAGCTCCGTGAATATGGATGTCAATAAATCCTGGAAACGCCGTCCAATTTTTGCCGGTTGCATCGATATAGCTATCTGCTTGTACCTCAAGATTTTCAGCAACGCGTGTGATTTGTCCATCTTCTATCAAGATATCTCCTACAAAGCTTTCTTCGTTAGCATCCGCAATGGTGATGCCTGAAATCAATAAACTATTCTTCATTTGGACCACTCCTTGCGAAAAACCAGGAAAATCTTGGTAGATGTCCCTGGTTTTTCGGCTCTAGTTATTCGACTTTCAGAATGGAAGCCGTTCCTTGTTCTTGGAAGCCGTCTTTTATCATCGTCACTTTTTGTTCTGTTAAGTTTGTAAAAATTACCGGTGTCGCAATCGAAGGTGCATTTGCTTTTAAGAATTCCAGATCCAGTTTCAACAAAGCATCTCCGCGTTGCACGAATGTGTCTTGTTCTACTAATGTTTCAAAGCCTTGTCCTTTTAATTTGACCGTATCCAAACCAACATGGATTAACAGGTCAACTCCTGTATCTGTTTGAATACCAATGGCATGTTTTGTTGGGAACACACTAACAACACGACCATCGACTGGAGAGTAAAGAGTGTTGCCAGTTGGCATAATCGCAAATCCTTGCCCCATCATGCCTGTTGCAAATACTTCATCCGGCACTTCAGACAATGGAATGATGTCCCCTTGAATTGGCATTTCAAAATCTTTAGCAGCAATTGCTTGAACTGCCGCTGCTTCGTTTGTTTTTTCTTCTTCTATGACTGATAAATCACTAGGCGCGGGATTGCCATTCGCTAGACGTGGCTTCATCGCATCTGCTAAAAATTCTACTGCCGTTCCGATTACAACTTGAACGTTTGTTTTATTTATTTTCATAACGCCCATCGCACCATGGCGTTTTAATTCTTTCTCGTTTACACGGTCTGAATCTTTAACTGTCATACGAAGACGCGTCGTGCAATAATCGACTGCAACGACATTATCAACGCCGCCAAGCCCTTCAATTGTATGGAATGCGCGAACGTCAACTGCTTTATTGCCTGATCCTGCATTTTCTGCACCATCTTCGTCTTCATCTTCACGACCTGGTGTTTTCAAGTCAAGTTTGATAATCAAGAAGTAGAAAATCACAAAGTAAATGATTCCTATACCCAATCCAACGACAAGAAGCAATAACGGATTTGTTGCGAGACCATAATTGAGCACATAGTCAATCGCTCCTGCAGAGAAACCGAAACCGTGATGAATATCTAATGCATAAGAAACCATCATTGACACACCCGTGAGTAGAGCATGAATCACATATAATAGAGGAGACAAGAACATGAACGTGAATTCAATTGGTTCTGTGATCCCTGTTAAGAATGAAGTGAATCCGATACTGAAAAGCATCCCACCAACAACGGCTTTACGTTCTTTTTTAGCAGCCGCATACATCGCAAGACATGCTGCTGGTAAACCGAACATCATAATTGGGAAGAATCCAGATAAAAATGGCCCTGCTGTTGGATCGCCTTTTAGGAAGCGGTTAATCTCTCCACGTACCACTTCTCCAGATGCATCCGTAAATGTTCCAAAATCAAACCAAACAACTGTGTTGATCACGTGGTGCAAGCCGGTTGGGATCAACAAACGGTTTAAGAATCCGTATGCGCCTACTCCGAACATTCCGGCATTTAAAATCCACTCACCTGCACTATCAATTCCTTCTTGAATTGGTGGCCATGCATATCCAAGAACACCAGCTAAAATGGTCATCGTTGCTGCGGTAATAATCGGCACAAATCGTCTGCCTCCAAAGAAAGCAAGCCATTGTGGGAATTTCACATCATAGAATTTATTGTATAAAAGACCGCCAACGATACCGGATAAAATACCGGCAAAAACACCCATATTAATCGTATCGTTAATCGTTACGATCGCTGAAGTTAAGACGAGATAAGCGACAGCACCCGCTAAAGCTGCTCCACCGTTCCCATCATGAGCGAGACCCATGGCAATACCAATCGCAAAAATGATTGCCAAATTATCGATAATTCCGGCTCCGGCAGCTGACATAAACGGAATGCCAAGCATGTCATCTTGTCCAAAACGTAGCAATAACGCTGCGGCTGGTAATGTAGCGATCGGGAACATTAACGATTTCCCTATTTTTTGTAGAAAACTGAACATAAATTTCCACCCCTTTTATATATTCTTAATTTTCACTATAAACACAATCGGTATAGTTGTCTATACCAATTTGAGAATTTTTTAAAATAAAGTAAGCGTTTTCTTATGAATGCTTACAAATTCCAATATCTATGGCCTTTTTACATATCGACACGTGCAGCGAGCAAATTTTGGAGGGTGCTTGAAGATTGGCTTTGAGCGCACGGCAGGTTTTTCTGCCGTGCTTTTTTGTGTAATTGGGGTTTGGGGTAGATTTCTTGGGCCGCGCGTATTTTTGGGGGAGCGTGCGTATTTTCGGCGAAACGTGCGTATTTTCTCACGCACCGTGCGTATTCTCGTTGGAACGTGCATAACCTCCGCATCCGCGCGTATTTCTTCTGGACCGCGCATAAGCTCCGCTCAACCGTGCGTATTCTCACCGGAGCGCGCGTAACCTCCCCGGCACCGCGCATATTCCACGCCAAACGTGCATATCAAACTTCTACTTAAAATCCCCAACAAAAATTCAGGGGATTTCATCATTTTTTCAGCCAATAACTCGCTTTCAGTTATTCCTTGTTGACGAACTACTCGTCGAATAGCAAAAAAGAAGCAGAACGTTGAAGGACATCTACTCTCCTTTGCGCTGCTTCTTTAATGTTTAATACAATAAGTAATTTCTTCTAACTTTTTTAAACTCTTTTAACTCTCCTTGCCAACGCTCTTTCATTTCTTCTACGGTCATTCCTTCTTTTATGCCGCTACTGATCCATTCATTCCCTATCAAATTATTGAAGAATGAAGTTAATTGTAGTTGATCTGGATACAGATCATAAATAGTTTTGACTATGTGCAGTCCAGTCTCTATTGGAAGATAAGCTTCTCGATCGGTGACATGAACTTGGACACCATGCGATAACTTTCCAACATGTTTAGAAAACGCCGGCGTAAAAGAAGTTGCGCGGAAACTAACTCCTGGTAGTTGCAACGCATTTAGTTCTTGTGCAAGTTCCGTACTATTTATGAAAGGTGCGCCTATATATTCGAAAGGCTTTGTGGTGCCACGTCCTTCTGAGGCATTTGTTCCTTCGATCAATGCCGTTCCTGGATACACCAAAGCGGTATCGAGTGTCGGCATATTAGGTGATGGTGGTACGAACTCCAGACCCGTTTCGTCATAATAAGATTGTCGTTGCCATCCTTCCATTTTCACAACTGTTAAGTCTACGCCAATTTCAATTTCTTCATTAAAAAATTCTGCAAGTTCTCCAACGGTCATTCCGTGACGAAGAGGGATGGCGTATTGACCAACAAACGAAGCATACGCTGGGTCTAAGACTGGCCCTTCTACTTTTGTGCCGCCAAGCGGGTTAGGTCGATCTAGTACGATAAATGGAATGCCTTGCTCTTGTGCTGCTTCCATCGCTAAAGCCATAGTATAAATATACGTATAGAATCGCGCTCCCACATCTTGAATATCAAAGATTAACACTTCTATGCCTTCGAGCATTTCAGGCGATGGCTTACGAGTTTTTCCATAAAGACTATAGACAGGTAACCCGGTTACTTCATCAATATAATAATCAACGTACTGCCCTGCCTGCGCATCTCCTCGTACACCGTGCTCTGGTCCATATAATGCAGTCAAATTAATTTCCGGATCGTTGTTTAACAAATCGACAATGCTGTTTAGTTCCTGATCAACACCTGTCGGATTGGTAATTAACCCGACATTTTTTCCGCTTATCAATTCTTTTTGTTCTTCTAGTAATACTTCGACGCCAAGTTTGATATCTTTATGAGCTTTCCGATTGTCTTTTGATTTCCCATTGCCATTGTCATGGTCCGCAAACGCAATGGATAAAGAAGTTAATACTAATAAAATTGTTGTCAATAATGCTATCCACTTTTTCATTACTTTCCCCCCCTATGATTAATAATTTACTCCATGTCCATACTCATAAAGTATTTCTCCAGTTAGATTTGGAATCGTGACCGGCAGTTTACCTGTAGGGTTTAACTCACCCATTATTGCCGCGGCCATTGCCTTATAGCTTGCCGTACGGAAACTATATTGCGTCAAATAGGCATCAATTTCAGGGTATGCCATAATGTCGTAAGGATTTCGGATGGCTACCCCAACTACGGGTACTTGTGATTCAGCGATTACTTGATTGACTAATTTCATTTGATCGCTGTCTGGTGAACGTTGCGATAGTGATGATGTGGAAGTTCCAACAATTACGGCTTTTGCTATATTAATCGTTTCTAACTGATTTTCTGTTAAGGGTTTTGTGGATTCGATCCAAACCGTTCGATCGTGTTTTAATTTTATTTCTTCATATAATTCTGTTGAAGAAGAATTACCAACTACTACTAGTAACTCTTCAGCAGTTGGTGATAAAGGCAGTACACTTTCATTTTTTACTAAAGTAATGGATTTTTCAGCAGCTTCTTTTTCTACTTTTTTATGTTCTTCAGAGCCAACTACTTGTAATGCATTTGCTGTTTTCTCCTCTAATGAAACGGGTAATTCTTCTTTCAAAATACTCCGTTTCATTTTTAAACTTAGAATGCGTTTAGCAGATGCGTCAATACGTTCTTCTGTTACTTCACCTGAACGAACTGCTTCATAAAGACCTGTTGCCACTTGCTCGAGTCCAACTGGCATTAGGACAATATCAGTTCCAGCGTTTACTGCACGAATTACCGCATCTACTGGACCAAAATGATCAGCAATCGCTTGCATATTAAGTGCATCGGTAAAAATAACGCCTTCATAGCCCATATCTTCTCGCATTAACTCTGTCAAAACTTTATAAGAAAGCGTCGCTGGCAAATTGATTTCTGTGCCATCTTTTTGTGAAATGACTTTAGTATCGTCAATTTTTGGGAATGTTACATGAGCGGTCATGATGGCATCAATATTAGCTTCCATGGCTTTTTGGAAAGGGTACAATTCGACAGCTTTCAACCGTTCCAAATCGTAAGGTACAGACGGCAAACCAAGATGTGAATCTACCGCTGTATCTCCATGCCCTGGAAAATGCTTGGCAGTCGCAGCTGTTCCTGTTTGTTGCAGCCCTTTTGTATAAGCAACTCCTAGCTCAGCAACAAGTTCTGGCTTTTCCCCGAAAGAACGAACGCCTATAACGGGATTATCTGGATTGTTATTAATATCAAATGAAGGAGCAAAGTTCATATTGATGCCAAGTGCTGATAATTCTTCTCCAATTGCTCGTCCTACATTTTGAGTAACCTCTGTTGAACGCGTAGCACCAAGTGCCATATTGCCAGGCATGTCGGTACCGGACTGCAAACGAGTGACAATTCCACCTTCTTGGTCAATCGTCATTAACAAGTTATGCTTTTCAGCCGCCTGTTGGTAATCATTGACCAATTTAGTGGTTTGTTCCGTAGTTACTACGTTTTCACGGAATAAAATAACGCCGCCTAGATGATATTTTTTCACCAATTGTTCGATTTCAGGCAACAAAGTAGTGACATTCTGTCCATTCCATTTTCTGAAATCAGGCATTAACATTTGGCCAACTTTTTCTTCCATGGTCATTTGTTCGATTGCGTGATCGATTAATTGGTAGCGATCTCCACTTTCTTTGATTACAGAAACGATAAGCGCTGGTTTGCCTTTTTCTCCTTTAGTTTTCGCATCCGGCTTTACATGGATGGCAATTTTATCTGCGTACTTTCCATCAGTAACGTGAACAACGGTCTTTCCTGGTTTGCCCGCTACCGAAACAAGTCCAGTTGAATCGACTGTCGCTACAGTTTTGTTTGAAGAGTGCCAGTTTAGATTAGTTGTGGTGAGCTGATAATGTCCTTTATCCGCAAGATGCAATGCTTTAAGCTGAAGGCTATCGTTAACCGTGCCCACTTCAACTTCAGGAACGTTTTGAAGAATGACTAAATCTGTAACGAAACTTTCTGCTGCTGCTTTATCTGCTCCTGCATACAATGAAGAAACGATCAATGTGGTGATTAACATCGGCAATAATAACATTTTTTTCACGTTGTTCATTTTCCAGCCTCCTAATTAGTACTTGCGCAAGATCCACTCATTGTGACTCTTCATAGGTTCTAGTTTTTCATTGTCGGCAGCCAAATTTCTCACGTATAATCCGCGGCCATTAACCGAATTATCCGTGACGTAACGAAAACGAACAAACTGCGTTTCTTCAGGCAAGTTCAATTGATAATTTGTCCAGTGTTCGCTATTCCCTGTTAATTGAAGCAACGGTTCGCTCCAGTTTTCACCATCGGCTGATGTTTCGACATAGCCGTAATCCGAATTTTGTTCAATGCGATGCCATGCTTCAAAATGAAGTGAAGACGCCCCTTCTACAGCAATCGTCATTTGACGATTTTGCGTGTCTCCATATCCTGCAAACCACGCTTTTTCTTGATTTTTTATAGGAATGGCAATGGCGGCGGCAACTTTCCGTGCGAAGTCCCGACGAATGAAATTCGTTGATACGGTCGCTCTTGTAGGGTGCACGCGATTTGTTAACAAAATAGCCGTTGTGTGATTGGCACGATTTATAACAATGCTTGTCCCGGTATAACCAGTGTGACCAAATGAAGTCGAATCGGATAATGCATCCATATACCAGCCTTGGTTTAATTCCCAACCCAATCCGTGGTCAGATCCGGAAAATTCGGGAATTTGATTGGTTTCTAGCATGCGGACTGTTTCTTTTTTCAAAATTTGTTGTCCTGCGTATTTGCCGTCATTCAAAAACATATGTGCCAGCTTGCCTAAGTCTAGCGCCGTGGAAAACACGCCGGCATGACCCGCAACGCCATCAAGTGACCATGCATTTTCATCATGAACTTCCCCCCACACCATTCCTCGACCAATGGCCGGCTGATATTCCGTTGCCGCAATTCGATGTTTTAGTGAAGCCGGTGGGTTGTACATCGTATCTTTCATACCCAGTGGACCTGTTAGTTCTTTGCTAATAAATTCATCCAGACGCATACCTGAAAACTTTTCAACCAACGCCCCTAACGTAATTAAATTAAGGTCACTGTATTTATACGTAGTTCCGGGTGAATTGCTAAGAGGATAATTCAATACATAGTCAATTCGTTCTTCGCGTACTCCTTGCTGCTGATAGATTGGCACCCATGAAGTAAATCCAGAAGTATGTGTCATCAACTGTCGAATCGTTACGTCTTCTTTGCCATTCTCTGCAAACGCTGTCAAATGCATGCTGACTGGATCATCTAGCTGGAAAAAACCATCTTCGTACAAAATCATTGCGGCTGTAGTTGTAAAGATTTTGCTAATTGACGCAATATCAAATATCGTCTCTTTTGTCATGGCGACAGGGTTTTCCATTTCTGTTCGCTTGTCATCTTTATACAGAGCGGCATAGCCATAAGCGTCGTGTTTAACAATATGTCCACTTTTGGTGGCAAAAGTAACGATGCCCGGTGCCGTACCATTTTCTACCGCTGTATTCATCAGTCCATCAATTTGCTCTAACGGTTCTTTGATTAGTCCTGAACTTTGTGCAGATCCTTTATGTAGTACTGAAGATAATGGGGTTGGTGAATCCCATTGCTTAACTGAAGTAGCTGCCGTAGATGTTGGATGACTTAAAGGTAGTACTAGTACAATTGCTACAATTGCTACTGTTGCTTTGAGACTTAACCCTTTTTTCATGCTATCCCTCCAAATTCATTTTTATGATGCACAGCCTTTATTCTTTAAGGGTACCGAAAGCTTTACCAAGTTCCTATCCAACAATGGAGCTGTATTTACAATATATTCCGAATATTATATTTATAACTCCATTTACAATTACTTACTTGAATGAAATTTTACTGATTAAAAAGTAACGATTTTAAAGAAATTTAATTTCATTGCAATCAAACACTTTGTGATTAGATGTTCTCTATATCTCTTGTCTCCAAAAGAAAGAGTACATATTTTCTCAGCATCGTGGGTAATTTCCGCCTCCGCGCGTATTTCTTCTGGACCGCGCATAAGCTCCGCTCAATCGTGCGTATTCTCACCGGAACGCGCGTATCCACCCTCGCATCGCGCATATTCCACGCCAAACGCGCATATCCATCTCCCACTCACTACTCAGCAAAATTCCCCACAAAAAAACTGCAGCTAACTCGACTACTTCGAGTTACTCTACAGTTTGAATAGCTAATTTCTTCTTCAAATCCATTCAATTTGAAATTTAACGCCGCCTTTAATGGATGCCAGTAACGATAGATCTTCCTCTATCACTTTTCCAATCACATTCACTTTATCATCAGCCGGCAAGTCTCTTTTAACAATTTGCAGCTCGCCTCGATATCGACCATAACGTTCATTATCCACCGTGATACTTCCTTTAATTCGAAAAATGGTGTTTTCGGGTTTCAGTAGATGAGTGCCGATTAAGCCATATTGACGGGATTCCACCGACCGAATGCAATCCCGAGCAGCATCCCAACGATTGGTTTGAACTGGCATCTCGTCCACCTGCACGAAATTCTTTGCTCTCAGTGAAATAATCCCTTGCCCAAACATCTCAAATTGTTGCAAGCTTTTCTCGCTGAGCGTAATGTCACCAACCAGCACTTTATTTACTGCCCCGTTGCCTTTTAAATGTAAATAAGCTGCAAAAGGAGACATTCCTCGATGTTCCTCTAAAGTTGGTAGCCCTTTGTACAAAGGGCCTCGGAAAATTCCATCTCCCGGGATAAAAGCCATTACCGTTAAGCCTTCGCTTTTCAACCAAAGATTGGTTTTTACAAACTCCATAGAATCTAAACCGGTTTCTGGTCGCGGATAAAAATTATGCCACATTTCTACAGTTTCTTTCTGCATCCCTGATTCCACCAATGCAGCAAGTCCCTCTTTTGTTAATGTGCTGGCGTTTAATGCAATTTTCATCTTGTGCGACAATGCAGCAATTATTTTGTCATCAACTCCATAATCAATTCGTAAACCTGTCACACCCCAGTCCAACAAACCTTCTGCATTGTCCCAATCAAAGCCAAGATGAGCCAAAGATTGCGGTGCAATATCTGCTATTAATTCCATATCGAATTGCTGCGCCCAGCTTCCTAATTGCTGCAATCGTTCTTTATAGAAGAGTGGATTGTCCTCCGGGATATGTAGCGAAGTAAAAATAGAGGTAAATCCAATCTTACTCACTCGTTCAATATAAGGCTGTAACTGTTGAAACGACTCGTCTCCCAAATAAACCGAAATTCCAAGCATCTTGCTAGCTCCTCCTCAATATACATTCCATAGAAAAAAAGGGAGATCTCTCTCCCTTTTTTTAGATACCTTCTGCCATCTCTTCTTTGAATCCAAACAAATACGTAAAGATGAACCCAAAAATATACGAAACAACCAATCCGACAAAGTACCAAACATATTTACTTTCAGCTATTAAAGGAATCAATGAAATACCGGATACTCCGATTCCAAGAGCTGCTGTGTGCATGACTGCTTGGAAGGCACCACCAAAGGCAGCTCCCATGCAAGCCGTGATAAACGGACGACCAAGCGGTAAAGTTACACCGTAAAGCAATGGTTCTCCGATACCGAGAAAACCTACGGGTAATGCGCCTTTAATAATGTTCTTTAATCGTTGATTTTTTGTTTTAACAAATACTGCAATCGTTGCACCAACTTGACCCGCTCCAGCCATTGCCAAGATCGGCAGTAACGCTGTCGCTCCTACTGTGTTCATTAATTCTAAGTGAATGGGTGTCAGTCCATGATGCAAGCCAAGCATAACAAGTGGCAAGAAGAATCCCGCTAGAACCGCACCCGCTACAGCGCCACCAACATCAAGTACAGAAGTTAATACGGTCATGATGCCATCTGATAAAACACCTGCGACTGGCACAATCGCATAAAGAGAAAAGAATCCTACGATTAATAGCGTAAAGAGTGGTGTAAATAAAATATCGACTGAACTGTGCATCACTTTACGAACATTTTTCTCAACAAACGTCATTAACCAAGCGGCAAAAATGACTCCAAACAATCCACCTCTACCGACAATTAATGGTTCTCCATAAATGACAATATCGCCTAACAATGGATTGAACAAAATTCCTCCTGCAATCGCGCCAAGTACCGGTGTTCCTCCAAATTCTTTCGCTGTGTTCCAACCAACTAAAATCGCTAAGTAGGCAAATACCGTGCTGCCGAGCAATAATAAAATCTGCATCCATGTTTCCGTTCTATCAGCACCACCATTTATTGCAAAGTTAGCTGCTCCGTTAATCAGTCCTGAAGCTACTAACCCAGGAATCAACGGAATAAAGATATTTCCCACACTACGCAAAAACAATTTGAAAGGTGTTTTGTTTTTTTCTTTTAATTTCGCTTTTTTCATCACGGCTTTTTCTTCGAAACTCATATCCCCTTCACTTACGTCGGCCATTTCACCGATCGCCAGTCCAGTTTCCTTACTTATTTCAGCGGCCACTTTGTTGACTGTCCCTGGACCCACAACAATTTGAAGTGTATCGTCTTCGACAACTCCCATTACCCCGTCTACACGTTTGAGTTCATTAAGATTTACTTTGCTGTCATCTTTAATCGATAAGCGTAATCGCGTCATGCAATGTGCTACTTGGTTGATATTCTGTTTGCCACCAATTTTCTCGAGAATATCTTGCGCCATTTGCTGTTCTTTTTTCATACAACCCCTCCGCTCCTCTAAATGTTATAAAGCTTTGCGAACAAATCCACCTGCTATTTCTAGTTTTTCAATTGCTTGTTCTTTTGTACAATCTAGTAAACTCATGACAATTGCTGTCTTCACATGACCATCAGCTTTTTCATAAAAATGCTCTGCCGTTTCATAATCGACTTGCGTTGCATCCATAATAATCCGTTTTGATCGCTCAATAAGTTTTGCGTTCGTGGCTTGGACATCAACCATCAAATTCCCATAAACTTTCCCTACGCCAATCATTGCTGCTGTCGAAATCATATTTAGCACGAGCTTTTGAGCAGTTCCGGCTTTTAGACGCGTAGAACCCGTTAATACTTCTGCACCCGTTTCGATTTCGATTGCCGTATCGGCATAACGACTGATTTCCGACTGTGTATTGCATGAAACCGCAACCGTCTCTGCACCAATTTGTTTAGCATATTGAAGTGCGCCAATAACATAAGGCGTTCGGCCACTTGCAGCAATGCCAACAACCGTATCGTTTTTTGTTAAAGAAATCGCTTCCAAATCGTCCTTGCCGAATTGACGACTGTCTTCCACACCTTCAATAGCTGTCTTTATCGCTTCTGCACCACCTGCAATAATTCCAACGACTTGATCTGGTGAAACACCAAAAGTCGGAACACATTCAACTGCATCCAAAATTCCTAAGCGTCCGCTCGTTCCAGCGCCAATATAAATCAATCTTCCTTTTTTCTTAAAGGAATGAATGACCTTTTCTACGGCCACTTCAATGCTCGCTAATTCTTTTTCAATGATTCCCGGAACGCTTTTGTCTTCTTGGTTCATCGTTCTCAATATTTCTAGTACTGACATTTCATCCATTTTCATGGTGTGATTGTTACGTTTTTCTGTGGACAAATTCTCCAGCATCAGCTCACCTCTTCTTTACATTGATTTCTTGTCTTCATTCTATCCTTAAGAAATTTAATGTCAATATATTTTGAATAAAATATGAATTTAAATTTCATAAAGTATAAAAAAAAGAGCCGGATTTTCGACTCTTATCTTCTCAAACGCTCCATTTCACCGCGCGCATCATAATATTGTTGCAATACGTTTTCTCCAACATAATGAAAAATACTCAAATACAAGGTATCAATCACCGTCAATTGTGTCATTCGAGAAGCAAGACTACCAATGCGAAAATCTTGTTCAACATTCGGTGTACATAAGTGAATGTCCGCTTCTTTGTATAAAGGAGATTTACTAAGCGTGGTGATGGCAATAACAGTCGCACCTTTTCTTTGGGCGAATCGAGTAAGCTCTAGCACGTCTTTGGTTTTTCCAGATGTACTAATCGCAACGAAAACATCTTTCTCTGTCAAATGTGGAATCACAGAAAGCATATGATGAAAATCCAATGAAGTAATTGAATGATACCCAAGTTTTGTGAATTTATATTGCGCATCCATTGCCGCTGTCGAAGAACCGCCAACGCCAAAAAAAACAATTTTGCGTGCATCGCGTATTGCATCTACTGCTTTCATTAACTCTTTCCGATCTAGTGAATCGGCACATGATTCAACTGCTGACTTGTTTACCTGAATCACTTTATGAAAAAGGTCATATGGTGAGTCTTTTTTATTCAACACTGAAAAATCCGTTAAACTTGTATCTGTTAAGCTTAAGTCTTTCATCAGAGCGAGCTTAAAAGATTTATAACTTCCAATACCGATAGACTTACAAAAGCGAATAATTGTCGCTTCACTCACAGCTGCTTTTTTTGAAAGTTCTTTTGTCGTCATATGTGGAACCGCTTCAGAATTCCCAAGTACGTATTCTCCAATGCGTCGCTCTGCTTCCGATAATTCCGAAAGGGCTTGTTCGATTTTCTGTCGTAAAGAAGTCATTTTTAACCCCCTGTATTTCTGTTAGTATGCGCTGTATGTATTATCTTAAACTCTTTTGTTCAACTTATATAGCATACACGAATTTTTTGTATGAATTGAACGTGATTTTAAATTTTTCTACACATCAGAACTTAATAAATCCCTTTATAAACAAGGAGCATCCTTAGGTATAAGGATAATGATCGAGGTGAAACTATTATTTTGTTGACAGTTTCATTAAACAGGAATAGAGTAGGCTCATATTTTACTTCGATAGTATGAGGAAGTGTCTAGTATGCGGTCCTGGAAAAAAAAGCGGATGTCTGTTTCTCCGCCATTGGTGATATCCGGAAGCTTTTTGTTTTTAATTTTAGTGGGCACTTTACTTTTGAAGCTACCGTTCGCCACTACCCAGCCGATTTCTTGGACTGATGCCTTGTTTACTGCTACATCTGCTACTACGGTGACAGGACTAAGTGTCTTTGATCCAGGGACTGTCCTTACTGCTTTTGGAGAATTGGTTCTTCTTGTGCTCATTCAGTGCGGCGGCATTGGCTTAATGACTTTTGCGGTCGCGATTCTTATTTTATTCCGCAAAAAAGTTGGTCTTCAAAGTCGAATCTATCTGCAGGAATCCTTCACACAAAGCTCAATTGGTGGCATCGTCAAGCTCGTCAAATTGATTTTGACGTTTGCTTTAACGATAGAAGCTGTTGCAACCATCCTTTTGACTATTTACTGGATACCGCAATTTGGTTTTAAAGATGCACTCAATTACAGCATTTTTCATGTTATCTCTGCTTTTAATAACGCAGGATTTTCTTTATTCCCTGACAACATGATCAGTTTTGCTGGCGATCCACTGGTGACGATATTGATTTCTTCCTTGTTCATTATCGGAGGAATTGGTTTCACAGTCGTTATGGATGTTGCACAAAAGAAATCATTTCGCCGGTGGGCATTGCACACGAAGTTAATGGTAGGCGGTACCTTAATTTTAAATAGCTTAGCCATGTTGGTGTTCTTCCTATTGGAATACAATAATCCGGGAACGCTCGGCAATATGTCGTTGTTTGATAAACTGGTGACGTCTTATTTTAGTGCCGTGACGCCACGAACTGCTGGATTCAACATGCTGGACTACGGCGCACTTGAAGACCCGACTTTGTTGTTCACAATGCTGTTGATGTTTATTGGCGGCGGCAGTGCGTCAACCGCTTCGGGCATTAAGCTGACCACTTTTATTGTGGTTATCCTAGCTACCGTTTCTTTTCTGCGCTCACGGCGAGAACCAGAAATCTTTGGCCGCTCTATTCGACTAGAGACCGTCATTCGCTCACTTGCCATCACGACGATTAGCGTCTTGCTCGTTGTTTTATTCTTATTCCTATTAACCGTATCCGAAAAAATCCCGTTCTTGCCTTTAGCATTTGAAGTCGTCTCAGCGTTTGGAACTGTCGGCTTGTCGATGGGCATTAGCGGAGACATGACTAGTATTGGCGAAGTTTTATTAAGCATAGTCATGTTTACAGGCCGCATCGGTCCATTGACCTTGTTCTTTATCTTAATGAAACCGCGCAAAGAAAATTATCGATATCCTTATGACCCAGTATTTACTGGATGAACGCAAAAAAGCGCAGTTCCGAATGTTTCGGAACTGCGCTTTTTATCAGCGTTTTTACAAATGAAAAATTAATTATCCGATACTGTAACCATGCCGTACGATGTAATCAAATGCCACATGTTTTGTGGGATATCTAATGTTCCTACCATGTTTTGCTTGATAACGGGATTGATTTCCTGCTCTTTGCCTTGTTTGATTTTTTCTGTCCACTCAGGATCGATCAATGCTTGGCGACCCATCACGACTATATCGGCACCTTCTGCGATGACCGATAAAGCATCTTCTGGTGTTTTCACACTACCAACAGCTACAAATGGCACGCGGCCTTTAATTTGATCCGCTAAAATACGAATGATGCTGTCGCCTTGTTCAGCGCCTTTTGGCGTTTTCTTAAATTCGAACAACGACACATGAATATAATGAATGCCACGATCGATTAATTCTTCCACCAATATTTTCGTTTCTTCAATTGTATAACCTGTAGTTTTTTCATTGTTTTCTTCTGGCGATAGGCGGTAACCTACGATAAATTGCTCATCCGCATATTTAGCAACGGTGTCTTGAACTTTTTTCATAACAGCAAGTGGGAATCTCATGCGATTTACAAGCGTGCCTCCCCATTGATCTTGACGCTGGTTTGTCACGGATGAAACAAATTGCTGAAGCAAATACGTGTTAGCACCGTGAATTTCAACACCGTCAAATCCTGCATCAATCGCTCTTCTTGTCGTCTCACCAAAATCTTCGATAATCGCGTAAATTTCGGCTTCAGTCAATTCGCGCGGAGTTGGCTTGCCAGCTTCACCTGGAACAGCACTTGGCGCTACCGTTTCGTTTGCTTTAATCAATTCAGGCTTGCTTTGTCGACCGCCGTGTTGCATTTGCAGTATAGCTTTACTGCCTTTTGATTTCATTTCTTTTGCCAGCTGTTTCAAGCGTGGCAATGCACTATCGTCAAATCCAATAAACTGATTTGGAAACGCAATGCCATTTTCTGAAACCGCGATGCACGCCGTAACGTATAAACTGCCTAGACCCGCGCGGCGGTTGTAATAGCTTAACTCTTCATCGGAAACCGTGCCATCTTTATTTCCTGAATAAGTCGTCATCGGTGCCACACCAAGACGATCGTTTAACACGACGCCATTTGGCAAAGTGATTTCGTTAAATAAATCTTTATATAATGGCTTCATGGAAGTTCCTCTTTTCTTCGTTCTCATCTTTTCCGAAAGGTATCGGTATTTCAAAATAGCATATGGATTTTAAGGAATCAAGAATACGCGCTCGCCTCGTTTTTTCGGTACATTATTTTTGACCACTCTTTATCTAAGTGGTACGCTTTTCTCGAATTCGTATCTAAAGGAGGAATTTTTCATGACAGCTCAATTACATAAAGAAATTCAGTTGGCGAACCGCCCAGAAGGCATGCCAACTAATGATGATTTTAATTTTGTCGAAAAAGAAATTCCGACACCCGCTGAAAATGAAGTTTTGTTAAAAACGCTTTACCTATCAGTAGATCCATATATGCGTGGACGTATGAGAGATGTAAAATCTTATATTCCACCATTCGAATTAAACCAAGCATTAACTGGCGGTCTTTTAGCTGAAGTCGTCGAATCGCGCTCGGATTTATTCGAAAAAGGTGATATTGTCAGCAGCAATCTGAGCTGGGCTGAGTACAATGTAGCCAATGCCAGCAAGCTACAAAAAATTGACCCAACTGCCGCATCTATTACGGCACACTTGAGTGTTCTTGGATTGACTGGACTTACTGCTTATTTCGGATTACTTGATATCGCGAACCCGCAAGCAGGAGAAACAATTGTCGTTTCAGGCGCAGCCGGTGCAGTCGGTTCGATTGTAGGCCAAATCGCTAAAATCAAAGAGACTCGCGTTGTTGGCATCGCCGGTTCTGATGATAAAATCGATTACTTGATCAATGAACTCGGTTTTGACGCTGCGGTGAATTATAAAAAAGACAGCTTCAAAGAAGACTTAATCAACGCGCTTCCTGACGGCGTTGACGTGTACTTTGATAATGTCGGTGGCGATATTTCCGACGCAGTGATTAGCCAGTTAAACAAACATGCACGCATTTCATTATGCGGTGCTATCTCTTCTTATAACAATGAAGAGGGAGACCTTGGTCCACGCATGCAAGGGCAATTTATTCGGACCAGCACAATGATGAAAGGCTTTACGCTTGGCGACTACGCAAAAGAATTGCCAACAGGCGTTGCGGCACTTACGCAATGGCTACAAGAAGGCAAATTGAAATACGACGAAACGATTGTCGAAGGCTTTGAAAATACGCCGGAAGCGTTCCTTGGCTTGTTCAAAGGTACAAATCTCGGTAAACAATTAGTAAAAGTCGCAGACCCTGAGTTTGCCAAGCTATAAAACGAAGAAAAGCCGCCTAAATTAGGCGGCTTTTTTCCATTTAATGGATATACTGTCGAGATTATATGAAATACTGTCCGAATTGGATAGAATACTGTCGAAATCGAGCCGAATACTGTCCAAAATCGAGAAATACTGTCCACCAGCGTCAACACCCCTTATAAATCTTTGAGAAAACGAAAGACCATGCGCGGCAAGACAAATAAAAGCTCCAAGCCTTCTAATATAAATTCAATCACATCAAAAATCCACCCGCGATTTTTCCTCTTCGTTTTGATTTCCATTTACCACGCCTACCCTTCTGCTTTTTTACATAATACGCAGCAAGACACAAATGGTTTCATTTTCCAGATAAATCAAATACTAATGCCAATAAACGCAGTGTGTTCATGCGGTTAGCGGCACCCGAAATATTCGGAATTACGGTGACTTCATCTGCTCCAAATCGTTCAGCAAGATCTTCAATTTGCTCTTTTACTTGCTCCGCAGTTCCGATTAACATGCGCTGACGATTGCGATCCACTTTTTCTTGTTCACTTGCACTAAAGCCTCGCTTCCGAGCTGTTTCCGCCGAGGGATAATAAGGTGGTGGTGAATCCGATTCAATAAACAACAACCACAAATCAAACGCAGTTGCTAACTCCTCAGCTTTTTCCTCCGTTTCAGCAACCACTGCAAAAACAGCTAGAATCACTGTTGGTTCTTGTAAAAATACCGATGGCTGAAATTCCGCACGATACGCTTTCACGACATCGACTGATTGTCCTAAAGGCTTCGCAAAATGTGCATACGCATAACTCATGCCTTTTTCAGCTGCCAATTTCGCACTGCCAAGTCCGGTACCGAGCAGCCACATTTCGGGTGCTGTATTTATAATCGGCATCGCCACTAACGATTGAAAGCGATGCTCACTCTTCGTATCATCGGAGAAATATTTTTGAAGGTCCGTTACTTGTTGATCGTACGGCAACCGTTTTGTTTTGCTTTCATTTAACGCTTCGTTAACGTTGCGATAACTTCGTGAACGACCAATGCCAAGATCAATGCGGCCCGGGTGCAACGCTTCAAGCATACGGAAATTCTCTGCTACTTTATACGCACTGTAATGAGGCAACATGACACCACCCGATCCGATGCGAATGGTTCTAGTAGAAGTTGCTAAATGCATCATCAACATTTCCGGCGTACTGCCTGCGACCGATTCGACTTTATGATGCTCAGCTACCCAAAATCGCTTAAAGCCAAGCGTTTCTGCTAGCTGCGCAAGCTCAGTAGTTTGTTCAAGCGCCACCGACGCAGTCTGTCCTTCATCAATTGGTGAATAATCCAAGACGTTCAACACAACCATTTGCCCGCCTCCTTTCCACAATGACTAAATCTTAGCACGCCAATCAAATCCCCTTCTACTCTACAGTCTTGCCGATACTGAATAAATCCATTTTGTGACAAACACTTTAAATTATCAGTTTTTTTCGAATCGCCTCAGTACCGCTTTTATTGGCTAGTAGCTTAAACTTAAGATTAAGAACCGTTACGAAATCACTCCACCAAGAAAGGCAGGAGCTTTGATATGAAAACACTGACATTTGCAGGCTTTGTAATTTTATTGCTATTGCTGCTTTCAGGTTGTGAAAGCTCAAGTGTCTCGGAGTCGAGCAGCGCTGATTCGGGGCAAGCAACAAAGACAAGCACGTCCAAATTTCCAGACAATCCAAACACAGACCTCGAGTTCGATACAGATAAACTACAAGATATCTACTTAGCTGGCGGCTGTTTCTGGGGCGTCGAAGCTTATATGGCACGAGTTTACGGCGTTTACGATGTGACATCGGGTTACGCGAATGGCAATACCGAAAATCCTACTTACGAAGAAGTTATTCGTGAAAACACCGGACACGCTGAAACGGTCCATGTCCGTTACGATCCTGAACGCGTGGATTTAGAAGGATTGCTTGATCATTACTTCCTCATCATTGACCCAACGCTGTTAAATCAACAAGGCAATGACCGAGGTGAACAGTACCGAACAGGCATTTATTATGAAAATGAAGATGATCTTGCTGTGATCGATAAAGTGGTGACGGCCCAAGAAGATCGCTATGATGACCCCATCGTTACCGAAGTTGAATTGCTAGATAATTATTATTTAGCTGAAGAATACCACCAAGATTATCTCGAAAAAAATCCTGATGGCTACTGCCACGTCGAATTTGATACGTTGGAAGATCAAAAAATAGGTGAAGACGCGCAGTCGTTAATCGACCCAGCGCTTTATCCGAAACCAAGTGACGACGAACTAAAAGCAACATTAACCGATATTCAATATGCCGTCACTCAAGAAGATGATACAGAACGAGCATTTTCAAGTGAATATGATGGTTTTTATGAACCAGGAATTTACGTCGACATCACAACAGGAGAACCGCTTTTCTCTTCTGCCGACAAATACGATTCTACAACCGGATGGCCGAGTTTCACAAAGCCGATTGATCCCGACGTAGTGACTGAACACGATGACGGCTTGTTCTTCATGAAACGAACCGAAATTAGAAGTCGTGCCGGAGATAATCACATAGGGCATGTCTTTAACGACGGACCCGCAGACAAAGGTGGCTTGCGTTTTTGCATGAACGGTGCGGCGTTGCTGTTTGTGCCTCAAGCAGAAATGGAAGCACAAGGCTATGGCTTCCTGTTGGATAAAGTAAATTAATTGCCTGTCATTAATAAATGAAAACACAAAATCCCGAACACCATCTATTAAATGGTGTTCGGGATTTTCGTTGTTTTCGAGGTGAATAATTCGCTACAGGCGGACGCTTTCCGCGGGCACAGCCTCTGCCGCTTCCGCTTTTCTTTGTCCAGGCTCCAGCGCCCAGCTCTTTGGGTCATAAGCCAACCCAGCTGTGTGGCAAAGTGCGCCACTTCGCTGGTCTGTCTTATGCCCGGCAGAGCTACACGGACGCTTCTGCTTTTCTTTGTCTAGACTCCAGCGCCCAGCTCTTTGGGTCATAAGCCACTCTGGCTGTGCGGCAAAGAACGCCGCTTCGCCAGTGCGTCTTATGCCCATCGAATCTACACGGCTGCTTCCGCTTTTCTTTGTCCAGGCTCCAGCGCCCAGCTCTTTGGGTCATAAGCCAACCCAGCTGTGTGGCAAAGTGCGCCACTTCGCTGGTCTGTCTTATGCCCGGCAGAGCTACACGGGCGCTTCCGCTTTTCTTCCATCAATCCACAATAAAATATCTCGCATCCGGATGCGCAAAGACAATCGCGGACACTGATGCTTCAGGGTCCATCATATATTCTTCGGTTAAATGAACGCCGATATCTTCTGGTTTGATTAAGTTGAATAATTTGGCTTGGTCTTCTAAGTTCGGACACGCGGGATATCCAAAAGAGAACCGTTGTCCTTGGTATTTGGCAGCAAAGCGTTCGCGCATGGAGAAATCGGTTGCGTCTGGGAATCCCCATTGGTCGCGGATTTCTTGGTGAATGCGTTCGGCAAAGCCTTCTGCTAATTCAAGTGCTGTTGCTTGCAGTGCATGGCTTTCTAAAAATTTGCCTTGTTCTTTCAAGCGTGTCGCTTGCTCGCGTACACCAAATCCAGCCGTTACTTGCATAAAGGCCACGTAATCCATTTCGCCGCTGTCGACAGATTTTAAGTAATCGGACAAACATAAAAATGGTGGCGCTGATTGACGTGGGAATGTAAATCGCTCAATTTCCGTTTTGCCGTCTGTTGGGTCGTAAACGATAACATCGTCTCCGTCACTTTGAGCCGGGAAAAACTGATACAGACCCGATGGCTTTAATACACCTGAACCTAGGAACTCAGTAGCCAGTTCATGAAGCTGAACAGCACGCGGATCGCCATTTGCTAGTGTTTTTTCGCTATAGCCTTTTAACCCAAGGTGGTGGCCAATCAATGTGCGCATATTGACGTACGGGTATAAATGAGCCACTGAATAATCTTTCAATACGTGACGACGCAAATCATTTGGCACGTAAACTGTGACATCTTCTCGTACTGTTTTGACCGGTTTTTCAGCCACAGCCACAGCTGGTTTGGCTGCGCGGACCGCTTCAGATGCTTGGCGTTTTTCTTTCTGCACATCTAATTCTAACAACAGCTCCGCTTTTCCTGCTCCACTTTGCAAACGGTTCGCCAAGTCGAGTCCTTGCATCGCATCTTTCGCGTAAATGACCGGACCGTCGTATTCTGCTGAAATTTTCGTTTCGGTAAAGCGTCTCGATAACGCCGCTCCCCCTACCAAAATAGGTACATCTATGCCTGCTTCTTTAAAATCTTGCGCGGTAATGACCATTTGTTTTGCCGACTTGACGAGTAAACCTGACAAACCAATCATGTCCGGCTTTTCTTTTCGAATCACTTCGATCAACGTAGCCGGTGTCACTTTAATCCCGACGTCAATGACTTTAAAGCCATTATTGCTCAAAATGATTTCCACTAAGTTTTTGCCGATGTCATGAACATCGCCTTTAACAGTAGCCAATACGATCTTCCCTTTACCAGAATCGTCTTCTTTTTTCTCCATAAACTGCTCAAGAAATGACACTGCTGCTTTCATAACACCTGCACTTTGCAGCACTTCCGCAACAATTAATTGATTGTCGTTAAACAATCGACCCACTTCAGCCATTCCTTTCATCAAAGGTCCATTGATGACATCAAGTGGTTCATCGTACATATCCAACGCTTTTTCCAAATCGGGAATTAACCCTTCTTTTGTTCCTTCTATAATATAGTAAGCTAAGCGATCTGGTACCGTTTTTGGGATATCGTCTTCGGTTTTCTCTTTTTTCTTATCACGATAAAAAGCCGTAAAGTCAGCTAAGGTAGCATCTGTAGTGGTAAATAGCAGTTCATTGGCCATATCAATTTCTTGTTTCGGAATCGATGCATAGCGCTCTAGTTTTTCTGTATTGACGATGGCATAATCCAAACCGGCCTGTGTGCAATGGTACAAATACACGGCGTTCAACACTTCACGACCAACCGGCGGCAAGCCGAATGATACGTTGCTGACGCCTAGAATTGTTAACGTACGCGGCAGCTTTTCTTTAATGAGACGAATGCCTTCAATCGTCTCAACTGCAGAACCGATATATTGTTGATCTCCTGTTCCGACTGGGAACACGAGTGGATCAAAAATGATATCTTCTGGTGCAAGTCCCCATTTATTGACTAGTAAATCATAAGAGCGTTCTGCAATTTCAAGTTTCCGTTCACGTGTAACGGCCATTCCCACTTCATCAATCGTTCCAACCACAACAGCAGCTCCGTATTTTTTCACAAGCGGCATTACGGCCTCAAAGCGTTCTTCTCCATCTTCTAAGTTAATGGAGTTGATAATGGCTTTGCCTTGCGAAAATTTCAATGCTACTTCAATGACTTCTTCATCCGTGGAATCAATTACTAATGGCACTTTTACTTTCTTCACAACTTCTTTCATGAAATGAGTCATATCTTCAACTTCATCACGGTCAGGGTTTGCCAAACAAATATCAATGACATGTGCTCCATTTTTCACTTGCGCACGAGCGATTTCAGCGGCTTCTTCAAACTGACCATCAATAATCAATCGTTTGAATTTACGAGAACCGATAACATTTGTCCGTTCTCCGATAAATAATGGACGCATTGTTTCATCGTATTGCAAAGGTTCAATCCCGGATACCACGTGGCCATGTTCGACAGGATCTGGCTTTCTCGGTGGCAAGCCATCCATTGCTTCTCGAACTGCCGCTATATGTGCTGGAGTTGTCCCACAACAACCACCTACGACGTTCAACCACCCTTTATCCGCAAAGCCACGCAATTTTTTTGCAAGCGATTCTGGCGTTTCATGGTAATGACCGTCTTCATCGGGTAAGCCAGCATTCGGGTAACAACTAACATAGCCATCCGACAGCTCTGACAATGAACGAATATGATCGGTCATAAACTCCGGACCTGTTGCACAGTTTAATCCAACTGATAAGGGCTTGACATGTTCAATAGAAATGTAAAAAGCTTCAATGCTTTGACCGGCAAGCGTCGTTCCCATCGGTTCGATTGTGCCGGACACCATAATCGGCAATTCGATGCCGGTTTCTTCAAACGCTTGTTTAATACCGATAGTTGCGGCTTTAACGTTTAACATATCTTGACTGGTTTCCAATAAAATCAAATCGGCGCCGCCTTCAACTAATGCTTTCGCTTGCACATAAAAGTTTTCCAGCATTTCATCAAAAGTGGCACCGCCTGTTACAGACAAGGTTTTCGTTGTCGGTCCAATGGCACCTGCCACAAAACGTGGCCATTCAGGTGTAGAAAAAGCAGCAGTCGCCTCTTTCGCAATTTCGACTGCTCGTCTATTAATGTCAGCTGCTTGGTCACCGATTCCGTATTCGTCCAAGACAATTGGCGTGCCACCAAACGTATTGGTGCAAAGAATATCGGCGCCCGCTTCAAGATAAGCGATATGCACATTTTTGATAACATCTGGGCGAACAATGTTCAAGTATTCATTGCAGCCATCAAACTCTTCTCCGCCAAAATCTTCAGGAGACAAATCTTCGTTTTGAATCATTGTTCCCATGGCTCCGTCGATGATCAATATTCTTTTTTCCAGTTGTTGTTCAATAAGATGTTTGGACATGGCTGTGATCGCTCTCTTTCTGTTGATCTAGTTGACGAATATAGTGAATCAGTTCTACGGTCATATCGTACCGAACAAATGGTGTGATTAAGTAGATACCATGGAACAATTCGGCTGCAGTATCAATTAATTCTTTCGCAATTTGAATGCCTTCTTGAGTTGCAAGGTCTTTGTCATCACCGCATGCACGCATGCGCGCTAATGCATCATCTGACAGCTTAATGCCTGGTACTTCATTGTGCAGGAATTCTGCACTGCGAATACTGGTCAATGGCATTACCCCAATAAAAATTGGCGTTTCTAAATGTTTGGTCGCTTCGTAAATTTCTGCAATTTTCTCTTTCGTATAAACCGGCTGCGAAATAAAATAATCCGCGCCACTTTCAATTTTCTTTTCGAGTCTCGCGACTGCTCGGTCAAGCACACGAACATTTGGATTGAAGGCGGCGGCAACCGAGAAGTTGGCTTTTTTCCGTAACGACTTCCCGGAAAATGAAATGCCTTCATTTAACTTCTTGATCAATTGAATCAATTCCATACTCGATACGTCATAAACGCTTGTCGCTCCAGGGAAATCACCAACTTTGGTCGGATCTCCAGTCACGGCAAGTATATCGTGTATGCCAAGTGCATCGAGGCCCATCAAATGCGATTGCAAACCAATCAAATTGCGGTCGCGGCACGTAATGTGAGCAAGTGCACGAATATCTTCTGTATGTTTTAAAATTGAACCCATTGCCATATTGCTAATGCGCGGTGAGGCCAGTGAGTTATCGGCCATTGTTACCGCATCGACGCCCGCTGCTTTTAACGCAACCGAACCTTCTAAAAATTTCGTGACATCTAAATGACGTGGTGTGTCGAGTTCTACAATAATCGTTCGTTCGGTTTTTGCTTTTTCGTGAAGTGGCTTTACTTCTAATGCTTCGGCTTCTCGAATAACGATTGGCTTTCTTTCGGTTACTTCTTTATGGACAATCGGCGCTAGCTGACCTAGATGCTTTTTCACGGCTTCAATATGTTTTGGCGTCGTTCCGCAACAACCACCAATCAATCGAACGCCTTCTTCTCTTAACAATAAAGCTGCTCGGCCAAAATAATCGGCCTCTGATTCATAAACAATTCGTCCGTCTTCCACATCCAGCAAGCTGGCATTTGGATAAGCTGATAGAAAAGCTTTTTCAGGCAATGTCACTTCTTCAAATGCTTGAATGGTATGGTGAGGACCTAATCGGCAATTGACCCCAACAATGTCTGCACCGAGTGATTCTAATTGATGCAACGCATCGTTCAACGACATTCCATTTTGCAAAATCCCTGGGTCATGCATTGACACTTGGGCAATCAGCGGTGTATTGGTAATGCTCTTTAAATGTTTAACGGTCGCTGCGAGTTCTTCAAAATCGTAATAAGTTTCTAGCAATAATCCATCTGGATTTCCTTCTAGTAAATGAGTAGCTTGCTGGTCAACCATGGCAATGATTTCTTGCAAACTGGCATCGCTTTTCCGGATACCTCGAATGCCACCAATCGTTCCAAACACAAATTGTCCACCTGGTGCTGCTGCTCGGTTTGCGATTTCAATAGCGGCTTTGTTAATCTCTGCGACTTGCGATTCTAAACCGTAACGAGCTAGTTTCAGCGCGTTCGCCCCGTACGTATTGGTTTGAATAATATCTGCTCCCGCTTTGATATAATCGAGATGGATTTTCTCAACGATTTCGGGGCGTTGTAAATTCAGCTCTTCGTTGCAATACTCGATGCCGTATGAATACAGCAAAGTTCCCATGGCACCATCTGCTGTCAAAATTTTCGTCTTCAACTCATCTAATAAACCCATCTATATACCCCCCTTAATATAAACAAAAAAAGCCTTCATGAAAAAGAAGGCTTTACGATATCAAACTCGTTCCTTTTCATCTGTCAGGCATTTTTTTGCCTGCTGGATTTAGCACCTTACCTTTCGGCTGGTTGCTGAAGTGTCGTAGGGCCAGTCCCTCAACTTCTCTCGATAAGAATTCACTATTCAGTTATAAGTATTCTTAGTATAGTACAGGTATCTAGAGGTTAGGTCAAGATAATCTGTCGAAAAACCGTGAACTTTCTGTGAAATGCTAAAAAAACATTTTTATAAGGCACTCACTCCACAGATAAAGCCCTATCCAGAATCAAATTCCGGTTAGGGCTTTCAGTCTTTCATGTTCCACTTTGTGTTAAGCCATCAGCTATAAATAAGCTTTGTAACTCTTTTACTGGTCGAACATTAGCTTGACCCGCATAATTCGTAAATTCGATCTCCCCAATGTGCATCCCTACATTGTATTCTCCAATAACTGTATCCAACAGAATAAAGGAAGCCGAAACAAACTCATCTTCATTTTCTTCGTTAAACCCTTTAATATAAAGAATCAAATTGAGTTCACCGTTAGTTTCTTCTTTTTCGTATGTGCAAAAAAGATCATCCCATCCCAATTCGATATCGCCATATTCAACGGTAACTTCTTCAGCTTGTTGTTGCCGGAATGCAGTAATGTCAAAAGCACTAAGTTTAGGAGCGTGTTTAACTAATTCGATCACATCGTCAAAAGCTTCAACCATGCCATCTGCACTAATGATGAATTCCCGTTTACCATTCTCTCGAATGTCGCCCACTTCAAAAGCTAAGTGTTTATTTACTTTTTGCAACTTCTTTTCCAATTGGCTAAACAGTTTAACTGCACCTGTACCTTCTAGTTTGAGGTATGCTTGCTCGTTGACAACAAACCACTCCCAAAAAGCTGTCACCTTATTTTTTCTCCTCGGCAACCAATTCATCTCGCTATCCCCTTTGCATCCATCTGTGATTACTTATTTCTATCATAATCATATTTACACAAAAGAGATAGTTCTTTTTATCCGTGAAAAAAAGACTACTTAGAAGTTACTTTTATTTCATAAGTACGAAATTTCAACATTCACAAAATAAGAATGCTGATCCGGTGAACATTTGAACTATTAATGCCGTTCCAAATGTCACGATGATAAAACCAATTTAAACAAATGTCGACAGCCAGTCTCCATCCGATAAGTCAGAATCCAAAGTTCCCTCAGCTCCGAGTCCTTTTAAGCTCGCACTAAACCACCAGCTCGGCACAAAAAGCTCTGCTATAGATCCACACTAACGCTTTCTATTTTCTTAAGACCGCAAAAGTATATAAGCAAGCACTCTAGAAATTCATCGCTCGTCCAATTTACGAGTTTGATAAACCACAAAAAGAAGTCGAAGAAAAAGTTCATTTCCTCCGTCTTTTTTTGCGATGAGTTTTAGCAATTACTTGATGCGATTGACTAGCTGTGAAAGTGAAGTCCCGATGTGACCGGTGCTACATAACCCGTACGAACGACGAAATCGCCAAAATGCTCATTGTCATATCGCTCTTTCCCATACCGGAAGAAAATAGGCTTTAATGTCGCTAAAATTTCTTCTTCTCCAATATTCTCACGGTATAGTTTATTTAGCCGGTCGCCTGCAAAACCAGCTCCCAAATACATATTGTATTTGCCGGGTGCTTTGCCGATAAAGCCGATTTCACCTAATGCCGGACGTGAACAGCTGTTTGGACACCCCGACATGCGAATGATGATTTCCTCATCTCGAAGACCCGCTTGCTCGAGTATTTCTTCGATTTTATCAACCAATACTGGCAAGTACCGTTCTGCTTCAGCCATCGCCAGTCCACAAGTTGGTAGAGCTACACAAGCCATTGAGTTTCTCCGCAATGCAGAATTTTCTTTCCCGTCGGTCAGTCCGTATTGCTCAACCAGTGCATCAATATTTTTTTTGTTTTTTTCTAAAACATTGCTGATGATTAAGTTTTGGTTGGCGGTTAAACGGAATTCACCAGTATGGACCTGGGCAATTTCGCGAAGTCCTGTCATTAATGGATAACCGTCAAAATCTTTAACGCGGCCGTTTTCTATAAATAACGTTAAATGCCACTTGCCATCACTTTCGATCCACCCATAACGATCGCCATTGCGTTCAAAGTGGAATGGGCGCTCAGCTTCCAACTCCCAGCCAAGACGTGTGTTGAGCTCTTCTTTAATCCAGTCTAGTCCTAATCTATCAACGGTATATTTAAAGCGTGCGTTTTTCCGCTCTGAACGGTTGCCATAATCTCGTTGAATGGTGAGGATTTTTTCTCCAACTGCGTTAACTTTCTCTGGTGGACAAAATCCAATAACGCGTGCTAATTGCGGATACGTCGCGGTATCACCATGCGTCATGCCCATACCTCCGCCCACTGTAACGTTAAAGCCTTGTAGGTTGCCGTTTTCTAAAATGGCAATAAACCCTAGATCTTGCGAATAGATGTCCACGTCATTAGCAGGCGGAATCGCAAAACCGATTTTAAATTTTCGCGGCAAATACAAATGACCATACATTGGCTCAACCACTTCAGCTTCATTACTGTCGATCACTTTTTCTTCATCTAGCCAAATTTCATGATAGGCTCTTGTTTTTGGTAATAGATGTTCGCTTAATCGTCGCGAAATTTCGTATACTTCGCTGTGAACATCCGATTGATACGGATTGGATGTCGACATGACATTTCGATTGACGTCTCCGCACGCAGCAATAGTGTCCATCAACGCATGGTTCATTTCCTGAATGGTGCTTTTCATATTCCATTTTAAAATGCCGTGCATTTGAAAAGTTTGGCGTGTCGTCAATTTCAACGTTCCATTGCCATGAGTATTGGCTAGCTTATCCATTGTCAGCCATTGGTGAGACGTTGCAATGCCTGAAGGCAAACGAACACGAATCATGAATTGATAAGCGGGTTCTAATTTTTGCTGATTGCGCTCATTGCGAATATCTCGGTCATCTTGCATATAGCTGCCATGAAACTTCAGCAACTTGCCATCATCATCGGGGATTGAAGCGGTTAAACGCTCTGCGAAACTTTCTACTAGGTTGCCTCGTAAATAATTGGTTTGATTTTTAATGACTTCCATTTCACTTGGCGTGCCTTCAATGTCAGTCAATTTTTTTATTTTCATAAGGAGCTCCTTTCGTTATTGAAAAATTCATGCACATAAAGACAAATCCAAAGTTAACTAGCCGATGTACTTAGTAAACATCACGCAAATAACGCTTATTACTGCGCATAGAAGTTAAGTAAGCTTCTGCTTGTTCTGAGTTCATATTGCCTTGTTGTTCAAGAATCGTTACAAGCGTCGCATGAACATCTTTCGCCATGTATTTTTCATCACCGCAAACATAGACATTGGCACCCGCTTCTAGCCATTGATACACTTCTTTGCTTTTTTCCAACAGTCGGTGCTGAACATAAACTTTCTCGGCTGTGTCACGAGAAAAAGCAACATCCATTTTCGTCAGAACCCCATCTTTTAACCATTGCTGCCATTCAGTCTGGTAAAGAAAATCAGAAACAAAATGCTGTTCACCAAAAAACAACCACGCCTCTCCTGGAATATCGAGTTCCTCCCGCTCTTCCATAAATGCACGGTAAGGAGCGACACCGGTACCGGCACCTATCATGAGAATAGGTGTATCTGGATTTTGAGGTAACCGGAAACTGTTGTTGCTTTGGATAAATACCGGCAAAGTTGCTCCAACGTCGGCACGTTCTGCGCATTGTGTCGAGCAAACCCCCGATCTCTTGCGTCCATTTGCTTCATAACGCAAAGCACCCACAGTCAGGTGAACTTCCTCTGGATTTGCTTTTAAACTGCTGGCAATCGAATACAATCGAACAGGTATTTTACGCAGTATGGTTATAAATTCAGCAGCTGGCACTTGCCATGGACCATAATCTTGAGTCAAATCAATCAAGTCTCTGCCATGTATATAAGTCCGTAACTGTTCGTTGTTTTCAGGAGCCAATAAATTTGCTAACGCATTCCCGTTTGCAAAAGCTGCTGCTTTTTTAAGCAAGGGTTTCGACAAACTCGTGATATCAAAGGTCGTAATCAATGCGTCGCGCAATGAAGCCGTCTCACCTTGTTTGTTAATAACAAGTTCCTCATCCGGATTCCACTCTGCTACAAAAAGTAACTGATCCACCAGCTGTTCTTCATTTTCTGGAATCACCCCTAAGCTATCCCCTGGTTCATACTGGAGACCAGAGCCTTCGAGATTGAGCTCTAAATGACGTGTTTCTTTGTTCGAGCCACGACCATTTAAATTTATATTTTCCAAAACTTCGGCATGGAACGGATTGCTGCGCGAGTAAATTGGTTGACTGATGGAGGCTGTATTTTGTGCAGCAACATCTGTTAAAGTGCTTGGCCGATCGGTTTCTTTTGCTTTGTTTAAAATACTGAATACACCCGCAAACCACTCTGCTGCCGATTCTTCAAAATCCAAATCTGCATCGATACGTGAATGGATGCGGTTTGCACCTAATTCTTCGAGACGTTGATCAAAATCTTTTCCGGTCTGACAGAAAAATTCATAGGAGCTGTCTCCGAGAGAAAGTACTGAAAAACGAACATGCTCAAGTTTCGGTGCCCGCTTACTGTGTAAGAAATCATAGAGACTTAACGCATTATCTGGCGGATGACCATCGCCATGCGTGCTCGTAATGACTAGCAAATCTTCAACTTTTTTCAAGTCTTTTGGTTTAAACTCGTCCATTGGTGTAAGCGTGACTTGGTAGTCATTCTCTTGCAGTTTTTTTGAAATGCCGTTGGCAACGGTGTGGCAGTTGCCCGTGTGAGAGCCAACCAAAATAGTGACTTTGCGTGTAGCTATAACTTCGGCTTGCTCGGCATACCATTCCAAGCCGGGTTGTTCTTCCACAGCTACTGAAGCAGCTGACTGGGTGCCAGCTAAATAGCCGTTCAACCAAATTTTTTGGTTGTTTGTTAACATAGGCAGCAAGCGATTGATAAGCTCTATTTGTTCTTGGTCAAACGGACTGTTCATTGTCTGTAACTGCACATTATTTCACCTCGAAATCGGTTTATTTTTCTATAGTTTGTGAATAGATTTTTAGCAAAGCCCTCTTATTTACTTCTCTGTCAATTGTCTGTAATGATGCTCAATCGCTACGATCATGGCACCCATCTTTTGATGATTTGGTTGCAGCACTTGCTTGATACCCTGGCTTTCTAGTGCACTGGCAGTCACTTTTCCGACAGCTACTGCTAACACACGGTCATTAAAAGCATTGATCAAGTTTGGCTGCTGTTGTTGATCACCAAAAATGTTGTTGACCTGCGTTTTACTCGTAAAAACAATAGCGTCTAAAGACTGTTCGACAATTGACTGTTTTAAGCCGTTCACGACCAAGGGATCTGGTTTTTCGTAAGCATAAGGCCGAGACAAGTAAACAGAGTGACCCTCCTCTTCCAAAATCTTTTTTAACTTGTGATCATCTAAGTCATAGGCTTGTAAAAAAATTCGTTGCGGGCTTTTATCTTTAAAATCTTGTGCTAAAGTTGCAAGTAAGTTACTCATGGTGCCATCTTCTGAAACATAAATTGGTGCTAACTTCGTTTCTTTGACCCACTTCATCGTTTTACTGCCACGAACTGCTAGCTTAGTGTTGTTCAGCTTGTCTACATAAAGAGAGTGAAGGCCCATAGTGGTTGCGCAATCCGTTAATGTCCTTGCACCGACCCCTGTCGTGAAGATGGCCCAGTCAAAAGATTCACCTAAAAAATCCGTAATATTCTGTGCGCTAATGGCTTCGTTTAGCCGCTGACGTCCTTGAATTGGGAAAATGACTGGCGTACCAGCCTGTTTTTCAATCAACACGCTGATTTCTTTAGCTGCACGAACTGCTGCCACTCCTATTTTCTTTCCGGCCAATCCATTCATGCGCAGTCACTCCTTCCTTTATTCACTCCGCTAATTGCTGTTCGTTTTGTATGGCTTCATGCACACGTTCAGTAAGTGCATTCACCATAGCAGGGTGATTGCCTAAATACCCACAAAGCAGGATGTGCGGGTTTCCTGAAGATAACTCGCTAATTTTCTGATCCATAGATTGCACTAACTTTCCTGTAAACCACAAATAAGGGAGCACAAAAATCTGTTTGCTACCAGAACGGATAGCTGCTTGTAGTCCTTCATCAAATGTTGGTGTATTCGCTGCTAAATAGCAGACATCTACGTTTTCCACGTCGATTTTGACAGCCAATTCCGTGGCGATTTTTTCAATCGAACGAGTGATTTCAGAACTCTTGCCCCCTCTTCCAACTAGTAGAATTCTCGCTTCTGTCAAACGTGCTACTCCTGTTTCCTCTAAACGCTCGACTAAAATCTTGACTAAGCGCTCTTGAACACCAAGTGGTTTGCCATAAGTAAAATAAATCGTTGGATAATGCATAATCGCTTTTTTCACTTCGTCTGGAATGTCTTTGTAATAATGCCCGGCACTTAACAGCAATACCGGCACAACAGCGATCTTCGTTGCACCTTGTTGAACCAGCCTGTCAATTCCTGTAGCAATATCCGGACTCGCCAACTCCAAAAAACACGTTTCTTGAAGAACCACATCTACATTTCGGTATACTTGCTCCATAAACGCCAGAGCTTCCTGACGCGTTTCTTTAACACGACTTCCATGACTTACGTATAATACAGCCTGCATATCTTCAACTCCTTTATCCTACATAGGCGGCAAGCTGAAATTGTTTTTCATCTTTTAACTGCTCATACCATTGCAATTTGCTTCTCAGACGAACCACTTCTCCTACCACAATCATCGACGGGTTTTCGAAATCTTGTGCCAGTCGGACGATGTCTGCTAATGTGCCCGTGACGGTTCGCTGGCGTTCGGTCGTCCCCCATTCAATTAAAGCGATTGGCGTTGTAGCTTTTAAGCCATGGCGCATCAATCGGCTGCAGATTTCAGGGAGTTTGCTGACACCCATATAGATGCATAGTGTATCCATACTTTTGACCACATGCTCCCAGTACGCTTCTTGATCTATGCCTACTTTGCTAACGCCTGAAATAAAAGCTACCGATGAACTATAATCACGGTGAGTTACTGGGATTCCTGCATAGGCAGGTGCTGCGATTCCTGCTGTAATGCCCGGAACAATTTCAAATGGGATGTTGTGATTGACCAGAGCTTCTGCTTCTTCCCCGCCTCTGCCAAAAACAAATGGGTCGCCCCCTTTAAGACGGGTTACCGTTTTTCCTTGGAGTGCAAAGCGGCACAGCAGCTCGTTGATTTCGTCTTGTTTTAATGAATGGTTATCGGGCTTCTTGCCACAGTAAATCAATTGCGCTTGTTCTTTCGCCTCGTCTAGCAACTCGTTGTTGATTAAGCGATCGTATAAAATGACATCGGCTTTTTGAATCGCCTTCAAGCCTTTCACTGTGATTAAATCAAGGTCGCCTGGACCCGCACCAACTAAATAAACTTTTTTCATAAGCTTCCTAGACTCCTTTTTTTAATCAGAGAAACGATGAGTGCGTCATTTTCTGATCGTTAGTTTATAATATTTTGCCGGTAGAATTATGTGTGTAGACCACATTCTGTTTTTGTAAAACCTTGCCACCTGCCATCACGACTGTCTCCTTCAGTGGTAACTGCGAACGAACAATGTTTGCAGCCGATACTCGGATAGCCCTCATCATGCAAAACATTGTATTCTAAGCTATTCAAATGGATATACTGCCAAACATCGTCCCATGTCCAGTGAATCAGTGGGCAAACCTTAACCGACTTAAAGCGATTGTCTTTGTTGATAAAATCGGTTTGGCTGCGGCTTGCCGACTGCTCTCTTCGCAAGCCGGAAATCCATGCTTTAGCACCAGAAAGTGCTTGTTCTAGCGGCTTGACTTTACGGATGTCACAGCATTTGTCTGGCTGACTGTTCCAAAGTTTATCGCCAAACTGATTGGCTTGCTCCTGTAACGTGATGAGTGGGTTTTTCATCCGAATATTCAATGTTGGATAACGCTCTTTAACACGATCAATCAATTTATATGTTTGGTCAAAGTGAACATCCGTATCTAAGAACACTACTTCTGCATCGCTTTTCACTTTAGAAATTAAATCAATCAACACCATGCCCTCAGCCCCAAAGCTGCAAGCATAAACAATGTCCTCACCATAAGAATCATAGGCCCACCGCAACACATCAGCAGCACCTTTTAAATCATCGTTTGGCACCAGGTTTTTAAACGGATCTTCTGTAAAGTGCTCATACAGTAATGCATGGCTCATCCCACATTCCTCCTTTAGTTAAAATTCATTAGCCCAGATATCCGGCTTTTTTCAAATAATCGATGATAATCTGTACTGATTCGTCTATAGTCTGCTTATCAGTTTCAATGGTAATGTCCGGATTTCTCGGTTCTTCATATGGGGCATCGATCCCGGTAAACCCTTTGATTTCACCAGCTCTTGCTTTTTTATAAAGACCTTTTGGATCTCGATTTTCGCACGTCTCTACGCCGCATTTTACATATACTTCGATAAATTCATCTTTTTCAAGTAATGCACGAACTTGAGCACGGTCTTCCTGATACGGTGAGATAAAAGCGGTCAAAGTCAAAACACCTGCATCCGTCATCAACTTGCCTACTTCACCGATTCGACGAATATTTTCAGTACGATCTTGTTGGCTGAACCCTAAGTTTTTGTTTAATCCATGACGGACATTGTCACCATCGAGCAAATAGGTGCGTATTCCGAGCGCATGAATTTCTTTTTCAAGGCTGACAGAAACTGTCGATTTTCCCGATCCCGATAATCCGGTAAACCAGAGCACCCCGCTTTTGTGATTATTTAATTTTTGTCGATTTTCTTTTGTGACAGTCGATTCATGCCAAACAATATTGGTTGCTTTGCTCATCTTTTTCTCCTCCTAAAACCAGTAATAGTAAACAATTGTGATGGTTACCGTCATCACCAACATGCTCAGTGGCGTCCCAACTTTGACGTAGTCCATAAACTTGTAGCCTCCCGGTCCATAAACGATTAAGTTGGTTTGGTAGCCGATAGGTGTAATAAAGCTAGCAGAAGCGGCAATGGTGATAATAACCGCAAAACCCATTGGATCTAGTTGCAGATAGCTAGCCATTTCGATGCCAATTGGAATCATTAAGACTGCTGCAGCACTATTGGTGATCAACTCTGTAAAAACGCTAGTCAATAAGTAAATCAAAATCAAAATTGCCAACAGGCCGAATGGTTGTCCGACAGCCAATAAGCCATCTGCCATCCACTGAGCTAAACCCGTTTTTGTCATAGCTGCTCCGACGCCGAATGCACTAGCAATCAGCAGCAACACGTTAAACTGCACATCATTCTTTGCATCTTCCATAGAAATTGATTTGGTTACTAGCAATAGAAGTACTGCTAACGCCATCGCTTTGAACATCGTCAACCACCCTGTAATGACACAGACAATCGCGGTCACTAACACCAGTAAGGAAAACCAACCGACTAAACGGCTTTCCTGCAAAGATTTTGGTGTTTTCATAGAGGAAACCACATAAAAATCATTGGATTGCTGGTATTTCTCGACAAAGTCCGCTCCAGCAAGCAACAACAACGTATCACCTGGCCGTAAGATAATATCTCCGACTTTGCTTTTAATGCGTTCATTATTGCGATGCACCGCCATAACGCCTGCATCAAAACGTGAGCGAAATTGAGCTTGTTTAATGGTTTTCGACAACAGTGTTGATTCATGTGAAACAACTGCTTCTGCAAGCTGCGTATTGCCATTTTTCAAATCACCCAATTGCAAATCGGTGCCGGTTTTTAACTTCAAGCCTTTTCTTTTTTGCAGTTCAGTAATCGTGGAAATAAGTCCTGTAAAAATCAAGCGATCTCCGGCTTGAATGACGGTTTTCGAACTAACCGAGGAAATCCGTGTCTGGCCACGAATAATTTCGATCAAGTACACCCCTTTCAACTCTCGCAGTCTAGCTTGTTCTACTGTTTGATTGATCTGTGGGAATATTTCCTCGACCATCATTTCAGCAATGTAGTTTCGTGAATCTTCTATAACTTGTTTACTGAATCCCTTATTTTCAGGTAACAGCATATTGCCAACCGTGAATAAATAAATCAATCCCACAATGGTGATGGGAATTCCGACAATGGCCAATTCGAACAGTGAAAATCCTTTAAGACCATAATCGATCAACATGCCGTGAACGACTAAATTAGTAGAAGTTCCCATCAATGTGATGGTGCCACCTAAAATAGTTACATACGATAAAGGAATCAATACTTTAGAAGGGGCAATGTTGCGTTCTTCAGCCCATTTTTTCAATAATGGTGTCAACGTCACTACAATGGGCGTATTATTCAAAAAAGCAGAAATCAAAGGCAACGGAAGAAAAATGCGAAACAAGGAACCCTTCAAGCTTTTTCCTTTATTCAGCCAACTGATCATCATCTGATCGATTAGGCCATGCTTTTGCACAGTACCGACTACGATAAACAACAAGGCAATCGTCAACATTCCTGGATTTGAAAACCCGCGCAATGCTTCTTCTGTCGTTAAAATTCCAGATAGCAGCAAGACCACCAATGCCGAAAACACAATCATATCCGGGCGAGCAATTTCAAAAAGTAACGCACTGACCATGGCGACAATGACAATAAGCACAAAAATCATTTGGACTGACATAGGCAACCACCCTCTAATTAGTTACTAACTACGGTCTCCCGCAAGCCTTTGATCAGCACATCGGCTACTTCCGGACGGGAAAATTGCTTCGGTGGCTTTTCTCCGTTGCGAAGCAATTCACGAACTTTCGTCCCACTTAAATGAACATGGTGTTCTGCATCATGGGGGCAAGTTTTGGCTGTCGCCATATTTTCACAAGCATTGCAGTAAAAAGAATGTTCGAATTTAAAAATTTGAATACCCAATTCATCTTCAAATTGACTGATAAATTCCTGTGCTTCGTATGTGCCATAATAATCACCGACCCCTGCATGATCACGTCCGACAATAAAGTGCGTACATCCGTAATTCTTCCGGACAATGGCATGCAGAATGGCTTCTTTCGGTCCGGCATAACGCATAGCCGCAGGATAAATGGCTAAACGTGCTCGGTCTTGCGGATAATAATGCTTCAAAATGACTTGATAACTTTCCATCCGCACAGCGGCGGATATATCATCTGATTTGGTTTCACCAACTAGTGGATTTAGCAGCAATCCATCAACTACTTCCAATGCGGCTTTCTGAATATATTCATGCGCACGATGCACCGGGTTACGTGTTTGAAAACCAACAATTGTTTTCCAGCCAAGGTCTTTGAACAACTGTCGCGTTTCAAGAGGGTCTAGATGAAACTCTGCGAATTCGCTGTGATCTGGGCGGTTCAACAATATAATCGGACCTGCCAAGTAAATCTTTCCGCGTGTAAATAATTTCTCTACACCTGCATGCGCTTTTTCTGTAGTACCGTAAATTTTTTCAGCTTCTAATACTTTGTCATAACTGTACTTTTCGGTTAACTCGAGCGTGCCATAAATAATTCCATCTTCGCCTTTTAAGGCTATGTTATCGCCGATTTGATAGCGGTCCGCTTCTTTTTCTGTAACGGACAGCGTTATCGGTACGCTCCAAACCGTGCCATTGCTTAGACGTGATGTTTGTAAAACACTGCTGTAATCTTTTTGCCCAAGAAAGCCAGTCAATGGGCTGAAGCCACCAATACCGATCAACTCTAAATCTGAGATAGCCCAATCCGAAATTGATATTGAAGAAAGAGATGCTGCTTTTTTCAACGCCTGTTCCCTTGCAGTGCCGACTAGCTGTCTATTTACCAAATCTCCACCGTGTGCTTTACTTGTCATGATATTACCTCCAATGTTAGTTTTTCTACGTGTTAGTTCTTGAAAAAGCGCTCTGAGACCAAACTATCCAGACATTCAGGCAAAAAGAAAAGGACCTCTTTAACAAGAAGAAGGTCCTAAAAAGCCAAACAATCTTCTTATCTTCTAGGCTAAAACAAGCCTATTGGAGTTAGCACCGTTTCCTTTAAGGAGGGTTGCTGAGACATCACAGGGCCAATCCCTCCGTCTCTCTTGATAAGAACGTCTATTCAATTGTTAGCGCAAATTGTCTGAAATGTTTGATTTCACAAAGTATATATTATACTATTCCGAGTGTCAAACTATGTTTTAAAAGTTTTTATTTTTATATTCGCAAAAAATCAGTCACGAACAGCAAGGTTATGCGAATAATGCCGGACTGTAGTGCTCCAATTTTTTTAAAAAATCAGCCAATTATTTATTTTTATAACTATTCTTAGAATTAATTTGCTAGTATTAAATGCATAAAGGAGGCGGAGAAGATGACGACAATTCCCATCATGATTGATATAAAAAACAAAGAAGTGGTCGTTATTGGAGGCGGACATATAGCAACACGTAGACTTGAACGTCTGGTTGATCAAGAGGCAAGATTGACCGTCATTAGCCCAACTGCGACTGCTGAAATAAGCCGATGGGCAGATCAAGAACTAGTCACTTGGAAGCCGAGAAATTTTGAGTATCAAGATGTAGAAAAAGCTTTTATGCTGATTGTTGCAACGAATGATCCCGTTAGTAATGCAGCTGCACGAAAAGCGGCTCCCCTAAATTGCTTAGTGAACGCTGTTGCTGAAGCTGAGTTCGGCAATATTCATTTTCCCGCTCATTTCACAAGAGGAAAATTGAGTATTGCCGTGTCAACGAATGGGGCAAGCCCCATGCTCGCAAAAAAAATTAACCAAGAATTGTCTAATCAATTCGATGACCGCTATGACCAATACCTCGAATTTCTTTTTGCTGCCCGGCTGCTCGTAAAAAAAGCCAGGATTTCTAGTCCTGACAAAAAAGCTTATTTGCGCACATTTTTAGATGAATCCTTTTTACAGAACGCTATTCAGCAGCAAACACTTCGTGAATTACAGCTGCTTGTAGACAAGACGAAACAAAATATAGACTAACAGGAAGCCTTCATGAATGACTAATATCTTTTAGTTTCATTATTTAGCTGCCTCTCCATAAACATCTGCTTGTGTGTGAAAGCCATCTTTAATAACAGTGTCTTGCAGGTTGTCGATTGTTACCGGAATCGGTGCTAACAGGATCGATGGCACATCGACTTTACCGTTGTTGACAACTCTAGCCGTCGTAATGGTGTCGCCTTTGGCCATTCTGACAGCTAAAGACGCTGCTTGTTCGGTCAAAGTCTGAATCGGTTTGTAAACTGTCATCGTTTGTGTTTTGCCAACAATCCGCTGTACTGCAGCAAGTTCGGCATCTTGTCCGGCCACCGGAATTTTCCCTGCTAAGCCCTGTGCTGCTAATGCCTGAATAACGCCCCCAGCCGTTGCATCGTTCGCAGCAATAACAGCATCAATTTGGTTGTTGTTTGCAGCAAGAGCCTCTGTCATATTAAGAAAGGCCTTTTCTGGTGACCAGTCCTCTGTCCATTGATCATAGACGACTTTAATGTCGCCTTGGTCAATAGCTGGTTGAAGCACATTGAAAACCCCTTTTTTAATCAAGTGAACATTGTTGTCGGTCGTGGCACCTCCAATATAGACATAGTTTCCTTTTGGCACCAGCTCCAAAATCGCTTCTGCCTGCAATTCGCCAACACGTTCATTATCAAATGATACATACAAGTCAATCGACGCATTTTTTACTAAACGATCATACGCAATAACTTTGATGCCTGCGCTATGGGCTTTGTGAACAATTGCTGCTGTTGCCTCAGCATTGTGCGGCACAATAACCAGCAGGTCAATGCCTTGCTGGATCAAGGTCTCAGCCTGCGTAATCTGGAGTGCGTCATCGCCATTAGCTGCCACAATTTCCACTTCCGCACCTAATGCTTCTACTGCCTCTTTAAATAATGCTTGATCCTTCAACCAACGCTCTTCTTTTAACGTATCCATGGAAAAACCGATTTTGACTGTGTCGTCGTTAGCTGCTACGACTGTTTTTTCAGGATTTTTTTTTACAGCCTGTTCTGCAGGTGTACAAGCGCCAACGAATAAGCTGATGAATAAAAGCACCATAAGTCTCCAGCGATTTTTTTTAGTCATCGCGTTGTTTCTTCCTTTCCATGTAATAGCGTTTTTCGGTATTCCTTTGGAGAAACATCATTCATTTTCTTAAAAACTTTGCTGAAATAATTAGGTTCGTGATAGCCGATTTCAAATGAGATTTCCTTTAAACTTTTCTGTGGATCGCCTAATAGTTTTTTTGCTTTGTCAATTCGGCACGACGTCAGGAAATCAATGTAATTAATCCCCAGTTTTTCTTTGAACATTTTGCTGAGGTAAATGGGGCTTAGTTCTACTCTCTGCGCTAGCGCATCTAAGGAAAGATCTTGATGCGAATGTTCCATAATGTATTGTTTGAGTTGGTGGATTTTATCCACTTCTAAGCGATCGTAATGTTCCATGTAAACATGCTTTAGCCGTTCAACAACTTGCCGTGTTTCACTGTATAATTGTCGATGATCTTTTGCTTGAAACGTGTAATAAGAAATGGAGGCATCAATGCCCACTTCACCCATGATCCGTGCCGTAATCCATAAAAATTCAAGTATTCGTTGCTGGGTCCACAGGATATTGGCCCCTTCATGCTCGAAGCGGCGGATCAAGTCCATCACGAGCTGATCAATCGCATCCCATTGTCCCAAACGAATAAAATCAAAAAGCTTTTTCTCCTGCTTCTTAACAAAAGCAGCGTCTCCGGCTTTTTCAAGTATTGGAACATCGGATGAAAACCGATACCTAGATGGCAATGACAAGTCCATCGTAGCAATAAGCGATTTTTGATAGGAGTTTCGTATGTCTTCTAAGGATGTACATACTGGCCCCACCCCGATAAACCAGCCCGGCTGTTGACTTGTTGAAATGGTCAAAATGGCTTTAACCAAGGAAATGGCTTGTGAACGAAATGATTTTTTCTTGTCTCGGAACACGATAATCGGTAATTGGTGGCCATATAAGGCACCAATCCACGCGTTCTCAGTCGAACGAATGCACTCTTTTAGCCGGGGGTACAAAACTTCAAATCCTTCTGGCACGATGATAGTCATGACAAATTTCTCATCAGTCGCTGGAATCTCTAACATATCCACCAACAGTTCAATATGGACATCATGTACATGATCAAATAGCAATTGCGTAACAACATCTGTTTCAACAATAGCTAATGCTTTTTGAAAATCGGCTTGTTGTTGATTTTGTGTTGCTGAAACTTGCTCTTTTTGTTGTTGCTGTGCCAGAAGCTTGCCAACAATTGCGACGATTTCACTTGCTTTGCTCGGCTTCAACAAATAATCTTTAACCCCCAATTTAATCGCCTGGCGAGCATAGTCGAAAGTGTCAAAAGCCGTGACCATAACAAATTGAATATCTCGGTTGTTGTGCTGAATTTGCTCAATCGCCTCTAGCCCTGTCATTCCAGGCATCTTGATATCCATGAAGATCCAGTCCGGTTTCCAGCTTTCCGTCAATTCAATCGCCATTTTCCCATTTTTCGCCTGCTTGATATCAAATTCATGATAGGCGTGCTGTAAAATAGCCTGCATGCCATCTCGCTCAATCGGCTCATCATCTACTATCAATAATTTAATCATGGTTAGCCGTCCCCCTGATTTTCGGTAGTTTCAAGATAATCTTAGTCCCTTGACCGATTTCACTTTCAATGGTCACCACATCTTCTTTCCCATAAAAGAGCTGCAGTCTTTTTACAACATTGGTAAACCCGATACCGGTCGAGTGGCCTTCAGCTGGTATGATTGCCCCGTCAAGTAACTGCAACCTTTTCTCCTGGCTCATACCTTTGCCGTTGTCTTCAATTTCTATCCACACTTCTGCATTTACATCTTTAATGCGAAACCAAATATGGCCGCCATCTTCTTCTGGTTCGATTGCATGAATCACTGCATTTTCAATCAGTGGCTGCAGTGTCAGTCCTGGTATTTGCAAATTCATACAAGCAGCATCCAGTTCCGTAAAAAACTGCAGTCGGTCACTAAATCGGGCTTTTTGAATTTCCATGTATTGACGCAAGACAAATGCTTCTTCTGATAAAGTTACGGCACGATCCATTCGTTTTAAGTTATAACGCAGCAAACTAGCCACACTGACGATCAAGTCACTGGTTTCTTCAGCACCATCCAAGTATGCTTTTTTGGATAATGTGTTCAAAGTGTTGAATAGAAAATGGGGATTTATTTGACTTTGCAAATTGAGTAACTGGCTCTGCTGGAGCAATAATTTGCTGTCTTGCAGCTCGCTTTCCAATTGGGCTTTTTGCTGAATTTCCACAATCATTGCATTGATATTGCCTCGCATATGGTCAAAAGTTTCGGCCAAAAACGAAATTTCGTCATTGGTGTCTACATGAATGGCCTGATCAAATCGACCTTTGGCCAATTCATTTGCAGCTTTTGTCAATTGATGAATCGGTTTCGTAATGCTCATTGAAAAAAAATAGGTGAACAATATAAGTGCCGCTGTAATTAACAACAATAACCAGACGCCTAGCTTTTTCAATTCTGCAGATTGGTCAATAATTTCTCTGTAAAACCGTTCGTATGTTTTTAGTTCTGTATCAATAATCGTTAACGTCATTTCTGATATATACATGGAAATTCTAGTGGCTTCAGTAAATTCTTTCAAAGATGCCTCTGTGGCTTCTTGTTCTTGAAAGCGAATTGAACGATCTACGGTTTCTACAAAACTACTAATGAGGTGGCTGTAATTGGTTAATACAAATTCATTTTCTACATTCCGTAATTCATAGACCGTGGACTGGACTATAAGGAGCTGTTCTCTGCTGTTTTCAAGTTGACTATGCGTATCTTGAGACGGCATCAACAAATAATTATTCAAATCAGTCACCATTTGCTGGCTATCGCTGGTAACTTCATTCATCTGCAAGTACCTTTGCAGAATGTCATTGTATTGGGTCTGCATTTTTTGGTTGTAAAAAGTCAGCGTCAGCCAGATGGCAATCATCATTGCCAGTACCACGAGTGCCAGCATCCAGATTTTTTTCTGAATTGTATTCATGGTTGCGCTACCGCTCCTTTCACAATCCGAATATCGGTAATATATCCATCAGAGTCCAGTGGCACTACTTCATTTCGTAACCATTGCATCATGAGCTCCACGCTTTTCTCCCCCATTAGTTCAGGAGACTGTTGAATCATGGCATCCAATTTTCCCTGCTCTAGAAGCGAAGCCGTCTCGGCTCCATCATCAAATGAATAAAGGTGATATGGCTCGAGCTCTGCACGTCGGCTGATTTCTTTCATCATGGGTCCGACATGATTAGCATTCAAGGCAATAAATGCCTGCACACCTGGGTTTTGATTAAGTGCATGTTGAGTGGCTGTAATAATATCTTCATCCGATTTTCCGCTTTCCACGTATACGGTTGAGATTTCGTCGTGCTTCGCCAAACTTTCGGTGACGCCTTGCAGTCGCTGCTGCTGGCTGTATTCTTGCTCGATGTCACCCATTAATACTGTCTGTCCTCCTGCTGGCATGTCCCTAATCAATTGCTCCGCCAACATTTTACCTGCTTGGTAATGATCCGACCCCACGAAGGTTTTTCGTAAACTTTCTTCAACTGGTACGTCATTGGCTACGGTAATTACAGGAATGCCATAAAACGCAGCTTTTTCCCTCGTCAGTTGCTTGAATTCTTCGGTATCCAAACCTTGGACAATTACTCCATCCACTTTGGAATGAAGTGCGATTTCAATTTGTTTTAAAAAATCTTCACGGTTGTTGCCATAACTTCCCCACACAGCCAAATTCACTTGCTCATGCGCTGCTTGTGTCATAGCACCTGTACCAACTTTGTTCCAAAAAGGAGTTTCCAGTTCTTGTGTAATTAATACTAGACGGTAGCTTTCTTCATCTGCAGGAATCGCGGCGGGCAATTGCCAATCGGAACGAAAAGCTCCCTCTGCCGACCATAGAGTGAAAAAACCAAGGACCACACAAAGAGAACAAAGAACCACAATTACTTTTTTTCTCACAGCATTTTACTCCTTTTCGGGTAGCGAACTCTTCCCATCTTACCACTTGGCTGAAAATTCACAATACTAGCTCTAATGAACAAAAAGCACCTCCTGTTAGGAGATGCCATCAGTTTTTCTATCCGTTAAAAATTGGCTCAAGCACGCTGTCTACGGGTCATGACATCGAAAATAACTGCCACAGCCAAGACACCTCCACGAATCATGTATTGGTAGGAAATCCCTGTACCTAAAAGGTTCATACCACTTGATAAAGAAGCCATTACAACAGCTCCGATAATGGCGCCTGTGACACGTCCTACTCCACCTGCTGCTGAAACACCGCCAACATAAGCCGCCGCAATGGCGTCAAGTTCGAACAACGTTCCGGCTGTGGTGGTTGCCGATTGCAAACGGGACGTAAACAACAAGCCCGACAAAGCGGCAAGCATGCCCATAGACCCAAAAACGATATAAGTAATTCGCTTCACATTAATCCCACTCAAATGAGCCGCTTCAGGATTGCTTCCCACTGCATAAATATTACGTCCTAAAACAGTTTTTGTGGTCAAAAAATGATAAATAACAACTACCATCAACATGATGACCATAGTCCATGAAAATCCGTTGTATCCGGCCAAAATCCAAGTAATGTAGGCAATAACCGCTGAAACTAGCACCAGTTTCATCAGGAAAACGCCACTCGACATCACATCAAAGCCGTAAATCATTTTGTTTTTACGCGTAGAAATTTCACTGTAAACATACAGGATAATCGCAGCAACACCCACCAATAAAGATAAAAGATGAAGTCCATTAACCAGCATCAGTGAAGGAATAAATCCGTTGCCGATTGCATTAAATTGATCGTTATTGATGATGATAGTTCCAGTGTCTTCAGTCACATTCAGCAATGCTCCCCGGAAAATGAGCATGCCGGCAAGCGTCGCTACAAAAGAAGGAATGCCCAACTGAGCAATTAGAAATCCATTGAAACACCCAACTAGAATGCCGAGTAACAGAATGACTGGAATGGTAATCCACATTGAAAAGCCAAGCTGTGTCATAAAGATTGCTGCAACGGCGCCTAAAAAGCCGGCAACAAAGCCAACCGATAAATCGATGTGACGAATGACGATGACTAAGGTCATCCCCACAGCCAGCACGGCAATATAGCCTGCCGAGTCTAACAAATTGCTAATATTCCGTGAAGAAATGAACAGCCCATCTGTTCGGATAGTAAATGTCAGCATGATAACGATCAATGCGATGTACATACCGTAATCGCGGATATTTGCTTTTACGATGGATTTAGCTTCCGTAAAAAGATTCATTGTTACTGCCTCCTATTGGGTCGCGAGCTCCATAATGGTCTCTTGAGTCGTTTCTTCGATTGCCAGTTCACCTTTTATCGCACCTTCAGCCATTACATAAACCCGGTCACTCATGCCCATAATTTCCCCAAGCTCTGATGAAATCATAATAATGCTGAGCCCTTCTTTGATCAATGCATTCATAATGGTGTAGATTTCAAATTTTGCGCCTACATCAATACCTCTTGTGGGTTCATCCAAAATCAAAATTTTTGGTCCAGTAAACAGCCATTTGCCGAGGGACACTTTTTGTTGATTGCCACCGCTCAATTTGCCAACAACTTGTTCGAGCGAACTCGCTTTAATATTGAGAGATTTTTTATAATCTGTGCCGACTTTTACTTCTTCGTTCAAATTTAAGATGCCTTTTTTGGAAATGCCTTTCATATGAGCCGCTGAGACATTACTTTTGATGTCTTGTATCAAAAACAAACCATCGCCTTTGCGATCTTCTGTAACGTAAGCGATTCCTGCTTTGATAGCGTCACTGGTATGCTTGAAGCTTTTCTTTTCTCCGTGTACTTCCAGTTCACCTTGCAGCTTGTAGTTTTTAGGATTACCGAATATGCTAAGCGCAAGCTCCGTCCGACCCGAGCCCATCAAGCCTGCGATGCCGATAATTTCACCTTTTTTCACTTCCAAGTTGACATTTTTTGCGACTTTCCGTCCAAGTTGTACATCATATGCCGACCAATCTGTCAGCTTGAGCACCGTTTCTCCGACTTTTTTGTCTAGCCGTTTTGGGTAAATATCCTCGATTTCACGGCCAACCATGTTTTTGATGATAATGCTTTCCGTAATCTCGCCTTTTTTCGCATCCAACGTGCAAATTGTTTTGCCGTCTCTCAGCACCGTTGCTTTGTCCGCAATGGAAATGACTTCTTTCAATTTATGCGAAATCATGATGCAACTAATGCCTTGATTCTTTAATTCTTTCAATAACTCCAATAAGTTCTCGCTGTCGTTTTCGTTTAAGGCAGCAGTCGGTTCATCGAGAATCAGTAGTTTGACATCTTTACTAAGTGCTTTAGCGATTTCGACGAGCTGTTGTTTGCCAATCCCCAAATCTTTGATCAAAGTTTCAGGCGTGACGTTTAGTTTCACTTTTTTCAGCATTCGAGTTGCTTGGACAATGGTTTCATTCCAATCAACAAACGGACCTTTTGTAATTTCATTGCCGGCAAAAATGTTTTCATAAACCGTTAAATCTGGAAACAAGGCAAGCTCCTGATAAATAATCCCGATTCCAACCTTTACGCTGTCATTGATTTCGTTGAATTGCTGAACCTCATCCTCAAAAATGATATCGCCTTGATAGGTTCCAAACGGATAAACACCACTCAGCACTTTCATCAAAGTTGATTTTCCTGCTCCATTTTCACCAATCAGGCAGTGGATTTCTCCTTTTTCCACTTTGATGTTCACATCGGAAAGTGCCTTAACGCCCGGAAATTCTTTTGTGATGCTGTTCATTTCCAAAATATAGCCGCTCATGCCTTTGCCTGCCTCCTCGCTTTAAATACAAGTGAAACGGAAGAACAGTGATAGAAACTCCATCACTATTTTTCCGCTTCGCTGTGTCTGCTACTCTAATCCTGTAAATTCACTTGCTTCGTAATATCCAGAATCGACTAGCTCTGCTTTAACATTTTCCTGATCCACAACAATGACAGGTGTCTGTTTTGCTTTTACTTCCACTGATCCATTGTCATAAGTTCCAGTCGTTTCAGGAGTGTTACCATCTAATACTTCAATCGCCATTCCCATTGCATCTGTTACCAATGAACGCACATCTTTGAACACTGTCATAGATTGTTTTTCATCGATAATGTACTGAATTGATGCTTTTTCAGCATCTTGACCAGTGATCAAGTAGCTAGATACTGCGCTATCTGAAGCAAATACGTCTGCGATTGAACGCGCTGTGCCATCATTTGGTGCAAGAACCGCTACATCGCCTTTCATGTCATCTCCAACAGACGTCAAGTGTGTCTGTGCTTTGTTCTTAGATTCGTTTGGATCCCAGTTAGTCGTTACTTGACCAATGATTTTGCTCAACTGCTCACGTGATAAGTCGCCAGAATCTTTTAATGCTTCTGCCTCACTAGAGTTGGCTACTTTAAACGTACCATCCGCAATTTTTGGCTGAAGTACTTTCCATGCGCCTTCGAAGAACAAGAATGCATTGTTATCGGAAGAAGCCCCTGCGTATAAATAAAGTGGAATGTCTTGGCCTTGTACGTTATCGACTAAATACTGCGCCTGTGCTGCACCCACCGCTAAACTATCAAATGTTACATAATAATCTACTGCGTCTGTATCTGTGATCAAACGGTCATAAGCAATAATCGTCACGCCTTCTTTTTTTGCCGCTTCTACAGCTGCTGCTGCTGCTGGTCCATCATGGGGTGTGATGATCAATACTTTAATGCCTTTGTTCAACAAGGATTCAACATTTTCTTTTTCTTTTGCTGAAGATCCTTGGCTAAATAGAATTTCTGTTGAATAATCAGAGTCTGCCAACGCATCTTTAAAGCGCTGCTCATCTTGAACCCATCTCGGTTCGTCTTTCGTAGGTAAGACAATTCCTACATCAACTGAAGACGATGATGATCCTCCCTCACTGTCATCGCTGCAACCTGCAGTCACTAGTGCAAATACCATAAGCATAACTAAAAACAGTACACCCTTTAAATTCTTTCTCATTATCTATCCCTCTCCCTTTGAGTAAAATAAGTACACCTTTAGTATAATTTCAGCAATACATAATGAAAGCGCTATCACTAGCACTCTTTTAATATCACCTGTACTTTTTTAACTTATCAGTGAATTCAACAAAAAAAAGCACATCTACCGATCGATGCTGCTGACCGGTAGATGTGCTTTTTTTATTTTCGGTACTTAATCGCCAACCCTTTAAGGAAATTCCGCGCGTAGCGATCGCCGCATTCCTTGTAATTTTTATGGCCAACTTTTCTAAGCAATGCCCCAAGTTCACCTTTGGTTACGGTAACTCCAGCCAAATCCCAAATTTCTAACATATCTTCACTAGTTAGCTGCAAAGCGATTTTCACTTTCTTCAGCAACAAGTTATTAGAACGCTCATTGGTCAATGAAGGAACTTCTGGTTGTCCAGGTTTAGGTTCTTGACGACCTCTTTTAAAAATGATGAAGCCATTTAAAAATGATTCAAAAAGAAAATCTTCTGCCTTAATATAATCCTCGTGATCTTCATGATCAACCCAAATACTGTCGTCATCTTCTTCATCACTTTCAGGAGTTTTCGTCAATACTTTCAATACTTCTTCTTTACTTAAATCAATGCCACCCAATTTGAAAATGTCGACCATATCTTTATTTTTTATATCCAACGCATAGCGCAATCGGATCAATAAATCATTATTGTCCATCTAAATTCCTCCTGTTGCTTTCAATTTTCATTGTTATCTACATTAAATCCTGTTCTAATAATAGCATATATCCTCATGTGCATCAGTCTCTTGAAGACAAGTAAAAAAGACAGTCTCAAACGACTGTCTCTTGTTTTTCTCTATTTTTTATTATTTTTAAACGTTCTAGGTTTTTCTTCAAATCTTTGATAATCTTTAATGACTCTTTATCATCTATCGATTCCTCATAGAAAAAATCCAAATCTCGTTCTATATCTGCTAATCGTTCATTGTAATGCTTAAGCTTCTCAGCAAGAATTAACTGTTTCGCTTCTTCTATACTCTTCATTTCATTCTACCTCCGTTTTGACAATGCAAAACTAACAAAATACCTGTTCCCTCTTTTACTAATTTCTAAACTTTGGTTAAGCAATACATTTCATGAATTTTTGGACTTTCTAAATCGTCAACTAAGTTTACAATTTTAACCATGTGTGTTATAGTAGTAATAGATGAGTTACATTTGAGGAGGAAAAAAGATGTTCGCCATTGGAGATCATATCATTTATTCCACCCACGGCCTGTGTAAAATTAACGACATTTACGACATGACTGTTTCGGATGTCACTAAGCAATATTACCAATTGCAGCCTTTGGAGAATACGTTAGTTACGATTAGCACCCCAGTCGACAACGACAAGGTTGTGATGCTAAAGCTCCTTCAAAAAGAAGAAGCACTCGAAATTATTGAAGTCTTTAAACAACCTGAAGAAGAAGCCGAGGTTTCACAAAACCCTAAAGCACAACCTAAGAAAATCCAGTCAGGTGATCGCATGCAAATTGCAGGTGTTATCAACGGATTATTGCGTAAGAAGTTTGATACTCAAATTCAAAAAGAGTCTTTATATGAACACGACTATAACCTTTTAAACAATACACAAATCATTCTTTTTAAAGAACTCGCACATGCACTGGACACGAGTTTTGAAGAAATCAATAAAATGATTAACGACTTGATCACGGATGAACAAGCGCAATCAATTAGTTAATCCTCTATTTTCAAAAAACGTTCCACCTTCTCAAGTTGTTGAGAAGGTGGAACGTTTTTTTAGGTGATTACTAGATTCCCCAATCAGCTTTTAAAACATCTTTTAAGATTTTCAACTGATCTGCACCAATTTTATCAGCGATTTGTCTTTCTAGCTGCTTCTTCAATACTTCATGTTTTTCATAACAAACTTCACCTATAGCTGTTAATCGAATGCATTTGTCTTTTTTATTGTTCTCCACATTCTGTACTTCTACTAACCCTTTAGCAGCCAAATTTTTAACAAACTTGTGAGTTGCTTGACGAGTAATATCTAAGTTCTTTGTGACGGATGCAATTGTGGGTTGTTGTTTGTAGATGTGAGCCATTATAGTCCACTCGGAATTCGAGATTTGGATTTCACTTTCTTTATCCCAAGCCTGCTCTGCAATTCTTCGTGCCGCTATATGACGTTCGCTCAATAAATCAATCAAATTCAAATTTTGCAACTCCACGCTTGGTGTCAAACGGTTCACTCCTATCATCTGCTTCGCCATTTAATATAACGATTCCCTTATGTGAAGTCAATTAGTAAAAATACTTACGTGTTGTGGAGTCATAGTTCTACTTAAAAAGCCATCACCAATTTTATTAATTGGTGATGGCTTTCAAAAAAACTAACTTCACGCATTTGTTTCGACTGAACTCTCCGCTTCATTTAACGCTTCAAATCCATCTAATAACGCACGTACTTGATCTGTTGTTTCGGTATACATCAATTGATTTCTCAATTCGCCCACACCACGCACACCGCGCACGTAAATTTTAAAGAAACGACGAAGCGGTTTAAATGCAATCGGTTCGATGTCGGTAGAGTATTTGTCATGCAAATCTAAATGCAATCTCAACAAATCAAACAATTCTTTCGGGCTGTGCTCGGTCGGCTCTTCTTCAAAAGCAAATGGATTATGGAAAATTCCGCGTCCAATCATGACGCCATCGATGCCGTATTTTTCAGCGAGTTCTAATCCAACTTGGCGATCTGGAATATCTCCATTGATCGTCAGAAGTGTATTCGGTGCTATTTCATCACGAAGTTTTTTGATCTCCGGAATGAGTTCCCAATGCGCAGGCACTGCACTCATTTCTTTTTTCGTCCGCAAATGGATCGACAAGTTCGCAATGTCTTGTTCAAAGACATGTGTTAGCCAGCCTTTCCATTCTTCTAAATCCGTGTAGCCCAGTCGTGTTTTCACACTAACCGGTAAACCACCTGCTTTAGCCGCTTGGATAATTTCTGCTGCATTATCAGGATAGCGAATCAACCCGCTCCCTTTTCCTTTAGCTGCAACATTCGGTACTGGACAACCCATATTGATGTCGACGCCTTTATAACCTTGCTTAGCCATGCCGATACTCATTTCTCGGAAATGCTCAGGCTTGTTGCCCCATATATGAGCGACCATTGGCTGTTCGTCTTCTGTAAACGTCAAACGTCCGCGCACACTAAAAATCCCTTCCGGATGACAATAACTTTCGGTATTCGTAAACTCAGTAAAAAACACATCAGGTCTTGCGGCTTCAGCCACTACATGGCGAAACACTACATTCGTCACATCTTCCATTGGCGCTAAAACAAAGAACGGTCGTGGTAAATCACGCCAGAAATTCTCTTTCATATTCAAATTCCAATCCTTTCATGATGAGATGACAACTCTTCTATCACTCATAACTCTTGTTGTATCTATGCGAAAAATCCATAACGAGTAAATGTAATTGTAGGCTTGTCTCTTTTTCTTAACCTTATACAGTTTACACGAATCATGTGTTTGTGGAAAGAGACCTGCTTTAAACAATTGCTTCTATAGACAAAATTGATCTATCTAAAAAACGTCAACTCTAAGTAAATGAGTTGACGTTTTTCAGACTGGCAGCTAACCTGATCCACCTACTTGTAGAGTTATGTAGCATCTTGCAATTCAAAAAACTTATACGTGTTTTTCCCCGAAGCTTTTGCCTGGTTTAGGGCATAGTCCGCATTTTTAAGAAGCGTCTTTAAATTTACCGTGTGATTGTTGGGATACATAGCAATACCAATACTGGTGGACAGTTGATAGTTGGCCTCCCATGTCGTTAAGCTACCTAGTACTTGTTCCGCCAATTGACTCATTTCCTCTATGCAAGAGACGCGGGAAAAGTGGATAACGAATTCGTCTCCTCCCAACCTGAATGCCAAAGCATCCGGATGCTCACTAACAAAATTTTGAAGTCTCAACGCAACTTCTTCCAACACCATATCACCCGCGTCATGACCATGGACATCATTTACTTTCTTAAATCCATCCAAGTCCAAAAAGAATATCCACCCTTCCGTTTCTTGATGGTCTTCAAAAAACTTAGAAAGGTAGTGTCTATTATATAAGTTCGTCAATGAATCCCTATAAGCTATGCGCTCCAAATCCAAATAATAAGAAAACATCCTAACAATTCGCTGCAACAATTTAATGCTCTTGTTATCAAAATGGTTTTCTTCATCATTTACAGCACACAATGTACCAAATCTATCTCCATTCACAAAGGAAATCGGAATACCTAAATAAGATTTGATATTGGCTTTTTCGAGCCCATTTTTCAAATCATGTAAACTGCTTTCCTCCATAACACGCTCATAGATCAAAGGCTGTTTCTTTTCAAAATCAACATCTCTGCAAAGAGAGTCATTGAGGCTTAACATCATCCCTTCAGTTGCGACAATAGTTTTGGTCTCATTTGAAATCTTCAGAATAAGCTGCTGCGTTCCACTAATCGAACTTATGTAAATCAATTGGTCAGGCAAGATTTCTTTCGCGAGATCTAGCACATCACTAGCCAATTCATCAAAATTTTTATACGTCTCTAATTCTTGAAACATTGTTACCATATAGCACCTCGATTATTATTATCTTCAACTTTTATACTTTCATCAAATATTAGATAAATTCATCACGCTTGTATTTGCTTCTCTTTATTCTCAACACCAAATTTTACTGTATCCCCTAAAGTTTAACATATGCATCAATCATTTTCTCTTTCACCTATATAAGCATAACTTTTTGGTCCATTCCACTCTTCCTGTACAATGAAGTTATTAGAGAGAGGAGATTGATTGAATATGACGACTTACCAAGATAACATAGCAGGTTTTGAAAAAATTGATTCTACAAAAGCACTAGAATTGCTTAAAGGTGATTCTGAAGCCGTTCTTTACATAGGTAAAGAGGTTTGTCCTTTTTGTAAAACGTTCGTAAAAAATCTAAAACAAGTGGCTGATGAAACAGCTACTCATGTTTACTACGTAAACAGTGTAGAATCAGATGATATGACGGGCATCACTTCACTACGTAACGAATTTAACATTCCAACGGTTCCTGGTTTCATTTATACAAATGGCAATACAGTAAATGTGGAATGTGATTCTTCTATGGATAAAGAAGAAATCAAAGCATTTATGAATAAATAAGTTTTCATGGAAATTGAAAGACCGCTGATCTGGGATCAGCGGTCTTTTTCGTCTTCTAATTAATAACTGACCCAGCTCAAGCCAGTCGTACCATCTCCTGCATGTACACCAACGCAAACACTAAGAGCCGCCACTTCTACTTTTAAACTCGGAAATTCTTGCAATAACTCATTTTGCCATGCTTCTGAGTCCGGAATATTGTTGCAATGAATAACAGCCACTTCTGGTACAGCACCAGCTGCCATATCTGCGCGCAATAGAGACATCACATGATCTTTTGCACGTTTGTTTGTACGCACTTTTTCGGTCATTACCGGTTTACCATCTACAAAACTAATCACAACTTTAATGTTTAACAAATTACTTAAAAACGTTTGGGTTCCAGAAACACGCCCGCTTTTGTGCAATTGGTTTAAGCTAGATGGAATGAACGACAACTTCGATTTCCCTGTCATTTCCGTAATTGTCGCGACAACTTCTTCTATTGTTTTGCCGTTCTCTAAAAGTTCATTGCCTACTTCAATCATTTTAACCATTGGAAAAGAACCGATTTTCGAATCAATTGGATAGACATTGAAGTTAGTCATTTCAGAAGCCGCTTGTGCCGTTTCAAATGTCCCTGACAATCCACTTGATAAGTGGACAGCAATTGCAAAATCATAGTCTTCTTTTTCTAGTCTTTCATATAGAGCCAACATTTCTCCAATCGCCGGTTGCGATGTTTTCGGTGAAACTTTCGCTAGTTTTAATTTATTGTAAAATTCTTCTTGTGTCAGGTCGATCGATTCTCTATATTCTCCATCTGAAAAAACAACACTAAGTGGCAGAACATAGACATCATGTTTTTGGATAAAATTATCGTCAAGTTGCGCAGCTGTATCCGTAATCCAAGCTATTTTCTTCATAAAAAAATTCTCCTCTAGGTGCAATTTTCACATCGGAATCAGCTATCTCCTAACGATAACTTACATGACAAATCTATGCGGTACTAGTGACAATTGTCATATTAAGTTGAAATATTGAAAGCGGTGCCATATTTTGAACATATATCGCTTTTCCCACTAAAAAAAGCCAGCATACTCACGTTGAGCTGCTGGCTGTGTTGTAATTGTTTTATTCTTTGTTGCAAAAATTCATTTCTATTTATATGTCTTTTAATGGGTTTGTCCCGGTTGCTCTACTCTTCGATTTAGCGCTTTTGCCAAACTGATCTTCAAACATGATTTTTGCAGCTTTTGGTGCTGCCCAAAACGTAGGCAGTAACAATAGCGAAACCGGAATGGCGGTAACGACGATAAACGATTGTATCGCTTGAATGCCACCTTCGCTAATCATTAACAGCACAATTGCTACAGCACCCATAATAATTGACCAAAAAACACGCATAATTTTTGGCGGATGACCATCGCCTGTGATGGCAACCGAAATGGTATACGCCATCGAGTCGGCTGTTGTGACAACAAATAAAATAGTGACGAGTAAGAACAGTGGAGCTATAACTGAACTAAGTGGCAATTGTTGTGTAATGGCAACCATCGCAGCTGGCATACCCGATGTGTTTAATGCATCTGATACAATCCCGGGCTGAGCAAGTTCGTAAAACATCCCTGTTCCGCCAACAACCGTAAACCAAAATGCCGTAACAGTTGGCGCGATAATAGAAACAGCAAAAATCAACTCACGAATCGTGCGTCCACGTGTAATAGTAGCAATGAAAATTGCCATCATAGGTCCATATCCAAGGAACCAGCCCCAGAAAAAGACGGTCCAATAACCCAACCAATCAGAATCCCCGCGGAACGTACTCATTGCTAGAAATTCCTGAAGGTGAACTCCAGTTGCTGCAAGAAACGTATCAAAGATAAATCCGCCTGGCCCTAATACTAAAATGGCTACCATTAAAACGAGCGTAATAATGATGTTCAAATTACTTAGAAATTGTATTCCTTTACGCAAACCTGTAATAGCTGAAATTGTTGCAATCGCTACTACTGCGATGATAATCGACACTTGCGTAAACAAGTTATTCGGCACTCCGAACAATGCTTCCATCCCGTACGCGGCTTGCAAGCCTAGAAAACCAATAGGTCCGATTGTTCCAGCTGCGACCGCAATCACAGCAGATGCATCGATGATCGTACCCAACACACTGTTTTTCATGATTTTTTCACCAAGCAACGGGTATAGTAACGTACGCGGTTTTAGCGGCATGCCTTTTTGATAATGAGCATACATTAAAACGATCGTTCCAAGCGTCCCAAGAATTGACCATGCAAGAAAGCCCCAATGTAAATAAGACTGGGCAAAAGCAGGAACAATGGCACTCTCAGTACCCGACTCTACACCTGAACCCGTAAAATTAGGGGATACATCAAGAAAATGGAACATCGGTTCAGCGGCTGCCCAAAATACGCCTCCCGCTGCTAGTAAGGTTGTCATAATCATAGCAATCCATTTAAAATACCCAACTTCCGGCTTGTCCATCGCACCTAGCCGAACTTTGCCGTATTTTGAAAATCCTAGAAAAAGTGCAATGAAAAATGTTCCCAATAACAATACTTGCCAAAATGCCCCGAAATACTTCACGGCAAAAGCAAATGATTGATTCACACTATTCGACACAAACTCTACATTGATAAATGCTGCAAGTACAAAAGCGACAAGTAACCCACCACTGATGAACAGTACGGGCCAATCTGTCTTTGATTCATATTTCTTCAAAAAATAAAACCTCCTATTAGTAGCATGCGCATAAACGCATACTTTAAAAAAGTGAAGAAATTTCTCCACGATGATGATTTCAATCTCAATAGCTGCTCCGTGTGACAGCGTGCTCTGCACATCTACTTCTAAACAGTATGTTCAATTGTCTTTACCTTTTCTGTTGCAAAAGAGAAGCACGATACTCAAAAGCTTTTTGGCAATAAGTATGTAATTGTATAGGAGTTACACACAATTTGCCAACCCTTTCGACTCACTGATTATGAATTGAAGAATTTGAGTCAGTGCACATCCATTTTCCGGAAAATCATTCATCCAAATGCCCAACACAACACAGCTATTATAGAGATTTTATACAAACAACAAAATTGAGCTCTAACCAAATAACCTCTATCATTAAGAACTATCAAATCTGATTTTCACCTTAAAGATTTGCAACTCCAACAAAGGATGCTGATACATTAATGGTTCATTCAGAAACGCTAAATAACACACAATCATTCGATTTTAAAAAGAACATTCCCCTTTTAGCTGTATTGCTATCAGGTGCTTTTATCACCATTCTCAATCAAACACTTATTTCTACCGCTTTACCACCGATCATGAACGATCTCAAAATTAGCGAAAGTACGGTTCAATGGCTACAATCTATTTTTATGCTCGTCAATGGGATTATGATTCCAATCACAGCATTTTTAATCGGAAAGTTTTCAACACGTAGTTTATTCCTAACGGCAATGAGCATGTTTGCAGCCGGTACATTGCTCGCTGCTGTTTCTCCTAACTTCACCTTCTTATTAGGAGGACGTGTGCTGCAAGGTGCGGGGGCTGGTATTATGATGCCACTCTTACAAACCATTTTGTTTTTAGTTTTCCCTGTTTCCCAACGCGGAAAAGCGATGGGCATGTTTGGTCTAATCATCGCCTTTGCGCCTGCAATCGGACCGAGTTTATCGGGTTATTTAGTAGACAACTATCCGTGGCGCAGTGTCTTTTATGTTGTTTTTCCAATTGCAATTGTTATTATCATCTCAGCGTATTTTTTACTAAAAAACGTAACCGAACAAACCAATCCAAAAATGGACTTTTTATCAATCGCTCTTTCAACACTTGGATTTGGGGGACTTCTTTACGGCTTTAGTATCGCAGGTAATGTAGGTTGGCTCAGCCCGAACGTACTCATTTCATTAGTGATTGGTGCAGTGACACTTTTCTGGTTTATTACAAGACAGTTAAAACTAAAAGAACCCATTCTCGAATTTCGTGTTTTTAAATACAGTATTTTCTCGATCGCCACAGCACTCGGGATGATTGTATTTTCTTCCATGATTGCCACAACTGTGATTTTGCCTTTATTCATGCAAAATCTCCTTGGATTTAACGCTTTCCATTCTGGACTTATGTTATTGCCAGGGGCGATTATTATGGGGATTATGAACCCAGTGTCGGGTGCATTATTTGATAAATACGGAGCCAAGTGGCTGTTACGTCTTGGCTTTGCTATTTTGACAGTCACAACGTTTTTCTTTGCAAATCTTTCGCAAGACACAACGTTTCTATATCTAGCTGTGTTGAACGCAATTCGAATGGGCGGTATCGCTATGGTCATGATGCCATCGACCACGCTTGGGTTAAATCAGCTACCAGATCATCTCATTTCTCACGGTACGGCGATGAATAATACATTCCGCCAAATTTCGGGTGCTATCGGAACAGCGGTACTTGTGACGATTACCGTTACAGCTGCAAGTGGCAGTTCAATAGCCGGCGCAATACAAGGCGTAAATGTGGCCTTTATCGTAGCTGGATTTGTCGCAGCCATCGGATTCCTCATATCATTTGCTATTAAAAGTCCAAAGCCCGTCACGAAGAAAAACTAAAGTCACATAAAAACTCACGCTATCTGTAAAAGATAGCGTGAGTTTTTTTAGTCGTATTCAATTTAAACGCGTTGATGATCGGCACGCCATAGTTTTATAGTCTTTTTAATAGCATCTGCTGATAACTCTTCAACTACTGCACGTTCAGCTAACGCTACTACTTCCGCATCAGGCGCAAAACGCAAGGCAATTAGTTGTGACTTTGTTAGGCGCGGATCTAGACGATTTCCTGTCAGCATAAAATAGCGCAATTGTTCTTCCGTACAAATCAAACGATCTTGTAACGTAAGTGCGTAAATTCGCGCGAGCATTCCTGGAATAATCGCAAGGATAATAATTGCAAATATCAAAAATAATTGCATCGAAAATCCATTTTCCACAAATTGATAAATTCCATAACTAGCCGTTGTTAAAAGCAACACAAAGCTTAACGGTACCCAGAAAAAAAGCTGTAACCTTGGGTAACGCACATGTTTTTCATACGATTGTTCTTTCATTTTTTCACTCCTTAACTCTCTACAGGGGCATCATACTATACTGCAATACTTTTTCCTATTTTATTGCTTATGAGCCCAATGAAGTTTCGGTTAAGTTCCACAGTTTCAAAACCTCCCACACGACACCTGTCTTGACACATAACGTGACACATACGATAATTTAAGACAAAGGATTATCGAAAGGACAATGCAATGTGAGAAAGCAACTAAAACTTGGAACCATGATTCACGGAGCCGGTGAAAAAATTTCGGATTGGCGACATCCCGCTATGCCTGCGGGTGCCAGTGTCAGTTTCGATTTTTATAAACAGCAAGCGCAAACTTCAGAACGCGGCAAATTTGATTTTGTTTTTATTGCAGATGCTCTGTACATCAACGAAAAATCAAACCCCCATTACTTAAATCGCTTTGAACCGTTAACGATTCTTTCTGCACTCGCTGCAGTAACGTCGAACATCGGACTCGTGAGCACGTTATCCACCACCTATAGCGAACCGTTTTCTGCTGCAAGACAGTTTGCTTCATTAGACATGTTGAGCGGTGGTCGCGCTGGATGGAACGTAGTAACTTCTGGACTAGAAAAGACGGCATTGAATTTCAGCAAACAACTCGACGATCACCCCAGTCACGCCGAACGCTACCGAATGGCTGCCGAGTTTGTTCACGTCATGAAAGGCTTATGGAATTCGTGGGAAGATGATGCATTTGTTCGCGATAAAGAGTCCGGACAATTTTTTGATCCAGCGAAATTGCATACGTTAAACCACCAAGGCGAATTCTTTTCTGTCCAAGGACCATTAAATATTGGCCGCTCACCACAAGGACAGCCGGTCATTTTCCAAGCTGGTTCATCTAAAGATGGCATTGCTTTTTCTGCCCAACAAGCAGATGCCGTATTTGCCATTATGCCGAGAATAGAAGAAGCCACGCATTATTATAAAAACGTTAAAGAACAAGCCCGTTTGAGCGGTCGTGAGCCTAGCGACTTACTAGTCTTACAAGGCATCAGCCCCATTATCGGCGAGACTGCAGAAGATGCCGAACGAAAATACCAAGAACTGGCGAGTTTAGTTACTACCGAACAAGCTCTCGCTTTTTTGGGTCGTTTGTTTGAACACCATGATTTTTCTCAGTACCCACTAGACGAACCGTTCCCGGATATCGGAACCATCGGCAAAAACAGTTTCCAAAGCGATACCGATCGCATTAAAAAAGAAGCACGTCTCGAAAACTTAAGCTTACGTCAAGTGGCTTTGCGCGAAGCAACTCCTCGCACACCTTTTATGGGCACACCTGAACACGTCGCTAATTTGATCGAATCGTGGTACCAACAACACGCAGCAGACGGCTTTATGATTATTGCCAATTTGCCAAGCGAACTCGAAGCGTTTGTCGACCGGGTGGTGCCGATTCTGCAAGCACGCGGGATTTTCCGGAATGAATACGAAGGAACGACATTGCGTGATCATTTGGAGTTGCCTTATAAGAAACAAGTGACTGATACGAAATTCAAAGATAAAGAGATAAATATAAAAGCATAAAAAAGCCTCTCAAAAATTCAATGAATTTTTTGAGAGGCTTTTAGAGTTAGATTTTGATTATTAGGATGATAAACACTTTAACCCTTACTGTTACCGGGGTTAAGATACTTATTACATCATGCCGCCCATGCCGCCCATATCAGGCATGCCGCCGCCTTGTCCTGCTGGTTCTGGCAAGTCTGCAACAACAGCTTCAGTCGTCAAGAACATTGCCGCAACAGATGCTGCGTTTTGTAATGCTGAACGGGTAACAGAGTGATAATTCATATTTTTTTAGTAGGCATACCACTTCTCGATATTTTCTAACTATTTCTATTATAAACCTGTTATAGCTTATTGTGAAGCTAGTATGATACCGCTGAAATATCAGCACTTTAAAAGCAATGATTTCCAACCATCCATTATCAAATTCTTCACTACTATTAATGATTATTTCAAAGTATCATTCAATTTTTTTGCAATCTCATAATCACTTTTAATTCCTCAATAGTAAAAGCAGGTCTACTTTTATGTAACATCGCATGGCAGTTTGGACAAACAGGCTTCAAATCATTTATAGGATCGATTTCATACTCTTCTCCAATCGCACTAATCTCTATCTCATGATGTACATGAATAAATTTTTGACCAATCTCACCATACTGCTGCTCAAAATCCATTTCACAGACTAAACAGTTGTAACCGTAATAATCTAAGCATGCTTTTCTAGCTAAAGGATTTCTTTCGTAACGTGTTGTTGTAGCTTCAGTTCTAGCTCCCTCAATAAACCTTTTACGCTTCTCACTTTCGAAACCTCTAGGAATGTCACTTAAACTTCTTGTTAATCCCCATACGATATGGGCTGGTTTAGCATCCTCGAAATCTTTCACATAACCAAGACCTTGAAACTTAAATTTCACATTACCGCTATCTTCTCTAGTAAAAATATATACTTCATTATCCCCGCTCATCATTTTCACCATACTAGGTGTATGTATAGAACTAGTCCCTTTACTGAACCAGTACAAACTATTTTGCGTCAAAACATTAGAATAGTTATGACCCGTTCTGCCCGCCATTCCTAAGTTCGCAAATAAAAAATATGCATCTTCAAATGGAGCATATCCAGTCCCCCAAATCCCCCCTACACTATCTGGCTCAGGATGATTAATTATTGCCTTAACTTCTTTCCGACTATATTCTTCATTTGAAATAAAGTTAAACTTCATTTCTTCACGATCCTCTCAATTATGTTTAGGAACACTATTTGAACTTTTAAAATTGCATCGCGTACTTCATAAAAATATTTTTTGCTCATTTCAACTCAACTACTTTAATTCTGAAAAGGAGTGAAGCATTACTACCATCGATACAATATCTTCACCTAAAATCTTCGCAATCAAATCTCTAACGAATCCATGTTATAATTACTCTTGAAAACCCTGGACTTTTCTGGCTATTTGTTAGATAATATTAATATAAAGTATGTAATTAATTTATGGAGTGATAATGATGACACCAATAGCAATAGACTTATTTTGTGGTGCAGGTGGATTTAGTGAAGGTGTAATCCAAGCTGGATTCCACATCGTTTTTTCATCTGATTTAAGTATAGATGTAGAAAAAACCTACACCCATAGACATGAACAGTTAGGCTTTGTTCATGGAGTTAATACATATTTTTCGAGAGCCGATATTAACGAATTACCTTCTGAAAATATTCAATCGGCAATTCAAGGCATAGATATGTTTAACGGTAGAGTGGTCCCACAAATAGATGTAATTTTTGGAGGTCCACCTTGCCAAGGCTTCAGCAGAGCGGGAAGGCGTAATCAAGACGACCCTAGAAACAGACTCTTTAGAGAATACCTAAGGGTTGTAAACGATATTAATCCTAAATATGTTGTTATGGAAAACGTAGAAGGTTTTATGGATACTAAAATGGATGGTTATGTGGGGCTAACTGGACATGAATATCCTGAAAGAAGTTTGATGCCCGAGATATTAATGAATGAGTTTTCACTATTAGGCTACCGTACACTGCAGCCAGAAATTTTAGATGCATCCAATTATGGTGTGCCACAAAGAAGAAAACGGGCTATTTTCATTGCATATTTAGATGGGCAAACTGCCCCTGCTTATCCTGAGCCAACCACACCAAATGAAGAAGACAAAGTGAATGTTTTCGATGCAATTAGTGACCTTATTGTTGATACAAATATAAAAGAAGGTACCTTTAGAAGCCACTCTCAGTATCAATTAGAATCCATAAATGGTAGAACGATGTCACTCGCAAATAATACCATTAGTTCAAATGGGCATGTTTACAATCACGACCTATCAAACCATGGACCTCTTATCGTTGAAAGGTTCTCATTGTTTCGTGAGGGAGAAAGTTCTCCAATGTTAAAAAAACGGATTAAAGATAATGGTCTTGAAATTATTGAATACCCACATCTGTTGGAAGAAAGTAAATCTGCACTTAAAAATATTTTTTCTACGGAACAAATAATATCAGGTTTCGCGACACCGCCTGTTAGTAGTCAATTAATTGAATCTATTCTTACAAAGAAAAATAATAGGTTTAGGTATAATAGGCACAGAGTGTCTCCTACCGTTGTTACCCTACCAGATGATTTTTTATCTCCCTTTGAAAATCGTATACCAAGTGTTCGCGAATTGGCACGGTTACAGTCCTTTGATGATAGCTTTGAATTTCTTGGTAAAAGAACCACTGGTGGTATGAGACGAGGCTTAGAAGTTCCTCAGTATTCACAAGTAGGAAATGCTATCCCGCCACTATTAGCGAGAGCCATCGCTATCGAAATACGAAATGCATTAGAAAATTGAGTACGCAATAAGGTGGTTTTCTCTTTGCGTACTCATTAACTTAAATATTAAAATAGGAGTATGTTGTTCTTAAATTTGGTAATTCTACCCTAAGACGTGCAGCTAGACTAGTAGTTGAAGCTGAAGAGAAGTTTCTACCAAATATATCTTTTATCGAGTTAGCTACCGACGCTCTCGAAGGATAGCCCCAATAATTACCTCCTGAAAGGTTTTGTACTCTTCTCACACAAGTACTTGTGTGATTGATTTTGCTCATCTTTACTGTAGGTACTGTTACAAAAGAATAACTAAACTTCTTTAAATCCCTAATTGAATATAAAGAAGTGCCTACTACAATTGAATGTCTGCTGAACCCACTAGAAGAATAAATCATATCCCATAGCATAGGTACTTGAGCATTATCATTCCAATTTGTTTTACACTGTATAACACCGATTTCTAAATCATTAAAATCTCTACTCAGTAAAGCATTAGATATCTCGAGAAAGTTGTATTTCTTGCCTGATAATGTTGGAATTAAGTTTCCAACATCATTTCTTATTGAAATACTGTGTTTATCTATACTCGTGTAATCACTTTTTTCAGGGAATGTTATTGCAATTAAGTCTGATTCAGTATTAGAAGGAAATGTGCCATAGCTAACTGTTAAAGCCTCTCTTACTGGTGTTGGTAAGAGAGCTTTTTTTTGTTTAAAGACGACTGTACGGCTACCAACTAGACATAAATTCAAATACCAGCATATCAGAGCCTCCCATACATTGCCTCCTGTAGAAACGTCTTCTTGCCTACGTCCCGCAACTCCAGTCGATCGAAATATATCTCCTAAATTATCTCCTAGATTCAAAACGTTATTAGCATTTAATGGACTAATTTGCCCTTGGATACCTTTTTGCCAAACTGCCCAAGCAGTTTCAAAAGTCTTCATTTTAAATATTTCTTGAATTGCTTCTTGTCTTAAATGTTCAATGATATTCTGCGACATTTTTAATCTCCTCATATATTATTTTCGACTAATTACCTAGATTTTTAATAAGGTCTTTAGATTTAATCAATAGATACATTATATCAATTTTTCTACTAATAACAAATTTGTATAATACTTGATTTTACTATTAATTAAGAAAGTTCATTCGGTTTTTTCCAAGCAAATAATCTTTCTGACGTAGATACACCTACCTCTATATCTTAGCCCCTAATGAGTACTAGAAAATGTGATAATACACCCCGCCCATCAGTACCAGCAACTGAACGTCCTGCCCTTGCTTTTTTTGAAATATCAGTTTCAGAATACGTTCCTATCTAAGTTACCGTTCTAAATATACTTCTAACTGCATCTGAGTTGTGTATTCAGAATTTTTTTGAACTAACTACGCTTACTACCAATAAACTTTTCAATCGCAATCTGCTATGTACAAAACTGATTAGTACTGAAAAGCTATAACGCGTACAACCTATTTATTCAAGAAGATTACAAATTATCACGTATCGATAGCCACGATCCTATCACTTTCTGCAGTTCTCCATTCTAATTCAATTAACTACCTATCATACTTCTCTACGACTTTCACATACTTTACTTTTCATCCGATAGAGGAATTCTACCTTTCGAAACTTTTAGATACTCAGATTAAAGTTACAATATTAATCTACTCTTTAGTTTAGTTAACGCAAATACTGCATGAAAGTTCATTCATTGAGTTCTTATTTGAATTTTGAATCAGGACTTCTTAAGTTAATTGGAAACTCATCTATCTTCGGTCCTTTAACCATAGTTAAGCGGTACAAGTAATCACTTACTCAACTTTATTTGATAGTACATAAAAAGACACCTACAATTCCAGTAGATGTCTTTGTTAATTTAATTATGCTTTCTGTCAAATGTGGGGTCAAATTCCCATTCAACATCAATTGAAGAAGATTTATGAGTAAGTTGATTACCACAAGAAGTACATGTAGCTATAAACTTATCTTTCATTGGATAGTTGCCATCGCCTTTTACATTATACGGTTGCCCACAACTGCACTTATAAGAGTATATTGTCATTTTGCTTTCTCACCTCTCTGTATATAGTAGCCTTACTTACCTTTGTAATTTCCTCAATCTCCTTGACAGTCATCTTATTCGTATCTCTATTGTAGAATAACTCCAAAGCGTGTTGCAACCCTTTGTGCTTCTCAGTATATGTATGAGGTCTTCCTTTATAGACACCTCTTTGCTTTGCCAACGCAATACCTTCCATTTGCCGCTCCTTAATCATATCTGCCTCAAACTCAGCTATACCACTAAGTACAGTTATCATTAATTTGCCAATTGCAGTAGATGTATCTACTCTATCGCCACCCATGTTTAATACAACGAGATTGACATTCATTTCATTTAACTGCTCAATAGTGCTGAGTGCATCTTTCGTTGACCTAGCAAATCGATCTAGCTTAGAGACGACTATAGTATCTCCTTCGGAAACTGTGGAAAGAAGAACTTCAAACTCTATTCTTTTCTTCTTGTCTCTTCCACTTACTTTTTCTTTGAATATCTTCTCACACCCATTTTCACTTAGAGCGTTTATTTGTGTCGTTAACTCCTGCCCCATTGATGATACCCTAGCATATCCATATCTCATTAGTAATCCTCATTTCTTTTATGATTCATGTAAATGACACTCTCTGAAGTCAAGTATAGCAACAAATCATAATTGTATCAATTGGGTTTACTCAAATGATACAAAAAATATTATTTCTACTAATTTCAAATCTAGTATTAAATTTTATAAAAAAAAAGAAAGAGTGCATTGATTAGCACTCTTTCTTTATGTTTGTAATTATTTGCTTTCCGAGACAATTTAGCGTCTTTATTATTTTTGTCTTGCTCGTTTACTTGCTCGTTTACTTGCTCGTTGTCTTGCTCGTTGTCTTGCTCGTTGTCTTGCTCGTTGTCTTGCTCGTTGTCTTGCTCGTTGTCTTGCTCGTTGTCTTGCTCGTTGTCTTGCTCATTGTCTTGCTCATTGTCTTGCTCAATTTGATACTCATATCCAATAGTAAAATCTCCAATATTACATTCTACACTGAATACTGGATTCATAATTAAAGCACTTAGCATTGTACCCACTCCAAATTTCTTGAATTTAGACGCTAAATTCTTGAATGCCCCAAGGAGTTTTGGCTCGGAAAACAAATAATTTATACTACTAATTATAACATATATTTACTAATTAGTCAATTCTAAAACCTATTCGACTATATTTTAAAACACTTAACAATACTTAGTTAAACCTATATTCTAAAGGTAATTATGTTGATTCTGTTTTAACTTCTCAATCGATCCATCGATGTTATAAATCTAAGCTTAATTAAATTCATCTTTATACTTTAGTTAACTCTGAAATTTTCCTACACACCTTTAAATTGACTTCCAAAAGTTGTTGTTGTACAGTAACAACAACAACTAAACGAAATGAGGTGCTGTATTGAAATTAGTAAAGTTAAACCTTACAGAAAATGAGTACGCAAATATGTATAGTCAAGCTGTGGAAAACGGCTACGCTAGCGTCCCAGACTATCTACGCTATTTATTATTTAATGCTCAGCCAGACGTCGTTGTTAACTACGATGAACTTTTAAAGCAATTTGCGAAAGCAGTTTCACAAAAAAAGGATACTAAAGAGTTTAAAGTACGTGACTGTTTCGAGCAGAATGTCTGGAAGAATATAGATATCTCAGCTAGAAGAAATCTCGGTCGGATGATTATGCACAAAGTAGAAAAAGACAATTGGCTTTCTATTGTACCTACTAAAAAAGATTCTGGTAATGCACAATGGTATAAAAGAGGGGATAAATGATATGAAAACAAAATACATAAGTCAACTTCCTACTGAAATGGTTACAGCTATTTATAAAGACGTTCAAGACTCCCTTTATGAAATAGGACTCAGAGACACTGAATTATCCGACTCAGTTGAAAGTGCAATGAATAGTAGACTTTGTGATTTAGAAGATACAATCGACATTACCAAATACTTAACTGTAGAAGAATAGCAATTCAATTAACCTTTTGAAAGCAGCAAACGGATTTAAATATCTACGTTATACTTTTTCATTTTGATATCCACTTTATACAAAAAGACTCTGGTACTGAAATATCTAATTAGTATTGAGTTAATAAAATCAGAGTTATATTAACTCAATCCACTTTGCAAAGTAAGTTGAATTATTACTATTATTTGCTTTACTACACAGAAAAGAAGATTGAAATATAGATATTTCTTATTCTTCTGATACGCCTTCTGCACCACCTTTAAATTTTTCTTTCGTAGTTCTATATTGAAATTCCGCTTCCGCTACCGCCCATTCAGCTGTATGTTTTTTATGAATCCATCTTGTGCAGTAGTTCTTCGAAATCGAATTATTTATATGAAAGTGTACAAAATATAAAATTTCATACTCATGCAATGCTTTTAGATACTCTACAACCGATCTCCTATTAATTCCTGTTCCTTTTACAACCGTATCAATTTTCATATATGACATTGGAACATTGCTTAAACTATAGAAAATGTTACCAACCATATTTAAATACGTAGCAAATATTTTTGGCTTATAATCGCTTTTCATTTCATTAATTCTTTGAATATCTGCATAAAATACTTTAGCAAAACCATATTCCTCGTCCTTCCCTGTTGGTTTAATAAAGTAATTTTCAGCATTTTTGATTTCTGTAACAGTACTTAACATTGCCCTATCCTTAAATATCTCGATATGCCCACTCTCCTGTAGATTGAGCAAAGATTCTTTTGCCCTCGCCTTCGTCATGCTTTGTTCTGTACTCACACCAACAAATTTCATGATATGAGTAACACCAGTATATGCCACACCTTGAAAATTATTTGCCAACGATTTAATTATTGCTAGATGATAGACTCCTAGCTCGCCATTCTTCCCCAGTTTTTTGGTATCCATTAGTGATTTTGACATCTTGATAAATGATTCTTGACCCTCTAACTTTTTTGTTGATAATGTTTTAGTTTCCAAACTTTTTTAACTCCTTTTATTTCCTTAGTTTTTGTATTTGATTGATAAACTTTTAGATTTTTTTGTTGAGCAGCAACTAAGGAGGCTTTGCCGACTTTTGCTGTACATTTCTATCTACTTAATATCTTCTATCTATTAATCTTCTATCTATTCCCTCTGCAATTTCTTCAATTACCTTTGATTAATTCTAGTGTTAATGAGATCGAGGGGACACCTAAAATTAAGGTGCCTTTATTTAGGGAACCACCTTAATTTTAGGTGTACTTAGTATAACAAGCGCTATACTACACCTAAAATTAAGGTGTAGTATTAAGTTCTTCATCTCCACAAATGTACGTTTAACTAATTCTCACATCGCTATACTGTTTATTCCCAATTGTTATAGTACCTTTAGTAAAACGTTTCTGTGCAATTGGTTGGGCATATTCTAAAGAAAGCATTGGTCCTAGAATATCTCTGGGAACTTCTCTAATAACCTCTATTAGAATCCGCGCTCCCTTACTGATATTACATCCTTTACACAGTATCCAAGCATTTTCATCACTACTAGCTGTGTTAGGCTTACACATACTTTGTGGAAGTCTATGGTCGACCTCCAATTTTTCAGTGTTATTACACATTTGACAGAACCTTCCGTACTTCTTGAATACCAATTGTTTCTGCTCTTTAGTAAAATCTCCACCGTTTATTCTGCGCATCTTTTCTCGATAGTTGTTACATTCCTTACATGCACTAGTTAAATTATCGGCTTTATTTCGGTCCTTACTGAACTCCTCAACGTTTTTTCTCTTACTGCATTTGCTACATATTTTTTTCATAAATTTAAGCAATTAATAGATATTACTATGCTATTAATATTACTCATTCCTCACTTTCTATAATTGAATTTGGAGATTGATTAGAGCAACTCAAAAGAAATCTATTAAACAAAAGTCACGGTCTGAAAAGCATTGTCTATTTTGTTTATTTGAATTTAACGTATCGCCTTAATAATCCTATGTACTTAATTATACATATTGGAAAATTGACTTTTCGGACCTAGTTTCCCCAGAAAAAAGCTGGTGTTTCTGACATTTTGACCCCAAAAAGCGTGTCAAGGACTTTTTTTGCTCTTTTTTCAAAAAAACTGGTCTCGTTTAACCCTAGTATTTTGTTACGAAATCTTCATCTACCTTTAAATTTTTCTTTGTAATACATCAAAATTAACAACTGAAAAATCTTAGTAAAAGCAACTTATTCATTATAGAAACCATACGTCTCGTATCGGTATTTTTTACCCATTTTTGGTGTAGATCGATGCGCTGACTTTAATTTTGGAGATGACCATACAAACCGTTATGAAAAAACTAGCTACTAAAGAGTTTAAGCGATTAATCAAGAGCATTTTAAATCGATCGATAGGGACAATGTAGTGATTCATCTCATATTATAATTATTCAAGCAGATTTTTTCTTTTATCATTTTGTAAGTATTTTGAGTCTATTAATAAAAAAAAAGAGCAGCATCACGCCGCTCTTTAATTCATATATCTAATTTATTCAATGGATTATGTTTATCGTTTTGTTCTTTAAGTTCATTCCCCCACATTGCTACGTACCTCATCGTTACATTTATATTTTTGTGTCGCATCATCTTCTGTATCGCAAACGCAGACATGCCACTCATAGCCAGTCTGTGGCAGAATGTATGTCTAAAAGTGTGAGGAGAAACTCTAACGTCCGCAAAGTTCATATGGGTTTGTAAATTCTTAAATACCAACATAATAGAGTTATCTGTCATTGGGGTATTATCACGATTTAAAAATACATACTCATGCTCTATACCAAAGAAATTCTTACAGAAAATCTTATACACTGAAAGTTCTTTAACGAGTTTCCCAGTCATAAAAATCGTTTCATATTGACGATTTTTACCATGTACACTCATCGTTGCATTCAACATATCAATATCTGACCACTTAAGGTTTATTACCTCCTTCCTTCTCGTTCCTGTTCCAAGTAGCAATATTATTAACAAGTAACCACGGTAACTGAAATAACTTTTCTCTCTACGTCTTAAACTTCGATAGTAAGCTAACATTTGATGTATTTGCTCATCTGTAAACACATTAATCTTCACATCTTCTTTTTGCAGCTTCACTTTACTAGCCATATTTTCACTTACCATCTTTTCTTCAATAAGATAATTATAGAAGGCGCGAATTCTCATGATTTTCGTATTTATCGTACCTGCCTTATTGCCCTTTTTTTGACAATCAACTAGATAACTCCGTACATGACTATGTCCCACATCTTCAACATTAATTACACCAAGTTCAAGACAATACTCTACAAACAGTCCTAATGTCCTCTCATAGTTCCCAATATTCACTTGTGTTGTATTTTTAAACTTTCGGTCTGCCAAAAAATCTTGATATGCAAATTTTAAAAGCATAAAAAATAACCACCTCTCCAATTTTCTGAGAAGTGGTTATTCCTATACTAATAAATTATGAATTAGACAGCTTCTCAAATTAGAGAAACTTTTCTTCTACATCATGCCGCCCATGCCGCCCATATCAGGCATGCCGCCGCCTTGTCCTGCTGGTTCTGGCAAGTCTGCAACAACTGCTTCAGTCGTCAAGAACATTGCCGCAACAGATGCTGCGTTTTGTAATGCTGAACGGGTAACTTTAGTTGGATCAACGATTCCTTCTTCTACCATGTTCACCCATTCGCCGTTCGCAGCGTTATAGCCGATTCCGACTTCTTCTGTTTTCAGACGGTGAACGATGATTGACCCTTCAAGTCCTGCGTTTGTTGCGATTTGACGAACTGGCTCTTCAAGCGCACGAAGTACGATGTTGATACCTGTTGCTACGTCGCCTTCTTGTGATTCAAGAAGTTCTGCTACTTTGTTGTAGACGTTGACTAATGCTGTACCACCGCCGGCAACAATTCCTTCTTCTACAGCTGCACGAGTTGAGTTCAAGGCATCTTCAATGCGAAGTTTGCGTTCTTTCAATTCTGTTTCTGTAGCCGCTCCGACTTTGATAACTGCCACGCCGCCAGCTAATTTCGCTAGACGTTCTTGTAGTTTCTCTTTGTCGAATTCAGAAGTTGACTCTTCTAATTGGCTGCGGATTTGTCCAACGCGTGCAATGATGTGCTCTTGGTTGCCAGCGCCTTCTACGATTGTTGTGCTTTCTTTCGTTACAACAACTTTAGATGCGCGACCTAGTTGTGAAATGTTTGTTGTTTTCAATTCAAGCCCTAGATCCTCTGTAATCACTTCTGCGCCTGTTAATGCTGCAATATCCTCAAGCATTGCTTTGCGGCGATCACCGAAGCCTGGTGCCTTTACAGCTACTGCGTTAAACGTGCCACGCAATTTGTTAACTACTAATGTCGCTAACGCTTCGCCTTCAACGTCTTCAGCAACGATAAGTAACGGTTTGCTTTGTTGAACCACTTGTTCAAGGACTGGTAAGATTTCTTGGATGTTGCCAATTTTCTTGTCAGTTACTAAAATAAATGGATTTTCTAAAACAGCTTCCATTTTATCTGAATCAGTTACCATGTATGGTGATTGGTAGCCGCGATCAAACTGCATACCTTCCACAACATCAAGTTCTGTTGTAAAGCCACGTGATTCTTCTAGCGTGATTACGCCGTCGTTACCAACGCGCTCCATTGCTTCTGCAATCAGTTTGCCGACTTCTTCGTCACCAGACGAAATCGCTGCAACTTGTGCAATGGATTCTTTGCCTTCGATTGGTTTTGAAATCGCTTTTAACTCGCTAAGTGCACTTTCAACAGCTAGTTCAATTCCGTGTCGAATGCCGACTGGGTTTGCGCCAGCTGTAACGTTTTTCAAGCCTTCACGGATCATAGCTTGTGCAAGAACGGTTGCAGTAGTTGTACCGTCACCTGCGATGTCGTTTGTTTTAGAAGCAACTTCCGCAACAAGTTTTGCGCCCATGTTTTCAAAAGCATTTTCAAGTTCGATTTCTTTTGCGATCGTCACACCATCATTGGTGATTAACGGCGAACCGAATTTTTTCTCAAGCACTACGTTACGCCCTTTTGGTCCAAGCGTTACTTTTACTGTGTCTGCTAATTTATCTACGCCTCTCAGCATTAAACTACGTGCGTCTTCGCTGAACTTAATATCTTTTGCCATGTTTAGCTTCCTCCTGTGTCGTTGGTTTATTTTAGCCTAAAACTGCTAATATATCGTTTTCACGTAAGATCAAATATTCTTTGCCTTCATATTTTAATTCAGAGCCTGCGTATTTCGAGAAGATAACGCGATCGCCAGCTTGCACGTCTAATGCTGTGCGCTGTCCGTTTTCACGAATAAGTCCATTTCCTACAGCGATCACATGGCCCTCCTGCGGTTTTTCTTGTGCTGATCCCGGTAAAACGATACCGCTTGATGTTTTTTCTTCCGCTTCGATGAGCTCAATAATTACACGATCTCCTAGTGGTCTTAACAAATGAAACACCCTCCTCAAATTATCTAAATGTTCTCGATTAGCACTCTCAACCTCTGAGTGCTAACCCATTAACAAGTTTAATAAAGTTTTCAGTCTTTTGCAAGTAGGAACTATTATGATTTTGATTTCTTTGCGGTTATCTTCTGAAAGCTCTACAATAAGAGAGAGCTTAAAAGTGAAAGGAATTACATCATGCCCGACAAACAAAAAAAATTTATAGACAACTTCTTAAAAAATGAACGATCAACCAAAACGAAAAAAAGTAACACCTATCGTCCCAAATCCAAAGGCAAAAAAACCCCGCTTTATGTATTGTTAATTTTCATCGTCGCACAGCTTTCGCCGATTTTGTTTATTAGCCCTACCATGAGTTATTTCCAAGGGCAAGGTATGGACCGTCAAGCTGCGGGAATTGCTACATCCGGCTGGTTAATCTTTTTGACTATGGGAATTGGCTTTATCTTAACGCTTATTGTCGTGTTCCGAGACAAACGCTTTTTTGATATTTGGAAAGGTAAAAAGTCGTCTCTCCTTATGTCGATTGTTTGGGGCTTTCTCGGCTTTTTGTTGTTACTTATCGGCCAATCGATTGCCGCTTTAATCGAAATGAATTTTCTTGGCATAGATCCTGGTTCTGAAAACACCGCTTCATTAGTGAGCATTGCTGAAGTGGTTCCACTCGCGATTGTATCAATCGTCTTGTTTGGTCCAGTTCTAGAAGAACTGGTTTTCCGTCGTGTGTTGTTTGGTTCTCTAAATCAGACAACCAATTTCTTTTTCGCCACTGCGGTGAGTGCCTTGACGTTCGCATTGATTCATTTCGACTTTACGCACCTGTTGCTGTATTTCACAACAGGATTGATCTTGGCGTTTTTATACCAAAAAACAAAAAGCATCATCACGCCCATCATCGCCCATATTCTTTTGAATAGTTACGTGATGGTTATTCAACTGAATATGGACAAAATCATGGAATTCCAAAAACAACTGGAAAATCTGCAGTAAAAAAAGCCTTCCCCGAATCAATTCGGTGGAAGGCTTTCTTGTTGGTCTTCAATTGCTTGTTGCTGCTCTGCTTTTAAGAATTTGCGGTAGCCGATTTTCGCAATCATGACACTAAATTCGTACAAAATAATAAGCGGTAACGTGACGATCATATGTGAAACGATGTCGGGCGGTGTAATAAACGCCGCAATAATAACCAACCCAAGATACGAAAACTTACGATACTTGGTCATCAACATTGGTGTAATAATTCCGAGTCTTGTTAAAAACAACATCACTACCGGCAGCTGGAAAATCACGCCGAACGGCAACGTAATTTGGAACAAGAATTGAAAATATTCATTAATGCCGATTGTTTCCTGGATATTCATATTATCGGATATGTTCAACATAAATCCGATAACGTATGGAAACAAGATTAAATAGGCAAAAGCAATTCCACCTAAAAACAATAGTACAGAAAACGGAATATAACTTAATGTAGCTCTCCGCTCTTTATCGAGAAGTCCTGGGCTAATAAACGCCCAGAATTGGTACATGATCAATGGTGAAGTCATGATTAACGCTAAAATCATTGTCACTTGCATAAAAATCTTTAACGGATCTGTAATTTTAAACGCATTTAACGTAAGATTTTTAGCTTCTTCGGTATACTGCAAATACTGAATTAGCGGTTGTGCAAGGAAAAAACTCACAATAATCGCTAATACAAAGAAAACGACTAGAATGGTCAGCCGTTTTCTGAGTTCTCCTATATGTTCAATTAATGTCATCTCATTTTCTGGCATTAGACAAACATCCTATCGTATTTCCTTTTGCTCTTCTTTCTTTTTCAAATCTACTTTATCGTCGTCATCGTCTACAAGTCCTTTTGTAGCGTTTTTGAACTCACGTAAAGACGAACCGAATGCTTTTCCAAGTTCCGGTAATTTTTTCGGACCGAAAACAAGTAAAGCAACAACACCGATAATGATGATACTCATTGGACCTGGCATACGTTGCACCTCCTGTATTATGGCTCTATTTTACATCATTCTAGCGGGTTTGGCTATTTCCAAAGGCTGTTGAAATGTGAAGGTTTTAAGTCATTGTTGCTTGATTTGGTAGATCAAAGTTTGAAGCTCTACTGACAAATCGATGGTCTGGACGCGAATATGATCAGGCACCGAAATTCGAACCGGGGTGAAATTTAAGATTCCTTTAATATCGGTTTTCGCTAAACGATCTGTCACTTCTTGAGCTGACCGGGAAGGCACCGTTAAAATAACCAGTTCCACACCATATTCTTTAATCTTTTCCTCAATCATATCCGGGTGATACGTATCAATTTCGCTGATCTTCTCGCCTTCTAACGGACTATTAGAATCAAATGCGACGATAATTTTCGTATTATGGTTGCGGTGGAAATTATACTTTAAGAATGCACTGCCTAGTCCACCAACGCCGATCAATGCGACATTGGTCGCTTCGTCTTGGTCTAATGTTTTGCGGAAAAACAGCAGTAATTCTTGAACGTCATAGCCGTAGCCTTTTTTACCAAGAGCGCCTAGATGAGAAAAATCACGGCGAATCGTAGCAGAATCAATTTTCATCGCTTCACTTAACTCCTGCGAGGAAATCCGTTTTTGTCCGGCGTTCGCGAAGTTTTGAAGAAAGCGATAATATAGCGGCAGCCTTTTAGTTGTGGCTTGGGGAATTTTAGATGTCTCGTGTAACATACGCTTTCGCATCCTCCTGAGGTGTTGTCAAATCGCTTTCATCTTACAGTAGGAGCCTTGATATGTAAAGGCTTGTGCAATTGCGAACAACCGCTCTATCAGCTACACTTAAAGAGAATAGAGGTGACCTACATGATTGTTTTACAAGTAAACCAAGTCCATAAATCATTTGGCGCGGAAGAGATTCTCTCAGGCGTCAAATTAGAAGTACAACACCGCGACCGAGTGGCATTAGTAGGCCGCAACGGCGCAGGAAAATCGACCTTATTGAAAATCATAGCTGGAGAGATGTCTTACGATAGCGGCGATATTAGCATGCCGAAAGATTTGACAATTGGCTATTTAGAACAACAATCCAATTTAGAATCAGACGCGACTGTTTGGGATGAAATGATGAAAATTTTCCATCATTTCCGTGAACAAGAAGCGAAACTTCGTCATCTAGAAGCTCAAATGGCCAATCCCGACATCTATAACAACCCTGAAGAAAACGACAAAGTGATGAAAGAATACGATTCTTTGCAACATGACTTTAAAGATGCAGGCGGTTATCAATACGAATCGGATACACGCGCGATTCTTCACGGCATGAAATTTTACCCGGACGATTACGACAAAAAAGTGACGTCTTTATCGGGTGGGCAAAAAACACGGCTCATGTTGGCCAAACATTTGCTTAGCAAACCTGAGCTCTTAATTCTCGATGAGCCGACCAACCATTTGGACATCGAAACTTTAAGCTGGCTGGAAAACTTCTTGAAGAATTATCCGGGTGCTTTGCTCATTGTTTCCCATGACCGATATTTCCTCGACCAAGTGGTAACGCTTGTCTATGAAGTATCTCGTCACCGCGTTAAAAAATACAGTGGGAACTACAGCAGATACTTGGATGAAAAAGCGAAGCAATACGAACTTGACCAAAAGCAATTTGAAAAACAACAAGGGGAAAAAGCCAAGCTTGAAGATTATGTCCAGCGCAACTTAGCCCGAGCTTCCACAACGAAAATGGCACAAAGCCGCCGGAAAGTCTTGCAGAAAACCGATTGGATGGAAGCCCCCGATGGCAGTGAAAAGTCAGCAAGCTTTGGTTTCACAATTGGCAAACAAAGCGGTAACGACGTGTTAAATGTTCAATCGTTAGCTATTGGATATGGCACCGAACCTGTATCAAAAGACATTTCATTAAAACTATATCGGCAAGAAAGTTTAGCGCTCGTTGGACCGAACGGTGTCGGAAAATCCACTTTGCTAAAAACCATCATGAAAGAGCTGAAACCACTCGAGGGTGATATTCATTATGGCACCGGGATTCAATTTGGCTATTACGACCAAGAACAAGCTAATTTAAAAGGTAATAAGCTGGTATTAAACGAATTATGGGATGACTATCCTCTGATCAACGAAAAAGACATACGTGGCATATTAGGACGCTTTCTATTTACCGGTGACGATGTGCTAAAACCTGTCTCTACTTTATCGGGTGGCGAAAAAGCGCGTGTGGCACTTGCGAAGTTAATGATGCAAAAAGCTAATGTGCTGTTACTCGATGAGCCAACCAATCACTTAGACCTCGACAGTAAAGAAGTATTGGAAAATGCATTATTGGATTATCCGGGCACATTGCTTTTCGTTTCGCATGACCGTTACTTTATGAACCGCATTGCCACAAAAGTTAGCGAACTTACGCAAGATGGCACGACCGAATACTTGGGTGACTACGATTATTATGTCGAGAAAAAACTCGAAATCGCTGAACTAAAAGCACTGGATGAAGCCGGTTCGGTCACTGAAGTAAAAGCGCCAGTTGCTGCCTCCACTTCGCAGATAGACAAAGAAGCGAAAAAACTCGAACGCCAATTGGTTCGACAATCTGAAGAAATTGAACAAACGATGGAAAAATTAGATTTACAAATTACTGATATCGAAGAACAACTATGCAAACCTGAAATCTTCCAAGATCATGAACGGGTGCTGCCACTTCAAAATGAGTTAGAAAAACTTAAATCGTCTCATGAAGAAGTTATGACGCATTGGCTTGAAATTCAGGAAAAAATTGAAAATATTTAATTAAAACCGGCTATAGCATAGCCGGTTTTTTTGTTACTATATATAGGTCAATAGCTATTTATGAAATATTTATTTCCACAGATTTCTCCACATACTCGATATTGTCTTATCAACTGTCAACAGACTTTTACACATTATCCACAGGCAACTTAAATGTTATCCACATAGTTTTCCACTTAGAGGTACACAATATGTAGAATACCCACCCTTTATCCTCTAGTTACAAACAGTTTATTAACAAATTGTGCATAAGTACAAATGTTCTCTATTGACAGAACAATTATCATCATACGTATAAAAGTCTGAATTTTATGGTAAAAAAAAGCAAGTAATTTCACACATTCCAGTTCTCTGAAATGATGAAATTACTTGCTTTTATTAAATCCATGATGTTAATGGCATGCCTGGTCGCCCATTCATCGCCATTGTACCAAAAATTCCTTTTTCGTACATAACTGTTCCTGCTGCTGCAATCATAGCTGCATTATCCGTACATAATGGCAATGAAGGAATATAGAAAGGAATTTCTTTTTCTTGAAATGCAGATTCCAATGATTTTCTCAATCCTTTATTCGCTGCAACGCCACCTGCTGCAATCACTTGACGAACGTTATATTCTTTAGCAGCACGAACAGTTTTACCCGTTACCACTTCTACTACACTATTTTGGAAACCAGCTGCTACATGTTCAGGTGCTACAGTCTCTCCGCGCTGCGCTGCATTGTGCATATAATTTAAAACCGACGATTTTAATCCACTAAAACTGAAATCATAAGATCCTTCTTCGAGCCAAATCCTTGGAAACGTGATGGCTTCTTCACTAGCATGCGCCAAACGATCAATATGAGGTCCACCAGGATAAGGTAGATTTAATGTTCGTGCCACTTTATCATAAGCTTCTCCAGCTGCATCGTCACGTGTTTCTCCAATAACGGTAAAGTCACCATGTTCTTTCATATAAATCAGCTCTGTATGGCCACCTGAAATAACTAAAGCAAGAAGCGGAAACTCCATTTCCTGTTCTAAACGGTTGGCATATATATGACCTGCAATATGATGAACTCCTACTATAGGTAGTTGATGAGCAAAAGCAAAAGCTTTAGCAGCGTTGACACCGATCAATAAAGCACCCACTAATCCGGGTCCTTCTGTTACCGCAACTGCAGTTAATTGATGCGGTTCTAGTTGGGCCAATCGCAATGCTTCTTCAATGACCAAAGTGATTTGTTCAACATGATGTCTTGAAGCGATCTCAGGTACAACACCGCCAAAACGTTTATGGCTCTCGATTTGAGAAGCTACAACATTTGAAATGATCTCCGTTCCATTTTTAACAACAGAAGCCGCTGTTTCATCACAACTTGTTTCAATTCCCAATATATAAATGTCTTTATTCATCGAATCTCACCCACATAACTATGGCATCTTCGTAATTATCCGTATAATATCGCTTACGAATGCCACCATTTTTAAATCCTAATTTCCGGTAAAGATTTTGAGCTACTGTATTGCTGACTCGTGCTTCTAATGTCATTAACACGGCACCTTGTGCTTTCGCTGTCTCAATTGCCGCTTCCATCAAACCGCCGCCTAGTTTTTTGCCACGATGGTCAGGGTGAATAGCGATATTGGTAACATGTGCTTCATCCATTACGAGCCACATTCCACAATACCCGACAATGCCTTCATCCGTTTCAGCAATCACATAATACGCATGCTCATTAATATTCATTTCATTATAAAAAGCATCTTTAGTCCAAGGCAATGTAAAAGACAATTTTTCAATTTCATAAACCACATCTATGTCTTCGACAGTCATTTTTCTATAATTCACTATTTCACTCATAAACTTTTGCCTTCTTGAGCTTTATTGTAATTCGCTTCTGCTTCTGTGATGCGACGATACTCAGGAACCGCATGGTGAACTGCGCTTTCCTCAGATTTTTGAGCCAACATAATTAGATTTGATGCGCGTGGCAACCTGTTTGAAACTCCGCTCCATTGTGCCTGTACACCAAGCACTTCTGTAATAAGTTCTTCGTGCAATTTAACATCTACTCCGGTAAACAGCACAGGTCGATTGAGTTCTTTAATTTTGAGCAAGAATTCTTTTACGTCGCTATGCTGATCAGCAAGAACGGATGCTAAGCCAATGCCTTCATACAAGCCGATAAAAGCTGTCCCACGGCGAGCATCCATTATGGGACAAACTAGTCCTTCAAACCCCTGCTCATTTGCTGCAAGCACCTTTAAACTAGAAACAAGATGAAGAGGGATTTTTAATGACCAAGCCAATGTTTTTGCAATGGTTAAGCCAATACGTACACCCGTGTAAGAACCCGGTCCTTCAGCTACTGCAATATGCGTCAATTCAGCAGGTGTGATTTTTGCCTTTTTCATCATTTCTTCAATTGCAGGCATAGCTGTTAACGAGTGGTTGATTTTTAAATTAGATGTTTCTTCTATTAAAACTCTTCCATCTTCGATTAACGCGAGAGACAAAGGAGAATTTGAGGTATCAATTCCAAGATAGATCATAAGTTTAGCTCCTTACAAAGATTTTCATACCGTATGCCTATTGGATTTAAGGTCATCTTTCGTCCCTGTTCAGACTGTCGGTTGATGGTGATTTCCAAGCGTTCTTTTGGCAAATATTCTTCAACGAATCTTGCCCATTCTACAACTGATACCGCTTCGCTATTGAAAAATTCATCAAAGCCGATATCTTCGTCGCTGTTTTCAAGACGATAGACGTCAAAATGATTTAAGTCTAAACGCCCTGAGTATTGTTTTAAGATTGTAAAAGTTGGACTGTTTACCATACGTTGAATCCCAAGACCCTTAGCTAGGCCTTTTGTGAAAGTAGTTTTTCCAGCACCCAAATCTCCTTCAAGCGTTAGCAGATCTCCGGGTTCTAATCGTTCTGCAAGATCAATTGCAAAACTTTCGGTTTCTTCTGGCGAATTCAGCTTTTTTGTATATGTCATTGATCATGTCACCTCTATTGAGTCTTTACATAGTTTAGCGAAATAGCTGTCGTAAATCAAAATATATCGTTTTTCCCATAAGAGTTAATGTCTTTTCAACAAAAAAAATGAACACAGCATGATCGCTGTGTTCATCATCAAAATTACGGTCCCGACCGGGATCGAACCGGCGATCTCCTGCGTGACAGGCAGGCATGTTAACCGCTACACCACGGGACCAAAAAAAATAAAACAGACCAGCGACGTCTTACTCTCACAGGGGGAAACCCCCAACTACCATCA
>NZ_JAKVTG010000006.1 GCF_022489025.1 Planococcus halocryophilus | reverse complement strand
CAATAGTATAAGAATGTTTTTCTTTCGAAAAATCAACTTGTTTTTTCATAGTTGTTTAACTTATGTATTAGTGTAACACACTTATTATCTAACTATAACTTTTCAGATTAATTGTTTTTTAAAAGTTGGTGACCCCTACGGGATTCGAACCCGTGTTACCGCCGTGAAAGGGCGGTGTCTTAACCGCTTGACCAAGGGGCCATGAATGGCTCCGAAGGTAGGACTCGAACCTACGACCATCGCATTAACAGTGCGGTGCTCTACCACTGAGCTACTTCGGAATATTGTTTAAGTACTTGTCGACTTTTTCTATTATAAAGAGGTCTGAGAGAATCGTCAATACCTTTTTTATTTTAATTTCACTTTTGTTTTTCATTGCTCAAAACCTTAAGCTATACCTCCATAAAAGAAAGGAGACAAACCAATTTAGGCTGTCTCCTTTTCGGATGAATTATTATTGCGCCATTAGTTTTCCAGAGCAGCGGCCACATCTATATCGCTCTGTATTCATTCGAATCTTGCGCTTGTAATTTGTTTCACACGCCACGCATTGGTAAACATAGGTCTTCGCAGAACGTTGCTGTGTTTTGTTTTCCAACAACGAACAAAAACGGGGTGATCCTGTTTTCTTCAGTAACTCTTTAAAGTCTTGGTCCTGGTGCTTATACCCTCTTCCTTCTATATGAAGATGATAATGACATAGCTCGTGTTTAATAATTCCTTCGAGTTCGGCATATCCAAACTTCTCGTAAGACTTTGGATTGATTTCAATATGATGAGAACGCAGCAGGTACCTACCTCCTGTTGTTCTCAGTCTAGAATTGAAAACACCTTCATGCCGAAACGGTTTTGCAAAACTTGCTAGCGAGATTTCTTTTATCAATTCTGTTAGTTCTTCATTCGTCATAGTAATTCCCCTATACTCAACGTTAAAGGGTTTGCTCTTTCGGCTGTAGCATCGTCAAGGCAATGCGCCCTTTATCTTTTTCTACTTTTTCAACCCATGCAGTGACAATGTCTCCAACTGCGACCACTTCTAGTGGATGCTTAACAAAACCTTTTTTCAGTTTCGAGATATGGACTAAGCCATCTTGCTTTACTCCGATGTCAATAAACGCTCCGAAGTCGACCACGTTGCGAACAGTACCTTGCACTTCCATGCCCGGAAGTAAATCTTCCATTTTTAAAATATCATTTTTCAATAACGGTTGCGGAAATTCATCACGCGGATCACGGAACGGCTTTTTCAACGCATCTAAAATATCTTTCAACGTAATTTCTCCGACACCCCACTCTGCACTTAACTCGCTTAGCTCGAGTGCTTCAAGTTTTTCAGAGAGCCCTGCTTTTCCAACAGATTTTTTGTCTTCGCCTACTAGCTTCAGCAGTTTTTCTGCAATGTCATAACTCTCAGGATGAATCCCTGTTGCGTCTAATAGGTTCTTGCCTTCAGGAATCCGTAAAAATCCGATTGCCTGCTCATAAGTCTTGGCTCCTAGACGCGGAATTTTTTTCAACTGCGCACGTGTAGTAAAGCGGCCATTTTCATCACGCACTTTAATCACATTTTCCGCTACAGTTTTACTCAACCCTGCCACATAATGCAACAACGAAGCAGATGCTGAATTGACATTGACCCCAACTTGGTTAACCGCTGTCTCAACAACAAAAGTTAACTGGTCCGCTAATTTCTTTTGAGAAACATCGTGCTGGTATTGTCCAACCCCCACCGCTTTCGGATCAATCTTTACCAATTCCGAGAGTGGATCTTGTAGACGGCGTGCAATCGAAGCCGCACTCCGCTCCTCCACTTTTAAGTCCGGAAACTCTGCTCGCGCAATGTCAGATGCCGAATAAACACTAGCTCCTGCTTCATTAACAATCACGTAAGAGATATCTGCCGACGTTTCCGACAAGAAGTCCGCAACAAATTGTTCTGTCTCTCGTGATGCAGTACCGTTACCAATCGCCATAATTTCAATTGGGTATTTAGCTGTTAAGCGTTCCATAATTTTTTTCGAGCCCGCTTGATCAGATTTTGGTGGATGCGGATAAATAACCGCGACTTCTAACAACTTACCTGTCTCATCGATAACTGCCAGCTTGCAGCCTGTCCGATAAGCTGGATCCACACCGAGGACCATTTTGTTTTTCATCGGCGGTTGCAGTAACAAGTTACGCAAGTTCTCTGAAAAGATATGAATGGCTTGCGTTTCTCCTTTTTCACTCAACTCGGCGCGAATTTCCCGCTCAACAGAGGGTTGGATCAAACGCTTGTAACTGTCTTCAATCGCTACAGCTATCACATCTGTTGTTGAATGTGTTTGCTTTATCCAATTATTTTTCATCAAAGTCACAATACGATCCACAGGCGGATTAATGGAAACTTTTAGAACGTCTTCTTTTTCTCCTCGATTAATCGCTAAAATTCGATGCGGCACAATTTTTTGAATTGCTTCTTCGTATTCGTAATACATTTGAAAGACTTGTTTTTCGTCTTCGTGATTTTTTTTAACTATTGTGGCGATGGTTCCACTTTTTCGAGTCATGTAACGAATTTTCTCTCGAACATCTGGGTCGTCCGCAAATAATTCCGCCAAAATATCTTGTGCGCCTTGAATGGCTTCTTCAGTAGAAGCAACGCCTGCCTCTTCACTTACAAATGCTTGCGCTTTTTCCGTCAGTTTTTCATCGCCAGGCTCTAGCAACCAGTCTGCTAACGGTTGCAATCCTTTTTCTTTTGCGATAATCGCTTTTGTACGACGCTTTTGTTTGTATGGTCGATATAAATCTTCGAGGCGTTGTAAAACAGTTGCACCGTGAATCGCCTTTTCTAATTCCTCTGTTAGTTTTTCTTGTTCCGATATAGAACGAATCACTTCTATTTTCCGTTGTTCTAAACTTTGAATGTATGTATACCGGTCATCAATTGCTTTTATTTGAACTTCATCTAACGAGCCGGTTGCTTCTTTTCGGTAACGTGCGATAAAAGGTACGGTGTTGCCATCTTCGATTAAAGCGATAACTTGCGCGACTTGATTGTTTCGCACGCCCGTTTCTTTTGCGATTAATGTATGAATTTGTTGCATTTCCATCTAGACACTCCCCTTCAATTCTTTCTCATTTTAACACATAAAAAAGAAGCCTTCTCATTTGAGAAGACTTCCTGTTATGAATGTAGCGTCGTCAACCGTTTGGATCGACTCTACTATGTCATTGTATAATTGTTCAGGTACTGTTGCTTTACGCATCATCGATTTCGGATTTCTTAAATCCACTCCATCAGAATGAATCAAAAACAAATCATTTTCCACATACGTGTAAAGCTGAGTACGCAGTTTTTGCGGACGCCCTGACAAATACCCCATTACCGGCAATGGGTAAATAATTTCATCTTTTACTTTCCGGTATAGATAAAATCGGATATTGCCAACACAACTGTATTCAAGTGTTTTGTTATTAAAATCAACTTTAAAAATTGCCACAGCGGCGCCTCGTTTGTGAACCATCAATTTATTAAAGCGCTGCATCAATTGATCCACAGTTTCATGGTGATATTCCCTTAAAATCTGAGGAATCACTTGAGACGATTCACGCGCTATGGGCCCACTTCCTAATCCATCAGCTACGGAGCAAATAAAGTAATCATCTGTCAAAACGGTGTGATAACTGTCGCCAGATTCATAATTCCCTTTTTTTGCTGCGTTGAAAATAAAAGCATTTATAAAATTATGCTGAATTTTCTCCACTAGGACACTCCGCCAGCAGCTAATATTGCTTCTTGAAGTTTCTTAATCGCTTTTCTTTGCAAACGAGAAACGTGCATTTGAGAAATACCGAGTTTATCCCCGGCTTCTTTTTGGCTCAACTGCTCTATGTAGGTGAATTGGATGATCTGCTTTTCTCGTTCAGAAAGCACATTCATCGCTTCAGCTACAAGCATCCGCTGATCCGCTTTCTCGTAACCATCGTCTTCTTGGCCAACTACGTCAAATAAAGTAATTGTACTGCCATCTGAATCCGCCTCTAAAGAATGGTCCATTGAAAGTGCTTGATAGCTCTTGCCCATCTCCATTGCTTCCAATATATCGTCTTCTTCAACATCTAGATATTCAGCGATTTCCCACACTTGCGGTGAACGTTGAAGCTCTGTTGTTAACACTTCAACTGTCGCTTTTATCCGAGGACCCAGTTCTTTTATACGGCGAGGAACATGAATCGCCCATGTTTTATCACGCAAGAATCGTTTAATTTCCCCGATAATTGTGGGAACAGCAAAGGCTTCAAAGCTACGACCAAACGAAGGGTCATAGCGTCTAATAGCTCCTAAAAGCCCCAACATCCCTACTTGCGCAATATCCTCATGATAAGATTTTCCATTCGAATATTTTCGTGCAATGGATTCAACAAGGCGTTTGTAATTTAAAACCAAGTTTGTCTGGGCTTCTTCATCTTCTGTTTTTTGATAAGCTTCAATCCAATCAAGCACCTGCTCTTTAGTAGGCTGATTAGGATGAGACTGTTTCGACATCCTTCTCCACCTGCTCTCCTTCAACATGCTTTGTCATGAAGATCGTTACTCCTTCTTGATGATGAACTTTAACTTCGTCCATTAATGTTTCAATCAAATACAAGCCGAGACCGCCTTCACGGAGAAAAGCACCTTCTTCTTCATCATGATACGGACCAACTTTTGCTTTTGTTTCTTCAAAATCAAAGCTACGACCATGATCAGCTACCATAATCTCGATTTTGTCTTCGTAAAGTGCGCAACCAATAACAACCTCGCCTTGCTCTCCCTCAGTGTACGCATGTTGAACCGCATTTGTTACTGCTTCACTTGACGCAATCTTCAAATCCTCTATATCATCAAACGAAAAACCAATACGACTAGCCAAACCTGAAATCGTAAGTCTTGCAACACCTACGTACTGTGATTTAGCGGGAACTCGCATTTCTACATAATCAAAAGGGCGCATATCAGTTACCCTCCTTCCCGACTGATTCGATGTCCATAATATCGCCTAAACCTGTAATATCGAAAAGTCGTTTCAATCGAACGGAGAGTCCTTTTAGTTTCACATGCCCACCATTTGAATTGACCGATTTATAAAAAGCTACAAAAACACCTAGCCCTGTACTATCCATATAATTAACGTCAGAAAGATCCAACTCTGCTTCTAAACCTTGGTGACTTTGGTAATTTTCTAATTTCCCGCGTAAAACTGGTGCAGTATGTGCATCAATTTCTCCGCCTATATATCCTTCAAGAATATTATTCGATTCAGTTAAATCCACTTGAATATTCATTGTAATTTGACACCCCGTTTTTTTAAATTCAATCTCGCTTTTAAAAAAAGCTATTCTAAGCCTTAATACCACCAACGGCACGTCATTAAACCTACTATTAGACTTTTTTATAAATCACTAATGTAAAGTCATCTTGAAACTGTGCATTTTGCATTCGTTCAAGCTCATCGTAAACATACTGCACAATCACTTGCGCAGGTTTTTCTTTTTTACATTCGATTAATTCATAGATAACTTCGCGCTCGATAAAGCCTTCGTCGTTCCGGCCTTCCGTCACGCCATCTGTCATCATAATGACCAAGTCGCCTTTTTCCAAATCGACTGTGTGTTCTTCATAGACAGCAGCTGGTGATACACCAAGCAACAAGCCTTTTGCATTCAATTCTGTAAATTCGTTGTCTTTTGCACGATATAAAATTGCAGGTTCGTGCCCTGCTGAACCGTATGTCAAACGTGCTTGCTTGGCATCATAATTTCCATAGAACATGGAAACGAACATTGAATCATCTACGCTTTTCTCAACAATCCGGTTAATGATACTTAGCACATCTTTTGGGAGCGCTTGCGAGCTACTTAGACTATCCATACCAAATTTAATCATAGACATGCAAAGAGCTGCAGGAAGGCCTTTACCGATTACATCTGCAACCGCTACCCCTGCATAACCATCATGTTCACTAACAAAATAGATGTAGTCGCCATTCATTTTTCGGGCAGGAATAGAAAGAAGGCCAATATCCAAGCCTTCGAGTGAAGGTAATTTTGTTTTTAGCAGCGTCTCTTGTACATTCGCCGCCAAATCCATTTCCACTTTCAACTCTTCCTGTTGCTTTAAGAGACTTTGTCGCTCTTGAAGCGCCAATCCGTAATTGATCATCATTTCGATCAAGAAGTCGAAAGAATGCCATACCACATCCGGCAACTCATCATAAAGTTCTTGGATTGCGCCTTTGTGCATACTGATCACTTCTTCGGGCGCAATATTTTCTAAGATGAGTTGTCGGCTGAAGTTTTGACCAACATATAAATTTTGTTCGGTTTGTTTTTTCATGTATTCATTTAAAATTTCTTTATACTGATTCTCGATTTCGTGAATCATTGGGTGTTCCCCCTAACGAAGCCACTTCGTAGCTCTTATATCTGTACCTTCGCCCACAATTGTTTCAATCTTAAAATCATCCATTAATCTCTTAACACCTGGAAGCCCTGCTCCCAATCCACCTGAAGTCGTAAATCCATCTTCCATCACTTGACGAATATCTGAAATTCCTGGACCACTGTCTGCTGCAATAATCAGAATCCCTTTAAGACCATTTTCAGTCAATTGCTGAATTTCGATTCTGCCTTTTCCAGCATATAAATATATATTACGAGCAAGCTCGCTTATAGCCGTTGTAATACGGGCCTGATCAACTGTGCCAAAACCAAGTTCTTTCGCGACATTACGTCCGAGTTGTCTTGCGGCAACAATATCCCATTCCGTTAAAATTTCTACCGAGGACTCATCGCTCATGGTTAAGCCTCCAATTCCAATTGAAGTTTATCCAGACCATTTTCTAGATCTAGCGCTGTCATAACATCTTCAAGTCGAATTCCTAACTCGATTAAAGTGATAGCAACTGCTGGCTGAATACCGGTAATAACTACTCTGGCCCCCATCAAGCTTGACATGCTGATGACGTCTCCCAGAACTTTTGCAATAAATGAGTCGATAAAATCGATCGATGTCAAATCAATTACGACACCTCGCGCACTTGTTTCATGAAGTTTTGTCAATAAGTCTTCCTGGAATTGAAGAGCTGTTTGATCGTCAAGTTCCCATTGAATCGAAACAATTAATGTATCTCTTAACTTTAAAATTGGAATTCTAAAATTCATCAGTCTTCAACCTCCACAATTTTTCGATTCGTCCAAGCTAGCGCCTGTTCTACACCTCGCTGCAAAGTACTCGTTGTTGTAAAATCATTCAAGTTTATGCCTAGTGTAACAATTGTTTGAGCAATTTCAGGTCGAATTCCGACAAGCATACATTTTGCTCCTACTAAACGTACAGCATCTGCCGCTTGAATAATGTGATGAGCCACCATAGTATCCACAACAGGAACACCCGTTATATCGAGCAAAACAACTTCTGCACGGTGCTTTACGACACCTTCAAGCAAATTCTCCATAATCAACTTTGCTCGTTCGGTATCAATTGTCCCAACTAAAGGCATCACAGATACTTTTTCAAATACCGGAATCAAAGATGCAGATAGTTCCTGTAGCGCAATTTTTTGCAAATTCACAGTACGTTCCCATGTTTTAGAGTAAGCTTGAATTGTGCTCTCTCGAATAGGCGTAATCCACTTTGAAAATTCTTCTATATAATCAGCAAGATTTCCATCATTAATCATTTCTTCTTTTCTCATATCTTCATAAACGATTTCAGCAAAGTGTCCAATTGCCTTCGTCACAAATGTAATTGACCATCCGAGGCGAACCACTTTTTCAGCAAAATCATTTATACGAATTTCATACGCTTGATGGCTTTCTAGTAAATTAGAAATCATCAGTTCCGCAAATTCATGGCTTGTTTGATTTATTAGCTCTTCAGGCATAATCCGAAAAGAAAGTTCCTCTTTTTCATCTTTCATTTTTTCTTGCCACTGCGAAATAATTTCGGTTAAATTGCCCTGTATATATTGAGCCATCTGTTTATTCATATTGACTAAAAACCCTCCCTGTCGCACTATGTATCCCTTTTTTGTTTACTACTCTTTATTGTAGCGGAAATTCGTTTTTTTCACATCTTTTTTGTCAACATCGCCATCTATAAAAAAACACCTCGAGAAAATTCTCGAGATGTCTTTACGGAAGTATGTATGCTTAAAATTTCACTAGGCCCACGCTGATTTCCAATGCTTCATCCACTTTTTCCATCAATGTGTCGTCAAGTTGAGTAATTTTGTCGGTCAATCTCGACTTATCAATTGTTCGTAATTGTTCAAGCAAAATAACAGAATCACGCTCAAAACCATATTTTTTGGCATTAATCTCGACATGAGTCGGCAATTTAGCTTTTTGAATCTGCGCCGTTATTGCAGCAATAATGACGGTAGGACTAAATCGATTCCCTATATCGTTTTGAATCACCAGAACCGGGCGGGTCCCACCTTGCTCAGACCCGACGACTGGCGATAATTCCGCAAAAAAAACATCTCCGCGTTTTACAATCAAGTTGTCACCCTCCGCTTACGAGTCGCACGGTCGTATGCTCCGCTTCGTACTCAGCGTGAGAACATTCACAAGCAATCGATAGATTGATTTGTGACATCTCCACGTAGCCCTTGATCATCGCTTCCCGAATATGATATGAGTCGTATAGATTTTTCGTCACCCGGTTTGTGGAAACGTAAATATAATCTCCACTTTCCTGAACATGCTCATTTGAATGAGTTGTCAACTCCGAAATAAATTGCTTTGGCATTTTCACAACCACTTCTTTTGTCTTTGACTTACCGTACACAGCCGACACCTCCGAAAATCCCGTTCTTCTGTCTTAGTCTATTCTATCTTAACATCTTATCAGACTGCTGAAAAGGAAAATCGATGAGCTCCGCTCTTTCTACATACACACGCGGCACTCGTTTTGTTAAGATACAAGGGATTTCATAAGGAATTGTTTCAAGCTTATCGGCCCATTCGTCAATTAAAATCCGTTGTTGCCCTTGTTGCCCAATCAACTGAACTTTTTCTCCAATTAGAGATCTCTCAGATAGTCGAATCATGCATTGGTCCATACAAATCCGACCAACAATCGGGACACGTTGCCCTTTCACCAAAACATCTTGACCTTGTAAACCGCGCAACATGCCATCTGCATAACCGATTGGTATTGTCGCAATCCATTCGTCTTGTTCAGCGCGATAGGTAGCTCCGTAACTTAATACTTCTCCAGCTTTTATTTTTTTCACGTGAATCATTTCAGTTTCAAGACTAAGTGCAGGTTGTAATTCAAAATCCATTTCTTCACCTACATAAGAAGAAGGTGCAATTCCGTACAATGAAATTCCAACACGCACCGCATCGCACACTAAGTCCGGATGCATAACAGCAGCTGCACTATTCGATATATGGACCATCACAGAAGAGTCATCTAACTTATCGATAATCGTATTCATCGCGCTTACTTGCTGGGCGAAAAGGGGAGAATCTTTTTCATCTGCAGTCGCAAAATGAGTAAATATGCCTTTAAAGTTAAAGTCATGATCTGCAATAAAACCAAAAGCCTCATCGATTTCATTTACTTGGATACCGATACGCCTCATCCCGGTATCCACTTTCAAATGAATCTTTAATGCATCTAAATTCTGCTCTACGTGCATCGCCGCCATCGATAACCAGTCAAGCGAGATGGCAGTCACAATAATATTGTGTTGTTGCGCGATTGGAATAAACTGCGAAGGAGTGGCTCCTAACACTAACAATTCGGTATTTATGCCATGATTACGGAGAAAAAGAGCTTCATCCGGAGTCGCTACTGCGAGCATACGAACACCATTTTCAATGACCGTTTTTGCAATTTCTAGAACACCGTGTCCGTAAGCATCTGCTTTTACCACTGCAATTACTTCAGCATCACCGACTTTTTCTTGAAAATAAGTTAAATTACTTTTGATTGCTGTTAAATCGATGACCGCTTTAGTCGGCCGATAATTTTCTGTCATCTCGACACCACCCAGTTATGTTGTTTGTAAAAGAACTTGCGCTGCTGCAAATTCTTTTGAATGTGTAATAGATACTAATCCCGTCTCTGTTCCTCGGAAGTAAATAGTGGGTTTACCTTTATCATCTTTTCTAACTTCGATGTCTTGAAAAGAACACTCACTGCCAATTCCAGTGCCTTTTGCTTTGGAGTAAGCTTCTTTTGCTGCAAAACGGCCGGCAAGAAATTCAATTTTTCTTGTTTCTGTTAACTGATCATATTCAGTTTGTTCATAATCAGTTAGTATACGCGCTCGAAATTTTGGTGATTTGATATCTAATCGGCGGATTCGTGACATTTCAACAATATCCAGCCCAATTCCTGTAATCATAAATGTTTCTCCTTTCATTCGCAAACAGGTAACAGGTATAATGAAACGTATGAAATAGAGGTGACAAAATGTTTATTCGAACAGAAAGCTTTAAGCAATACTTGCGTATGTATCCGGTCGTTTCCACTTTGATCGCTCTTAATCTGTTGGTCTATGTACTGACATGGTTACCTTTTCTTGGTCAATGGATTTACTTTTATGGTATAGGTTCTAACTTTTACATTGCAGAAGGCCAATGGTGGCGCTTTTTCACCCCCATGTTCCTGCATAACGGGCTGATGCACGTGCTGTTTAATATGTTTTCCTTATTCCTTTTCGGACCTGAGTTAGAACGATTAACCGGCAAAATTCGTTTTATGACGATTTACTTACTAGCCGGCTTTTTCGCTTCTGTAGCTACTTATTTCTTACAACCACTCGATTATTCCCACGTCGGAGCAAGTGGTGCCATTTTCGGCGTTTTCGGCGCATTTGGTGCATTGGTGTATTACGGGGGACGCGCTTTACCCCAACTTAAACAAATTATACTCCCAATTATCGTCATTAGTATAGTTATGACTTTCTTAACACCAAACATTAACGTGACTGCGCATATCGCCGGAATGATTACCGGGTTCTTAATCGGACTTAGTTATTTCCATCCAAAACGCATTGTTAGCTGGCGAGCTAAAAAATAAAGACAGCCGGATTTTTATATCCGGCCGTCTTTTTTTATACCAAATTTTTAACTCGACTGTTCTTTTGCCCCGAGCGGTTTATACCAAGTTAAAATTCGGCTAGCATCTTCTTTTTCCATATGAGGGGTTGTTGCAGTGGCACCCATCATACCAGATTTAATAGTCGAATGGATTGAAGCAATTCCTTTGCGTCGCTCAAAATAACTTTGTGTTACTTGAACAACTTGAATTCTTTTCTTCAATATAAAATAGCGGTGCTTGCTAAGCCCTCTAAATTGAGCGGTTAATTGCCTGTCACCGAGCGCATACCCTACAGTTCGGTGTTGCCAAATACCAATAACGATAACCACCGGCACAATAAGCAAAGCCAGAAGTCCGTACGGATAAAAGAAATACCCTACAGCTGCAAACATCGGAGAAAGCCAAACTAAATTTAATCGGTAGAAAAAATGAATGCTGCGCTTTGGCGCTCCAACCAATTGGGGCGTCCATTCTAACTCTGGAAACAATTCTTCTAGAATTGGCAACATCCGATCTGTTTTCACTAAAGGAAATAAACGAATTTTCTCGTCCTTATCTCCCACTGACCCACCTGCACTTTCGACTACGACTGTTGCATAACCGAATAGTTCCCGCAAAGGATTTTGACTTATTTTAATTCCTTGAACACGCTTTAACGGTATTGAGACTTTCTTTTTCTCTAATAAGCCTCTAGTTATATATATCCGATCTTCGTCGTACTGAATCGTAAATTGGTAATTCGCTACAATCGTCATTATAACCGAAATGACCCATGCCATTACTAAAACAACAAAGATGGTTAGCGCAACTATTAATGCACCAAAACGTAAAAATAAGATGATTTCTTCATAAACAGCATCGTATGGGATAAACTCAGAAAACTGAGAAAGAAAGATCGCTACGGCTGAAATGACAACACCAATTCCGCTAGAAGTTGTCGCAAGAATTAATAGTTCTTTCATAGACATATGATAAAGCGTTTTGGTCGTTTTTTTAGCAGGAGCTTCAACAAACTCTACAGGTCCGATTATCGGAGTTTTTTCTCGCGACAGTTGATGTTTGGCTTTTTCCATTTCTTTTTCAATACGATCCGCATCTTCTCTTGAAATTGCCGTCAATTCAGCTTCAGCTTGCCCTACTTTTCCTGAACCTGCTGTTTCTACTTTCACTTTTACTAATCCAAGCGGTCGGTGAAAAATGCCTTCTGCATAATTTAAACTTTGAATTCGTTCGAATGGTATGTACCTTTTTTTCTTCACAAACAAACCATATTCAATACGAAGTTCTCCATCTTCAAACCAATAAACAAAACGTTTCCATTTGATAATTCCGGCAACTAGTAGAAATAACAACACAGCTCCCCCGACAATTAATGGAATCATCCCTTGCCAACCTTGGTTAAACATCGAACTGATGCCATCACCTCTGAAAATATTGACACCAAAAATAATAATAAACGGAAGAAGTAATTCTTTCATTCCTTTAATAAAGTTTAAAAATGCCGAAATCGGATGCAGTTTATAACGTCCTTCATACATCATCTTCCGCCACCCTTGCCAATACAGAAATTCTCGCCCTCAATTCATCCGCTTCTGCTGTAACCAACGCCGGGATTGTATGAGTGGTCGCAGCCGTTGAAATGGAAATTTCCGCCAAGTCATACTTTCTTAAAATAGGTCCTTGTTCAGTATCTACGTGTTGGACACGCACCATCGGCACCAAAGTTCGCGTAACAATAAACAAGCCGTGCTGCAGTTCAATTTCATGTTCTCTTACTTCATAACGCCAACGTTGCCACCGGATTTTCGGAAACCAGAAAATCAGCACGACGCCAAATAGCAGAATGACTGCTCCGTAAATCGCATAAAGCCATTGTGGCCAGTCAAAAAAATAAGTGAGAACGCCTGCTCCGATTGCTATTAACGCAATAACCGCTGTTTCCATACTGCCGTATACACGCCAGACCGTTAAGCCTTTTCGTGAGATTTGATTTTTCGGTTGGTTATCCATTGTCTTCTCTCCAATCGTCTACCTACACATTATACGATTTATTCATCCGAACGTTTCACTTCATTGTAACTGATATTCAAACAGCAAAAAAGGACGTACACTAAACAGTTTCCTGTTTTGCGTACGTCCTTTCAATTAATCGGTATTAAGATTCGCTACGACGAGTCGTACGTCCTGGACGTCCGCCACCGCTTCCGCTTCCGCCTTCACGACGTCGGCTTGCGCCTGAGCTTGCTCCACGGCTTGATGATGGACGAGCTGAACCTGATGAACGGTTACCTTTGTAACCGCCGCCTCCGCTACTGCGTCCGCCTCCGCCGCTTTTACCTTTATATCCGCCGCCTCCGCGTGATGGCAAAGGACGTTCTTCGGAAATAGAAACTGGAATATCTTCCGGTTCTTTAGTCATTGTTTTAAGAGCTGCTGCAATCAAGTCAACCGCATCATGCTTATCAAGCATTTGCGTCGCGAAGTCGCGGTAATCGCCAAGATTGTTTTTCTCTGTCATTTCAAGCAATTGTTCCATAGCAACGCGTTTTTGGCCAAGTACAGCTTCGTTCGCAGTTGGAGGAACCAATGCTTCCATTTTTTTCTTAGTTGTACGTTCAACGATAGCTAAGTAGCTCATTTCACGTGGTGTTACAAACGTGACTGCGACTCCTTTTTTACCTGCACGACCAGTACGGCCGATACGGTGAACATAGCTTTCAGGATCTTGTGGAATATCAAAGTTGTATACGTGTGATACGCCTGAGATATCAAGTCCACGAGCTGCTACGTCTGTTGCAACTAAAATATCGATTTTGCCGGCTTTAAATTGTTTTAAAACTGACATACGTTTTGCTTGGCTTAAGTCACCATGAATACCTTCAGCAAGGTAGCCGCGGATATTTAAAGCTTTTGCTAATTCGTCAACACGGCGTTTTGTACGTCCGAAAACGATCGCAAGTTCCGGTTGTTGAACATTCAAAAGACGTGAAAGGAAATCAAATTTCTCGCGCTCTACAGATTTCACGTAGAACTGCTCAATGTTTTCAACAGTCATTTCTTTTGATTTGATTTTAACGATTTCTGGCGTTTTCATGAATTTCTCTGCAATGCGACGGATTGCATCCGGCATAGTTGCTGAGAACAACAATGTTTGACGCGTGTCAGGAACACTTGCCATGATTGTTTGAATATCTTCGATAAAGCCCATGTTCAACATTTCGTCTGCTTCGTCAAGGATCAATGTGTTTACATTATCCAATTTAAGCGTACGGCGGTTGATATGGTCTAATAGACGTCCTGGCGTACCAACGATAATTTGCGGACGATTTTTTAGTGCACGGATTTGTCGGCTAATTTCTTGGCCACCGTATACTGAAAGAATACGTACGTTTTTATCTTGACCCAGTCTGTAAAGTTCTTCTGAAACTTGGATTGCCAATTCGCGTGTTGGAGCGATGATTAATCCTTGAACGTCGCCATTTTTAGTGTCGATTTTTTCAATCAAAGGAATACCGAAAGCTGTAGTTTTACCAGTACCAGTTTGCGCTTGTCCAATGATATCTTTACCTTCCATACCAAGACGAATTGTTCCCTCTTGAATTGGTGTTGCTTCTTCAAACCCCATGCGTTTTACGGATTTTAATGTTGTTTCGCTAATATTTAACTCTGAAAATTTTACCAAATTTTTTCAATCTCCTTTTGTCTTCATCTGATTTACAAATGGTGTACATTTTAGATGAATTAGTGACAAGGTCGAGCCTTTATGAGGAAGTTTCACGTCGAAAATCATACTCTGTAGTTTTAAGTCAGAGGGGATGTGTGAACAGGAAAAGCTCGGGCTTTGCCGAGCGGTCTGATCGGCGGGTGTTTGATGCCCTATCTATAGAACAAACCGTTTTGCTCAAAAAAATACTCTTCACAGGGAAGAGTGTTTCAAAAATGTATCCATTGCTCTCAAAAGAATAACATGTTTTTTTTCCATTTGCAATCAATACGCAAAGGTTCTAATAATCAGTTTACTCTAAGCCTTTATTCATAAACGCAAATACTTCACTAAACCATTCTTCACTATCTTCGCTATAACAGATTAAATGCTTGCCCTTTTCTGAACGAATCAAGTACTTTTCTTCCGATCCGATATGATCGTAAATAAAGTCTGCTGCAGACAATGGCACTATACCGTCTTTTTCTCCTTGTACAATGCAGACAGGTACTTTGATTTTATCGTAATAAGGTTCTACCATTTTCACTACGCGTAAAAATTCAACTGTCGAGCTGATGGGGGTATTGGTTAGCTTGTATTCATAGAGATGAAAAAGCGCATTTTCCGTTATTTTGCCTGATACCGCATCTTTTACAGCTTCTTGAACTTCTTTAAACATTTGCACAGGACTGATGTATTTAGCAGCCGCACTCAATAAAACTAAACGGTCCACTTTATACCGCATCGCTAAATACATGGCGATCAAACCACCCATTGAAAAGCCTACAATGATGATGCGATCCGCCGATTTTTTCAATCTTTTTAAAGCTAACTCAGCTTCCATCATCCAACTTTCAGCAGTAATACTTTTTAAAGCAAGCTTTTCGCCATGTCCTGGAAGTGTCGGTATTTCCACAATCCAATCGGTTTGCTCAAATAAAAAATCGGCAAATGGTTCTACTTCAAATGGACCTCCTGTAAAACCATGAATACATAGCACGCCGGTCTTCAAATCGGTTCCTTCTTTCTGCTAACTAATGCCTCAAAACTTTTTTACTCACTAACAAAAGGCTCGATCACATTTTCCAATGCCATACCACGAGAACCCTTTACTAAAATGACTGAGTCTTTGTTGGTATGTTTTTTCAACAAGTCAATAATCGGACCATAATCCGCTTCACTCCATAACAATTTCCCACCATAACTCGGCTGCAATTTATCGTAAAGCCATTTCATACGCGGTCCATATAAACAAACACCCACTAAGTTATCTGAAATGCATTTGCTCAATGCTTCGTGATAACTTTGTTCGTCGTCTCCAAGTTCAAGCATGTCGCCTAATACAACCCACTTCTTATCTTTCATCGTTGTTTCACGGATAAAATTCAGCGCTGCATTCATCGATGAAGGAGCTGCATTATAAGCATCATTAATAAAAATCGCACCATTGTCTGATTGAATCATCTGCATACGCATATCCGTTAATGCTGCATCTTTTAAAGATTTACGAATTTGCTCTTCTGATAATCCTGCTTCAAGAGCTACTAATATTGCAGCCAGTGTGTTTTTCACTTGGTGTTCACCTAGCACCGGAATCGTAAATGCGGCATCTATAATGCCACTCACCATAAAACTGCTACCACTTTCAGTAGCTTTAATATCTGTTACTGTTAATTCGTTATTGTCGTCGAATCCAAAAGACACACCTTGCGGAAAAGTTTCCATAAACGGCTGTAATAATGGTTCATCGCCATCATAAAAAAGTTTACCGTGTGGTTGAAGGCCTGCAGTAATTTCAAATTTCGCTTCAGCAATCGCTTCGCGCGAACCCAAGTCCTGCAAATGCGCTTCGCCAATGTTCGTAATGATCGCGTAATCTGGACGTGCTAGCTCAGACAAAAATTCAATCTGCCCTTTCCCACTCATGCCCATTTCCAAAACAGCAACTTTCGTGTCTTCTTCCAAAGACAAAATCGTCAAAGGAAGACCTAATTGATTATTGAAGTTACCTGGTGTTTTTTGCACTTTAAAATACGGCTTCAAGACACTTGCCACTAAATCTTTTGTCGAAGTTTTCCCATTAGACCCAGTGATTCCAATAACCATTGCCGATAATTCATCACGATAAGCGCGAGCCATTTCTTGCAAAGCCACTTCGCAATCATCTACAAAAAGTAATGGCAAATCTTCTGGTGCTCCAGGTTCATCGCGCTGCCATAGAGAAGCAGATGCACCTAGCTCAATCGCTGAACGGACGTACTTATGCCCATTTACATTTTCACCACGAAAAGGGATAAACAAATCACCTGGCTTGAGTGTTCTCGTGTTAATTGAGACTCCCGTGATGTCAATGCCTTTTAAATTAGTTTTGATATCCAGCCATTTGGCTACTTGTTCAATCTTTTTTTTCATTTGGCTTCTCCACTCAATCTATTTTAACTTGCAGTAACTGTTTTTCTTCATGTCGTTCGATCGCCAACGTAATAAGTCGTTCAATTAGTTCCGGATATGGCACTCCTGTATGTTCCCACAATAACGGGAACATGCTGAAAGGTGTAAATCCAGGCAATGTATTCACTTCATTAATCAGAATTTCATTGTTTGCCGTCACAAAAAAGTCTGCTCGAACAAGTCCTGAACAATCCAAAATTTTAAATGCTTTTTTCGCATCTACTTCTAATTTCGCATAAACCGCTCTGTCTAGTTCAGCCGGAATAATCATTGCAGTATTGCCATCTTTGTATTTCGCTTGATAATCATAAAAAGCTTTTAATGGTTTGATCTCACCAGCTACTGAGCACGCGGGCTCATCATTTCCGAGAACACCTACTTCGATTTCACGACCAACTACACCTTGTTCAATGACAATTTTACGATCAAATTTTAACGCTTCTTTTACAGCAGCAATCATTTCTTCTCGATTATCTGCCTTACTGATCCCAACACTCGATCCTAGATTGGCAGGTTTAACGAATACCGGCCATACAAGTTCTGCTTCAATTTTATCCAACCAGAAGCCTTGATTGTTATCCCAGTCTCTTCTTATAAAATACACATATGGCGTTTGTTCTAAACCTGCTTGCTCGAACAATTGTTTCATTACCACTTTGTCCATTCCTGCTGAAGATGCTAACACGCCATTTCCAACGTACGGAATGTTCATCACTTCAAGAAGACCTTGTACCGTACCATCTTCTCCGTTCGGTCCATGAAGTAGGGGAATGATGACGTCTAACGCTTCACTCGGTTGTGCAGGAAGAAAGCTAGAAATGTCGTTCGACTTTCCAGTCCCTTCTGTTAGTTGTAGTTGTTCAATTGTTTTTGCTGATTCTTCAAGACGCTGACCTTTTCTCCATTCACCATCTTGTGTGATGTAAATTGGATAAACTTCATATGCATCAAAATCAATTGCCTTTGTAACTGCTAAGGCTGTAGACAGAGAAACTTCATGCTCTGCTGATTTGCCTCCATATAATAAACCAATCTTTTTTTTCATTTAAGAAACCTCATTTCATTATCCATATTGCTTAGTTTATCACGAACCTGCATTGACTAATAATTTTTTAATGTCAGCCACCAAATATTTTCAATCCCGCCACTCCAGCAATAATGCAGGATAGGAAAAATAATTTGGCCAGCTGTCTACTTTCATTAAAGAAAATCATACCGACCAAAACACTACCTGCTGCACCAATGCCCGTCCATACCGCATATCCCGTTCCTAGCGCAATGGTTGTTAACGCCAGCGATAACAAATAAAAACTGAGCGCTCCAGAAACAATTGTCAAAACTGTATAACGTTTTATTTTAAATCCTTGTGATAATTTCATCGTCGTCACAAATGCTACTTCAAATAACCCGGCAACAATTAAAATCAACCACGCCATCATGAGTTCACTTCTTTACGAGAAGTTTCTTTTCCATCCAATGCTTTCAACCCAATAATGCCAACTAGCAATAAACTCAAAAAGAACAATTTTTCTAAACTAGCATTTTCACTAAATAAGAAGATTCCAAGAATCGCCGTCCCCGCTGCACCGATTCCTGTAAATACTGCATAAGCTGTACCAATTGGAATCGTCTTCATCGCCACAGCAAACAACATAAAGCTAATGACGATAAAAATTATTGTTACAAGAGAAGGAACAAAATTCGTAAAGCCATCAGCAAACTTCAAGCCGATCGCCCACACAATTTCTGTCATTCCTGCAATCACAAGAAGAATCCACGCCATATAATCCCTTCCTCCCTACTAAGTTCTCCTTTTGTATTAACTAAATTAAAAGATAGTCCGAAAAAAATGATACCCGCTTATAGGTATCATTTCCATACTTTTTGTTTTTTATCGTAAACTATCTTCCGGGAAATCCCTTGTTTTGTGTACTCTTCAATATCAGACCAGAATTCGTCTAAAAAAGAAATTTCTTCTACTAGACGAATATGTAGTTCAATTGTATTTTTCGTTTTTTCAGGATCAGCCAATGAGATAAGGACACCTTCGCGGTAATTCTTTTTTAACGACTGAAGAATTTCAGCAGGCAGTTCCGGAATTAAGTCTTTAGATTTCCGTCTCCAGAAATTTTGTCCATTACCCTCTCGGCGAATTAAATACGTAAAGTAATTCCCGACTAACTCATTTAAACGATCTAATTTTCGGAAGTAGATTTTCGTCGTCTCTTCTTCTTCGCTAGATAAATAAACAAACTCGTTTTGTAGAGTTGAAAAGAAAGGCGTCTTAACCGGTTCTTTCTTATGACCAATGTATAGCAATTCTGCTTGTTCCTGGGGCGTCAGGGAGTTTAATTGTTTTTCACTTTTGAAATCAACCCAACAAAATTCACTTTTTTTATTTGCACGCGCTTTTCTCAATTGACTAAAATCTTCTTGTGTCGCAAATTCCATATGAGTATGCATGTTAAAAGAAGCTTCTTCATATGGATGCTTTAATAACAACAGGTTTTTAGGTAACTTCATCGCATCCAAAAAATGGGCAAAGGTCAGTCCACTAAATAAAGCAAATTGATCAGACTCGTTTAAATATATATATAAATGCTGTATGTATGCATCTGTGTGCAACGGTTTTCTTTCCATTTCCCCCACTCCATTCCATTTCTTATTATACGACCAAAAAGAAGAAATATGAAACATCCATACTCCAAAAGCGTCATTACTTTTGTCATGCGCATATTACAGATATATACGTTATAATATATTCCGACTCATAATAATAAAAAGTACAGGTGGAATCACATGCAAACTAATAAAAGCTTTACCGACCGAATTGATTGGTCGCTAGCTTTCATCTTATTTCTGTTTTTTATCGTCAGTTTGGTAGCTATTTCTTCTGCTCAAACTTCCGGTCAGTATTTAACGAATTTTGTTCCGAGACAAGCTTTATTTTACATCATTTCTGTCATGATGATTGGTGTTCTTATGTATTTCGATCCTGAACAATATAAAAAGATGGCCTACTATCTATACGGATTCGGTATTCTCTTACTAATTCTATTAATGATCGCACCAGATGGCGTCGGTCAGATAGCTGCGCCCGTCAATGGTGCTAAAGCTTGGTTTCACACACCATTTGTCAATATTCAGCCAGCCGAGTTCATGAAAACCTTCTATATACTAGCATTGGCAAAAATGATTTCTTCGCACCATGAGCATTATTTAATAAAAACACTGAAATCTGATTTTTATTTACTCGGGAAAATTGCTCTTTGTCTCGCGATTCCTCTCGGCTTTATCCTATTACAACCTGACTTAGGAACTGCACTCGTTTTTATCGCCATCACTTTGGCAGTTGTCGTGGTTTCAGGAATCTCTTGGAAGATTATTGCACCTAGTTTCGGTGGGGTTGCTGTAATTGGAGCGACGTTATTATGGATGACCATTAATGCACAAGACTTTCTTTCTCGTGCTTTCGGATTGAAACCTTATATGTTTGAACGTATTTATACATGGCTTGACCCTTATTCCTACGCAGAATCTGGCGGATATAACTTGATTGCGGCGATGAACGCGATTGGTTCTGGGGAAGTTTTTGGTAAAGGCTACCAAGGTCGGCAAGTTTATGTGCCTGAAAATCATACAGACTTTATCTTCACCGTTATTTCGGAAGACTTTGGTTTTATCGGCGCTAGTGCTGTAATCATCTTGTTCTTCATGCTGATTTATCATTTGACCAAAATCACATTGCAGTTTAAAGATACATTTAGCACCTATGTATGCGCAGGTATTATCGCGATGGTTACATTCCACGTGTTTCAAAATATCGGCATGACTATTCAACTTTTGCCAATCACCGGAATTCCGTTGCCTTTCATTAGTTACGGCGGAAGTTCATTAATCGGCAATATGCTCGCACTCGGTATTGTTTTCAGTATGAAATTCCATCACAAAACGTATATGTTTGATAAAAACAAAAAATAAAAGCTCTGGCGCAATTCGCCAGAGCTTTTATTGTTGTGATTGCGCTTGAATTGGTTGTGGTAACGCTAGTGCTTTTATTAATTCGACACGAGATTTTGTGATTTTTGCTTGGATTCCTAGTTTCGATAAATTTGAAACAATGTTGCGAACATCTACGTTTTTCGCCATCCAGATCACCTCTTTATCTTATTCATTACTTATTATAAACGTATTTCATCTTGCTATGTTCCATCTGTAAAGTGCAGATTATTGACTTTTCTATGTCTACGTATATAATACCATCATTTCAGGATTTTAAACTTATCATTTTGATGACAATTTTAAAGATAAGGTAAATCGATTGATTTGCATACCCTATAGAGGTATATTATAGTGAGAAACATGAGGGGAGAATCTTCAGATGAGTGAATTAATCGAAGAAACCTTTGCATTAGACAATAGTTGCCGTAAAAGCCATCATCCTCTCTCTGTAAAAAGGGATTTAACAAATCGACTTAGTCGTGTCGAAGGTCAAATCCGTGGTATAAAAGGTATGGTGGAGAAAGACGTTTATTGTGATGATATTATTACACAACTAGCAGCAACACAGTCAGCATTAAACAGCGTGACAAAAGTTCTTTTAGAAGGTCATTTAAAAGGTTGCGTCAAAGACCGTCTCGAAAATGGCGAAGAAGAAGTGTTAGATGAATTACTCATTACTATTCAAAAAATGATGCGAAAATAATAAGGAGGAATTTCTAATGAAAGAACAAATCAACCTACAAGTAAGCGGCATGTCTTGCCAACATTGTGTGAAGTCTGTCGAAGAAAGCGTTATGGCGTTACCAGGAATTGAAAAAGTAGAAGTATCTTTAGAAAATAATTCTGTCGACGTTGCATACGATGCTTCTGCAGTAGATGTTAACCAAATTGCTGAGGCAATTGAAGATCAAGGATACGATGTTGCGACTTTAAGTGAATAACTGCGGAAACGCGGTTATTTTTTTCACAACTCCATACCCCCTATAGGTATGTAATCTTTAAAAAAGGTGGGAATCACGATGAGCACAAAACAAACGGAAGTAGCAATTACCGGTATGACTTGTGCAGCGTGCGCAAACCGTGTAGAAAAAGGGCTTCAAAAATTGCCCGGCGTCTCAGAAGCAACCGTTAATTTCGCTACAGAAAAAGCCAATGTCGTCTTTGATAGTGATCAAGCATCGATGACAGAAGTACAAAATAAAATCGAACAATTAGGATATGGCGTGCAGCAAGAAGAAATTGATTTTTCCATTCAAGGGATGACTTGTGCCAATTGCTCTGCACGCATCGAGAAAGTATTAAACAAAATGGAAGGTGTTCAACTAGCCAATGTGAATTTGGCGATGGAAACGGGACATGTTTCTTATAATCCTGGAACCGTTACACCTGAAGATTTTGTAAAACGCATTCAATCGCTTGGTTACGACGCAATTCTTGAGCAAGAAAGCGAAGAAGCAACTGATCACAAACAACAGGAAATTAAAAAGAAAACACGCTTGTTCTGGATGTCTGCAGCCCTTTCTTTCCCGCTGCTTTGGACGATGTTTAGTCATTTTTCGTTCACGTCTTGGATGTATGTACCTGAGATTTTGATGAACCCTCTTGTTCAATGGGCATTAGCAACACCGGTTCAATTTATTATTGGTGCGTCTTTCTATAAAGGTGCCTATTTTGCTTTAAAAAATAAATCCGCCAATATGGATGTATTAGTATCACTCGGAACTTCAGCCGCCTATTTCTATAGTGTTTACTTAGTTCTTTCTAATTGGAACACGGGACATACGATGGGCTTGTATTTCGAAACGAGTGCCGTGCTAATTACGTTAATTATTTTAGGGAAAGTTTTTGAAGCACGTGCAAAAGGCCGCTCTTCTGACGCCATTAAAAAGTTAATGAAATTACAACCTCAACATGCACTTGTTGAACGTGGAAATGAATTTGTTAGTTTGCCAATTTCAGAAGTCACAACCGGTGACATCTTGTTGATTAAACCCGGCGCTTCTATTCCCGTTGATGCCGCTGTTTTATCAGGGAATTCAGCAGTCGATGAATCGATGCTAACTGGTGAAAGTTTACCGGTTGATAAAAAGACAGGCGACGCCGTCTTTGCAGCGACCGTCAATTCTAACGGTTCACTTCATGTACGTGCGGATAAAATCGGAAAAGATACCGTGTTATCGAATATCATTCGTGTTGTTGAACAAGCACAAGGCTCTAAAGCACCGATTCAACGACTTGCTGACCAAATTTCCAGTGTCTTTGTTCCAGTCGTTGTCGGGATTGCAGTAGTCACGTTTATCGTCTGGTACTTCTTAGTATCACCTGGAAACTTCCCAGCCGCTCTCGAAAGTACAATTGCAGTTCTCGTAATCGCTTGTCCTTGCGCATTAGGACTAGCGACACCAACGTCTATTATGGCGGGCTCTGGTCGTGCCGCTGAACAAGGCGTATTGTTTAAAACAGCTGAATCGCTTGAAAACACAAAGCATATTGATACGATCGTTTTGGACAAAACAGGCACCATTACAAATGGCCGCCCTGTCGTTACAGATTTCATTCCAGCTGACGGAATCGATTTAACTGTATTAAAAAACTTAGCGGCAAGTGCTGAAAATCAATCTGAACACCCAGTTGCACAAGCCATCTCTGATTATGGCGAAGCAAATTTAGCGGTTAGTCTTTTTGAAGCTGTACCAGGTCACGGTATTCGCGCCACAGTAGACAATCGTCAAGTCGTCATGGGCAACCGTCGTTTGATGGACGGGTTGGCAATCGATGAAGCGCAAGCTACAGCTTTAGAACAAGACGGCAAAACGGTTATGTTCATTGCTGTTGACGGCCGTTATAGCGGGCTCGTTGCTGTTGCCGATACCGTGAAAGAAACGGCTAAACAAGCAATTCAAGAAATGAAAGATATGGGATTACATGTGGTCATGTTAACAGGAGACCAAGAACGCACAGCGATGGCGATCGCAAAACAAGTTGGCATCGACGAAGTATTTGCTGGTGTCTTACCTGCAGAAAAAGCAGATGTTGTTGTTAAACTTCAAGGTCAAGGTAGACATGTCGCTATGGCTGGAGACGGCTTAAACGATGCTCCGGCTTTAGCTAGTGCAGACGTTGGGATGGCTATGGGCACCGGAACAGCTATTGCAATGGAAGCCGCCGACATTACGTTAATGCAAGGCGACTTAATGAGAGTTGTCGACGCGGTTCAAATGAGTCGATTGACCGTTCGAAATATTAAACAAAATTTGTTTTGGGCACTTGCTTATAATACAATCGGTATTCCGATTGCGGCAGTTGGTTTGTTAGCTCCTTGGCTTGCAGGAGCTGCCATGGCATTTAGTTCCGTATCAGTTGTCATGAACGCTTTACGTTTACAACGTGTTAAATTAAATAAATAATTATTTTTTATGAGGACCAGAAATGGTCCTCTTAATTTGCAGAAAAAAGAATGCTTACTCATTTTTTTGTATGTATATGGGATTCTCCACACCTAGTGGACGCTTTCCGCGGACTCCGCGCTGAGCCTCCTCGTCGCAAGCTCCTGCGGGGTCTCACCACTTCGTTTTTCCGCTGGAGTCGCCACTAGGTGCTCCGAATCCTAGAGTGAGTAGAGGAAAAAACTTTTCATAAGTTACTTTTATGATGAAGCGTACTAAAGAATCTTACTTTGTTTGTAGCAAGAAGCCTTCAATTGGGTTGGCCACGAAGCCTCCTGTGGGAGCAGCGAAGCGACGAAAGCTGAAGACCCCGCAGGAATAGCATTGGCCGAAGCCTGCGAGGACAAGCTTTTGCGACGAAGCTAGCGCAGCGATGCAGGAGCATGGGTTTTCAGTGACGAGGAGGCTGAAGCTGAGCCCACGGAAAGCGAAGTGGCCAGCCCAGTTGAAGAATATGCATCACTATTCAGTTTAATAAGACTTTGTCTCCAGTCTAAGAGGACCAGAAATGGTCTTCTTTTTTCTGGTCATTGTTCTACTTAAGAAACAAAGGTAAAATGAGGACATATTCTTTTCAGAAAGTAGGAATTCTTCATTATGAAAAAAACCATCTTACTGCTGATGTCCGTTCAGTTTTTTGTGTACTTAGGATTCGGCATTATTATCCCTATTTTACCTGAAGTCATTGTGCAACAAGGTTACTCGGAGATCCATGTTGGCGGATTAATCACCATCTATGCTTTGTCTTCTTTTTTCACTGCGCCTTTATGGGGGAAACTATCCGATAACACCGGTCGCAAGAAACTAATACTCGTTGGATTAGCTGGCTTTAGTTTAAGCTTTTTCTTATTTTCATTGTTTCTTGATAATTTAATGTTGTTGTATTTTTCACGCATCGTAGGTGGTCTATTTTCCGGTGCACTTTACACCGCTGTAACGGGGTATGTAGCAGATATCACTTCGAATGAAGATCGCAATAAATACATGGGCTTTCTTGGTATGTCGATTGGCTTAGGGTTTATTTTCGGACCTGCTATAGGTGGTTTGCTAGGATCGATTTCCTTGTCGTTGCCATTTACGACTTCTGCAGTACTCGTTTTGTTGTTAATGGGTTATGCGAGTCTTGTGTTAAAAGAACCTGTTCGTAAAGGCGAAGCTGTAAAACGTGCCCTTTTACCACAAGGCTCGAGTACACTTTGGCAGTTCCGCATTCGCTATTTGTTTTTAATGTCCTTTATGGTGACTGTTTTACTAGCAGGATTGGAATCAACTTTTCAGTTGTTCCAAATCAAACAAATTAGCATTACCCCACTTCAACTTGGCTACTTGTTTATCGCGAGTGGGTTTGTCGATGCCACCATTCAAGGCGGAGTTGTTCGCCGCATTAAAGATGGTGCCGAAACAAAGTGGATCATGGGCGCACAACTTGTTACCGCTCTAGGGTTATTCCTCCTCCCTTTTACAAACAGTTTGTTTTTTGCCGGTGTTGCACTCAGCATCTTTACTGCCGGAAACGCTTTGTCTCGCACTGCATTAGTGTCGTTAACTTCAAAAGAATCAGGTGGCAAATATGGGACAGCCGCCGGGTTAACTTATTCTATGGATAATCTTGGACGCATTATTGGTCCTCTAGCCTTTACATGGCTCCTCACTATTCAAGCCGGCAGCATTTATTATTTATCTGCAGCACTGGCAATAGCGAGTATATTGTTAATCGTATTGTTTAAAGCTTCTAATAAAACCTTAGCAACGACAAAAAAAGCCAGCGCTTCTGCCTGATAGACAATAGCAGGAGTTCTAGCATGAGCATCGCTTATAGCGGTGTTTTTTTATATTCAAGAATTCATTGTTACTAAAATGACCAGCCAATACACATGAAGAAGTATCGTGAGTGAATAAAGAACATTTACCATCACAAGCGTAAAACGCCAGATGCGGGATTGAATCTTGATGAAAGGTGTGAAGAGAAAGCTAAAAAGACAAAGGGATAAGAAAAGCTTTGTGGCTAGGAGGGCTAAAGGAGAAAGCGATACTAGCAATGGATTCCCTTCATTTATAGCTCCAGTTGAAAGCCCTATGTACGTTAACAAGCCATCTAGGAAATTTAAGATGACTAAGCTCCAAACATATTTTTTTAATGGCGCTGCGGATTTTTCCGAGCTCATAATCTACACCCCCCATTCACTAAGCATAAGTCCTTAGTAATAGGTTACCCAGAAAACATATAGATTAGACACCAAAAGGGGGTATTTTTACATAAATTATTTTAATTTTCAATAAATAAAGAAAATAAACCACAAAAAAACTGAACAACCTGGGGGAACGGTGTCGTTCAGCACATGAAAAGACAATTATATTTTTTGAAGTATAGGCACGGCTTCTTTCATAACTGATGAACGCATCAAATAGCTCGTTAGCGCAATCAAGCAAAGACTACTTGCACCAACCACATATTCTGCAGGCAGCATGTCATATAGCAAACCAAATAATAAATACCCGAGTGGCATCATAGCCATTGCCATAGATTCCAAAATTCCAAAAACACGACCGCGGTATTCTTCTGCCACGTCCTTTTGCATCATGACACCAATCGGCGTGTTAACAAAGACATTGCTGATACCAAAGATCAACATAAGCATAAGGAAATAACCAACTGTTACATTATAAGACATACCAACAATAAGCGGGATACCCATTCCAGCAAGCAAAATAGACATCACCAATATGCCTCTTTTAGCAACCAAGAGCGGAAATCCTACTTCTTTACTGATTGAAAAATAAACAGAAGCTACTAACATCCCTATCGCAATCATGGCTTCAATCATTCCAAAATGTGTTGCTTTGATTTGCAATTGCTGAACCGCAATAAATGGCAATCCAATCATCATTGAAGAAAAAAAGAAGTTTATACCAACAGCCGTCGTCACAATTACCATGATGACACGATTGGATTTTAAGTAAAAAAACCCTTCTTTCATTTCTTTCACCATGGAATTGTTTGATTTGTCACCTTGGTGCTCGGTTCGATTTGTAAAAAGTCTGAAGTTCATCGTGGACTCTAGCAACACAGCTAAAGCATATGCCACTACTTGAATCATTAGAAAAATATTCATCGAAACAAATCCAAATAGAATTCCCCCGACTACAGGACCCCCAATTGCCGCAATTGAAATGGCAGATTGGTTAAAACCCATGGCTCGTTGAATACGATTCGGATCAATCAAGTTGGCAATCGACGAAGAAAACGTGACACTGGTAAACATTGTACTAACAGACAATAGCGCGGTGGTCGTATAAATAGCTGGTAACGACAAACCATTCAGTAACCCGAAAACAAGTAAACCTAACACTGCGATCATGCTGGCCATTTGAGACAGAATGATGATTGCTTTCTTTGAATACTTGTCTGCAACATACCCAGCAAATGGTGATAATATCGACCTTGGCAAAATACTGCAAATTAAATTAATCGCAAAACTAGCAGCTGAACCAGTCAAAGCCAATACATATAAGCTAATACCAAATGCATAAACAGAGCTTCCAAATGTGGATATTAATTTGCTAACTGTAAACGTATACAGATGGTAGGTTGCTTGTTTGATACGCAAATCCCCACTCATTCTTTTTCCCTCCTAAACTAAAGTTTAATTTAATTAAACAAAATATATCACAACTGAATTGACATGACAAGAAAAAGTTTAATATAATTAAACTGAAGAAAAGGTGGATGATTTGATGACTACTTTAGGTGAACGAATTAAGACTTTACGTAAACGAAAAGGGTTAACCTTACAAGCTTTAGCAGGTGATCAATTGACCAAAGGAATGCTTAGTTTAATCGAAAACAACAAAGCGAATCCTTCCATGGAAAGCTTGTCCTATATTGCAGAACAACTAGATATAGATCGCAATGAACTTCTTGAAAGCATGCCGACGCATGAATTGAGAAGCTTATTGGAAAAAATCGAAAAGCTTTATACAAAAGAATTGTTAAGTGATGAATTAATTGCAAAGTATAAAAACATCGTTCAAATCCTAAAGCCCTATCTCGAACAACTTCCTTTCCGGTATGAATCTGCGAGACTCTTTGAAATTTACGGATATTGCAGTTACCACTCAAAACAACACGGATGGGAAGAAGTGTTGAAAAAGGCAGAAGAAATATACGAAAGCTTGCATATGATCAATCAAAGTGCGGACCTTCACATTTTCAAAGCAATGATGGCTTTTACAGAACATCGCTATAAAGAAGCGTTAACTTCGATTCAAGCCTCAAGAAAGACATTTGAAGAACGGACTGGGGTTTTGGATCCTTTGAAAAAATTGGACTTTGATTATTACGAGTCGATTCTTTATTCCGCTATAGGAGATGGGGAAAACGCTAAGCGCTTAATGGAAGAGGCGATTCAATACTCCAAAGAGCATCAAGTGTTTTATCGAATTGATGCCCTTTATCGTCTCGCAGGTTTTCAAGCCATGTTGGAAGAGGATGTAGTAAGAAAAGATTATTACATTTCGAAACTTCACTTGTTTGCGGATTTTACGGACGACGATGAGGTGAGCGCCTTCGCTGATGCGATTGAAGTGCATTATTTAAATTCTTTTGCTCACGACTACCATGCGGCTCTTGCTTTGATTGATGAAAACTTAGCAAAGTATCCAGAAGACAAGATCTTTATGTTTACTTTAGAAAAAGGAAAAGCTTTATACGGTCTCGGACAATTTGAAGAAGCGTTGGTGTGGCTGCAAAAGCACGAGCTTTGGGAATTCCTACACCACCCTTATGATTTGTCGTTGCATTATGAAAAAGATGCCTATATGGCACTCATTTACTTAGAGCTCGGCGACAAGGTGCTTGCAATAAAACACGCTACGATTGCGAAAGACTTGATCAAATCTATGCCCGACTTCCCTTATAAAACGTTTATATTAGCAGTGCACAAAAAAGTAATGGCATAACAAAAGCCCGTCACATTGAGTGACGAGCTTTTTCTTTTACATGATAACGATAGTAAATTTCATAAAACTCTAAGAAGTGATCCCAATCTTTTTCAAACTCTGGTTGAATGCAAGAGACTTGAAACAATTCCTGCGCTTTTAAATAGCTACTTGCTGAATGTAACTCAAAACCCGAAAGATGGGCATCTTCAACAAGAAAACGAATATCCTCTACTGCCTGAAAAGTTCGAGCGGTTGGATAACCCATCGCTAAGGTTGGCCAGTCTTTTGTATCTTCTTGCAATTTATTGATACGCTGATTTAATAGTTCATAGCGAACTGGATATGCCTTTAATGCATGGTGTAAACTTTCCAGTAAACTCGCAGAAAATGTAAACGGGATGTCTGTCGCATAGAGTCCAAGATCTAAATAGCTAGGCATATTATCGTCTGGCTCAATTTCATGATTAGCAAAAACAATGGCGACACCACTCATAGTGCCGAGCGCCTTGCCACTTGTGGCGGTTGCGAGCCAAACGTCTTCAAGTGAAAATGGCACTGCCCCAAAACTACTGATGCAATCCAAGCAAAGTTTTATGTTTTGCTTCTTGCATATATCAGTGAGTTCGTGAAATTCATTTAATTGCCCAGTAGAAGTTTCCCCATGAACCATGAGTACCCAATGAAAGTCTCCTGTCTCGAGCTGTTCTCCAATTTTTTTAAAATTGAAAGCTTTCCCCCACGATTCTTCCACTACCTCATAATCCAAGTTAACACGCTCCGCCTGTCGAACTAATCGTCTGCCGAATTCACCGTTCACTAAAATCAAACCTTTTGAATTTAGCCGCTTTATTTGCGCGAGCATTGCTTCGTTCGCCAAAGTTCCACTTCCTGCTAATAGATGAGGAGTCATACCTGTCATATCCTCAAGTAAGCGGTCAACTTCCTGCCGTATTTCCCGAAAAGCTGCTGATCGATGAGAAATAGGTGGTTCTTGAAAAGGAGCAGCGAGCTGTTTTGTTAAAGCAACTGGGCCAGGCACAAACAGTCTGCGTTTTGCTTGCAATCTTGCCGCAACAGAATCCATGTATTGGCGACGTGTCGTAACCATTGGGATGAAGATAGCTTCCCCCGTGCCCATTGGTTCTGCAAACGCACGAAATCCAAGCTGGCCATATAGTTTCATTTGACGCGTTGTTCCAGAAATAATAGCTGAATCAAAACCTTGCTCTAAGCAAAAATCAGATAATGCACGAGCTAAAAGGAAAAACACACGTCCGTTACGATGCGCTTTACGTATCGCCAGTAACCGGATTTCGCAAACTTTACCCACATTCGGCAAAAACTCTTCAATCTTCCCGATTTTCAAATCTAATGAAAACGGGCGTTCAGAACGCAACGCAATCATGCCAACCACTTCCATTCCTGACAATACAATTAAATATGTATTTTGTTCATGAAAAGGATCGACACGTGTACCGCTATCATTTGTTTGATGTTGAGGAATTTCTTCCACAAAGGTGTCATAGTTTAAGCGTGCAATTTCAGCATATTCTGCTCTTGTCCGGGCGATTTTGCACCAATACATATTTTCACGCCTCCTTTTCAGCTCCTGAACGCATCTTCTACTTGGTAAAGACTCAAATCGATATCGACAGGTTCCCCAAGTGCTAGTTTTGCCAACTGCGCACCTAAGTACGGACCAGCAGTCAGACCTGAAGCACCCAAACCGTTAGCCGCAAAAAAAGTTGGGTATCCCGGAACTTGACCGATAAACGGCAGTGCACTTGTTGTAGCGGGACGAAAACCAGTTGCAGCCCCTGCCATTTCTGCTTTACCAAGTCCAGGTGCCGCTTCTAAAGTTTTATCAAGAATATGATGAATTCCTGCTGCTGTCAGCTTATCATCAAACCCTACTCCATTTTCATGCGTTGCACCGGCAACAATTTTACCATCCGCAAATGGGACAATATATTGACCATAAGGAACCATAGCAACCGGCCAATCTCCCGTTGCTTGAGATTCAGCACGTAAATGAAGAATTTGGGCTTTTTGTGGCACAATGTCTAAGTCCAATCCCAATGGTTTGAATAACTCTGCTGCCCATGCACCTCCTGTAGAAATAACTCGGTCTGCAATAATTTGTTTACCAGCTACCTTAGCACCAATAACTTGCCCTTCTTCAACCAATAATTCTGCATCTCCCGTTACGCGTTCTGCTCCAAGCTTTACTGCACCCGAAATTAACGCATCTCGAATAGCTCTTCCATCAACCCGAGCCGCTCCACTTACCCAAAGTGCTCCATACTCTTCCGTTGCATAAGGAAAAACTTCTCTTGTTTCTTCTGACGATAACCTTTTAATGTCACCCATTTCAGGCGCATCAACTCTTCGCTCGTATGCTTTTTGTTCCATTTTATCTAATTTACTGTCTTCATGAATGCTAACAATGCCTACTTTTTTATAGCCTGTATCCTCTTCTCCTAAAGCTTCAAGCTCACAAATCAATTCTGGATAATATTTAGCTCCACTTTTGGCTAAATTGTACCAGGCTTTGTTTCTACGTTGAGAGATCCATGGACAGACGATGCCAGCTGCAGCTCCTGTTGCTTGTCCTTTATCGCCACGGTCTATTAAGACGACAGCTGCTCCAGCTTTTGCTGCATGGTATGCAGCAGATGCGCCTAAAATTCCTGAACCAATAATAATTAATGATTTCATGTAAACACCTAGTTTCCAAAAGTCTTGTGACTTCATTCTAATGCAGTGAACCAAGAGACTCAAATTCATTTCTTGAAAAGTGGAATATTGTGGATTATCTTTTAGATTTATGGGGTAAAGCTATATTACTGTTTTTCTCGTTACTAAGAATTTCCACCAGTCGAAAAGAATCAAATCTCTAAATAAATGATTAAAAATTCTAAAATACGGGTAAACATTCATGATGACCTTTTTTAAAAAAGTAAAAAGGAGCTGAGCTTGATGAACAAGAAAGCATTATTTATTTCGGATCATGGCGATCCTTTAGCTAAGCTCGGTGGTAAGCAATCGGGCGGCCAAAACAATTATGTTAAGCAATTAGCACTCGCATTAGAAAATAAAGGTTGGCAAGTTGATGTCGCTACGCATTGGTGTGATTCTTCAGCACCTCAAATAGAAACGTTCGGAGCTAAGTGTCGTGTTATAAGATTAGAAGCTGGACAAAAAGGCTTTGTATCAAAGGATGAAATGTATTCTATGCTTCCAGCATTTTATAAAGAATTGAAAACCACGTTAAATGTAGCGTCTTACGATATTGTTCACACCCATTATTGGTTATCGGGCTTAATCGGAAAAAAATTAAAAAAAGAATTTGGATTGCCTTATGTCCACACAACCCATTCACTTGCTTGGGCAAAAGAACGGGCAACAGGTGTTCATGACCAACGTCGGATAAATGCAGAAAAAGCAATTTTGAAAAACACAGATCACGTAATAGCAACAACTAAAAACGAAAAACAATTAATCGAATCTCATATAAACTCACCTTCTTCTATTCAAGTTATTCCAATTGGAGTAGATGAAGCGTTTAAAGTACGTGGCAATCGAACACATTTACGTAAAAAATTCGGTTACGGTAGCCCCCTCTATGTTTTTGCCGGAAGATTAGAAGTAACAAAAGGCATTTTCACTTTATTAAAAGCTTTCCAATTGTTGGTTGAAAAAAACAAATCTACCGAGACACCTTATTTGGTGCTTGCAGGCGGAGATACTGAAGACTTCGATTCGGAAACAGGATTACCTAAAGACGATAAGCTGCGTAAAGCCATTGAAGGTATCGAAAATCGAGTAAAATTTTTAGGTCCTCAAAGCCAAGAAGAATTGGCTCTATTATTTAATTCGGCTACCGCTACAATTGTGCCAAGTTTCTATGAATCTTTCGGAATGGTAGCTGCAGAAGCACAAGCTTGCGGGAGTCCTGTTATCGCTTCAAATGTGGGCGGATTAAAAAATGTTGTTCAAGATGGCATCTCTGGACTTTTAGTTGAAACGAAAAACGAAATCGATTTAGCTATTGCGATGGATATCTTATCAGCAAACGCATTATTAACAGAGAGATTAAGTCGCCAAGCTGAAAAAATTGCTCGCAAAGACTTTGATTGGGATTCTATTTCTTCTCGCATCAATACATTATATGAGGTGATTATTCATGCACGCAGCAACGCATTTATTAGCAACAGATCTGGACGGGACACTCGTCGGTGATCAAAACAGTTTGCAAACTCTACTGAATTTTTATAACAATCAACCGTACAACGTATCGTTAATTTATATTACTGGCAGGCATTATCAATCTGCTCTATCACTTATCAATGAGGAAAACTTACCGGTTCCTGACGTGCTGATTACAGACGTAGGAACCGCTATTTATATAGGAGAGTCATTAGCACAAGACTTAGTATGGTCACAGCGTTTAAAACAATCATGGATGCCTGAAAAAATAGATGCCATCGCTTGTCAAATTCCTAATTTGGTTTCACAAGAGCTTCCGGTCACAAACCGTTGCTCTTATTATGCGACTGACATTACTGTTGTAGAGGCTTTCCGCGCGGCACTTGATCAAGCAGGAATTTCATACAAATTGATTTACAGCGGTGGACGTGATGTCGATATTCTCCCAGCAGGTAGCGGCAAAGGACAAGCGCTTCAATACATCTTAAATATGTACCAGCTGGATGACGCTAAACTACTAGTAGCTGGCGACTCTGGAAATGATGCAGAGATGCTCACAATGGGCTTTCCTTCTGTTATTGTTGGAAATGCACAACCTGAACTCCTTGAACAACAAAGACATCCTTCTATTTACCGTGCTACAGAAAGTTATGCCGGTGGAATCCATGAAGCTTGGCGTTATTTCTATACGGATTGACCTTGTCCCTTTAAGCATCTCAATTTGTTTAAAGGGGCTTTTTTTGTACAAAGTTCTGGCTTGCGGGGTATTTGTTTGTTTTTTCATCTAGATGGTTTATATTTAGTAGGAAGCCATTTTGTCATACATAAAATTAGGTAATATCAATACACACAACAGGAGGAAATTGAGATGAGCAAAGTTTCGAATTTACAAAAAGAGTCCTTAATCATGTTAAAGGAAACGAGCCGGACCTTTTTCATCCCAATCAGCTTTTTAGATCCTACTTTAAAGAAGACGGTCGGCTCGGCTTATCTTTGTATGCGAGCGATTGATGAAATTGAAGATCATCCAGAAATGGAAGATCAAGCTAAAATCACATTGCTGAGCACGATTCAAACAATGCTGGAAACAAATTTTGATGAAGACGCTTATTTAGAACTCGTTGCACCTTATAAAGAATTTTTACCACCTGTCACGATGCGCTTAGCAGATTGGATTCATGTTTGCCCTGAAGAAATTAGAGGAAAAGTAATGGAATCTACTGCTATTATGGCTGGCGGAATGTCCAAATGGGTTGAAAAAAATTGGGTGATTCAAACAAAAGAAGACTTAGATGAATATACTTACTACGTGGCTGGTCTTGTAGGCACAATGCTTTCAGACATTTGGTACTGGTATGACGGAACGATTACAGACCCAGACCACGCTATTGCCTTTGGTCGCGGACTGCAAGCAGTCAATATGTTGCGTAATTATGATGAAGATTTCGAGCGCGGCGTAACTTTCGTACCCGAAGGTTGGACCCGTGAAGATATGTTCAACTACGCTAAAAACAATTTGGCAAAAGCAGACCTTTATGTAAAGCCGATTAAAAACAAACGGATTTTAATGTTCTGTAAAGTGCCATTGGCATTAGCCCATAGTACGCTCAAAGCATTAAAATCTGGAAAAGAAAAGATGAGTCGCGTAGAAGTTGAAGGCATTGTAGAGCAATTGAAACAAGAAGAACGATTGAGTTAACTGTCTCCAGCCTTATCTTTTAAGAGGCTGGAGTTTTTTGAATCGCTCAATTGTTAAGCATTTCATGCTAATACACTTTCAAATAAACCAGCCGAATTTTCCTTACTAGGTAATGTAGAGAAAAAACTTGTATACCATGAATTTCACGTTAGGAGAATTCCAATGACTGTAACTATTCTCAGCTTTTTAACTGCGTTTATCTTTATTTTGAACGTCCTCCTTGCAGCAGCACTCGTTTTTCTTGAAAGACGCGATGCTTCAAGTACATGGGCTTGGTTATTGGTATTATTCTTTATTCCTATTTTTGGTTTCTTCATTTACTTATTTTTAGGCAGAAGGCTTCGCAAAAAGACACTTTTCAAATGGGAAGGCACAAAACGAGTCGGCATCGAGAGTTTGATTGCTCATCAAATGAATGAACTGCATGATGAGAACTTCGAATTTATAGATCCTGATACAAAAGACTATGCAGATTTGATCTACCTTCACTTGCGTAATAACGGCGCTTTACTGACTGAAGATAATAGCATTCAAATATTCAATGATGGCCGAAAAAAATTCGATGCACTACTTGAGGACATTGAAAAAGCAACTAATCATATTCACGTCCAATATTATATTTTCCGTTTGGATGAACTGGGCACTCGAATTGTGGATGCGTTAACCGCTAAAGCTAAGGAAGGCGTCAGAGTACGTTTGCTTTATGATGATATGGGGTCTCGGAGTTTAAGAAAGCGCCATTTCAAAGAGTTAATCGCTGCAGGAGGAGAAGTTGAAACTTTCTTCCCTTCTATTTTACCTATCATCAACCCACGATTAAATTATCGGAATCACCGTAAAATTGTTGTAATCGATGGACAAATCGGTTATCTCGGTGGCTTTAACGTCGGAAATGAATACATTGGATTAAGCCGCAAATTTGGATATTGGCGGGATACCCATTTGCGTATTGAAGGCAGTGCACTTAATCCTCTGCAGACCCGCTTTATACGCGACTGGAATCAGGCATCTACACGCCATGATATTGCACATGACGAATTTTTCTTTCCCATTAAACCAGCTAAAGGAAACACTTCCATGCAAATTGTTTCTAGTGGTCCTGATGAAGATTGGGAACAGATTAAAGATGGCTATGTAAAACTCATAAACTCTGCAAAAGAATATATTTATGTACAAACTCCTTATTTTATTCCGGATGCCACTTTTTATGATGCCATTCGCATTGCTGCTTTATCTGGAATCGACGTCCGAATTATGATTCCGAATAAACCTGATCATCCGTTTGTTTACTGGGCTACTTACTCATATGTAGGTCAAATGTTAAGAGCTGGAGCACGCATATTCACTTATGAAAATGGCTTTTTGCACACAAAAATGATCGTTACAGACAATAAAGCGTCTACTGTTGGTACCGCTAATATTGATGTGAGAAGCTTCAAATTAAACTTTGAAGTCAATGCATTTATTTACGATCAAAAAGTATCAACAGATCTTGCGGAACTTTTCCACCAAGATATGAAACTTTCAACTGAATTAACCTATGAAATGTACTTACACCGGACCAGTTGGATTAAAACAAAAGAATCTATCGCGCGCTTGTTGGCTCCGATATTATAATTTCCCCCATAGAAAAAGCGTCTTCGTAATTTTTACGAAGACGCTTTTGTGTTTAATTAACCCCTAAATATTCCTCTAGTGTAATACCTTTTTCATAAATTTGCGTAGCTACATCTTTTCCGACATATCGGAAATGCCAAGATTCATACATATACCCCGTAATTTTCTCTTTACCTTCAGGATAACGAAGAATAAATCCATAGTTATGAGCATTAACCGCTAACCACTTGCCACCTTCAGTGTCGCCAAATGAAGCAGAAGCCCAATGCTGTTCTTGCCCAGATTCGCCAATATCAAATGATAATCCGGTTTGATGCTCAGAATATCCAGGTCTCGCACTGTAACGATCCGCCGCTTGTTGGCCATCTTTCGCTACGTAACTTTCGTATAACTGCTTTTGTCGTGCGAAATTACGATACGTACTAAATGCATTTAAGTTAATCCCTACTTTTGCCGCCTCAGCTTTCATTGCTTCAAAAGCTGTGCGCGCTTCTGGCACTTCTCCAGGAGCATACGTGTCGGGAAGCGGATGTTGTTTATTCGCCAACAGCACGCCATTAATGATTGTTGGATCTTTTGGCAATTCCTTATCTTCGCGATATACAGTAGCATCGGTTACTATTTCTTCTGTAAGCTCTTCTGTTACCGGCTTTTCTTCTACTACCTCTTTAGATTCAGGAATTTTTATAACTTGCTCTTTTGGCGCTTCTGTAGCGGGTTCTTCAATTGTCACTGCCTCTATTAATACCTTCATGCTTTGTTGAGCGTCCCAATCATTGATATATAACCAAAGTGCTGCTAGTGCTGCCATAATTGCCGACATACCAATCACCGTCCATTTTATATAAAACTTTTTATTTTTTTGTTTGAATTGATCTAAAAACTTCATCATAAGCCTTCCTTCTATTGATATCTTTCTTATTCTACCATTTCTATGATTGAAATTCTTTGTTAACTCGTGGCATTCCCTTTTAAAATCGGATTAAATTTCAAAATATTTTCAGTGTTAATTTACTGCCTCATCTATATTTTAAAATTAATCTATACACTTACATTAGACCCTAAAAATAAATTTAACTTTCAAAACTAAATACCCCCATAAATTCGATTCTGCTTCGAATAACTGTGTATAAACACCTAAGGAGCTGTCGACAGTGAATCAAATATCAGAAAATGATATTCAAGCATTGATGAGTCAATTGGATACATTACTTGAGGAACGCATGAAAGAAAAATATGAATATACACAAAAAGCACAATCTCTATAAAAGAGATTGTGCTTTTACTTTTAAAAAAGAATAGTTCCTAACACAACAAAGAACAATACGCCAAAAGTGACGGACATCCCGAGCATCCATTTTGCTTCTCTATGCATTCCTTGTGCTTTCATCTGGCGATAGCGGAAGCTATTTGTCATGGCGAAAAGCACAGTCATAAACAGTACAGCCACTTCTAAATAGCCAAATATTAAACAAGTAAGTGAAGTAACACTTAAAAGCGCAATCGTCACTCCTTGCACTAATTTCATATTCATCTAAACATCTCCCATAAAAAGAAAGCCGGCAATAGTTGCCGGCTCCTTATTATTCTTTTTTATCTTCTACTGACTCAAGTGCTTTTTCTGGATGATTCGAATAGAATTTACGACCGATAAAGGTTTGGATAATCAGCAAAATCCCTCCGACTGTCCAGTAAACCGGTAAAGCCGCCATCGATGTAAATGAAATGAACATGATCATAATTGGTGAAATGTAAATAAACAATTTCATCTGTTTTTGTTGTTGTTCTGGCATCGTCCATAATGACACTTTTGCTTGGAAGAAATAAACTGCTCCAGCAATCAAAGTCATGATGATATCTGGTGAACCTAGACTAAACCACAAGAATTCGTGGGCTTGAACATCCGGTGAGTGCAAAATGGCAAAATACAGACCCATAATGATCGGCATTTGGATAACGACAGGCAAACATCCCATGTTCAATGGGTTTACTTCATGCTTTTTGTATAGCCCCATCATTTCCTGTTGCAACTTCATTTGTTCTTCTTTGTCTTTTGTTTCCTTCAGTCGTTTTTGAATACCTTCCATCTCAGGACGCATCGCATCCATTTTGACTTTCATACCTTGCTGACGTTTGTATGTACGCAGCATGAACGGCATTAATACTAAACGAATAATAATGGTAATGACCACAATCGCTAAGCCATAACTTCCTCCAAACAAGTCACCTAAATAATTCAATGACACGTCAAATGGTTTAACAAAAATCGTATAAAACATACCTTCTTTGTTTTCTACAGCAGAACAGCCACTCAACAAAACAACGGCTAATGCCATCATCATTAATAATGTAATTTTCTTTTTCAATTTAGTCACCTTCGCCTTTTTTAACTACTATGAAGTATAACGATAAGCAGAACAAAATTCAATCCATGGAGAGAAGACGAATAAAGTTTTTAATTTTTGTGACAAAATTACGGCATTCCTAAACAGAACAGCGATAAAAAAAGTCGAAAAGAAAAGGAGAATTTCTTCTCCTTACTTAGCGTTTGGCAATGTATAACGGAAATACGGAATGTGCTGACTGTCACGAAATTGCTTTGGTGTGACTTCCGTATACTTTTTAAAGATACGCGTAAAATAACTTTGATTGCAGAAATGAAATTGCTTCGAAATCTCTGAAATGCCTTTATCCGAATGGCGAAGGTAGTATTGTGACTCTTCTACTCGGCGCACATTCAAATATTCAACAAGTGTAATGCCTGCATGCTCTCTAAAGATACGTGACAAATGACTTGTTGAGATATTGAAATGTTTAGCAATTTCTTCGACCGATAAATCGCGCTCTACTTCATCGTTAATGTAAATCACAACTTTATTGACCGTTTGATGACCAAAAGAAGGTTGCTTGCGTTCAGAAATAATCGATACAAAAAACTCAATCAACTCGTCTGCAACAAACATAAATTCTGAATCATTCATATGCTTATCTACTAACTCTACACAAGCAGAGTTAAAAGCAAATGCTTTTTTTGGTGGAACGCGCATTTCATAAAGTTTTCTCGCCATAACAGAAGATAAGATGATGTAATAATTACGAATAGATCGAATGATATCTTTTTCCGAACGAAGGGACAACATATCGATTAACTCTCTTAACGTCTCTTTCGCACGCTCTTTTTCAAGGTGATGAATTTCGTACATTAATTGTGTTTCAACTTCAAAAAATTTATCCAAACCATCAATTTGGTTTAAATTTTCTGTTTCATTCATGAAAATTTTTGAAATGGTTTCTTGAATAGTTGGCGCAGTGATAATATTCATGGTTTCCCCGTCTTTCTTTGTACAAGTTTTTCCGACATTATCTCAACTATATACTGAAATAAGACGAAATAATAGAGTAAAACTGCTATTTTTGTATTTTTTTTGTGTCATTTGCTCTATGCACAAAACTTTATCCATATGCCTTCAGTAATGTTTTAATACAAAATTTATACTATATAAGACGATTTCAATGAAAAAAAGTTTCATTATTACTTCATAAAACTTAATTTTAACAGGAAAACAAAACAAACCCTAGTAAACAGACTGCTGGCTCTACCTTCTTTGCGATTCTTATATGGAGCGTTGAGAAAAGACTATAGTTATTCGTCTTTATCCGGTGGAATGAGTGCACGGATATGACGAGGTAAGATGTCAATAACAAACGGAGTTGTACAACCTTCATCTCCATCAATATTACTGGATAAAGGTTCGTTTGTTTTGATAGATACTTTCGTAGTTTGAACTACTTCGACAGCTGGATCTTCTTCCAGTTTCCCTCTGATGACCGAAGTCGCAATTCGAAGAAATTCAGGTAATGCTGCATTTTTCACGATATAAAGATGGAGCAACCCATCATCTGTTAAAGCTTCTGGCGCTAGCTTTTCAAAACCACCTACTGAATTAGTCAATGCGACTAATATCAATTTCGCTTTACCTGACCATATTCCATGGTCATGTTCGACTTCAAAATACGTTTCAGTATCAGCAGAAATCGCTTTTACACCTTCGATAAAATAAGCTAATGCTCCTAATTTAGTCTTTTTCTCCGGGTCTACGTCATATGTGGATTCGGCTACATCTCCGATTGCCAATATATTCATAAAGTAGTGTTCTCCAACTTTAGCAATATCCACTCTTTTTTCATAACCTGTTTTGAGTGCTTCGATTGCTTCTGGTGGATCTAAAGAAATTCCTAAAGCGCGCGCAAAATCATTTACAGTGCCAAGAGGGATTAATGAAAACAAAGGCTCGTGCGGCTGTTCCGCTATCCCTGATACTGCTTCGTTAATTGTGCCATCGCCTCCCATTGCTACGATAAAATCATATTCTTTTTCACAAGCTTCTGCTGCAAAATTCGTAGCATCTTTCTTTTTTTCTGTCTCTCTTGTATCCACTTCGTATCCCATTGAGGCAAGCGTCTCTTCAACTTGTCCGCGGTACTCAGAAGCTCGTTCTTTTCCCGACGATGGATTTAATATAAACATAGCTTTTTTCATCATAAGACCTCCGATGGTATAATATAAGCAACTATAGCTGTCTTTCCCCCTACATTAGGGTGAACAAACCCGAAAAACTGCAATTTGTTTAAGAAAGTAGGAACTGCCTTGCGTATTTTCATTTACCTTATTATCTTTTTTTCTTTCTTTGACTTGTTTGCTCAACTTCCCATTATCAGTCCCTACGCGGTATCGTTAGGCGCCAGTCCTTTTATCGCCGGATTAGCGGTCGGTATGTATTCGTTATCTAATACATTTGGCAATATCATTTCAGGAATTTTTTCAGATCGTAAAGGTCCATTTGCTATTTTAGTAATTGGCTTATTATCAACAAGTGTTACGCTGTTTACCTATTCGTTAATTGATGGACCCTATAGTTTGTTGGCGGTGAGATTTCTTCATGGTCTAGCAGCTGGATTAACAGTTCCCGCTGCTTTTACATACTTAGCCAACCGAACAAAATCGGACAAGCGTGGTAAAGAATCCGCATTATCTGGTGCATTTATTGGCTTAGCGGCAATTCTTGGACCTGCTTACGGAGCCATTTATACAAGTCGGAATAGCGTTCCAGAAACGATGCTCATAACTGGAGTCTTGATTTTTTCTATTGGCATCGCCGCGTTTTTACTATTGCGCCGAACACTTATAAAAAAACAAAGCACTACTAAAAACTCCGTTTCTTTAACGGATGTCTTGAAAAACACCGGCTTACTTCGTTCATTTTCAGGGGCCTTTTTCTTGATGTTCTCACAAGGGGTTTTAGCTTATATGCTTCCTCTTAAAGTTGAAGCGCTCGGTTTAGACTCTCAACTCAGCGGTTTATTGTTAAGTGCATTCGGAATTTCTGCTATATTGGTATTCTTGCTTCCCATTAATCGAATTTTTGACCTTGTTAAACCGATATACACGTTAATCGCAGGATTTACTGTCATGGGTACTTCTTTGTTTTACTTAAGCGTTGTATCAACTGAAATTTTACTGTATATCGGCATGTCCACCTATGGAATAGGCTTTGCCTTATTGTTTCCTTCAATCAATTCTATTTTGATTGATTCAACTAGTACCACTTCTCGCGGACGTTCTTACGGTTATTTTTACGCATTTTTCTCCGCTGGTGTAGTTGTCGGTTCGGGTATCACCGGCGCTTTAGCATTAAATTCCAATCAAGGATTTATCGTTAGTGGCTCCCTATTGCTTATGGCAGCCTTAACAAATGGGCTAACTTCTAAAAAAAATTAGTAGCAAAAAAGGATGGTCAGGGACCATCCTTTTCCTTATAAATTATCTGTATTTATTTTGTTTTCAGGAGTTGCTGAATCGGTATTTTCAGCCTTTTCTTCGCTGACATCATTTGATGATAGTTTTACATCTTCTGATTCTGTGTCTTTACTTTTTTGTTGTTGCTCGTTGTAATACTGAATAGTTGTTGTTGCTCCACCTTCTGCAACCATGTCCTCTTGAGGATCTTGTAAACTGTCTGATGCTTCATCGGCATTTGAATTTGTATTTCCTGTCTTATCTAGATTTTGTGATTCCATATAAGAATTCACCTTCACTTTCGCATCATTAAAAGCCTTTGTGGCTTTTTCACGGTTTTCAGGGTTTTTGAAATATGCATATGCTCCTGCAGCTAAACCTGCCATTAGGAGACCTCTTCCTCTTGCCATTTTGCAGCACTCCTTTTTCTGTTTTTCATATTTGTTTAATACTCAATGTTTACCCTAATACTTATTCTGTTAATCCTTTTTTATATGTCAAAACCATTACATTTAAACACGAGTCCACTTCATATCTACATGCGGAATTCCGTCTTCATCATAGCTTTCTGAAATCGGCTGGAAACCAAAAGATTGATAGAATTCCTTCAAGTAAACTTGTCCTTGTAGTTTAATCGCTTCGGCATGCCATTCATTTGAAATATAATCAATGCTACGCTCTAATAACTCTTTTGCTAAACCACGCCCTCGGGCGTCTTCATGTACAATTACACGGCCTATAGAAGGTACTTCATATTTAACACCCGCCGGCACCAAACGGGCATAGGCTAACAAATCCCCCTTTTCGCTACACAAAAGGTGAACCGACTGTTGATCTAAACCGTCTAGTTCCGGATAAGGGCAGTTTTGTTCAACTACAAACACATCAACACGCAACTTAAGCACCTCATATAGTTTTCTTGCGCTTAAATCGTCAAACTGATACATCTTCCATTCCATCTTACAGCCCCCTTTTGTTGTTACTTATTCTACATTAGTGGCTATTCACCTCTTTTTTTGGTATGATTGCATAAAGAATTCTAGAGGTGATTGCATGATTCGCAACGGTACATCCGCAGATATCGCATCTGTTCAGGAAATTGCCAAAATTAGTTGGAATGACACCTACGCTGGAATCATTCCCTCAACTGTCCAAGAAAGTTTTCTAGATAAATCATATTCTACTCCAATGATGGAGATGCGTTTAAAGAGAACGATTATATTGCTCGCAGAACACGAAGGAGAGCCTGTTGGTTTCGCCAATTTCACGAAAGTTGACGAAGACGGTGATGCTGAACTAATTGCCATTTATATGAAGCCAGAATTTCAGCGTTCAGGTTACGGCAAGCAATTGTTCACGACTGGCTTAAGCCATTTACTTAACGGCAATCAACTATTTGTTTATGTTGAATGTGAAAATAGAAAAGGCCGTAACTTCTATGAATCAAATGGCTTTAAATTTCTAGAAGAATTCGAAGAATTATTCGAAGGACATCCTTTGCAAACAGCCAAATATGTTTACGATTTAAAAACCGCTACCTTATAGGTAGCGGTTTTTGTAAACTGTCGAGAAAGACCCGAATAACCGTATTTCCCGAAGCTTATCGCTCGCTTTCCGTGGGGCGGACATCGAGCCTCCTCGTTCGCTGACGCTCTCTGCGGGGTCTCTCAAGCCCGCCATTCCCACAGGAGTCGAGCAACCGCTTCTCCAAATACTTAGACAGTGTTTTTATGTTTTAGAAAGTGAAAGTATGGACTTTCCAAGAAATATAATAGGTTATTAACTTGTTCCAAACTCTAAAAAACCGCCACCTTATAGGTAGCGGTTTTTGTAAACTCATGACTTTTTATAGCGGACGATAAGGCGTGTCATCGTCTTTATGCGTTGTAGAATCGTTATTAAACGAATCTTCTTTACGGTGGAATTCATCTTCTTGGTACTTGAAATCGTCATCACGTAAACTTTGCGTGTGCTGTACTCGCGGTTTACGAACAAAGCACATAATGGCGGCAATGTAGAACAAAATAGAAGTTAATGATAATAAGCCTGCAAACAAACCTGCCAAGATGAATAATACACCAGCTGTAGATGCATTTCCTTTTTTACGAAGGTTTACAATAGCAATAATTGCTAATAACGTGCTGAGTGCCAACACTGCAATCATAACCCACCCCATCACACCAAAACCTGAAGACATCATATTCATAATCATTTCCACATCTTCAGGATTTGCCATAGTTGGATCTGCTCTAATTGCATCTTCGATAGACTGTCGGAATTCTGGTGTCCTTGAGTAACTTGCCATCGCAAAACCAATTAATGCCATCGCTAAAATATTAAAGACGATTCCGATAATACCAAGAACTTTTTCTCCTGCTCTATTTACGGTTTCTTGATTCATTCTCCTCACCCCTTCTATTTAGTTTTTTATACTCACATATAAGGAAATACTCCTTTCTTATTCTTTTCCCCTAATTAAATTAATAAAACCTGTTTAGAAAGCTCATAAGCGGGTAGTTTATTAATAACAAAGATTTGAAAGGAGTTCTAAAAAATGGAAAAAAACCTAATTTTTAGTCAAACAGATTTTATGTACGGTGTTGGTGGAGCTTCAATTTTAACAGCTATCGTTTTCTTAATGACAAGCATTTAAAACGGAGGTATCCAATGAAAAACTACATAGTAGAACATTAACAAAAGCAATCCACTCGAGTAGCAGCGGATTGCTTTTTGTGTGTCTATTATTTATATTTTAATATCATCATAGTCGTTGTAACGATCAAAAGCAGATACTGCGTAAGAACAAACAGGTTCTACCTTATAACCATGTTCACGAGCAAAGTTTGCCGTTTGGTCTAAAAGCTTTTTAGCTACCCCTTGATGGCGTAGTGATTCTTCAACAAACGTATGTTCAATGACCATCACATCAGCCAATTGTGTCCAAGCAAGTTCACCTTTCGTTACACCTTCGTCTTCAAAGCGGTAAGCAAATTCATCACTGCCTAATTCAACTAATTTAAAATCCATTTTCTATTTCCCCCTATTCTACTCGGTGTCCAATGGTTGTAAAGATGCTTCGATTTGACTGCGTTTTGTTTCTAAAAATGGCGGTAACGCAAGTCCATTTCCTAAACGGTCAATCGGTTCATCTGTTGCAAACCCTGGCCCATCTGTTGACAATTCAAAGAGAATCCCATTAGGCTCTCTGAAATAAATGGCCTTAAAATAATAACGGTCGATTTCTCCGGAAGTCATCAAACCATTTGAACGCAAATGTTCATTCCATTTGTTATATTCTTCATCCGTTTTGATACGGAACGCAACGTGATGGACACTTCCTCTACCAGGGCGTTCCGGCGGAAGATCCGACCGCTCTTCTAAATGTATTTCGCCAGCAGGACCGCCATCTCCTGTTGAAAAGACTAAAATATCTTTTTGTCCCTCTACAGTTGATGGATATTCCCCAATCTGTTCAAATCCCATAACAGTAGTCAAAATAGCTGCCGTTTTATTACTTTTTCGGACCGTTAATCGTACGGGACCTAATCCAACAATCGCAAAATCTTCAGGAACCCCACCTTTTGTCCACGGGATGCCGTACTCAATTCCACTGCCATCATCAACTACCAACATTAACCTGGAGCCTTCGAAATCTTGAAATGTCAGTGTTGAGCGGTTGAAACCTTGCTCAATTTTCCCATGAGGCACTTTAAATTTATTAAAACGATCGACCCAATATTCCAATGCCTCGCTACTTTTCACACGAAATGCTGTATTACTAATACTTGATACACCGGGATAAGTACGTCCTGCCATAGGGATATCAAAATATGTCATATCAGTACCCGGAGTTCCAACAGCATCGGCGTAAAATAAATGATAAGAAGAAGGATTGTCTTGATTGACCGTTTTTTTAACTAAACGTAATCCAAGAATCCGAGTAAAAAAGTCATGATTGGCAACAGCATTTGCTGTTATCGCCGAAACATGGTGAATACCTTCCAACTTCATCATTAGCCCTCCCCGTTTATCTCCAATTCAAGATATTAACTTTATACTATCACTGACTTTTGTTCTCCTCAAGATATTAAGCTTTAACAAAAAACAGGCAACCCTATTCCAAGGTTTGCCTGTTTTCATTTAATTGAACCAACCACTTACAGTGTCCGCTATATTTTTAAAGAATTTTTTTACACTTGCCCAAAATCCTTCATCATTAACGATCGTGGTGATTTTATCTTCAATTGTTTTACTCAAATCTTCTAGTTGCGTTGACCATTTTGAAAAATCGATATCCAGTTGGCGAATGCGGTCCATCAAATCCACTAATAACTGACGATCTTCTGGGCTCAACTCGATTTGAAGCTTGTCTAATTGCTCTTCAACTATTTGTTCTACCTCTTCACGCGAAGCGGGGTTTTTTTCAGCAATTTGTTTTTTAATCTCTGTTAACAACTCACTAACTTCGTCGTCCCCAACGCCACCGTCTACAAGCTCCGTCGCAACTGTCAATTCATCATTAGCCACGTCAGTGCGCTCTGGATCTAGTGCTTCTCCGTTCACTTCGTAAGCTTTGTAAATTCCAACAAGTGCTGAATGCCCCGTAACGGCTTTTGGTGCCGCTACTTCTACTGTTGCGTTTTCAATACCGGCAGTCAACATCGCATTAGCATACATTTCCGTTGTCACTTGCGTAATGTTTTCAGGCGTCACGATTTCAATGACCAAACCAGCACCTTCATCTTTACGTGTGATTTTGGCCGATGAATACATATTGGCGCGAGAATCGCCGTCTTTAATGTACTTGATCAAATCTTGACCCGTTACTTCAATTTCTTCTACATCTATTTCTCCTGCTACGTCTAAACTTTCAGCTACGGATGCTTTTTCATCTGCTGATAAATTACCTCCGTAAACTACAATTGGCAAACCGAACTTTTCATTAATGCCGACATTTGCCGAACTATATGACGGTAGCACAACAGACAATGCAAACAGTAATGCTATTACAGTAATTATTTTTCTCATTTTAACTTGCCCCTTTCTTCAAATTAATACGAAATTAACTTGAAAAGGTTCCTTTACTTTGTCGACATTGTCCATCCTTCTTCTTGAATGATTTGACGGTTTTTGTACAATTTACCGAGTGCTCGTTTAAAAGCAGCTTTACTCATACCGAAAATTTCTTGGATTTCGTCTGGTGAAGATTTATCCGTAAACGGCATTTTTCCGCCTGACTGTTCTAAATAACGCATAATTTCTTCGGCATCATCTAATAAGCGTTCTTGCTTTCTAGGAAGTAAAGAACCATTCAATGTACCATCATCTTTTACCCCGATAATACGCACTGTTTTTTCTTCACCTAAACGCGGCTCTTCTTTACGCTCTGTTTCGTGAACAAAGATTCGGTGCATTTCTGGCACTGAGAGCATAAACGTCCCAACCGGCAATAAACGATAAGCGCGCGCTTGTAGGTTTTGATTGAAGAGAGTTTCTGGTGCTGGTTCCATCAATTCCAATACTTTTTCTTCTGTAGCTAAACGTCCATATAAATCGCCGTGGCGATCTGTACGAAGCGTCATAAAGATGTGATCGCCTTGTTTTGGCCATAATTCTAAAATTTGCGGAAGATCCGCTGGTAACAAATAAACTTCGCGTGTTGTGCCGATATCGACTACTGCCCCTTCACGCTGTGATACTTTCAAGACTTTCGCCCAGCCATATTCACTTGGCAAAATATGCGGAATCATCGGTGTTGCCGAAACGCCTCCTTGGCGATTGCGGTAAAGGAATACTTCAATTTCTTCTCCGATTTCCTGCCCTTCTTCGATTTCTGATGCATTCATCATTACTTCATCGCCTGAACCATCTGACAAAATCCATTGCGACGTCGAACGATCTTTTACTTGCAGTACTGCTTTTAACCCTGGGTGTAAAGCCATAATTAGTTCCTCCTATTTTCTTTAACTGTCTTTTCCTGCTGCTTTCATTTGTTTAAGTTTTTCCGTAAAATCCGGGCTTTCTTCCAGTAGTTGGACCAAATCAGCAATTCGGTCGATTGAATTCCAGCTCAAATGATGTTCGATACCTTCGACATCTCCATAAATCCGTTCTTCATCTACGCCGATTAACTGTAGAAACTGCTCAAGTAAGCCATGCCGCTCTAAAAGTCGTTTACCTAGCTTTTGACCTTTTGGCGTTAGCACAAGCCCTCTGTAGCGTTCGTATATTAAGTAGCCGTCTTTATCTAACTTCTGTACCATCTTAGTCACAGAAGAAGGTAGCACGGATAAGGCCTCCGCGATATCCGATACTCGCGCATAGCCTTTTTGCTCAATTAAAGAATATATGATTTCAATATGGTCTTCCATACTTGGAGTAGGCAAAATTCTTTCCTCCCTCACTTAGCTATGTTTAGTTTACTATACCGCCATCATTGAAACAACTCGACTGAGTCTAGCTTCAAACAATTCATTTTTTCAGAAAGGTTTAAGTTAATTATCTCCGGGGTACCTATTACTATAATCAAAATAACGATTACAGAAAGGTTAGGTGAAAAAACATGGCACGTATTCTTTGGATTATTCTTGCAGTTGTTATTGTAGTATGGCTTATCGGATTTTTAATGGACGTTGCAGGCGGTCTTATACACATTCTATTAATTATTGCTGCAATCATTTTAGTTATCAATTTGGTTACCGGTCGTAAAGGTTTATAACCATAGCATGATGGACACATAAAGGGTTGTCTCAAAAGTCGTGATAAATGACTTTCGGGACAACCCTTTTTTGTTTAATTGGCTATTCTTCTCGAATTTTAGCATACACACATGTATCCCGTAGTTTGTTTCCAACACGAGAAACGGTATCGTTGCGTAAAATACCTTCCAATTCAAAATTCAGTCGGTTCGCTACTGCACGGCTCCGAACATTGTCCGGGTCACAACGAATTTCGACACGGTTTGCACCTAGCTCCTCAAAAGCAAAACGAGTAATCCGGTCCACTGCTTCCGAGACAAACCCTTTGCCTTCATAACGGCTGTCTACCCAATAGCCAATTTCAAACTTGCGCACTTCCCAATCAATGCGATGAAGTCCTGTAGAGCCAATAAACTGTCCGGTTTCTTTCAAGAAAAAATGTAGGCGTAAATCTTTACGCAATTTAAAGTTTGCTTCCGCTTCAATTAATGTTGCCTCTATTTTTTCAAGCTCCGGCTTTTGCTGCGCAAATTGTAACCACGGTCGAAATGACTCTAGCGAATGCATGACTGCCTCATAATTAGCCTTTGCATCCTCTTTTCTAGGTGCACGAATAAGCAATCGCTCTGATTCAAATTCTTCAGGAAAATCGAGTAAGATCGGATTGAATGGTGGTGCTTTCGTTTCAATTACAGCGTCATCCCAAAGAACGGGCGTTGTAATTCCTGCCTGCCAGTCTTCACGTGTCATGCCATAAATTACCGCATCATAATACCGATTTTCTCGCGGCGAAAACCAAGCTTGCCGTAGATGAGCTTCTTTAACAAAGCCAGTTCGTTCAAACGCTTTACGCATCGCAAAATTATCGTGGCGCGTATTACCTTCTAGCCTAATTTTCTTTTCTGGTAGCGAAAAAACATAATCCGCTACCATTTTCAAAGCTTTAGGACCATAACCTTTGTTTCGGTAAGGATCAGCAATTCTCAGATCAAACAATGGAATGTCATCTTGCAGATCAAATATTTGTACTAAACCTACTTGTTTTTTGTCTTCGTTTTCAATCCAAAATGTCGTAACTTGGTCCGATTTATAACCGCCTTCTTCAATTGTTTTCTCAATTAAAGCCCGGACTGGATGTTCATGACCATGAAAAGGCCAAGAATTTGTTGTCATAAAATGAATTAGCTGTTCCTGCTCTTCCATTGTCCACTCTGTTAATCTCAATACAAAACCTCCAAACGTACCTCACTTCTGAACTTTCACAAGACGCAATGCATTTAAAATTACCAATAGCGTGGCACCCATATCCGCAAAAATTGCGATCCATAAAGTTAACCAACCAGGAATAATTAATAGCAATGCCAATATCTTGAGCCCTAATGCAAAGACGATGTTTTCTTTTATTATACGCAATGTCTTTCGGCTGAGTCGAATCGTATAAGGAAGTTTTTCCAAATCATCAGCCATTAGTGCAATATCTGCTGTTTCGAGCGCCGCATCTGTTCCTGCTCCGCCCATTGCAATACCAATACTTGAAGCAGCTAACGCGGGTGCGTCATTTATGCCATCTCCAACCATAGCGACTCGGCCATATTGTTTTTGAAGATCTTTAATCGCAGCTAATTTATCTTCTGGCATGAGACCTGCTCGAACATCTGTCATACCGATTTCCGAAGCAATGGCAGTTGCCGTTGCCGGATGATCTCCTGTAAGCATGATGGTTTGCTCGATGCCCATCGCTTTTAACTGCTTAATAATGGATGGACTTTCTACGCGAATAGCATCGGCTATTGCGATAATGCCTAGCAGTACTGTTTCTGAAAAGACAGCAGTGACAGATTTTCCACTCTCTTGAAGTTTACGCGCTTTTTCAGGAATGCGTAAGCCCTTTTCTTCTGCCCAAATTAAACTGCCGACGTAAATGCTTTCTTCGTTAACTGTGGCATATGCGCCTTTTCCTGTAACCGAATTAAAGTTTTCAGAAGGATAGGTGCTTGCTGCTGTTTTAGAAATAGCTTTTGCTAAAGGATGCTGAGACATGGTTTCTACCGATGCCGCTAGTTTTAATAACTCTTCTTCTGTAATAGCGTCTTGTGCAATTACGTCTGTCACTTCTGGATAACCTTTTGTTAAAGTTCCGGTTTTATCAAAAGCGACAGCTTTAATCTGTCCTGTTTCTTCTAAGTGAATACCACCTTTAATCAGTACGCCTTGTCGTGCAGCGTTACCAATTGCTGTCACAATCGCTACTGGTGTTGATACAACTAAAGCACATGGACAACCTACAACGAGCACTGCCAAACCTTGATAAACCCACAGTTCCCAGTTGCCCGTTACAAAGCCGGGTACGATGGCTACTAAAAAGGCAATAACGATAATGGCCGGTGTATAGTATTTCGCAAATTGGTCAATAAACTTCTGAGTTGGCGCTTTTTCAGCTTGTGCTTCTTCTACCAAATGAATAATTTTGGCGATTGTCGTATCTTCCACACGTTTTGTGACAGTAACTTCTAATGCGCCTTCTTCGTTCATGGTACCGGCAAATACTTCATCTCCTACAGTTTTAACTGCAGGAATCGATTCTCCTGTTATTGCCGCTTGGTTAACAGCTGACTCTCCGCGTAGAACTGTTCCGTCCATCGCGATTTTCTGTCCCGGTTTGACGATTAAAATGTCACCGATTCGAATTTCTTCTGTATCCAACTCGATCAATTCACCAGCACGTTGAATTAACGCTCGTGCCGGAGCCAAGTCCATCAAACTGCGAATCGATTGACGCGCTTTGTTCATTGAAAATGATTCTAATGCTTCACTGACAGCAAAAAGGAAGACAACAACTGCTCCTTCTCGCCATTCACCAATAATGACCGCACCTATAATAGCGATGGTCATTAATGTTTTCATATCAAACTGGAACTCACCTAAGTTTCTTAAGCCTGTCCAGAACATATGATAACCTCCGATTGCCATGGATCCCGCAAATAACGCAATGGCAAAAGGATTTGTTTCGCTCGTTTGAAACGAAACAATGATTCCGGCTATTAGTAATAATAGTGAAAAAGCTGTTTCCATTGTTTGTCTCCGCTGATAAAACGGAACGACTTTTATTTTCTCTTTTTCTGGATAAATCCGGATATGATCGAATGCCCCTGCTTTTTCAAGCGCTTCAATTGGTACATCTCCGTCAATTGTTAGTTTGGAAGCTCCAAAGTTCAAATCCACGTTTTTGATATCCGGTAATCCTCGAATATTTTTTTCGAATTTAGCTGCACAACTTGTGCAAGACAAATTTTCTAAGCGATATGTTTTAACCAATTTCTACACCTTCTTTCGTATGTTCGTGAGCGATTTTCACCAATTGACGTATATGATTGTCTGATAAGGAATAATAGATTTGCTTTCCTTTTCGTTCAGACTTCGCCAATGCCCGCTCTCTCAAATATCGCAAATGATGAGATGCAGTTGCTGTTGAAGAGCCAATAACCGCCGCAATGTCACACACACACATTTCTTCTTCTATTGTTAAGGCATATGCAATGCTTAATCTTGTTTCGTCTGCCAATGCTTTAAATAGATTTGCTACGTCCCCTAGGTCAGTCATATTTTGTTGTACACGCTCGACAACTTCCGGATGGACTTTTGTTACTTCACACAACTCTTTCATATGGCACCTCTTTCATTCAAATAAGAGTTTGATTGTTCCCTTCAGTATATTCGCTCAAACCTCTACAGTCAAACCTGCGTTTGAATGAATTGTATTTACATCTTAAAAAAAAGGTGATACAGTTTTATAGCCTATAATTGAAAGAACCAGGAATTATACTTTCTAGATATTTTCGATTAGTTGAACAATAGTTTACGGGATATGGTATCAATACAAATTACAATAGAAGGAAGTGGGAATTTTTGAATACTTTATCTTACAAAGAGCAATGGTTCGGTAACATTCGCGGAGACATTTTAGCCGGAATTGTTGTCGCACTTGCTCTTATACCGGAAGCGATTGCTTTCTCCATCATTGCTGGTGTTGACCCAATGGTCGGCTTGTACGCATCGTTTTCCATCTCCGTTATTATCGCCTTTGTCGGCGGTCGACCGGGTATGATTTCTGCAGCCACAGGTGCTATGGCGCTTGCGATGGTATTATTGGTCCGCGATCATGGACTGGATTATTTATTGGCAGCTACTGTATTGACTGGTGTGCTGCAATTGATTTTCGGCCTTTTAAAGGTTGCTCGTTTTATGAAATTTATCCCTAGAGCGGTTATGATTGGTTTCGTAAACTCATTAGCCATTTTAATCTTTATGGCCCAAGTGCCGTTCATTTTCGGTATCAACACGATTACTTATGTTTTTGTCGGCGTGACGTTGGCGATTGTTTATATTTTGCCTCGTTTCTTCACAGCTATTCCGGCTCCACTGATTGCTATCCTCGTATTGACAGGTGTTGTCATCTACACGGGCATCGATATGCAAAACGTCGGTAGCCTCGGTACGATTTCGCAAACTTTGCCGAGCTTCTTCATTCCTAGCGTACCGTTTAACTTTGAAACCTTGCAAATCATTTTCCCGACTGCATTAGCGCTGTCTGTGATTGGTTTACTAGAGTCTTTATTAACAGCATCGATTATTGATGATGCAACAGAAACTGGATCGGATAAAAACCAAGAAGCACGCGGACAAGGTATCGCGAACATCATCACGGGCTTTTTCGGCGGAATGGCAGGTTGTGCGATGATTGGACAATCAGGCATTAACGTTCGTTCAGGCGGTCGTGGACGATTATCGAGTTTTGTGGCAGGTGTTTTCCTGATGTTCCTAATTATCGTTTTGGGCAACTGGGTTATTCAAATTCCGATGCCAGTTCTAGCCGGTATCATGGTAATGGTTTGTATCGGTACTTTTGACTGGGGTTCGTTCAAGTATTTAGCGACGGCTCCAAAAGCTGATGCGATCGTTATGTTGTTAACGGTTGTTGTTGTTGTTTATACACATGATTTATCTAAAGGCGTTTTCGCCGGTGTTATTTTAAGTGCAATGCTATTTGCTGCTAAAATTTCCAAAGTGGAAGTGCGCAAAGAAGGATTGGAAAGCAATGTGTCGAATAGATATACGATACACGGACAATTGTTCTTCGCTTCTTCTCAAGACTTTGTCTCTGAATTCGACAACGTAGAAGTTTCGAAAGAAGTTGTTTTAGACTTTACAGATGCTACCGTTTGGGACGACTCAGGTGTCGGTGCTATCGACCGAGTTATGAACAAACTACAAGCGCAAGGACAAAGCGTCACAATTGTCGGGTTGAACTCTTCAAGCCAAAAACTTGTCGATAAGTTAGCAACCTATAGCAATGCTGGTAAAGGTACATCATAAGGAGGATGCTCTATGTATGAGAAAATTTTAGTTGCAGCAGATGGCTCGGACCATTCAAAACGCGCTGCTCACGAAGCAGTAAGAATGGCTAAAGCCAATCCACAAGCATTCATCACTTTGCTTTATGTGATTGATTATGAAAAAGCTCGTACTGAGATTCTTCATGGCCAAAGCAGTGACGAAGTTCATTTGGAACGTCGCAAGCATTTAGTGCCGCTCGAAGAAATTTTCCGTTCTGCCGATATTAATTTTGAAACTAAAACGCTTCACGGCATTCCAGGACCCACTATCGTCAAGCATGCGAATGAAGTTGGCTATGACGTTGTGCTAATCGGTAGCCGCGGATTAAACTCACTTCAAGAAATGGTGCTTGGCAGCGTTAGCCATAAAGTAGCTAAACGCGTTCAATCGCCTGTTATTATCGTTAAATAACCTATAAAAGAGCCCTTCGCGAAATCGCGAAGGGCTCTTTCTAAGTTATTGAAGAAATATCCATATTTCCATTTCGCTTCAGGCGGACGCGTTCCATGGGCACGGCTTCCGCTTCATTAAAAATATCGAAAATTGAGAAGTACCTGCCTAGCCCCTCATTAGTTACAATGAAATTTTTACTGTATTAACATATAACCTAAGCTGAATAACGCAATTCCCGAAGTTAAAGTGACCGTAGTATAGAACCCAGCTGCCAGCCATTTTTCATCTTCAATATCTTTCACAACATCTAAAGCCATCGTTGAAAATGTTGTAAAAGCTCCTAAAAATCCAGTCATCCAGAAAATCGACAAGCTTCCCTCACCAATTAAGAACCCTAAAACAAATGAACCCAGACTGTTAACAAGCCAAGTCGCAACTTTTGGTTGCCACGCACGGCTTTCAATTAACAAATAAAATAAATAGCGTGTAATCGCTCCTAAAAATCCACCGATTGCGACACTAATCACGGTGACACCTCTTTTCTGCCGACCCATAATCCAGCTCCAGCTGCCACAACGCATGCAATCGTCATGCTCATAGCAAATGCTATGCCTAGCCAAATAGAAGATTCAAGGTAATAGAACCATGCAGATGAGAATGCTGAAAATGTTGTAAAAGAGCCTAGCAGACCCGTCGAAATCAACAAGCGCAGCTCTGCGGACTTATGAGACAATCGAATAGCTGCCACGCCGATTAAAAAACTGCCGATCACATTAACAAGCCAAAGCCCCAGACCATCGGCAGCTACCATGTATATTCCAGAACGTAAAAGTGCACCGATCATGCCGCCAAGTCCTACAGCTAGTATTCTTGTCATTGATTATTCCTCACATCCGTTTTTCACCAGTATAACTTATTCGGCATTTAATATTAATGTCGAACCTTTAACTTCTTCTTCGATCTCTGTTTCATGAAAATCCCCTTGTGCCCAATCGTCTACTTGGTTATGGAAGTAATCCGATTTCATGTGACCGCTCAATCCCGGTCCTACGATATGGTAAGCACTCGACAAATCAGCAAGGTCTGCAACAAACCGCCAAGATGCACCGTGGTCGACTTCGCCATCTGGTGTTGATGCCGCTGCTTGAACAGTGATATTCGAACCTCCGATTGGCACAGGGTCCGGATTTAGAAACTCAGCAAAAATTGGAGACGCCCCCGCTAATGGATGCGGGAAAGTTAATTGGTGATGATCTCCCCAACTCCAGTCAGACAAGTCACTTCCTTGTTCTTCTTCAATTTCAGCGACAACTGTTTCTAATGAATCCACAAGCCATTTTTCTGCTCCGCCGTATTCATTTACCCAAACACCTGCGTTTCCAGCAAAAGCATCACGCATCATTTCATCGGTGATATGGTTTTTCCCATCCAGCATTTTATAGACGTCTTTTGGAAATTCATCAGCTAGTAAAGTTTCCGGTAATTGCTTTATCCATTTATGAAAGACTAATGGTGCACCTTGGTCTTTACTATCCACTTGGTCCCATTTTTCTAGCATCGAAAGAACTTCGTCGTAATCTTTTGTACTATCACGTACCGTAGCAATCATGTCTTCTAAAAATTCTGCTGCATATAAATTCTTTTGATCCATTTGTAATTTCATCATATCTTCTGCCGTAAGATCATCTGATGCTTCTAACACTTCGGCAATTCGTTCATAGCGATACGGCTGTGCCCAAAAATCCGTAATATGGTAAGGATAAGAATCATCAATAACTTCATTGTTCGCTGTTGCAATAAATCCATTTTCTGGATTTACTGATTGCGGCAATTCATCAAAAGGCACATAACCTTCCCATCCATAGTCTGCCGAATTTCCAGGAACCGGCAATTGCCCATCTCCAGACTTCCGAATTGGAATGCGGCCATTCGCTTTATAAGCAATGGTGCCATCCGTAGAAGCAAAAACAAAGTTTTGTGCAGGTGCTTGGAAATCCTCGAGTGCTAGTTCAAACTCTTCCCAATTAGATGCTTTATTGAAATTTAAGACTGCCTGCAGTTCGAGTGTGGGCTCTAGAGCTGTCCATTGCATTGAAAATACTGCGCTTGGTTGTTCTTTGTCATAAAGAATATTCGAAACAACAGGGCCGTGCCTTGTTACTAGTACCTCGAAATCTTCTGTCTCACCATCTTTTATTTTAATCGGTTCTTTTCTTACTTCTGCTTGCTCCCACTCTCCCTCGTACTCAAATTGGGTAGGGTCTTCAGGATTTGGTGTTTCGATGTAAAGATCTTGAACATCGGGCCCAACATTTGTTACACCCCAAGCAATTTCTTCGTTATGTCCCAGAATAATCCCGGGAACACCAGCAAAAATAACGCCACTGACATTTTGTTCAGGAGATTCTAGGTGCATTTGGTACCAAATAGAAGGAGTGCTAAGACCAAGATGCGGGTCGTCTGCAAGTAAGGGCTTGCCACTTGCCGTTTTATCACCCGACACTACCCAGTTATTGCTACCGTTAAATTCTGGCGGAATAACTGATGCATCAAATTCACCAGCGACTTGAACTTGTTGCTGTTTGTTTGCCGCTAAAATTGCCGGTGCGTTTTCAGGGTATTCAATAAATAACTCACGCGCTTTATCTTCTGGAAATTCGTTTAATGCCCAATGACGAACGGCCAGTGTATTCCAATGTCCACCAAGGTCATAGGCCATAAATTTGCCAATCGTCAGCGAGTCAACGGGCGTCCATTCAGTCGGTTCGTATCCAAGAATAGAAAATTCAAAGCTCAAATTATTATTTGCTTTTGCTTCTTCCATATAGGCATTGACACCTTCTGCATACCATTCTAATACTTGTTGAGCTTGCTCATCATAACCACCCCAAGATTTTTCAGCCGCGTCACGCAAACTAAACGTTCTAAAAAACTTATCTGTATCGACTGCATCAACTCCAATGACTTCTGCCAATTGACCACTTGCCTGTCTCCGGGACAGATCCATTTGGAACATGCGATCTTGTGCTTGGACATATCCTTGTGCTCGGTATAAATCGGCATCAGTATCCGCCTTTATATGCGGAACTCCTATATCATCACGGATAACCGTTGCATCATTGTCTAATATTTCTACTGCTACCTCTCCTTCAATCAGCGGTTTAGACTTATTTAGAAAGACATTAATAAAAATAAGAAATGCCACTACTATGATGACAAGCACACCCATCGTACCGAGCAACCATTTTAACCATCTTTTGTTTTTCACTTTCCCCCTCATAAATCTTCCCCCTTTTCCTTAGTGTTTTATTCGACTACCGAAGGATAAATACCTTTTCCATACAAAAAAGATGCCCTATAAAAGGGCATCCACTTTACTCATATTCAGTCTTCTCCGACAATCTTCACTTCAAGCTCTAAATCAACACCGAAATTGTTAAACACTGTCGTTTTAACCATTTCAATCGTTTTAATGTAATCGTTAGCTGTCGCATTGTCTTTATTGACGATAAATCCAGCATGTTTTGTAGAAACTTCTGCACCGCCAAATCCTTTTCCTTGCAAGCCACTATCTTGTATTAACTTTCCTGCGAAATTGCCAGGTGGTCGTTTAAAGACACTGCCGGCAGAAGGAAATTCTAGTGGCTGTTTTGATTCTCGTTGATACGTCAATTCACTCATTTTGGCATCAATGACCAATTGATTGCCAACTTCTAAGTCGAATTCGGCTGATAACACATAAAAGCCTTTTTTCGTAATAACACTTTTCCGGTAACCGAGACCTAAATCTTCCTTAGATAAAACGAGCAAATCTCCTTCTTTCGAAAGAACCGTTGCTTGTTTAATGATGTCTTTAATTTCTCCGCCGTAAGCACCGGCATTCATCGCCATCGCTCCACCAATTGAGCCTGGAATGCCACAAGCAAACTCAAATCCAGTTAATTGTTTTGCTGCAGCGGCTTTAGAAACTTTTTTAATGTTCGCTCCGCCTTGAGCATAAACTTTTGTACCTTCTATACGGATTGTCTGTAACCCTTTCAAGGTCAAGACAATTCCACGAAATCCTCCATCTCGGACGACCATATTCGAGCCGTTCCCAAGAAGTAGTAGAGGTATATTATTTTTATATGCATACTTTACAGTGAAAGCAGTTTCTTCTTCAGTTGTTGGTGCCACAAAAATATCAGCTGGCCCACCCATTTTAGTTAGTGTATGAAGGTATAGCGGTTCATCCACTTTGACGTGATCGTCTGTTAAAAAACTGCGTAAATCCGTCAACCATTGTTGTTTCATCATTTAATGCAAATCCCTTCTTAACTTATTGCTTCTATTAGTATCTAATTTTCATCTTGATTTGACAAGCAATAAAGTAAAGTTCAGTACAAAAGACTAGTTAATTTAATCTCGAATTAAAGAGTTTTTAATTAAAGAGTATTGACTTCAAGATTTAATCTTGTTATATTTATTTTAGAAAATACATTTAGGAGGAATTCAATATGAAAAAATGGACAGTAGACACAGCACACTCAGAAATCGGATTTTCAGTAAAACATATGATGATTTCAAAAGTAAGAGGTACTTTCACATCTTACGAAGCAACAATTGAAGCAAATGAAGAAGATTTACAAGGCGCATTGATCGATTTTAAAATCGATGTAGCAAGCATCAGCACGAAAAACAATGACCGCGACGCCCACTTGCGCTCTGCAGATTTCTTTGATGCTGAGCAATTCCCGCACATTACATTCAAAGCAAACGAAATCGTTAAAAAAGGCGACGAATACACAATGACCGGTGACCTTACGATGAAAGATGTAACTCGCCCAGTAACTTTCGATGTAGAATATAACGGTAAAGGCACAAACCCATGGGGCGTTGAAGTCGTAGCTTACAATGTCGATGGTAAAGTAAACCGCAAAGATTTCGGCCTTACATGGAACCAAGCGCTCGAAACAGGCGGCGTAATGGTTGGCGAAGACATTAAAATTCATCTAGAAGTTCAAGCAAACCCAGCTGAATAAATTCTAATAAAGCAGTGAGGAAAATTTCTTCACTGCTTTTTTCTATTATTCCGTTTCTATTTTTTTGAGGGGTTTTACAGCCGGTCCATTTAGCACATCTCCCGTATACGAAAAACGGGAGCCGTGGCACGGACAATCCCATGAACGTTCTGCATCATTCCACTTAACATCACACCCCATATGGGTACACGCCGTATCCACTAGATGAACTTGACCGTATTCATCACGGTAACCTCCAGCTTTTTTCTTGCCGACTTTGACTAACGAACCTTCGTCTTTCTCCAAATCATCAACTGTCTTGGAGGCTCTTTTTAGTTTTCCTGTAACTAGTGATTTTGCAACTGAGGCATTGTCTTTCGCAAAGCTCACCGCATCTTTAGTTTTCACTTTCGTGCGTGTTGGATTAAACACTGGTGCATACCGATTTTCGTTACCAAGCACTCTATCGCTGAGCAGCATTCCAGCTAATGCGCCGTTTGACATTCCCCACTTGTGAAATCCAGTAGCGACTAAAATATTATCATAACCTGCTGTGATGGTACCGATATAAGGGATTGTATCAAGCGTTGTCATGTCTTGCGATGACCAGCGATACGGAATTTCCTCAATCCCAAAATGCTCGTTACCGAATTTTTCAAGGTTGTAATAATGCTCTATCGTTTCGCTCGAACTTTTACCCGTAGCGTGGCCGTCACCACCAATTAGCAATAATTTTTCGCCATTCTCGCCTGGTGCGTAACGCAAAGACCGAGAAGGCATATCTCCACTAATGTACATATCGTTCGGAACATTGCCCTTCACTTTAGCTGCGATGGCATACGAACGATTGACCGTTAAACGTGAAAAATACATGCCATCAAAATCATTAAAAGGATAATGACTAGCGACAATGACTTTATTGCACGATAAATGCGACAGGTTTTCAGTTTGGATGACCGGATCGTTTTTGCTTAAAATTTTCATAGCTCGCGTTTGTTCGTATATTTTCCCACCCAGTCGTTCAATTTCTTTTATCAAACCTGCTAGAAATTTCACAGGGTGAAACTGCGCTTGATTGCGCATGACAATGGCTTCTTCCACAGAAAACGGCAATTCCACTTCATCTTTTGCCAATTCACCATCAATGCCTAACCTCATATATGCTTCAGCTTCTTTTTCAATTTGCTTAGCTCCAGCGACAGTGTTGGCATAGACAAATGCATTGTGATGAGAAAAATCACAATCAATTGAAAGTTCTTTAGCTGTTTCCTCAATAAATTTTAACCCATCCATATTTGCTTGGTAGTAAAGTTTCGCTTGTTCTTCTCCCGCTATTTGAATTAAGGAGTCATAATACAAGCCATGCTGCGCTGTTATTTTTGCAGTGGTTCGTCCCGTTACGCCGTCGATTAACTTTCCAGCTTCAATTAGCGTTACTTTTTTGCCAGCTTTCGCTAATAAATAAGCACTAATGACGCCAACCATTCCTCCACCAACCACGGCGATATCGGTCGACTCGTTTGCCTGTAACGCAGGGTAGCTTGGAATGTCCTTATATTCTCTCCAATACGATTTCTGTTCCTGTGGAATTTGGCTCTCATGTTCGTTTTGCACCTTGTCATTCCTCCTCGACTGCTTTTATCTCCTATCTACCCCGATTGGAAATTCCTAATCAAAAGCTGATGGTTTTCCCAGTTATTTGGACATACTGTCGAGTTGACGGTGAATACTGTCCAAATTTCTGAAATACTGTCCGATTCGGATGATTTACTGTCCAAACCGACCAAAATACTGTCCAAACGCAAGATTTAGATGTTTTCAGCGGAAAGCGCGACTTCGCGCTTTCCTGGGCTTGGGCATTGAGGGGTGGTTGATTCGAGAGGGAAAAATTGGATATACTGTCCGGTTTGAGTTGAATACTGTCCGATTCTATTCAAATACTGTCCGATTCCGCTCGTTTACTGTCCAAATCACATTAAATACTGTCCAAACGAAAAAAAGGACAACCGATTAAGGTTGTCCTTTCCCGCAAAAATTATGCGTACACTTTAACTAACGAATTTGCTGCTTGTTCTACACGTTTCATGCCATCAGCTTTAATTTCTTCTGCGCGATCAGGGTACATATTATGTCCTTCAATGATGACTTCTTCAATATCTGTAATTCCGAAGAAATCCATGATCAAACGAACATAGTTAACGCTCATTTCAGCCGGAGCCATTTCAGGGGTTGAATAAACTCCGCCACGTGCATTTAAAATAATGACTTTTTTCTCTGACACAAGACCAACTGGTCCTTCTGCTGTGTATTTGAAGGTCACACCTGCACGGTAAACGTAATCAATAAAGGTTTGCAATGGTGCTGGAATGGTTTTATTCCATAATGGGAATGCGAAAACGACGACATCTGCTTCCATGAATGCATCCATTGCTTTGTTTGCTGCAGTCAAGATACGCTGTTCAAGTTCATTTAACGGTTCAGCTTGTGCTGATTTTTGCATAGCGTCAAAAAAATCTTGACCGAAATACGGCATGTCTTCTTTGAATACATCAAACGTATTAATGTTAAGTTCTGTGCCTACACCAATTGTGTCCATGAACACTTCATACATTTTACTTGAAACCCCTTCAGTTGCAGGGCGGTTATTTGCTTTTACTACTAATACATTGGTCATTATTTTAAAACTCCTTCCGTAATTATACTAAAAATATTTATCTCGAATTAAAAGCACTTTCTTATCATAAGAAAAAGCAGAGTAAAAGTCAATTACTCTGCTTTGAATCACTAATTTCCATCACATGAATCGCCTGTGCAAAAACTCGTTTTCTTGCCCATCGGTTTTAGCTTAGGACGAATGCCTTCTTCTTCAGCGATTTGTTCTAATGCTTCAACAAACGCTTCTACCGGTTGCGCACCAGATATTGCGTATTTGCGATTAACCACAAAGAACGGTACACCTTGGACACCAATTTGACCCGCTTCAGCGATATCTAACTGAACTTGCCCCATAAACTGATCAGATTCAAGTACTTTTACCGCTTCATCTTTTGGTAAACCAACCGATTCAGCAATCGACACTAATACTTCATGATTGCCTACGTTTTCTGCTTGGATAAAATATTTATCCATTAACATTTCAGTAAGTTCTCCGTCTTTGCCATGCGTTTCAGCCCATTTTACTAGTCGGTGAGCTGCTAACGTATTCGCTTCTACCATGTTATCAAAATCATATTCCAAACCAACTGAACGAGCGTGCTCTGCCACGCCTTTAGACATTTCTTTTGCTTGTTCAACAGTCTGTCCAAATTTTTTCGCTAAACTTTCATACGTTGGGACAGCCGAATTTACCGGAGTATTTGGATTTAACTGATAAGCCTTGTACGACACTTCTGCCTGGCTATCAAAACCTGCTTGAACTAACGCTTTTTCTAATGTTCGCTTGCCTATATAACAGAATGGGCACACGTAATCTGACCAAACTTCAATTTTCATATAATCCACCTCGCCATTAACTATAGCAACGAAAACAACAGCTCTCAATTTTTTTGCCTATAAAAAGGAACTCGGGTGTAATCTCCCTATGTACACAGGGTTTATAAAATATCAACAAGGGAATATTATAACCTCTGCTCCTATTACACCCACAAAAAAACTGACTCCCAATTGGGAATCAGTTTAATGCTTCTGTAATAACAGGAACGATTTGTTTTTTGCGTGACACCACACCTGGCAATAGAACGCGGTTATCAATAACGCTTGATTTAAAAGCAGCTTCCACAACGTTGGCTTTTTCACCAAGAACGATGGCTACTGAATTGTTATTAAGAATGTCTGTCACAACAAACATAAACAACCCTAACCCTTTAGATGAAATAGCATTAGCCATTAAGACTTCAAGTTCTTTTTGGCGGACCATAACTTCTTCGACGTCAATAGCGTTAACTTGCGCTACTTCGAATCGATGATCTCCTGCTTCGAATTCTTTTGCATCTAATGAAATTAAGTCTTCTAATGTTTTATTGCTTAAATCAGCTCCAGCTTTTAATAGGTCCAACCCATAGCTTTGTGCATCAACATTGGCAATTTTCGCTAGTTCAGCTGCAGCATCAATATCTTGCTGTGTGCATGTTGGTGATTTGAAAAGAAGTGAATCTGAAATAATAGCAGATAACATTAAGCCCGCAATATTTACAGGAACTTCTACCCCGTTTTCTTTGAATAGTTTAAGGAGAATTGTTGTGGTGCAACCCACCGGCTCAGCGCGGAAATATAACGGATCTGTCGTTTCAAAGTTTGCGATGCGGTGATGGTCTACAACTTCAATCACTTGTACTTCATCAATATCGTCAGCACTTTGTTGGCGTTCGTTGTGATCTACTAAGATTACTTGATCCGCTTCTTTAGCAACTTGTGTCACAAGTCTGGGCTGGTCGAATTTAAAAATCCCTAGAGCAAACAAAGTTTCATTGTTAACTTCACCTAAACGAATGGGTTCAGCGACCATTCCCATTTCATTTTTTAAATATGCGTACGAAATAGCCGAACAAATAGAGTCGGTGTCCGGATTTTTATGACCTAATACTAAAACTTTTGACATTAATAATAGCCTCCTGAAAAACTTAGTTTCTGTGCTTATTCTATCATAATATGAGCATTTGAAAAAATTAGACCCTCCAAATTGTTAACAAATATGAAATAGACTTAAGTTTATAGAATTATCTGTATATTTAAAATTTATTGTGTACTTTAGCACATATCAATGGTATAATATGACTAACTAATTCTAAGTTATGTGGAAGGAAGAGATGTCTGTGACTATTTTACTGGAAAAGAAATACATTCCTCTAGCTAATTATTTTTCCGGAGCGACTAATGCCTCAATAAAATTAACATTTTCCGAAATCGAACAAATTATGGGCCAGAACTTGCCCAATGCCGCTTACTTAAACAAAAGCTGGTGGAAAAAGGTAAAAGCACCTGCTAAACATTTTCACGCCTGGGTAGATGCAGGCTATTTTGTCACGAATGTAGAACCTGACCGATTTGTTGTATTCGAAAGAATTGATTCTACTAACGGTACAGGCACAGGCACAGATGAAGAAGATCAAGATATTTTATTGATTCGAACAGCAGAGCACGGAGATGCACGCTCTCTAGCAGCTTTGCAAAAAGCAATAGAGTCTGAATCGGATTATATGCTCTATGCTAAAGACGAGCGTACACAGTCGACACAAAAAGTTCGCAAACAAATTATCGAATGGAAACAAAGTGGTCACTCCACTATCATTCTTGCCATACTTAACGGTCAGCATGTAGGCTTTTTAATGATTATTGGCAATGACGCAAAACGCGCTGCGCACCGAGCTACTATTGAGCTTGGCCTACAAAAAAACGCTCAAGGCAAAGGGATTGCCAAAGCACTTCTGAAAAAAGCTGAAGAATGGTCTAAAGAAAAAGGCATTTCTCGACTCGAAGTAGCGATTGTCGAAGAAAACGAAGCCGCACGTAATTTATATGAAAAAGCTGGCTTCAAATCAGAAGGCATTCGTGAAAATTCGATGATGATTGACAACAAACCTCATAATGAATTATATTTAGCCAAATTTTTGGACTAATTAAAAGGAGCATGCCAATGGCAAGCTCCTTTTTTATGTGTTTACGTTAAAATCGTTAACCATAAATACAGTCCTGTTAGCGTAATAAACAAAGTAGGTACGGTTAAGATAATCCCAATCTTAAAGTAATACCCCCACGAAATTTCTACACCTTTTGTCTTTAACACATGCAACCACAATAATGTCGCTAGTGAACCAATTGGCGTAATTTTCGGCCCTAAATCTGAACCAATTACGTTGGCATAGATTAATGCCTCTCTAACCACACCTGTCGTATTGGTTTCAGCAATTGCTAGCGCATCAATCATGACCGTCGGCATATTGTTCATAACAGAAGAAAGAATGGCCGCGATAAAGCCCATGCCGATAGTCGCCGCATACAAGCCATGACTTGATGTCCACTCAATTGCTGTGGCCAACACCGACGTAAGCCCCACATTTCTCAAACCATACACAACTACATACATACCGATAGAGAAAAAGACAACTGCCCAAGGCGCCCCTTTTAAAACAGTCATTGTTTCTACCGATTTACTGTTTCGAGCAATGGCTAAGAAAATAATCGCTACTGTTCCAGCGATAAAGGATACCGGAATCCCTAACGCTTCACTGCTAAAGTAACCAATTAGTAAGATAACGAGCACTACCCAAGATATACGGAAAATACGGATATCTTTTATAGCAGAAGCAGGGGTTTTTAAAATGCTGTCATCAAAATGTTTCGGAATGTCTTTTCGGAAATACAAATACAGTACAAGCATACTTGCAGCAATACTAAACAAGTTTGGCACAACCATCTTAATGGCATATTCGGTAAAGCCAATGTCAAAAAAATCAGCTGATACGATATTAACCAAATTACTTACCACAAAAGGAAGCGATGCCGTATCCGCAATAAATCCACTAGCCATAATAAACGGCAAAATCATCGCATCTTTAAATTTCAATGCGCGAACCATCGCCAAGACAATGGGCGTTAAAATTAGCGCCGCTCCGTCATTGGCGAATAACGCTGCCACAAATGCCCCTAACATCGTTACAAGGAAAAACATTCGCAAGCCGCTTCCTTTCGCGAAGCGCGCCATATGTAATGCTGCCCATTCGAAAAAGCCAATTTCATCAAGAATTAACGAAATAATAATTAATGCAACAAACGTCAATGTTGCATTCCAAACAATTCCAGTTACGTCCCATACGTCACCAAAATCAACGACTCCAAATAAAAGTGCAACGATGGCACCTGCAATAGCAGACCATCCGATCGACAAACCTTTCGGCTGCCAAATAACAAAAATCAATGTCACAATAAAAATAAAACTTGCTAACCATACATCCACTTGTAAACAACTCCCTATTCTCTCTTCTTATCAACAACTCAGTATATGAGTCTGCACTGATATTGAAAATACTTTTGACGATTTTGTTGAAAATAAATAGCAGACCAAAATTCAGTATTCTGCTGCAACACTTACTCATTATATAAGCAGCCACTTATGTATTCAAGAGAAAATCGAATTCCTTTCACTTTCACCTCTCACAAAAACCCCGAACCAGCAAGGCTGATTCGGGGTTAAATTCAAACGTTTATTTGTTTAACTGTTCAAGAATACGCAGTGACTCTTTGTTGAACGCTGGAATATCATCCGGCTGACGACTCGTCACCAGTTGATCTTGGCATACCACAACTTCTTCATCGAGTACTGTGGCACCTGCATATTCCATATCAACTTGAATCGATTTATAACCTGTGGCTTTACGGCCTTCTAACGCTTTTGCCGTAATCAGTAATTGAGGTCCGTGACAAATGGCAAACACCGGTTTTTTTGCATCCATGAATGTTTTTGCGAATTTCACAAATCGTTCATCTTCACGCAATAAATCTGGTGAAAAGCCACCTGGTAAGAACAATGCATCAAAATCTTCCGGGCTTACATCGTCAATGCTTTTATCGATTGTAACAACAGCTTCACCTTGTTTGCCCGTTACTTCTTTACCTGCTTCTTTTTCGATTGTGAAAACTTCGTGACCTGCCTCATTAAATGCTTTCGAGGGATCTATATATTCCACATCTTCAAACATATCTGTAATTAATGTTGCGATTTTTGCCACTATCTTCCACTCCTTCTGTTTTGTTCACTCTTTTACAGTATTCCACGAAACAGTGAACTTAAACAAAATTTAGCGGAATTTCGAGACAAATGGATTTTCTGTTTCCCAAAAACGATAAGGATAATGTACTGCTTCTAAGGAATCCCCAATGCCCACACGCGGACCAACTGATACATCTTGAACCGGATTTCCTCGCGCAATATACAAGGGTTTTTCCGTAAAATGATGACCGTAATAATCCATTGTAATGGCCATTGCCTTGGTCAGTTTACCCGGCCCACTCGTCCATTGCTTCATCGGCATATGTTTGCCTCGCAGTTCCCCCATCAGGTCAATACCTTCTACTGGCTCAACTGCGCGAATCAAAATCGCTCGCGGAGTATCTTCAGCTTCAGCAACGACATTGATTAATGTATGAGTATGCATTTGATACGTATAGACAAGTCCTGGTTTTCCGAACATAATCTCTGTGCGCTTTGTACGACGGTTACCGAAACTGTGAGCGGCTCGATCTTCTGCGCCCATATAAGCTTCGGTTTCCACAATGCGCCCCGCAACAATTCCTTCTGGTAATTCATGAACAAGAATTTGGCCAAGCAAACTACGAGACAACTCCAAAGTTGAAGCATCAAAGAATTCCTCGGTTACTGGTGTAAACATCAAATCCCCTCCTATCGGTATTATACCGATTAAGCGGTTGTTACTGCACGGATGAGAGGCTCAATTTCTTCGATTTTACCAGCGTTAAAAGCTTCAACAATCGCACTACCTACGATAAATCCATCGACATCATCACGTAGCATATCAACGTGACTACTCTTTGAAATCCCAAATCCTGCATAAACTGGTACCGGACTTTTCTTACGAATTTTTTGCATGAACATTTTAACATCTTGCGATAATTCATCACGTGATCCTGTAATCCCTTTAATGGTTACTGCATAAACAAAACCTTCTGCTTCGCGCAAAATAGCATCTAAACGTATATCCGTTGTCGTTAAAGTCACTAATTGAATCAATTTGATGTTTTCTTTATCCAGTTGTGGCTGAACCAATTGTTTATGTTCATATGGAAGGTCTGGAATAATCACACCAGAGATTCCGGCTTTTCCGCACTCTGTCGCAAAACGTTCTACACCAAACTTCAGCACAGGATTCAAGTAGGTCATCACTAGCAAAGGAATTTTAATATCAAATGTCCAGCTTTTCAGTTCTTCTAGAACTTTTTGCAGAGTAACACCTTGTTTTAAAGCACGATTTCCTGCTGCTTCAATGGTAGGACCATCTGCTACTGGATCCGAAAAAGGAATACCAATTTCAATAGCCGTCACACCTGCTCCTTGCAAGTATTGAACTTGCTCTCTCAAGCGTTCAAGACCTCCATCTCCTGCCATAACATAAGCGACAAATGCTTTATTTCCTGAACTTTTTAGTTGTTCTAATCGATTCATGACAGACCCTCCAGTTTTTCCGCATATGTCGCCATATCTTTATCACCACGTCCGGATACACAAATAACCAAAATCTGATCAGCCGTCATTTGCTTCGCTTGTTTTTGGGCTTCTGCAATGGCATGAGCCGATTCAAGCGCTGGAATAATTCCTTCGAGACGTGACATGCTAATAACTGCAGCTAATGCTTCATCATCTGTAATCGAACGGTATTCCACACGACCCGTATCTGCTAAATGAGCATGCTCCGGACCAATTCCTGGATAATCAAGACCTGCTGAAATTGAATGTGCTTCTTGCACTTGACCTGCGTCATCTTGCAATAATTTCATAAGTGCACCATGAAGAACTCCATCTGTCCCTTTTGTTAAGGTTGCAGCGTGTTTATCTGTATCAACACCTTGACCAGCTGCTTCAACACCAATCAACTCGACTTCTTTATCTTGGATAAACGGATAAAACATACCAATCGCATTACTACCGCCGCCAACACAAGCTAAAATCGTATCAGGTAAACGTCCTTCTTTCTCCAAAATTTGACGCTTCGTTTCTTCACCAATGACACTTTGGAAATCACGAACCATTGTTGGGAACGGATGAGGTCCAAGAGCCGAACCAATTAAATAATGCGTATCTTCTACATTCGCTACCCAGTAACGCAAAGCTTCATTGACCGCATCTTTTAACGTGGCACTGCCTTTTGTGACACTTTCAACGCGTGCTCCTAATAATTTCATACGGAAGACGTTTAGTTGTTGGCGCTTAATGTCTTCTTCACCCATAAAAATAACGCAATCTAAATCGAAAAGTGCACAGATTGTTGCTGTTGCAACGCCGTGTTGTCCAGCTCCCGTTTCTGCTACAATTTTGCGTTTGCCCATACGCATAGCAAGTAGCGCTTGCCCAATGGCATTGTTTACTTTATGAGCGCCTGTATGATTTAAATCTTCTCGTTTCAAATAAATTTTCGGACCACCATATGCCTCTGTCATTCGCTTCGCAAAAGTAAGAGGTTGTTCACGTCCAACATACTCTGATAAATAATGATGATATTCTTTATGAAATTCCGGATCTTCTTTCGCCTCATTATAAGCATCTTCTAATTCTTTAACTGCTTTCATCAAAGTTTCAGGTACAAATTGACCGCCATACTTGCCGAAAAAGCCCACCTTCTCCAATGTCTGTTCCACCGAATCACCCTTTACTTGTTTAATAAACTCTTGTATTTTCACTGTATCTTTACGGTTATCGGTTTCGACACCACTTGAAACGTCTACCATATAAGGAGTTGTCTGTTCAATCGCAGCATGAACATTCCCTGGATTCAAGCCACCCGCTACAATAAGTCGATCAGGATCAATATCTGCCCCGTCAAGCAATGACCAATCGAAGACATTGCCACTACCTCCGCGGTAATCGGTACCTGGTGCATCTACTAAAACATAATCAGCTAATGATCGTTTTAACTTCGCGACATCTTCTTTTGTCCGAATCGAGAAAGCTTGAATAACTGGAACTTGAATTGCCTTTACTAACTCATCAGGTTCGTCTCCGTGAAGCTGAACCATCGTCAGTGGAACACCAGCTACTGTGTCTTCAATTTCTTTTAAAGAGGCATTAACAAATACCCCGATTTTATCGGCATCTACCGGAACATGCTTTGCTAGCTCAGCTGCTTGTTCAATTGTTACTTGGCGCTTGCTCGGAGCAAATACAAACCCAACCGCATCTGCACGACTTGCCGCTTGGACGTGCTGTTTTTCTTTTAAACCACAAATTTTTACTTTAGTCATTTCAATGCCTCCTCACTCGTCGCTTCACGAATCCAATCGCCCGGATTTTCAGATCGCATTAAGGCTTCACCAACCAAAATACCAGAAGCTCCTTTAGCGTAAGCAAATTGCGCATCCTCTTTTGTATGCATACCACTTTCACTGATTAATACCCGATCTTCGTCAAACGGAAATTGTTCAGCTAATCGCGCAGTACGTTCAATCGATACTTCAAAGGTCTTTAAATTACGATTATTAACACCGATTAATTTGGCATCAAGCTCTAATGCTCTATGTAACTCTTCTTCATCGTGAACTTCTACCAAAACTTCAAGTCCTTTAGAGAGAGCATAATCATTTAGGCTTTTTAGTTGTTGCTGTTTTAATGCCGCCACAATCAATAAAATAATCGTTGCTCCCGCTTGCTTAGCACGATCAATTTGAATTTCACTAACCATAAAATCTTTGCAAAGCACAGGAATCGAGACAACTTGCGCAACTTCATGCAAGTCTTGAATCGATCCTTTAAAATACGTTTCATCGGTTAGCACTGAAATTGCTGCAGCCCCTGCTTCTTCGTACTTTTTCGCTTGCGCTACAATATCTACTTCTGTTTGGATATCTCCTTTAGAAGGAGATGCGCGTTTAATTTCTGAGATGACACCATTTCCATCTAATAGACGTTGTAGTAACTTTGATTTTTTTGGAAAATCATGATCTTCAAATGTAAGTGGTTCATAGTTTTTAATTTCTTCATACTTTGTCGCAATGATTTTATCTAATATCGTCATACCAATACCTCCGCCGCTAACCGATGCAAGTCAAAGACACGCGCAGTTTCGCCTGATTGAATTGAAGTTCTCGCTTGTTTCACACCTTCAGCCACTGTTCCGGCTTTACCACTCACGTATAATACAACACCTGCATTTAATGCTACCGTATCTAAATATGGACTATTAGCACCTGACAATACATCCATAAAAATTTCTGCGTTGCGTTTTGGGTCACCCCCGCGAATCGCTTCTACTGGCGCAACTTCTAATCCCACTTCGTGCGGATGAATCGTCATCTCTCGCTTGCCGTGTTCATCAAAGATGATCAACTCATTCGTACCTGCAAGCGACAGTTCATCTAGTCCGCCTGCCCCGTGAACCAAAGCGCCTTTTTTTCGACCCAATCGAATTAAAGCATCTGCCATTGGTTCTAACATATCGCGGCGGTAAACACCGGTCATTTGAACTGTAATTGGTAACGGGTTAGCTAATGGTCCCACTAAGTTAAAAATCGTTGGTGTTCCAATCTCTTTGCGAATTTGGCGCAACCCTCCGAGCGCCGGGTGAATCGCTGGTGCAAAAAGGAGCGCGATGCCGGTTTGATCAAGCATCGTCGGAATTGATGCAATATCCGTTTCAGTGGAAATCCCAAGTGCTTCTAACACGTCCGAACTGCCTGTTTTGCTTGAGACGCTACGGTTGCCGTGCTTCGCGACCGTTAAGCCACATCCTGCTAAAACAAAAGCCGTCAATGTACTGATGTTAAAGCTATTCGAACGATCGCCACCCGTTCCACAAACATCTACAAGTTCTCCTTCCACTTTCGGAAGAGTTACAGCTTTTTCACGCATCGCTTTGACCAATCCGACTAGCTCGTCTGCTGTTTCACCTTTCTCGTGCAAACCCGATAAAAAGCTTTTTACTTGTTGTTCATCTATATCGCCGTTCAATATCGCCATTGATTTTTCATACATCAATTGTTCACTCATATTCTCTGCTCTGCTCATGCTAATCTCTCCTCGTCTCGTTTTTTGTATACAAAAAATCCCCGCAATCAGATAGCTATCTGATTGCGGGGACGGGTTAAAACCGCGGTACCACCACGCATTAATGCAGAATTATTCTACATTCACTTAAACAGGCTCTTCACCTTTCCCTTTAACGCAGGGCTTACGTCTCCCTTACTCGCTTCCGCTTTCAGGTCAGCTCTCCTAAGTCCATTCGCGCAGTTGATCTAATCAGCTCCCACCAGCCGCTGACTCTCTAAATAGATTTCCCTGCCTACTCGTCTCAATCCTCGATTTATACACTCTTCTATTCTCGTCTTTTCTAGGCTCTACTCTCAAACAGACTTGTTTCCGTTCAACAAGTTGTCCCTTATACTAAAAGGTTTTGTATATTCTGTCAAGTATAAAGAAAAACGCAAGCGCCCGTGGAGATTCGACGGGCATAAGACAGACCAGCAGAGTGGCGCTTATTTCACTAATTTCAACATGTCCACACTTATACAACGAGCTAGTGCGCCTCCAGGTCGGGCAACTTTGATGGCTTTTCTATACCTAATTAGCAAGGCGCATGCTTGCATACCTGTATACTTGCATACGAGCCTGACAAATAATAAGTCAATATTTAGCATGCACACACTTTTTAAGGAAACTTCTTTTTAAAGGCCCATCCGTTTGGCAATAATCGTTTTCATTATTTCATTAGACCCAGCGTAAATCGCAGCTACTGGAATATCTCGGTACCGTCGCGCGATTTTGTATTCTTCCATATAGCCGTATCCACCGTGTAGTTGCATGCATTCACCAGAAATCTTTTTAGCTGTATCGGTTAACCAATATTTCGCCATAGATACTTTCGAAACGATGTCTTTTCCGGCCATATGTTCTTCAATTAACGATTCTAAAAACGAGTGACCCAATTCAATTTCTGTTGCCATTTCTACTAATTTGAATTGAGAGTTTTGGAATGAGCCTATTGGTTTTCCAAAAGCTTTTCTTGATTTTACATATTCCAAGGTCATGTCGAGCATATCTTCTGACGCAATCTGCGCTGCGATAGCAACTACTAAACGTTCTTGCTGCAATTTTTCCATTAAATACGTAAACCCTTTGTTTTCTTCACCGATCAAATTTGCCGCCGGTACGACGCAATCCTCAAAGTACAGTTCGGATGTATCTTGTGCATGAAGACCGACTTTATCAAGTTTCCGCCCTTTCTCAAAACCTGGCGTTCCTTCTTCAACCATTAATAACGAAATTCCACGGTGCTTCGGCTCTGCTTTCGGATCTGTTTTCACAACAACTAACACCAATGTCGAATTTATACCATTTGTGATAAATGTCTTTTGACCATTCACAATATAATTGTCACCGTCTCGAACAGCAGTAGTAGAGATATTCGCTAAATCAGACCCTGCTCCCGGTTCTGTCATGGCGATAGCTGTAATCTGGTCACCTGAAACACATCCTGGTAACCAACGTTGTTTTTGTTCCTCGTTTCCGTAAGCTTCAATATAAGGAACTGTGATGTCGTTATGTAGTCCCACACCTGTTAAACTCGCACCGACTCGTTCCATTTCTTCTCCAATCACCACCGCATATCGAAAATCTAGACCAAGCCCACCGTATTGTTCATCTACTTGCGGACACAGAAAGCCCATGTCTCCAAGCTTTTTCCAAAAGGATTTTGGAATGAGGCGATCTTTTTCCCATTGATCGTAGTTCGGAATCGCTTCTTTTTCTAAAAACTTACGCAAAGATTTACGGAACATGACATGTTCTTCTTCTTCAAAACGGTATTTCGCCATCATTTTCATCCTCCTTATTTCGGTTGCATACGGATTGCACCATCTAATCGAATCGTTTCACCATTTAACATGGGATTTGATACAATACTTTCTACTAATTGCGCATATTCATCAGGTTTTCCAAGTCGTTGCGGAAATGGTACTGCTGCGGATAATGATGCAATTGCTGCATCTGGTAATCCTTCAACCATCGGCGTTTCCATTAAGCCAGGCGCTATCGCCATCACACGAATTCCATCTCTTGCTAGTTCTCTAGCAATCGGCAACGTCATTGACACAACGCCACCTTTTGATGCGCTATAAGCAGCTTGTCCAATTTGCCCTTCATATGCTGCGACAGACGCTGTTGAAACAATAACGCCACGTTCTCCATCTTCGTTCGGCTCATTTTTTTGCATCGCTGCCGCTGCCACTCGAATCACGTTAAAGCTGCCGACCAAATTGACTTTAATGACTTTTTCAAATTGATCTAACGCAATTGGTGTGCCTTTAGACAGGACTTTTCCGGGAGTTCCGATACCCGCGCAATTCACAACCAAATTAATACTGCCAAATTGTTCCACTGTTTTACCGATATTTTGTTCGACTTGCGACCCGTTCGTCACATCCGTTTCGATGTAAATGACGGACTCTTCACCTAACTCATCGATAAGCTTTTTGGCACGCTCTGCATTCAAATCAAAAATAGCTGCTTTTCCACCATTTTTCACAATTCGCCGTACTGTTGCTTCACCAAGTCCAGATGCTCCACCTGTAACTACCGCTTTTACTTTTAAAAACTCCATTGTTCATCCCCCTTTGTTTACATGCTCATATTCTTTCTATAATGGTTGCGTTTGCCATACCCATCCCTTCACAAATTGCTAACAATCCATATCGTCCATTTGTTCGCTCTAGTTCGTGAAGCAGTGACACAAGTAATTTTGTGCCAGTTGCACCAAGCGGGTGTCCTAATGCGATAGCACCACCATTCACATTTAACTTTTCAGGTTTTCAGGATCTCCGCCAATATCATGCAACCAAGCAAGGGGAACTGGCGCAAATGCTTCATTTACTTCATAACGATGCATATCACCAATTTCAAGCCCTGCTTTTGCGAGAACTTTTTTCGTTGCAGCAATAGGGCCTGTCAACATCAAAGTTGGATCCGAACCAACCACTGAACGTGCGATAATTCGCGCTTTAGGCTTTAAACCAAGCTCGCTTGCTTTTTCAGCTGACATCAACAAAACAGCAGAAGCACCGTCACTCATTTGACTCGCATTTCCTGCAGTAATGACACCATTTTCATCAAATACCGTTTTCAAACTCCCTAAAACTTCTTGAGTTGTTCCAGGACGTGGACCTTCATCTTCGGACACTACTATCGCTTCACCGTTTGGCCCCTCAGTTTGTATTGGTACAATCTCACGTTTGTAGCGACCTTCTTTAATAGCATGTTGTGCCCGCTCATGACTTTGCACTGAAAAAGCATCAAGTTGCTCACGGGTAAATCCCCATTTTTCGGCAATCCGCTCTGCCGATAATCCTTGATTGATAATCTCGTATTGATCCGTTAATTTCTTACTTGGTTTCGCCCCTTGCATATTGGAAAACATCGGAACACGCGTCATACTTTCTACGCCTCCCGCAATGACAATATCCATATCTCCGGCCAAAATTGCTTGGGCACCAAAATGGACAGCTTGCTGACTTGAACCGCATTGGCGATCAATCGTAATGCCTGGAACATAATCGGGAAACCCCGCTATTAAAGAAGCCGTCCGCGCAATATTGCCACCTTGTTCACCAGCTTGCGAAACGCACCCTAAAATAACGTCTTCTATATCACTCTTCTCCACTCCAGCCCGCGATACCAACTCGTCTAATATGACTGCTGCTAACTCATCGGGTCGCTCGTTAGTAAAACCACCTTTTCTTCTACCTACTGGTGATCGTACACCTTCTATAATCACAACTTCTCTCACTCTATTCACCCCATCGTTTAATTGAAATCGCTTACATTTTGCAAAATTGAATGACTATTCACTCATTTGTACTATTGTACAAGAACCATTTCCTAAATGCTATAAGAAAAGCGTAGAAGTTAAGGCTTGGAATTTGAACGATTTCCACAAAAAAATTCCGCAGCCTAGGCTACGGAATTTACTACTATTCTTCGATTAACCCTTTTTCAATCAAGAACTCACGAGCTACATCGCTAGCTACTTCTTGATCTACGTCTACACGAGAATTCATCGCTAGCATTTCTTCTTCAGAAATTTTCCCAGCTAATCCGTTCAATACTTCTTTAAGCTCCGGGTACTCTTCAAGTGTCTCAAGACGTACTACAGGAGCTGCATCGTATTTCGGGAAAAACGAAAGATCATCTTCAGTCGTTGCTAAATCAAACAACCCAATGCGACTATCTGTAGTGAAAGCCGGAATAACATCTACTTCTCCACTTTTAACAGCCTCATACATGATAGCTGGGTCAAAGCTTTCTGTTGCTGCAAACTCAAATGGATATGTCGTAACTAAATCGTCAAAACCATCACCCTTCCGTTCATAAAAAGGATGTGGCGCTCCAAAGCTCATATCTTCTGATTTCGAAATTTCGGCTAAGTCTGAATAAGTTTCTGCATCATAACCACTATCTTTTGAATAAGCGAGCGTGTAGCCATTTTCAAAGCCAAGCGGTTCTAACCAAGTTGCTCCTAATGTCTCTTCATAACCTGCTCGAACGATTTCCAACACTTCTTCAGAAGTTTGACCTGGAACTGATTCTTCTTTCAACACATCTTTCATTCCGGTACCCGTATATTCAACATACATATCGATGTCGCCTTTCTCCAAAGCAGGCGTTAAAATCGATACTTCCCCTAATCCGTCTTCGTATTCTACAGTGTAATCTGAATTAGCCTCAATATATTCCCCAAGAATATAAGGCAAAATATACTGCTCAGTCCACGGTTTACCACCAATAACAAGCGGGTCTAATTCATCTCCACCTGAGCCACACCCTGCAATAACTGTTGTTGCCGCTAAAAAAATTCCTAATGTTGCTTTTTTCATTTTATTTCCTCCTAAGTTTTCAAGCCTTTTGGTGTTGCTCTTTTTTCAATCCACTTTAAAATTTGGTCAAAACCGATAGCTAACAGCGCAACAGGTAGCGCACCCGCTAATACCAATGAATTGTTATACGATTGCAATCCACGATAGATGATATCACCTAAACCACCTGCTCCAACAAATGTTGCAAGTGTTGCGATTCCTACAGTTAATACCGTGGCCGTGCGTATACCAGCCATGATAAATGGTAACGCCAGCGGTAATTCGATTTGTCGAAGAATTTGTGTGCGAGTCATGCCCATGCCGCGCCCCGCTTCAATGGTGGATCCGTCGACACCTGCAATTCCCGCATAAGTATTCCGTAAAATTGGTAGCAAAGCGTAAATGATAAGTGCGATTAAAGCTGTAGGTGATCCGATTCCAAGTATAGGAACTAAAAATCCAAATAAAGCAAGACTCGGAATCGTCTGAAATACAGCCGTTACTCCGATAATCGATTCAGCATAGCGCCGGTAGCGTGTTATTAGTATCCCTAGCGGCAATGCAATTGCTATACCAACAGCTACTGCCACAAAAGACAAATACATATGTTCAATAAGAGCGCTAATAATCATATCTTGACGACTGACAAGTGTATCAAAGAAGTTTTTCATGTTAATACCCCCGTTTCTTTAGCAAGGGCCGCTTTCAATAAATCATGCTCGTTAGCATAAGCTACAATTTGATCGTTATTAATAATAGCTAAATAATTTTGATCGCTTTCTTCTAATGTCGCAAACGCATTTTCAAACGTAGATTCAGCTGATATTCTCTCAAACTCCCCTGACCAATCCGATGTAAAAATATCCAAAAACTCCACTAATTTTCTTTCGCCAAATGTGCGTTTTTGACTGATGCGCTCGATGCCAATAAAGTTTTGAACAAATTCGTTTGCTGGATTATCAATTAGTTGTTGAGGTGTTCCCGTCTGCTCAACTTTTCCAGCTCGCATGACGATAATAGTATCGGCAATTTTCAATGCCTCATCCATATCATGCGTTACAAATACGATGGTTTTATTGATGGTTTGTTGAAGGTTTCGAAGTTCGTCTTGCAGTTGTTCCCTGCTAATGGGGTCAAGTGCTGAGAAGGGTTCATCCATTAAAACAATATTTGGATCTCCAGCAAGCGCTCGGACTACACCTACACGTTGCTGCTGCCCTCCACTCAATTCGAGGGGGTAACGTTCCATATAAACTTCAGGGTCCAAGCCAACCAATTGGAGCAACTCACGTACTCGTTCTTCCTTTTTTTCTTTAGACCATTCAAGTAATTTTGGTACTAACGCCACATTGTCCGAAATGGTCATATGAGGGAACAACCCAATACGTTGAATAACATAGCCAATTGAACGCCTTAACTGAACTTCATCCATGTCATTAATAGGTTTTTCATCGATATAGATGCTTCCTTCAGTTGGTTTCTCTAATTTATTGATCATTTTCATCAATGTGGTTTTCCCACAGCCACTAGGACCGATGATAGCAGTCAATTGATGTGTTGGTAAAACAAGTGAAATGTCTTTTAATGCTTCTGTACCATCTGGAAAACGCTTTGTGACATTTTCAAAACGGATCATAGCCTTCACTCCCTTCTGCTTCTTTCAGCCTAGCTTTTTTATACCCTATAAAGTACCTTTTTACTCCTAAAATTACTTTAGGGCATTTTATTCCTCTTCAAAAATGAGATGAACTGGATTTGCAATTTGTTCGTAGCCGATTTCTCTATATATTTTATTGGACGTTGGGTTGGCAAGGTCTGTATAAAGCATAACAAAATCATACTCTAGCAACAATTCTTCTGTGACTTCAGCGACTAAGGTCCGTGCATACCCATTAGCTCTATAAGCCTTGGGTGTAAAAACAAAAGAAACAGTTATGCCATTTTTTGAAGGTCGTCCTTTTTTCATACAACAGACAACCGATCCATCCACTTCCCACACATAAACTTCCTTCCTGTCTAAAAACTCCTCAATTCTTTGTGTAGCTTGTTCCTGTGTAGAACGACGGTCGATTCCTGTTTCTTCTCCGAATAATTTATACCACTCTATTAAAAGTTTCGCGTCTTTGTTACTCGCAATTCGCCAAGTGCCTACACTTTTTTGTAGACCTTTATTGACCGCATCAATGCGGTACAGACCTTGGTCCATTAATACTCTCACTTGTTCTTTTGTATCATTGGTCCAAGCTTTAGCGAAGAGACGAGACGTTTCTTGTTCGCCTACAATACCACTGACTTTGACGCCAAGGTTTTGCAAATGATCGGCAATTTCGTTTTCAATTTTAGGCAACTGACGAAATACCACTAATTGCAAGGCATGTGGAGGCGTCATTAAGCATGCCGCGACAATTTCATCGTCTGTTTCTGCGAGCGCTAGAAAATAATCGTCGTATTGATTGGCTTGAATCTGTCCAAGTATACCTAAAAACAAACTATTGCTATCTTCATTCCGATTCAACAAAGGCGATACCCGCTCTCCAAAAACGGATGAATCCGAGTAAATGATCAATTCCATATCTCCACGTCCATTTCTACCATGTTTTATCTCCATATAAAGATATTAGCCATCCTACGAACAATACCCTCTTTTTATTTCGGATAAAAAAACAACGTTCTTCGAGTTTACACTGAAGACGTTGTTTTTTAAGTTATTCTAATTCCATTTGTTTTGTTTCGGTTCCAAGAAAAGCGACAGCCATAGCTCCAATGAGGATAGCACCACAGAAAATCGCGAAAATCACATTAATACCGATTCCAGCTGTTAGTAGAAATCCAACTAGTAGTGGTCCGAAAATACCACCGACACGACCAAATGCTGCAGCCATTCCCGTTCCAGTCCCACGGATAACCGTTGGATACTGCTCCGGAGAATAAGCGTACAGCGCACCCCAAGCCCCTAAATTAAAGAAGGACAAGAAAGCACCTGACACAATCAATAAAGTAATTGTATCAGCATTACCGAAAGCTAAAGCACTGGCCGCTGTTCCGGTTAAATAAGTGACTAGCACAAATTTCCGCCCAATACGCTCGATCAACCAAGCTGCTGTGAAATACCCTGGTAACTGTGCAAGCGTCATGATCAATACATACTGAAAGCTTTTAATAAGCGTGAAGCCTTTCAATACCATTACACTCGGCAACCACAAGAACATTCCGTAGTATGAAAAGACAACTGTAAACCAAACGATCCACAACATTATAGTAGGTCGTCTGTATTTTTTTGACCACACCTCTTTAATATTCGTAGAAATCGAACGTAACACGTCTTTTTTCGCAGAAAACTGTGGTGAGTCCGGCAAATTGATGCGCAAATACAATGCATAAAATGCAGGTAAAGCGGTCAACAAAAGCGCTACGCGCCATCCAAAAGACGGAATGATAAAATACGAAATGATTGCAGCAACTAACCAGCCAGCCGCCCAGAAACTTTCCAGTAACACAATCACGCGACCACGTTCTCTCGCCGGCACACTTTCCGCTACCAATGTAGAAGCTACCGGAAGTTCACCACCCAATCCCATTCCTACGAAAAATCGCAAAATCATAAATGCCGCAAGCGTTGTAGTAAAAGCAGAAATACCGCTTGCAATTGAAAACAGCAAAAGTGTAATAATAAAGATTTTCTTTCGACCTACTCGGTCAGCATAAATTCCGAAAACAAATGCCCCAACAGCCATGCCGATCGAGTTCACACTCCCAATCCACCCCATTTGATTAGAAGTTAATCCCCAATCTGCATGAAGAGCCGCAATTACAAAAGCTAAGATGCCGACATCCATTGCGTCAAAGAGCCACCCTAGACCAGCAATGCCCAACAACTTATTTCGTGATATCGTACCTGGTTTTTTCTCAACTGAAATTGACATCATCATTCCCCTTGTCTTTACAGATGTATATAAGTGTCTTTACACAACTATACGCCGATGAAAGAATAGTGACAAGCTACGAAGTAAAATCTGTTTTTTCAAACAACTAAACTATGAACTTAACACACTTTAGGCACTTCTCATTAAGTAGATGAATTATTAGTTGTTGAGATGATTGCTGCATTAATACTGACCATCATTGCTGCTTGTTGAGCTTGCATTAACGCTTCCAATGATGTTGAAAAAGCCATATCGGCAATATCTTGAACTTCTATATTATCAGCCATCGTCTGTTGAACTGCCGTTGAAAATGCCATATCTTTATACCAACGAAAATTTTTGTTACTTTCGAGTTCACGAGTGTTTGACACAATTTCGTTTAGTGCATTGCCACCTACTCCTGTTACTGTCAAAAAACCGAGGGTAGGATATTGCGCATACTTAATTTTGATTTTTTCATCTTTGAAGAATTGCTGAATCGCTAATACTTTTCCAACCATTCCTGGACTGTAAACAGGGGATTCAAACGTCATAATTTGAGACAACCATTGAAGGTCATTGCCCATAGAAAATCCATGTTCACGCAAGTCTTTGTAATACATATTCATAGTCGCCGCTCGTTCTTCAAGCGCTCCTTCTCTGCCTCCCAATAAAGCTGCGTAAGGAATATCTTCATTCGATGTTAGAAATTTATGATGTTTCTTCATTTCTTCGTATAAAGCTCTTGCACGTTCTGCTTCCTCAGGATTTTTCATCAATAGCGCAGCTAAATACGTATAAGATGTTTTCCAAAATCCTGCATCGTTGAGTGCTTGTTGATTTTGATTAACCAATTTCAAGGAGCTTTCTACACTTTCTTCTTTTAACACCATAAAAGCAGCTGCAACATGGAGTAAATGGGATCGCAATGGAGATGTCCATCCTTCATTTTTTTTAATAACGTTGACGGCTTCCGTATGCAATCTTGCGTCAAATTTTTGTCCACGCCCTAAGTATATATTGGTGACAGCTAATGATATTCGCTTGTCCACTGCCCAGCCAGTAGTTTTTGACACTTCCGAGAAAGTTTGTTCAATGTGCTTACTATCCATCAAAAACGCCTCCCTTTCTCTTTATTACGAGCTAGGGAGGCGTTAGGTTTCACTATTAAACAATCAGCACTAAACTGACAGCCATAACAGCCATACCGGCTACTAGTCCATAAATAGATAGATGCGCTTCATCATAACGTTTTGCAGCAGGTAATAATTCATCAAGCGAGATAAAGACCATAATTCCTGCAACACCTGCAAAAATAACACCAAACAACGTGTCACTTAGGAACGGCATTAAGAATAACCATGCAGCAATTGCTCCAACCGGCTCTGAAATACCAGATAGAAAACTGTATTTTAAAGCTTTTAATCGACTTCCAGTTGCGTAGTAAATTGGTACCGAAACCGCAATCCCTTCAGGAATATTGTGTATTGCTACAGCGATTGCAATCGCAATACCAAGAGCCGGATCTTGTATAGCCGACATAAACGTAGCTATGCCTTCAGGGAAATTATGGATACCGATCGCCAACGCTGTAAAAATACCCATTTTTCGTAATCGGGCATATTCATCATTTGTTGGTCCTTCATCCATGTCCTCCACTTTTTTTACTTCATGCGGGTTTCCCAACTTTGGAAGGATTCGATCGACCATCGCCATGAAGACCATCCCTCCAAAAAAACCTGCAAGGGTTAACCAATACCCAACAACTTCACCTTGCGCATTCGTTAAGGCATCTTTTGCTTTGAAGAAAATTTCAATCATGGAAACATAAATCATAACTCCAGCTGAAAAGCCCAATGAAATCGACAAAAACTTCGTATTCGTACGAGACGCAAAAAATGCGATTAAACTGCCGATTCCTGTAGCGAGTCCAGCAAAAAGAGTCAAACCAAGTGCAAATAAAACAGAACTATCCATAAACGCGCCTCTTTTCTAACTCTAGTGAATACAAATAGTATACGTCAAAAAGATTTTCTTCAAAACTTTTTTAATGCCTAATTTTTATAATCATTCTACTTTCCCTAAAAGTTCTTTTAACCTGCGCCAATCTTCATCTTTCAATTTACGAACAGGTGGATTATAAAAAACGCTAGCTGGATGGAACGTAGGGAAAATATGATAAACCTCATCGGTTTCTTTAAAGCAATTGTTTATATCATCCCAGTATAGTATCGGTGTTTCGATCAACACCCCATGAAGTTCTGTAACTTTAGCCTTCGGTCCAATTAACCTTTGTAAACCAATATTTCCTAACGTCACAATCAACGGTGGATGAATGTCTCGAATTTCCGTATCCAGTATCGGCGCATGAGCAATAATTTCTTTTTTTGTTGGTGCACGGTTGTATTTCCGTTCGATTACTTCACCATTTCGTTTTTTCTTAGTTCCCCATTTATAAGGTCTGCTGCGGACCGCACTTGTAATATAAACATCTTCTCTTGCCAAGCCGACACTTTCCAAAGAAGCCATTAATTCTTTTCCTGCCCGCCCTGTAAAAGGGATCCCTGTTTCGATTTCATTTTCTCCTGGAGCCTCTCCTACTAGCATAATTGCCGGATTTTCCGGACCACTCCCCCACACAAAACCTTCAACCGGATATCCATCAATTCTTTCCTTGCCGAGGGCAGCTAATTCTTTTGAAATTTTATACACAAAATCACTCCCATTATTTAATAATGTTAGAAAACCTAACATTAAATTTTAAAAAACACTTGCTTTGTCAGAAAATATAAACTATTATGTTAACAAACCTAACATGAAGGAGAGAAAACCATGAAAAAGATTGAAACGATTATTCGCCCTTCCGTTTTTGGAGATGTACGCCAAGCTTTGGCACTTGAAGGAATAGACGGATTGAGTGTAACGGAAATTGCAGGAATCGGAAAGCAAGAAGGTCGGGTTGGCTTGTTCCGCGGTAATGCTTATACGATGGAATTTTCTCCGAAGCTTAAGTTAGAAATGGTAGTGGATGACAACAAAGTCGAAGACATCATCCAAGCTTTACTCGACTACGCATCAACTGGCCAAGTCGGGGATGGCAAAATTTTCATTTACCCGGTTGAAGAAGCAATCAGAATTAGAACAAAAGAACGCGGCACAGTCGCGATTGGATAAGGAGGAGATTGGATGGAAGCAGTTCAAAGTTCAGTAGATATGATATGGGTGATGCTCGGGGCTATGTTGGTATTTTTCATGCATGCAGGATTCGCTATGGTGGAGTCAGGATTTACACGTTCTAAAAACACGTTAAATATTTTAATGAAAAACATCATTACCGTTTCACTTGGTTCGATTCTTTATTTCATTGTTGGATATGCTCTTATGTTTGGTCCATCTTCTTTTGGACTAATCGGTACCCAAGGATTTGCATTATCCGGGGTTGAAGACATTGGTTTCTTTGTCTTCCAGGCAGTTTTTGCCGCTACTTGCGCAACTATCATTTCAGGGGCTGTGGCGGAACGGATGAACTTATCCGCATACATCCTGTTGACTATCGCCATGACCGCAATCATTTACCCGGTTGTCGGACATTGGGTGTGGGGTGGCGGCTGGTTGGCACAAATCGGCTTTATTGATTTTGCTGGATCAACGGTTGTCCATTTAACAGGGGGAGTAGCCGCATTTATTGCCGCTTGGAAAATCGGTCCTCGCCTTGGCAAATATAGCGGGAAATCCATCAACACAATTCCAGGTCATAGTTTACCTCTAGGCGCGTTAGGTGTTTTCATCCTTTGGCTAGGATGGTTTGGTTTTAACGGAGGCAGTACGCTTGCAGCTGACCCCACTTTAGTACCAATCGTCATTGCCAACACATTATTGGCAGCTTCTTCCGGTGTTATTGCTACTGCCGGATACACACGACTGCGTTATGGTCGTATTGATGCTTCTTTAACTATGAATGGTGCACTTGCTGGTCTCGTCGGTATTACCGCAGGCGCAGCGAATGTCTCTTTTATCGGAGCAATTGCTATCGGTTTACTGGCAGGCGTTATCATGACGGAAGCAATTCGTTTACTCGATTCAAAAATTCGCATTGATGATCCAGTCGGCGCTATTTCGGTTCACGGTATTGCCGGTATTTGGGGAACACTTGCCATCGGGTTATTTGATACGACTGGTGGATTACTTTACGGAGGCGGCGCTGAAGTTCTTGGCATTCAAGCTGTCGGGGTGTTCGCTGTTATTGCATGGGCTTCTATATCAACTGGATTGGTGCTATTGGCTATTGGCAGCGTCGTTCCTCTTCGAGTTACTGCGGAACATGAAGAAGCTGGATTGGACTTTTCAGAACACGGGTCACAAGCTTACTCAATGCAAGATGTTTTGCACGGTTCACCTGCTGGACATAGCAATTCATTTGCGCACCGATTGAATCAACTCGGCGAAGTACCTACTCCTTCTCCTAAAAAATCAATCTCTTAATACAGCAAAAAAAGAAGTTCCTGAACTAAATCAGGAACTTCTTTTTTGTGATTTTTATTCAAACGCAGATTGGACATCCGTTACCATTTGAGCGACAGACTGCAATCCGCCACCTGATAGGTACCAGTAATCTGGATCTAAGTAGATAATTTTATCGTTTTTATAAGCGTTTGTTTTTTGAACCAATTCATTTTCAAGCGATTCAGCTGCGTTTGTCCCATTGCCTACTACCGCATTGCGGTCAACCACAAACATCATGTCTGGATTCGTTTCCAAAATATATTCATATGAAATGCTTTGTCCGTGAGTAGAGGCTTCAATGCCTTCATCCGCTTGTTTTACACCAAATACATCATGGATCAAACCAAAACGCGAAGCTGCACCGTACGCACTTACTTTCCCTTCATTTGCAAGCGTAATTAATGCTTTTTCATCCGACTCGCTTACCATCGCTTTCAATCCTTCAATTTGTGCATCTATCGTTGCAAGTTCTTCACCCACTTGATCTTCTTCCCCAAAAACCTCACCAAGCGTTGTCATATTTTCTTCAAATGACTCCATGTAATTCTCTGTGTCTACAGCCATATAAATCGTAGGTGCAATTTCAGTAAACTCTTCGTACATATCTGCTTGACGTCCAGAAATAATAATCAAATCTGGGTCCATTGCATGGATTGCTTCAAAATCAGCTTCTTTTAATGTCCCAACATTCTCATATTTTTCCGCATCCTCGTATTTTTCTAAGTAAGCTGGTAAAGATTCTTGAGGCACTCCAGCAACCGCTTCAACGCCTAATTTATCTAGTGAATCAAGAACACCATAATCAAAAACCACTACTTTTTCTGGATTCTTGGTAAAAGTTGTTTCTCCTAGTTCGTGTGTTACTGTCATTTCTTCTCTGTCTGCATTTGCTGTATCGGATTCTTTGGTTTCTTCTGTTGACCCACAAGCAGCTAAAACCGCTATCATCATTAACGTAAATGCGATCAATAACCATTTTTTCATATTGTTTCGAGCTCCTCTTTTTTAAGAATTAAAATACACACAAATCCTACAATTATTCATTTGTTGAATTGGAATATCCATATCATAAATTTCTTTTAATGCAGCACTTTGAATAATCTCTTCGGTTGGTCCGTCTTTTACGACGCGACCATTTTTCAATGCCACGATGCGATCCGAATATACAGAAGCAAAGTTAATATCATGCAAAACAATGACTACTGTTTTGCCAAGGTCATCGACTAAGCGGCGCAAGATTTTCATAATTTGAACAGAATGTTTCATATCCAAATTATTTAACGGTTCATCTAACAAGATATAATCGGTGTCTTGTGCAATCACCATGGCGATAAATGCACGTTGGCGTTGCCCACCCGATAATTCATCAAGATAGGCGTTTTCCATTTCCTTTAAATCCATATAATCAATTGACTGATCGACCATTTTCTCGTCTTCGTCATTTAGGCGACCTTTCGAATAAGGAAAGCGACCAAACGAAACAAGCTCACGAATCGTCAAGCGGACGTTCATGTAGTTAGATTGCTTTAATATCGATACGCGTTTTGAGAACTCATTGGATTTCAACTTTTTGGTATTGGTTGAATCAATAAGCACTTCCCCGGTATCTGCATCTAACAAACGGCTGACCATCGACAGCAATGTAGACTTACCCGCACCGTTTGGTCCGATGAATGACGTAATTTGACCGCGTTGGATATCAACTGAGACATTTTCCACAACTTGTTTTTTTCCATATAGCTTTGTCAATTCACGAACTTGGATCATTTAGATCGACTCTCCTTTAATAGTAGATAGATAAAGTAAATTCCACCGATGAAATTGATGATGACACTCAATGTCGTATTGAAAGTGAAAATCCGCTCTACTACCCATTGGCCGCCAATTAGCGCAACGACACTGATCACAATAGAACCTGTCAGTAAAACCGAATGCTTATATGAACTAAAGAATTGATATGCTAAATTTGCAACGATTAATCCAAAAAAGGTAATGGGTCCAACAAGCGCAGTCGCAATCGCGATTAAAACGGCTGATAACACAAGCATTTGTTTAACTAATGCATCATAATTGACCCCTAGATTAATGGCTGTATCACGACCTAGCGTCAAAACATCTAAAGAGGCATTTTGCTTCCAAGCAAAAGCGATTAATAAGGTGATGATGACGAGCGACGTCCAAACCAAATCGGCGTTGACGTTGTTAAAGCTCGCAAACATTCGGTCTTGAATAATTGAAAATTCGTTCGGATCGATGAGCACTTGCAGGAAAGTCGTAATGCTTCCGAAGAAAGTTCCACAAATGATACCAACCAATAACAGAAAGTAAATCGGACGATCATTCTTTTTAAACAGCAAGCGATAAAATAACAACGCGAAAACAACCATGACGGTAATCGACAACATGAAGTTCACTTGCTTGTTCACAATCGTCACGTGACTTGATCCTAAGAAAAAGACCAACAAAGTTTGAAGCAACATATAAAGTGAATCCAAGCCCATAATACTCGGTGTTAATATCCGGTTATGGGTAATGGTTTGAAAAACCACTGTTGCATACGCAATGGCTACACCCGTTAACACCATCGCAAAAACTTTCACGCCGCGTCTCGGCAGGGCATAATCAAAACTCCCGTTTAAATCTTGAAACAAGTACACTCCACAAGCTGCTAAAGCCAAGCCAATTAGTATGAACATTTTATGTAAATCACGCATATACTTTCCTCCTAAACAACAAGAAGAGGAAAATAAAGCTTCCGATCACGCCCACCATCAAGCTAATGGAGATTTCGTACGGGTAAATTAGTACTCTTCCCAAAATATCGCACACTAATAAGAAAATAGCGCCAACCATTGCCGTATGGGGCAATGTTTTTTGAAGATGATCTCCTTTAAAGATCGAGACGATGTTCGGGATAATCAATCCAAGAAACGGGATAACCCCTACCGTCAAAACAACTGTCGCCGTAATCAAGGCTACGAGTGTCAATCCGATGTTTACAACACTGCGATATTTCATTCCCAAATTCTTTGAGAAATCTTCGCCCATTCCAGCTACCGTAAATCGGTTAGCATAAAGATAGGCGATTACAAATACCGGCACACTGATGTAGAGAAGTTCATAACTTCCTTTCATAACCATGGAAAAGTCACCTTGTAACCAAGCAGACATGTTTTGAATAACATCTGCTCGATAAGCGAAAAATGTTGTAATGGATGACAAGATGTTCCCAAACATCAACCCAACTAAAGGAATAAATATCGCATCTTTAAATTTGATGCGATTAAGAATTTGCATGAAAAGAAATGTTCCAGCAAGTGCAAAAGCAAAAGCTACTGTCATTTTTTCTAGCATCGACGCATTTGCGAACAAAAGCATGGATACGAGAATACCAAGCCGAGTAGCATCTAATGTACCTGCTGTTGTCGGAGACACGAATTTATTGCGACTTAACTGCTGCATAATGAGTCCTGCCATACTCATTCCTGCACCCGCCAGCAAAATCGCAACCAGCCTTGGCAGACGGCTGATTAGGAATATTTGCGTCTCTTCCGATTGGAAGTCAAATAAATCAACTATGCTGATACTGCTCACTCCGACAAACAAGGAAATGATCGACAGTATGATTAATATTGGTATTAAATAGCGTTTTTTCATAGCTGCCCCTCATCTGTCTCCAATAACGACTATTGATTAGTTGATAGTGATAATCATTATCACCGACTTACCTATTTCAGTATAGCATCCACTAAAAGTCCGTCAATCATTAAATGAGAATAATTTTCATTTAGATATAAATTCGTACTAATTCATCAAATTTATAACATTGTTATCACTAGAAAAAAGAGAGCCTACCAAATTGGTAGGCTCTCAAACTTTCTTCGTTCTGTTTTATTTTCAGGTCTACTTTTAAGCATCTAGTCATCTTCAACCATTCATTTCTAGTGCTTCTTCTAGTACTTCATCCGGGATGGTAATGGCATCAATTTCATTGTACTTGCTGTATTCAGCTTGCACATCTGATTTAATGTTCATGACGTCTCCTTCAATATTCATATCCATATCCATTGTCATATTCATTGTATTTGTTAAGAAGGTTTCTTTATCAATATGGATTGTGTAGTTTACCGAATGAATGGTCATATCTTCAAGCGTCATTTGAGCTTCGATTTCCATTTGACCTAAGGTTTTGTCTAGCTGCTGATCCATCAATTTTTGAAATTTCTCTCCAGAAGCATCAAGTGTCAAAATATACTCATCGGCAGTTTGCTCAAAAGTAAAATCATCTTGAAACTCACTTAATTCTTCTAATTGCTGCGCGGGGTCAGCAGTTTGCTGATTAGCCAGCTCTTTTAAACCTGTAATACTTTCATCCGGCATTTTCAACCACATTGCCATTGTGTTTTCATACATATACATGCCTTGATCCGTGAAGTACATTTCCATATTCATCGGGTTAGTGTTATCAATATCCTCTGAGACGATAGTTGCTTCTGCCGTTTGATGGAATGCTAGCGGGTCAGTTACCATATCCATCGCTGAATCCATTTTCATATTCATCACCATGCCATCTGGCTGCATCTCTATTACTTGATCGGTTAGTATATCAGCGTGCAAGCTCGTAATAGCTTCAGATGCTTTTACTGATTTTGTATACAGTTCTTGAACTGTCAAATCACTGTCTTCCCCTTTTTCCGACTCATCACCAGATGCCGGTTCCGCTGTTTCACCACAAGCTGAAAGTCCAATCGTTAAAGTGGCTGCACTCATAAACAGTAACCATTTCTTCATAATAATAATCCTCCTTTTACTCGTATTAAATTTCCTTTTTGAGTTGCTTCTCTATATATACGGACCGCACTAGAAATCGTTTCATATTCTTTGTTTACCCGATTCTAGTCGTTTATTTCAGTAACTTCGATTATACTTTTCATTGCGAGTATAAAACGAGGTGAAAGTTATGAGATTAAAACAGTTTTTCAACTATTATAAGCCGCATAAACGGCTATTTATCATCGACTTTTCCAGTGCTGTTTTTGTAGCTATTCTTGAATTAGCATTTCCAGTTGCTGTTCAATGGTTTATCGACGATTTATTGCCAAGCGGAAATTGGAATACCATTACTACCGTCAGTTTCTTACTGCTCATCATATTTCTTTTAAGTACATTTTTACAGTATATTGTCAGCTATCTTGGTCACAAGTTAGGGATTAATATTGAAACCGATATGAGGGAAGAATTATTTACTCATGTCCAGCGTCAATCTTTCCGCTTTTTTGACAATATCAAAACTGGCCATATTATGAGTCGCGTCACTAATGATTTATTTGATATTGGTGAACTTGCTCATCACGGACCAGAAGATTTCTTTATTGCCATCATGACGTTCTTCGGAGCTTTCGGCATTATGTTTTGGATCAACCCGAAATTAGCACTGGTCACATTAATTGTCATTCCGTTTCTTATTTGGTTGATTACATTTTGTAACATTAAGATGAACCAGGCTTGGAGCAATATGTACGGGAAAATTGCTGACGTTAACAGTCGTGTTGAGGACAGTGTATCCGGAGCACGAGTAGTGCAATCTTTTACAAATGAAGAATTTGAAATCGAACGCTTTAAAAAGGATAACGACCATTTCCGTCTTGCGAAGATGGTCGCCTATAAAGTGATGGCTGCGACACATTCTAGTATTTATATGATGACTCGTCTTTTGACTTTAGTCGTCTTAGTTTATGGCGCATGGCTCAACTTTCAAGGTCAATTATCTTACGGTGAACTTGTCAGTTTTGTTCTTTTTCTAAATGTCTTGATCAAACCAATTGATAAAATCAGTGCATTACTTGAACTTTATCCGAAAGGCATGGCTGGTTTCAGTCGTTTTCGTGATTTAATTGAACTAGCCCCTGATATCAATGATCAGAAAGACGCTGTAACCGTAGAGACATTAAACGGAGATATCAAATTTGATAATGTTTATTTTGGTTACGATGATAGTAAAACGGTGTTATCAGGAATTGATTTAGAATTACGTGCTGGCGAAACCGTCGCATTTGTTGGTCCTTCTGGCGCTGGGAAAACGACCATTTGTTCGTTGATTCCACGTTTCTACGATATCCAACAAGGTACCATCTCGATTGATGGCATGGATATTCGAAATATGACAAAGCATTCATTACGTTCACAAATTGGCATTGTTCAACAAGATGTCTTTTTGTTTACAGGAACTATACGCGAGAATATCGCTTACGGAAAAAGATATGCAAGCGACGAAGAAATTTTAGCAGCTGCGAAAAAGGCACATTTAGAAGATTTTGTTCAGAAACTGCCACAAGGGTACGATACACAAATTGGAGAACGCGGATTAAAACTATCTGGTGGTCAAAAACAACGTTTAGCAATTGCACGGATGTTCTTAAAAAATCCGCCTATTTTAATTTTAGATGAAGCGACATCTGCACTTGATACGCAAACCGAGCGTGTTATTCAAGAAGCTTTAGCGGAATTAGCGGAAAATCGCACAACACTTATTATCGCCCATCGTCTCGCCACTATACGGGATGCTGATCGTGTTGTCGTGGTTACTGAAGACGGCATTGCCGAACAAGGCGGATATGGTGAGTTACTCCAAACGGATGGTGTTTTTGCGAACCTCCACCGCATCCAGTTTGAACAATAGAAAAAAGGTGCATCTCATTTGATGAGATGCACCTTTTTTACATTTTAGCTCCCGACAACAAACTGCTCATAGCGGTCGTAATCTGCACGACTCAGTTCTACTTTAAGCAAAGTGCCGTTTTCTTCGTATTCGGTTTCATGAATGCTCGCATGTTCGTTAAGGTATGCAACAATGTCTCCACGACTAAATGGAACGATCATTCTACACGTCACGTAATCTGAGAAAATTTGCTTTTTGATGACTTCTAATAATTCATCAAGACCTGCACCTTCTTTTGCCGCAATCCATATACCATCACCATTCATCGCTGGATAGCGTACTCCTGCTAAGTCCGATTTATTAAAAACATACAAAGTTGGAACATTTTCTACCCCAACCGCATGCAAGGTAAGATTCGTCACATCCATCATATAACGATGTTCCTCGTTGGAAACGTCAACGACATGAAGGAGTAAATCTGCATTTCGTGCTTCTTCTAAAGTAGAACGGAACGCTTTTACAAGGTGGTGAGGCAATTTACTGACAAAACCTACTGTATCTGTCAGCAAAAAGCTTTTATTGTCTTCTAATCGAATTTGGCGGACAGATGTTTCCAACGTAGCGAACAACATATCTTTTTCAAATACTTGTTTTTCCTCATTTTGCCCTGTCTTAGTTAATAAGCCATTCATCACCGTCGATTTCCCTGCATTCGTATAACCAACTAATGATACGACCGGCATTCCTTTTTTAGTACGTTGTTTGCGCTGTGTGATGCGCTGATCTTTAATGTGTTCTAGTTCTTTATGAAGCTTTGAGATCTGTTCTTCAATTTTACGACGATCTAGCTCCAGCTTCGTCTCACCGGCTCCACGGTTAGCAACACCACCGCTACTACTACCTCCTTGACGTCCAAGCGAAGCTCTTAGTCCGATTAAACGTGGCAACATATATTGAAGCTGCGCCAACTCTACTTGCACTTGTGCTTCACGTGTTTTTGCACGCCGCGAAAAAATATCTAAAATTAGCATGGTGCGGTCTATAACTTTACATTCTAAATCTTCTTCCAAATTCCGAATTTGCGAAGGAGACAACTCATCATTGAAAATCACTAGATTGGCATCGGCTTCTTCATAGAAAGCTTTTATCTCTTCTACTTTCCCGCTCCCGACATAATGCGAAGGGTTAATCCGTTCCAAGTTTTGTGTAACTTCTCCGGCAACCTCCACATTGCATGCCTCTGCTAAATTACGCAATTCTTCCATTCCATAGGAAAAATGAAGATCTTTTTGAAGTTGGACACCCACTATGACTGCTTTTTCTTGTAATTCATCCATTTATCTTGTCCTCCTATTTCAGGAAAAGAAAATTCCCATTCAATCTATCCATTTTAACATAGTTTATCTTCCACCTAATGATAGAGGGGGCAACCAATAAAGACCTTGTTCAAATTCGAGCTTGTTTGTACCATTTGTAAAGTAGACTTCTTCTAGACGTTCTTGTGTCTCAGTTGTTTTTCTGAATTCAATGCGACAATTAGTTAGCTTCAGACTGCCACCTAAAATTTTGCGCCATGTATGTTCAACTTCCTTTGGATTCCAAACACCAAAAACGCAGCGATCGATTGTTAGAGCTTCATTAGTCGCTTGAACAACCCCTTTATCTCTCAGCTTTTTGTAGCGTTGTTCATCCGTTTCCTGCCATTCGATAAAAAATGGTGTCGGCAATTTCATAGATACAGATTCGTTAACAAATAGCATCTTCCACTTGATTAACTCCCCATCTTCTGTGCGACGTTCAGCGTCTAAAACGCCAGTAGTTTCAATCCCACGTTCTTGCAAGTCTCGGTTTAACTCCATGATATTTTGAGTTCTCACACAAATTGTTCCAAATCCTATTTGGTCGTGCAGTAACAAGCGTGTTAACGGATGTTCGGCTTCTGTTGCAATTTCTTGTTTTTCTACCGACAACCACTCGATATAACAATCTTTTAAATACAACAATACATTTTGTGTTCCCCAATTGATATGTTGACCTCCTAGAGACGCAGGTAAACCCTGCGCTTGCCAATCGGTTACAGTTTCCTTTGGATTTTTCTGTACAAAATGAACAATGTGATCTAATTCCATATAGCACCTCACTCGATTTTCGTCTTAAGTTATATCGTTCGCCATCCTGTCCCCAGTCTCCTTTAAGCGTTTAAAAGAAGCTTCTGAGGGAATGGTTATATAACTTATACTACTTGCACTACTATCCCCGAAAACACATTAGTTACACCTTGGCAAAACACCTTTTTTCAGAAAACCACTGATTAAAAATTATCAACTCAGTTCAGTAAGTTTTTTAGTATTCCTTATGTTTTTACACTAAAACGGTGGTTTTCTCCCCTTATTTTCGATAGGCTAAAGTATAGAAAAAAATTGAGGAGGTTACCATGAATAAAGAATTATTGAAAAACCCTGTATTTATAGTATCCGCTGCAGTCATTCTCATTCTTGTTATTTTAGGTGCGGTTACACCGGTGAAATTTGGAGAAGTAGCAGGGCGGTTATTTAGTTTTACTACCTTGAATTTCGGCTGGTTTTACTTACTTGCTGTCTTTATTATTACACTTTTTCTTATAGTAATTGCATTATCCAAATTCGGACGTATTCGACTTGGCACTGATGACGACCGTCCAGAATTTCCTTTCTTTACTTGGATTGGCATGCTGTTTTCAGCTGGATTTGGGGCCGGCCTCGTATTTTGGGGAGTAGCTGAACCAATGAGCCATTTCTTCACTTCCCCTATGGGCAATGAAGCACTAACACCAGAAGCGGCGAGAATTGCTATGGGTTACTCATTTTTCCATTGGGGTGTCAGTCAATGGTCGGTATTCGCGATTGTTGGACTGGTCATCGGTTTTTTGCAATTCCGCAAAAAGAAACCAGGGTTGGTTTCTACAGCTCTTGAGCCAGTATTAGGAAATCGGCCTTTAGTTAAAAACTCCATCGACTCTCTAGCCGTCATTGCTACCGTAATGGGAATTGCTACCTCTCTCGGATTAGGAGTACTGCAAATGAACGGTGGACTCAATGCTGTATTCGGTATTGATAATGCCTTCCCGGTTCAATTAGGCATTATTGCGGTAATGTTTGCGGCTTATACCTTATCGTCTTCTACGGGACTAAAAAAAGGAATTGCCTACTTAAGTAACTTAAATCTTGGACTGGCATTAATTTTAATGGTTTTCGTTTTCATTGCAGGACCGACTGTTTTCATCATGGAAACTTTCACATTAGCACTTGGGGATTACATTACAAACTTTGTGCCTTATAGTTTACGACTAGAACCTTATGCAAATGGACAGTGGGTGCAAGGATGGACAATTTTCTATTGGGCATGGGCAATCGCTTGGTCTCCATTTGTAGGCGCATTTGTAGCCCGTGTATCTAGAGGCCGGACAATCCGTGAGTTTGTTATGGGTGTACTAGTTATTCCGCCTGCTATCGCTTGTCTTTGGATCGCCGTCTTTGGGGGCACATCACTTTGGTATGATTTAAACCAAGGGGCAGGCATTGCAGAAGCCGTTAATAATGATTTAACATCTGCTTTGTTCCAAACTTTCGGCGTTTTACCATTGACGACGATCATGTCGATTCTTGCTATCTTGTTGATTTTCACTTTCTTAGTGACTTCGGCTGACTCAGCAACTTATATTCTGGCATCGATGACGAGCTTTGGTAGCTTGAATCCACCAACAGCCTTTAAGATTGTTTGGGGTGTGTTAATGTCCGCGATTGCCGCAGTTCTCTTGTATGCGGGCGGATTGCAAGCTTTACAAACAGCATCACTCATATCCGCCTTACCATTTACTGTGCTGCTAGTGTTAATGCTTTGGTCTTTCACTAAAATCATTCGTAAAGAATCACCTCCTATTCGGGAGTCTGAATTGCAGCGATTTAAACGCTTGGACCAAGAAATGAAAAAGCAACGCAATAAATAATTTAAAAAGGCGTACAGCACTTCCTCGCGGAAAGAGCTGTACGCCTTTTTGATGGTCTTATTATTTATCTTCGTTGATCAAACGAACTGTTTCATCAAATTCTTTCTCGATCTCTTCATCGCGTTTGTAAGTAACAAGACTCACAAGCCAAGTAACAAGAAGACATAGGAAGAAGCCTGGAATGATTTCATAGACACTGCCCATGAAATTCGTTAGTTCCGTTGCGCCAGGATCCTCTGCAGCTGTGCCCATAGAATCCCAAACGATAACTGTAACAGCACCGACGATCATTCCGGCTAATGCGCCTTTTGAAGTCAGCTTACGCCAGAACAGTGACAATAGAATAATCGGCCCAAATGCAGCACCAAATCCAGCCCATGCATAAGCAACCAAGCCTAAGATGGTGTTATTTTGTTCCCATGCTAAGTAAGCTGCAATAACAGCAATCAATGCTACAGCTACTCGACCAAGTGTTACGTAACCTTTAGCAGATGCTTCTTTTTTGAAGGCAATTTTGTATAAATCCTCAATAAGCGCTGAAGAACTTACTAAAAGCTGAGAAGAAATTGTACTCATTACAGCTGCTAAAACAGCTGCCAGTACAAATCCTGCAACTAATGGATGGAACAAAATTTGACTCAAATCAAGAAACACTGATTCTGGATCCACTAACGTCGCTGAAGGATTTTGCTGGAAATAAGCAATACCGATAAGCGCAGTTGCAGTAGCTCCAATAAGACTGAAAATCATCCAGCTCATCCCAATACGACGAGCAATACGAACTTCTCTCAAGGTTTTAATCGCCATAAAGCGAACAATGATATGAGGTTGGCCAAAGTAACCAAGTCCCCAAGCAGCGGCTGAAATAACGCCGATTGTAGAAGCTCCTGAAATTAAGCTCAACATGTTCGGATCTACTTCTCGAATACTTGCAGCGGTTTCGCCAAATCCACCTGTCGCGAAAATCCCTACGATTGGCACTGCGATTAAAGCGAGTACCATCATAACTCCTTGAACAAAATCCGTATAACTAACGGCTAGGAATCCACCGAACAAAGTATAAGCTACGACAACGATCGAGCCCAAGACAAGTCCTAGATGGTAATCCATGCCGAACGAGCTTTGGAAGAACAATCCAGAAGCCACCATACCGGATGAAACATAAAATGTGAAAAAGATTAAGATGATAATACCCGAAACAATTCTTAATAACCGCGATTTGTCTTTCAAGCGGTTTTCCAAGAAACTCGGGATCGTAATCGAGTCACTAGTAATAAATGAGTAAATTCGTAAACGTGGTGCTACAAAGAACCAGTTTAAAAAGGCACCAATTGTTAATCCGATTGCAATCCATACCTCAACTAATCCTCCAAGGTAAATCGCACCCGGTAAACCTAGTAAGAGCCATCCGGACATATCTGATGCTCCTGCACTTAGTGCGGCTACTGCTGGTCCAAGCCCCCTACCACCAAGCATATAGTCAGATAAGTTGGCTGTTTTGCGATAAGCGTACCAGCCAATATAAAGCATTGCACCTAGGTAAACGGTTAAAGCAATGATTTGATACGTTGTATCTGTCATTTTATCCCCTCCTTACTTAACAGTGTAACATTATTGACATATTTGAAAAGTCCCCTTTTGCGGTTTTAGTATAAATAAAAGTGGGAAGTAAAGCGATAAGGAGGCGATTTTTGATGCCATGGAACCAAAAAGACTACCCAGATTCGTTTAAAAACCTTACCGCTGATGTCCGTAATAAAGCCATTGAGATTGCTAATGCATTGCTTCGCGATGGCTATGAAGAAGGCCGTGCGATCCCGATTGCTTTAGAACAAGCCAAAAAAACTGAAAACAATGATGAGGACCGGCCAGTCTACGAAATAAAAAAACACGATGAAGGATGGCAGTTAAAGAAAAAGGATAGTAAAAAGGCCATTTTAATCGAAGAAACGAAAGAAAGTCTTATGGGAGAAGCCAAGCGTTACGTCAACAAAAACCATGGTGAACTTCACATTTATACGGAAGACGGCTCTTTGTCAGATACACTTTATGAATGAGTAAAAAACAGTAAAATGCCGCTGTCAGTCGACAGCGACATTTTATTTAAACCAGCCTTTTTCTTTAAACCGAGAGATGGCTTCAATTCGATTTCCAACTTCAAGTTTATCCAAAATGGTTGAAATGTAGTTTCTCACTGTACCCGTTGTAATAAATAATTCCTTTGCAATCTCTTTCGTGCTTCGACCTTCGGCAATCAGTTCCATTACTTGCTTTTCTCGATCGGTTAATGGGTTTTCATCAGCATAAGCCAAATCCACCAATTCGGGGGCATAAATCCGGCGACCAGACATAATTGTACGAATCGAAGTAGCCAAATCTTCACTTGGACTATCTTTTAACAAGTACCCACTGACCCCAGCTTTTCTAGCGCGCTCAAAATATCCGGAGCGGGCAAACGTGGTTAAAATAATAATTTGGCACGATTGGTCTTTTAAAATTTCTGCAGCGTCTAATCCACTTTTTAACGGCATTTCGATATCCATGATGCAGATATCCGGCTGTAGATTTTGGACAAGCTCGATTACTTCTTCTCCATTAGCCGCTTTACCTACTACTTCCAAGTCTTCTTCTAAATCGAGTAATGAGCCTAAAGCCCCCAACATCATCCGCTGATCTTCTGCCAATACAATTCGAATCATTTCATATCCCCCTTTGAACTATAGAGAATTACATTCGGAACTCTAATATTTAAGGTAGTACCATCCATTACTTTAATATCTACCGACCCGTTCACAAATTCCAAGCGTTCACGCATTCCTGCCAAGCCATTCCCTTGTAAGGAAGTATTCCCTTCTGGAAATCCCTCACCGTTATCTTGAACTTGAACAAGAAGTTCTTCAGGATTTTGCTTAATCAATATACTGCAGCGTGATGCACCACTGTGTTTCACCACATTTGTTACAGCTTCTTTCAAACACATACTCACAACATTTTCCATTAAGAGCGGCGTATTCGTTAACTGTGTTGAACCGTAAAAAACAAAGTCAATTTCAGCAGCTTTTAAAATTTGTTGCACGCGCAAGAGTTCTTCATCGAGTTTAGTACCACGCATATTTGAAACGAGCTCACGCACTTCTTTTAATGCTGTACGAGCTGTTTGTCTCACATCGTTTATTTCATTTAAAGCAGATTCTGGATTGCGATAAATCAGTTTTCCAGCTAAATCACTTTTCAAACCAATCAATGATAATTTTTGCCCTAAAGTATCATGTAAGTCACGAGCAATTCGCTCACGCTCTTCAATGATTACTAGTTGGGAAATTCGTTTATTAGCATCTTCTAGCTGACCTTCGAGCTTTTCACGCTTATTACGATTATACGTATTGAATGGCAAGAGAATAACGCCCAATACACTCAACACAATAAATGGTAACTGGGAAAGGTACAACTCACTATGATCAAAAAAGCCAAATACCACGGCCGTAATCGTTAATCCAATATGGAGACCATAAATAATGAAAAAGCCTACTTTATTGCGCAAATTCCCTATGAAAAATGCAACGAAAATGGAAAGGTACACATAGCCAAACAGGAAAATCATTCCGATATTTATGGCCATCTCAAAACTCACCCATACATACACAAAGCCAGTTCTAGAATTAAAAGACAATCTATACGCAATAAAGAACATTAATAAGAGCAAAATGCCAAAAATAAAATCCGTCATCGATGAAGAACGAAAGATAAAGAAGAAAGGCAAAATACAAAAGATGACCCAGGCGTACAGACTCAACCATGGATTTTTAGGGAATATTTGATACCAACTTTGCATAAGGTCCTCCTCTTTCTTACTTATTCAATCATAGCAAATAATACACAAAAGAAAAAACCATTCAGTTAAGAATGGTTCCTTCTCACTTCTTTATTGTTCAACCGTTTTTGACTCACTTAGTAAATGTTTGATGTCGCCAAATGTAACGAATGTTTTATTTGGTGCATCATACAATTTATAACGTAACGATTTAAGACTCGATTTGATATCAATTGTAGTTGCTTGTTGAAGAGGTGGTGAAGATACATGTGCTTTTTCCAAATTGTAGTTTGGCACACGCGGGCTCAAGTGATGCACGTGGTGGAAGCCGATGTTTCCAGTTACCCATTGCAATACTTTTGGAAGTTGGTAATATGAACTACCTTCTATTGCCGCTTTTACATAATCCCACTCATTTTCATCTTCAAAATACGAATCTTCGAATGTGTGTTGTACATAGAACAACCAAATTCCGAAAGCTCCAGCTACAAACATCGTCGTACCTTGTACGATCAAGAATGCCTGCCAACCAATCGCCAAAATTAATAGTGAGTAGATAACTACTAAAGAAATATTGATCAAATACGTGTTATTACGTTCTTTTTTGCGTGCATCTTTGCGGTTGAAACGACTTGAAATCAAGACAAGGAATAATGGTCCAACTCCGAACATAACTAGTGGATTGCGGTACATACGGTATTTGAAACGTTCCCATTTTGATGCTTCTACATATTCTTCGATTGTCATAACCCAGATATCGCCAACTCCGCGCTTATCTAAGTTCCCACTTGATGCATGGTGAATCGAGTGTTCACGTTTCCACTTTTCGTAAGCGAAAAGAGTCATGATTCCTGTAATCGTACCAACAATAGCATTCGCTTTTTTATTTTTGAAAAACGAACCATGTGTACAATCGTGGAAAATGATAAACGTACGAATTACGAATGCTGCAGCTACTGTTGACAATGCGATTGTCAGCCAAATTGAAACATCGAGTGCTTGATAAGCTAAAAACCAAGCTAAGATAAAAGGGGGTATTGTATTTACTAATTGTCTGACACTTGCTTTTACATCTGCTTTTTCAAATGGGGCGACAAACTTGCGTAATTGTGCTGTTTTTTCTCTGCTCATATCTTGTCTTCCTCCTTAGACGGACTTTTTCGGTCCGAATAACTTATTAACCTTATCTTAACGGGAAACCTGCAGGCGTATAAGACACAAACGTCTATATTTCTATATGACAGTTGTCATGTATTTCTAATTATCTACATCTTTAAAATTACAAGCGATACGTGTATAATGTAAATAGACAGAAAAATCAGAATGGAGTGAGACGTATGACTGGTATGGTTGCCATCATCATGGTCCTTTCAATTCCACTAGCTGCCATCATCACTACCCATCTCCAAAAGCAAACAAAAATTAAGGGACAAATGATAACTGATGAATTAGAGTTGGAAAAATTAAAGCATGAGAATTTTGTTATAGAAACACAAAAAATGCGCCTAGAGCTTGAGCAAATGAAGTTAGAAGATGCTAAAGAAAATGAAAACCTGCTATTAAAAAAAGGGTAGTGGAGACTAATAAGGTATTAAAAAGCCCTGGCACGCAATTCTGCGCCGGGGCTTTTCTGCTTTTTTGTCTAGACTCCAACAGCCAAATTCTCTGGACATAAGCCATTCCAACTACGTGGCCAAAAACGCCACTCTGTTGGCCTGTCTTATGCCTGTCGAATCTAAACGGCTGTTTCCGCTTTTCTGTCTAGACTCCAACAGCCAAATCCTTGGGACATAAGCCATTCCAACTACGTGGCCAAAAACGCCACTCTGTTGGCCTGTCTTATGCCTGTCGAATCTAAACGGCTGTTTCCGCTTTTCGGTTAGGTAAATACACTATTCTCAATTTCTTTTAGTTGATAGAAGTAAGCTTTTTTCTCCATCAACTCATCATACGAGCCACTTTCTACGATACGCCCTTTTTCCATAACGACAATCTGATCCATATTTTCAAGTCCCGTTAAATCATGACTAATAATGACAAACAAATCATTGTTGTTTTGTTGGAACATCTGTTGATAAATGACTTGCGCTGTCAAACTATCTACAGAAGATACCGGTTCATCTAGCAGCCACAGTGATTTCCCTCTTAACATGGCACGCGCAATTGCTAGCCGTTGTTTTTGGCCACCAGATAAATTTTGACCTTTTTCTTCTACCGTCATAGTCAAAGGAAGTATGTCTAGCTCAACTTTAGCTAATACTTGAATCATTTGCTCATCTGTTACCGCTGGATTCGCAATCAATAAATTGCTATGAATTGTTCCATAAAAGAAATGATTTTCTTGTAAAACAATATTCATTTCTTGCCAAATTTCTTCTTGTTTGAGAGTCTCGACAGGTTTTCCACCGATTGATAATTGTCCTTGGTTGAGCGGAAAAACATTTAGCAGCAATTGCATTAATGTCGATTTTCCAGACCCACTTGGTCCGACTATTGCCGTTTTTGTACCTGGTTTTAAGCGAAGAGATACGTGATCGACTGCCAAGCTGTTTTCACCTGGATATTGAAAAGATGCATCTTCTAGCCTTATATCAAGCGGTCCATTTGGCATCTGGCCAGCTCCTTGCGACAAGGTAGGTTCAGCTATAATTTCTTCTAAACGAACAGCCGCTTTCCGACTTTCTTCAAAGTAAGTTGGAAAAGCCGCCATTGGTGCCACGTTTTCAAAAGCCGCAATGGAAATCATCACGAGCATTGCCAAATACAAGCCATTTAGCTCACCAGCTGCGACAAAATACGCACCAACACCTAAAACAAAAAAGGATACGAGCAAAGCAACAAAAGCATTAATGGACTGTGCCAAGTTTTCTTCTAGCCCTTCTTTTCGTTGTCCTTCGTTGTATTGAGCTGCATCAATTTTCAATTGCTGTTCTTTTGCGTCAAGTTGTTGATGGATTTTCAAGTCACGGAAGCCATAAAGAAACTCAGTCGCTTCAATCGCCAAATTTCCTCGCTGTGCTCTCACTTGTCCATCTGCACGACGTTTTCTACTAGCGAAAAGTGCTGGAACCACTACAATGGTCAACAACATTCCGATAAAAATCACTATCGCAATACCTAATGAGAAGAACGAAGTAAAGAAAACCGCACTTAAAAATACGATGCCGAGAACCACTGGCGGGTAAAATACGCGCAGTAAAAAGTTTTGTAAACTTTCAACATCCCCAACAATTCGCGACAATAAATCCCCGCTTCGATACTTACTAAATATTCCTGGTGCAAGTGGTGACAAACGCTCAAAAAACGATACTCTTAAATGACTCAACATGGTAAATGTTGCTCGGTGAGAATACAAACGCTCTCCGTAACGACTTAAAGCCGATGCGAAACCAAATAACTTCAAACAAGCTGCCATAACTACAAGCGTCGTCATTTGAGAAGTTAAGGCTGCCTTTGAAATCAAATAACCACTAGATCCCATTAACGCGACACTTGCAATACCTGCTAGAAAGCCAAAAAAGATAGCTATTAACACATCTTTTTTTTCAAGAAGCGTCAATTTTAAAATATCTTTTAAATCACTCATTGCAAGCCACCTCCTTGCTGTGCTGCAAGCATTTCTTCGTACGGCACATGAGTTTCCAATAGTTCTTCATGATTTCCGGTCGCATCTAGTTTGCCATCATCTAAAAATAAAATGATATCAGCGTCTTTAATTGTGTGTAGACGATGGGCAACCGTAATAACGGTTGAAGTTTTTTGCAACTCACGAAGTGAATCTTGCAAAATTTTCTCGGTTCGCAAATCTAGCCCGGTTGTTGGCTCATCAAATAGAATAAGCGACGGTTTCTTCAAGAAAGCCCGTGCAAGTGCAATTCGCTGCTTTTCTCCACCAGACAAGCCGCGGCCTGCTTCACCAATTGGCGTTTCAAATCCTTTTTCAAGCGTCGATACCATTTCAGCAATGCCTGCTTTTTTAGCTGCTGTTAGCACTTCCTCATCACTTACGTCACCTGCGACACCCATTTTTATATTTTCTCGAATGGTGCCGGCAAAAAGGTATGGATGTTGGGAGATGTAACTTAATTGATCAAACCAAGATGTTTCACTAATAGTTTCTCGAGCGACGCCATTGACATAGAAACGACCTGCACTTTGCGGAAGAAGTCCTGCTACTAGGTGCATCAAAGTCGTTTTTCCTGAACCACTCTTCCCAACAATCGCCACTTGACTATAAGGCGGAATTTCCACATTGAGCGAAGCTAATGAAAACCCTTCTCCGTATTGAAAAGATAGGTGTTCTAGTGATAAGTGAGGGGGCTCTTGCGCCATCGTTTCTTTTCCCCACGTCAAATCCACATTCGCTTTCTCTAGTTCAGCAGTTAATTGTTTTGCGGCTGATACACTCCCGCGTGCCGTATGAAAAGCACTGCCGAAATCTTTTAATAAGTTAAAGAAATCCGGTACTAAAATCAATATGAAAAACGCTGTAAAAAAACTAATACTATCAAATACAACGAGTCGTAGTCCTATTTCTAATGCTACAATGCCAATGCTTAACATGGAAATATACTCAAGCATCAAAGAAGAAAGAAATGCAGATTTTAATACCTCCATCGTCGAGTCTCGGAAACTCAAACTACTTTTCTTAATAGCTTGCTGCTGCTTTTCAGCTTGTCCGAACAGCTTCAGTGTTGAAAGTCCTTGTAAAACGTCTAAAAAAGTACCCGAAAAGCGGTTGAGTTGCTCCATTTTTTCATCGGCTTTTTTCTTTGTTCCTTTTCCGACCAATGCCATGAAAACCGGAATAAATGGTGCCGTAATTAAAATAATGACCCCACTTGTCCAGTTTTGTGAAAAAATTACACCTAGCAAGATTACAGGTATACTATACGTTTGAATCATCTGAGGAATATATTTACTAAAGAAACCGTCTATTTCATCTACAGAATCCATTAACAAACTGACTTTCTGACCCGACTGACCTTGTGTTGCAGCGAGCAATGGATTTCTGGCGAATGATTGGATTAACGTATTTCTAAATTCATTTTTTACATCGGCAGCTAAATTGACTCCGGCTTTACCTAAAGCATATCCCGATCCTGCTCGCAGCAAAATCGATATCAACAACCCACCGAATAATGGGATTAAACTTTCAAAAGTAGCGCTCTGAAGAAAAACACGATCTGCAATCATCACGAAAAACAGGGCTTGACCAATTGTGGCAAGTCCTTTAAAAATTGACATTACGACTAAAAATGTCATTGTGTTTTTCCGTTGAAATGCTAACTGCTTTAAATCGTTCATGCCATTCGCTCCTCTGCTATATCTCCTTCTATTATAAAGCATCCCTTAGGGAAACCCCCGTCGATTGCCCACGTTCAAAGGATTTCCAGCGCGCTTTGTTACAGCTCTGTTCACAAATTTATATTTTTTGTCCGCAAAAAAATCTGCTAGCAATAATACGCCGCAGATTTAAAATGACTAATTTTCGATTGTGCGTTCATAAGAACCTGTTGTAAAAATGACCGTCTTTAACCAAGCCATATCTTCTTGTATTTTCTTTTTTAAAGACTGATCCATGCATTTTCGGTATTCTTCCATGAGCTTTGTTAGCTCATACTCGAAAATGGCTAATTCTTCTTCAGTAATCATTGTAAACACCCTTTAAGGTAAGCCGTTTTAACGCATGCTTTATTACCTATTATAGTGAGTATATTATACCAAAAGATTCTCTTATTTGTCATTAAAATATTTTTTCGTTTTATAATAGCAATAATAAAATTGAATAAGAAATTAACCCCACACAAAAGGCCAGTAAGCTGCTTTCTCTTTCTTCCGGCAACTCTTCTTTTAAGACATTTAATATCACGCCTCCAGCTAAGAAAGCAGTAAGCACAGAAATAATCCATTCATGAACTTCAGCAAAAGCTCCGATTCCCCATCCAATCAGAATAGCAGCAGCTAATAGCCACCTGCCGTATCGATCGTAATCTTCTTGGTGAGTCGCACGCAACCCTTTGTCATTCGTTATAAAGTGCACACCCATGGCAATAAAAAACAATGTCATGCCCCAAGGATTTCCGTACTCCTCCCTAACTAATAGATAGCCAATGATGCCATTATAAAGAGTAAAAGAGGCAATATGAAGCCAAAAAATCCCTATCGCCGCTTTCGGCGTTTCTGCATGCTTGTTTTTCTTTTTTGAAACAGTAACCGAATTTTCCAACGCATAAAAAACCACTAAACCAATCATAGCAATCAAATAGATATGATTCTCTATAAAAAGTAGTCCGCTATTTCTAAGTTCCCCTTGCAAATCCTTCTGAAAGATACTCAATTCTGGCAATAGATGCAAGAAAACATAAGCGACCGATATTCCACCTACTACCGAGAGGAAACGACTTCGCGGCAAAACTTTCATCAGTTTTAAGCTTTTTGAAAATAGATGAATTGAGACAAATCCAAGAGCAAAAATAAAACTCAGCCAAGTCATCTGCAAACTCCTTCCTGCGCACCTTACATCTATTTCAGCGTAGTCTTTATTTTAATAATGTCCCCGTAGACAAAGACACCTAAACTAATGGCTGCTAAATTGAACAAAGGAAAGCGTCATCTAGGACGCTTTCCTTTGTTCAATCTCTTTTAAACTTGTGCTTTCTCGCTATGTTCGATGGATAATTCACGCAGCTTAAATTTTTGTATTTTCCCAGAAGCTGTCATTGGATATTCTTTCGTGAATTCAATATAGCGTGGAATTTTATGGCGAGAAATCTTCCCTTTGCAGTAAGCTCTCAACTCTTCCCCATTGAGTTGCTCATCTTCTTTTAAAATAATCCATGCCATCAATTCTTCTCCATATTTGGGATCGGGTACACCGATTACCTGAACGTCTAACACTGACGGATGCTGATACAGAAACTCCTCAATTTCACGCGGATAAATATTCTCTCCTCCACGAATTACCATATCTTTTATCCGACCTGTAATATCAATATAGCCTTCTCCATCTTCAACTGCGATGTCACCGGTATGAAGCCACCCTTTCGCATCGATGGCCGCTTTTGTGGCATCCTCATTTTTATAGTAACCTGACATCACATGGTAGCCTCTAGTGCAAAGCTCTCCCGGCATGCCTATTTCTACCGTTTCTCCAGTTGCTGAGTCAATGATTTTCACTTCTACTCCAGTATGCGGCTTACCAACTGTCGACACTCTTTTTTCAATATTATCATCGGCTCTTGTTTGAGTAATTACAGGAGATGATTCAGTTTGTCCGTATGCAATGGTAATCTCTGACGCACCCATATCATTAATGACTTTTTTCATCACTTCAATCGGACATGACGAGCCTGCCATTATTCCCGTCCTCAATGTCGAAGTATCAAACGACGAGAATTCCGGATGGTTTAACTCCGCGATAAACATCGTCGGTACTCCATGAAGACCTGTACATTTCTCGTCCTGGACCATTTGCAAAATACGTTTTGGTTCAAATTGCTCCGCAATAACCATTGTCGTGGAATGCGTGACTGCCGCCATTGTTCCGAGTACACAACCAAAGCAATGGAAAAACGGCACAGGAATACACAAGCGATCTTTTTCCGTTAACGCCATCGTATCCCCAACTAGTTTGCCATTATTGACGACATTCAAATGAGTCAGCATAACGCCTTTTGGAAATCCTGTTGTGCCGGATGTATATTGAATATTGATGACATCCTCAGGTTTCATCGAATCGAAGCGTTCTTCAAACTCAGCATCGCTAACGTTTTTAGCAAAATCCTCAAACTCTTGCCATGTATAAATTCCAGGATAATTGTTATTGCTCATGACAATTACCCGTTTAAAATGAGGCAGCTTAGCACTGTGGATTTGTCCTTTTTCAGCGGTCGCCAATTCTGGGCATACCGTTTTTAAAATATCTATATAACTCGTTCCTTTAAACTCTTCTCCTAGTATTAAAGTCGTCGCGTCGGACTGATTCAATAAATATTCAAGCTCGCTCGATTGATAACTAGTATTGACGGTTACCAATACTCCCCCCATTTTACCAGTGGCAAACTGACTCAACAGCCATTCTCGTTTATTGTCTGACCAAATGGCGATATGTTCTCCTTTTTCAATCCCAATGCCCATAAATGCTTTTGCTAAACGATCTGTTTCTTCGTCAAATTCTTTATACGTTTTTCGAATGTCATGTTCCGGGTAAACGTATGCCTCAGTTTCTGGATTCTTTGCAGCTTGCTCTTTTACGATTTGACCAACTGTCTTATGTAAAATACTCACCATGCATCCTCCTAATTGAAAACGTTTTCACTCTACTTTATATTATCACAAAATTCCAAATTAATGGAACTTAATCGATATCAAAAAAGACGGACAACTCGCTCTTTACGTATGCTGCATGATAAACTAAAACCATTACACAGAACGGAAGGGATCGACCATGGACTTACAAACAATGCACGATCAACTAGCAGAAAGACTTTCAAAAAAACAACTCGTTTCAGCCACCATTAGCCAACCACGATTAAAATCAAGCGACATTAAACGAATCAAGTTAAAACCCGTTGAAATAAAAAAGGATTATTTCATCCAATTTGAATACCAGCATGAACATGTATTAAAACATGAAAATTTGTCGTTAGAAGAAGCTGCAGCAAAATTAGCTTCCTTATTCACGGATTACCGCCAAGCTCTTATTCAATTTACAGAAGAAAAAGTGCAAATTCAGCTATCCAAAAAATCAAAAGTTAGCTGGAAAACAGAGCAAACAGGCACTCAAAAAGTTGAACTTTCTCATAACCGCAAAAAGCAGTATTTATTAGAAGACGGTATTCCATATCCATTCCTTGTACGCCTTGGTGTCCAAAGTCCAGATGGCAAAGTCAAAAAGCAAAAATACGATAAATTCCGCCAAATCAACCGCTTTATCGAATTTATCGATGACACGCTCGCTTATTTGCCTCAAGACCGTACCGTCCGTATACTCGATTTCGGTTCTGGAAAATCGTATTTAACTTTTGCACTATATCATTATTTACGCATCGAAAAAGGCTTGGACCTCCGAGTTACCGGACTCGATTTGAAAAAAGAAGTAATCGAAGAATGTCAGCAAATTGCACAAGACTTGCGCTATGAGCAACTTGAATTTCTAGTTGGCGACATTAACGATTATAATGATGAATCTGCAGTCGACATGGTTGTCACATTACACGCTTGCGACGTAGCAACCGATATGGCGTTATCACGCGCCGTTAAATGGGATGCGAAAGTCATCTTGAGCGTTCCTTGCTGTCAACATGAATTGAATAGCCAAATCATTGCACCAGAACTCGGCATTATGCTTCAGCATGGTCTAATAAAAGAACGTTTCAGCGCACTGGCTACCGACTCGATTCGCGCAGAACTGCTATCGCTTGTAGGCTATGAAACGCAGTTAATGGAATTTATCGATATGGAACACACCCCTAAAAACATTTTGATTCGCGCTTATAAAACTGGTAAAAAACCGAGTGCCGGACAATTTGAACGTTATCAGCAATTCACTTCTTTGCTGTCAGCTAAACCCTTTTTAGAAAACGAATTAAAGGAGTACCTATGAAACGAAAAAATTTAGTTAATGGCATTATTTTAGCTTTTTCCGTCGTGTTGATCCGCTTTATCGACGTGCGCATTTACGATATGAACTTGGTTGTAACCCTACTGATTTTAGCTGCACTTATTTACGGAGCCATGCGAGTGGTCGAACGATTTCCATCACTTGATCAGCCTGTTAGCAAACGTTCTTCGTATATCGTGAACACATTAGTCATTATCTCTATCTTTCTAGCATTCTTTATATTTAAGCTATAAAAAACAAAAACTGACTCGGGATCTCCGAGTCAGTTTTTGTTTATCCACTTTGTTAATGCTTCTACCACTTGGTCTTGTTGCTCAATTGGCGTGATGTCGGCTGAATTATCGCCTTTTTGGTCACCGTATAAACCAAATTGTGCGTGATTGCCACCTTCTATTTCTACAAAAGAACGATCTTCAGCAAACAGTTGTTTACTATCTTCAATGTCTTGAACTTTCGATAAGCCATCCAATTCTCCATAAATCGACAGCATCGCTAAATCGCTTTGTGAAAAATCACTCGCAGGATACGAACCTAAAAAATACAGTCCCTTAAGTTTTTGGGATGGGTCTTCTGCATAAAAAGAAGCGGCGACTCCTCCTAAAGAATGACCTCCAACAAACCACTCTTCTACTTCTGTATGTTCGTCAATGACGTCATCTGCCGTTCTAGCACCGAGAATTCCAAAATTCAATGGCAATTGAGGAATCGATACGACAAAGCCTTGTTCACTCAAAGATTGACCCAAATAAGCATAAGCTTCCTTTTCAACTTTAGCCCCTTGATAAAGGATTATTCCTTTACCGTTTGGCGATTCCGGTTGAAAAAACAGTCCTTCTTCATCTTTTTCAATTGCAGTCAAATCTACATTTTTTGTTAACAAAGAACTCGGTCCATAATCAAACTGAGCATAAATGATAAAACCAACAACGACGGTCACTATTAGCACTAAAATACTCATAACAATACGGAACAGCCATTTTTTCATCGAATCACCTGCTTGCTATGCATATTAATAAGCCAAACCGACACGGCTTTGAACAAATTCTTTCGATTCCAGTTGATGATAAGCGAACTCAGCGGTATCACCCACTGTGATTTCTTTTCCTTCTATAGGCAGAAAATCTTTCTCTGTCCGGTAGTTACCACGCGCTTCACCATCAGGCAAATATGTAGGACAAACAACCGTCCAGTCAAGAGATGCTTTTTCAAACAAGCGGTATACTGCTTCATGCTCTTCCGCAGCAAACGTCATTTTGCGTTTTGAGTCGCCACCTTCATAGCGGAGAAGACCAGGACTCAGACGGCTATTTAAAATTCCAGCAGTTCCAATGGAAATGATTCGTTGAATATTATTTTTCTCCATTGACTTAACGATTAAAGGAGCAGCCTCTGACAAAGTCGTGGTACGGTCTGTGCCAATCGCACTGAAAACCGCTGTCGTGCCAGCGATTGTTTTTTCAATGTCTTCCGCATTTCGCACATCTCCAATGACAACTTCCAAATTGGGGTGCGCTTCTAGTTTTTCTGAACGAACCAATGCCTTTACATCATGACCATCTGCTAATGCTCGTTTTAGAATTTCTTCTCCAACGCGGCCTGTCGCTCCAAATATCGCCAGTTTCATTACTTTCCCTCCCCCTATTTCTGCTAAAAGCTCGACTTATTTAAAGTGAAAGCCTTTTTTCGCCAATACTTCTTTTAAATCTTTACGATGAGGCTTGCTAAGGAAACTCGTCATTTGCTGTGTCCACGTAGCTGACTTTTGATTGGAGCCACGGCTCTCATAATAAGATTGAATGGTCTGGTCATATTCTGGCAATATTGTTTCATATTTAGCTTCATCATATTCATTCTCATGCAAAATGGCTTCAACCGGCAAACGCGGTTTCACTCCATTAGCTTCATTAGGCACACCGATTGTTAACCCGTAAACAGGAAAGACGCCTTCAGGTAGACCTACTAGCTCGCTAATTGCTGCCATATCATTCCGAACACCACCGATATAACAAATGCCGTAGCCTTTAGATTCTGCCGCAAGCACCAAGTTTTGCGCTAACAGTCCAACATCTGTCACGGCAACTAGTAGATTTTCTGCTTGGTCAAAGATAATGTCTTGTCCGTGCAGTTTTCCTGCGTGCTGAAGTCGATTATAATCTGCACATAATAGGAATACCGCTCCCGCTCCTTCCATTTGTTTCGCATTTTTAGATAGTTCACCTAATTTTTTGCGTTTCTCTGGATCTGTTACCCAAACGATTGAATACGCTTGGACAAAATGTGATGTGGCAGCGTGTTGTGCTGCTTCTATTAGTTCACTAACTTCCTCTCGCGTTAATTGTTTTTCTTTATAATCTCGGACAGAAGCGTGTGCTTTCATTAACTCAATAACCATTCATGTGTATCTCCTCTCTGCTTGTTTCTTCTATCCTACCAAATTCTTCACCACGATACTCTTTTCGTGATTTTTGCTACAATAGAACCAATAGAGGTGAATGATTTTGAAAAACATAAAAACCGCTTTTTCCATTGTCTTCCTACTGGTTATTGGCGTTTTTTTATTTATATGGATAGAAAATGAACTGGCGTTTCGTGAAGATTTGGCGAATCGCCCTTTGCCTTCTGGACTGCATCCCATTGTAGAAGAAAAGCGTGATTTACTTGTCAACGAAGCCGCTGAATTGGGCATTAATATTTTAATAACGGATGGCTATCGTTCACCCGAAGAACAACAAGGATTGCACAATCAAGGGCGCAACATGCCTGGTGCTATCGTCACTTATGCAGAAGCTGGAGAATCTTATCACAATTATGGTTTAGCCATTGACTACGCGTTGCGACTAGATGATGGCTCTGTAGTTTGGGATATAGAGCGAGACGACAATGGTAACGGTAAAAGTGATTGGTTTGAAGTAGCAGCTATTGGCAAAAAACTAGGATTTGACTGGGGAGGAGATTGGCAACGCTTTAAAGACTATCCTCACCTTGAAATGACTTTTGGCTTGTCGATTCGTGATTTACAGCAAGGATGGCGTCCTGAAGATAAGATCGAGTAAACCTTTTGTAACGGATATGTCCTTTGTTTCGTCTGATGTGTAAAGGAGGCACAACCGTCATGAAAATCTTGACGACTGCAGGAGTTATTGGTGTGGTTTTATTGCAATCCGCTTGCGGAATCACTCCTACTCCACAAGACAATTTAACCGACTTTCATGTAACGAGTCCAAACGCCGAAACAACAAAAGCCGACTTTACTTATCGTTTAGTAACAGAAAAACAACAGTATACGGAAGGAGACAACGTAGCAGTTTATGCTGAGTTGGAATATACCGGCGATTTGGAAAGCATTGAAATTTCCCACGCCGCTTCCCCTTTTTATTTCCCTATTTACGAAGAAACAAGAAATTATTCGGTAGAATATGCTATGAATGAACCATTACTGATTACCGTATTAACTAAAGGAGAACCCTTAAAAGAATACTATTCAGGCAGTGGTGGCTACAGTAGTGAAGATGATGACGCTTATATCGAGTTTGTGCAAGATGTCTCAGCCAATAATTTTCCTTACGGTTATTATAAAGTGTCCGGATATGCAGATTTTTTCATTGAAACCACGGATGGTTCTAAAGTTTTCTACAATCTCAATGCGCTTATTGATTTTAAAGTAACGCATTAAAAGAAGCCGACAAATTCTCTAGATGGAGAATTTGTCGGCTTTTGCTATTGGTTATATTTGTTTTTTTATAAGCTCTTCTTTACTCTTCTCCATGTGCCCAGGCAATACGTGGGTCAACTTGTCTTGTCATTCGGACCATAATTGGTTGAAAGCCCATTTTCGGCCAGAAATAAGAGGCCAATTGATTTGCCGTACGCCAGTCTGCATAAATATAGCCAAAGCCTTGATTTTTCATTTCTCCAAAACAATGGTTTGCTAATGCACGCCCAACGCCTCTCCCACGAAGCTCTGGATTTGTCGAAGCTGCTGGAAGTTCTACACATTTCTCCGGAATCACTAAACTTAAACGCTCTTCTTTTTGGAAATACACATGGAATCCAGCAATTCGATTGCCTTGGTCGGCTAACCATAAATAAGCAGCTTGATCTTCCGCCAACGCTTCATAGCTTTCTTTCACGTTTTCCAGCGTTTCTCGTGTGATTGGTAGCCAAGACGGCGCTGTTGACTGATGAATGCTATTCCACATAGCCATTTTCTTTAATAGAGGAGAATCTTCTTTACTGCCTTTACGAAACTCCAACTTCGGAACAGTGCCGTTTTTAGGCTCAAAATCATTCAGTGAAAGAATTCCATATTTTTGGTCAAACGCAAATGACTGATCTAGCCATTGGTCAATGACTTTTTCGTCGCCGAGAGGTGCCATCAACATGTGTTGGAAATAGCCATGCTTAATCCATTCAGCGCCCGCATTTGCATATAGCAGTCTTAATAGTCGCGGATGTTCGTGCTCACTAATGGCGATTGATTCATAGTCCATCCAAACATAACGCCCGTGTCTGGCGTCTTCCTTGAATTCATACAGCAAATAACCAATAACATCAATTTCTCTAACCGCTACAATGCCATTAATATAAGGACGTTTTAATACATTTCGCAATACTTCTTCTGCGTCATCAATTTCTTCAAATCTTTCAGGTAGAAAGTTAAAGATTTTCCGTTCGCGTTCGTGCCTCTTTGCTAGCAATACAGCCATTTGCCGAATATGCTTTTCTTCCATCCCCATAATTCGAATCATCCACAATCACTCCTCTGAATGAAGTTTCACTTCCAATATCGCGTAATTTCCAACGTAGTTTTTTTCACCAAATTGAACAGGAACTGGTTCTACAAAGATAGGACCGTCGACGATGATCGTATGGAATTCCCCTTTTTCACCACATGCGTCAACACCTGCCGCTTCCAGCTCATCGATTAACTCATGTGTAAACTCACGCCCTAAAAAGTGCTCGTCTAGTCGGCTTGTATCCACAACCGTAATAACCGACTTAAATCCTTCTTCGATTAACTCTTTTAATAATGATTTGCGTGGTTCTTGCCAAAGCGGATGAAGGACGCCGATCCCTGCTTCAGCGCTAACCTTTTCGACCCAGTCTAAATGATCTTGCAAATCGATATCCCCATACACACCCATATCGATTCCTTGCGCTTTAAATTTTTTTAGCTGCTCGATAAATTCTTTTTCATACCCCGACCAACTAGCTTTTCCAATGATTAAAGGCAAGCCCATCCGTTCAGCTTGCGCTTCCATCACTTCGATGGGCAAACCATGTGATCGTGATTTCGTACCGTCTTCTTCAAACATTGTAAATAACGTTAGTGGCACATGGCCTTCTACTACTGCTCGGTAATAAGCGAGTGCTGAATCTTTTCCGCCACTCCATGACATAACAAATGATTTTTGCATCATACACCTCTTTATTTTGCTGTTAATGTAACTAGTTCGCCATTACTGGATCAAAACCCTTTTACACGGCGTCATTTTGAAGTATTCAAGGTGTTCAACATGCTGCTTTAAGCATTAAAGTTGTCGTCCTCTCTTTGTGAATATGTAATTGTTGTCGCGTTTACTGTTTAATACACTAAAGCATAGGGGAAACTTTAGTAAAGACAAAGGAGGCATATACATGCAACAGCATAAACTATATATAAACGGCGAGTACACAGATTCTGCAGGTACCGAGTGGATCGACATCATCAATCCTTCAACTGAAGAAACTATTTCACAAATCCCTAAAGGCACGAAAGACGACGTTGACCGAGCAGTAGAAGCTGCATTCCAAGCACAAAAAGCTTGGGAGCTCACACCTAATATCGAGCGTGGTAAAATCGTTCGCAAGCTTGGTGACAAAATTGCTGAAAAACGTGATACCTTTATCGACCTATTGCAGGAAGAACAGGGGAAAAGCTACGAATTGGCTAGCGGAGAAATCGATCTTGCCATAGATTATTTTCACTACATGTCTGAATGGGCAAGACGTATCGAAGGTGAAATTTTACCAAGCGACCGAACAAACGAAAATATTTTTGTTTATAAAAAACCTATCGGTGTCGTAGCTGGTATTATTCCATGGAATTTCCCAGTCTTTATCCTTGCTAGAAAAGTAGCAACAGCTCTAGTTACAGGCTGTACGATTGTTATCAAACCAAGCCAGCAGACACCAAATACTGCCATGGAATTCACTAAAATCATCCATGATATGAGCGAGATTCCAGCGGGGGTCTATAATGTTGTAAACGGAACTGGCTCTGAAATCGGCAATGCTCTTGCATCACACGAAAAAGTACAGATGGTTACCTTAACGGGTAGCGTTCCAGCAGGTACAAAAGTGATGGAGGCTGCTGCGAAAAATATTACAAAAGTCAATTTGGAATTGGGTGGTAAGGCCCCGGCGATTGTTACTCAAAATGCAGATCTTGACTTAGCAGCTAGAGCCATTGCTACTTCTCGATTAGCAAATAACGGGCAAGCCTGTACAAATGCGGAACGCGTCTATGTCCACGACAGTGTAGCAGATGCATTTACAAGCAAGCTCATCGCTATTTTCGAATCGAAAGTGATGGAAAATCCGCGTCTAAACAAACAAGCCGATGTAGGTCCACTCGTTAGTCAGGATCGACTCGACACTGTACACAACATGGTCGAAGCAGCGATTGCAGAAGGAGCTACTGTTGCCATTGGTGGTGAACGTGACAGCAGTCAATCTGGCTTTTTCTACAAACCAACTATCCTTACAAACGTAGAGCACGATTCAACTATTATTCGCGATGAGATTTTTGGTCCTGTCTTACCAATCACAACGTACAGCACATTGCAGGAAGCAATTGAAAAAGCCAATGACACGGAATTTGGCTTATCGTCTTCTGTTTATACAACCGATTTAAACGAAGCGATGCAAGTGGTGAACGAAATGAAGTTTGGTGAAACTTATGTGAACCGAGAAAACTTTGAAGCAGTTCAAGGCTATCATGCTGGCATGAGAAAATCCGGACTTGGCGGTGCAGATGGTAAACATGGAATGGAAGATTTTCTCGTCACACAAGTCGTCTACATGCAATACAAGAACAACAACTGAATATATGCACTTTAAGATAAAAACCCCTCTTCCTTTTTCTAGGAAGAGGGGTTTCAACTCGGTTGCTTTTTGTTATTTTCCTACCATGTTTTCTGGTTTAACCCACTCGTCAAACTGGTCAGCCGTCAAATGACCACTGTTTACAGCTGATTCTTTTAAGGTTGTACCATCTTTGTGCGCTTGCTTCGCAATCGCTGCTGCATTTTCATAACCAATATGCGGGTTCAATGCTGTAACCAACATCAACGAATTGCTAACATGATTTTGAATAATATCAAGGTTTGCCTCGATACCAATTGCACAATGATCGTTAAAGCTATTCAGGCTATCTGTCATCAGGCGGACAGATTGAAGGAAGTTATACGCAATAACAGGTTTGAAAACGTTCAATTCAAAGTTCCCTTGGCTTGCAGAAAAGCCGATTGTTGCATCATTACCCATTACTTGAGCTGCAACCATCGTCAATGCTTCGCTTTGCGTCGGATTTACTTTACCTGGCATAATCGAACTTCCTGGCTCGTTTGCAGGAATAGTAATTTCGCCGATTCCGCTACGTGGACCACTTGCTAACCAACGTACGTCGTTGGCAATTTTCATTGCGTCTGCAGCTAATGCTTTGATCGCACCGTGCGTGTAAACCATTTCGTCGTGGCTTGTTAGTGCATGGAATTTGTTTTCTGCAGAAGTGAAATTAGTACCTACAGCTTCGCTAATGAATTCAGCAACTGAAGGACCAAAAGTTGGATCAGCATTGATGCCTGTTCCTACTGCCGTACCGCCGATTGCTAATTCGCGCATATACTCAACGCTTTCACGGATCATGCGCTCGCTCTTCTCAAGCATATGTCTCCAGCCACTAATTTCTTGTCCTAGTGTTAATGGTGTTGCATCTTGTAAATGAGTGCGTCCGATTTTGATTACTTCGTCAAATTTCGTCGCTTTTTCATCTAACGTTGCTTTCAACTTTTGAACAGCTGGGACAAGATTTTCTGTTACTGCTAAAACACCCGCAACGTGCATTGCAGTTGGGTACGTATCGTTAGAGCTTTGAGACATGTTCACATCATCATTTGGATGAAGTTTTTCGTCAGAATTTTGTTCTGCCAAGATTTCGTTTCCGCGGCGCGCTAGAACTTCGTTCATGTTCATATTAGACTGAGTACCGCTTCCTGTTTGCCATACGACTAATGGGAAATGGTCGTTCCATTTCCCTTCAATTACTTCGTTTGCAGCAACTTCTACAGCTTTCATCTTCGCTTCAGACAATTTTCCAAGTTTATGGTTAGCTTTAGCCGTCGCTTTTTTCAGTTGGGCAAACGCCATAACAACTTCGTGCGGCATACGTTCTGTACCAATTTCAAAGTTCTGCAAGCTGCGCTGTGTTTGAGCACCCCACATTTTATCTGCTTCAACTTGAATTTCACCGATGGTGTCTTTTTCTGTACGATACTGCATTCTATTCACTCCAATTCTGATATATAAGTAACCTTCTCTTCTATTATAACCATATTCATCTCTCAAAAAGCGATTTTTGTGGTTATAAATCATTGCCTCTCTTACTGAAAAACTCTTCAATAATTGCTTCGTCAGAATGCGGAATATATTCTCCTTTGACGATTTGCGCACCGTTGATTGAACCACTCGATAACAAGATCAGATCTTCTGGTCCACTTTCCTGTAAAGCTGCTAAAACGGCTTCACGTCTTGAATTAGCTGTGATGACTTGTTGTTTGTAAGGCACTGTAAAGCCTTTTAACACAGCATCAATGACAACGCTGGGTTCATTATCTCCGGGGTGGTCCACAGTTACGACAAGAACATCCGCTTTTCCTTCTGCTGCTTTCGCCATTTTCGGCATTTTCGAGAAATCCCGTATTCCAATTCCTGCAATCAACGCAATCAATCGGTTATGCGATAATTTTTTCACTTCATGCAGGACCGCTGATAACGCAACCGGTGTATGAGCATAATCCAAAATAACTTTTCGGTTTTCAGGACCTTGAATTACTTGAAAACGCCCTTCGACTTGAGACATTTTTGGCAAGACAGCTAAAATAGCTTTAATATCTTGACCCGACAAGAGAGCTGAACCAATTGCTGCCGTTAAATTGGCTGCATTGTATTCACCGAAAAGAGGTACATGAATTGGCCAACGTTCCCCTTGGTAATACAGATCAAACTTCAATCCTGTATCAGAAGACTCACAGGCGGTCCAAATTAAATCTGCACCAGACTCTGATCGACTGCTGTATGTTAAATGAGGATAACTGATAACTTCTAATATTTCTTTTGCCATGCCTTCATCATCTATATTGACGACCGCTGCTTTAGATTGTTTGAACAACATTAATTTAGACTGAAGGTAATGCTCAAATATCTTATGATATTCCAGATGTTCTTCTGAAATATTCGTGTGAATCGCTACATCAAAACGAATTCCTTCTACTCGCATTTGATCTAAAGCGATCGAAGAAACCTCCATAGCTACTGCACGGTCTCCTTCTTCTACGAACCTTGCAAATATTTTGTGGAGGTCAGATGAAATCGGAGTGGTAGGCGTACTTTTATAGAAGGGAATCTTGCCATCCATTCTTAAAATCCCAGTTGTCCCGATAAACCCACAGCTGATTCCAAGAAGATTAAACAAATTATAAACATATGTAGCTGTCGTAGTTTTTCCGTTGGTTCCTGTAACACCCACTTTGATCAACTTTTTTTGAGGCGAACTATAAAAGAAATCGGATAGGTAAGCAAGTGCTTCACGGACATTCGGTACGACTGCAAAAGAAAGATCTGGATGCTTCTCAGCAAACTCAGCCAATAACAGCTTATTAGATCCGATAATTGTTGTTGCTCCGTTAGCAATAGCTTCACCGATATACAAATGTCCATCGGTATTTTCACCGGTCACACAAAAGAAAGCGCAATCTTGGACAACTAACGTGGAGTTGTACTCGATTGAACTGAACGTTGAATATTCTGGTCCAAATTGTAAAATGATAGGAAAAGAAGGGATGTTGCTGAGTTGTATATCCATTAAAAGGCTCCTTAGGGAAAATTATGTCAAATACCTATGGTTTCACAGGAACGTGTATCATTATTCTATCATTTACCTATGCTTGCGGAAACACTTTTAAACCAATCTTTCTGAAATGATGCTCTTTTCTGCATTTTTATTAATTCAAAAACCTACACTCAAAATATTGAGTGTAGGTTTTTAAGTTTCCTTTTGTTCGTTGAGTTTTTAATAGCAGTTCTTTCTTCTCTCTCAGACCCCTTTTGCCCATTTTATTTTTTCTCTAAAATCTAACGAGGTGTAAGTCTGTACATAGAAAGTTCCTTCACTCACTTCAACAATTATTACTTTTTCGTCTCGATCAATAGCTTCATTATTATAGCCCGCAGCTCGCTTTGAAATCACTCCTGAATAGGTTTCAATTATTACTTCTCCATACCCGCCTTCGGGAATTGGAACGCTAACATCAGCCACTTGTCCAGACAGGGATTCTTCTGAATAAGCACTAGTTGCAGAAGACACGGGCAATAAAATTAAAAAATATAGTAAAAGATCTAAAAATGCAGCAGCCAATACGGAAATCCCCAAAACTGACCATTCGTTAAATTCTGTCGCTGTTTCCATTAAGAAACCAATCGCAGATCCGAACGTCACAAAGGCAAGGATGACAATTGGGCTAAATAGTGGCCAAGCAGATTTGAACTCTGCAACTTCGCCGAAAAAAACACATAAGACAGTTAATGCTCCTGCTGCGAGTAATATATACATATAGAGTTGTTCCATCGGCAAACCAAATAGACCCATTCCAAAACCTCCCATCCTAGTAAATTACTTACCATCTCTTTTATTAATACGCTAAACTTTAAAAGAAGTTTCAGAATTCTAGAAATCCATAAAAAAACCCATTCTTTTTACAGAATGGGTTTTGCAAATTGAAGCTCATGGAAACCATGGACTAGTTGGAATCCAATTCCTACATATCCTTCACTGAGCAATTGCTTTTGTTTGTTCAAATCATCCAATTTAACTGTCACGTGTTCACAATAGTGAACATCTATTTTTTCTAAATCTTTGACGAGAATATAACGTTTCAGTCCTTCATATTTTTCCTTTAAAGCTGCAATATGCATCGACTGCGTAAATTTATCTTTCAAACTTGGAATATTCATTGGGGCGACAGTGCAGCAAATATAACGGAACTTCACTTCAAGATTGGGTAATTCTTTCATAATGACTTCGGCCAATTTCTGTTGAAGACGATTTCCACGATATTCAGGAAGTACTACTGAAATTTCTTGATAAATGACTTTGCCTAACTCATCTGGCGGAAGTCCGATATCCCAACCTAAGTGTTCTTCATCAATATCAGGGATTAACAATGCTCTAAAACCAATCAACTCTTCTTCAACAAAAGCTCCTACCATGAGTCCTCGTTCGTTTAAGATAAACAAGAATTCTTCAGTTGTTAAAGCTTGTAGAGAAGCCTTTTCAGAAATAGACTCCATTACTTTTGCTTGAACTTGTTCAATTATAGGTAGGTCTTCCAAATACAAGCGCTTCATAGAAAAAGGTAGCTTTTTATGAAGCACTTGATTCGTAATCGTGCCTTCATACAGCAACTTCATCACTCATTCTCCTCCGTCTGTTTATGTAGCTTTAGAATACCACTTCCATCTATGAACGTCTGTAAGTTTTTCAAATTAACTCATTAATTAAAAAATATTCACGAATGTAAATTATTTTTTACAATTACTTCATTAAAAAACTGATCTATTTCTTTTTGGTTGCGCAATAAAACAACTTGATTGTGCGGATTTTCTTCTTTAAACTGCTTTATTCTTTTTCTCATCTTTATTTTTCTTTCATAATATGTAGAAACGATAAACTTTAAGAACGCTTTGTCCAACTTTTCCGGACACCCTTCTCCTAAATCGGGACGAGTTTTACCGTGATAGATAATTCGTCGTTTAACTACACGATACAAACAAATGATTAAAGGAAGCTCTAAGTAAATGATGGTGTCTGCTCTTTGCTCACGAATATTGTAAGTACTTGAGTAATTCCCTTCAATAATCCAATACTCTTTCTCAACAAGCTTTCGCTGTTGAGCACTAAATTCTTCCTCACTATTTTCCACCCAGCCTGGCTTCCAAAAATACGCATCTAAATGATAGACTGGAATTGTAGTTTTCTCTGACAGCTTTCTCGCAAAGCTTGATTTACCAGCGCCAGCAGACACTCCGAGCACCACGATTCTGTTCATATTCCGTTCCCCCTTACCCCATTTTTTTATAGTTTTTTCTTTATCATACACGTTTGATTTAAGCCATATCAAAAAGAATATTTCATTTTCACTTGCAATATATGTATCCCCATGTTATTCTAAGGAAGAATTATTTTTGTTCGGATAACTTTTTACGAAGTGTCAGATGTTCATCTGCAAGATTTGAGCAAGGATAGTAATACAATGTATGCTCACGCATACGAGGAGGAAATACACATGGAACAAGGTAAAGTAAAATGGTTTAACTCAGAAAAAGGATTTGGCTTCATCGAACGCGAAGGCGGCGACGATGTATTCGTACATTTCTCTGCAATCCAAAGCGAAGGCTTTAAATCACTTGACGAAGGTCAAGAAGTAACGTTTGATATCGAACAAGGCCAACGCGGTCTTCAAGCTACTAACGTACAAAAAGCTTAATCTAAAGCTAACTTATCAATGAGCTCTTCTTCGGAAGAGCTTATTTTTTTTATTTCATTTTAAAAGCCACGATTAGGAAAAATCCTAATCGTGGCTTTTTTCTTAGTTCAACCAAAAATAAAGTTGAAAGACCGTAAAAATTAAAATACTAAAGCCCACTGTGCTGAAAATAATCGCCAGCACTAGTTTTTTCCCAGTCATACTTTCACTCCTTATCAATTTTCAATTCTTTAATCGTTTTAGCGAGATCGCAAGCTCCCTCGCTTCTATTCGACAAAATGGTCAATATATTGCCCTCTGCTGGATAAAATGCCGAATGGAAACTAACCCCTGGGTCATAGCCCATAATATGATAGTTTAAAGCACCGGTTCCTTGCTTTTCAATCCATAGTCCATAGCCATAATCGCGATTTTTCTCAACAGCTTGAACTTGAAGCATTTTTTCTCGCATGTTTTCTGTTAATAATGTCCCATCCATTAAACAATTCCAGAAATTCGCCATATCATTTGCTGTTACATAAGCACCGCCATCAGCTCCACCGCGAACGGGTATGGCGTATTGATTGGTGCGCCAGTCACCCTCTTCTTCAATATAGCCAAATGCAGTATGACTCGGTAAGCGGTCTAAGCGGAAATATCCGGAATTATGCATCTTAGCGGGCACAAAAACACGTTCTTCTACTGCATCGACAAACTCTTTCCCTGTGACATTCTCAATAATTAACCCAAGCGCAATATATCCCGCATTATTATAGTGAAACTTTTCACCAGGCTCGAACATTACCGGCTGATCTTTAAATAACGGGATAAAATCTGAAGCTGTCTCCATCCCATACATCGGTCGCTGTTTCCATAAATCTTCAAAATCATCCATCACCTGTTCATCAAAATAGTCTGGGATACCTGAAGTATGCGTCAATAATTGATGAATCGTAACGTTAAAATGAGGAAATGTCTTTGGCAATAATTGAGATAACTGATCATCCAAACTAACTTTCTCTTCCTCTACCAACTGACAAATAACTACAGCCGTAAAAATTTTACTACCTGAGGCAATACTAAATCTCGTATTAATAGCATTAGGTCGCTCGTTGGCACGATCAGCGAATCCCTTCGCCATTGCCCATGGTTCTTTTTTAGCTAAATACGCAACTCCCGAGAAATTCGTTTTTTCCATTTTATCGAGTATCGGATTAGCTGCCTTTTCTTGTTGAAAGCGCCCTTCTTCTGTTATGTTGATTCGGCGACCATCAGTTAATTCGATCGATAACGGATGGGTTTCGCTTTTTTGTTTAGAAAAATACCAAATACGCTTTGGTGCCACTAAAAGAATAAAAGCATGTCCACTGCCAAGGAAATTCAGCGCTTTTACCTCAATCCCTTTACTGCCACGGACCGGGATATCCATGTCCTCAATCAATTCACCAACTTCTTCAACATATGGCGTGGTAATACTCACTTCACTAATGTTAAGAATGGAGTCTACAGTGAAATTACCCATACGATCGACGCTACGACGTGCAATAAATTCTATTACATTTCCTGCTGGATCTTGAAAGTAAAACGCATCCGCGTCGAAATTAGCGTAGAAGACTTCATCCATGCCTTCTTGGCGATTTAATGTCACGCGTTCACTGGTCCAAGATTTAGCTAAAGTAAATTGGTTTCCTGGTATGTTCAGCGCAAAATGATAAATTGCTGCCCTGTCCGATTCCTGAAAAACCAATTGAGATTCCCCCATCGACAATGTAAAACTGGTGTCATCTTCTTCAACAATTCGGAAGCCTAATTGGTACTCATAGAAACCTTTCATGTCTTCTAATTGATTTGTATATAAGATCACCTTTTTAAACATGCCCCTCACTCCTTGCCATAAGCATACCTAAAAATCGAAGCTTTTTCCTCTTTTAACCACAAAAAAGGAGCCCAAAGGCTCCTTTTTATTATTGTCGCTAAAAGTACTTAGAAAATCATAATTTCAGCAACCGACTATTCATTATTTCTTTTCTTTAAAGCCTTGCTCGATCAAGTAGTCTTCAGCGTTATCAAACGTTCCGAAGCTTTCTTCTAAGTTTTTGCCTGTGTAGACATTCCAGAACGGCTCTTCGTAAACCAAATCCAATTTTTCATTATCGCGATTCGTCCACGTTTTATCATATGGTGGCTCTGGTTCTAACGACAAATAATCCAACGAATCGGCAAGAACACTGCGTAATTCTTTTTCAGAGAAATCACGAATGTTTACAAAGCCTTTTTTGTCTACTTCATAGTGTGGCAAGTTGCCGACATAAACAAAACCGTTACCTGTCGGATGCAAATGATAGACCACAATTTTCTTGTCGTATAAGCTTTCTTCAAAATGAAAGTTCACACGTTTCATCGATACGTCTTTTCTCGTTAGCTCTGGAAAAGACTCAATAATTTCAAGCTTTTGTTCAAATGTTAACAATTTCATTACCTCTTTTCGTATTTTCGTTTATTTCATCAAAAATTTCAGGAAATTCTAAGACATAAACCTGCATAGCGTAACTGCCACTTGCAGAAATATATAAGTACACCCAGGTCGCATTTTCAATTACCATTCAGTATACCATGCTCAGCCTAATCCCACACCCATAGAAAAAAGCTGCGCGAACGCAGCATATTTTCTTTTTATTATATTAACCAAGCCAAGACCACTCATACTTCAGCTAGTTATTTCTTTTTGCCAAATGGCCACCAAACTCCACGATCAAACGATACGGAAATTGCCGGGATTAATAACGGCAACACAATCAAGCCGTACAACAGTAAGCCGGTAATCACAATGGTCGCAATTTGCACAAGGCTCAAGACACCCGATGGCATCATAGCACCAAATGTACCTGCTAGGATGATGGCCGCTGTAATGATAACTGTTCCCATTTTCGCCATCGATGTACGCATAGCATCGCGAACCGTAACGCCGTTAAAGGATTCTTCACGGAAACGATCAAGCAAGAAAATCGAATAGTCTACGCCTAGCGCTACTAACATAACAAAGCCGAAGAACGGCACTGCCCAGCTAATGCCATCAAAGCCTAAACCGTTCACAAAGATCAACTCTGCAATGGAAATCGCTGTGTAATACGTCAGTAATAACGAGCCAATCATATACAAAGGCATGATCAATGAACGGAATAAAATCGCCAAGATGACAAATAAGCTAATCAACATAATAATGACTGTAGTTGTAAAGTCACTAGAAGATACGTCTTTTAAATCACTATTGATACTTGAAATCCCACTAAATGCGATTTCGGTTTTTTCCAACGGTGTCCCTATTTTAGCACGCTCTACCGTCTCCTTAATTTCAGTTGTAACGTCGATAGCTTCAGGAGAATAGGGATCTTCTGATAAAATCACTTCCATCATCATTCCTGTACCATCTGCAAAAGAATAACGATCTACTACTTGTTGAAAATCTTCACTTTCTAGTGTTCCTTCTGGAATATACAAACCTGTATCACGTACCGCACTACTGTCGCTCATTTCTTGCATCATATCAACTGCTTGAGTTAAACCAGATTCAATCTCAGAAAGACCTTGGTTTGATGCGCCTACACCTTCCGCTAATTGCGTTAAGCCCTCACTTAGTTCAGCCGTTTGTCCAGCTGCTCCAGCTAAGCCTTGTTGAATTTCAGACAAGCCTCCACTGATTTGGGTTAATGCACCTACAGTTTGAGGAATGTTCCCCGTTTGTTGAAGTCCTTGCGAGACTTGTCCCAGTTGTTGATTGATTTGACCAAGCCCCGCAGCAGCTTCCGTTAAACCTGCAGAGTTTCCAGCTTGTTCACTAATAGCCGTTAAGTTGGTTTGAACTTCTGTCAGCCCTGCTTGTACCTCATCAAGTCCATCACGTGCATCGCCAAGCCCGTCAGCTAAGAGACCCAGCTGTTCGTCTACATAAAGTTCGTTAATGATGTCTCCTGTTGGACGTGTAATCGATCGAACCGTTTCGACACCTTCAATTTTTTCAATTTCTCTACTTAACGATTCAAAATAAGGAACTGTTTCTCGGCTAGTCAAGGTTTCGTCCGATTTCACAATTACTTGAACCGGTAGCGAATCACCTTTTCCAAAACCTTCTTCAATCGCATTTAATCCTTTTACCGATTCATACTCTGAACCAATTTCATCCACTGTATTAAAAGATAAAGAATTATCATACGTAAACAGCAACGGCACCGTGATTAAAGCTACAACAAGTATAGATAGCAATGGGCGGTTGATCGATAATTTGCTCATCCAAATCCACAATTTGCTGTCTCTATGGGAAGCCGATTTTTTAGCTGGCCAAAATAGTTTTTCTTTTAATAGCGCCATAAAGAATGGAACAATTGTATACAGCACGATCAACAAGACGAATATCCCAACTGCGACCGCAACAGCCGATTTGAAAATCGGGAATTCTGCAAAGCCGATTGCGAAAAATCCAACAAACACGGCTGCTCCACTAATTAGCAATGTTCTACCTGCTGTTTTATACGTATTGATAATCGACTGTTCGACATCATGTCCAGCTGCTAATTCTTCTTTATAGCGGCTTAATAGCAAAATACAATAATCTGTCCCTATACCGAACAAAATCGCTACAAGAAAGATTTGTGTATAGTTTGAAACCGGGAAGCCAAACCAATCAATGAAAAATGCTACCAATGATTGGCTCAATAAATAAGTAATTCCGACTGCCACAAGAGGGATAAATGGTGTCACAATCGAGCGGAATACAGCTAGTAACAAACCAAAAATTAAAACGACTGTAATGATTTCTGTCCGTTGCAAGCCTTCTTGCGCACTAACATTTACATCATTACTAATAATAGCTTCCCCTGTTATATAAACCGTTAACTCTTCAGGGATAATTGTTTCTCTAATTTCATCGGCAACAACATTCACTTCTTCATTGTTACCATCAACCATAATTGGCATTAAAACAGTTTGTTGATCTTCCGAAATTAATTGTTCTTCGAGTTCTTTACTTTCAACAGGATTTAATACACTCGTTATCGGATCACCCAATGCTTCGATGTCCGTCACCATTTGTTCCAGTGTTTGACGCGTTTCGTCTGTAACTTTACTTTCTAGCGGAATCACAAGTGATATCGTTTGTTCAGCAGCATCTGCATCACTTAATATTTGTGAGGCAATTTGTGAGGAAGCTTCATCCGATAACTGAAACGAACCTGCTTGTTCTGCTTGCTCTGTTAAGTTAGGTGCTAATAAGAATAAAGCCACCGTTAATACAATTAAACCAATCGCAATCGGCCATTTAAACTTTAATATGCTATGCATGCGTTACACTCCGTCCATCTTTATGATTGTTTTTAACTTGCGGAAAATCGTTAAAAACTGTTCGATTTCCTCATCTGCGATATTTTCAGACAGTAGCTTCTCAAGATAATCAGCCAACACTTGATCTAGCTCTTCAATAATCGCCTGTCCTTTATCCGTAAGCTCTAACAATTTCTCGCGTTTATCTGTAGTTTGTACAACTTGTATCACATCTTTTTGAAGCAATTTTTTGATGCGACTTGAAATTGCACTTTTATGTACAGCCTGTAATACAGCCAATCTCGCTGAAGTAATTTGCTTTTCCGATCCAATCAGCTTCAACATTTGAATTTGCTCAGGTGAATACTCTTTCCATAGTGGATGATCGACTGATTTGATCACCCTCTCCGTTCCATATACCAATACTTCTTGAAAAAGATCTACCGCTTCTTTTATTCGTCCATCCAAAATAGTATACCCCCTCAACTAGTAATTATAGTTTAGGGGGTATACCTTTTACCGTCAAGTTACTTTGTTTATTTCATAAAAAAACCTGTGAACAAAGTTCACAGGTTAGACTATTCAATATCACGTGTCGCTGTATTACGAATTTCAATGCGTCGTGCATAAATGTTTTTCGCGATGGTTTTAATAACAGCATAGACTGGAATCGCTAATATGATTCCCCATAATCCTGCAATATTCCCTGCCGCTAAAATTAGCGTAATAACGGTTAATGGGTGAACATCGAGCGATTTTCCCATCACGTTTGGCGTGATGAAATTACTTTCAATTTGCTGTGCAACAAGCATAATAATCCCTACATAGACGGCTTTAATGGGATCTTCCACAAGAGCAATAAGAATGGCTGGAATAACGGCAATATATGGCCCTAAAAATGGGATGACATTCGTAGCCATACCGATTAACGCCAGTAAGAGCGCATAGTCTAGCCCGATGATTAAGTAACCAATGAGCAGCATAATTCCAACTAAAAAGCTGACAAACAACTGACCTTGAATATATGCTTGTAAAGTATCATCGATATCATGCAATGTTTTACGAATCCATCCTTTTCGTTCTCCTGAGAAGAAACCAGAAACAAATGGAACGAATTTTTTATGGTCAACTAATAAATACACAAGGAAAAATGGAACTAACACTAATGTAATGACGCCAGATACGAAACTACCGATAAAGGAAACGACCCATCCCCCAACATCACCAAGTCGATCGCCAATTTGACCTGTCATGCCATTTAACTGTTCTTCAATTGAATCCGGCAGGCGTTCGCGTTGATCGAATATATATTGAGCCGACTCTTCCACACTTTGGATGATTTCTGGTGCATTATCTACCAATGCATTGATTTGCCCTGTCACAATTGGACCAATCATGATGAAAAACAGATAAAATACTAAAACGATTGATAATAGAACTGTCAGAACCCCAGCCCATTTTGGAAACTTTCTTTTCATCAAGAAATTCAAAACCGGTCTCGTCAAATAGAACAAGACGCCCCCTAATAATAGTGGGACAAAAATCGTTCCCGCAATAATAAATAAAGGATCGAAAATTCCTTGTACTTCAATAAACAATCGAATAATGACTAAAGCTAGAATAACCCCTATTCCTACTTGAAACCAAAGCTTGTTCGTCAAGCGTGCCACTACCTTTCTTTTCATTAATATACACAGTTTACCATGAAAATATGGTATTATATTTTTTATGTTGTTTTGAATTTATTGAGTGGAAAGCTCACTGCTAGATAACTAGATGAACGAACATTGGAGGATTTATATAAATGGACCAATTATGGCTTACTATCAAATTTTTGCTTCTTGGACTATTCCAAGGACTTACCGAACCAATCCCGATTTCTTCAAGTGGACACTTATTGATCGCACAATATTTTTTGGATGTACAAATTGAAGGAAGCGTATCAACATTCGCTTTACTCGTCAACAGTGCATCATTAATTGCAGTCTTAATTATTTACCGCGAAGATATTCAACGCCTTGTAATCAACGGGTTAAAATACTTTACTGTGAAAAACGCAGAAACTAAACGAGATTTTATGTTTATCGTTTACCTTGTTGTTGCAACGATTCCTGCGGCAGTCATTGGCCTGTTATTCCAAGACGCGATTGATGACAAACTTTCGACCATCGTGACAGTTGGCTTAACCTTAATCGTCACAGGCTTTGGTCTATGGTGGATTCGCAATATGCGTGGACAACGAAAAGATGGCAATATGACAATGAAAGACGCCATTATCATTGGCGGCGCACAAGCTATAGCACTTATTCCAGGCATCAGTCGCAGTGGTGCTACAATTGTCGCTGCAATGGCAAGAGGCATTAATCAAGAAACAGCGTTGCGCTTTTCTTTCTTATTATTCATCCCTGTTAGCCTTGGTGGTGCGGTTCTCAGCATTACGGACATTCTTAACGATGATAACTTAGCTACGATGGCAATTCCATACGTAATGGCGTTTCTTGGATCTTTAGTTGCTTCATATTTCTCATTAAAATGGTTTATGAACATTATGGCAAAAGGGCAATTAAAGTATTTCGCGGTTTATTGCTTTATCGTCGGTCCACTTGTTGTATTGGCATGGCTCATATTAAATTAATCAAAAAGGCAGGCTGTCAGTTTATTGACAGCCTGCCTTTTCTATCGATTAAAAAAATTAGCCGTATAATACGGTTGATTCTCTTCGTTAAATGCAGTTCCTACTCCTAAATACCCGAAATCTGGTTTCACAATATTTTCGCGATGACCTAAAGAATTCATCAACCCTTCATGAGCAAAAACACTACTGTACTGCCCATACGCCAAATTTTCACCTGCTACATAAAAGGTGATTCCGTCTTCTTTCATCCGATCAAAAGGAGATTGCCCAGCTAGATTTGTATGGCTGAAGTATTGATTTTCGGCCATATCCGCACTGTGCTTGCGAGCAGTCGTTCTAGTCTCACTATCCCATTTTAACAGTGGTAAACCTCGTTGAATGCGGGCTGAGTTGGTCAATTCGAAAAGCAAATATTCATAGCCCTCTTTCAACTTCTCATCCGATTCCGCATATATTTCTGGCCGTAGTTTTTCTAACTCTTCATGAATTACTTGTACGGCTGTTACAGTATCTCCTTCGTGTATATCGTAAAAAATGGTTGTATACGTATTATCCGTTTTAAACACATCGTATTCATCACGGGTATCGAGTATATATTGAACATTTCCTTTTTGGAGGCTTTTTAGTGGAGTGCCAAGTGCGGAACGGACTTCGGATTTGGTGGAATCCATCGTAATCCCTTCCTTTGAAGAAAACAAATCTTGGTTAGTAAACATCCCATTCACTATTCCATCCTGATCATAAGACAATAAAACATAGTTCTGAAAATCTTGATGATAACTATGCCAATCGGTTCCATACTCGTTACGCATCAAACGGAGCGGCAATCCTACTTTTCCCTGAGCTTCTTCTTTACTCATTCCGAGAGTTACATTATGAATGGCAAACAAAGAATCAGTTTCAACTAGTTCTGGTTTGGCCACTACCTCTGGTAGCTCTTCTGTTTGAGAAACGATAAACGACTGCAGTTGCGCACCAACGCGCACAGTAAAATCTCGTGCTTCATCTATAACTTGCGTTACTTCTGAGTTTCCTGCGATGTTGTCGACTGCAACGTCAACTGAATCTAAAAAACCTAAATAGACATATTTTCCAACAGGCTCTTCCCAAATCGGGCGCGCAAAAAAAACGGCCAGCAACACAACAAACCACCAAAAAATCTTTCGCACACGCATCACCTCTTAACTTATAGTTTAAAGGCAAACCATCCATCCACAAAGCAAAAAGGCTTTGTACAAGAAAAGCGCAAGCGTCCGTTTAGCTTCGACGGGCATAAGACACTCTGGCGAAGCGGCGGTCTTTGCCGCACAGTCGGAGTGACTTATGACCCTAGAAGCTGGGCGCTGGAGCTAGACAGTCAGAAAAGCGCAAGCGCCCATTTAGGACTGACAAGCGCTGGAGGCCTTGACAGTAATGGCGGTTTTTAGCCATTAATGGCAAGGCTGAAGCGACTCGAAGGACTGGGCGTTGGAGCTAGACAACAAGAAAAGCGCAAGCGCCCATTTAGCTTCGACGGGCATAAGACACTCTGGCGAAGCCATTCAAAAAGAGATGCCATCATTGGTGATGGCATCTCAGACTGTAGACAAGTCGCTCCGGTCTCTTTGTTGATGAGTCCTCTTATAAGATAAAAAGGGACGACTTTTATTTCATTAAACTTCTTCTGTAATAGCCGTTTTTTTAGGTGAACTAAACAGCAGTGTAAACGAAAGTCCAAGTCCGAATGTTACTAGACTAGTAATCAGCGTAGTTGAATCAGACGAAAACCCTGGGAACACGACAAACAATGATCCGATAATCAGTCCGATAATCGCTGCGTAAGTGACGTAAGTAAAATGTTGAAGCAAATATTGAATTGCTTTACTGCTGACGATAAATCCAACAATTACCCCAGCACCAATTGCGAAAACAATAGGAATATTCAAAGTGGATAAAGCGTTGATTGCGGTTGAATAAACACCTAACAACAACAAAATAAACGAACCACTAATTCCTGGTAGCAACATCGCCATACTCGCTAGCCAACCTGAGAAAAACAACATAAAGAAAACAGGTACAGTAAGCGATGTAATTGGCGCTAAATTTTCCTCAGTCGGAATAAATGCAGTAACTGCTAATGCCGCTCCAATAACCAATAGAATAATCACGTGTCGTGCAGTGAAGTTCTTCTTAACTTCAGCTTGCTTCATAATATATGGAATAACTCCGATGATTAACCCCATAAAGAAAAATTGAGTCGCTTCATGATGTTGTTCTAGTAAATATTCAATCACTCGGCTAAATAACAAAAGCGTGATGACAATTCCTATGCCAAGAGGCACTAAAAATCCAAGCTGCTTTTTCCAGTTGCGACTAAAAAACCCGCTAATCGCCTCTAATAAACGATCATAAATTCCTAAAATAAACGCAATTGTACCTCCACTTACTCCTGGAATCAAATCACTGATTCCCATCAAGATACCGCGGTATATATTCTTCCATTCCATTCGTCTAATCTCCTCGTTTTAAAAATCACTTGTATTAGTATAGCATGTGCCTATTGGAAACTCGAGCTTCACTCTGATCATTTTCTAGTCTAAAAAGCTCAGGTTAATACTTCTTTTGCTTCTTTCACAATCTCTTGAACAATTTCAGCAGCAGCTTTTTCTTCAGTCAAACTGCGCGTAGACTGGCCTGCCCACAATGACATAAACTCTGGATTCTCAATTTTTGCAGCAGCGGCACGAATATCTTTTGTAATTGTATTTTGAGAAGGAAAAGGCAAAGGATTAATGCCACTTTGTTCAAATTCACGGATAAAGCGATTATTGATGCCACGTGCGGGCCTTCCGGAAAAACTTTTTGTCACTACTGTACTTTCTTCACTACTGCCGAATATTGCTTGCTTATAAACTGCATGCGCTCCTGATTCTTTAGCGGTCACAAACCTGGTCCCAATCTGAACTCCTTGTGCACCAAGCACAAGCGAAGCAATTAATCCTCGACCATCGACAATGCCACCTGCTGCAATTACCGGGATTCTTATCGCATCCACTACTTGTGGAACTAAAGACATCGTACCAATCTGTGCACCTGATGAATGTTGATCTAGCGAAAAAGTACTGCGATGTCCTCCCGCTTCACTTCCTTGGGCCACTACAGCATGTGCTCCAGACGCCTCAGCTAGTTTTGCTTCTTCTACCGTTGTAATCATAACGATAGTTTTAACCTGTTGTTTTTTTGCAATAGTCATTTGCTCTCTAGATAAACAACCAAAAGCGGTACTGATAATTGGCACGCCTTCTTCAATACAAATATCAAATTGTTCTGCACTCCAATTAGGTGACGAATATGCAGACTGAAGGTTGCTAATCTGTAACGCTGAACGAAAAGGATTTAATGCTTGTTGCACTTCTGATAAGCGGCTAAAGTCGTCTTGTTCCGTAGAAGCGAAAATATTAACACCAAATGGTTTTCCGGTTTTCGACTGAATCTCTTTAATTGCTTGTCGTAGTGCATCTGGTGTCATGTATGCCGCTCCTAGAGTTCCAAGACCACCTGCATTACTGACTTCAGCAACTAACTCTACAGTCGTTGGACCACCTGCCATCCCCGCTTGAATAATCGGGTACTCAATTTTAAACAACTGGCAGATTTCTGTTTTTAATGAAATCATCCTGACTCCCCCTTTTCAGTTTCGCTAGACATTGCTATTGTTCTCAGTATCTCGTAAACGTCAATTTGCAGCAACAGGGAACTTTTCTATAGGGCATGTCGTTCTTTATAATAACTAAACATAAGAAGGCGGGATTTACTATGAAGGGATTCCTTTCACTTTTAGGTATCACTTTAATCGCAGGGGCATGTGGATTAATCCTCTTAACGTTTTATAATAACCCTTTAGAAAAAGCAATTAGCCGAGAAAGCATGCACGCATATATTGAAACACGCCAAAACAATGTTCCAGAGGTCACCCAACAAAATCAATTAGCAACTGAAATTCCAGAGCAAGCAGCCTTTACGACTACAGCCTACATGGCGATAGATAACAGTTGCGAAAGCGTTTCCTCCAAATAATAAAAGCCGACTCGTAAATTGAGTCGGCTTTTATTAGTAAACACATAGACGAACGGAATTTCCTGAAGGGTCTTTAACTTCCCAATAATCTTCGCGATGGACAATCTCCGCTCCTATTGCACGCAGATTTTTAGCGATTTTATTGCGATTTTCATTTTCCATTACTAATGTGTAATAATGCAATCCCGCTACTTTTTCAGGCAAAGCGGGAATCCCTACACCATTCCAGACGTTCATACCAATATGATGATGGTATTTTTGATCTGCTAAAAATATCGCTTGCCCACCCAAACTCGAAACGACTTCTAGACCAAGTCCATTTACATAGAAATCTTTTGCTTCGTCTAAATCAGACATGTGTAAGTGAATATGCCCTATCACGGTTTCAGCTGGAAGACGATTCCAAGGCTCTGAAGATTTTTGTGCTTCTTCAACTAATCCTTGAGCATCAATTGGATCTACCGCCATAGAAACTTCATCGTTACTCCAGTTCCATAGCTCAGGTTTCCGGTCCTGATAAATTTCGATGCCATTGCCTTCTGGGTCTGATAAATACAAAGCTTCGCTAACTAAGTGATCTGCAGAGCCTAATTGTATTCCTTGCTGATGAAGGTGAACCAGAATCTTTCCTAAAGATTCTCTCGTAGGTAATAATATTGCGAAATGATACAACCCTGCATAACGCCCTTGTTTTTGAGTGAGTCCCTCAACCACCTCAAGTTCCACCAACACTTTACTACCAACACCTAGACTGACTTTATCTTCTTCTTCTGAAATAACTTCGAACCCAATTACGTTCTCATAAAATTGTTTCATTTTCAGAAGATTTACTACTTTTAATCCCACTTCTCTTACGTGAGTAACTGGTTTTTTATGAAAATTCATTTGTATCCCTCTTCTCTAAAGGTTACTTTATGTAACTAATTATATTTAGTATACTCAGCTATGTCAAGTAACCTAATTCTTTTAAAACAGCCATTTTGTATGCTATTATTAAAGAAAAGGAGTGATGAGTATGGACACTTCCATCATTTGCCCCCGTTTTGAGACAGCAATTTCTTTACTCAGTCAACGCTGGACTGGACTCATTATTTATCAACTGCTATCTGGCCCCCAGCGTTTCAGCCATTTAACAGAAGTAATTGGCATTAGTGGTCGTTTGTTATCCGAGCGTCTCAAAAATTTGGAAGTGCAAGGTTTGGTCACACGAACCGTTTATCCTGAAACACCCGTGCGAATTGAATACGCTTTAACCGAAAAAGGACATTCCTTGAAACCAGTTATGGACGAAATCCAAAATTGGTCGCAAACTTGGATAGATCCCGCTTAATAAGTTAAGAATAAGCACATAGATAGCTAATCAACTTCGACCATTGCAATTCTATTTCATAAAAAAAGCTTATCCAATTTTACTGGATAAGCTCTTTTTTATTGGTTTTGCAAATGGATTATGTGCTTTAATCCTTCATGGGTTGTACTGAATATTGGGGTATTACTATCCAATTGCACAATAGACATAGCTAGCTTCGGACTGATTCCCACTAGAATGCATGTAGCTCCTATTAAATCTAGGGTGTCCGTCATCATTTGAATTTGATGCCGAATTTGATCTTCAAATTCTTTAATACCACTTAAATCTATCAACACATACTCAATTTTTTCCTCAACGCATCTCATTAAAACCGTAGCGATAAGATGATCTGTACGACTTTTATCAAACGCGCCAATCAATGGTAACGCAATCGTTTTGTCCCAAACATTTAAAATAGGAATGGATAATTCCTTTATTAATTGCTCATTTTTTTGTTGTTCAGCAGCTTGTGTGGTGACATCCATTAACATCACAATATACCCTTCTGGTTCATCGCTATCGCTCATAATTGGCGTTACCACAATGTCCGCCATTACTTGGTTACGAATCGATATGCGTGTCCGGTGGGTTCCGGCTAATTTTTTCATAACCGTTTTTTGATGTTGCGGATTTTTGTGAAAAGCATCCATACTCTCCCCAATCATTTCTCTACAGTCTGACAAACCATACATAGGAGCTACTTGGTTTAGTAATCGATATGCTTCAGAATTCATCCATCTAATGATATAGGAACTATCCGCAATAATAATCGTTTCCCCAATAACATCAAGGGCATTTAATACGTGTATATTTTCTGGGATTTTCCCGATAGCCGGCATTTTCTTCCACCTTATTTCTTAATTTTCACAAATTTATGTTTCTCTATTATGCCATAGCTTTGCAAAGATTCGTTGTACTTATTACATTTATTTTATAGAGACTTCCAATTTTTCTCGAGCAATTGAATAGCCTCCATCAAACCGTTCGATTGTTTCATTTTTGAGCCAATAAGTGACGGGAAATAACTTATCTAAAAAATAACGATCATGTGAAACTGCAATAATCGTTCCTGGAAATTCACTTAACGCCTCTTCCATAACTTCTTTTGCTTCTAAATCTAAATGATTTGTCGGTTCATCCAAAATTAGCAAATTATGATGTTGATGCATGAGTTGAGCGAGTCGCAGCCTCATGCGCTCTCCGCCACTAAGTTGTCGTACAGGTTGAAATACCATATTGCCAAAGAATAAAAATTGAGCAAGCATGGGACGCGCATCGTATTCCGAAACAGCGATTGCTTCCCGAAATTCTTCGATAATGGTTCTGTCATTATTCATTTCCAATGTGTGTTGAGACAAGTAACCAATCGATAAACCACTTCCGAGCTTCACATCTCCAGCATCAACTGACTCTTTTCCAACCATCATATTTAGCAAAGTTGTTTTCCCTGTTCCATTGGAGCCGACAATTGCCACGCGTTCTCCGTAACGAATGTGCATGGAAATGTCTTGAAATAACATACGCTCCCCGAACTCTTTCCAAATCCCATCGAGGTAAACAACATCTTTGCCGCTGCGTCCATCTATTTTCAAGTTTAAAGCCATTTGTTTTTTCGATAAGACTGGCCGGTCGAGAACTTCAATGCGGTGCAACGCTTTTTCCATACTTTTTGCTTGGCGGTGCATGCCTGCATTAGGCGGATTCGCTCGATTGGCCCATTCTTTCAAGCGTTTAATGGTTTCTTTCATCTTTTGAATTTTCTTTTGCTGATCTTGGTACTGCTGGAATTCAATTAACAAGCGAGCTTCCCGCTCCTTTACATAACTCGAATAATTTCCAGCGTATTGAATTAGCTCACCTTGGTCTAGCTCCCAAATATGTGTAACGGTTTCATCTAGAAAATAGCGATCGTGAGAAACGAGGACGATTGTACCTTTGTAATGACTAATAAACGAACCAAGCCATTCAATCGCATCTAAATCCAAATGGTTTGTCGGTTCATCTAACAGCAGCAAATCGGGTTTTTGTAAGAGTAACTTGGCTAATCCCACTTTTGTTTTTTCTCCACCACTCAAATGTCCCCATTGTTCAAGTTTTAACGACTTAATCTTTAGCCCATTTAACACTTGGTCAATTCTCATGTCTATGTCATAGCCACCGCGTTGGATAAAATCATCTTGCATCGCTCCGTAGCGGAGGAGCAGACGCTCCATTTCTTCAGGATTGACATTTTCCATCTGCTTTTCCATTTTCGTTAACTGCTTCTGTAAAGCGTTTAACTCTGAAAAAACAGCTTTTAATAATTGTTCTACTGTCTGCGCTTCCTGCTCATCAGGTGACTGCTCTAACAGACCAATTTTACTACCTTTTTTCCACGTCACTACTCCTTCTGTTGGCTGTAAAGTTCCTGCGAGTACATTTAATAGCGTGGACTTTCCTTCTCCGTTTCTTCCGACAAGTCCGATGCGATGACCTTCCATGACCTCGCCTTTTATATGATTGAATATCTTTTGCGTTGCAAAATGGCACATTAATTGTTGAAACTGGCTAATAATCATCTTTCTCTTCCTTTCTAATGAAGAGACATGCATACAGAAAAAGGCACGCCAAGAGGCATGCCTTTGTCAAAATCCGATTGTAGGCAGATGTCTCTTACTGGTAATATTCACTCGATTTTATTGGCTGAAAAAGGACAGACTCTTCCCGTCCAGCTACTCCAGTGAAAGTAACGCCATGAAGAATGTAGAGATATTCTTGACACTCTGTCATGCGCTTACCAGTTTGATTCATCTTACCCACCCCCTTTATATAGTCTCTATATCATACAATTCCGACTAAACGGCGTCAACACATTGGCAGAATATTCTTTTTATATAAGCTTATCTAAAAAAGAGGTATAAGCTTTTTGAAATCCGGGTAATAATAAATTAAGAGCCATTCCACAGGAAGGGGAATCAGATAATGTCTATGTACTCTAAATTGACTTTTGACAACGATACCCGAAAAGTAGAAAAAGCTTTAAAAAAGTACGAAGCTAAAAAAACCGAAGCTTTAGTGTTGCTTGCTGAGATTGATATGCTCGAAAAAATGGAAGATGTTCAAGATGCTGAACTATGGAAACGACAGTCCATGAAAGAGAAGCTTGTGGCAGTAGAAAGACAGCGACGAGATTTGAAAGAATTGATTACCGATTATATCGAAAAACACGGCGACCAAGATTTACACCCTTATACGGAACTTTTGCACGAACTTGAGAGCGATAAAGCAAAATAAGACGAGGGCAGGGATCCATTGGTTCCTGCTCTCGTCTTATTTTTTTCTAGAAGTGCTTTTACCGATCGACTGTAAAATATCCCCCATCCACCCTTTTTGCTTAAGGTATAAGTAAAGAACAAATGTCGACCCTAAAATGATTAACACCGATCCAAGATATCCGAACTTCCATTTTAACTCGGGCATATTTTCAAAATTCATGCCCCATAACGCTCCCCAGGCCATCACTGGGGTAAACAAAGTAGTTAAAACCGTTAAGGTTTTCATGATTTCGTTGCCTCGATAATTAGCGACTACATTTTCTATATCGACCATATTGTTCACTTCATCTTCATAGGAATTAACAAGCATCACACAGCGCTCAATACGAGTAGCAGTTCGACGATATTCTACTCGATCTGTAACTTCTTTTCCAAAGGTTTCTTCAATAGCCATTTTAATTTCTTGAAACCCCATAATTAGATGCTTCCACAATAAAATTTCATGGCGAATATTTTCGATTTCTCCCAATGTCTTTTTATTGTTCTGTTCTTTAATCGCCCATAACAAGTCATGTAAACGTTCTTCAAAACGGTCTATTTTATGCAAAATGGATGCGACCATTTCGCCAAGAATAATCATGAAGACTTCTATTGAAGATGCCGCACTTTCCATCTGTTTTAAAATCTCAGCTTTATCTAAATCTGCTTCTTGTTCAAAATCAATTTTACTGGTGACAAAAACCTCTTTAGACAAATAGAAGTGAAAGACTTCACGAGAACCTTTGGACGTTGCACTTTGTTTATATATTAATGAGCCCCATAACGACTCATTGCCAAGGGTAACGGTATGCGTATGAAGAATGTTGACCGCTGGATTTTTCGATTTGTCGATCCAATTACGCATTTTTTCATTTTCCGGAAGATATTTGCGGAAGTTCTTCTCTTCAACACCTTCTTCTTCGTGCCAGATTGCATGGTTGAAAGCATATCTTGGCATGTAACTATCCCCTTTCAACAATTGTTGCGATGTAAAAGGCAAGCCAACAATCGGCTTGCCTATTCTTTCTCGTGCGTATTGTCTCTGTATTTTTCATTTGAGTTTTCTTTATACTCTAAATCTCTGTCAGGCATCGGGTCCATATCTTTTTCAGGTGGCATATTGCGCCGTGGTTCAACTTCTGGAATCAGTCTTTCGCCTTCTTTGTTTTCACGGTTTTTCTTCATCCAAAACACCTCCATGGATTGTTGTTATACCGTAATTACCCGTTCTCTCTATTTATAATCATAGCGAAAAAAATCCAATTACTGAACTGTTAAAGATTCTATTAGCTCAACATCGTCTGGATAAGCCATTTCCAGTTCACGAATTTCAGCAATGGATTTCCATGCTACATCAGCGATCCACTCATCTTCTTTATCAAAGATAATTTCTCCACCCGTTACTTCTACCTTGAAATATACTACTTCAAAAGACACTTTCGAATCTTCATATTCTCCTGCTCGTGTGTGTAAGGTTTCCACAACTCGTACAGTCAATCCAGTTTCTTCGAAAAATTCTCGAACACAGCACTGTTCAACCGTTTCTCCTTCTTCAACTCCACCTGCTGGTACCGTCCACTTTTTTTCTTCTCCAGGAACTCCCTGCAAGACTAATAGCACTTCGTTTTCTTGATTGACGCAGACACCTGCAGCGCCTTTCCAATTTGACATTTCCATGCAATCGCTCCTATCATGTTTTCAAATTAAACAGCTCTTTTTACGTTACCACACATTTCAACAAACCGTACCAGCTTCTCTAAATAATTCTAGACATAACAAAACGGCTTGCAGCTGCAAGCCGTTATTCTGAAGGTGTTACTCTGCCTTTTTTCGTTGTTCCTGTTCTAAAACGATGCCATGAGTAGCTTCTGGTAATCCAAGATCTCCCGAAAAGCCATTTGCTCTATAAAAAGCATCGGCTGCTGAAGAATCTGTTCGGACGACGAGTTCATGGAAATGTCCTTTCGCATCTTCAACAATTTTTTGTAATAACTTTGTGCCGATGCCTTGTCTGCGAGCATTTGCAGAAATATAAAATCTCCGAAGTCTCCCTACACCGTCTTTACTTGAATAAGGATCACGATTTAATCCACCGATTGCTACCAAATGGTCATGATGATCCCATACACCGTATAGAACTTCAGCTGGCTTATTGAATGTATTGCTACCATCTTCGTATTGGTCTACAAGTCTTCTTAAAAAACGATACCCTTCGGCTTCACTTTCTTCTATTAGTTTTGAAACGTCCAACTTCTTCAAGTCTTGGATTTCTTTGATTTCTACTGTCATGTCGCATCCTCCTCATAATGGATATACACTTTCCACTTACGGATTTTCTGACGATCACCTGCTCTTTTAGTGTATAGCAGTTATCGTGTAATTGCTATTAAATATCAGAATCTTCTTTCAACTAAAAAGAAGCCGCAAATTTGCAGCTTCTTTTGTTCTTTATACTACGGTATCTTCGATTGCCTCTTTTCGTTGCTCTGTTTTCTTAATGATGAAAATACTGGTTTCATAAAGACCCGCCATTGGAATCAACACAAGCAACTGACTCAAAAAATCCGGCGGGGTAATTAATGCTGAAACAACAGCTAGGACAAGGTAGGACCACTTTCTGACCTTCTTCATCGAAACAGAAGTTAAAACACCAATCGATGATAAAAACAAAGCAATAATAGGCATCTCAAATAAGAGACCTAACGGAACTGTTGTCATGATAAGAAAATGAATGTATTCATTTGCTGAAATCATTACATCAAAATTTGCCATCCCCATGCTGATTAAAAATTGAAAGCTCAATGGATTAACAATAAAGTACCCAAAAGCGATTCCCAAAATAAACAACAAAAACATAACAGGTGAGTACAAGCCAAGAAAACGTGCTTCTTTTTCTTCAAGACCCGGCTTTACAAATTTCCATATGAAATGAATCAGAAATGGTAAGGACAAGCCTAAAGCTAATGTCGCCGAGATGGATGTATAAAATTTAATCACTTCAAGAGGACCCAAAATGACTAAATTATTTCCCTTAACGATATAAGGAAACCAAAAATTCAAAGTTGAAAAGACAACTACTAAGAAAAACAAGAAAACAATAGCACTTTTAATAAGTTGTTTTCTGAGTTCACCTAAATGACCCACCAATGTTTCCACTTGCATCGTCGTTTCTTCTATTGGTGGTTCTAGTTCATTAATAGGAGGTTCCGGTATTTTTTCCGGAACCTTTTCCGCAGGCTTTTCTGGTTGTGCCGCTTTTTTATGCAACGGACTTATTAACTTTTTATCTCCATACGGATCCATTTAACCACCTTCATAGTTTCTCAGATTTTTTTAAGTCTTTATCTTCAACCGTGTCTTTTTTTACCGTTTCTTCGTCATCATCATCCATTAATCCCTTTGTTGATCGTTTGAATTCAGAGAAAGTTTTTCCTACTGCACCACCAATTTCCGGTAATTTCTTTGGACCGAATATAATCAGCACAATCACTAAAATAATGATTAAACCTGGTACCCCTATTGAAGCTAATCCTCCCATAATGTTTTCCCTCCTTTATTAAGCAAGCGAGCCGCCTTCGCGGCTATAACGAATAACACCTTCTGCACATCGATAAGCTAATGCACCGACTGTTCCTGTTGGATTGTAACCACCGTTATGGGCAAAGTTACCCGCTCCTATAACGAATAGATTTTCAGCATCCCAATGTTGCAAGAAATTATTGACTACGCTAGTATCCGGGTCTGCCCCCATAATCGTTCCACCTGTATTGTGAGTCGTTTGGTAAGGAACAATATCATAATCTGTAAGTCCACCACCGGCCGCAACCGTTTTGGCACCCATTTCTTTTACGATTGCCTCTGCTTTTTCAGTAATATAACTATGAAGAGCACGATCTTGATCCGTAAAGTTATAATTTAACTGCAAGAGCGGAACTCCATAAATATCTTTATACGTACCGTCTAATGTTAAGAAGTTTTCTTTATGTGGCATTGAAGCCCCTTGTCCACCTACACCTTGTATTCTTGTGAAATTTTCAATGGAAGCGCGTTTAAAATCCGCTCCCCATGACGGAGTACCCGGTGGTGTTGGGTTAGAAAGGATTGGACGAGAACCTGTTTGTGTCGAAGATATACTTGCACCATGAATAAAATCCAGATCTCCATGGTCAAAGGCATCACCATTAAAGTCATCGATTGTCATACCAAGAGCGCCTGCTCCCATAAAGGTATTCATTTGTTCATCGAAAAACCCTGAAGCTCCAGGAAGAATTTGATATGCGTAGTTTTTGCCTAAAGTTCCTTGACCTGTTTCTGGGTCGTACTGTTGTCCAATATCAGAAACCATCAATAATTTCGCATTATTCATGACATAACTCGTTAACACTACAGCATTAGCCGGTTGAATAAATTCCTCGAAAGTTACAGTATCATAATATCTGACACCCGTTACTTTATCGCCTTCTTTTATCACTTCCACAACGTTTGCATTAAACCGGACTTCATAATTCCCTGTTTCTTTAGCTGCGGGTACTACCGTTATTTCCGGAGAAGTTTTGGCTCCGTACTCACAACCAAAACGTTCACAAAATCCACAATACTGACATGCATTGATTTTTTGTCCGTCCGGATTCTCGTAAGCTTCTGATAAATTGGCAGAAGGCATCATAAATGGTGTATATCCTAAATTTGATGTAGCATTTTCAAAACGTTGTAACATTGCTGTTTTTTTCATAGGAGGCGTTGGAAAATCACTTGACCGTTTGCCCCAAAACGGATTTTTATCTTCTCCCGAAATACCAACGGTTTTTTCAAAACGATCGAAATAGGGCTCTAATTCGTCGTATGTAATGCCCCAGTCTTGTATGGTGTAATCAGCCGATAGTTTATTCGCTCCATATTTTTTATCTGTCATCGTTTTGATTTCAAAATCATACGGAAGAAAACGCCAAGTCTGCCCATTCCAATGCGTACCTGCTCCTCCTAGTCCCTCGCCTAACAAAAATGAACCTAATTGACGCATTGGTAAAGCACGCTGTTTCCGATTATTACGGAATGTAATGGTTTCCTTAGATAAATCTTGCATCAATTCATAGCGAACTGCGTAGCGATATTCATCATGAACCATACTAAAATCTTCTGTCCCACGTTCTCGACCACGTTCTAATCCCACTACTTTAAGGCCTTCTTTTGCACATTCAGCAGCAATAATACCACCTGTCCATCCGACCCCTACCGTTACCACGTCTACACTTTCCAAAGTTGTCACCATAGCGATTCCCCCTTTTCATTTATGGTTCATCCCAACAGATTTAGGATCGATTTCGACAAAGTCTTCACTTTCAATATCTTTAATATACGCTAGCTGATGTCCAGGAAAGCCTTTCATTCTCCAACCGTCCATATTTACATTCCCACCATATATTGGATCTGCATATGCTCCTTCTAAAGTTGCTTGTCTCAATAGACGGAAGAAAAACTGAGATTCTACCCCTCTCATTTTAATTTCATTTTCTTGGAAAGCGGTCAAAATTTCATCCATTTGTTCGCCTTCTAAATCGACAAACTTCGCTTCAAAACGACTTTGAGCTTCTTGTTCCATTAGCTGAATGCCTTGTCTAAATATTTCATTTCGTTTAAGTCGACTTTGATAGCCTTGTGTAGGCTCTCCTACGAAAAAAGGTCCTTGCATATATTCTTTTGAATTTTCTCCGTAACTGCCAGCCAGTTGACCATCGATAAAATAAGGAACTCCTAATCCGATAGCTCCTGGCCCTAAGTCATCTTCAGGAAAAATCCGTTCTGTGGCTTGAGATATAGCTTCAAATTCTGCAGTTGTTTTAAAAAATGTCAACCCTCTTACTGCGCCAGTAGACCCTGACGTTTCGCCTGAAGTACCCGGAGCAGTCGTAGTGGCATCTTGCTTATTCGTATTAGCTCCGATTAAACCACCAATAATTCCTCCACCAATTAAAGCACCTGTAGCTATCCCTGAAGTCTTTAAGAAGTCTCGCCGTGAAAAATTTTTGTCTTTTCCAGCCATTTTATGAACCTCCCTATTAAATAATTGATTATTCTGAATATACATAACTATACTCCTTTCTCAATTGTTTATGCAACTACCTTAATAACAAACAGCTCTTTATACACACAACTATTCAGAATATTGAACTATTAAAAAATCCCAAAAAAAGAAGCCAAGGGAATGAACACCTCGGCTTTGTAGCAGTATTATTTTAGTTTAAGACTTTAATTGTAATGTTTTTGCGGCCCCATTGTAGAGCTTCGCCTTGTGTTGGAATAAAGACATCAATCTTGTTGCCTTTAATCGCGCCGCCAGTATCGCCAGCGATTGCTTCTCCGTATCCTTCAACCCAAACTTTTGAGCCAAGTGGAATAACAGTAGGATCAACTGCAATTACTTTTTGGTTTGGATTTGCACGAAGGTCGATACCTGTCGCTGTAGTCCCAGAACATCCTGCGCAATAAGCTGTATAAGCTGTTGCAGAAACTGTCATTGTTTTACCAGCTTGTGTTGAAGCTTGTGTTGGTGCTTTTTCAGCAGGTGCACTTGCTGCCGCTGGTGCTGGTGCAGTAGATTTCGCTGGTGCTGGTGCTGCAGTGCCGCCTTTAACGACAAATTGTTCACCAGGATAAATTAGATGACTTGAAACATTGTTCCAGCTCATTAAGCTGTCCACTGAAATTCCGTGAGCACTTGCGATTTCAAATAATGTGTCACCCGATTTTACTGTGTATGTTGAGTTGTCTGATGTTGTTTTTGATGTTGCTTGCCCATCAATTTCGAGTGCTTGGTTTGGGAAGATTAAATCTGATGATAGATCGTTCAACCCTTTTAAGCTTTCTACTGATACGTTATTTTCTTGCGAAATTCCCCATAGAGTGTCACCTGATTGAACTGTATATGACGATGAAGCGCTAGCTGTAGTAGCTGCTCCCACACTTAATGCTGCAATAGCAGTTAGTGTAACGATTTGCTTTTTCATAAATTGAAATTCCTCCTTTTCACTAACAGGAATGATCATAACACCTCGACATGTCAAGAACATTTCAAAACGACAGATAGAACATAACAATTTCATGACACAAAAACTCGTTTTGTTACAGAGTGTAATATAACGAATAATGATGCGTTTTATAAACAGGAATAGGAATCCGTTTAATTTTTTAAAATTGGGGAACGTGAAAAAGTTACATGAAAGAAACGAAAAGGAGAGAGATTGTTGAAGAATGTGACGATTGTTTTTTGGACTTCATTATTAATTTGTATAGGCATGCTTGCTTGGGGGCTCGCTTCGCCAGAAGGTTTTAACTTGCTAACAGGTGAATGGACCTCTGCTATTTCAAGTACATTTGGTTGGTACTATCTTTTAACCGTATTCTTAATCTTAGTTTTCTGCGTATATTTGATCTTTTCTCGATTTTCGAATCTGAAGTTAGGAAAACCTGATGACAAGCCAGAGTTTTCTCTTATCTCTTGGTTTGCGATGTTATTTAGCGCAGGAATGGGCATGGGGTTAGTTTTTTGGACAACCGCTGAACCAATCTCCCATGCTTTCATCAAAGCTCCCAAGTCTGAGCTCGGATCAGATCAAGCGATTCAAGAAGCAATGCAATTCTCTTTTTTTCACTGGGGATTACATGCATGGGCAATATATGGAATTGTTGCGTTAGTGTTAGCTTATTTTAAATTCCATAACGATGCACCGGGTTTGATTAGTGCTACACTTATTCCTTTATTCGGCAAAAAGCTAATGGCGGGTCCATTAGGAAAACTAATTGATACGTTAGCAGTCTTTGCGACTATTATCGGTGTTGCTTCAACACTTGGATTTGGATCCGCACAAATAAACGAAGGCTTGTCCTTTCTTTTCGGCACTCCCAATACATTTGTTTTCCAAATGCTAATTCTCGCGGTGACGACCGTTCTTTTCATCGGGTCTGCATGGTCAGGTATTGGACGCGGGATAAAATATTTGAGTAACATCAACATGATTCTTGCTTTTGTATTGCTCCTATTGTTATTGATTGTTGGTCCTACACTTTATATTTTCAATTCATTTACCGATACAATCGGAAGATATTTAACGAACTTCTTTTCCATGAGCTTTAATTTGGAACCGGTCAATGAAGAACAACGTACTTGGGTCGATGGCTGGACAGTATTTTACTGGGCTTGGTGGATTTCCTGGGCTCCGTTTGTCGGAATCTTTATCGCCCGTATTTCTCGCGGCCGTACCATTAAAGAGTTTATGCTCGGTGTGTTATTAGTTCCTTCTTTAGTGTGTTTTATCTTTTTTGCAGTGTTCGGCGTGTCTGCGTTGAATCTTGAGCAAAACGGCATCGCTAAAATTTCGGAATATAGTATAGAGACAGCGACTTTTGGCGTTTTGCAGTATTATCCGCTTGGAACCTTGCTGTCACTTATTACATTAGTTGTTATTGCAATTTTCTTTATTACTTCTGCTGATTCAGCGACATTCGTACTTGGTATGCAGACAACCGGCGGCATGTTGAATCCACCGAATCTCGTTAAAATCACGTGGGGTATTATTCAATCCTCAGTTGCCGCTATCGTCATTTACACAGGCGGTACGCAAGGTCTTCAAAATGCCTTGATTATCGCGGCTTTGCCATTTTCAGTTGTTATCCTCTTAATGGGTGTGTCCTTTTTTAAGGCAGCAGCACAAGATCCACTTATTAAAAGTTCAAAAAAACAATAAAAAATCCGTTGCCTATTGAAGGCAACGAATTTTTTGGTTTTATTTGAATACGCTCGTACTGTGTAATGGTTGAACTTTTGATTTTGGATCTAAGTAAGATTTTGCGTTGTTGATAGCTGTTGGTGCTTCACCAAAACCTACTGCGATCAGTTTAACTTTCCCTTCGTACGTTGCAATGTCTCCCGCAGCGTAAATGCCTGGAATGCTTGTTTCCATTTTAGAGTTAACGATGACTGAGTTTTTATCCATCTCAAGACCCCACTCTTTAATAGCACCTAGGGAAGTAATATTGCCGTAGTTGCAAATTACATGGTCCACTTCAAGACGTTCTTCATTTCCTTCTTTGTCAATTAGAACAAGCTCACGGACTTGACCGTTTTCGCCGACTAATTCTTTTACGCCAAAAGGTTTTTTCACTTCTACTTTTGATGCCATCAAAACATCGATATTCGCTTCGTGTGCAGTCATTTTCTCTCTGCGATGGCTTAACGTTACATGTGATGCGACGTTTTCAAGCATCATCGACCAGTCAACTGCCGAATCACCGCCACCTAAAACAACCACTTTCTTATCGCTAAAAATTGTTAAATCTTTTACTCCGTAATGAAGTGATTTTCCTTCAAAAGCTTCGCATTCTTCAACTGCAAGTTTACGCGGTTGGAATGCACCTACTCCTGCTGTTAACAATATTGCTTTTGAATAATGTAGACCTTTGTCTGTTTGAATTACAAAATGATCTCCGTGACGTTCAGCAGCTGTTACGGTTTCCTCTAAACAAATTTCAGGGTCTCCGTAGTTTGCTTGTTGGACTAAGTTATCCACTAAATCTTTTGCTAATATTTTGGGGAATCCACCGATGTCGTAGATGAATTTATCCGGATATAATTCAGTCAGTTGACCACCAAGTTGTGGCAAACTGTCTATGATTTTAACTTTCATTTTGCGCATACCGCCGTAAAAGGAAGCAAACAAGCCCGTTGGCCCGCCGCCGATAATCGTTATATCAAAAACTTCGCGTTCTTCCATTTATAACACTCCTAATCTAATCAGTAACTATATCCTATCATATTACCCCCGGTTTCACGCCATTGGACTTATGACGGAAATTAAAAAAAGAAAAGTTTGAATCCTCTGTCTTTTATCTTTAAACTAAAGCTTGGATACATAGGAAAGGATGAACGCAGTGGACTTAGGAATAAAAGAAAAAGTAGTAGTTGTGATGGCTTCTAGCAAGGGACTCGGCAAAGCAATTGCACTCGAGTTTGCTAAAGAAGGCGCAATTGTCATTATCTCTAGTCGAAATCAGCAGACGCTTGATGAGACAGCAGCTGAAATCAAAAAAATTTCTCGCAATCAACAAATATTCTCACACGTTTGCGATGTCTCTAAAGAACAAGACATCCTCCATTTGTTTCAATTTGTAGCCGATCAATTTGGTCGCATTGACGTTTTGGTCAACAATACAGGCGGTCCAAAAGCTGGTGGGTTTGATGCCGTTGAAGATGCTGACTGGTACCAAGCTTTTGAACAAAATTTATTGAGCTACATTCGCGCATCTCGCGCAGTTCTTCCTTATATGAAGGAACAGCAATTCGGACGCATCATTAACGTCTCCTCTTCTTCTGTTAAAGAAGTCATTGATGGATTGATCTTGTCGAACACTTTCCGTGCAGGAATGGTTGGGTTTGCGAAGACTTTAGCGCGTGAAGTTGCAGGCGATAATATTTTGATCAATACTGTCGGCCCTGGGCGATTTGCTACAGACCGCGTCGCTGAACTCGATAAAATTGCTGCAGACAAACAAGGTGTTTCAATCGAACAAATTGTTGAAAAAAGCAAAGCGGCGATTCCAGCTGGACGCTACGGGGAGCCTGAGGAATTTGCCAAAATCATCGTTTTTCTCGCATCATCAGCCAATTCTTTTTTAACTGGACAATCGCTCGTTGTAGAAGGCGGATCATTAAAAGCCTTGTAATGTGCCAAATGATTATACAGCCACCCCAAAAATCGATATACTAGAAAATGAACCTATTATAAAGGAGATGTTTTAACATGGCTAAAAAAGGACACATCCACATGGAAAACGGCGAAATCATCGAATTCGAACTTTTCCCAAATGAAGCACCAAACACTGTTGCAAACTTTGAGGACCTTGCAAACTCAGGTTTCTACAATGACGTAACATTCCACCGCGTAATTCCTGGCTTCGTAAGCCAAGGCGGCGACCCTACTGGTACTGGTGCTGGCGGCAGCGGCAAAACAATCAAATGTGAAACTGCAGGCAACCCACACAAACACCAAGCAGGAAGCCTTTCAATGGCGCATGCAGGTAAAGACACTGGCTCAAGCCAATTTTTTGTCGTTCACGCACCACAACCGCATCTTGACGGCGTTCACACTGTTTTCGGACAAGTGACTTCAGGACTTGAAACTGCTAAAGCGATGAGCAATGGCGACAAAATGACTAAAGTTCACGTTTTTGACGAAGAATAAAAACAATTGAGCTTAACCGGCCTGGATTTTCATCCAGGCCGGTTTTTTGTTTGATGATTTATTCCATATTTTTGAAATACTGTCCGGTTCGTGTTGAATACTGTCCGAATGGAATAAAATACTGTCGGATTCGAATAGAATACTGTCCAAATCACAGCAAATACTGTCCAAACGCTAAAATCCACAAAAAAAATACGCCCGTAGGCGCATCTTTTATAATACTTTACTCAAAAATGCTTTTGTCCGTTCATGTTGCGGATTGCCGAACAATTCTTTCGGCACATTTTCTTCCACAATATAACCTCCGTCAATAAACAACACGCGATCGCCCATTTCAGCAGCAAATCCCATTTCGTGTGTTACAACGACCATGGTCATACCTTCTTGTGCTAATTGCTTCATAACATCTAGCACATCGCCTACCATCTCAGGGTCAAGTGCTGAAGTCGGTTCATCAAACAACATGATTTTCGGATCCATCGCCAGTGCACGAGCAATCGCCACACGTTGCTTTTGACCGCCAGAAAGTTCACCTGGATAAGCTTTTGCTTTTTCACGAAGTCCAACTTTGTCCAACAGTTCATAAGCTTTTTTCTCCACAGCTTTTCTGTTGCCTTTTTTCACTTTCATCGGTGCTAAAATAATATTTTCCAGTACCGATTTATGAGGAAACAAATTAAATTGCTGAAACACCATTCCAACGTCTTGGCGAATTTGATTGATGTCTATTTTCGGATTTGTAATATCCGTTTCTTCAATAAAAACATGTCCTCCTGTAATTTCTTCGAGTCGGTTTAAGCAGCGAAGAAACGTACTTTTCCCCGAACCAGATGGACCAATGACACAAATAACTTCTTTTTCTTCCACAACCGTACTGATGTCTTTTATAACTTCCAAATTGCCGAATGATTTTTTTAAGTTCTCTACTCGAATCATAGTCATCGCAATACAAACTTCCTTTCTACATAATTCGCCAGCATGGATAGTAAGTAAATAATGACGAAGTATATAATTCCTAGGATTAAGTACACATTAAAAGCGTCAAACGTGGCGCTGGCCTGAATACGACCTTCTTGCGTCAAATCTGCTACGCCTATGACTGATAGCAAAGATGTATCTTTTAATGAAATAATCGCTTGGTTCGTAATCGTTGGTAGCATGCGTCTAAAAGCTTGCGGCAATACGATATGTCGCATATTTTGTGTTGAATTCAAGCCAAGAGAGCGTGCTGCTTCTGTTTGGCCTTTATCGATTGACTGAATACCCGCACGAATGATTTCCGAGAAATAAGCTCCCGCGTTGATCGCCACTGTTACAATTCCTGCAGTAGTATTATCCAAAGAAATAAAAGCTAAAGAGTTCAAACCAAAATAGATAAAGAATAACTGGACGATAAATGGTGTACCTCGAATGGCATCAACAAAGATTTTTGCAATCCAATTTAAAATTTTCAAAGGTGCTAGTCTAAACAACGCAACAATTAAACCGATTAAAAATCCAAGAACAATAGCAATTGCAAATATATATAACGTTACTTTCAAACCTTCCATTAAATACGGAAAGGCATTAATAATTGTATCCATTTTTACATCTCCTTTGAATAAAAAAATGCAGCGCGCATATGCGCGCTACATTTATTTTTTATTCTGCAATATACTTCGCTAAAATTTCATCGTATTTACCGCTGTCACGCAATTCTTGAAGACCTGCATTGATTTGCTCAAGAACTTCTGCGTTTTCACCTTTTAATACAGCAATTCCGTACTGATCTCCAGTTAAACGATCTCCTACTGTTTTCAAAGAAAGTCCACTTTCAGCAATTGCATAAGCAATAACTGGGTAATCTTCTAGCAATACTGCTGCATTACCGTTTGATACTTCTTGGAACATAGATGGGCTATCTTCGAATTGTGCTACTGTGTAGCCATATTCTGCTTCGTTATCACGAGCAAATTGAGCACCAGTTGTTCCACTCTTAACCGCTACTGTTTTGCCTTCTAAATCGTCTAAAGATGTAATTTCACTGTTATCTTCTGCTACAACAAGAGACAAACCTGCATCAAAATAAGGATCAGAAAAGTCTACTACTGCTTTACGCTCATCTGTAATACTCATACCAGCAATCGCGACATCCAATTGATCCGCTTGCAAAGCTGGGATAATTCCGCCAAAGTCCATTGGGCTGAATTCAATTTCAAAACCTTGGTTTTCAGCAATCGCAGTAATCAAGTCAATATCAATTCCTGTATATTCACCGTCTACTTCAAACTCGAAAGGTGGATATGTTGTATCGATTCCTACTTTATACGTTTTTGCGTCACTTCCGCCGTCCTCACTTGTTGTATCTTCACTCTCGTCGGATCCACAAGCAGCGATCACGAGCATCATTGCCATAAGTAGTGCTAAAAGACTCCATTTTTTCATTTTAGTTCCCCCTTGTTTTCTTTCATTGGCCTTACTAAATATTAATATATCATAATTTTCTCAAATTCAGAACCTTTGATAAAAAATAACTAAAATATTGCGGAACGAATCAGTACTAAAGTTCTTTTTTACTAGCAACTTCTCTTTTTTTACGTAATCGATTAAACAAACGGAAGTTATGAACTAACGTTTTCAAAACTGCGTATGTTGGAATGGCGATTAAAATTCCGACAAACCCATATAAAGCGCCTGCAATCATTAACAGCAAAATAATCGTTAACGGATGGATGTTTAGACGATTCCCCATAATGTTCGGAGTAACCAAATTCCCTTCAATTTGTTGAACGACAAGCAACACGAGGATAACTTTCATCGCCATCCACATATCTCCACTCGTTAATGCCACAAAAAGCGCGGGTACAATCCCAATAAGCGGACCTAGAAACGGCACAATGATTAAGAACATCGCAAAAATCGCCAAACTCAAAGCATAGTCCAACCCAATAATAAGGTATCCGATATACATCAAAGTTCCCACTACGCCAGCTACAAAGGCTTGACCAACGATAAAAGCAGACAAAGTTTGATCGACATCTTTCAATATTTTTTTCCCTTCAAGCTTATGCTCTTCTGGCAAATACTTAGTCAAATGTGGGATAAACTTGTCATCGTCCTTTAATAGAAAGAACAAGACAAAAGGCACAACGATTAAGACAATCACGATATTCATTAGCAAGGCTAAAATGTTCATGACATTATCCAATAAGCCTTCTGAAAGATTTTCTAAATAATCTAAAGTCCAAATCCGAATTTCTGAACCCGTCACTCCACCAAATTGAAAATTAGCTAAAAAATGATCAGATTCTTCTGTTACTTCTTCAACTGTTTCCGGCGCCAAGTTTACCAAACTATCAACTTGTTTAGTAATAACTGGACCAAAGAAATAAAGTAAAAGAGATGCGGTTAAAGCAATGATCGTAAAAATAATTCCTATTCCTACAATTTTAGGCACAAAACGTGCTAACCAATTTACAATCGGTCGTAATAAGTAATAAAAAAGCCCACCTAACAAGACAGGAGCAAAAATCGTGGCAATAATAATCTGTATGGGTTCTAGAACATAATCAATTTTTCCTAAAAAAAACAAAGTGATAGCAACGAGTAATATAGCTGTTGTGTATTCGAAAAATGGCTTTCTAATCCACATATCTTTCTCCTCCTTTTCAAAATCCGAGTCTCGAATTTCGGCATATAAAAGCGAAAGCAAAATGAACTTTGCTTTCGCTTTCGGTTATCTCTTATTTATTTTCTTCAAGCTCACGCATTTCTTTATGAGTTTGTGGAAATCCATTAGCCTGCCATTCATCGCGGTAAATAGAATCCAATTGCGATAAGCCTTGTTCAGCAGAGTCATCTAATGCATCGACACTTTCACGTTTGTCGATTTCCGCGCTGTTGTACATATCTATGTCTGGTTCCACACGAACAGTATTTTTCTCCTGGTAAGCTCGATAAACAAAAATACCAGAAGCAGCTGCAAGTGCACTACCAATCAATGTGTTCATTGTTGATTTTTTCATGTAAATTAATCCCTCCAAAAAATATATACTCGCTTCCTCCTTATATACCCCTTTTTTATTTTTTAAACTGGCTCAGCTAAACTTGTACTTGGCGATATAAAACTTACTTGAAAGTAGCTTTTTCACCATTCGCGTACCAACGCATAAAAATAATAATTTATTATTTTTATAACAATAATTTGTTACATTATCCCTTTTATTGTGGTAAAATGAGATCAAATAGGGAGGGATAAATATGAAGACTTTTTTGTCTTTAATTGCAGCTGCCATCCTGATGTTCAGTATGTTTTTAACTCCCGCCAACGCGATTGTTTTGTTTGATGACGTAAATGCCGACCACCCGTTTGCTTTTGAGATTGCTTATCTTTATGAAGAAGGCATCATCAATGGATATCCCGATGGTACCTTCAGACCAAATGACCCTGTCACTCGTGCTCATGCTATTGCGATGATTGGACGAGCTGTGTATTTAGACGACACTGCCCGCTCAACCGGTTTTAGAGATGTTCCTTCAAGTCATCGGTTTTCCGGTTATATTGCTTCGGCTGCTGAAAAGGAAATCATTTTTGGTTTCCCGAATAACTATTTCCGTCCTGATTGGACTGTTACTCGTGGACAAACTGCCGCCATGCTAGACAGAGCTTTCTATTTCCCAAAAGCTCCAGCCAATACGTTTAAAGATATGACGAAAAAACATTTTGCATTTAATGCCGTATCACGTCTTGCTTATCAAGGCGTTGCACGCGGCTATCCAGACAATACGTTCCGACCTGACGTTCCAGTAACTCGTGCACAATTTGCTGCATTTCTGGCTCGCGCCGTTGACCCTGTGTTCATCCCAGAAAAGCAGAAATTGCTTTCCACAGCTAACAAAATTCTGGCTGAGCTAAAAGCAAAAGACTTTGCTGATGTAGCCACTTATGTAGGTTCTGCAGACGGATTGACCTTCTGCCCTTACAGCGGTGGATGTCTCGATAGCGGTGGTGTTACATTTACTAAAGCACAGCTTCCAAACTTCATGACCAACTCCAATGATTATTTATGGGGATATCAAGATGGTAGCGGCTTTGAAATCAACTTAACGCCTGCCGAGTACTATGATCAATTTTTGATGAATGCGACTTATACCGACAAAGATCGGTATGGAAGAACGACTCAGCCAACTGCTCATGAGTTTATCCATCAGCTCTACCCTAGAGCGATGATTGTTGAATACCATTACCCAGGAACAGAACAATACGATGGAATGGACTGGCAAAGCCTGAGTATGGTATTCGAGAAAAACAGTAGCGGTAAATGGATACTCGTAGCGATTATCAATGATCGCTGGACCATTTAAGCGCTAAAATAAAAAATGCCTGACGACTTTATGTGCCAGGCATTTTTTCGTTTTCTTTAGCTTGTGTTAACAATTGTGTTAAAGCCGCTTGGAACTTCTCATTATCTTCGGGCTGTCGTTTTTTCGGCCCTTTCATTCTGCCGCCACCTTGGCGAATCTTCTTCGCTACATGACGACCGTGAAGCAATTGTTCAATATTTTCATCCGAATAAACGCGACCGTTTTGATCAATCGGTATCCCTCGTTTGGCAAGAACCATTGCTGCAAGCCCATAATCTTGTGTCACCACAATATCGCCTTTTTTCACTCGGTTTACAAGAACAAAATCCACAGCATCTGCCCCTTTCGATACTGTGATGGTCTCTGCACCTTCTCTATGCATTTCGTGGGAAGTATCGCAAATCAAAATGACGGGTAAACGATAAACTTTCGCTAAATCAATCGTCTGTGACACAACTGGACAACCGTCTGCGTCAATTAGAATTTTACTCATCACGCTTTGCCCCCTCCACCATTTCATCAACTAGTTTTTCAGCCGCTCTTCTATAAAGATTGCTCGTGTGCACCAGTGATGCAATTAGTAGGACACGCTCTAATTCTTCTGAATCCCCAACATCCGCTACTTGTTCGGCAGCTTTTTCCGCTTGTTGTGTTAGTCCAGTCTCAAAAAATACTCTATTGTTTTGCTGAAGGTTTAAATAGCTTTGGTAAAACTGTTCAAGGTCTAGCTCTTTTTGTTCTGCTTTTTCATTGATGCCATCTAATACTTGCTTGACGTCATTGATCGATAATGCGCTTTTCATCTGATAAATCAAGCTGATGAGCATAATGTGATCCCGACTGTACTTTTTGTTTTGAATGGGATAAAACAATTTCCCTTTTGCGTAATTATTAATCATGGTTTTGGTGAGAATTTTTTCGTCTGGATGTCGTTTTGTTTCTGCGAAACTGGATTCAAACAATTGAATTACTTGATCAATATACAAATCAATTTTTGGGATATCTTCTGGTAAGACTTGATTGTGAAAAGCCATTTCTTCGATTAGTCTATTTGCGTTTCCGATATGCACTCACGCTCCCCGAGGTATTTCATACTCGCTATTTTACATCATTATCAATAATTCTCCAAACTTGACTACATTATATAACACGAGTATCTTTATAAGTAGTTTCAATAACTACGTATAGCGAGGAGCTTTTCATATGAACACATACATTCGAGAACCATTTAACGCTTTATCCCATTTAGTAGGAGCCTTATTATCTTTAGCTGCCTTATTGGCAATGGTCATTAAAACTGCTTATGCTGGTCAACCGGCTTTGCACATAGCAGCTGTCTCCATTTTTGGCATTAGCTTAATCTTTTTATACAGCGCTTCAACCATTTATCATTCAGCCCTTTCTCAGCCTTACATTATTGCCTTTTTACGAAAACTCGATCACTCGATGATTTTTGCATTAATCGCAGGATCTTATGCACCTTTTTGCCTCATTGCGCTTGGCGGTACACTCGGATGGACCTTGTTTTTGCTTGTGACTGTGTTAGGACTCAGCGGAATCTTCTTTAAAATGGTTTGGTTCCATTCCCCGAGATGGCTATCTACTGTCATTTACATTGCAATGGGCTGGATTATCATTTTCGCAGTCGTGCCATTAGCAAATGCCCTTTCTTTAACAGGCTTACTTTTACTTGTTGCTGGCGGAGTTTCTTATACAGTTGGTGGTATTATTTATGGCATTAAACCAAATTTCCTGTCTTCCAAACATTTGGGGTTTCACGAAATTTTCCACCTTTTTATTCTTTTCGGTAGCCTTTGTCATTTCTTATCCGTTTACTTTTATGTGCTATAACATGAAAAAAAGGTGCACAAATTTCTTTGTGCACCTTTTAGCTTATTAAGAAAATCTATAAGTATTGTTAATTAGGCTGAGTCTCTTGTTTTGATGCAATCCACATATAGTAAAACACAACGAGAATCACAAACACTCCAAGCATTAAGTAAAGATTAGAATAACCGGCAATTCCTGCGATTAACCCAAGCAACACTGAGCCAATGGCAATCCCGCTATCATAAAAGGCAAAGAAAGTACCAGTAGCATAGCCACTACGATGCTTATCAGCCGCCTGTATGGCAAGGCTTTGAAAACTTGGCAATAAGGTTCCATAACCAAGACCAATTAACGCTCCTGACAATAGCAGCATCCATGAAACTTCGGTAAAGCTTAATGTGATCAGTCCCACACCAAAAATAACAATCGAAGGAATAATGACAACTTTAGGTCCTATGGTATCAAACAACCTCCCAGTAATTGGTCGAACAATTAGCATCGCCATTGCATATACAAGAAAGAAAAAACTTGCGGTTTTGATGAGCCCTAACGATTCCGCATAAACAGAGATAAACGCGATAACACTGGCATACGCAAATGCGATTAAAAACCCAACCGTTGCAATTGGCATCGTTTTTTTCTCTAAAAAGTCGTTGATCGATAATTTATGTTTTGGTTGTTTACTATAGGGTTCTTCATTTACTTGAACAGCTAAGGCACATAAAAATCCGATAATGATAATAACCGCAAGAACGATAAAAATAATGTGTGCTGAAACATATTGTTGCAAGGTTAAGACGATAAAAGGACCAACAACTACCGCTAAGTTCATCGCAATGCCGTAATAACCCAAACCTTCACCACGTCGCTCTGGTGGAATAATGTCCGCCGCTATCGCTCCTGCTACAGTCGTTAACAAGCTAAACCAAATACCGTGGAAAAACCGCAGCCATAAAAGTGACGTGAAACTACCCACAAATAAATAGAGTATGGTACTAACAGCAAACAGCAGCACTGAAATTAGCAACATTCTTCTTTTGCCGAATTTCTCCAAAATCATCCCTGACAAGAAACGCATAATGATAGCAGACAGCAAGAATACGGATATTACTAATCCTGCTTCTGTAGCTGTGCCGTTTAATTCATTTAACACATAAAGTGGCATATACGTTAGCAATGCATAAAAAACAACAAAAACAAAAAACGTGCTGATTGAAATATTAACAAAACTTTTTGTCCAGATTGGTCTTTTTTCAGTCATTCATTACATCTTCTTCCTAAAAATTATTGTCCGATTTTTTTCAGTAACGAGAGGAGCTGATCTTGCTCTTCCTCTGAAAGACTCGATACCATCTCTTCCTCTACGTGCTGAATCCGCTTTTCGATTTCCGGTGAATTTTGTTCTGCAAAAGGTGTTAAGTGAACAATTCTTGCTCGCTTATCGTGACCTTCTTCCCGAAACACCCATCCACTTTCCTCTAGACGAGCGATAGTCCTCGTAACGGTTGGTGCTTCTACATTCAAATACTGCCAAATTTCTTTTTGTGTCATCGCACCAAATTGCTTTAAACAAAAAAGAATAGACCATTGCGAACTATATAATTCAAACTCTTTTAAAGCATCATTGACCTCTTTAATCGATAAGCGGGATTTTTGGTGGATTTCATGAAACAGTAAACTTTTCATCAGTCTCATCCTCAACTATTATTTACCTAAGTAATTATATTCCCTTTTATTGGACTAGTAAAGAAACTTGGTTTGGAGACCGAATAAAAAAAGCCGTTTTCAAAAGCACATGGCTTCAGAGTCTAGACAAAAAAGGCTATTTTTCTATCATAAAAAAGGATAATTCCATATTAGCGACGGCGCGTCCACGGGGTAGGCGAAGCTAGAAGAAAGGTGGTTTTTCTGGCTTCTGGCGGGAGCCATGCCCAAAGCGACCGGAGCGATTTGTTTCCAACAAAAAAGCCTGTAGTGGCCTCGAATAAATCGAGTTCATCTACAAGCTAAAACCGTTTTCAAAAGAAAACGGTTTCTCTCATTATTAAATTAACAACCCTTGTTTTTTAGCATCAAATAGTAATTCTTCACGGAACTTTGGATGCGCTATTGCTGCTAGACGTTTAGCACGTTCTGAAATGGAAACGCCGTGTAAACGAGCAACGCCGAACTCTGTAACAATATTGTCCACATCATTTTTGCCAGTCGTTACGACCGACCCTGGCGTAAGATGAAGCTTGATACGGGATAACGTATCGTCCTTAGCAGTCGATGGCATACAAATATAACCTTTGCCATTTTCAGCAAAACGAACACCGCGCGCAAAATCAACTTGGCCTCCACTTGACGAATAATACTTGCCTCCAACCGTTTCAGAAGCACATTGTCCAAACAAGTCAACTTCTGTTGTTGAGTTGATAGAAACGATGTTTTTTTCTTTCGCAATTTCTCGTGGATCGTTTACAACACTAACTGGCAAGAATTCTACTGCCGGATTATTGTTGATAAAGTCATACAAATTCTTAGATCCAAAAGCGAAAGTGGCAATAATTTTTCCAGGGTTCGTGAATTTTCGTGTACCATCTACTGCTCCTGCAGCTACTAAACCTGCCACTCCATCTGGCAACATTTCTGTGTGAATTCCTAAATGGCGGTGGTCTTTTAACATGCTGATAACCGCGTTAGGCACAGAACCGATTCCGATTTGTAGTGTGTCTCCGTCTTGAATGTCTTGAATAATATTAGATGCGATCAATAAATCCCGGTCGCAAACTTCTGGAATGGTTTCTTCTGAAAGAGCTACATGATGTTCTACATAGCCTGAAATTTGGCTAACGTGGATTTGGTTGCGACCAAATGTCCGCGGCATGTTTTTGTTTACTTCTAAAATAAACGGCACTTTGCCTATAAATTCAGCAACATAATCAGCCTGTGTTCCTAACGTGAAATATCCGTGTTCATCCATCGGCGACGCGACTGTCAAAATCATCGACATTTTCGTCGTTTTTTGGAGCAGACGAGGCACTTCATGAAAGTTATTCGGAACCAAATCTATTTTTGCTTGTTGATATACTTTACGTGTGGCACCACTAAGGAAATACGACACATGTTTTAATTGCTCGATTTCACCTTGAATATATGACCTTGATCGTAAAGCCAACATTTGATGAATTTTTACTCCATCCAGTTGCTCGGCGTTTTCTTCTAATATATCTAATAATCGGATTGGTTCTCCGTTGGCAATTGGAATAATCAAATCCGCATTTTTATCGATTAAATTTACAACTTCTTGTGGCGTTAAGTGCTTGCCCATCTTATAACCCCCTGCTTTTTCACTCTATTCTAACTTTACCATATATTCCGCACGGTCTTTTATTACTTAAATTTATAAACTATTTTGTTTTCACATAAAAAAACCGTCAGTGTTTCTGACGGTTCCGACTTTTAAAAGCGTACCCAATGCCGGCTAAGCCAAACAATGCCATAATCGCCCATAAAATCACGAGAGTGATAGAGCCTACCCCACTAGACCCTTGCATAACAGCAGTAAGCTGCAATGCCAAGAAAGACAAGCTGACTAGAGCAATTGCGCCAAAATAAATGATTCTCGTTTTAAAACTAAAATCTTTCATTTTTTAAAACTCCTTTGGTGTTCGTTAATGTCTCTGTAATCCGATGTTGCAATAATTTAATCGCTTACTTCTATTATTCACTTTTTCCAAGTACTTCAAACACAGACGCCTTTACTGCTGGACTTTACTTGATGACAAACTTCGTCCGACTATAACCTTCTTTTGATTTTTCAACTTGCAATATCGCTGGAATTGCGGCTTTTAGTTCTTGTACATGGGAAATAACGCCAATCATCCGCCCAGATTTCTGTAAATCAATCAAGGTTTCAATCGATTTGTTGAGTGATTCTTCATCGAGCGATCCGAACCCTTCATCGATAAACATTGTATCGATTGAAACATTTCCTTGAAAGCTTTGAATCACGTCTGCCATACCAAGTGCTAAGCAGAGTGACGCATTAAATTTCTCTCCACCCGACATCGTTTTAACATCCCGCGTCTGTCCTGTATACGCATCATAAACGTCTAATCCAAGACCACTTTGTTTACCACGTGCTTCTTGACGGTCGCTGCGAATCAAATAAAATTGGCCATTTGATAAGTTTTTCAACCGTTCATTTGCCGATAAGATGATTTGTTCCAAATACTCGATTTGCAAATAGCGTTCAAACGAAATCTTCAAGCCATTTTGCCCTCGAATCATATTATGCAGATCCGCAATTCGATTGAGATTTTGCTCTGCTTCAAGCGCTTTTTCAATCACACTTTGAATGCTATCGATTAATTCATTCCCTATCTTCTCGAAATCTCGAGAACGATTCTGTTCTGCAAAAGCACTTTCATAATTCGCTTTAAGTTCGGATAACTCGATTTCCGCTTGACTCAAATCTTTCAATTTTTTGTCCGCTAGCAATTCTTTTAGTTCGGTTACTTGTTGCATTAACGTATGGCGGTGCTGATTGAACTCTTGAATATCTTTTTTCAACGCGGTAAATGCGGATTCTGTCATTTTTGCTTGCTGATAAGCTTGTTCAGACTCAAATGATGACTTGTCCAGAGCTTGAACAAATTGTTGCTGAGCGTTGGCTCTCTTTTCTTCTACTTCTTTAGCTGTATTTGTAGCATGATGGGCAGATACTTCCGCACTAGCCAACTGTTCTTTCGAATTCTGAAATTGTTCTTGGGCAGCTTTCCAATTTTGCTCGTACTGTTGTTTTTGTAAGGTTACTTGTTGCAATTGCTGTTTCAAGACAGACAGTTCACGAAGTTCTTCTGGAACTGCGGCCAATTCATTTTCAAAAACAGCTGCAGCTGTTTGGTAAGAAGAACTATGCTGCTGCACTTCTGCTGCTAAGTTTTGCTTACTTTGCTCTAGTTGTTCCATTTTCTCATAACAACTAGCTGCTTGCTCTTTCCATTTTCGCAACTCAAGTTTACGGACCTGCTGTTCTTTTATCTCTTTAGTTAACTGACGTTTTCTTTGCTCTAATTCGGTCGAGACTTCTTCGACTTGTTCAAGTTCTAGTTTTAGTTTCGATAATTCCTGCGCTTTGTTTTCCTGTTGCTCTTCTACAGCAGTCAGTTTCGCTGACGCATTTCGATATTCTCCATCCACTTGATCAAAGCCAAATTTTGCCACTTCCACTTGCTCTTTTGTTACAACTTGCTCTGGGTCTGTCAAATTTGCTCCAGGGTGTTCGGTACTTCCACAGACAGGACACGCATCCCCGGCATGCAATTGACCGGCAAGTACATGCGCTTGGTTGGCAAACCATTGAGTTTCTAATTGCCGATAAGAAGTGGCTACTTCTTCGAATTTCACCTTTTTTTCTTCTTGTGTAGCTTGCAACTGCTGACTTTGCTCTTTCAATAAAACATAGTCGGTTAGCACACGAGATTTTTCAGTTACGACGGTTAACTCTTGTTGCATTTCATCAGAGGAATCCAGAATTTTCTCTAATTCTATGATTTTTTTATCCAGCTGTTGTTTTTCACTTTTTTGTTCGCTGAATTCTTTCTCTGCTTGCTTTAACCGACTTGTCGATTGTTTTGAGGTTTCCTCGAGCTGTACTAATTGTTGTTTTTTCACAGATATCTCTTGTATCGTTGGCAATAAATTTTCCAAATATATAAGCCGTTCGCTTAACTTGTCACGCTCACTCTGAAGATTCTGTTGCGCATGAAATGTCTGTTCTGCTGTTTGTTTTGTCTGTTCTGCTTGTTCTTGCTGATAGATAGCGTCTTTTAGCAATTTGTTTTTGTTGATTTCATTGTTACGTAATTCAATGACTAAGCTTTCAATATTGGCGATATAACTCGCTCTTTCTGCCGATTGCAAAGCTGTTTCCTTTTCTGCATATTCCGGCTGGCGTTGCACAAGGTGTTCAAGTTGGTCATTTTTCGTTTGGAGTTCCTCGAAACGGTCATTCCACTTTTTCGCCTCGTGATAAGCCGTCGTTTTGTCCGCATGAAGCTGATAAGCCTTCTCGTACTTTTGTTCATCTATGCTGATTTTCTCTTTATAATAAGCCGTCTCTTTTTGGAGACCGTCTAGCACTTGATTGATATTTTTATGTTCGCGACCTAACACTTCAAAAAGTTCCGATTGGCGTTCTGGCAAGGAAGAGCTAATCCGTTGGAGATGAATAGTCAACTTGTGATGCTCACGGTCAAATATTTTCTCTGCCGCATCTTTCTTTTGCTTTAATCGTTCGCTGATTAGTTTATATGGTTCTGTTTTGAATATTTTCCGAAGAATCTCTTCTTTATTGTCAGTTTCCGATGTCAAAAGTTTACGGAATTCCCCTTGTGGCAACATCACAATTTGGCTGAATTGATTTTGTGTCAAACCAACAATTTCTTCAATGCGGCGATTGATTTCCGAAACAATTTGGCGTTCCACTGCAGGTTTTTCTCCTTCTGCTGTTAACTCAAAAAATTCAAAGCGCTCTCCGGTCGAGCTTTTATTGCCTTTTTTGACATGGCTCATTTGGCGCAACACGCGGTAGTTTTTTCCGTGAATTTCAAACTCCATTTCAACAGCTGTATGTGTTGCGTCATCCGCAAAATCACTTCTCAATATACGTGATTCACTTCGGTCAGAACCGCTAGCAGAACCGTATAAAGCAAAGCAAATCCCATCAAAGATAGTAGTTTTTCCAGCGCCTGTACTGCCCGAAATAACAAATAATTGGTTTCCTTGCAAATCAGCAAAATCAATTTCTTCGGTATTTTTATAAGGACCAAATGCAGTCATTTTCAATTTTAACGGTCTCATGACTTCACCTCTTCTTTTATAGCCGGTTCCTCACGCAAAAATTCATCAAGTACATCTTTAAAAATATCAATTGTTTCTTCTGTCGCTTTTTCACCTTTCACTTCTTCATAAAAAGAATGGAATAACGACAAAGAATCCATTTTCCGCCGCGATCCCGTCTCACTTTGCAACATGCTCCCTGCGAAATTTTTCCGTCCAACATGCATAGCGTTTGGATACACGGAACGTACTTTTTCCATTGGAAATAGCACCGGTGCATCGTCCAATAACATGACAAAAACGTAATCATCGCTAATTTCATGTCTTAATATTTCATCAATAGTCCCTTCAACTGTACGCATATTGCGTTTTGGTGAGAACAAGCGCTTTTCTACAGTTACTTCGCCTTGTGCGTCTAATTCAACAATGTGAAATCCTTTTTGATGATGTTCTTCTGAAATTGAATATTTTAAAGGAGATCCCGAATAACGAATGGTTTCATTCAACACATAATGGGCTTTATGCAAATGGCCAAGTGCTGTGTAATGAAATCCACTGAAATGATGAGCATCCACATGTTCCGCTCCACCAATCGATAATGGTCGTTCGGAATCGCTCGTATTTTCTTCTTGCTCACCATGAGGCGTCACAAATGCATGGCCTACAAATACGTGTCGCGCTAGGGGGTTATAGGCAGATTTAATATTTTCCGTAATGGCCTTCATGGCATCATTATGTGTGCGAATCGTATCATCTTCAAATTCATAACGGACCATCGAAGGGTCGGCATAAGGGATCAAATGAAAATGAACTTCTCCAAATTGATCATTTAAGACCACCGCTTGATGTTCTTTATGAACATGACCTGCGATATGAATTCCATTTCCTTTCATCAAACGGCTACCGAAATTCAATCTTCCCGGGCTATCATGATTTCCTACTACTGATAGGACTGGCGTTTTCAGTTCCAACACAATTTCTGCGAGTAACTCGTCAAGTAAATTGACAGCATCTGTTGGAGGAACTGCTCGGTCATAAAGATCGCCAGCAATAATAATCGCGTCAGGTTTTTCTTCTTTGATTGCATCTATAAATTGCTCTAGCACAAATTGCTGATCTTCTGTCATGTAAATACCTTGCACGAGCTTACCTAAATGCCAGTCGGCGGTGTGAAAAAATTTCATCAAATTACCCCTTTCGTTTGTTGCAAAAGAATATATGTTCGTTCCATTATACACGAGATAGAGCGCTTGTTTTAATCGGTCTTTTGTTCTATAATTAGAACAAACGTTCTTATTATAAGGAGGGTCACTCATGAAAGCACAAATTCAAAAAGCTTTTAAGTACCAACAGCTAATCGATATGATGTACATCGCAAAAGATGGCAGCATCAGCAAGCGTCGCGTTAAAATTTTATCGATGACAGGAGATTCGTTTCAAGCTTATTGCTTTCTTCGTCGCAAGAAGCGTACTTTCAAAATGGATAATGTGCTTTCAGTGATGCCCGTCATCCATAGAGAGCGCCAGATCATATAAGCATGGCCCTACCATTATGATACACTTGAAGAAATATCTTTTGGAGGGTGACATGATGAGATTAACTGTTTATCTTGCTGGAGAAATTCATAGTGCGTGGCGCGAAGAAATTAAGAAAAAGTCGGCTGCATTGGATTTGCCAATCGATTTTGTAGGCCCGATGGAAATTCACGAACGTTCGGATACTATTGGGGAAGACATTCTTGGTGAACAATCTGATGCAATCGCTAAAGATTATGCAGCTTCAAGCTTCAATAATTTGCGTACCGGCGTTCTGATGCATAAAGCCGATTTGGTGATTGCGCTATTTGGTGAGCAGTACAAGCAGTGGAACACGGCAATGGATGCTAGCACAGCGCTTGCTTCAGGTAAGCCGGTCATTATCATTCGCCCTGAAAAATTACATCATCCGTTAAAAGAATTGTCTCGGAAAGCGAGTGCTACTGTAGAAACGTGCGACCAAGCAATCAAAGCTTTATCTTATATTCTTGAGCAATAAAAAAAGCCCCGAAGGGCTTTTTTTTATTGGTACCAGCTTCCGACTATTGGGTAGTCGAAATATTCGTTGTTGAGGGCTTTGATAATTCCCATGATTGGTACGATGACGCCCATCAGTCCAAAGACGATTAGCATCGGAATGCCGATTAGGAAAATAACTAGCCAGCTGGAAATGAAGAGCAATGCTCCTATTACTAGTTGGAACAGTAATGCTTGAATTGATAGTTTTTTAAGTTCTTTGTCTTCTGAAATTAAAAACACAATGACAGGGACAAGAAATGGTGCAAAAAATGCACTGGCATGGACCAGTACTTTCAAACCTGTGTTCTCCATCCTATAAACCTCCAGTCAATTCTTTCTTATCCTCTATATACGATTGACTGTCCCGAAAGTTTCACTTTGTATTAATTAATACGTAGCACAACTTTGCCAAATTGATTGCCTGATGCTAAACGATCAAATGCTTCTTGCGCTCTGTCCAATGAATACGTTTTATCTACTATTGGTCGCACATTATAAGCTTCCATATGCTTCAACATGGCTCGTAACTCTTCTCGACTTCCCATAGTTGAACCAAACAACTGGTATTGTCCGTAAAAGAATTTGCGAAGATTGAAATCTACAATATCGTCTGTAGTGGCACCGAAAATAACAATTCGTCCGCCTTTTTTCAAAACATCTAGTGAACGATTAAAAGTAGCCTCTCCTACACTGTCGATGACCAAATCAATCGTCTCACCTTCAAGCTCTTTTACCCAATCACTGTCTGTTGGAATGGCTATATCCGCCCCGATTTTCTTAGCGTACTCACGCTTTTCTTCACTGCGTGAAGTGACAATTACGCGAGCTCCACAGTTTTTCGCAAATTGAATGAGGAACGTCGCAACTCCGCTCCCAGCACCTGGGATAAACAAAGTTTCTCCTTTTTTCAATTGTCCCTTTGTAAACAAAGCTCGATATCCAGTCAGTGCAGGTAAAACTAAACTTCCCGCTTCTTCCCAGCTCATATGAGCAGGCTTTCTCTCTAATTGCTCAACGGAAATTGCAATTTTCTCTGCAAAAGTTCCATGATCAGGCAGTCCTAAAATATCAAATTCTGCAGGCGGTGCTTCGCTGTTCTTATACCAGCGCAACGCCGGATTAATAATCACTTCGTCCCCATAAGCAAAGTCGACTACATCTTCTCCAACTGCCTCCACTACACCCGCTCCGTCTGATCCAACGATGAGCGCTTCTGGATTATTTCCATATCGTTTGATCAAACCTAAGTCTCTGCGGTTTATGCCTGCCGTTTTTAAAGACACCAACACTTCTCCCGATTTCACTTTCGGTTCTTCTATATCTTTTAACTTCCATTCACCGGATTCCATTACAAATGCTTTCATTTCTTTCATCCCTCCTTAAAATACTCACTAAATAACGCCAGTTGTTTTTTGCTAATAATATCCTGTGAAAAAAGCGGAACGTATACTAACTTTTGAGTAGAAAACGTTTCTTCTATTTGTTGCATATATTTCTTTTCATGTTTTTTCCGCTCCCTTAAAAACTCTCCGTCCGCTTCTTCTGGTAATACTTTATTAATGATGAGCGTTTTGACGTGAAGTTGATAATTATGCAACAAATCCAAAGCTTTTTTTGTTTCCAAAATGGGAAGGCGTTCTGGGTTTAGCACAAAGATAAATCCCGTTTCTTTTTCATTTAGCAAAAGTTCGCGCGCTTTGGAAAATCGCTCTTGACGTTCTCTTAACACGTCATATATCGGATCTTCTCTTGGCTCCCCGTCATTTAATAGCTGGGAGTAATTTTCATTGGTTTTGCGACGTTTCTCAAGCAACCCATCAATCCAAACACCCATCAATTCTGGCAATGTTAACAACCGAATTGTATGTCCGGTCGGAGCCGTATCGAACACTAATTTATCAAAATTCTGACGCTCTTCTAAAATGATATGAATGAGCTTATCAAATAACGCTGCTTCGTCTGCACCTGGAGAAGCTTTTGCTGTATCCAATTGTCGGTTTACTTCTTCCATCATACTCGAATGAACGGTTCCTTTTATATTAGCTTTTACCGTTTTAATATAATTATCCGTTTCAATTTCCGGATCAATTTCAAGTGCATATAAATTATCAGCAATTTCTCTTATTTTACCGCCAATCTGCTCGTTAAAAATATCTCCTACATTATGGGCAGGATCTGTTGAGATCAACAAAGTTTTATGCCCTTCTTTAGCAGATCTCCAAGCAATCGCTGCAGCTGATGTTGATTTCCCAACACCACCTTTTCCACCTACAAAAATAATACTCTTGGCTAGTACATCCATGTTTTCTCCTCATTCCTAAACAAAACTAACAGCAACGTATGCCGGTTAAAGGTGATTTATCCATACCCATGCGTAAATGCCAATCATGAAATTCTTCAATCATATATGGATACAATTCCAGCGTGTAATAGTAAACCGGATTGGGAATCCCCAACATTTCCGAATAAAGCATGAGTAAAAAAAGATCATCTTCATCTCGTAGTTCACGTGCAATTTCAGTGCGATGTGGCAATTCAAGGACAGCCTCATAAAAAGCGATCAATTGTTTTAATTTATCGAACACCAACATATCAACACCTCTTTCTAAGATAAATGGAAGGGGTCATAAAAACTCATGACCCCTTACCCATTTTGTATTTTATTCATCTCCTGAGAAATCAGGGTCTTTATTCTTCAATAATGCTTGGACTGCCGTTAAGATGATCCATAGTGTAAAGACAAAAATGATGGCTCCAAATATGAATAGCAGCATACTTGGCTGTTTTGCATACCATGCCCATTGCAAGAACACTTGCTGGAACATTGCCCAAAGCGTCATGAACATAAGGAAAATCATCGGGACGATGGTAATGATGTAATTTCGTCCAAGTTTCTTCAGCCATATGGAAATCAGCAATAAACTGATACCGGCTAGCAACTGATTGGCTGTTCCGAATAATGGCCATAACAAGTATCCACCTGAACCAAAACCATTTGGTCCTTCAGGGAGTAATACAAGTGCAGCACTTGCTCCGACCGCAATGGTCGTTGCCACATGCTTTTTCTCAAGAGACGGAATTTTGTATTCGACTCCAAGTTCTGAAATAATGTAACGCATTAATCGAACCGACGTATCTAAAGTTGTCGCTGCAAACGACACAACAATAATTGAAACAATGGTCGAAGCCACTTCTGCTGGAATCATCAACCCTTGCGCTAAACTTGTAGCACCTTCGATAAAGGCACCTAAACCTGCTCCATTAGAAGCTTGGAAACTGCTATAAGTAGCAAAGAATGACTCGCGGTCAGGGAACAAAGTAATAACGGCAATAATCGAAATTAATGCCAAAACCCCTTCTCCGACAGCCCCTAAATAACCGACAAAACGGGCATCGGTTTCTTTATCTAATTGTTTTGAAGTTGTTCCTGATGAAACAAGTCCATGGAACCCGGAAATCGCTCCACAAGCAATGGTAATGAACAATAACGGGAACCAAGAAATATCGGCATCTGGATTTGTCATCGGTGCCGTGATCTCAGGGTTCGTGAATAACAACCCAAGATACAAAATACCAAGTCCTACAATTAATTGGTGAGAATTGATAAAGTCACGCGGCTGAAGTAATTTCCAAACCGGTAACGTAGAGGCGATATAAACGTAAACCATCAAAACAATGATCCAAATAAAGAACGCTGTTGAAATTGGATCAAGTCCGAATATCCCCGTTCCGTTTTCTCCACCCATATATTGAACAAGATCAATTTGTAGAAAACTCACTTGGCTCGCGACAATGGCAGTTATGTACATGATCGCTAAAGCAAATACTGAAGGAATAAGCATTTTCTTATTTTTCTTATAAACAGCATGACCAATCCACAATGCTAAAGGAATTTGGATAAATACCGGTACCACACTAGCAGGATAAGAAATAAATAGTTTTGCAATAACCCATGCGAATACTGCATTAACCATTAAAACTAATATTAAAATGATAAACAAGAACAATACCTTTCCACGTTGCCCAATCAAACGGTGAGCAAGTGTTCCCACTGACTGTCCTTTGTTTCGAACAGATAGCACCAACGTGCCAAAATCATGAACACCTGCTGCAAATACAGTCCCAAACACTACCCATAACACTGCTGGTAACCATCCCCAATAAACAGCAATGGCTGGACCTAAAATGGGTGCAGCTCCAGCGACCGACGTAAAATGATGACCCCACAATACAAATTTATTGGTAGGCACAAAATCGACACCATCTTTAAAGCGATGTGCAGGAGTAACGTAATTCGGGTCCAGCTTAAAAATTCTTTCTGCTATAAATTTGGAATAAAAGCGGTAACCAAGTATAAAAATAAAAATTCCAATAGCAGCTAATGCAATCGCATTCATTTTTCCAACCCCTTTGTCTCATCTTAGACAAGCGCTAGAAAGCGCTTGTCTGTTCATCATAGATGACTGTCAAAAGAATGTAAATGTTCTGACAAATATTCCTTTTTTTCTTTTCAAAAGATTTATTAAATAAGCAATTACTTTAGCCGAAAAAATTAATGCAGGCTACGCATTTTCCATTTGTTTATTCATCGCTATTTTTAATTCATACAACGTTAATTTCGTATAAATCGTTTCCAAAATCGGAACGGGAACTGTCATTTTTTTAGCTAGAGCAAGTAAATACCCTTGCAAATGTTCAAATTCAGTAGGCTGTTGTTTTTCAATATCCCGTTGTATAGACGACTTCATCTCTTCGGCCATACTATTAATTCGTTTTAACTGAACTCCAGCAATCCCTTGTTGAATGGGTGCATCTATTTTCTCCATGACGGCGACCAACTCTTCTAGAAATGCTTTTATGGTGCGCTGACCTGATTCAAGATCTCTGATTGGTCCTATAGGTGTCTCCATCATGGAAGTGATACCCGACATTGCAGTTATGAACAAATATTTATGCCACATGTCTTGATTGATGTTATCGCTCTTAACAAACTCTGCTTTTGTTCCACTAAAGCATTCTTCTAACTTTTCAATACGTTCCGTTGTTTCACCGGTCCGTTCTCCGTACACCAATTGATTGACCGGACTTGTTTGAACGATTGCACCATCTTCCGCCAACGTGGTTTCTACAAAGCACAATCCGCCAATTACTCGCTCTTCTCCGAATGCCTCGACCAAAGGTTCTAAATGAGCAATCCCATTTAGTAAAGGTAAAATCATCGTTTCTGGGCCGACAAATGGTTGAATATCCTTTATCGCATGTTCCAGATGATAAGATTTTGTTGACATTAAGATGACATCAAATAGCTGACTGTCATCGTCTTTTGTCAGTAACTTTGGTGTCACTTGAAGATCACCATTTTTGCTCCTAATTTCCAAACCGGTTTGCTGTAGTTTTTCTTTTCTTTGTTCTCTTACTAAAAAAGTAACGTCTTCTCCTTTTTCGATTAACCGTCCTCCGAAATATCCACCAATTGCTCCAGCACCGACCACTAAAACTTTCATAAGTCCACTCCTCTAAATTTTTTCATATCGCCAAATTCCATCAATCATTTCACGCGAACATTCTTTTTTATGACGTAAATATTCTAAATGGGATAATGTTTCGCCAACAGCGAAACGCATTTCATGAACAGTTAATGGTCGTTGAAACAACTTATTGCATGCTTCGTAAACCGTCAGCGGCTCTTTGATAGTTTTTAATGTCTCACTTAGTCGCTCTTCGTGATGAGCTAAAAGTTCATCAATCCGCTCATTTGCTCCGTAAAATGGTTTTCCATGAGATGGAATAACAAATTCCACATCTAGTTTTTTTATTTTGTGTAACGACTCTATATAAGATGCTAAAGGATTCGCATCCCCATGAAACCAATAGGAAATATTAGGCGTGATTTTCGGTAAAATGTGATCTGTTGCAAACAACGTGCTTTGCTCTTCATTGTATAAGCAAATCATGCCGTCCGAATGTCCAGGCGTATGAATCACTTGGTATTCAAAATTGCCCACTTGCACTCTATCTTTTTCTGTTAAATACTGTCCAATCTTCGGTAAAGGTGAAACAAGTGGTTTAAATTCTTCCGTATTTCTAATCATTTGTGTAGCTTGTTCTTCAGGAATTCCCGATGCGCGGTAATTTGCTGGAATCTGATCGATAAATGAAGGTTCCCAAGCGTTCATCCCTGCTTTGGCATCAGTTTCTGACATCCAAACTTTTGCACCTGCTTTTTCTTGCAACTCACCAACGTAACCGAAATGATCTGGATGATAATGAGTCACCAAGATGTCAGTGACTTTTTTATCTTTTAGTTTTTCTTCCCATAGGTCTCTCGTAAGCTTGTTGTTCAATCCCGCGTCGATGACTGTCCATTCGTTCTCGTATTCAGCTATAAAGCAATTCACGTGATTTAAACGAAAAGGTAAATCAATTCGAACAAGTTCTACACCTAGCTTCTCTAGCAACGCTGTAGTATCCAGGGCTTTGTTTGTAAAAATACGCGTCATGGCCTCAACACTAATTTCCCAATGGTTTTTCTTCCCTGCAAAGAATGATGTGCTTTCGCAGCTTCCGCTAATGGATAAACTCCACCAATCGTTAATACCAATTCCCCACTCTTCATATAAGCGAGTAATTCATTAAAGCTTTGGTGGATCAATTCGGGATCTCGCATAATTTGTGGCAGGAAAAACCCAATAACAGACTGATTTTTCCGCATTAATTGTCCGGGACTAAAAGAAGACTGTTCTCCACTAGCAGCACCGAAAACGACAACCCGGCCAAAAGGAGCCAAACATTTTAATGTTTTATTGAACACTTCGCCGCCGACCATTTCCAATGCCAAATCTACACCTCTACCACCGGTAATGTTTTTGACTTTGTCGCCCCAGCCTTCTTCTGTGTAGTTAACTAAATGAGTTGCACCCATTTTCTGTGCATGAAACAGTTTCTCTTCTGTACTGGCTGTCGCAATAATTGTTTCAGCGCCAAAAATCCGAGCCAATTGTATAGCGATCGCACCAACTCCTCCTGCAGCAGCATGAATTAGTACCGTCTCTCCTTTTTGAATCCGTCCCATTGTTTTTAATATGTGATACGCACTCAATCCTTGTAATGGCAGTGCTACAGCTTGATCAAAATCGACGCCTTCTGGAATCTTGGTCAAAACACTTTCATCGACTGCAGCGAATTCTGCATATCCTGCAGAACCAATCAATGCAACCACACGATCCCCTGCTTTGAAATTTTCTACATTTTTCCCGCTCGCAACAATTACTCCTGCCACTTCTGAGCCTGGAATATAAGGCAGTTCGGTTTGTACAACATACTTCCCTTCACGCCTAGCTGTATCTGCATAATTGATGCCAATCGCTTTTACTTCAACAATCACTTCTGTGTCAGCAAAATCTGGTTTTTCAACCTCTACAAGTTGCAAGACCTCTGGTCCACCAAACTCTTCGAATTTTATAGCCTTCATTAATACTCCCCCTAAGAAATATACTGACTTGCCTCTAATAAGTTTTTAGCAATTTGCCGCTTTACTTTATCTAGCCCAGTCTTTTGTAACCGACTCAATTCACTTGTTACAACTGCCGTATTATGTGCCAATTGATTTTCTTCAGAAGCAGCCTGCAGTATTTTACGAGCAATCATTTCTACTTCAAGCAATGTATCACCTGTCATTGCCTGGGCCATTAAAGGTTTTTGTGTATGCTGCTCTTTTGTTTCAGATTCAAGTGCTTTTGCGGTTCTCATGACAGCCGATTCCAAAGAATATAATGCGATGCCGATATCTGCTAATGCCATTAAAATTTCCTGTTCTTCTATTAGTTCTGTACTAAAGGTTTCATAACAAATTCCGATGCAAAAAAGAAAGACTCGCCGAATTGCATGGATCGCTTCTAATTCATTAGAAAGGACGTCATTAGTTATAGACTTCGGCGCCTTCAAATCCTCAACGGCGGATACCGTTAGTTGCTGTAACGAAATTTTCCCTTTGGCTGTCTGTTTCAGTAAATTTCCGATGATGAGCAATCTGTTTACTTCGTTAGTACCTTCAAAGATCCGATTGATCCGCGAATCTCGATACATTTGTTCGATTTTATATTCTTTAATAAACCCGTAGCCACCATGCAATTGAAGTGCTTCATCTACTACAAAGTCCAAGGTTTCCGAACCGTGTACTTTGCAAACTGCGCATTCAACTGCATATTCCATTAATTGTTTCGCAATTTCATGATGTTCTTGCGAATCATAAAGATCCCCTAATGCGTTTTCAAGATAACCAGCTGTTCGGTATTGTAACGATTCGGAAGCGTAAATCCGAAGAGCCATGTGAGCAATTTTTTCTTGTGTCGCTGGAAATTCTGCAATCGCTTTTCCAAATTGACGTCGCTCACTCGTATATTTCAATGTAAGCTCCAAGCCATATTTTGCCGCCCCCATACAAGCAGAGCCTAAATTATAGCGACCTAAATTTAAGACGTTTAACGCAATGACATGCCCTTTGCCAATTTCACCAAGTAAATTTTCTACAGGTACTTCGCAATCTTCAAAAATCACTGCACACGTCGAAGATCCTTTAATGCCCATTTTCTGTTCTTCAAGACCAAGCGATAAGCCGGGATGGTTTTTTTCAACGATAAATGCTGTAAAAGCCGTTCCGTCTACTTTTGCATAAACGATAAATGTATCTGCAAAATCCGCATTGGTAATAAACATTTTTGTTCCATTTAATATGTAATGAGTCTTTTCCTCATTGAGTTTCGCTGTCGTCTTTGCAGACAAAGCATCTGAACCCGCTCCCGGTTCTGTCAGGCAATACGCTCCGATAAATTCTCCAGAAGCAAGTTTTGGCAAGTACGTTTCTTTTTGCTGTGGTGTTCCAAAATAAGTAATCGGCAATGTCGCTATACACGTATGATTGGAATGCGCCACCCCGTAACTCCCAGCTGAACCAAGCGATTCTCCGACTAACCCTTTACTAATTTTATCCAGACCAAGACCACCATACGCTTCAGGAACACTATGACCAAGTAATCCTAGTTCTCCAGCTTTTTCAAACAAAGTTTGAACCAATTCGAAATTTTGTTTTTCAATTTCATCATTATTTGGTCGCACTTCTTTTTCTAAAAACCGTTTAGCTGTTTTTGCAATCAATCGGTGTTCTTCCGTAAAATCTTCTGGAGTGAAAAAGTTATCAGATGCTTGGTAAAGAAAAGCTGCACCTTTATAAGCTGAAGTTTTAGTTTCCACTATGGCTTTCCCCCTTGACCAAATACTTTTCTAGTTTCTGGCGTTTATCAGCAGACAAAGATTCACTTTTTTGTGTTTCAAAATTAAATTGCACTGCACTTGCTTCACCTTTCGCAATCAATTCTCCGCTCTGTGCATCTTTAATTTCGTGCACAAGTTGAAAACTGGAATTTCCGATGCGACTCACTTCTGTCAGAACGATTAACTGTTGGTTGTAATGTCCTTGTTTCACAAAATCACATTTAATAGATGCCAAAATGATGTTCCAATTATTAATATCTCCACCGAACCCTAGCTCTGCAAAAAAATCAGTGCGTGCTTCTTCTAAGTAAATAAAGTAACTAATATTGCTTATGTGACCTAATGCATCTGTTTCACAAAACCGCGCTTTCACTGGAATTTCAAACGCCATCTTTCTTCCTCCCTTCCTTATCAAGCAATGCCATTAAGAATTAAATCGCTATATATACGCGCTAATTGATCCGGTGAGACCTTGCCTAAAGGGTTAAACCATTGATAACTCCAATTCGTGACACCTAAAATAGCAAAAGCGACCATTTCGGGTTCAAGTCCACCTCGAAACTCCTGTTGAACGATTCCTTCACTTATAATTTCCTCCAAGTTTTTCCGGAACATCTCACGTTTCTTTTTCACTTTTACCGCATTGTCTTTACCAAGATGACGCATTTCCCTGAAAAACACTTTGCCACTTGGTCCATGATTTGCAATATCTACAATTAATAAAGCAATAAGTTGTTCTAGTTTCATACGACTGCTGTGATTTTCTTGACTTATAGCTCTTTGTCGCTCTAATAGTTCGTCGATATAACTTATGTGAATATCCATTAATAACTGTTCTTTACTGGAGAAGTGATAGTAAAAAGTCCCTTTAGTCACCCCTACCTCTTCGACAATATCTTGAATAGAGGTTTCAGTGAAACCTTTTTTCTCAAATAACAAAATACTTGTTTGTTTAATTTTATTTTTCATGATTGTTCGCCGCCATTCGTTTTCCTATGGACTAAAGAACGTGCATGCCACCATCAACAACAACGACATCTCCCGTTATGTAATCCGATGCTTTAGATGCCAAAAATAAAGCAGTTCCTTTTAAATCTTCTTCTGTTCCAAATCGATTCAAAGGTGTTTTGGCTAGCAAACCTTCCTGACCTCGTTCTATTACTGCTTTAGACATTTTAGTTGGAAAGAAACCGGGTGCTATCGCATTTACATTAATATTATGTTGACCCCATTTTGCAGCTAAGTCTTTTGTGAAAGTGATGACTGCACCTTTGCTGGTATTGTAGCCGATGGTGTCCATCAACGTTGGATCAATTCCACCCAATCCAGCAACCGACGCAATATTAATGATTTTCCCACTGTTTTGTTCAATCATTGTTTTTCCAACTTCGCGACTCATTAGGAAAGTGCCCGTTACATTTACATCCATTACTTTTTTCCACGCATCTAGTGGCATATCAATAACAGGCGCTCCCCAAGTTGCACCAGAATTATTCACCAAAATATCAATTGATCCAAATTTTTCGAGCGTTTTTTGAATCACATTTTCTACATCTCTTTCATTCGTCACGTCACAAGCTAATGCTAAAGTCTTCACACCCATTTGCTCGAGCTTGTTCGCCGTTTCTTGGCAAGCTTCGATCTTTCGAGAACAAACGACAATATTTGCGCCCGCTTCAGCAAAAGCTTCAGCCATCATTGCCCCAAGACCTCTGCCTCCTCCTGTAATAATCGCTGTCTTTCCATCTAACTTGAATAAATTCATGACGGTCATTTTTCGTCCTCCTTATAAACAATTTCATACTGACTAGTCGGTATGTTCAGAATACTTAAACTTCATGTTAGCCCTTTCAATTTTTTATTGCAACAAGCAAACGACAAAAAAACAAGCGGGCTCATTACTTGAGTAATAAGCCCGCTTGTTTCTTAATTATCGTTAGAGTTTTCATCTTCTTTGTTTTTTTGTTGATCGTCCTCTTTGGCTGCTTTATCCGCTTTTTTAAAATCTTCATTGTAATGTACTTCTTGTGCTGATGTTAAATCTAAATCTTTATCTGACAATTTTTCATGCGGTTCTTTTTCGCTACTCATTTTCACCAATCCCTTTCTGATTTTAATATCTATCCTTCTTTAATGCCTTTTTTCCCGCTCAGTTCATCATTAAACATTTCGCTTTTTAAGAGTGTTGAAATTTGATAGAGATCCACATTTCCACCAGACAAAACAACAGCAACTTTTTCATTTGACTTCCCAACTTTACCGGCCATTACAGCTGCAAGAGCTGTCGCTCCTGATGGTTCTACTAACTGCTTGGTGCGTTCTAAAAGAAATTGAAATGCCTCTTTTATTTCTTCTTCAGAAACTAAGACTAGTTCATCTAAATGCTCGCTTATAATAGGAAACGTCAAATTCCCAGGTTGCGAAGTGCGTAGTCCATCTGCAATGGTGGATGTTCCTGAAATCGCCGTAATTACTCCATCTTGAAGCGATAGGTACGTATCATTTGCACTTTCTGGCTCTACACCTATAACACGAACTTCAGGTTTCGAGTTCTTGACTGCGCATAAAATTCCACTCATCAACCCGCCTCCCCCGACCGGCGCGACGATTACCTCAATATTTGGCAACTGTTCTAAAATTTCTAACGCAATTGTTCCTTGTCCCGCAATCACCGCCGGATCGTCATAAGGAGGAATATACACACCGTTTCTTTCTTTGGCGCGTTGCTTAGCTCTTGGTATCCGTTCAGCAGATGTCAGTCCGCAATACTCGATTTCTGCGCCATAACTCTTAATAGCCTCTACTTTAGCTCGGCTCGCATCTTCTGGCACTACAATTACTGCTGGGATGCCTAACTGGTCAGCAATATAAGCTACAGCCTGCCCGTGATTTCCAGATGAAGCGGCTGTGATAAAGCGTGCACCTTCTGCAACTGCCTGCATCACAGCATTTGTAGCTCCTCGTATTTTAAATGACCCCGTTTTTTGGAGATGCTCGGCTTTTAAAAACACTTCCATTTCACAATGCTCATTTAATTGTGATGAAGTAATAATTGGCGTCATGTGAATACTATGCTGAATTTTTTCGTGTGCTTTTTTTACGTCATTTAAACAGACCACTCCATCTACTCCTTTAACTTTTAGTATTTTGATACATTCACCATATCTTATCACGTCTAACAATATAAAATTAATTATTCCGATAACTAAAGCGAGTATTAAAGCTATTCTCTTTCCTGTAAACTAAAATTGTACGATTTGAAAGGGGTGGGTCAATTGTTGAAACGACTGATAGTCACCGGTTATAAACAACATGAACTTGGCATATTCGATGAAAAAAATCCCGGTATCCGCTTTATTAAAAAAGCGTTAGAGAACCGGTTTCGCGCTTTGCTTGATGAGGGGTTAGAATGGGTTATTGTAAGCGGGCAATTAGGGGTCGAAACTTGGGCTGCAGAAGTAGTTCTCGATATGAAAGAAGAATTTCCTCAATTGAAATATGCAGTGCTGACACCATTTCTTGAACAGGAAAAAAGGTGGAACGAAACCAAGCAGGAAAACTACCGGATGATAATCGATCAAGCCGATTTTCATCGGAGCTTAACGAGCAAACCATATGAAGCACCTTGGCAATTTATCGAGAAAAACAAGTTTTTTTTACGTAACTCTGATGGCATCTTAATTCTTTACGACGAAGAAACAGATGGCTCTCCTAAATTCATAAAAAAAGAAGCAGAGCGTTATGCAGAGAAGTCTGACTATCAAGTGTTGACCATAACAGGGGATGACTTACGGGTTGTGACAGAAGAAGAACAAATGAATGATTGGGACCATTAATAACGAATATCCCTCCATCCTCCGGTTGACTACGTCGCTTCTTTTAGGTAACCTTAACAACTATGTTAAAAAACTATTACCAGGGGGAACTATGAAAAAAGCTTCGAAAGTCTTTTATATTACATTTGCGCTAATCATCTTGACTGTCGCATTTGGGGTCATTGCACCTGAAACATTTGAATCTGCTACCGGCAGTATTCGCAACTATATTAATACAGCATTCGGTTGGTATTATTTGATGATAATGGGTATTTTGATGATTTTTGTCGGCATCATTATTGTCAGTCCATATGGAAAAATCCGCCTTGGGAAAGACTCGGATCGCCCAGAATTTTCAACATTCAGTTGGATTTCTATGCTGTTTTCTGCAGGAATGGGTATTGGTCTTGTCTTCTATGGTGCTTCCGAGCCGCTATCTCATTTTGCTGTTCAACCACCTACAGCTGAACCAGGCACCGATGAAGCTTTCAAAGAATCATTACAACGGACTTATTTCCATTGGGGCATTCATATTTGGACGATGTATGGGATGGTCGCTCTATCTTTAGCCTTTTTCCAATTCAGAAAAGGAGAACCTGCCTTAATTTCTTCCACATTGAAGCCGATTTTTGGAGATAAAATGAATGGACCACTAGGGACGCTCGTTGATGTGCTTGCTGTTTTTGCAACAGTTTTTGGTGTGGCAACTTCACTCGGCTTTGGTGCTGCTCAAATTAATGGAGGAATCGCCTATCTGTTCGGCGCACCACAAGAATACTGGGTGCAAATGATCATCATTGGAGTTGTCACCATTCTATTCATCATTTCTGCATGGTCAGGGCTAAACAAAGGCATCAAATATCTGTCTAATGTCAACATGATTGTCGCTGTTGTTCTATTGATATTAGTTTTGATATTAGGACCTACCCTTTTAATCTTGAACATGTTCACCGAAACTTTCGGAGAATATATTCAAAACCTAATCAGCATGAGCTTTAAATCTGCTCCACTGGATGCCGATAATCGCAGCTGGCTAGACGGCTGGACGATTTTCTATTGGGCATGGTGGATTTCATGGGCACCTTTTGTCAGCATGTTTATAGCTCGTATCTCAAAAGGTCGTACAATTCGCGAGTTTCTTACCGGGGTAGTAATTGCCCCGACAGTATTCGGTTCAATCTGGTTTGCGACTTTTGGAACAACCGCTATCAACCTACAAAAAAGCGGCATCGACTTGACTGCTTTCCCAACTGAACAGACGTTATTTGCGATGTTCAACGAACTACCTTTTGGATTTGTCATGTCGATTATCGCAATTTTGCTCGTTAGCACATTCTTTATCACATCAGCTGATTCAGCTACTTTCGTGTTAGGAATGCAATCAACACGCGGATCATTATTGCCAAGCAATCAAATTAAAATTTTATGGGGAATTGCGCAATCGATGATTGCTGCAATCTTATTATCCGTAGGTGGTTTGGCAGCCGTACAAAATACAATCATTATCGCGGCATTGCCATTCTCTTTTGTTATCATTCTAATGTTGTTTGCTTTAGTTAAAACATTGAACCTAGAATTACAAATGATGAAAAAATAAAAAATACGAAAAGCCGTCTTCAGGAAGAATTCTGAAGACGGCTTTTCGTATAGCTTAACTCAAAAGGGTTGGGGTATACATAAGCGCATTTTTTCACACTTAACAATTTATAGAATTTTCTATAGCCTAGGCTCTGCCAATAAAACAGATTGTGCTATTTACGTTTCTAAAGTTCTCCGGTCATGTGAAATTTGATACGCATGGTGACGAAAATTTAATATCCGATCCTCTGAACATTCAATTCCATCTGTCACAAGTGTTGGATCAAAAACAACTTCTTCTGCTTCTTCTGCAGCTTCTATAATTGTCAAAGTTCCCAAAGTCAGTTTCTCTCGATCCTGTGGCCATTCTTTTGTCGGGTCATCGGTGGGATCTTCTGGTTGACCCAATATGACATCCAATCGGAATTTCACAGGTCCTTTTGCGACACGTTCTTCTATATCTCTTTCAAAAGTACCTGAAGACAAGGAAATTGCATCGAGTGGAGACAAGGTATCTACTTCTTCTGGTTGCCAGAGATATTTAATGGGTTGTCGTTGCCCCTCTTCATTAATAAAATAAAAGGCATGAATAGCATAATATTGACCCGTAGCAAAACTAGAAGGCGCTTGCATTTTCCAGATATTAGTAAGCATGGCTCCGCTTTCGGGATAATCCGCTAACAACCCTACCAACTCTTTAAAGCTAGGCTTCCCTTTCTTAAAAGACTTTACAACACCGAGCATTTCACTAAAAATCTCAGGTGTTTTAGCAAAAAAGATAGGTGAGGTGACGCCTACAATATTTGTTACTTTTCCATTCGGTAAAAGGAATTGAACAGCCATTCCCTTTACCGGAGACATCGCATCCGTCCATTTCGGGTCTGGAGAAAAATGCGAAAAACGTACAACGGCTTCGCTTTCTCCTTCTTGAAAATGCGTCGCTTTAGTTAAATGATTAGCTGAGCCTGTCGCAGTAAAGTGAGCTCGATAACTCTTCCCTCTTGCATGAGCTCGGCGGTACCCCGCTGGAACGTCAAATACTTTTTCAATTCGATCAATCGTTGTTTTTGCTAATTCATCCATTTCATCACCTCTTATGGTCATTCATACCCCTTTTCTCCATATTTAACATCGTTATTTTAAAAGTTTAACCTAAAAAAAGGCGACCCCTAGAGGTCGCCTTTTGCTTATTATTGTCTAAATTCACCATCGTTGATGTTGTATAAGTAACTCCAGTTATCGGCTTTGTACAATTGATGAAAAGTAAGTCGATCTCCTGTACCAAGAATTACTTCTTCTTCAACAATTGCTACTATCATCGCAGTACCTGTGTTATCCAAGTTCAAGTAAACATCTCCAATAGAAGGGCGAATTGCACTCTTTTCACGCAATACTTCTTCTAATTGAGCGTCTTGCTCCAACTGTTCAGCTGAAACTTTAGATTTATCAAGGTAGATGATATCATTGCTGCCCGCTGCTTCTTCAGGAGACATAACGAGAAACTCTTTTGCTTTCACGGTATTTTGACGCGTCGTAATTACATTGTTTCCTTCAACAGACTCTACTTTTTCGAACTCATTCAACGAATAATGATCCATATAATCCGGGTCTGGTTTCGTGATTAAGATATAACCGCCTTCTTCAGCTGGTTGGTTCTCAAGTAACGTATACCGAGATCCAAAAAACAAGAAAGAGTCCATATGCTTCGGTTTGTAAAGTGTGATTTCTTCCGCTTTGCAGTCTACTTGCTCCATATCTTTGACACGGAACATCAACACTGACTTTTTAGCCAATGGTTTTACAGAGTACACCTTGTGTAACTCATTTTGATAATAAACAAATTGCCCTTTTCTTACTTGAAGTAATTTCATCATTAACCCTCCGATACTATCATTGCCATGGCTTTATTCTAGAGGAAAAATCGACAGAAGTCCATGCAGGCACTCGAATTGTTTGGTATGCTACTTATCATTAAACTATTAATGGCGGAGGCTCTAGACATGAATAATGAAAATCGAGATGAATATATCATCAAAAAATATCAACAAGATGAGCAAATTATGGTTCAGCTTTTTGTTCAATGGTGTATAAACTATAACTTAGACCCAGCTGAACTATATCAGCGTGCATACCCAGGCCAACTCCAAAGCCCCGTTTTGACTGATGCCATTGAGCAGTCGGATTCAGAGGAATTAGCTATTGACCATCACACCTTATTGGACGTTCTACAGCTTTTTGGCAATGATGATTTGGCTTTTGTTGTTTCAGAAGAAATTGAAAAACTTTAAAAAAGTAAAGGTCTAGTGCTAACACACTCGATCTTTTATTTTGTTCGTTTTCTCAACTCTTTTGCTTTTTGTTCAATATGGCTAGTTCGTAAGTTTTCATATCGATTAGATGCAATATTGCTGTAAAGTTTATCGAAGTTCGACTCTTCTTTAACGGGTTCAATTTCCGGCTCAGGTTCAACCACTTCTGCTTTTGGCTGTTCAACTTGTTCTGCTTCGTTTTTGTTTTCTACCATTATCAAGCACTCCTTCTCTAACTTTTTTCAAATTATTTCGCAAAGGAAGCTGGCATAACCACCGCTGTTACTTCGCCTGTTGCACAAAGTGTATCGCCAGCGTAAACCTCTGTTCTCACTTTGAATTTCTTTGGATGAATTTCTTCGATTTTCCCTACCGCTTTCAGCTCGATGCCTTGAGGAGTTGGTTTTAAATAATCTACATGCAAAGAAGCGGTAACAAATCGCGGTGGTGCTTCGCCACTCCCTGGTTCAAAACCATTTTTTCGATGAAGTGCTAAAGAAGCTGATCCTGTTCCATGACAATCTACTAACGAAGCAATCACGCCACCATAAACAAATCCAGGAATAGCTGTGTGCTCTTCTTTTGGTTTATACAAAGTGACTGTTTCCTCGCCATTCCAGACTGTCCGAAATTGATGTCCTTCCTTATTAAGTCGTCCGCAACCATAACACCATGCAAAGTCTTCTGCATACTCGTCTTGTATAGCGACTACCGAATGTTCTTCCATGACTGATTCCCCTTTTATAAAATTAAAAGTTATCTAAATGCAAACTCGTTTTGATAAAAGCTTATACAAATAGACTACACTAAAAAATCTGATAGTTCAAAATCCAAAGAAAAAAGCATGATCCTTTTCATCAGATCATGCCTTTTTCTTTTTCCATCTCTCGAAAATCCTGAGAGATTTTTTGCACGCGGAAAATCTTATTAAATTCTTTCTACAAACTGAAAATCTCTGACGAATACGAAACCCTCGTCATTGCAGTTTAGTTACGCTGACTGTCATTTGCCAATAAGGCAATTAGGTTCACATCTACTTCTCAGTGAATTTTTGGTTCTGCAGTCAGGCTTTCAATTGCACTTCCACAAAAAACTTACAACTTACTGTTTGAAACACTTTCCGGATAGAAACCCGATTAACTATGGTTCCTGACAAGAGTGAATATCGTCAGTAAAGCAAATTTCCCGCCAAGGCTGTGCAGTTTCTCGTTAAAAGGCGATTCTGAATCGAATCCAGTCGTGTCTTTCAACGGTAATTCCGCCTTGTATTTATATAGTACCCACCCTTATGATAGACTTAAACCTATTTTTTAATTTTTTTTTATATTCTTAACTATTTTTTTTACATTTCTTCAATTGCCTATTATACTAATAATTAGTTCGAAATCCGTAATACATAGAGGAGAGATTTATTTGGTTAAAAGTTTACCTGTACGCTCAGCTGTTCCTGTCGAAGAAACATGGGATTTATCCAGTCTAATTAGTAGTTCACCTGACTTCAATCAACAATTAGAAGACTTAGAACAACAAGCAGAAGCTTTAAACAAAAACTTTCAAGGCACAATTATGGATACCAAAACAATTACTCTGGTCTTAACAGCGTACATGACGTTTATGGAAAAAATGGTTTTATTGAGTACTCATGCAAATTTAACAGCAAGCACAGATCAAACCAATGACGAAGCTCAATTACAAGCAAGTAAATTTGGAGCTACTGCCGCTAAAATCGGTAGTCAATTGTCTTTTATCACAAGTGAGCTTCTCGCTTTACCAACTGAAACACTCGAGAAAGCGATGGAAGAATCAACGGAATTCCGTGTATTCTTAAAAAAATTACTTCGTAAAAAACCTTATCAATTACATCCAGAAGCTGAAAAAAGTTTAGCTGCTTATTCTTCTACTTTTAGCGCACCTTATGGACTTTACAATACAACGAAAATGGGCGATATCGATTTTGAAGACTTTGAAGTAAACGGCCAGAAGTACCCTTTAAGCTATGGCTCTTTTGAAGGTGACTGGGAAGCTGAAACAAATACCGAACTCAGACGTGCAGCATTTGATGCTTTTTCTAAAAAATTAAAAGAGTATCAACAAACAACAGCAAAAACTTATGATATGCAATTGCAGATGGAAAAAACCACTGCCGATTTGCGGGGTTATGACAGTATTTTTGACTTCCTTTTATTTAGTCAAGAAGTAGACCGTTCTCTTTACGATCGCCAAATTGATTTGATCACGTCAGAATTAGCACCTCATATGCGAAAATACGCGAAATTATTGCAGAAAGTTCATGGACTTGATCAGATGACCTTTGCTGATTTGAAAATTTCTTTAGATCCAAGCTATGAACCGGAGATTACAGTAGCTGAATCCAAACAGTATATTGACGATGCGCTTTCGATTATGGGACCTGATTATCTGGAAATGGTTGATCGTTCTTATTCTGAAAGATGGATTGATTTTGCACAAAACAAAGGAAAATCAACAGGTGCTTTTTGTTCAAGTCCTTACGGCGATCATCCCTATATTTTGATTTCTTGGACAGGTCGTATGAATGAGGTTTTTGTGCTGGCTCATGAACTTGGTCACGCTGGACATTTTTATCATGCACATCAAGAACAAAATATCTTTAATGGAAGACCTTCTCTTTACTTTATTGAAGCACCTTCAACAATGAACGAAATGCTCGTTGCTAATCATTTATTGAAAAACTCAGAGGATCCGAAATTTAAACGTTGGGTCATTTCATCAATCGTTGCCAGAACTTATTACCATAACTTTGTTACTCATTTGCTTGAAGCCGCTTATCAGCGTAAAGTATACGAGCGCATTGATGCAGGACAAAGTGTGAATGCCGGAATTTTGAATTCGATCAAACGTGGTGTACTAGAAGAATTCTGGGGAGATACTGTAGAAATAAATGAGGGTGCCGAGTTAACTTGGATGCGCCAACCGCATTATTACATGGGCTTATACCCTTACACGTACAGTGCTGGTTTAACCATCTCCACACAAGTATCTAAACGCATTTTAAAAGAAGGACAACCTGCTGTCGATGAATGGCTAGAAGTTCTTAAAGCTGGTGGTACTAAAAATCCAGTCGAACTAGCACAAATGGCCGGCGTCGACATCACCAGCGAACAACCGCTCCGTGACACCATCGCCTATATCGGCGAACTGATCGATGAACTCGTGAAACTAACAGAAGAAATCGAAGCTGAATAGAAAAGCATAAGCGGCTGTATAGTCCCGACAGGCTTAAGACAGAACACGCAGGAAATCCCGATTTCCGTAGTGGGCTGACTTAAGACCCCGAGGGACTGGCCGCTGGAGCTAGACAAATAGAAAAGCATAAGCGGCTGTGTAGCTCTGCCGGGCATAGGACAGATTGGCGAAGCGGTGTTCTTTGCCGCACAGCCAAAATGGCTTATGACCCAAAGAGCTAGCCGCTGGAGCCTAGACAATAACAAAAGCCGGACGCATTTACTACTCGCGTCCGGCTTTTGTTATGATGTCTTTTTCCGCAACAATAACTGTTCTACAAAAATCGCAATAATGGTTCCGGTGATTAATCCATTTGATAATGTCGCTGCGATAACCGATGGCAAGTTGGCCATGCTTTCTGGGGAAACAAACATAATCCCAACTCCACTCATCAATCCGAAAGCTGCCACTTTATAAGAATGTAGCCTGTCTTTTTCATTTTCTAATTCAACAAAAGCCATCTCAACCATTTTGGTAAATACCGCAAAGATAACAGCATAGGCTACCGGAGCTGGAAGAGAAGCCAGAATTGCCATGAGTGTCGGAAAAAAACTAATCAACACTACTAGCATGCCTCCGAAAATAAAAGGTCTAAGCGTAGGTGTTCTAGTCGCACTAACAAATCCAGCCGCTCCTGAAATCGGCACGGGTCCGATAGAAGAAAACAATCCCGCTACAATATGATTAATACCCGAGGCTGCTGATGCTTGTTTAACTCGGTCAGGCGCATGAATCGAAAAGGAATTCTTTAGTACACTTTCCATAACGCGAATCGACGCCATCATATTGGCAAGCAACAAAATCGTTAAAAACAAGGCAGTTACAAACATGCCACTATCCCAGATTAACGGCCCAAAAACGAGCATCTCTGGCAAGGATATTAATGCACCTGTGCTCTCTGCAGTTTCTGGTAATTTGCCAAGAATCCAGAAAATGAACCAACCTGTAGCAATTGCAAACAACACCGAGTAACGGCTAATCCATGGCATTTTATGATTCATGAAAAAGAAAGTTAATAGGATAACTATTATACTACCTAGCAAGACCGTGCCATCTACTGGATCTCCTTCTGTTACGATGCCCAATAAACCTGCAATAATCGACTCACTGATTTGAAGGACCAATAACAAAAGATAAACAAAAGTGATAGTTGGGGTAAACAAAACTTTTAGCTTATCAACGAGACCTGTATAGGCAAACACGATAAACAACACGCCACTGTACAATAACCCGCTTTGCAAGGCTTGAAGAGATTCTTCCATAGTTGCATACATAATGCCGACTAATCCAGCGTAAACAATAAATATTCCCCACCATAAGCCGGCTGGTCCTTCATTGATTGGCATACGGTGTCCAATAAAGGCTTGTACTAAACAAGCAATTCCTAAAACAAACATCGTGCGCTGTAAGAAGAGAGCGGTATCCGTTGTATCCATGCCAAAAATACTGGCAATTGCGATTGGTGCTGCGATGGAAGAAGCAATTAGAAAAACCGCCCATTGCACTCCGCCAAAGATATTCTTCATAAACAATGCCCCCATCTCTTCATTTTCATCAAGTGATTCCAGTATACACCTAGTGAAAGAACCAAAAAAAGACCTGACGGCTGTCAGGTCTCTTTTTTCTCACGTGTTTTCTTGTCGTTTGCGTAATCTGCTGCTTTTTGCGGTTCTAAGATTTCTTCTTCTGTCTGGCCTTCGTCAAAACCGTCTTTATAAACAACGGGATAACCTTGCTCTTCTAAACTTTTCACTTGCTTACGTGAAGCTTTAACTAATAACCGTACGATCAGTACAGACAATATGAATATAATTACGACAGAAATAATCCCAGGGATGTATTCCGATTTGTCTTCAGGAAAATATAAAAAATCCATTGTGTTGATTCCCACCTTTAAACCTCAAGTTTCATCTTATTATACATGATTCATGTTGCTGTTTAATTAAGGAACGTGAACATTTCATGGCAGATGTTCTTCAATAGTTGATAACTCCATGAATAGAAAAAGCCGATTTTCTTAGAAACCGGCTTTTTCTAACTATAGATGATTTTCAGAAACAACGGTAAACCGTCTATTTTGATGCTCCCCACTTTCGATTTCATCGACAAGCGCAATAGCGTAATCAGCATAACTAATATAACTCTTGCCTTTACTATTGACGATAAACCCATCATCACCTTTTTGATAACGACCTGTACGGTGACCTTTCGGATCGAAAAATGCTGCCGGGCTCAAAAACGTCCAGCGAATTCCTTCTGCTCTTTCCAAATCAGCTAAATTTTGCGCTTGGCCATTAGCAATTGATTTAAATGCTTCAGGAAACTCGGGAGTTTCTGCTAGACGAGTTGTTCGTGCTTCATCCACAAATAAACTGCCAGCACCCCCGACTACGATCAAGCGAGTATTTGGTGCACCTTTAAGTGCATCAATCAAAATTTTGCCTGCTTCAATATGTTGTCCTGCCTTTTCAGGTGGTACACCAAATGCATTGACGACCACTTCAAATGGAGATAAATCTTCCGCCGTTAAACTAAAAACATCTTTTTCGACAATTGGCACATTTAGATTTTCTGCTTTTTGTGAATCTCTAATAATCGCAGTTACTTCATGGCGCCTTCTTAGCGCTTCTTTTAATATCAAATTACCCGCTTTTCCTGTTGCCCCAATAATCCCTATTTTCATCTTATTCTCCTCCAGTCTTTTTTCTCTAGACAGACAATAAAAGAATCAGTTTTCTCCTAAGTAATTAGACCGTGGCGATATTTTCAATTTGCTTAGCATGTACTTAAAGAATAGAAGGAACCTATTAGGTATACAAACTATCTGCTTATCTCTGCAACATCAAATTTGATAGGTTTTACCGATTACCGCAAACTCGACTTCACCGGTGTAAGTAGATTTTGCCGATTCTAAAATTTCATTTAACTCGCCGTATTGCGGAAGGTGCGTCAATAGCAATTGCTTGGCATTAGCCTGTTCAGCAAGTTTCCCCGCTTGGCTACCACTCATGTGGCCCCCAATAATACCAATATACTTTTCGTATAGATTCGACTCTGCGACTAAAAGATCCGCTCCCTGTGAAAAATCGACCAATTCATCTTTCCAAGCGGTATCTGCAGTAAATACAGCCGTTTGATCGTTTGCAGTAAATCTCATAGCCAAACAATAGACAGGGTGAATCGTTTCACAAAACGTAACTTGCCACGGTCCAAGCTCCAGTGTTTCCGAAGCTTGTATCGCACGACCTTCTGTAACGCCTTTATAAGAAAGCTTGTTAAATTCTTCTAGATCTTTATCATGCGCATAGATGTATAGTGGCGTATTCCACTCTTTCAATTGCATACCAACCATGGCAGCATGTTGCAATACACCAATATCAGCCACATGATCCGGATGGTAATGACTGATGATTACCGCATCTAACTCACGTAATTCCGTATAATTTTGAACAGCTCCTAATACACCACTCCCACAATCCACTAAACAACGAAAGCCATCTTGTTCGATTAAAAATGCGGAAGTTGCTTCATTTTTGTTGGGATAACCTCCCCAAATACCAATTGGAATAACCTTCAAAAAAACCACTCCTCACTTCACTTTTCTTTAGTATAACTGATTATTGGACACTTTTTGTTTAAGCTTTAATCCGCTGTGGTATGCATAGTAATAAGAAATTAATTGGAGGGATTACATTGACTTTGAAAATGACAGTCGAAAACGCACTTCAAGCAAAATCGGAAATTGAAAAATTAGAAACACAAGGCTATACGCACGATGATATCTATATTTTTGCACATGATAAAAAACGTGGCAAAGATATTACAAAAGCATTGGACACAGAAGAAGTAGGCATGAAAGAACAAGGCTTTTTAGACAGCATGAAAAATATGACTGTTTCACGAGGCGACGAATTACGTGCTAAAATGGCAGCAGCTGGTTTATCCACACAAGAAGCAGCAGAGTACGAAGAAGAACTTGATAAAGGCAAATTAGTTATTATCGCAAACAAAGATTTAAACTAGTTATTTGTTAAAGCATCGCCAGTTGAAACTGGCGATGCTTTTTTGCGTACTTCTCCCGCCATTTTTCATTATTCTTAACTGTTTAATTTTACGTACTCTAATCCTTAAATTCACCAAGCTACTTATATTACTATTGCTTTTTCAATTGTACTGCTTCACTTCTTTTGTTATATTTAAATAAGAATTTTACAATTTTTAAAAAACTTACCCATGCATTAACAGCATCTAGGAGGAACATCATGAAAAGTTTAAGAATGGGTAGTGCCTTTGTTGGCATCATCGTCGGAGCCGGATTTGCTTCGGGTCAAGAAATTCTCCAATACTTTACAAGCTTCGGCTATATGGGAACAATCGCAGCTATTCTTGCAACCGCTTTATTTGCCTATTTAGGAATGAGTTTAACTCGGCTTGGAAGCCGGATGAAAACAACGTCACATAAAGAAGCCATTTTTGGAATCAGTGGAAAAGTAATTGGTTCTATCGTTGATTACATAATTATCCTAACTTTATTTGGAGTAGGCGTTGTTATGATTGCCGGAGCAGGTTCGATTTTCTCACAGCAATTCAATTTACCTGCTCCACTTGGCAGTACAGTCATGGCGATTTTAGTTGCTTTGACGATTATGTTAAACGTAAAAAAAGTAATCGCCATCATCGGCAGCATCACGCCATTTTTAATCATTGCCGTTATCGGTCTAGCCGCCTACAGTCTTTGGACGATGGATGCCACTTTCGCATCATTAGACCCAATTGCAAACGATCAAGAGTCGGCTTTGCCAAACTGGTTCCTATCTGCCATTAATTATGTATCGTTTAATATTGCCGTCGGAGCTTCAATGGCAATTGTAATGGGCGGAACTGAAAAAGACGAAAAAGTTGCAGCACGTGGTGGCTTGATTGGCGGTCTGATTCTAGGTGGCCTTATCATCTTGAGTCATTTGGCGATTTTCTCACAAGTCGATGTAGTCGGCAGCTCAGCAATGCCATTGCTACTAATTGCCGATAACCTCTCCCCTATTCTCGGTATTTTTATGTCTTTCATTCTTTTCGGTATGATTTACAATACCGCAGTCAGCATGCTCTTTTCATTCTCGGCGCGCTTTGTGGTAATGGGCACAACAAAATCTCGAATTTTCATTACTGCTGTTGTGCTTGTCGCCTATGTATTAAGCTTTGTCGGGTTCAAAAACCTTGTCAGTCTGTTTTATCCAACCATTGGTTATCTCGGCCTATTTCTCGTCGGAGCTTTAATCGTCGCCGACATCCGAAAACCACATAAAAAGAATCTTCACTAACTAAAAATCTTCTCCAGCCGTCAAAGCCTGATCTACTGCTTTGACGGCTTTTTTATGGTACGGTAAAAAGAAAAGCGGAGGCAGCCATGTAGATTCGACAGCCTTAAGACGGAAGGAGTCTAGTGTATGAATCAATTTATCAAAACACCTCAGCAGCAATTACTTATCGATCAAATTCGTTCCTTGCAACCAGTTTTCCAATCTCGTGAGCCGGAACTGGATGAGCGCGGCTCTTTCCCTTTTGAAAACATCAACGATTTGAAAAAAATGAATTATCATACCTTGACTCTTCCTAAAGAACACGGCGGGCAAGGGTTTGGACTATATGAATACGTATTAGCACAAGAAGCGATAGCGGAAGGTTCTGGAGCGACTGCTCTATCAATCGGATGGCATGTTGGCATTGTTTTGGAATACACTGAAAATCACCATTGGCTTGAAGAACCTGCAGATTGGCTAATGGCCGAAATCGCAAATGGTGCATTCATTAATACTGCTGCAACAGAAGCAAACGCTGGTAGCCCTGCTAGAGGCGCATTGCCTCGCACCACGGCTGTTAGCGACGGCGACTCATATATTGTCACCGGGCAAAAAACCTACACTTCCATGGCACCTGCACTCGATTATATTTTTGTAACGGCAACTACAGAAAATGACGAAGTCATCACAGTTGTTATTCCACGTCAACTTGACGGCGTATCAATAGACGAAACATGGGATATGCTAGCGATGAGGGGCACTGCAAGCCATACCTTACTTCTCGATCATGTCCGGATTCCCAAAACCTATACGCTGAAACGTTCAAGAGTTACAGCTACCGCTAAAGGCTGGCTGCTTCATATTCCTGCTTGTTATATCGGAATTGCTGCCGCTGCAAGAGCGTATGCAGTGGAGTTTGCAGCTAATTACAAGCCAGCATCACTTGGAAAACCTATTGCCGAGACACCAGCTATCCAACAAACAATCGGTGAAATGGAACTACAGCTGACTACCGCTCGGCACCTTTTATATGGCACTGTAGAACGTTACAATTTAACAGACAATAAAGCAGAAATGGATGAAGCTTTAAATATAACGAAAATAGCCGTAACCCATGCCGCCATGGAGATAGTAGACAAAGCGATGAAAATTGTCGGATCTCGCGCACTTTCAGAAGCCAATCCGATGCACCGCCATTACCTAAATGTCCGTGCTGGTCTTTACAACCCACCTATGGAAGATATGGTTAAAAGCCAATTGGCTGCACAAGCAATCCAGCAATTTACTCAACAATTGGAAACCGAGGTGAAATAAATGACGAAAACAATCGTTTGGATTGATGATACCGAGATACACGCTTCTAACTTTAAAGAAGAAACGAATGAACAGCATAAACGAAAAATCTCTTTCGACTTTAAAGTGACGAGCAAAGAGTACCACGACATTGCTACACTTTTGTATAAAATGTCTTTCCGAATCCGCATACCGTCTCTAGAGGCAGAATTTCAAGCGTCCATTTCCGATTATTCCACATCGATTACAGATTTGTACAAACCCAATCAAATAGCTGATTACCATTTAGAATTGATTGAAGAAAACTAATTAGGAATCAGAAAGTGAAGAAATCCAGATCCTCATAAGAGAATCTGGATTTCTTCTACTTCCGCTTAAAGCGGCTACCTTTTTTCTTTTTTCTTAGTCTTGCCATCAATTCTTCAGTCTGCTTTTCTCTTATGAAGGATGTTTCGTCGTCTAATGTGACTGCTAACTGACCGTTTTCTGCATAAATGGTAAACCAGGAATTGACTTTACTCCCTGTTGGCAATCGGTTGGCAGGTAAGATCAATTCAAGTCTTTCTTCTTCTACTAAAATGACTGCATATAGGTCATCTTCAATACGGTCCAAAATCCCTTTCATCCTATTACCCTCCTATGCAAGCTAGGTCCTGTTCTTGAATAGCATCTAGCGTGCCTTGCCCAATTCCTTTAATATCGATTAATTGTTCTATATTTTCAAATGGCCGCTTATCGATAATCGCTTTTGCATACGTTTCGCCTATTCCTGAAATCTCCTGTAATTCTGCTGAGGATGCGATGTTTATATCAATGCATCGATTCTGCCCTTCGGTTGGCACACCTTCTTGCTGCGTGTTAACGGTGTAGGCTTTACCATCTGTTTCAATCACAATCGTCCCGTTTACATCTGTCCCGTATACTTCTGTTCCTTCATTTTCTACAACTGCAATTACTTCCGCATGTGGGTGCCCGTATGAATTATCAGCTCCCGCACTATAAATCGCAATTTCAGGAGTCACTGCTTTTAAAAATGCCAAACTTGTTGATGTGTTAGAACCGTGATGCCCTAGATGTAGGATTTTTGCATTGAGGTCAATGCCCGTATCAATCATTTCTTGTTCTTCTTTAACCCCTGCATCTCCAGTAAAGATAAATCCGACATCTCCATATGTCATTTTTAATGATACGGATTCTTCGTTAGGGGAACCGGTGATTTCGCTCGGATGCAGCACTTCGATTTGAAGAGAACCCACATCAAAAACATCCCCCGTTCTCGGTTCAACATATTCTGTATCACTCGCTTCGATTGCCTGCAACGCATTAGTGAACGTAGCAGAGCTACTTGAATTGCCAGACATCCATACTTCACCAACATCAAATTCTCCAATCACCTGTGCCAGCTGCCCAATATGATCAGCATCTGGATGAGTGCCTACAACAATATCAATATTCTTAATCTCTTGTTGTTTTAAATAATCGACTACTTCGGTTGATTTCCAATTTCCCGCATCAATTAATATTGAAAATCCTTCAATTTCCAACAACGTAGAATCTCCTTGCCCAACATCGATATAATGGACACGCATTACTTCTTTACCATTATCAAGGACCATTGGTTGTTCTGACTTTTCTTGGTTTTCTTGATTGTCTTCGCTTTCTTCTTTTGGTTGCTGAGTTATGTCCGTACAATCTGTCAGCAATCCTAGACTAAAGGTTATCAGTAGTAAGATCCATGCAATCTTTTTCAAAAACTCACTCCCGTTCTTCAGTGAATTTTACCATACACAAGAACATATGAAAAAGCAGACCAAGAATGACCTTGGCCTGCTTTGATTAAGTAGACATATAGTCTCCGCCGTTCATATGCAGAAATTGCCCTGTCATATACGAATTTTGCGGATCCGCTAAAAACACATATGCTTTCACGAGTTCATAAGGTTGACCTGGACGTCCTGCTGGCACATCTTCACCAAAATCATCTCCAACATTCGGATTTAAATCACCAAAAGTTTTGGTAATGAGCGGCGTCCAAATGGGTCCTGGCGCGATACCATTTACTGCAATTTCCTCTCGCACCAATCGACGTGCCAACGAGCGAGTCATAGCTACCATCGCACCATTCGCCCCAGAATAATCAATCAAATCCGAATGGCCACGATATGCATTAATAGATGCCGTATTGATAATTCGAGAACCTTTTTTCAAATGAGGAAGTGCCGCTCTCGTCAAATAAAACATGGCAAACGCTTTGATCTCAAATGTTTTTAAAAGTTGCTCGTCAGTAATATCGAGTGGGGACGTTTGGGGATATTGGTAACCGGCGTTATTGACCAAGATATCTATTTGGCCAAATTCCGCTAAAGCGAATTGTACGAGTGCGTCACAATTCTCCGACTTTCCCAAATCACCACTTAACGCTTTAGCCTCACCACCATAATATTCAATCAAATCAATGGTTTTTTGAGCACCTTCGTCATCTCCGAGATACCCAATAATGACTCTCGCACCTTCTTTTGCATAAGCTATCGCTACAGCCTGACCGATGCCACTGCTGGCACCTGTGACAATTGCAACTTTACCGACTAACGCACCACTCGCTTTATAGTCTGTTAAGTCGGTATTATCAAATTCGTGATCTGCCATATTGCCACCCTTTCAACTTCTAATATATACTGGGAACTTTCGTTAAATGCCAAACATCGTCTGAATATTGCTGAATGGTACGATCACTTGAGAAAATACCTGAAGCGGCAATGTTTTTAACACCCATTTCTGCCCACTTAACTGGATTGGCATAGGCATCTAAAATTTTCTCGTGTGCTTTTGCATAACTCTGAAGATCTTTTAATACAAAATAAGGATCTCCATCATGTAGCAACTGCCCAACAATAAAATCAGCATTCGCTTTTCCTTCTGTCCAGTCGCCTTTAACCAGTTCTTCCATCAATTTCTCGATTTCTACATCCGATTCAATTATTTCTTTTGGATTATAAGAGTGATTTTTTTCATATTCCATCACTTGTTCTGCTCGCATTCCGAAGACAAATGCGTTCTCTTGACCAACTTGTTCAAATATCTCAACATTTGCACCGTCAAAAGTGCCAATTGTCAGCGCACCGTTCATCATAAATTTCATATTCCCAGTCCCTGAAGCTTCTTTAGAAGCTGTCGATATTTGTTCACTCACGTCAGCCGCAGGAATTAAGTATTCCGCTTGTGTCACATTGTAATTTTCAACAAAAACAATATGCAAATGCTGTCTTGCTAAAGGATCGTTATTCACTTTCGTCGCTACTGTATTAATCATTTTAATCACTTGTTTTGCAAAGTGATAACTCGGCGCAGCTTTCCCTCCAAAAAAGAAAGTTCGGGGATATGGTCGGTAAGTAGAATCTCGTTTGATCCGGTCGTATAGCATTTGGATATGCAAAATATTCATCAACTGCCGCTTATAACCATGAAATCGTTTAATATGGATATCAAAAATAGAAGATGGATCCACAATAATATTTTGATCTCGCTGAAGATGATGGATTAATTGCTCTTTTTTCAAACTTTTAATTGTTTGGAAGTCTTGAAGAAAGTTTTGATTTTGAGAGAAATAATGGAGTTCACTTAATCGTTCAGGCTCTTTCATCCACTGTGAACCAATTGTCTCCGTGATTAATCCCGACAACTCTTGGTTTGCTTTAATTAGCCATCTCCGGTGTGTAATTCCATTGGTTTTGTTGTGAAACTTATTTGGGAATTGCTCGTTCAATTCTTTCATTTCACGTTTCTTTAAAATCTCCGTATGCAACTTTGCTACACCATTTACTTTATAGCTCCCCACTACCGCTAGTACTGCCATCTTAATAACTCCATTTTCAATGATGGACAATTTGTGAAGAGTTTCATCATCTTTCTCTTGGTTCTGCAAACTCTCTTTAAAACGCCGATCAATTTCTTCAATGATTAGATAGATTCTAGGCAATAATGATTGAATTAAATGACTGTCCCACTTTTCCATAGCTTCTTCTAAAATCGTATGATTTGTATAGGAAATAGTACGCGTTGTAACATCCCATGCTCGTTCCCAATCCCAAGCATAATCATCGATTAAGATGCGCATTAATTCTGGAACAGCCAAAGCTGGATGCGTATCATTTATTTGAATGGCAATACTGTCAGGTAGTTTTTCTAAAGAAGACTTATGATTGCTTATAATATTTTGAAGAGAGGCACTGCAAAGCAAATATTGTTGTTTCAAGCGCAATATTTTCCCCGTCTCTAAAGAATCATCAGGATAAAGCCGGTCTGTGATGTGGGCCGTCTCACGTTCATAGACTGCGTACTCCTTACCAACCGAAGGTGAACGATCGGAAACTTCCGCTTGCCATAATCGAAGTGTATTCACCGTTCCACCATTTGCTCCAACAATCGGGATATCATATGGAACCGCTTTGACCCATTCAGGATTTTCTATTTTTGTCCGCATTCCATCAAGCCCCATAACTAATTGAACTTCTCCATAATAAGGAATGTCCACTGCCAGGTCTTCTCGACGAGTATCTACATTATTCGTATCTTTAATCCAATTTGTAGGTTGTTCTGTCTGGTTACCGTTTACAAAATGCTGCGTAAACAAGCCGCCTCTATAACGCAATCCATACCCATGTCCAGGTAATTCTAGTGAAGCAAGAGAATCCATGAAACAAGCCGCTAATCTTCCTAACCCACCATTTCCAAGACCTGGCTCTATTTCAAGTTCTTCTATTTCAGAAAGCTCGAGCCCTAGTTCATCAAGTCCTTCTTTGACCATATTGTAAAAATTTAAGTTTTGTAGGTTTTGCCCTAGCACCCGCCCAATTAAAAATTCAATGGACATGTAATATAGTTGTTTGTCCTGATTCTCTTCGTACAATTGGTTTGTACGCTTCCAGCTTTCTTGAACCCACTCGCAGGTCATTTCCCACAAAGTTTCATGAGCCCGTTCCAGACTCTTTTCGGTTCCTTTCAATTCTAATCGATTCGTAAAACTTTTCTTAAACTCTTCTTTGGAAGTAAACATAATTGGTACGCCCCTTTAAATTAGCCGTTTATAAAGTTCAGCGTATTCTGCCGCAGAACGCGACCAAGAATAATCACCTTTCATGCCGTTTTTCTTAATTGCTTCCCAATGATCAGACTGTTGGTAAAAAGTCAGGCAACGCTGCAAAGCACTATCAAATGACTCGTCTTTTGAAAAATCACTTAAAAATCCATTACCGGACTTTAAGTTTTCATCGTACTCTATTACCGTATCTTTTAGTCCTCCTGTTTTATTCGCTACAGGAACAGTTCCATATCGCATTGAGATTAACTGACTTAGTCCACAAGGTTCAAAATGAGAAGGCATTAAGAAGATATCCGCTCCTGCATACAGTAAATGAGCAAATGCTTCATCAAAGCCTATATTGATTGAAACTTGTCCTGGAAAATCAATATCTAGTTCTTTAAAAAATGTCTCGTACTGTTCTTCTCCAGATCCTAATAACACAAATTGGACGTCTTCATTTGTTAGTAAATCCGGAAGCATTTCCTGTAAAACATCAATACCTTTTTGTCCTGACAATCTCGAAATCATCGTCAACAACGGGACATCTCCTCGCTCTGGCAGCCCCGCTTTCAACTGAATTGCACGTTTGTTAACTTGCTTTCCTTCCATGCTCATTACATCAAATTCCCTTGCAATAGATAAATCTGCAGCAGGATTGTAAACTTCTAAATCGATGCCGTTTAAAATCCCGATTAAATCCTGCTCTTTTTCCTGCAGAAAGCTATTCAACTTTTCTCCATAAAAATCGGTTAGAATTTCATCTCGGTAAGTAGGACTAACAGTCGTTACTTTATCTGCATAGAAAATACCGGTCTTTAATGAATTGAAATGACCATCCCACTCTACCAGACCTCCGTCGTAATAACGGGCATCCATTTCGAAGTTTTCTAAAAATGTTTTTTTCGAGTACTTGCCTTGGAATTGCAAATTGTGAATGGTCAAAACAGTTTTAGCTGACTTAATAGATTCGTAACGCGAATCTTCCTTCAATAAGAACGGAATTGCAGCCGTATGCCAATCATGTACATGAATTACATCTGGATCTAGTTTGCGCTGCTGAACGATTTCAAGTACTGTCCGGTTGAAAAAGACATAACGTTCCGCATCGTCCGACTGTCCATAAATTTGGTCTCGTTTAAAATAATCATCATACTCCATAAAGAGGTAATTAACGCCAGCCTGTTCATATTCAAAAACTCGGAATGTTTTTTGTTGCCCTTTAAAAACTATTTCCATCGTTTCTTTGAGAACAAATTCTGACATATATTTATCAGCTATCAAACTATATTTCGGTATAATCACAGTGATTTCATGGCCTAATCTGCTAAGCTCTTTTGGTAATGCTCCTAGTACATCAGCTAATCCACCAGCTTTTGCAAAAGGTGCACATTCTGCTGCTGCCATTACAATCTTCATCGTAAATCCTCCTTCGACACACTCGCCCCTTTGCGTAAAACAATCGGCCGCTCAGGAGTTCCATGTAACACTACTCCTTCGCCGATATATACCTCTTTATCAGCAATCACATAAGCTAAGTCGCAATTTTCTTCCACCGTACTTTTTTGCATGATAATGCAATTTTCTACACGTGCACCTTTTTTAATATAAACTCCTCGACTAATGAGACTATCAGTTACTGTTCCCATAATAGTGCTGCCGTTTGCGATTAGTGCACGCTCAACATGAGAACCACTGACATAACGTGTAGGTGGCTCATCTTTTACTTTTGTGAAAATCGGTCGATTTGCAAGGAATAGCTGCTCTCTTTTATCTTCATTTAGTAAATCCAATGAAGCCTCAAAGTAGCTTTGAATCGAATCGATCACAGCAAAATAGCCTTCGTATTCATACTCATTAAATGTATAAGGACTTTTCTTCAAGTTAACGACGTCTTCGACGCTTACCACTTGTTTATCTAAATAGGTTTGAAGTAGTTCGACTAACAGATCTTTAGATAAAATATAGGTTTTTAACTGCACGCCGTTGCTAACAGCTTCCGTGAAATCTGCCCCCGATTTAATATGCTTTTCAAGCATGTCTTTATAGTCTAGTTGGGTAACGACAAAGCTATTCGTGACGATTACGTATGGTTGACTACTTTTTGTAAAAAATTGCAGATGTTCCTCGAACCCAGCAAATGCCCCTACACTCGATATCCCGCCATCTCGCTGTGTAACCGGAAGAAAATACAGACCATTCTTTCTTCTATCTAAATCCCAACTCTTGCCTACACCAATATGATCTAATAAAGAGGCAAGCGGGTAGCACGGAAAAACGCCCACCGTATTGACCCCTGAATTGACAAGGCTTGATAATACAAAATCGATTAGCCGATAACGTCCTGCGAAAGGAACAGACGAAACAGTTCGTTTCATCGTTAAATCTTGTAATCCTTCTTTTTTTATAGAGGCATCTACTACCGCAATTAAATTCATTGTTCGCCACGCTCCTTCCATTTTTCTACTTCTTCGTCTGTTAAGAGAACCACTTTGTCTTGCTGATCAATTATCTCAAATCCTTCTGGTACTTCAAATCCAGGTGGGACAATAGCACGGTGAAGTTTTGCACCTTTATGAACGGTCGCTCCACTCATGATGACACTTTCTGAAATTTGAGCATTTTCTTCAACAACTACTTTTTGGAATATAATGGATTTTGTAACTTCTCCAGAAATCACACATCCTTCGTTTACCATAGAAGATTGTACGTTACCCGTTCGGTTAATAACTTGCGGAGGAAGTTGTGGATTTGACGAATAAATACGCCAGCCAGAATCATGCAAGTTTAAGCCCGAATTCAAATCAAGCAAGTCCATGTTTGCTTCCCAGAAGCTATCAACAGTCCCTACATCTTTCCAATATCCTTTAAATGGATAAGCAATCATTTTTTCGCCATTTTCCATCATCGCTGGAAGAATGTCTTTACCAAAGTCATGAGATGATTCCTCAATCAAATTATCTGCTTCCAAATATTCTTTTAGTTTTTTCCATGTAAATACATAAACACCCATTGAAGCTAAATTACTTTTTGGATTTTCTGGTTTCTCGTCAAATTCCAAAACTTTCATCTGATCATCGACGTTAATAACTCCAAACCGACTCGCTTCTTCCCATGGCACTTCTAGTACCGAAATGGTTACATCTGCATCATGTTCTTTGTGGTAATCAACCAATACTTCATAGTCCATTTTGTAAATGTGATCACCGGATAAAATCAGTACATATTCCGGGTCACATGACTGAAGAAAAGTAATGTTTTGATAAATAGCACTTGCGGTCCCCGCATACCATTTATTCCCATCAATTTCAGCGAAAGGAGGAAGCATCGTTACTCCGCCATGGCGTCGATCCAAATCCCACGGTGTCCCAAGTCCTATATAGGAATGCAGAACATGTGGCTGATATTGCGTCAAAACGCCAACTGTTTCGATTCCTGAATTAGTGCAATTGGATAGAGGAAAGTCGATAATTCGATATTTACCACCAAACGGCAGTGCCGGTTTGGCTATTGTATACGTTAACGATTTTAATCGACTTCCTTGTCCGCCTGCTAAAAGCATCGCAACTACTTTATTATTCATTGTGCTTCACTCCCATTCTTTTTTTCCATATACTCATCGTAAATGCAGGCAAATTCATTCGGATGGAATATGGTAAGTCATCGCTTGGTTCGTCTACAGCATTCACAATTATTCTCTGGTCACTATTGCTTGTGGTAAAAACCTTTTCATAATCTGTGTTTTTTGGGACACCTAATTTAAAGTTCTCATAATGCCGCTCCGAGAAGTTACAAATGACGATACATTCGTCTTGCTCCATACGCCCTCTCCGGATAAAAGCAGCCACGCTTTGCTGATGATTATCCGCATCAATCCATGAAAAGCCATCTGGGTGATCGTCTAATTCAAAAAAAGCCTTTTCTGTTTTATAAAAAGCCAATAACTCTTTTGTGAAATCCGCCATTTTTTTATGATTTTCGGTTTCTAACGATGCCCAATCCAGTTCGGGTTTAAACTCCCATTCTTCGAAATGACCAAATTCCTGGCCCATGAACAGTAATTTCTTCCCTGGATGAGCTATCCAAAAACCTAGCAGTAACCTCAATTGCAAAAAGCGCTCATCGAGTGTTCCGGGCAGTTTGTTTAATAGAGAAGCTTCTCCATTTACCACTTCGTCATGAGAAAGTGCAAGAAGATAACGTTCTTCATACTGGTACATTAAAGAAAAATTCATTTTTCCATGTACTTCAGAGCGCTTCGAGGGCTGTACTTCCATATAGTCAAGTGTGTCTCGCATCCACCCGAAATTCCACTTGTAATGAAACCCGATTCCTCCATGTGCAACATCGTGAGTTACTTTAGGATAATTCCAGGCATCCTCTGCAATTAATATCACTTCAGGATGAGATGCTTTTAAGCTATTCGTTAATTTTTGTAAGAAATTAGTTCCTTGCTGATTATAGTGCCGCTCTTCTATGTTTGGAATGAATAACAAACAAATCAGTGCATCCATACGAAAACCATCAAATTTAAATTCTTCCAACCAGTAATGACTACTCGATAAGAGGAAACTTACAACTTCACCTTTTTCTACATCAAAATTTAAGGTTCCCCAATCCGGATTCATGCGTCGTTCCTCTATCTCGCTTTCATACAAGTAATTTCCATTAAATTGTGCTAAAGCGTGTTCGTCTACACAGAAATGTCCTGGAATCCAATCTAATATCAAGCCGACCTTATTTTCTGCACACTGGGCAATAAAGTATTTCAAATCATCACTCGTACCATAACGACTCGTTGGGGCAAAATATCCCGTCGTTTGGTAACCCCAAGATTCATCTAATGGATGTTCCGTTATTGGCAAAATTTCGATATGAGTAAAGCCCATTTCTAAGACATACGGAATCAGTTCCGCTGCCAATTCACGGTAGTTCAAAAAATCACCTTGAGCATTGCGTTTCCATGTTCCGATATGCAGTTCATAAATAGCCATCGGTTTTTCAAAATGATTTTTGTTTTGAAGTTTTTTATGCTGTAACACGGCTTTTGACCATGTATGCTTAGAGGCTTCAACTACGATCGATTTGGTTTCCGGTCGCTTTTCACTCGCTTGAGCATAAGGGTCCGCTTTTCTCAAAATTTCTCTGTCTGGCGTTTCGAGGATGTATTCATAGGCATATCCAGTTAGCTTTTGCGGCACTTGAACTTGCCAAATTGTCGCATCAAGAGGGTGCTGCTCCATTTGGAATATCTCTTCTGCTAAACTTTCGGGCTCTGTACAAGCTACTGATACTTTTATCACTTCCGGAACCCACAGTGTGAAACTTGTTTGACCTGCAGACGTATGTGCCCCAAAATAACGATATGCATCTTTCATCTGTCCAGCATGGAACGCTTCTAACTTGTCCTGCGTAAGCTGGATTATCGATTTATTCATTTTCACACCTCCAGAATTTTAACGGTTCCGTTGCCGTGTCTCTTTTAATTCTACATAAGATATGTAAATTCCTTGTTAAAATACTTGATTATTCAAAAATTTAGTTAAATTCAAAAAATACAAAAGCCTTTCTGTTCGAAATGTCTACACATTTCTTTCTACTTATGCTCTTGTTTGAAAAGAGAATATCCACTACGCTTAGGAAGATAACCGTTTGTCGAAAGAGAGGTTGACGTTTTTGCATAAATATAAAAATCTATTATTAGCTGTATTGTTCAGCATTTTTTTGAGTGCATGTAGCCCAAGTATTGAAGATTCGCTTGAATGGCAAATTGAGGATTTTACATTTACTAACCAAAATAACAAAGAATTTGGGTTAGCCGACCTAGAAGGCAAAGTATGGCTTGCCGATTTTGTCTTTACTAATTGCACAACTGTTTGCTTGCCGATGATGGCCAATATGACCGGATTGCAAGAACAGTTAAAAGAACAAGAACTGGATGTTCAAATTGTTTCGTTTAGTGTTGACCCTTTGTTTGACCAACCTGAAGTTTTAAAATCCTATGCCGAGAATTACGGTGCAGATTTGTCGACTTGGAACTTACTGACAGGTTACACGCCACAAGAAATTGATGATTTTGCGATGGATAATTTCCAAACTCTAGCTAGAAAGCCTGAAAACGATGATCAAGTGATTCATGGCACTTATTTCTACTTGGTCAACCAAGAAGGTGTGATTATGAAATCTTATGAAGGATTAAATCCACCAGTAGAAGAAATTTTGGCGGATGCGGAAATTTTACTGACGGAGGACTAACTTTATGAAAAAAAAAGAAATTTGGATGAGTGCTCTTCTATTAGCTATATCAGTGTTGTTGCTCTTATTCTTTTTGCCAAGAGAAAATGAACCAGCACCGGAAAGTCGTGTAATACTTGAGCATACGTACAGAACGTATATCGCACCTTCTTGTTTTGAAGAGGCTGACGCTACAAATTTTTTAGAAGAAGCCACGTTAGAAAAGGCTCAAGAGCTTAATTACCCTCCTCATTCCACTTGCACTGAAATCGCTTTTGCAGGAAATCGCGATAGTGGATTTACGCGCCTTATGAAAGAGCTCGGCATTATTGAAAAGGAATCTAAGGATTGGTAAAAAGAAACACCTAAATTCGCCAGGTTTTAGACCTTCGATTTTAGGTGTTTCTTTTGTCTTATGAGCCCTTTATTTAATTACTTTGACACAAACGGGAGCTGTCGTTTGGATAATATTTTCAACTGTGCAAGGTGTGCCCGTCTGCCCCATCTTTAAAACCGTTAGCGTATGTGAATTTTCATTCGCTACAATTAGCCAATCGTTTTCTGGCATAACACCAAAATGTCTCGGCCCTTCTCCACCAGATCCAGCTAATCCTAAATTTTCTAAAGTCCCATTAGCTTGAACGACGAAAGAAGCAATACTGTCGTGTCCCCGATTTGATGCATAAACAAAACTACCATCGCTCGATACTGCGATTTCTGCACTCGTATTTTCCCCTTCATAGCTATCTGGTACTAACGGCAATAATTGAATAAATTCCAATTGTCCTTCACGACTAATTTTATAGACCATTAATGTAGAATTTAGCTCATTTACCGAATAGACAAAAGGCATTGTAGGGTGAAAACTTAAATGACGCGGTCCTGCACCTGCTTCTGTTTGTACTGTATATCGAAGCGTCAACTCCCCTTTATCAGCATCTAATTTATAGGTGGTGATGGTATCTGTTCCCAAATCGGATACCAGAAATAGATTTTTTCCTGGAACCTGGATAATTGAATGTGGATGAGCCGCATCTTGTCTTTCCTTATTTGGCCCAGACCCTTCGTGCTTTATCGAAAACGCCAACTCTCCAATTGCTCCATCTGCTAAGAGAGGATGAACATTAATAGTTGCTCCTGAATAAGTAACGGACAATAGCCAATTTCCCGTTTCATCGATGGTAACATGGGCTGGGTGGTCGCCATTCGAAGATTGCCGATTGATTTCCATCATTTTTTTGGTAGTTGGATGAATCCAATAACTAACAAGCTCACCATTCCCCACTTCACTTGTCGCAACAAAACTCGTACCATTTGGATGAACAGCGAGAAACGAAGGACGTTCAATGCCTACAATATTTGTTAACTCGATTAACTTCCCGTTGCTCTTTTCAAATTCCCAAAGTTTAATACCTGGCTCGCTTTCGGATGCATACGATCCTGTCAATATATAACTTGTTGCCATCAAACTACCTCCTCGACTAAATAATTTTTCTACTTAACACCAGTTTAAGACCATTCTTTTAAAACATTTGAATATGACTTTAGCGATAAAACTTATATATTCAACTAACCCGATGAATTTTTGATACAGATAAGGTAAAGTAGGCTATGAACCCGACTAATCACTCCAAAGAGAAAGAAGGTTGTCCATGAGAAACTTCGGTTTATCTATCCGCGAAAAAAGTATTGTGTGTATCGGTTTTATGGGGGTTGGAAAAACTACTGTCGGAAAGTTACTAGCCCAAAAACTATATCGCAATTTTATAGATATCGATGCTGAAATCGAGAAAGCGTTTGCCATGCCAATTCCACAAATATTCGAGCAATATGGTGAACAGGTGTTTCGTGCCAAAGAAAAGGAATTGATTGAAAAATACAGTAAGCAGCCGCTCAATATCATTTCTGTTGGAGGCGGTGCCTTTTTGCAGAAAGAAATTCAAGACATCTGCATGACCAATTGCATCGTCTTGTTTCTCGATATTTCATGGGAATCTTGGAAAGATCGAATCCACATTCTTACTGATAACCGCCCTCTTTTAAAAGGACGCTCTCTTGAAGATATCAAATCGCTATTTCTCGAACGACAAAATAGTTACTCGCTAAATCATTCTAAATTTCAAATCGATAACTTTAAAGCTGAAGAAGCTGCAGATTATTTGGCAGATGCGTTAAAATTATCTTGGGAGATTCATGCGCCTCAACCAAAATAAAAAGGAAACCGCCACTTAGACGTGGCGGTTTTTATCGGTTAGGACTTCGCCTCTACTTTTACCCCTTATATATTATTCGTTTTAATATTCAGTTATTTCGAATTATACGCTATGGTTTGCTGGCTTTCAATGTCTCTTCTTTTGAACTTTTAAAATGCACGTAAAAGCTTGGAAAGACTTTTACGTACATTTTGAATTTCACTATAAATGAATGACGGTTTGAATAAATAATTGGACCATCACATAAAAGGCGATGGCAAATTTTAAATTGAATTGGAGGCCGTTACGGACACCGCTTAATCCGTTGACACTACTTAATATAATCACTGGCATGACAAAAGGCGATAAAATAATGGAAATAACACTTCCTGACGTAACAGCTAACACGACCAGTTCCGGCGGATATGGAAACGGAATAGCTTCTAGTATACCTGTTACTAATACGATAACTGGTAACGGACCTAACCCAATAAAACCAAGTAAAATCACAATAAACGGTAATAGAAACAATATATTTAGCAAAGGAATTATCCCAGTCAAAAAGTTCATGCCATTAATAACATACGTCCCAACATTCGATTGATTTAAAATATAAATCAGTAAGCCTGCAGCGACTAAAATGCTGTATTGTTGAGCTTGTTTTGCGATTCCTTTTGAAAAATAATACTGGCTTTCACCAACAAAACTCGGCATTCTTCTTTTAATAAGAAAATAAAGAAAGGTCCATACAAGTATGACTAACGGGATGGTCAGCAAAAACTCGAGTCCAGTAATCTCATGAATAAAGAAGATGGTGCCGAACAAAGAGATAAACAGAAAGGCAAATTCTGCTACATCCTTATTCCACTTTCCTTGATTCCTTGAATTTTTCATAGCTTTTTCGATTTCTTCTCCCAAGATACTTGAAAAGTCCACTCCGTATTTCTTTTCTTGATAATAAGAAAAGATCACTGATAAAATTGTTCCCGCTAGCGCAAAAGTAAACCCAAGCACCATGGACTTCCAAAGTGTCGCATCCAAAGCCTCTACTGCAAAGATGAAACTCGGTATACTAATTACCCATAATGTAGAAAGTCCAAAAGCACGGAGAATTGCAGTTCCTTTAAAATTTTCCCATGCTTCTCCTTTGTGATCTTTTAAAAATGTATCGATAAAATGATACATCATCGGCACGACACCAAATAGTAAGAAATGAGTAATAACTTGAGTCATGGCCATAAGACCAAAATAAAATTTCTGGCTTTGATTTAAAAAATTGTGAGCGTAACTCATAATTTCTTCTATATAAGGCTCCTCTTTTAAAACCCAGCTAATCATAGGCACAACTAATAACAAGCCAACGAGATTTCTCATTTGTTGCAACCCTCTAATTAAGTCACCACTAACCGAATCGCTCGTGAAAAATAACACAGCTATAGCCATAATCACTAACCACATTTGTAATTGAAACTTCTTAAAAGGCAGTAGAATTGCAGTGAAAATCAGCAGCACCACACCCAACATTGAAAGCATTAAAGTTAATAATGCATTTTCATAAAAATAGGTGATAAAATGCACCAAACCGTAGCCTGTAACTGACAATATAAAGCCTATGGCAGCTTTTCGATTCATTTTACCCCCCCTCCCTTATCTTCAATCACTTGTTCTATTCTACACTTTTTTGCATCTTTATATTTTCTAATTTCATATTTTCCCAGTAATCTTAAATTGATGAACACATGTCTCTTGTAACATCCTCTATTTACTCAGATTTTTAGTTTTCAGTAAATATGTGATATGCTCTGAGTTAACAAAGGATAATACATGAACTCCCTTGGTATATAGACTATCTCTTATTTAACAGGACATTCCTGTATGCAAGCTTACCTGATCATAAAAGTGATTTAACAGTATAGGGGGAATTAAAAGTGGGTGTAACAAAAAACTTCTTTATTGCATTGTCCAAAAACCAACCACTAAATAGTGCAGCAAAAAAATGGGGCCTGAAATTAGGGGCTGGAAAAGTCGTCGCCGGAACTGACATCGCCAGCATGATGCAGTCGGTAAAGGAACTAAACGCCAATGGAATTAGTGCAACAATCGATAGTCTTGGTGAATTTGTTCACACAAAAGAAGAAGCCACAAAAGCCAAAGAGGCTATAGTAAAGACACTTGAATCTATTCAAATTTATGGTGTCAATGCGCATATGTCTGTCAAACTGACTCAGATTGGTTTGGATGTGGATTTTGATTTTTGCTTAAAAAATATTCAAGAAGTAGTAGCAGAAGCTTCTCGCTATGACATCTTCATCAACTTAGATATGGAAGATTATGATCACTTACAACAAACACTCGATATACTTGAAGCTTTGCGTGCAGAGTATGAAAATGTCGGTACAGTTATCCAAGCCTATTTGTATCGATCTGAAAAAGATTTGGAAACCTTAAAAAACGTTCGACTCCGCCTAGTAAAAGGGGCTTATAAAGAAAGTGCAGAAGTTTCGTTTCAGGAAAAGCACGAAGTCGATGAAAATTATTTAAAGCTCATTAAGATTCATCTCCAATCTCCTGGATTTACTTCGATTGCCACACATGATCACCATATTATTGAAAAAGTAAAAGCATTCGTAAAAGAAGAAAATATCCCTCTAAATCGCTTTGAATTTCAGATGTTATATGGTTTTCGTTCTGAAATGCAAAAAGACTTGGCAAAAGAAGGCTATGCTTTTACAACCTACGTTCCTTTTGGACAAGACTGGTATGCATATTATATGAGAAGACTTGCTGAAAGACCTCAAAACATCAACTTGATGTTAAGAAGCATGATTTCGAAATAACCATAAAGAAGCACCTCTAAGTAAAAATTAGAGGTGCTTCTTTTTTATTGATCCAAATTCCGTACTTGAATGGGTGGCAATACACGTTGAATATTTTTTCGATGTTGTTCATACTGTTCCGGCAACATTAAAGCTTCTCCTAGAGACTCTTGTGATTCATCTATCGCAAATCCCGGTGGATCTGTCGCAATTTCAAATAAGATATCTCCATATTCACGGAAATAAATCGCGTTAAAATACTGGCGATCTTGAACCGGTGTCACGCCCAATCCGTATGCTTCTACTCGCTCTTTCCAATCCAGTTGATCGGCATCGTCTTGTGCGCGCCAAGCGATATGATGAACCGTTCCGACCCCCATCTGCCCTACACCAACAGGAGATAATTTCACATCAATCATATTTCCGATTTCACTTGCTGCCCGGAAACGCAGTAAGCCATCTTCTTCCTCAATTTTTTCTAGCCCCATAACCGTTTCTAATAACTCAGCCGTTTTTTCTGCGTTAGCTGTGTACAATGTTGCGCCACCAAATCCTTTAATCGCAACACCTTTTGCTACTCCTTGAGTTTCCCAACTATTTGGCTCTCCCTCTTGCCTTTCAACTAATTCCAAATGAAGTCCATGTGGGTCATCAAATGCTAAATATTGTTCTTTAAAACGCGTTTCTTTTGAAAAAGGTACGTTGAATTTTTCCAGTCTCTTTTCCCAGAATGCTAAAGCACCAACGGGAACCGCATAAGTAGTGACGCCAACTTGACCATCACCAATTTTTCCTTTGTATGCATTGCCCCAAGGAAAAAACGTTATAATCGTTCCTGGTTTTGCTGTTTCGTCACCAAAATACAAGTGGTACGTTTCTGGATCATCAAAATTAACGGTTTTCTTTACTAGACGTAACCCCAGCACACCGGCATAAAAGTCTACATTTTCTTGAGGATCCGCAACAATTGCCGTGATGTGGTGAATTCCCATTGATTTCTTTGTCATTTTGGAGCACTCCTTTTGTCGATAAATCTATATCTAACCTTACCATTCTACTATCTCGAACCAAAACATTTACTAGTTCTCTAACTCTGTGTCTACTTACCACTCTTCTATTTTGGAATATTGTCTTCGTATTCTTCTAATTGGTCTTGCCTTTGGTCTTTTATTTCTTCCAAGTTTTCCTTACTTTCTTGTTTGTCTTCTTCAATCTCTTCTTTCTGGTCTTTTTCTTCAGCCCTAGAGATATTGTCGTTTTTTCGTTCTTGTTCTACTTGCTCTTTCTGATGTTCTTTAAGCTCTTCCATTTTCTCTACATCTTCGGCATATTGCTCTTCCACTTCTGATGTAGAGGGAAGAAAAGGTTCGTTGTTAAAGTCCGTTCTTTTGCCATAACGAAGCATTTCATAAATAATCAATCCGTTATTCGGCATTCCGTTAGCGGTCTTCATGGGAATTACATCAAATAAGACAAAGTAAAATGCATAAAAAACAAACCGATTGAAAAAAGTTGCGCGTTCTTCAAACATGCCGTTGGCCACCATAGCGTTTAAGGTAATAGCCACCACTGTATTTAATAAAATCGGGCTTGCGTAAAGTGCGATGTAAGCAAGCTTTCCTTGCCGTTTTAGCGAATCGTATGAAAACCAGCTATATAGATGGTAATACTTCCGTATATCAAACACGCCAATTTTGATAATTCTTGGACCTGATCCGACGGTTAATCTCGGGTTTTTCACACCTAAAATCATGCTCATCAACAAATAGCCCGATTGTCTCAGAAAGACCACTACTGGTAAAATAATGAATGCAGATATTACTAATGCTATTAAATCGGGTATCCCAAACATTTGCTCACTCCTTTCAAAAGTGCAAAAAATAGTACCTCTTAACTTACCCCCTTTGTGTTGCAATCTTGCTCGTTCGGTATTACAAATATATTTCAATTCAGCGAATTTAATCCGTTGGTCATTCGTGGCATTCGTGTTAGCATAACTAATATGAAGAGAAATCAGAATCAATGAGATAGTTATCCTAACATCTCCATAATTTAACCTATACCCGAATGGACAAGCATTCAACATACTTCAACAAGTGAAAATCCACTTTAAAGGATGGATAGTGTGAGAGCAAACAGTAAACGTGGAACTCAAAAAAAATGGGTGATTGCCACGCTCTTTATAACTTTAATCTGTATGATGGTTGTTTTCGAAGAGACAAACGCTCCTCCTGATGTTTCAGCATCTATTCACATATCAGGGTCTGCTGCTTTTAGCTCTCCTCCCAATATCCATGAAATTACGAAGCAAGTCACAGTCGTGAAGAACTTGTCTTACCATGATTCTCCAAATAGTCTCTTGGATATTTATTATCCTAAAGACGCAGTTGATTCAATGCCTGTTATTTTATGGATACATGGTGGCGGGTATGTAGGAGGGTCAAAAGAGAGCCGACAAGATTATGCCATGTCACTTGCAAATGCTGGCTACGTCGTAGCGAATATTGATTATTCTTTAGCTCCAGCAGCTCTTTACCCGGGGCCTATTGTTCAAGCAAACGAGGCACTTGCTTATATGAACGTTCACGCTAGCAACTACGGCGGCGATATGGAGCGAGTGTTCATCGGTGGGGATTCTGCTGGTGCCCAGATCGCCAGTCAAGTTGCTGCTCTTGTATCCAATGCGGAACTCGCTAAAACCATGGCTATTCAACCCTCTATATCTAGTAATCAGCTTCAAGGAGCGGTACTATTATGCGGTATATACAACATGACTACACTAAGAGCTACAGCTTTTCCAAATATCGATTTTTTCTTAACAGCCTATACGGGTGCAGAACCTTTTGAGTCGTTTGCGAAAATCGATGAACTTTCTACAGTTCAACACATTAGCTCTGACTTCCCGCCTGTTTTCATAACCGCTGGCGATGCGGATCCTTTCGTTTCCCAATCTACTGAACTAGTTGATGTTTTACAGTCTTACGAGGTTCAAGTTGCTTCTGTATTCTTTAAAGGCACGCAGAAAAACTTGAAGCATGAGTTTCAATACGATTTATATACAGATGACGCAAGAGAGACACTAGAACAAACACTCGATTTCCTTGTTACTCACAGCAAATAAAAAATGAGCAAGCCGCATATGCGGCTTGCTCATTTTCAAATACAATTATCAATTATTAATATACTTTTCGAATACATCTCCAAAATCTTTTACATGGTATTGATTGCGAACAGAAGTCATCCATGTAAAGCCGAAATCAGTCAGTTTTGAGTATTGATCATCCAGTGTCACATCACTCGTTCTTGAATTTTGTAAAACAGTGACCGCCTTATTTAAACTGTCAGTTGCCATATTCGTAATAATGGCATTTTCATGCATAATTTCAGCAACTCTCAACAAAGACTTATACAAATTTGTTAAGCGACTTGCTTGCTGTTTTTGAACATCAATTTTAAAATGAACGGCTCCTACAACAAAGGCTAGCTCTACATCTAAATCGATTTTCCCTGCAGTTTCAAGCACGACACTTGAAATGGTATGCTGCGAATAAGGGTAACGCTTTAAAATCCGTTTAGATGACATTGCGCTATCTCCATCTACATGGATGATTGCAAGATTAGTAAAGCAATATTCGTCGGCTTTTGTCTTGATCAAAAAATAGATTTTCTCCCCGTCTTCATGCATAACGTAATCATCTGAATCCGTTTTATCAAAGTCTTGTGGATCGATTATTTTCCCAATATCTGATAATCCTAATGCTTCTGAAGCCATTTTTTTGAACATGTCACTTCTTCCCCTTTACTTTTAAAATACTTACTTCGACCATCTTATTTTATCAAAATTTATTTAAGCTATTCTTCAGTTCTTCTATTCACTTTATAAGTAAACTCTACTTCCACTTTTTTCCCTGAAGACATGTGTACACAAAACTCTAATTCATTTGATTGTTTTAACTCGTAATCATGACTAGACGATTCCATCTCCCACATTTGTTCGAAAACTTCGTGTTTCACATCCACTCGAACGTGCTCTGATTTTTGGTTATGCACTTTGTAAATATACGTAATATAGTCAAAGTGACCGCTTCTATCCCGCTTTTTTTCCCAGCTTTCACTAACAATATCAAAAGCTCGACCTATTGTTAAAGATACTTTTTGCTGCACCGCCGTATTTTTGACAGCATCTTCACCGATAAATACCATTTCTCCACTGTCGTCTTGGTGATATACTTTTAAAACCCCTTGAGGCAATGGCATTCCTAGCTTGTTAGCCACAATGTTATCGAATTCAACCACAACTTTCGCCTGTTCACTGTGCGCATCTATTTTATACAATCTTCGAAAAGCAACTTCTTGTATATTTAAGAAACTGATTTGTTTAGTCTGTTTGTTTAAAATGGTCACTGGACGACCTATGCTATATACATGGGAATCAGCTAAACTACGCTCTATGAAACCAGACTCTGGTTCCTCTGCTATAGAAAACAACCTGGACTGCGTAACTAATGGCAAGTTATTCTTATACCGATTCACTTTACCAGCAGCTAACTGGAGCTGACTTTCGGAAAAAACCATGCCGCTATTATTGGAAATTTGAAACCAACCGATAAAGTTTAACGTAGAGCCGTTAATTTTCGCAACATAATTTGCTTGCCATTCTACTCCTTGCGTCAAATAGGAAATGTCCACTTTAGCATCGGATTCGATAGCCGTGACTTTGCAAACTAATGCCGGTTTCGTCAATAGTCCTTCTGGCAATACAGGGAAAATCAGCTGTCCAACTGGATCAATTATTATTTCTCCTGTATCCATTCGTTCAGCAATAATAGCGGCAGAAACACTGAGTAACCGAATCTTCCATGTTTTGTTCAACTTTTCATTTTCTATAGTAATGATTTCATTAATATACTTTTCTAATAATATTTCTTTACTGATCAAGTCAGAAGTATAACTTTGTTCTAATACGTGGAGTCCCTCTATCCAAATGGAATCTACCTCTATTTCAGGAGAGACGTTCATAAATCGGATTTCCGTAACTTCTTTATTTGCTGGGACTTCTCTCACTTCTTTTACCAACCCAAACCCATCGTTATAAATGGTTATGCTTTGAGATATCAAATGTTCGTGTGTTGATTGGAATTCCATCCAAATCCCCCTTTATTTATCGATCAAAATAAGATTTCAAATAAGCAATTGTCTCCAGTCGACATTGTTCCGTTAAAGGAGATTTTTTTGTATGCACTAAATCACCGTATAATAAATCACCTAGAAACCGTAATTCTTCTTGATACCGTCGATTTGTTTGTGGGTCATAGACTTCTACTTGCATATAAATCGCTGTATTTTGTTCTACAAAATCCGTGACTGTAATTTGGCAGTTCATATTTGTTCCTCCTGGGACTTTAGCTAAACTAAACTATTTATCTCGCTTACTTTGATTCCCTATATTCTACCATCCATTTTCAAATCACGTCTTGTTTTAAAAAACAGGATGTGATGAACATGATAACGAAACATCCCTAATCGTTAGAAAAACAAAGAGGTATTGGAATAAGTTCATTCCAATACCTCTTATACACTGACTTCATTAACTCCAAGTCATTAATTTACTTAAAATAGACCAATTGCTTTGCCATCTGCAGTGACGTCCATATTCAGAGCAGCAGGCTTTTTAGGAAGGCCTGGCATGGTCATAATGTCACCCGTCAAGCAGACCAAAAACCCTGCGCCCAGCTTCGGGATAATCTCTCGAATAGTAATGGTGAATCCTTCAGGACGTCCCAATAATTTAGGTTGATCCGATAACGAATACTGCGTTTTCGCCATACAAATCGGCAAAGAATCCCAACCGAATTTTTTCAATTCGACGAGCTGCTTTTGTGCAAGATCAGACAATTGAATATCTGCTCCTCCATACACTTTTTGAACGATTGTCCGAAGTTTGTCTTCGATTGAATCCTCTTCTTTATAAAGAAGTTGGAAGTTTTTCGGCCGCTGCAGTTCTTGCTTTACAAGCTTAGCTAAAGCAACTCCACCCTGCCCGCCTTTTTCCCACACTTCTGTTAAAGCAATCGCAACTCCTTGTTGTTTTGCCCACTCTAGTACGGTTGCCAATTCTTCTTCACTATCTCCTGCAAAGCGATTTAATGCGACAACAGGCTCAATACCGAATTGTTGAATCGTATCCACATGCTTGGCCAAATTGACCATTCCGCGTTTTACAGCATCCGCATTCGCTTCTTTTAACTGATCTTTTGCTACGCCGCCATGCATTTTGAGGGCTCGAACAGTGGCTACGATGACTACAGCATCAGGATTGAATTCACCTTTTCTAGACTTGATGTGCATAAATTTCTCTGCACCCAAATCAGCTCCGAAACCAGCTTCAGTTACAACGATATCCGCTATACGTCTCGCTGTGTTTGTCGCAATTAGCGAGTTACAGCCGTGAGCGATATTCGCAAACGGACCTCCGTGGATGATCGCTGGTGTTCCTTCAATCGTTTGAACTAAATTCGGTTTGAAAGCCTCTTTCAACAATAAGGTTAAAGCGCCTTCTGATTCAAGATCTCTAACTGTAACTGGCTCTCTGTCATACGTGTAGCCAATCACCATTTGTGCCAATCGCTCTTTCAAGTCGGCAAGAGAAGTCGCTAAACATAGTACAGCCATGATTTCCGAAGCCACCGTAATATCAAAGCCGTCCTGACGAGGGATTCCTTGTCCAGGTCCACCAAGACCAATCGTCACTTGGCGTAACGCACGATCATTAATATCCAATACTCGTTTCCAAGTAATACGTCGTGGATCAATGTTCAAAACATTTTTTTGATGCAAATGATTGTCTATTAACGCAGCTAACGCATTATTCGCTGAAGTAATGGCATGAATATCGCCTGTGAAATGCAAATTGATATCTTCCATTGGTAAGACTTGTGCAAAGCCGCCGCCTGTCGCACCGCCTTTCACGCCCATAACAGGACCTAAAGATGGTTCACGAAGAGCTACCGCTACGGATTCTTTCAATTGTTTAAACGCATCAGCTAACCCTACCGTTACAGTAGACTTTCCTTCTCCAGCAGGGGTTGGACTAATTGCTGTGACTAATACTACTTGCCCTAATTTTTGAACAGGTGGCAATTGATCTACATTGATTTTTGCTTTAAAGTTTCCGTATAATTCCAACGCCTCTTTTGAAATGCCAGCCTGTTCTGCAATTTCCAGAATCGGTTGTATAGTTGCTTCACTCGCAATCGATAAATCCGTAAAAGCCATGAATAAAATCCCAACTTTCGATTTTTTTCTTTAGTATAACCTGTTTCCTGTTAAAAATCAGCGCTCAATTGTCAGAGCGATATAAATAGAACATTAGAACCGCATATCACCAATAATCGTTAGTTCTGGAAAATCTTCTTCGATTACTACTAATAAACCATTCTCTTCTAAGTGATTATACAACTCTTCTTCATCAACTTTACGAATTGCTTCCAAGCCCTCAGTTCGGCTATGAAATTTCAGAATGTATTTTTTTTGATCACCTTTAGTCAGTATATAAACATCAAATGGCTCATATCTTTTTACGTTAGCCAACTGCTGATGCTCTATGATTGATGCGGCATCCAGTTTATCAAAATGCGTAAAAAGGAACATTTCAGAACGTCTTTCTTGTGCTGAGATAAAGCTCATTTTCCCATGATGCCGATCAATAAAACGCTCGGACAATGTCTGGTGAAACGAGATCGTTTCCCATTCGACACGATTGCTATACTTTTCGATAAAACGCTCGGATAAGACTTGATAACGCGTAACTAAAGTCCAGTCTACTTGGTGAGCATGACGGTAGATTAACGGCATTGGTAAATGCTGATGACGACTAAGTTCCGTCCAATCTAGTTTGTTTTGATGCTTTTCGATAAACATCGGTGACAAGCCTTTTGTATTTGCTAATTGCTGTTTCTTTGAAACAAGCTGCCAATAATATGTCGCATCAAATGCTCGGCTTTCTTTTTCAAACGTTTTTTGCTGCTTTTTACTCAATTCTTCAATAGCGATTGGTTGCCACTTCTTTTTATTAGCAAATTTTTCAATAAAACTTTCCGACAACTTTTGGTTTTTCATTATTTCATCCCAAAACAAGCGATTTCGATATTTCCGAATAAAGCCTTCCGATAGTTCCTGATGACCGGAGATCAATTTCCAATTTACTTGATCTGCATTTTCGTTAATAAACTTCTCGGACAACAGCTCTTCCTGGCAAATCTGATTCCAAGGTATCGAGCGTTTGTCTTTTAGGTTCTTTGCTTCCATTAATTCGTTTAAGGAATTGAACATATAAACCACTCTCACTTTTCATTTCTTTATTGTTTATACTAACATGCCTGTAAATGAAAAACTCATTATAGGCAAAGAGAATCCCTTGCTCTCCTGAGCAAGGGATTCTCTTTTCTTCACTACTTTTTCTTTTGAACAATCGCCACCGTACATCTCGACACGCAAATCAGCTTTTCTTCTTCATCAACAATTTTAACATCCCAGACCATAGTTGTCCTTCCTTTATGAAGGGGTGTGCCGATAGCAGTCACTATTCCGTCTTTTTTGCCACGTAGATGGTTGGCATTGATTTCTAGACCTACGGCGATTTCATTTTCTTGATCGATTAAATTCCAAGTACCAAAACTTGCAACTGTTTCTGCCAACACCACGGATGCACCTCCATGAAGTTGACCAAAAACTTGATGGGTAGGTCCATGTACAGGCATTGTAGCCATTGCTTTATCTGAAGTCATTTCACCTAGTTCAATTCCCAATATACCAATAATTGTTTCGTCCATTGGCTTCATATCCATGTCACTATTCTCCTTCTCAACTCACACCCTCAATTTCCATCGCTTTCTTTTATTTTTTTATCAGCGTATAGTTCACGCAATAAGAATTTCTGAATCTTCCCACTAGCATTACGTGGCAATTCCTCGACAAAGCGATAAGTTCTTGGTCGTTTAAATCGTGCTAAATTTTCGTTGTTCAAGCAATATTCTTCTAATTGATCCTCTGTCAACAACTCATTTTTCACGACGATAAATGCCATCACCGATTCTCCCCACTTTTCATCAGGGATACCTAATACAGCCACATCCTGAACTAGTTCATGTCCATGGAGCGCATCTTCTACTTCGCGCGGATAAATATTTTCTCCACCACTAATAATCATGTCATCAACTCGGTCGGCCACATATAAATAGCCCTCTTCATCCACATATCCTAAGTCGCTAGTATGATACCACCCTTTATACATCACGCGAGCTGTAGCTTGCGGACGATGGAAATAACCCAACATCATACTCGGACCTCGAACAATAATTTCTCCAACCTCAAACGGCTCTACTTGATCATCCGGTTCTGAAGGTCCATGATCTTGGGGTCGAACGATTCGAATTTCATGATTAAAAGCAGGTTTTCCAGCAGATCCTGCTTTAGTTAACTGTTCATCTTCAGTCAGAAAAGTAATGGCTGGTCCCATCTCCGTTTGGCCATACGCTTGGATTAACTCAACTCCAAGTACTTCTTTAACTTGTCTAACTAAAACAGGCGCCATTGGAGCTGCTCCATATAGTCCACGCTGCAAAGTTTTCACTTTCGAATTGGCACCAGCTATCTCCGTCATCATGCTCCACATTGTTGGAACAGCAAACATGACTGTAACCTTTTCCTTTTCAATAGTGTCGATTGCTACTTGAGGATCGAACTGATGCATAATGATGCTTGAAGCACCTGCCTGAACACGCGGAATGATGCAACAATGTAATTCAGCACAATGGAACATTGGCGCAACCACCAAACCCACATCATTTTTCGTATATTTCAGCATCGCAATACACGTCATACTTTGTTCTGCCATATTACGATGAGAATGGATAACGCCTTTTGGTCGCCCAGTCGTTCCACTCGTATACATGATGGCATATATATCTGTTTCATCCACGTCTACAAGTGGGTCTGTCGAAATGGCTGCGATAACTTGTTCTTGATAACTCACTGCATATTCTGGAACATCTTCGTCTATAAACCAAAATTGAATACTCGGAAATTGCTCAGCCACTTTTCCAACTGTTTCTTTTAAAGCTTCTTCAAAAAGAACCACTTCAGGTGTTGCATCATTTAGTATATACGTCAGTTCTTCAGGCTTTAGACGGAAGTTAATAGGATTGAAAACAGCCCCAATTTTTGCACAAGCAAACAAGGCAGTAGGCAGTTCACTATTATTGAAAAGAAAGCTTGAAACACGATCCCCTTTGCAAACACCTGCTGTAATAAGCGCATTCGCTAAACGATGAACCTCGTCACTCCATTGGGAATAGGTCCATCTTTTTTCTCTTCTCATATCGACTAACGCCTCTTTGTTCGGATACATACTTACCGTCTGATCAAAGACCTTCCCAAGTGTTGCGTACATTCTTTGCTTCGCCTCCTTCTAATTTAGCCCCAATATATCTCTTCATGATGTCAGAAAAAACCCAATATTGCAACTACTCGAAGTTTCTTTATAAAGACACGAACTTACTATGAAAAAGACTTTCACACATTTTGATTAAAAAAAACAATAATTTAATATAAACTATTAACTTTTATCTAAAATGACCGATATAGTATTTGTGAGATTATAAAATTCTTTTATTTTCCATATATTTGTTACTATAAATATCTAAATTACCATTTTCATTACTTTCATATTTGTAACACAATTGTAATATTGAAACTTATTGCCTATATTTTATTAATTATATAGAATTAAATAACTCGAGAATAACAGACCAAATTATTTATAAATAAATGAAAAAAAGGGGTTTGAGGATGAAAAAGATTATTTTCACGTTATTTGCAGCTACAGCATTATCAATGGCTATCGGAACGTCAGATACAGAAGCAAGTACTTACACAGTAAAATCGGGAGATACGTTATGGAAAATTGCGTCTAACAATAATATTTCGGTTAATCAACTGCTCACGTGGAATAACCTACCATCCAATTCGATTTTTCCAAATCAAACGATTAAAGTTTCAGCGACTTTGACATCCGTCGCCACTCCAAAACCCCCTGTCGTTTCTAAACCGCCGATCAGTTCGGTGAATACATATACAGTAAAATCCGGAGATACATTGTCACATATAGCGCGAATTCATAGTACTAGCGTTAGCTCGATTCAGCAATTGAATAAGCTGTCCGAAAATACAATCATTCCTGGTCAAAAACTAGTCGTTAGCGGAAAAATAGTAGCAACTCAACCAACTACAACTGTTAAAGCACCTGCTCCTGTGCCCACAGTTTCTAATCCGAGCACGTATCGTGTAGTCAGTGGAGACACACTAACCAATATTGCCAAACGTCATAATACATCTGTTTCGCAGTTGATGAGCTTAAATAGCTTGAAATCGAGTTCTGTTCGTATTGGTCAAACTTTGAAAGTAGACGCGAAATCATCAAACGGCTCAATAGTACCTGCTTCAAATTCAATCGTTACACCTTCTGTAAATTCTGGATCGATTTCTACATTGATAAATTCAGCAACGTCTTTCTTAGGTACACCTTATAAATGGGCTGGATCTGCACCAGGTGGGTTTGATTGCAGTGGCTATATTTACTATGTTTATAACCAAGCTGGATTTAGCGTTCCAAGAACGAATACAACAGGTTTTTATGCGCTATCATCACCTGTTAGTTCTCCTGAAGTTGGCGATTTAGTATTCTTTAAAGATACTTACCGCCCGGGAATCTCACATATGGGAATTTTAATTGGGAACAATAGCTTTATCCACGCCGGTGGTGATCGTGTTCAAATTACAAGTTTGAATGATAAATACTGGAGTTCAAAATTCGATAGTTACAAACGTTTAAACGTCATGAAATAAAAAATTAATAAAAAAAGAAAAACTTCTTTGATAATATTTTTAAAAATAATCTTCTTAAGCCTTTTATCCAACTGGATAAAAGGCTTTTTTCTATATACACAAAAAAGAGACCTCAATAGGTCTCTTTTCACTCTTCATTTCTTTCAGATAAGTTATTTACAATAATCTGCGCTAAGTCAGCACCATTTTGAATACATGCGCCAATTCCTACTCCAAAGTAAGAAGAACCTGCTAGTTTAATATGTGGAAGCATTTCTTCCATTTTCAGCTCTAGTGCATTAATCGCATTTTTATGTTCCATATGATAATTAGGCATTAAATTTTCCCAACCTGTTACTTCTGCAGTTAACGGCATTTCTTCAATCCCTAAACTCTTTTGGATATCGCCCATTGCCACTTTTATCAGTTCTTCTTTAGACAAATCTTTTAGCTGACCATATGATGGATGCGAACTTTTGTAAAATAATCGAACTAATAACTTTTGATTTTTTGATGTATGTTGCCATTTCCGACTCGTCCACGTACAGGCATTGCAATGTAAATCGCTTTCTTGTGACACGATAAATCCGGTACCGTCTTCTGGCAAGCGGTCGTCCGGAATATCATAGCCAAGATAAACACTAATCAGCGATGAATTCAAAAACTGATCAAATTCAGCGTCTAGCTCGGGTAAGTTTAATAACTCTTGTGCGACTTGATGAGGAGTAGCCATAATCACATAATCAGCTTCTAATGCCTCACCTTTTTCAAGCTCTACCAGATAGCCGGCTTTGTCTTTTTTGATAGACGTTGTTCCGACTCCTTTGATGATTCGATTTTGCTCTATTTTTTTTTCTAATGTATCAATCAATACTTCCATACCGTCATCAAATGAAATGAATTTTTTATTTGCGGCGCCTTGGAAAAATTCTTTGTTTGCTTCAAAGCCTTTGATGATACTGCCGTATTTGTTTTTGTAATCAACTAAATAAGGCAATGTCGAGGATAAGGTTAGCTCATAGAGATTACCCGAATAGACTCCAGATAACACCGGAGCAATTTGATTTTCAACCAATTCTTTGCCTAAGAAAGCTTCAAGAAACTCTCCAATTGAACTATCACGTGTATAGTTTTCGTTCAGGCTAGTAAAATCTTTCAACGCCGCTTGCTTTCCTTCTTCAGAAACGAGCGTTGAACTAAATAACGATTCTTTGCTCATCGGAATACCAAAGACAGTGTCTTTTGGAATGGCATGCAGCACATTATTCGCATATAAATAAGAAATTCCCGTACCGTTATAAACCATTCGCTCTTTTAACCCCAACTCTTCGATTAACGGCATAACACTGGCATGACGTGCAACAATTGAGTCTGCCCCGACTTCCATAATGAACTCATCATTTTTGATCGTTCTGATTTTCCCTCCTAGTTGATGCGAACGTTCGATCAGAACCAACTCTAGCCCGAGGTTTTCCTGCATATTTAACTTTTGCAAATAATACATGGTGGAAAGACCTGTAATGCCTCCCCCAATGACTACAATTTTCTTCAACTTGATCCACTCCTTGCTTGTGCTTCTATTCTACCAATATTTCCGTCTGACTACATTGTTCTTTTTGTCTGTTTTAATACGCTTTGTCTCTACGCCATGGTAGGATAAAAGGTAAGTACTCGTAGTTTGTATGCGAAAAGGAGAGCTGTTTACTAATGAATCTTATTGACCAGAATATCATAGAAAGACGCTCAATCAAGAAATTCAAAGTTGATGCCGTTAACACAGAAGAAATTATCGACCTACTGAATGTCGCCAAATGGGCACCTAATCACAAAGTCAATGAACCTTGGCGTTTCCAGCTTTATACCGGCGCTGGCAAAGAAAAATTTGTTCAAGCATTTCTAGAAGCTATGAAAACAGCTGATGGAGAAACACCTGCAAAAGCATTTAACAAAGCTGATTATTTCCGCAGTATTCCGCTACACTTGGTCGTGATCATGCCTGAAGATCCGAGACAAAGAAGATGGGATGAAGATTATGGCGCAATTTCTTCGATGCTTCAAAACTTCCAGCTAGCTGCCTGGGAACGTGGCATCGGCATGATTTGGCGCTCTAACGACTGGATATACAATCCTGTGTTTCGCGAAGCGATTGGTGTAAAACCTGGAGAGAAAATTGTCGCGACCATGATGATTGGCTATCCTGCTCACATCCCTGCAAAACAAGAACGTACTGATATTCGTGAGAAGTTGACGATTATTAGTGAATAGTTTTTATTTCAAGAGATGTCGCATACAGCGATATCTCTTTTTCGTTTTAAAGGAACCAAATAGCCCTAATTCAGTCTAATTAAGCAAGAGGTGAAGTTCGATGAAAACAGCTTGGTTAGCTCTTGTATACGTAATAATTTTCGGATTGTCTGTGTACGTATACGTCACACAATTAAATCGCCCCGACAATGACTTACATCAGCGACTTTTACCTGTAGAAATAAAAAAAGTGACGTCTGGTATGACAGACTATGCACTTCAGAAAATTGTTTACGATGCTAAGAACAACGGAGATGTTCTTTCAATTGCTGGCATGCAACATAGTCAAGGCGGTCAAACCGTTTACCCCAACGGTCTTATGATTGATATGAAACCTTATAACCAAGTTTTGGAAGTCAATTCGCAAGCCAAAACTGTGACTGTACAAAGTGGTGCAACATGGGCGGATATTCAAGAAGCCATTAATCCATATGGCTTGTCCTTAAAAGTCAGTCAATCGCAAAACATCTTTACAGTAGGCGGCTCACTCAGTGTCAATGCGCATGGTTTAGACATTCGTCATGGTGGAATAACGGATACCGTTTTATCCATGCGTTTTTTAAATGCTGATGGCGACATTATCCAACTAAGTGCTTCAGAGAATAACGAGTTGTTTTATGCTGTTCTTGGTGGTTATGGACTGTTTGGCATTATTTTAGATGTCACGTTTCAGTTGACGGATGATGAATTGCTCGAAACTGAAACAGCAAGTATGTCGTACAGTGAGTATCCTGCTTACTTTACTAAGCAAGTTAAAGGAAATCCTCACGCTAAAATGCATTTAGCACGTATATCTATTGCCCCCGATTCTTTTATGGAGGATATGTATACGATCACTTACAAATCCGCTCACGATCAAAGTGAACTCGCGAGCTATCAAAAACTGAAAACTGAAAACTTGGTTGCCGTGCCAAAATTTTTTCTCGGTCTTTCACGCATTAATGATGCAGGAAAAGACAGCTTTTGGAATGCACAAAAAGTCTATACCCAACAAATCAATGGAAACCTTGTGTCTCGAAACAATGTCATGCGTTCAGATTCAGAATTTATGGAGTATGACAACAGTCGCAAAACGGAAATTTTACAAGAGTATTTTGTTCCCGTAGACCAGTTCGAGCATTATATTCCGGAACTGAAAAAGGTACTCGAAGACCATCCGGACTTTAATTTATTAAATGTCACCATTCGCTATGTTGAACAAAATGAAAATGCGGTTTTGTCTTATGCAAAAGAAGATATGTTTTCACTCGTGCTACTAATTAATCAAGGAACCGATGAAAAAAGTGTGCAAGCTACGCAAGACGTGGTTCGGGAAATGATTGATGTTACACTTGCACACGATGGTAGTTATTACCTTCCTTATTTCGGCTATCCGACAAAAAAGCAAATGCAAATAGCTTATCCAAAAACCGAAGAATTTTTTGAGTTAAAAGAACGTTTTGATCCAGAGCATCGCTTCATGAATCTTTTTTACGAGGAGTACCAACCATGAATTATAAACGCTTTATTTATTATCAGGGCATTGTAGGGATGGCTTCGAGCATGATTTTCCCGTTCTATATTTTGCTCATTCGAAACGTTGGCGATAGTTATGCTCAGTTTGGATGGGCGTATGGTTTATTTGCTTTGACAGCGGCACTATGTTATCCAATAATCGGAAAATATGCAGATCGCGTTGGGGATAAATCGCTACTAGCCATATATTCATGGGGAATGGCCATTCTTTTATTATTCTTTCCACTAGCTTCTGAAGTTTGGCATGTATACGTACTGCAAGTGCTCATGGGAATATTAGGTGCTGTACAGAAAAATTCAGAAAAAACGATATTGGCGCGCTACGTCACAAAAGAAATTGCTGGCGCTCAAATTGGTCGCTATCATGTTTGGACATCTGTTGCTGCAGCAATCGCTGTAATTGCTACCGGCTACCTCGTTGACTTCTTAACAATTGCCAGTATTTTTTATGTAGCTTCACTCATCTTTGCTGGGAGTGGAATAATAGTATTAAAATTACAAACGATCAAACAATGACAGAATCAAAAAAGACTCACTTGATCTGCAATAGATCAAGTGAGTCTTTTAAAATGGGCAATCATACTGCTTTTTTAGTTAAAGCCGTCATCGCGCCCATTGCGCCTGAAAACTCTCCGTTATCAGGGAACACGGGAACAGAACCGCGTAAAATGGTATAGCTTGTCACAACTTCTTTTAGTAGAGGATTATCGATAAATGAAGAACCGATATAAACAATAGTAGAACTTCTACATTGACGAGCCGCTTGAACACTTACTGTGCTAACCGTTTCACCTACAAGGCCAATAACTGCCGCTAACAACTCTTCTTTTGTCAGTCCATCTGAAATCGCAAACAAATTCTGCCCAAAATTACTAGCTGTCAACTCTCCAGAAATCGGTGGCTCTTTGTCTTCGTATATATGTTTGACTTTCAAGTCGAGGCGATCACGCGAACCTTGGCTTGCCAACTCCACGATTTCGTCGTAACGAGTAACTCCAGTCAATAAATGACTTAAACCAATTAACGTACCTCCACCAACACCCGTACCGCCTAATCGTTCTTGCATATTATCTTGTATACAATGAATTGACGTTCCAGTTCCAACGTTGGTCACTAAATAAGCATCTTCTAAAGTCCCGTTTTTCTCAAGAAGAACTTGTACACCAAGATGCGTAGCTTCAAATTCCACCATTTCTTGTGCTGGTTGATCGAGTAACGAAACAAGCACTCCCGACCTTCCTCCTGTTACACAAACTTTGCAGTCACTTAGATTATTTACCCAGTCAGCAACTTGTTCGATTTCAGCAATTGGGTACTTTTCAAAATGGACCTCCCCTTTTTTGGTATACGCCACTTTGATCAATGTACCGCCTGCATCTATTCCGACAATCATTTCTGCACCTGCTCTTTCTCACATTTAAAAAATGCCAGATAATTTATACATATGTGATAAAATTCTACCATACTCGTTTACATTATGGGAGTTGTTTGCTGATTAGCAAACTCTCAAGACCTATTCCTCCGATTATGTTAATAATCGAAGTTTTGCGGGTATAGCATATTCAAGACATCCATAAAAAAGAGGAGGAAATGGCATGGACTCTACAACATGGCTATACATAGCACTCATCATCTTCTTAGCAGGGCTGATTATAGCAATAATTGGAGTTGTTCTACTAATAGTAGGCATGAAAGAACCCATGAAAGAAATAAAAGGTTCTGCAAACAACTTGAAAGAACGTGCAGATAAACTTCAATTAGAAGCAGCAAGCTTGTCTCATCATGCTAATGAACTTAAAGAAGACATTCAAATGAAATCCGAAAAAATTACTGTACTCGTCGATGCCGCAAAAGGCACAATGAATTCAGTCATCGACTTGAACGCTTCCGTTCGCTCAATTACAGGGAACATCGCTTCAAGAGTCGATCATGACCGTGAAAACATTGCACAAGTTAACGAATGGAGTAACGGTGCCATTAAGTTTCTCACATTATTGGAAAACCAAAGACGCATTGAGAGCAATCGTCCTACGTATTCTTCACCATCTTTACATGATGAAAAACAGTATTAATGCATAAAAGGCAGCCTAAGTGGCTGCCTTTTATGGTTCGTTTTTTGATAAGCGATTAGTTTTCTAAAACGCCAACATTTTTATGGATATTTACTTGATGAGGGAATGGAATTTCAATCCCTTTTGCATCAAGTGCTTCTTTAATGGCTTTGCGCAATTGTCGTTCTACCGCCCATTGCTCTCCATTTTCCACTCTTGCGATGACTCGCAATGTAACGTCTGATGCACCAAATGCTTGCACACCAATCACATCAGGTCCTTCGACAATCCCGATATCTTTTGACGCCATTTGTGTACAAGCTTCCTGTATAACCACCATTGCTTCGTCGATATTTTCATCATAAGAGATACCAATATCGACAAGCGCGCGCATATTGCCTCGCGAATGATTGCTGACTGTTAAGATGTCCCGGTTTGGAATATAATTCAATGTGCCATCAAAGCTCCGAATTTTAGTTGTTCTTAAACCTACTGCCTCAACAATGCCATCAATGCTACCAACGGTTACATAATCGTTCACATCAAGCTGTTTTTCCAGTAGTAAAAAGAAACCCGTTACGACGTCACTCACTAAGCCTTGTGCACCAAAGCCTATTGCCAATCCAATAATTCCAGCCCCCGCAATCAAGCTTGCCACGGATAAACCAAATATATTAAAGATCGTTGTAACAAGGATAAAGATCAAAATATAAGAAAAAATGTTTTCCGATAAGCTTTGAAGCGTTAGGGCGCGCCCCTTCGTAACATCTTCTTTTATCAACAACTTTTCAAAAAACCGATTGATTAATCTCTTACCAATAGCTCTTACTAAAAGAAAAGCAATTAAAATGCCAATTATTTGTGCGGCAATGACTCCTGCACCAATGAGAAGCACTCCCCATTCGAAATTTCCTAAATCTAACAAAAAATCATCCTTTCTATTTTTGATAGCACAACACAATAAATTTTAGTTGTCACAATCACTTTCAATATTCCTTTTCCTTTATAACATACATGTACGAGTGATTTCATTCCTGACACTGTTTTCTGATTTCCTCTGCTTTTCAATTTTATACTACTCATAGAGAACTCTCGTTTTGAGGGGCCAGTCATTTTCTATTCCTTAAAGCTATCACCCCTTTAACTTTTTCATATTATAATAATAAATTGGAAATATTTTAAAGTTTTTAAATTTGATTGAAAGGGAATGGAGGTACTACTACATAAACTTACCTCTCCTATAGAAAGATGATGATTTTATTGAATGCACATGTTAATACTTTTTTATCGATTGACCCAGGCATCAATGAATCGATATTAAATTCACTAAGAGATCCTATTTGCTTAATTGATGCTACTGGAACAATCTGCTTTACAAATAAAGAATGGAATCGATTTGCGCTTCATAATGGTGGTGTTTTATCGAACTGCGGTATTGGTACAAATTATTTTCATCACTGTGAAAAAGAGCCTAATGTCCAGCAAGGGTTACAGGCGGTTTTGTCAGGGGAAGTAGATTGCTTCAACTTCGAATATCCTTGTCATTCCCCTTCTACAAATAGGTGGTTTTTGATGCAAGCTAACCCTCTTCAAGCAAATGCCTCGGCTATTGAAGGCGTAGTCATTCGCCATGTGGATATTACGAAACAAAAGCTGACAGAACTCCAATTAAAAGAACATGCAGAAAAAGATTCTTTGACTTCACTTTTTAATAGACGTTATTTTCAAGAACAACTAAAAAAAGAAGTACGCTTTGCGCAACAGAAAAATACACCTATTTCATTGTTATATATCGATACAGACAATTTCAAAGAAATTAATGATACTTATGGACACCCTACAGGTGATCAAGTATTAAAACAACTAGCTTTGCAAATTACGAATATCACAAGATCTTCTGATACGACAGCACGGATTGGCGGAGACGAGTTTGCTGTACTTTTGCCTAACACTGACAAAGCAGAATTAGAACTGATCGCTAACAGGTTAAGCGAAGAAATTCAGCAACTGAAAATCCAAGAACAAAACAGTCAAATTGATGTTACCGTATCGATAGGCGGGAAAAGTTTCACAAGCGATTTCCCTCTTAATTGTATGATTGATTGGGTAGATGATGCATTGTACTTAGCAAAAGATAAGGGCAAAAACCAAGTAGTTATCGCGTAATTTTTCCTCAGACCAAGTAAAGAATATATAACTATGTATATACTAACTGAACCCCGAATGATTTCACTTTTTAAAGTGGCTATCATCCGGGGTTCAACCGTAACTTTCCTTTATTTACAAAATAGCTAAAATCATTTCTTCTTCAACAGTCGGAACACAATAAAGCCAATTACCACAACTGCCAAAATAAGAAGGATGGTGATGAGCATATTGCCGCCATCTTCTTCAGTGGTTTCTGTAGCTTGAGCAGACTGCTCTTCTGTAGCTGATGCTTTTTCAACAACTGGCTCGCCTTCAGTTTCAACTTCAGAATCTTCAACAGCTTGCTCTTCTTCTGCAACTTCAACCGCTAGTTCAAATGGAACTTCCCCTTCAATCGGATGACCGTCTACTCCAATGATCTTCCATTGAATTGTATACGAGCCATTTGGAAGCTCTTCTTTTATAGCTCCGGTCATGACTTCACTTGAAAACGTAACTTCTTCAAAATCATAAGTCATTCCTTCGCTCTCCAATGTCATCGTACTTCCTTGTTCGATAACCGTCCCAAAAGTTAAAACTACTTCTTCTAGAGTCTCAGCGACAACAGATCCTTCTGCAGGTGTCGACGAGGATAGTGTCGTATGTGCTTGCCCTACTACCGGCAAAGCAAAAATAGCTAATACCAATAAAACCATTATTTTTTTCATACAGCTCATCTCCATTTCTTTTTCGATTTTACAATAGTTTTAGTCGTATTCTTCTTTATATTTTTTCTAAATCCAAAACTTTTATCCATTTCGCAAATCCCGACACAATCTAGATAAAATTAAACCTTATTGAATTGTAAAACAGGCAAACAAAAAGCTAGCCAGAAAGGCTAGCTTTTTGTAAACTCTCTAGTTAT
>NZ_JAKVTG010000051.1 GCF_022489025.1 Planococcus halocryophilus | reverse complement strand
AAAAAAGGGAGCGATTTTAGATGAAATTAAACAAAGTACTTTTAGCCTTACCACTTAGCCTAGCATTACTGGTACCAACGGCGGCACTTGCCGACAGCCACGGAGGACATTCTACAGCGAGCGAAGCATCTATGGAAATGGCGACAGCAACACCCGCTGCTGAATTGCGTATTGCACTTGACACGACATTAACGGAGCATGCG
>NZ_JAKVTG010000050.1 GCF_022489025.1 Planococcus halocryophilus | reverse complement strand
TTTTCAATGGAAACATTGAATCAATCTTCTATCAGTAAGATAATTATACTCAAGAGGGCCTATAGCTCAGCTGGTTAGAGCGCACGCCTGATAAGCGTGAGGTCGATGGTTCGAGTCCATTTAGGCCCACCATTCTTCTTGGGGCCTTAGCTCAGCTGGGAGAGCGCCTGCCTTGCACGCAGGAGGTCAGCGGTTCGATCCCGCTAGGCTCCACCAATCATTTTGTACGCAGAAATGATG
>NZ_JAKVTG010000005.1 GCF_022489025.1 Planococcus halocryophilus | reverse complement strand
CTCGTGCGGTAATGTGCTATCTCCATGCATTTTGTAAATAATTGCATCACTTCCAGGTACAGAAAAACTTAAGTTTTCAGCAGTGATTTTTCGGTCTACTTTCTTTCCCGCGACCTCTAAATTCGATTCAATCAACTGGTCATATTTTGTTGTCCAGTATGTATTTATGGGAAGCTGAGATAATATTTTATGATTATCAGACGTAGTTATATCTTTGGTGAACTCTTCAATAAGTAGTTGATTTAACTTGCCTCTCCCTTGAAACTCATTAACATGATATTGAGCTATTCCTATTAAATCCGTTTCTTGATCAATGTCAAGTTGGATATCCTCAGCAACTTCTCTCAATAACTCTTTCCAATCTACATAGCCAGCAGGACGGGATAAGCCGGCACCCGCAAAAATTGCTGCATTTGAATCTTGTATACCTTTTACATAAGTTCTTAAAAATTCTTGAATACTCGAATCAAACATCTAAGACCAACACCTCTCATTTATTAAGAAAAGTTAATTTGAATCAAAAAAATATAGTATATATATTGTGGGAATTTTAAGTTTGTATTTAAGTAATATTGTCTATTCAATTCTTATACTATAAATAAAATTGTTGAGTATTATAAATTTCCGAATTTTTAAGCATCCAAAAAATGCTCGCTGAGTACGCTTAATTAATTGAATACAGCCAACGAAATGAGCCACTTATGCCATATTTTTGAGCCACTTGAGACAACAAGAGAGCCACTACCTGACGGTAGTGACTTTTTTTAACCTATTCTTGAATCCCGTGGCGTTCTCTCATCGAAATCTTGCCATCAATAAAGAGGTTGTAAGAATCGTGAATGATGCGATCCAATATGGCATCCGCCAGTGTTGCCTCACCAATTTTCTCATACCACCCTTGTGTATCGAACTGCGAACAGAAGATGGTGGAAGCCACTTGGTGTCGTGCTTCTACAATTTCCAATACATCTCGGGCTTCATTTTCTCTTAGAGAGGTCAACAGCCACTCATCGATAATGAGCAGGTTCACTTTCTTATAAGCTTTCATCGTTTTCTGGTAGGTTCCTTCTCCACGTGCCACAGCCAGCTCATCCAAGAGATCCGGAAGACGAATGTATTTCACCTGATAGAACTGACGACAAGCAGCTATGCCGAAGGCACAGGCCAGATAAGATTTCCCGTTTCCGGAAGCACCTTTAATGATTAAGTTATGTCGATTCTGGATGTAATCACCCGAAGCTAACCGAAGGATCTGTGTTTTGTCCAGCTTACGGTCCGCGTGGTATTCAATATCTTCTACGCACGCTTGGGTGTACCGAAGAGCCGCCGTTTTAATCAGCCGGTCCAGTTTATTATTGTTTCTGCGTGACCACTCCACATCCACCAGTAAACTGAATCGATCTTCGAACGATAATTCCTGGTATTTTGGATTGAGCAACTGATTACTAAACTGTTCTGCCATCGAATTTAAGCGCATCTCATGTAATTTGGTTAACGTGTTCTCATTGGTCATTTTTCTTTCCTCCCATAATATGCAGCACCACGAGTAAAGCCATGCGCATTCACTTGATTTTCCTTTTTAGCAGTTTCGGTTGAAGAGCTGGTCGTGAGCTTATCCTGTCCAGTCTTCAAGATGGTCTTCAAGCTATTGATATTGGGGCGAGCTGAATATTCCAAAGCTCTTTTACAAGCACTTTCGATACGTTCGACGGAATACTGATCAGCTAACTTGAATAGGGCCAAACAGGATTTGAGTGCTTGCTTTTCAACTTTATAGGAAGCCAAAATGCCTTTCACAGTAGTCAATGTGTGGAGACCAACGGTCTCTGCCCATGCCAAGAAATAGTCCCGGTTATAGTCGACGTATTGTTTGTGATGGACTGGGCGGTGTTCTGGAATGGTCGATGGTTCTCCTTCTTTTCCCCGAAGCCGCATATGAGAGGCGATTCGAAAGCTTTTATAAAACACTTCAATCATCGTGGTGGTGACTCGGATGTCGACGACGTACTTAATGTATTCGTAGGGAACGGAATAATACATTTTATCGACAGCTATGTGATAATCGAATGGTACAGTGGCTGTCATCCAAGTGGCCAACTCGTACGGGGAAGCAGGTAAGGTTAGAAGCGCGAACTTCTCCTCTTCCAGGAAAGCGGAATGTCTGTTTCCTTTTTTCTTCTGAAACTCTTTTTGATTAAACTCAGAGAGTTTTTCTTGTATGGCTCCGTTCAATTCGTGCAAAGTGAAGAACTGCTGGTTACGCAAGGAAGCAATGATCCACGTAGAAATGACGCCGACGGCGCCCTCGACACTGGGTTTATCTTTTGGATGTCGGACTCTGGCCGGCATGACTACAGTGCGGTAATGTTCGGCCATTTCATGATAGGTTCGATTGATCGTAGGATCTGTTCGTGATGCTTTGTCTACACCTGTTTTCAAATTGTCCGGCACGAGTATACGTGTCGCTCCGCCAAAAAAATGATAGGTATGAAGGTGTGCGGTTATCCAACTTTCCATATCCATGGATAAGAACGCTTCTACATAGGTGTACTGGCTGCACGGCAAGGTGGCCACAAAGACGTAGGCGGGAATCGATTCGCCCGTCAGATTGTCTGTTAACGAAGTCGTTTGCCCGGCCCAGTCCACTTCCATCACTTCTCCTGGTTTGCGCTTAATCCGCATCGTTGCTTTAGTAGTAGTGGCAAAGCGATGATAGAAACGGCAAAAGTGACGGTAGCTATAGGGAATCTCTTTTCGGCTCCGGCACTCTTCCACGTATTCATGCCACAACAATGATAGGGTTACCCCGCTTTTCGCCAGTTCCTTGTGGACCGATTCATAGTTCGGTTGCTTCCGTGCATCCGATTTGTTTTTCTCAGGAAACAGCATGGTCTGTAATTCGATATCGGAGATATCGTTTTCGAAAGGCCATGTGATTTCCACCTCACCAGCCCGTTTCAAGACATCCGATACGGAATTTCTAGAGCAACCACAGCTCGATGCGATACTCCGTTGACTCACCTCCTGCGCATGAAGCCGTAGGATATCTCGATACTTGAGCATTAAAAAACCTCCTGTACATTCAATTTGCGCAATATTGCGCAAACTAAGTATACAGAAGGTGGCTCTCTTAAAGGCAGAGGTGGCTCTACTTCATGTCCGAAGTGGCTCTGAAATCTGGCAGAGGTGGTATATTTTCTTGGCTGTATTCAATTAATTTAGAAAATATTGTAAATAATCGTTTTAAGAAGGGGATTAGTTATTGAAATACATATCAACTTTAATTAATTGGCTATTTTCGTTAAGTTCTTTATTGATTTTACATTCATTTGCTAATTCATCTAAATAGATTTCGCGAACCAAAATAGATAATTCCATTATTTTTTCATATTTGCTATTTAAGAAAATATCGCTAAAAATATTTACAGCTGGATTTATGCTTAGACTGAATATCAATACTACGAGAGATATTACTATAATTTCTTGGAAAGTTTCTGGTGAATTCTGAAATATTAATGATAGAATAAGTACAAATACAGGAAGGGTCATATTAATATAAGGATTCAAATCAAAAGTCACTTTATTTTTTTCAGCCTTAGATTGTAATTGTTTTGCTAATTCATTATAAGAAATCGGATTTTCAAACTTATAATTCTTTTGTAGGAAATTCAAAATTAAAGACTTGGCTTTTGGAGTATCTTCTATAGAAGATTTTTCTAAAATTACATCGGTTTTTCTTGAGATAATCTTTAAAATTATATATAGAAATATGAAAACAATAGTTAACCACCATTTTCCATTCATTAACAAGTATATACCTATCGCCGCTGTGCAAAGTATTAAAGCTAAGAAAATCAAACTCCATCCCCAGCCAATAACTTCATAACCACGTTTTCTTTTAAAACTATAGTAGTGTTCATATAGAGCGTTAATTATCAAATTTTTTCCTCCGTATTCAGTAGTGGGTTAATTCATTTATTTATACGCGTTAAACACTCATTAAGTTTCAAAATCTGCTTAAATTAAAATCGTAGCCTCAAGAAAAAAACAATTTTAAACGATTTCAACCAAAAACTATAATTGCGGCCCCAATATTGCGGTTGTGATTTTTCTATTTTATTCATCTATATAAATTCTGGGTGAATTGTTTACGACACAGGCAACTGTACCGTTGAAATAACCCAAATAGAAAAATTCAGGTAAAAAAAGCTATCCCATAAAGTCAGTAAATGACTTCGGGATAGCTTTTTCCAATTAACTTACTTAAGTTTTTTTAGTTCTTCCAGTACATCAGAAGGTTCGTAGCGATCTTTGTAATCTGATTTGGTGTATTCAAATTCAATCGTTCCGTCCGTTTGGATGATGTAAGTTGCTGATACAGGAAGCGTCCACGTATCGTCACCGTTATGCTGGTCGACGCGGAGTCCGATTTCTTTATACGTTTCAATCAGGTATTCCGGCAATTGATAGACCAGGTTGAATTGGTTGGCCACTTCGTTGCTTTCATCGCTTAAGACGATGTATTCCAAGTCGTGTTTTTCTTGAATGGACATGGACTGATCAGGAGTTTGGGGGCTGATGGCAATCAGTTCAGCGCCTTGTCCGTGAATGTCACCAATGATTTGTTGGTACGCGCGCAGCTCCATATTACAGAATGGGCACCAGTTTCCGCGATAGAACGTTAAGACGACTGGCCCTTGCTTTAATTGTTCATAAAGCTCGATTGTTTCGCCAGTTGCATTCGGTAAGTTGAAGTTTGGCGCTTTCTCACCTTTCTTCAATCCTTTTTCTGCGCTCGATGCTTCTAATTCTTCCAAAGCATTTTGCATTTTCTCTTGGACTTCTGCAGGCGCTGTTGCTTTAAAGTTCTCTACGTATTGCTCAAAATCGTTCTTCATATTGGTTGTCATAAAATAAAAACTCCCTTTTCATCTATTGATTGTATTGACCGCTTCTATGTCTAACTATTTGAAATGTTTTATGCGGTTAGTTTCGAACTTTACGGTATGTTAGAATGTAAGTCAATCATTCTGTTTGAAGGAGGATTCACATGGAGAATAATTCGGAAACAGGATATTCCTTTGTCAGTCAGTATTTGTTTATCAATTTTTTAAATACGATTAACATCAAAAAAGTTTCTGTGACGGACTTTCTTGATGAAGAGAATGGCTTGGGAGATTGGCTTTCGTTTATGACGCAGCAAGGCATACTGAATCAGCAGCAAGCAGAAAAGCTTCACAAGTCCCCAATTGATGTGAAGCGGGTAAAAGAATTTCGTGATCAATGGCGGGGGTATTTGTCTGTGCCGGAAGGGAATGAAATTCCTTTCGCTTCTTTAGCCACTTACACCGAAGAGGCCCCTCTTTTTATCGATAAAACATTTACATCAGTGCCGAGCAAAGGAGGCACAGAGGGGTTTCTGGCATTGCTTTCTTTTGAAATGATCCAAGCTTTTCAACAAGGTGTTTTTAAAAAGATTAAAAGATGTGAGAGCTCACTTTGCTATGCTTTTTTTGTCGATACGAGCGGCAGAAGGAAATGGTGTTCAATGGAAGTTTGCGGGAATCGTGAAAAAGCACGCAAACATTACGCGAAAAAAGGAAATATATAAATCACGCCCCTGTGCAAAAAAATTCCAAACGATTTTGATAATACATGAAAATTCATATTCTATACAAAGCCACACCTGCAGCATAAAAACTGCGGGTGTGGCTTTTCTAGTTTATTCATTTCCTCATCCAATAAACGCTTGTGTAAACGGGACCAAAACAGGGAACGCTTATATCAATAGGTTAGTTACCTGACTTGATCAGAAAAGGAGCAGTTCACCATGGCAGAAAAAAGAGATGAAATCATCCTGAGAGGGTTGCAGGAAAATAATTTGAAGAATGTCGATTTGAACATCCCGAAAGAGAAGATAAATGTGTTTACCGGTCTGTCGGGTTCAGGCAAAAGCTCGGTTGTCTTTGATACATTAGCGACAGAAAGCAGAAGGCAAATGACACTGAATTACCCGCTGTATATCCGGCACCAGATGCCGAGGTATGAGAGGCCGCGTGCCGACTTGATGCAGCATTTAAGTCCGGTGGTCGTTGTCGAACAGAAACCGGTAAGAGGAAATTCGCGTTCGACGGTCGGCACTTATATGGATATCGATCCGTTGATCCGCTTGCTGTTTTCGCGGATTGGCAGCCCGCCGATCGGCTCAGCCGCTGAGTTCTCGAGTGACAGCTCTTTCGGCAAATGTCCGGAGTGCAATGGACTCGGTGAAATCATTGCGCCGGATGTCCACAAACTCATCGATCATTCGAAGTCGCTTCGGGAGTCCGCGGTGAGATTCAGACCTCTCGCGCCGCCCGGCTGGCAAGGCAGATGGATGGTGGACGGTGGTTTGTTTGATCCCGATCTTCCCATCAAGGATTACACGGAAGAAAAATACAATCTTCTGGTTTACGGTCCGCGGGAAGGCGAGCGAGCATTCAGTACTTATTATTACAAAGTAGGCAATCGAGATATCGAATGGGACGGCATTCTTCCCCGGTTTATCCGCCTGTACATTAATCGCGACCTCTCAAAACTGAAAGTAACGTCGCAGGACGATGTGCTGGCGGTGACGGCACGTACACTGTGTCCGACCTGCGAAGGTTCTGGGTTGAATCCGAAAGTGCTGGAAAGCAAAATCAACGGCCTGAATATCGCGCAATACGACCGGCTTGAAATGACGGATTTGCTGGGTGAACTGGCGAAAATAAACGATCCGGTTGGTACATCGATTGCGCAGCAGGTGTTACCAGGAGTCAAGCAGCTGGTTGATTTGGGACTTGGCTATTTGTGTTTGGCGCGAAAAGTGGGCACTTTGTCCGGAGGGGAAGCACAGCGCGTGAAAATTGCGCGCCACTTGGGCAGCAGTCTGAACAACATCACGTATATATTCGACGAACCGAGTGCCGGGCTGCATCCAGAAGAAATCGAGAAGCTGACGCACATGCTGAAAAGCTTGAGAGACAACTACAACACTGTCGTCGTTATCGAGCACAATTTGGCCGTCATTAAAACAGCGGATGAAATTATCGAAATGGGTCCGGGTGCAGGTGTCACCGGCGGTCGAGTGGTTTATCAAGGCGCGCAGGAAGGCTTGCAGAAAGCATCCGCAATCACTGATTTAAACCATAAAGTCGCTGTCAATAAAACCCCGCGACAGGTAGAAAACAGTTTTTCGATCAACAATGCATCTGCGAATAACTTAAAAAATGTAAGTGTGGAAATCCCGAAAAACGTGCTGGTGTCTGTATGCGGTGTTTCGGGTTCTGGGAAGAGTTCGTTAATGTTTGACGCATTTATAGAAAATTATCCCGAAACCATCGCTGTGAGGCAAAGCAGCATCGGAACATCAAGCCGTTCGACACTCGCGACTTATATGGGAATCATGGATGACATCCGTTCGATTCTTGCCAAAGAAACAGGGCAGCCTGTGGGCTTATTCAGTTTTAATTCAATAGGAGCCTGTCCTGTTTGCGAAGGAAAAGGCGTCACCACGCCGGACGTGGCATTCGCGGATCCCGTGACCGTTACTTGCGAAGCATGCAAAGGAACGCGCTATTCCGATGAGTCGCTGTCGTATCGCCACTTAGGTAAAAATATTGTGGAGATTTTGGAACTGTCGATTGACGAAACCAATCATTATTTGAAGATGCCGAAAATCGTCAAAAAAGTGGATACTTTAAAAGATGTCGGCTTGGGCTACCTGACACTCGGGCAAACGACCAGTTCGTTGAGCGGCGGCGAAGTGCAGCGCCTCAAACTCGCCAGTCACCTGAAAAAAGAAGGGCAGATTTACTTGCTCGATGAACCTTCATTGGGATTGCACACAAAAGACAATGCCCATCTACTAGCTGTATTCCAGGGACTTGTTGACAGAGGGAATTCGGTGATCCTCATCGAGCACAATCTGGACTTTATCGCGGCAAGCGACTGGGTCATCGAAATGGGTCCAGGTGGAGGTAAAAGAGGAGGAGAAATCCTATTTGAGGGAACACCGGAAGCGATGCTCGAGTCGGATACGGTGACGGCGAAGTGGCTGAGAAAAGATGCGGAGAGATGAAAAGATTTTTCTGTGTGAGGCGGCATAAAATCGCGCTCCTGTGCAGAAAATAATACACGCCAATTTATTTACTATACATTGCTGCACCTACCACATGAAAAAAGGGGGTGCAGCTTTTTGATTTTATTCCCCTCTATAAATTTGTAAGAATTGTACGGAACAAATCGAACACATACTACAAATGTTTCATTTGTGTTAAAAAATCGGTTTGCTGGAGTAGGTTTAAGGGAAAATACGTTTATAAAGGAGTTTTTAGTTAGGATAGACAACTCTTAATCAATTTCGGGTATTTGATTTCTGAGAACTGAATTTAATAGTTACTCAGTTAAATTTTAAAAAAGAGGAGGAAAAACGATGACGAAAATTTCGTGGTCAAAATTAATGTTCTCTGCAATGCTGATGTCTGTATTGACTTTAGCAGCATGTGGTAATGATGATACTGCAGAAGAAAAATCAACGGATGACTCGGATGCTCCTGCAGAAGAAAGTGCTGGCGAGGATACTGAAACAGAAGAAGGCACTGAAGAGGGCACAAATGAAAGCGCAGAAACTGAACCAAAAGTTACGGAGTTTGAACCAGCATTTCCAGAACAAACAAGAGCACCTGCAGTAGAGACTAAAACAGAAGTTGAAACAGAAGTTATTGTTGAGGGTCTTGGCGTCTCTTGGGGTATGGCAGAGTTTGAACCAAATCGCTTACTTGTGACGCAAAGAGATGCAGCAGAACTTTTGATTGTAAACGTTGAAGATGGCTCTGTTTCAGATCCAATCGAAGGTACACCAGAAGTAAATAATGAAGATCAAGGTGGTTTACTTGATGTAGCGGTTGCACCTGATTTTGACGAATCCCGATTAGTCTTTATGACGTTTTCTCAAGATGTTGAAGGTGGCACTTTAACTGCTGTTGGTAAAGGTATGTTATCAGAAGATGAAACCTCACTTGAAAATTTTGAAGTTATCTTCCAAGCAACACCAGCATATGAAGGTACACTACACTATGGTGGACGTATTATCTTTGATGAGGAAGGCAATCTATTCTTAACAACGGGTGAGCGTTCAGATGATCCAATTCGTGAACGTGCACAAGACTTGGATGCTTATCTAGGTAAAGTCATTCACATTACACAAGACGGAGAACCAGTAGAGTCGAATCCATTTGTCGAAGATGAAGAAGCACTAGATGGTATTTACAGCTACGGTCACCGTAATATTCAAGGTATAGATTACAACCCTGCAACAGGAGACTTATGGATTGTTGAATTCGGTCCACAAGCTGGGGATGAACTGAATATTATTGAACCGAGTAATAACTACGGATGGCCAATTGTTTCTTATGGTATCGAGTACACGGGCGAATTAATCAATGATGGCATTTCAGAACATGAGGCGCAAGGTTTTGTGGAACCACGATATTATTGGGATCCAACAAGTGCTCCAAGTGGTATGGCATTCTATGATAACGACGCAATTCCTGAGTGGGAAAACAACTTATTCATCGGAGCTTTAGCGCCGAGCTATATTGTACGTGTCATTATTGAAGATGACATGATCGTTGGAGAAGAACGTCTGTTAACGGATGAAAACGAACGCTTCCGTGATATTCTTGTCACCGAGGATGGCGCGCTTATCTCCATCACTGATGGTGGTAAGATTTACAAGATTACTGCAGCAGGGGAATAAGTTATTGTTCTCTAAAAGCAGCTAACCTTATGTTGATGTTATTAGCTTAAGGCGCTTAACAATATTAAAGAAGCCGGCAATCATGAGAATTCATGATTGCCGGCTTCTTTTTTGTTGCCTGTGCAGATTATAGGTATAAAGGTGGTATGATTGAAATGACTTGGTGGACCCATAGAACTGCGGACAGCGAAATTAGACTATAAATTGTAAGCCACACAGGAACACTCTGAGATCACAGGTTTACTCGGCGTCTTCTTTTAAGTTAGCTGTTTTCAGTTCTGCATAGATGTCATTAACTTTCTTTTCGTATTCGTCAAGATGAACTTCCTCTTCTTCTTTACTAAATCCATTATCAATGACTACTAATTCAAAAGCGGTTTCTTGAAGTTCCTTGAATTCTGAGTACATTCCTAAATCCACAATTTCATCTTTAAATTCATTGATGTACATAACTACCCATAACAGATGGCCTTTGAGACCGCGATTAGCAGTTAGGTTTTCTTTCATGACTTCAATAAATTCTTCGAAATTTACTTCTGGAATGCCTTCTACTTGATAGAATCTGCTAGTAGGATTTGTTGAGTCATTTCGTCTATATTTTTCTCTATCCTGACGAGTGACTTCTTGTTTTTCAGGCTCACCTGCATAAACGGTACTCTCAGGTTCGCTTTCCTCCATGTTCACTAAAACAATTAAGATTGCTACAGCTGCTAGAATTATGAAGGGAGAAGCAAAAAGAATCTTTCTCATAAAAAAACCTCCTATAATTATTTAACCCTACCATATTTTACAATACTCTACATCCCTGATTAAGAATCTCGTCCCTAGGAGCGAAACAATTCTAACCGATTCTAACAATACACGATAATTTATACTCTATACATGGCCACGTTATGCCTGAAATCAAGCGTGTTACAAATTGAAAAAATGCATTTTATGGAATTTTAATATGGTATTCTTATTTAAATTACCTTTTATAACCATTGCAGGGGGAGACGGAAATTGAATCCTTGGCCATTTCTATTTATTAATTGGAGTGTAATAATTCTTGGCAACATCGCATTAATCATATTGTTCAAGAAGAGTAAGTCGATTAAAAGCAAAGTATTTTTCCAAACGAGCGGCCTTCTTTTGTTAATCATAGATTTGTTTTTCGCGCATTTAGCTTACGATTGGATTTACCCGAACGAAAGTTATGAACATACGATTGGATTAAGCTTAGAGCTAGTCGTAGGATTCATCAGCTTTTTTAGCTTGATTATGCTGGGTTTGATGGGTTTGATCGAAGTCAAAAATCAGCCACGGAACCTGCTGACGTTTACTTCTATCTTGTGTTTGACAGCGATATTTTTTCCCTTCTTTTTGTTTATTATCGCTGTGCTTCCAGTAATTATGATTGTCTGGAAACTTATCGAAAAACGAGAGACATGATCAACCCGCTTCCCTTTGTAAGAAATAATTTTAAATGATATTGACAATATACGACCATTTATATCCTATAGATTGCCACACCTGCTGCATCAATGTTGTGGATGTGGCTATTTATATTTGTTCATTCATATAAGTTGTGTGATGCACAGGGGCGATCAGGGAGCTGCTGGAAATAAGTTTCAGGAATATTATTAGTCTTATTATTTATGATAAATTATTCGGCTACTCCGAAAAGAACTTCCTGCAACCCCAATCCTCTTCAGGTTATAATCGACGCAGGGGGAATTCTCATGAACTTAAATAATTTAAAAACCTATGTGCCGGCAGTGCTTTACAAGCGCGGCTTGGATTATTTTGAGAGAGATTTTGTGAAAGAGCTGGCGGAAGATGCGCCGAATCGCTGGCATGCGTTTGTAGCGGGTACCCAAGATTATGAAGTGATGGTCAAGCTGTCGGGTGAGGAGTCCGTGGCGTGGACTTCTTGTACGTGCCCATTTGAATCAGATTCACTGTGCAAGCATGAAGTCGCGGTGTGTCTCGCGATTCGTGAAGTTAAAAAAGAAAATAGTTCGACTAACACGGATGTGTTAGTGCAGTTAAAAGCATTGAAAAAAGCAGAGCTGCTAGAAATCTTAGAAGAGTTGATACAAAAGCAGCCAGCAGTAAATCTTTATTTAACAGAGAAATTTTCGAATGCAAGCGGTATGGATGAACAAAGGGCACGTCGTATTATTCAGAAGTCGGCTAACCGTGCGAGTCGTAGCGGATTTATCGAATGGGACCGGGCAAGTCAGGCGATTGAAGGGGCAGAGGAAGTTCAAGAGTATGTAGATAGCTTGCAGATAGAGCAAGATGCTGAGAAAATGATTCGCCTCAGTTTGATCGTTATCGAGGAATGTAGCGAAATGTTGTTAAGGGCAGATGACTCAGCTGGCGAAATTAGTTCTGCCGTTTATGAAAGTCTGGAGAAGATTAACGAAACGCTAGCAGACTGGCCGGGAAGACTCGACGATTCAACTGTGGATGGTATGCTCAAGCTGCTTTATCCGCATATCCTTTCGAGTTTAGAAAAAGATATTACAGACGCTGCGGGTGATTTGCTGGTATCTGTATTGCAATGGAATGACAAAGGCGATTTCGCGGATAAGTTCTATGATTTTATTGAAAACGTGATTAGCAGTAAGGAAATGCAAAGTAAGTCGTATTCATATACCGAAGAGCGGTTCCGTATGTGCCAGTTCGTAGTTTTACAACAGGCCGAGGACCAGCAAGCGATTGAATCGTTTTACGTGGAGCATGGTCGTTATCCCGAAGTTCGTAAAGCGCAGGTCCAGCAAGCGCTAGATGCTGGTCAATACGAGAAAGCAATCCAGTTGTGTACCGAGTCAGAACAACTAGATATGAAACTACCTGGGTTGGTGCATGAATGGAAAAAGCTGCGCTTTCGAGCCTATGAGGGAATGGGCAACACAGCGGAGATGATTAACCTCAGCTTCCAATTCGCGGTGGATGGGGAAGAAGAATATTATTATAAGTTGAGAAGTTTGGTGGCTGTGGAAGAATGGCCGAAAAAAATGGAAGAGATGCTTGAGGAAATGAAAATGCATCCACGATGTCGTCCACTTTACCTTGGCATTTTGATTGATGAAAAGAGGTTTGGTGAACTGCTCGATTATTGCCAGAAAGATGTCGCTGCCATCGAACATCTGCACCCGCATTTACTAAATGATTACCCGCACGAAGTGAACGAGATTTATACAAGCTATATTTACCGAGTGATCGAACAAGCTTCCAACCGAAAAGCCTATTGGAGTGCATGCCAAAAAATTAAGGGTTTCCAACAAGCACTTGGAGCTGAGGCGGCAACAGGGCTGATTAAAGAACTGAAGTTTATGTATCCGAAACGGACCGCGTTGTTGGATGAGTTGGGGAAGATTGAGTAGAAGCAATAATATAATGAAGAAAAAGCCGGATCGGTTGACCGAACCGATCCGGCTTTCATTTGCCTATTTATGAAATTCATCAGTTACAGTAATTGCTCTGCTAATAGTTGATAAGCAGCCAATCGTTTTTCCTGGGAATGCGGAATGCTGCAGATCATGGCTTCTTCAAAACTATATTGCATTTGTTCTCGCTGCAATTGATCGGCGACGTCTTTGGCGGAACCGACTAAATGGATGTTACGGCTTTCCTTGATTTGCATGCGGTCCATTTCAGTTAACGCGGAATTTTGTGCCTCTTCGGGTGTCATGAGAGGCATGATCCGACCTTTCATCAACATGAGGCGTGAAATGTCTTGTGGCAATGCTTCGTATTCTGCTTCTTCGGCCGTTTCAGCTGTTGTCACTAAATACGATACCGAAATTTCGGGTTTTTCCATAAACGCAGACGGTTTAAAATTTGCACGGTAAGAAGCTAAAATGTCTTTCGTCATGCCACCATTGAAAAACTGGGCGAATGAATAGCCGACGCCCATACGTCCTGCTTCTAATGCGCTGTTGCCACTTGAACCGAGTAACCACGCTTCTGGCAACTGAATATGTGTCGGAGCCGCAATGGTTTTATTGTACAGTGTCTCTTCCGGTATTTCGTCGTTGATCAGTTTTAATGCGGTGTCGAATTTTCCGTACATGTCGTCAGTCATCGGGCGGCGTCCTTGAGCCAAAGCGTACATGGCGCTATGGTCACCACCGGGCGCGCGACCAACGCCGAAATCGATCCGGCCTGGCGCAAGTGCAGCCAATGTTTTAAAGACTTCTGCCAGTTTTAACGGTGAATAATGCATCATCATCACACCGCCTGTACCGATGCGAATATTCGTTGTTTTGGCACTCAAGTATGCGGCCGTGACTTCAGGTGCGGAGCTGGAAAATGCGCTGGAGCCATGATGTTCAGCCATCCACATCCGGCTGTAGCCTAAAGAGTCGGCAAGAACCGCAAGTTCCACCGCATTTTGTATCGCTGCTTCCGCTGTGTTTCCAGTCGTAACAGGCGCTTGGTCTAAGACACTTAGTTTCATTTTGATAACTTCCTTTCTTTCCCTGCAAGTTTGCTCATTGAGGAGTATAGCAGTCTGGCGTATCGAAATCCTTTCTTTTGTCTTAATGATTTTTATTCGTACAAGTTATGGAGAGTAGTGGATTAGATTTAAATTGTGTCGCTGTGTAACTACACTTGCTAAGCCAACATTGCGAGTGTAGTTTTTTCATTTTGAGCGATCGTATAAACGAAGTGGAATAGTGATAAATCATCTTTTTTCGATATGTATTTTTGTGATTTGAGCCTATGAATTATTTATAGCATATGTAGCTATTATCAAGGTTTCAAGATATTTATTTGTATTAAAATGGAAACAAGTCTATATTTTGGTTTTCTAATATGATACTATTTACTTATTAATTGAGTTGGTTAAAAATGCTCATATACTTACTAAATAGAATGAAGATGATGGGAATTAATACGTGAATTTAAACTGAAAGAAGAGATGCGAATGATTAGTGAGATCAAAGGAAAGATTTCTGCTTCAGGGAGCAATTTGACTGATCGACTAGAAGATAAATTGACTGGAGACTTTTTTGGAGCGCTGCGGTATTTGCCATTTGAGCAAGGATTGCAAGGCATATTAGAGCAAGTTGAGTTTACTGATGAAGAGCATCAAAAAACTTGGCAAATGTTTTTGGCTGCGCAAAAAGGCTTCGAAGTTACGTATAATTTCTGGCCGCAACACGTAAAAGGTGAAATTGATTTATTGCTGGAGTTTGAAAGTTTTCTTGTAGGTATTGAAGTGAAATATAAAAGCGGCATTTCTTCAGAAGATGACTACGGAGAGGTATTGGATTACGACAAGAGTCATCATCAACTTTCCAAATACTCTTGCATGATTGAAAAAACGGACAGGTAAACGAAAAGGCTATCTTATTTTCTTAGCTCCATTTCCCATTCGAAATACAGTCCAGAAACAATATGATATTAGATACAAAATCTCACCAGATGTCACGATGGGATTCGCAAATTGGGAAGACCTACATACAAAAATCGGAAACATGAAAAAAACTGCACAGGGTGAAACTCAAAAGCTAATTCTTGAGGATGCGGAAGCATTATTGGAAGTGAAAGGCTTGAAGCGTTTTACTGGGTTTCTAAATGATGTCTATATTGATAAAGCAATTCAACATTTGCCATATCAATATCAAAACGAGAAAGTACAGAACAAGGGAATATGGTCTTGGCCAGAACTAAAATTTGAACAGGGGGAAGAAGCGTATGTCTATGGTTCAAAATAAAGGCGAACATATTATACAAGCAGCAAATTTATTGAAGGAAACATACGAGAATTTGAATATTCTCTTTCAAGAGCTCGATCGTGTGGGAGAAGAACAGGGGTATGTCACAATCACTCCGAGATTCATGCGGTATAAATCCGATACGGATACACATGGCTGGCTGATAACAAACTTCATCAAGCTCTATGTAAAAGCAGAAACCGTACCTAGCAGCATAGAAGAGATTCGGGACTTGCCATGGTATGGCGTAATGGTGGATTTAACAAATGACGATGGAGAAAACTTGCCGATGTTATCCATTATTCGCTACCAGTTTGACCAATCCTTTTGGCAGCGCTTGCCAGCAGTATCTGATCATTGGACATTCTATACGCCGTTCTATGAAGATGATTTTGATATCACCCACAATGAAAATAAATGGTCTATCTTATCTGGAGGTAATTTGAAGAAGAAGCATTCCGGTTTTGAAAAATTGGAGGCTGTGGATATTCCACTGTTTGATGTGAAATCTCCTGAGGATGTACGTTCTAAAGTATTTGAAGGATTGGACAAGCTGGATTTTAAAAATATATAAAAAGAAGAGATACATTATGAAATAAGTGCTATAAGTAGCTGAACGTAAGGCATAAGAAATTAATACAAAATACTTAGTACATTTGTATCGAAGGGCGGTAAACCATGGCAAGAAAGAAGAAGAAAGACAATTTAACGGAGTTTTTGTCTGGAATTATGATATTTAGCAGCGCAGTTACGTATGTTTACACACAATCTATTGCAGCGACCATTACTGTCTTCGTCTTTTGCTTTCTAAGTATGTTGATAGTCGCCAAGACAATCCAACATAAGAAAAAGAAGAGATTGAGTGAGTCAGGGATGTTGCAGGTGGACGCGATGTCAGGGGCAGAGTTTGAAGAATTTTTACGCTTGCGTTACATAACTGAAGGTTATAGCGTTAAAAAAACACCTTATACTGGAGATTACGGGGCAGATCTAATTCTAGAAAAAGGCCAGCAAAAGATTGCTGTGCAAGCAAAGCGATATAAAAGCAATGTTGGGATCAAAGCTGTGCAGGAAATTTCGGCGGCGAAGCTACATTACGGGGCTAATGAAGCCTGGGTTGTCACAAACAGTTTCTTTACAAAAGCAGCTGCAGAACTAGCGCGAAGCAATAAAGTGAAGTTGGTAAACCGTGATGAGCTCATAGAAATCTTACTAGCGAAAAGAGTTGGATGAACTTAGAAGCATTTTTTCGGAAATGGTAACTAGAACCATGAGGAGGGTATCGATGAAAATTACGATGACAATGACTAAAGAAGCGTATAAAGTGGCTATAAAAGTGTATTCGCGCCAATTGACAAGAACTGAAGGGAAAATCGAGATTAATCGATTATCAGGAATGAATGAAGGATCTGCTCAAGCTTTCATTACAATATTTTTGGCTATGATGGATGGGGAAGAATACAAGCGGGCATTTAATAACGACACAAACAAGTTTTTACTAGAGAATATTCGAAAAGACTTTGGTGAACGTTATTATCTAAATGCATTGAATGCTGTACAAAAACACATAAATTATTACGCAACTTTAGGAAAAGGTAATTTGTCAGGTCTTCAAAGTATTATTAATGAAATGAAATCATAAAATTGTATATTACACAAAACGCCGCTTAGAGAGAAGGGATTTTCTTAAAGCGGCGTTTCGTGTAATATTCTATTGATAAGTACATCAATAATTCTAATAACAACTAATACAGAGTTGATTTTGATTCCTAATTGAATTGATTTACTATGAAAAGTCTTGCTCAATAGTTGCTAAATCTCTGTTCGTTTGTGCCTGAATAAAATGATAGAGAGTTTCATTTGAATCTTCTTCAATAATCTTTTTAAAGCTCAACACTTTTCGTTCGAAACCTTTAAAATAAGTGCTTTCATATTCGTGGTTATTATAAATATTTAAGTACTCATGATAGTCCATTACAGCAATTTGATTTTCTATCTGAACCAGCAATGAGTTCCATTCCTTTATGTTCTTAGAATAGATTGGTTTCTTAATAGCCAGTTCCTGTTTTTCTTTATGGCTAATCTGAGAGATAAAGGTTTCGATTTCATGCTTGTGTTTAATTAGCTGGATTCTGTTTAAATTATTAAGTTTGCTTAAATCATTCTTTTTATAATCTTTAATATTTATTTTCCTGAATTGATCACTATTGTTTTCTTCTTTTTTATCTTTTCTATTAGCCTGATATTCTTTTATTTTTTCCGCGCCTTTGCCAATAGCAGGTAATACCTCGTTCATTAATTCTTTATTTGCTAGTGCCAATTTGATTGCTTTAGGACCATGTGTCTTTGCTACATCATATACTAATTTTACTGGTATTTTAGCCATTAAAATCCTCCTGGTTAATAGAATTAGAAAAAATATTAAACAACGTATTAGTAAATTGTAATATTACTTATATATTACTACTAAATGGAAGAAGTATTCATTTTTATAACTTTTATTTAAATAGAGAACTTACTTACAGTATACTTTTTTCGCCAGAATCGATACCATTCTCCAGAAATGACAGGCACAATTCTATTCTATCAGCAGCATTTGAAAGATTAGTGTCGTTATCTAGTGCTAAAAATAATTCTAAACAATTTTGACATTACACTACGATTTATAATTTATACATAGCCACACTAGCTAAATCAACATTTTGTGGATAGTCTTTTTGTTCATCTGTATAAATTGTTTGGAAGCCGCATCGCTCTCATGGAAGCGATCGATGCGAGTGTGTGCAAGGAGTTGTTATTCAAATTAGGTATACTAAATAAATATAGAGTTCGAATTTAATAAATCCAATAACGACATTTAGTTCAAATACATAAACTAGATTAGAGGTATTATTACTTGGGAAATCGCGCTTATGTATTAGAAACAAAAACCGCGAAATATATCCAGCTCTTCAAAAATACTAAAGGGATTAATGATTGGCAGGATGAAAGCCTAGAAGCTGAGATAATGCTAAAATTGTATGAAGAGCCGAAGCTACAGGAAGTGCTAAGAATTATTGATTTGATCAGAATGGAGAAATCGGATGATCAGGGGGAATTGAAATGGCACTGACACAAATGCAAATCATTCAATCACTCGGGGAAGCGATGAGCTGGCTCGAACGTGAAATCAGCTGGGGAGCGGATCCACGGGAGTTGCGCCATTTAATCGGTCGCATGGGTGAACTGTATGTCGCTATGTACACGAATGGAAATATGGCGGGTATGGTCAACGAACGAGGCTATGACGTGGTGACGAAAGACAACGAGCGGATCTCGGTGAAGACCACCGCAAGGATCGGGAGCACTGGGTTTGTCGTGTTTAATCCGAATACATTGGATTTAGCAGACCGCGTCATCATCTTGAGGTTCAATCAGGAAGAAATGGAACTTGAGATTTTGTTAGATGCGCCACTTGCCGAAGCAAAACAATTAATGACGGCACGGTCGGATGGAAAACTCCTCATCGCGATGTCGAAGCTATTCAAGGCTGACGAGAAAGTCCGCAGTGACGAGCAGATAAACGTTTCAAAAGAAGCGCGATATAACGATTATTTGATTAAAGAACTTGAAAGTGGCGGAATTGAAGTATATGAAGGAGACCGGAAACATCAAGTGGTGAAACCGGTTCTAAGGAAGATTGCGGAGTTACTGTCAATCCCAAATGTGAATGGAAACGGCAACCCACATAATACGCGCCAGCTTGGAACTGTTATTATCCGTGCGTTGGAAACTAGTGAAAATGATTAGTTTATTATAGTAAGAATAGAAGGTGACTGAAATTAGAGGGTCAACTGAAACGAAGTTCCGAGAAGAATATGCAAGGCAAGTTCTCTTAGCTATTTATTCAGAAAAGTATTTAGAAAGTTCTTTGGCAGACAAGCCAGATATCCAGAATTATAATAAACATATTGGTGTAGAAGTGACGGAAACAATGAAGCAGCGACTGAGATATGGAGTTGCTCAATTTTCATCCTTATATAATAAGCATATAAGTGAGGTAACTTCGAAAAAGAAGGACCAATTAAAAAAACATAAGATAAGACTCGATACAAATAATGAAGGAATTATAAAATTCATTTTGCCAGAAGCCTTTTGGGGCGGGGTAAATCAATCTATAGAAGCTTTTAACAACAAGTTAAATAAACTTAATGATGGTAATTACAAAATCTTTAAAGAAAATAATTTATTTCTTTATGCGGAGGGTGAGGAAGAGTATGAAGTTATTGATCTAATTAAGCATATTAAAGAAAGCAAAAAGAGTAATCGAAAGTTTGATTACATTTTTGTATTTACTTTTAAAGATCTTTATGCAATTTCCACCAACGACTATTCTTTTGAAATATTTATGATTACCGAAGAGCAGAGAAAGAATTTCTCATTAGAAGCTGCTAAAGTAGTAATAACGTAGCTTGTTCCGTTCCGTGGTAAACGAAACTTTAATAAGCTTGTTTTTTAGGGATTAAAGTTTCATTCCTGAAAAGTAAATCTGAACTTCTAGTATAGTAGAGGTATCTGAGAAAATCTGCAGAATGCTGAAGACCCAATCGACAGAAAAGAAACATCCTATGTCCCAATAAAATAAGCTAGTAAATTTAAAGGAGTGGCATAATGGACGGATTAGTAGAACAAAAATTGAAAGAAATACTCGAAGTATTTGAGAATCTCCCGAATTGTAAAATTGAAAACGGTATAGACGAACAGCTTTTAATCATCAGTGATAAACCGGTTCTTTGGAGTGACTCACTTGAAAAGACGGATGAGGAATCCACGCATAAAATTGGAACGATTAAACCTCATAAATTATCCCTTGGTCTTTATATCGATTTTCCACACGGGTACTTGGATGCTGACAAGTTGGAAAAAATTATAAACCCTGAAGGCACGTTAACGTATTATCCACCCGGGACAAAGGCGCCTACAGTAAAAAGCTGGTGGCGGTTCCGCTCTGATGAGAAATTTGACAGTCTTCACCTGGTTTTAAGAAAAATCGAGTTAGCCTATTATAATTTTAAAAGAGAAGACTGGATTGACTTAATGCGAGAAATTACTGACGCTCATGATGAACACTGACATTTAAACTCGTCTCCCTGACAAAACACAATTCTAAACGTCTTCGACAAAATAAAACAACTTATAGTTCATGCATTGCTACACCTGCTAAATCAATAGCGCAGGTGTAGCTTTTTCATTTTATTCATTTGTATAAATTGATCTTTTTGAAGTTAATGAGTGAATTGTGCTAAAGCAAAGTAGAAAGGGATTCCAACGATTAAATTGAATGGGAAGGTAACGCCGAGAGACAGGCCAAGATAAATGGATGGATTTGCCTCTGGAACGGATGCGCGCAAAGCTGCTGGTGCAGCGATATAGGAAGAGCTTCCCGCCAGCACACCCATTAGGACCACGCCTCCAAGAGATAGACCGACCCAATTGCCAACTAGAACACCTGCACTTCCGCCAATCAGTGGCACACATAGACCGAATAAGAGTATTTTCCAGCCATGCTTGCTGATTTCAGGGAGACGCTCTCCTGCGATTAACCCCATATTTAATAAGAAAAGTATTAATATGCTTCCGTAAAGATCGATAAACAGCGGTTTGACAATGGATTCAGCATTCTGTCCGACCAGCCAGCCAATAATCAGACTGCCCATCAAGAGCAAGACACTTTTGCCCAACAAGCTGTCACGCAGCACTTCTTTGTCAAATAGATTCATGACGGAAGCAAAATTCAGGCCGAATTTTTTGGGGGTGCCTGGAGCTTCTAATAGATCTCCCGAATCGGTTTTATTTAGAATCCGCAATAGCAGCAGGGAAATGATGATAGCCGGACTTTCCAATAAAACCACCAATGCATTCATAAAGCCTTCATAGCCGATTTCTTTCTTTTCAAGGAAGGAGATAGCAGCTCCGTATGTAACAATGCTGACAGAACCATATGTGGCAGCAAGTCCGATGGAATTATGGAGATCCATTTTCATCGCTAGAAGGACAACCAATACAAATACCGGAATGGTGATGCCCAGCAGCAAAGTTCCTGCAATCGGTTTAATGACGGTGTGGAGTTCGTAATGAGACAGCTCCATGCCGCCTTTAATGCCGATAGCCACCAACAAGTAGATGCTTAGGGCCTCACTTAAGCCGGCGGGGAATTTCAAATCAGATTTAACTAAAGCGGCAATGACCCCCAGTACAAAAAATAAAACAACAGGGGACAATAAATTTTGAATCATAATATCGTACATGCTCATCAGTTCTCCTTATAAATCGATTGTATGGTACAGATTTCTTCATAAAAAAACCGGTACCATTCAACAGGCGATGATGAATGATGTCATCGCCAATTGAATGGTACCGGTTTACCTGCAGCCCAAGTTGCCTTGTTCTGAAGGTCTCCCATATATGTTTATTGTAATTTTTCCTGCAGATTTCCGGAAAGCCGAAATACCATGATGCGTTCTCCGGTGTGGGTGCTAATATCGGTATGGAAGCTTTTCACTTCTTCGCCCGTCAGTTCTTGTATGATGTTCCCTAAAAACTGGCGACCGGATTCGACTAAATCCGACCGCATTCTTTTAACAGCCAACAAACCTTCTTTGGCACTACATAATTTATACTCAGCAGGTGTCAAAACGCCGCTTAACGAAATGACCAGCATATCCCGGAGAATATCTGTTTTTACCGAAACAGAGCCTCTGCCTAAAAAATCTTTTTCCCATTGTGTCAATGTTTTGCTGATCTCTGCCTCCAAAGATCCTTTTGTCCATTTACTATGCTCCATCTATTGTTCCCCCTAATAAAGAAAAACGGCATACTTCTACACCTGCAATAAATGCAGATATAAAAATATCCCGTCCTACCATGCTTTTAACCAATGATTCCCCACACTTCTTCATCCAATCAATAAGAAACTTATTAACTGCCTGCTTAAGCCTGAAACTGCACCTGGTTACCAGTTTAAATTTTACGGTTATTCTGTTGAAGTAATCTTATCCAATCTGTTTTATCTTGTCAATGAAAAATCGCATCCCTGGGAAAGAAACAATTCTATACGATTTTGACAATACACTACAATTTATAATACATTCATGAGGAGATCTCTAAAATCAATGTTTTAGCTAGAGCTATTCGGGGTTATTTAGGGATATAAAGTGTTTAGGAATTGTGCCGCTCCCTGGAAAGTGAAACTCGAGAAAGAAGTGAGGGAAAGCTCGTGGAATACATTTTTATCTCGATTGCAGTGATACTGACTTTGCTGGTTGCCGTCTTAATATACATTAGAAAAGATAGGCAGGCCTTAACGCAAATAGAAGAACCGCACGTTGAAGAAACTCCAGAAGAACTGGAAGCGGCGGAACCAGCGCCAGAAGATGACGACAGCCATTTAGACCCAAAAGTATCGGAAGTGGATATCGACGAAATCGTCAAAAGCGGCTACAAGAAAATCGAGCTTCCCATGAATATGATTCCGATTATCACCCAGACCCTAAAAGACGGGGCGGTAGTGCTCCACCAAAGCCGGACGTACCGTGTGGAGTTCAGCCCGGAAGTAGTGAAGGGTCTGAAAGATAAGAGTATGAAGTTGATTGGGCGGATAGATGGCAAAGGATATGTGCCGGCAGTGAAAAAAGATGGCGTGAAAGGAATTTATGAACAAGCGATTCTCGTGAAGCGTATAAATCCAGCGCTCTTGGCGCACGCCAGCGTGAACTTGTTGACGACGGTTGTTGGCCAGCAACAGCTCATCGAAATCCAAAGCTCTTTGAAAAGCATGGAGCAGAAGCTCGAAGCTTTGATTCAGCACCGGGAAAATGATTTTGCAGGACGGATCGAGGCGCGCTTCGGCTATTTCAAGGAAGTCATCGAGCGGTTCCGCCGAAACGGCATTACGCTTGGCGGTGTGGAAGATGCAGAAATTGAGGGGTTTTATACGGCTACCTTGCAAGATTTGAACGTATTGATGAAAGACTTGAAGGCGATCGCTGCGAACATCAAAAGCTTGAAAGAACACGAAACGCTACGGAAATGGGGAGAAGCCCCCGTGAAAAAAGAGTACGAGCAGCTCGTCGGGCAGTTTAATGCCAAGCAAGAGCTTGTGCTGCTCAATGTGCAGTTTATTGAGGAATGCTACGAGCCGTATCTCCGGACTATCCGAAACTACGAGGAAGTGGACGTTAAATCACGAGCCTTGGCAGCGATTGTTGTAGAGAATCATTCCATTATCGAAGCTATCGAAGAAAAAGTGACAAGCATCGAAGAAAACTATAGAGTGAAGATTAATTTTGGCATCAAGGCCTTGAAATACCGCAATTTGGAGAGCTTAAAGGAACTGGCTCCCAAGAAAATCAGCCAGCAACAACTGGCAGAAAAAGAGATTCCGTCCGAATTGCTGGTCGAAGTGGAGGAAGATGATAAAGCTTATGCCTACGTGCGCGCGGAAAACGAATAGTTGAAACGATACAGAAAAACACCCTCTGTTGAGCGGTCGGCATCTCCATGCTGACGTTTCAATAAAGGGTGTTTTAACTGTCTTAACTAAATTTAGTAAGATTCTAGATCCGGTGCTTTTCGTTTCATAGTCGCTTGTTCATAAGAGTAAGCCAACTCAATCAAGCGAGCTTCGCTAAAAGCTTGAGCGCTGAACGTGACACCAACGGGATGCCCGCTGCTCGCGTAGCCAGCCGGCACAGTGATGGACGGATAGCCTGCTTTTGCGGGCATAGCGGCACCACGGTTGTTTTGGAATAACAACGCATCGAGTTGGTGTTCTTGCATAACGAGATCCAATCCTTCTGACGTAGAAGTTCGTAAATCAGTTTCGCGGTGTTCTAAATAAGTCGAGTCGTTTGGATCGTCGCTTAACTTTTGTGCTTTTTTCAGTTCAGCCTGTCCGAATTTCATGCGACGCTCTGGGTCTTCTTCATTAAATTCAATAACATCAGCGAGTGACTTGACCGGCACTTTGGCAGGCGTAGTGCGCAAATAATCGTTAACGTTTCGCTTAAATTCATACCATAAGACGTCTGATTCAAATGATGATTTAGGAATCGTCACTTCAACAACTGTAGCGCCAAGTGCTTTGATTTGTTCGATTGCCGCGTCCATAATGGTACGTTCTTCTGGTGCTTCGTTGTTCAAGAAGCTTAGGTCGACGCCAACGCGGGCGCCGCTCAAACCGTCTTTTTTTAGGTGCGGCGTATAATCAGTTAGTGCTTGTCCTGCACTCTTTTGTGTTGCTGGGTCTTGTTTGTCGACGCCTGTCATAGCTCCGAGCAAAATCGCGGCATCTGTCACAGTACGCGCCATTGGTCCTGCGGTATCCTGACTTTCAGCGATTGGGATGATACGCGAGCGACTAATGAGGCCAACTGTTGGCTTGATGCCGACAATCGAATTGGCACTTGCCGGACTTAAAATCGAGCCGGATGTTTCGGTTCCGACACCAACCACGGCAAAATTCGAGGCAATCGCTGCGCCTGTCCCTGAACTCGAACCACCGACGTCTTCTGCTTTAAAGACACCAACGCCGTAAGGGTTCAGCACTTGTCCGCCGAGTGAACTGTAACCGCTCGGGCCGTCTTGCGACATGAAATACGCCCATTCGCTCAAGTTTACTTTGCCGAGAATGATGGCGCCCGCGTTTAGCAATTGCTTGGCAACAAATGCATCTTCTTTCGCGAAATTGTGTTCGAGTGCAATTGCGCCAGCTGTTGTCGGCATCGGGTCCGCGGTTTCGATATTGTCTTTTAGCAAGATCGGGATGCCGTACAGTGGACCTTGGTTATTCTGCCCGCGCTTTTCGTCTAGTTCTGCTGCAATTTCTAGCGCGTCCGGATTGATTGTCAGGACGGAATTGATTTTTGGGCCATTCTGGTCGAATGCTTCGATCCGGTCGAGATAAGCTTGAACCAATTCCACGGAAGTGAGTTTATTGGCATGAAAAGCTTGTTGAATGTCTTCAATTGTTGTTTCGATTAATTTGAATGTGCTTGTTTCCATATGTAGGCTCCTCGCTATAATGATGTACTGTCGTTAATTGTACATCAATTCATAATTTTAAATAAAGTATAGTGTGCTGCTGAAATGGAATTTAAAGTGAATTTTGTTTCAGGGGATTTGCGCCACGAATCCGAAACCCAATCGTTTGAGTTTAGAGAGATGTAAGAGTAATCTGAAAATAGAAGTGAGAGGAGTGGAAGTAGATGGGGAAATCAATTCCAGAAGTGACCTTGAACGATGGAACGACTTTGCCGGTTATTGGACTGGGTACATACGGACTGTGGGGAAATGCAGGAGCGAACGCAGTCAGCAGCGGGATCAACGCCGGGTACCGGTTGATTGATACGGCGTACAATTACGAAAATGAAGGTGCGGTCGGGGAAGGCATACGACGCAGCGGCATTGGGCGTGAAGAGCTATGGGTGACATCCAAGCTGCCGGGACGTTATCACACATACGAAAAAGCCTTAGTGGCAATTCAAGAATCGCTGTTCCGTTCTCAGCTGGATTATTTTGATCTCTACTTGATCCACTGGCCGATGCCGAATCAAGACACCTATGTGGAAGCATGGCAGGCGTTGATTGATGCGCAAAAATGGGGGCTCGTCCGGTCGATTGGTGTCAGCAATTTTCTACCGGAGCACTTAGAGCGCATTATTAATGAGACTGGGGTGACACCGAGCTTAAACCAAGTAGAATTGCATCCGTTTTTTAACCAAGCGCACCAGCGCAAAGTGCACGCAGATCACGGAATTCAAACACAGTCATGGAGCCCGATTGCAAAGGCGAAAGATATCTTGACGAACGAGGCCATTAACACAATTGCCGAAGCCCACAACAAGACCATTGCCCAAGTCGTGCTGCGCTGGCAATACCAAATCGGCTCTGTCTCTATTCCACGTTCCACCTCACCCGAGCGGCAACGGGAAAACTTGGCCATTTTCGATTTTGAATTAAGTGAAACTGACATGATCGCAATTTCGGAGTTGTCCCGCCCAGATGGTCGATTGTTTGATATGGACCCGGCTACGCATGAAGAATTTTAAGAGCTTGAGTGAATAACAATTGCCCGATGAATTCGGTAATTTTGATAATGATGCAGGCTCATTCAGTGGAATGAGTCTTTTTTACACACGGAAGAACTGAAAGTGAAAGACACCAACTAGTTTTGTCTGCCTTTTTAGCGAGAAAATTTTCGCGTATAGGGAAAAATCGAAAGCGAAGGGGTGTGTCTGGTGAAACGACTTTTGGCGATTAGTGATATTCACGGAGAGCTCGAATTGTTTAATGAGCTATTGGAGAAAATAGAGTATGACGCCGCAGTAGATCAACTAGTTTTACTAGGAGATTATGTAGACCGGGGGCCGAATTCAAAAGAGGTATTGGACCGCGTCATGGAATTGAAAAAACAAGGAGCTATTGTCTTGCGGGGCAATCATGACCAAATGATGCTAGAGGCTGCAGCCGAGAAACCTGGTGCGAAAGAAAATTGGGTGCGGAACGGAGGACTGGCTACATTGCATAGCTATGATCCCTCCATAAAAAATACAACACTCTCAGTATCAGAAATTTTTGGTGAACACGTGGAGTTTATTAAGACAATGGATTACTACTATGAAACCGGTGATTATATTTTTGTTCATGCGGGCGTTCAACCGGGGGTCCCGCCTCACGAGACGGACCCTTATCTCTTACTATGGATTCGCCAGGAATTTCACCAAGGGTATTCAGGAAATAAGACGGTGATCTTTGGCCATACGCCAACGTTTGTACTTCGAGGGTCAGAAAATTACGATGTTTATTTCGGTGACAATCGCATTATCGGAATTGACGGGGGCGCGGTTTACGGCGGGCAATTGAATTGCTTGGAGCTGCCGAGTAGGAAGGTTTATAGCGTGAAGAAAAGCTAATATGGAGTAGTTATCTATATGAAAAAGTCGCATTTAAATATGCGTCTTTTTTTATGTAAATAGAATCTTCTAGTTCACCTAACTCGCTAGTCTGTGCATCTGAAAGTGTTTCCTGAATTTTGCCGTTCCTGTGAAATACAATATATATGCCAACCAATGGACCAATGCAAAAAACATATGGTAGTTCAGTAGTCCTCATAGAGGCTGTATCATTTGATTTATTTTTTAAAATATTCAAATTATTTCGTATTCCGTAGTTGTTTTAATGATTTCCATTTAATAGAATAAAATAGAAATAAGATTAATTTTCCAAAAGGAGGAAATATATTGGTGATTAAAAAGTCGTTTGCCCATGTAATGCTTGCTTCAGTACTGGCACTATCAGTGGTTCCTACTGTTTTTGCGCACGATGAAATTGATAGTTCAGGTGTGTCAAAAGGAGAGCAGGGGGTATTTTCCAATGAAGAAATTGCAAATCTAAGCGAAGCGAAGGTGGAAGGATCTAAAAATCTTTCATTCCTGAGGGAAGCTGGCGCAGCTCAGTTAAAAGAGATTGATGGTGTGCAGAACAATACAGCTGATGTTTTCGCCCATAAAGGCTATGCCTACGTCGGCACGCATACAGCCAATGGGGGCAACGGTGGCGTCCGAGTTTTTGATTTGAAAAACCCTGCCAATCCGGTGGAAGTTGCGGTCTTTGCAAACGACGACGTAGAAAATACGTGGCAGGAAAAAGTCATTGTTAAAAGTATTAACACTCCCGACTTTAAAGGCGACCTGGCTGTCGTGAGTGTCCAGCAGCTGAACCGCAATGCGAAAGATACGTCCGGCGGATTCTTACTATATGATGTGACCGATCCAACCAATCCTAAAAAGCTTGGCTACTGGGAAACCTACGAAAACACGCGCGGTACCCATGAACTTACTTTGACAATGCAAGGAAACAAAGCTCTTGTGCTGGCTTCCAATCCATACGCTGATTATTACAGTCAAGGCGAATACAAAGACTTTACGATTGTCGATGTTTCCAATCCGGCAGAACCGGAAACACTGTGGGAATTCGATCCACGGATTCTAGATGAAGTACCAGCCGACTTTAATGGCTATCACTGGAACTCGCCGGATGGCAAAACTCGTCCTGTGTTCAATCACAGTGTTATCACCGACAATAATGCGCAATACGCTTATGTCTCCATGTGGGACCTCGGCACCATCATCTTTGATATTACAGACCCGGAAAACCCGGTCTATTTGAGCAGCACGGATTATGCATCCAATCAGCAAGGTTCAGCCCATTCAGCAGCTTTGGCCAAAGGCGGCAATGTGCTGATTGAAACTCGGGAAGTCTCTTCGCCTGTGCGCCCGGGATACGAGGAATCCTATGGCTATACGCGAATCTTTGATATCAAAGATAAAGCGAATCCTGTTTTATTGAGTGAATTCAAAACAGACCTGACCGAAAAAGTTGAAGATGGTCCGACGTTTAACAATACGGTGCACGATCCGAAAGTGCATGGCAATACGCTTTACTTGAGCCATTATGCGGGCGGAGTTTATACAGTGGATATCACCGATCCAGCCAACCCGAAACAAATCGGCCAATATACGCCTGACAAGGCAAATGTCTGGGGTGTATTCGTGGATCGCAATTACGTACTGGCTTCCGATATGGGCCAAGGTTTGAAAGTGCTTGTTAAAAATAACGCCAAAAAGTAAATGGTGGATAGAGCGGAAAAGATAAACTAGAAAGGAGCAGTGCCAGTTATTCCCTGGCGCTGCTCCTATTTATTTCGCTTAATAAGATGGCTTTAACCTGTTTATCTGTAAAATAAAAAGTTATAAGTGTTTGCGACATAGAGGGCAATCTTGCAATTATTTCTTCGCCTCCTGCGCGACTTTCACACTCCCCGGATCAAAAAACTTATCTACTAAATCATAAATCGTGATCAGCTCATAAAGAATGGTGAATTCGGGTGGGAATTCAGTAGGGCGCATGGCGTCGCTTGCTGTGATGCCTTTGCTGTTGTCCCAAAACAGATCAGTAATATTTTTTAATTGGCATTGATGCTTTTCGTGATCGTAGTCGATTGAGTGTTTCAAGTCGTTCGCCAGTTCAGTTACGGCATGCATAATAACTTCTCGCTCAGCGGTTGTCCACATCAGCTTATGCAGCGGGATATAAAGTAAAGTATCTAAATGAAATTCTAAGTTATGTAAGAAGAGCAATTGCTTTTCCGCCATTTGAAGTTCGGCTTCTCGCTCGCGAACCCACGGATACAAACTGGATTCGTCACGCTGGAAATGGATTAGTTTCTCGGTCTTTCTAATTTCCGTAACAAGTTCTTTTACAATCAACTGCTCTTTTTGACGGTTCGCGTCACTGTCAAAAAGGATGGTCTGAAATGTCTGTTCCAACATATTACCGGCTCGTTCCCCAATGCTTTGAATACTTCTCAAAATATCTTTCCGGTAGTTAGGCGGGAATACCAGCATATTTACAGCGGTGGACACTAGCAATCCAATGGTAGTTGTCCCTAAACGAATAAAGAATGAGACCAAAATATGTTCATGGATTACTTCGACCATCGCGACAGATGTTAATGTGGCAACGAGTAAACCAGCATGCAGATTAAGTTTATAACAAGCTAAAATCGTTGCAACTGCAGCGAGAGTATAGGTAATCGGGGAATTCCCAAAGAATGTAATAAAGAGGACAGCGAATGCAGAGCCAATCGCGGATGCTGGGAACCGAACGAGTCCCTTTTTAATCGAGTCGCTAACTGTGGGTTCAATCGTTACAATTGCGGTGATTACCGCAAAAACAGGTGGCCAACCAAACCATTCACAAATAATGGCTGTTAAAAAGATGGCGATCCCGGTTTTGAAAATTCGGCTGCCATTAAAGTGAAAAGAACGCATTTTTTATCCATCAGCTCCTTTCTGTAATTTTTCTCCTATGGTCCAGTATATCATCCAATTTCTTATGTACAGCAACACATTTTATACTTGCTATGCGTATCTTGTTCACTTAACTAGCAATCAATTTTCTCTTTATCGCTTGAAAAAGTGAAAAGAGCCTCTGATAAAACATCCATTCAAAATAGTTTATACTTGGGATGAAACTAATGAGCGAAGAAGTATAAGTGAGAAGAGATATAGAGGAGGACGAGTGGATGAAAATAGCAGTAACGGCCGCAAATGGTAAATTGGGTGAAGCAATAGTAGAAGCAACTGTATCTTTGCTGTCAAAAGATGAAGTGATTGGACTAGCGAGAACACCTGAAAAAGCAGCACATTTAGGTATTGAAGTGCGACCAGGCGATTACGAGGATCAACAAGCATTAGAGAAATCACTTGAAGGAATAGATGTATTGTTACTCGTTTCCGGTATGGATGCACCTGACAAACGTATACCCCAACATCGCAATGTTATTAAAGCGGCTAAAAACAGCGGAGTAAAGAAAATTGTCTACACCAGCATACAAGGAGCAGAAGAAGGGACAGCCTTTTCGCCGATTGTTCAAAGTAATCGACAAACTGAACAAGATGTAATCGATAGCGGACTAGACTGGGTGATTGGACGTAATGGAATTTATATCGAGCCCGATGTAGAATACATTGACTCTTATATCCAAGAAGGCGGCATTCGAAATTGCGCAGGCGATAGCAAATGTGGCTACACGACAAGAACGGAACTGGCTTATGCTTACGCAAAAATGCTGGTAGAAGATCAGCATAATTCGAAAATATACAACCTTCACGGTGAAGCCATTACGCAGTACGAGTTAGCGGACTACTTGGGCAATGCGTTCGATACACATTTAACTTATACAGCCATCAGTGTAGAGAAATTTAAAGAAGAACGAATCGCTGAGTTGGGTGAATTTATCGGCACAGTCGTAACCGGAATCTATCAAGGCATTAAAGACGGCAAGTCGAATAACCCAAGCCATTACGCTGATGCTACAGGGAGAGCCCATCAATCTTGGGAAGATTATTTCGAAAGTGTTAGTTCAAAGAGCAACTGATAACGTGAAGTAAATTGGTTTCATAGTGCATATGCGAAATTAGCATAATCTTAAAACTCAATACCCAAAAAAATTTTTCACACCACCAAAAGTAGCTCCGCGTAACAGCGGAGCTGCTTTTTTATTGAATTTATATTCAGAACAATCAAAATTAAAGTAGCGCTTTATTGGTGAAATAGTGTACACTCTTTATTAACGGAATGATTAAGGTCTATTTCCTTAAATAGAAAAGCAGGTGACAGTGTTGAAAAAGCAAACACAAGAGTTGTTCGAAGAGATTCGCGCATTTAGACGGGATCTTCATGAGAACCCTGAATTGAGTGGCGAAGAAACAGAAACTTCTCGAAAAATACAAGCGAAACTTGATGAATACGGCATCTCATATTCCACTGGATATGCAAAAACAGGTGTCCTCGGTGTGATCCAAGGCGGCAAGCCAGGAAAAACGGTTGGATTGCGTGCCGATATCGATGCCTTACCGATTTTAGAAAAAGCAGATGTGCCGTTCAAGTCTAAAGTCGATGGCAAAATGCATGCATGTGGGCATGATGCGCATACGGCCATGTTGCTCGGAGTCGGCAAATTACTGCAAGACCAGAAAGCCGATATTGCTGGAACTGTGTTATTAATTTTTCAGCCGGCTGAAGAAAATGCACCAACAGGTGGTTCGGAGCAAATGATGGCAGATGGTGTTTTTGATACGTATCAACCGGATGTTTTAATCGCGCAACATGTTTGGCCAGGTCTACCGGCTGGGCAAGTTGGTGTTATAGACGGAGCCATCATGGGCAACTCTGACCGTTTCCAAGTGACAATCTATGGAGCAGGGGGACACGCATCGATGCCTCATCAAACCGTCGATGCGATTATTATCGCCAACCAAGTCATGTCTGCCATCCAAACGATTGTTAGCCGGAACGCGAACCCGATGGATTCAGGCGTGATCACGATTGGAAAAATCACAGGAGGCTATCGTTACAATGTGGTAGCGGACACGGTAGTGCTCGAAGGAACGATTCGCTCTCTTTCAGACGACACCAAGAAACTTTTGAAAAAACGTTTCCATGAAGTGGTTCAAGGAGCTGCGGAAATGATGGGCGGTTCGTGTGAAATCGACTATTCGGATGGTTACCCAGCAACGATTAATACAAAACGTTGGGCTGAAGTAGTTCGGAAATCGGCAAAACATCAATTAGGTGATGTCGGTACACCAGAAGTGATCGGCAGTATGGCTGGAGAAGATTTTGGCCGTTTCTTGAAAAAGTATGAAGGGGTTTATTACTGGTTAGGCACTTCGGTCGGAGAACATCAAAAACCGCTCCACGACCCTGGCTTTATGATCGATGAACAAGCTTTGTCGATTGGGACAGAGTTGATGGCCCAAGCAGCGCTTGATGTGCTAGCCGAATTGAACAAATAGGAGGAACAGAAATGGCAAATTCCATTGAACAATTCATGGAAGAGATTGAGCCGTACGTGATTGAACAACGACGCAAGCGACATCAGTATCCTGAAATCGGCTTTGCGGAATATGTAACCACTTATGAGTTGAGCGAACAATTAGCAGGAAAAGGATTTTCCCTTTTTTATGGAACGGACTTTTTAACGAGCGAAGAACGCATGGGTGTACCGTGTGATCCAATGCTCGCAGAAAATGAACAGCGAGCGCTCCAAAAAGGCGTGCCAGCTGAGTTTCTTGAAAAGATGAAAGGCGGACATACTGGATTTGCAGCTGTACTCGATACAGGACGACCGGGACCGAACTTTGCTTATCGTTTTGATATAGACGCATTGCCAATAGAAGAAGCAGGTTGTGTTGACCATGTGCCAGCACAACAAGAGTTTCGTTCTCAAATTGCGGGAATGATGCATGCTTGCGGTCACGATGGTCACGCGGCAATTGGACTTGGACTCGCGAATTATTTGTCGAAGAAAAAAGACAGCTTAAGCGGCAAGTACACAATTTTGTTCCAACCTGCAGAAGAAGGTGGCCGCGGTGCAAAAGCGATTGTTGATAAAGGGTGGCTTGATCACATTGATTATTTTATGAGCGGTCATGTCGGTATTCATAATTTACCGTCGGGAACAGTCGCTGCGACCACGTCAAAATTTTTGGCCAGTTCCAAAATCAATGCAAAATTCATCGGCAAGTCGGCGCATTCCGGATTAGAGCCCAATGAAGGTCGCAACGCCTTGCTCGCTGCCGCATCTGCTGCATTGCATCTACATAGCATTGCAAACCATAAAGACGGAATCACACGTATCAATGTTGGCACGTTGCACGCAGGAGCCGGACGCAATGTTATCGCAGACAAAGCGTTGATGGAAATCGAGACGCGCGGTGAGACCAATAATTTGGATGCTTACATGCAAGAAAATGCAACGCGTATTTTACAGGCAAGTGCTGCATTATATGATGTCGAGCTAGAACTTGAACACATGGGAAGATCGGTTTCGACAGCTGCGGATCATGATTTCGCGAAAGTCGTAGAACGAGCATGTGCATCGTCAACAAGCTTGAAGATTGTTCCGCATCTGGAAGTAGGAGCTTCAGAAGATGTTACGTATATGATCGAGCGCGTCCGCGAACAAGGTGGGAAAGCGACATTTATGATTTTTGCAAGTCCGTTACCTGCCGGTCATCATCATCCTTGTTTCGATTATGAGGAACAGGCGTTGCTGGCTGGATTGGAAACGATAATACGTACAACGGATTATTTGCTAAAGGAGGACGGGTTACGTGCTTAGCTGGCTAATTGAACATTTACAGCGGATGAATATGACTAATGCATTGGTTAGATCAGAAGGATTTACGCGAGAAGGCTATACATCGGAAGAAACAAGCGCCATGGAAGTTTTTAAAGACATCGCGAAAGAGCTAGGCTTGGCTGTAAAAATAGACGCGGCAGGAAATATCATCGCGCGGTGGGAAGTTCCAGGCGGCGAAAGTGCGGCTGTAGCGACCGGGTCTCATCTGGATACGGTGCCAAACGGTGGTGCATTTGACGGAGGAGCGGGCGTTGTATGTGGCCTCGGTGCAGTTAAATTGCTGAAAGAAGCCGATTATAAACCAAAGCGGCCGATCGAAGTGATTTGTTTCCGTTCGGAGGAATCTTCGCGATTCGGCGTATCGACAATTGGCAGTAAAGCGATGAGCGGATTGTTGGATCTTTCTATTGGAACACTTGTCGATCAACACGGCACGACACTTGCGGAAGCTGTTAAAAGTCAAGGCTTTGACTGGGAAGAGTTGGCTAAAGCAAAACGTTCAAAAGAGGAACTAAAAAGCTTTGTCGAACTGCATATCGAACAAGGCATGCATATAAACGAGCATGAAAAAAATTATGGAATCGTTAAAGGTGTGGCTTGTCCGATTCGCTTAGCCGTTACGTTTAATGGCAAAGCAGGACATACGGGTACGACGCCGATGGACCGAAGACAAGACGCTTTAGCGGCAGCCGCTCCTTTTATTTCATTTGTTCAAGATACTGCACTTCAACTCAATGATGTGTACGAGAAACCGCTAGTGGCGACAGTCAGTACATTGACGTCTTCTCCAAACTCGATGAATGTGATTCCGCAAACCGTTATTGCCGGAGTGGATATCCGCAGCGTCGATGATCTTTTGAAAAAGAAAATGGCAGACGCGATTCGAAGTGAAGCAAACCGTATTGAACAAGCGACGGGCGTAGCTATCTCTATTGAAGTATTAGTCGATAATCCATCTGTTTTGCTTGATGAAAAGGTAGCCCGGCAGTTAGTTGATGCGGGTAACCAAGAAGCTTATTTGTCACACCATATGGATAGCGGTGCAGGACATGACGTGATGAACATGGCGCAAGTATGGCCAAGCGGATTGCTGTTTATCCCTTGCAAAGACGGCTTGAGTCATCATCCAGATGAATATGCAACAGCTGAAGATTTGAAGATGGGCTCGGAGCTTTTAGCCCGGTATATGATGGAGGCAACGACGATATGACAGAAATCGTTAAAGTTGGGTTAATCGGGCCAAAAGACTCGGTCAATGAAACGATGAAAGCGGCCGGCAGTTTAGACGGCATCGAACTGATTCCGTTCATTTACGAGCAGACCGAAGAAACAAAAGAGATTATTAATGAAAATTCAGCACGTATTGGGCATTGGCTTTTTTCAGGTCCTGCGCCTTATCATTTCGCATTAAAAGAACAGTTGATCGATGCCGACCACGCGGATTATATTTTGCTGCACGGGTCGAGTCTACTTGGGACAATGCTAGACGCGATTATGCAAGAAGGCGTGGTATTGTCCAGCATTAGCGTCGATTCGGTTCCACGCAGAGAAGTATTAAAAATGCTGAAAGACTTCGATTTGGAAAAAATGAAAATTCATACCGCTCCGGAACTTGGCTATATTCCAGCAGAAGAGTTGGTCGATTATCACGAGGCACTTTATCGTTCAGGTGAAATACAGGCAGCTCTAACTTGTCTTAATGCCACTTATAATGACTTAAAGAAAAGAGGCGTGCCGGTTTATCGGATCAGCGTATCGGAACTGGCAGCGCATCGAGCAATTTCAGTTATTAAAGAAAGGAGCTTGTCGGATCTTTACCGGATGAAGCAATTGGCGATGATTGGCATCGAAATCATGTACCCGAGCCAAGCTCAACAACGCAAGACACCTTTCAAAATTGAACGGCAGGAACTCGCAACCAATCGCGTGCTCATCGATTTTGCCGAAGAAGTAAAAGGCTCAAAAGTGAGTATGGGGAATGGGATTTATTTCATCTATACCACGCGAGGTGAATTAGAGCTATATGGCAAGTTCCACCACTTGAAAGAGTTACAAGAAGAAATCTTTGCCAACAGCAATATGCACGTCCGCATTGGTGTGGGATACGGCAGAACAGTCACAGACTCCGAACAAAACGTCAGGTTGGCATTAGACTATACCCGAGAAAAAGAGAACGGTGTTGTCATCAATATTGACGAAGGTGGAAAAGTGACAGAGATCAATTCACTAGGAAATGAGCTTCACTATAGCCGTCGCAGCAGTGAAGCAAAATGGCAGGAAGCGCTAAAAGACGCAGCGATTAGCCAAACCGTGGTCGCACGTATCGAATCGCTGTCTCACCATTATGCAAAAGAAGAAATCACGGCACTGGAATTATCGCAATGGATGAACAGCACCGAACGCAATGCGCGCAGAATTTTGACAGAACTTGAAAGTGTTGGCGTAGCAGAAGTTTCGGGAGAAGAATCTGGCCGAAGAGGGCGTCCGCGGAAATTATACCGCTTACTGTTTGGCTCAGAGAACTAAAAGAGGAGGAATGGGAATGACATCACCGATAGAAGAACAAGGCAAAAAAGGGTTTTTGAACTTTATTGAAAAGTGGGGTAACCGCTTACCCGATCCATTCTTTATCTTTGTATACTTAGCAGTGTTTGTTGTTTTACTCTCATGGTTAGTTAGTTCGCTTGGTACGACCGTCATCCACCCAGGAACCGGTGAAGAAATGGCGATACGAAGCATCGTCTCAGGAGAAGGAATTCGCTATATTCTGGCAGAAACCATCAATAACTTTACTGGCTTTGCACCACTTGGTCTTGTGCTTGTCATGATGCTCGGTATTGGTTTGGCTGAACGTGTTGGATTAATGGAAACAGCTATTAAGAAATCCATCTTGAATGCACCAAAATCATTGATTACATACGCGGTGATCTTTACAGGGATTATGGGTAACTTGGCATCGGATGCCGCATTTATCTTAGTTCCCCCGCTTGCTGCGATGGTCTTTGTCTCGGTAGGCAGACATCCGCTTGCAGGTCTTGCAGCTGGATTTGCTGGAACAGGCGCTGGATTTACAGCGAACATGTTGATCACGGGAACAGATGCATTGCTATCCGGGATTTCGACGGAAGCTGCACGAACGATTGATGAGACGTTTGTTGTAACGCCAGTTGATAACTGGTATTTTATGAGCGCTTCCGTTATTATCATGGCAATTGTTGGGGCAATCATCACAGAGAGATTGATCGAACCGCGCCTCGGCCAGTATACAGGTAGAATGGATAAATCGTTCGAACCCGTGACAAAGCAAGAAAACAAAGGGTTGTTAAATGCCTTAATCGCGGCAGCTATCTATATTGGTTTGATCGCATTATTAGTGTTTTTCCCAGGTTCTCCTGTTCGAAATGAAGAAGGCGGCATCATTCCTTCACCGTTCTTATCCGGCATTGTGCCGATTATTCTTTTCTTCTTTATCACGGTTGCTGTCGCTTACGGCGTCACAGTGAAGAAAATTACGGAATCTAAAGATGTTCCTGCTTATATGGGGGATGCCATCAAAGACATGTCAGGCTATATCGTACTTATTTTTGCGGCAGCCCAGTTTATTAGTTACTTCAATTGGAGTAATTTAGGCATTTGGTTGGCTGTTAACAGTGCAGAATTCCTGACAAGTATTAATATGACAGGCTTGCCGGTCATGGTCGCTTTCAGTATTCTTGCTGCAGTATTGAATCTCCTGATTTTTAGTGGTTCTGCGCAATGGGCGTTGATGGCGCCGATCTTTATCCCGATGTTCATGCTGCTCGATTATCATCCAGCATTTGTTCAATTGGCGTTCCGTATTGCGGATTCTTCAACGAATATTATCACACCACTAAATCCGTATATTTTGATTGTTCTCGCCTTTATGCGCGAATACGATAAAAAAGCAGGACTTGGTACATTGATTTCGTTGATGTTGCCATACAGCCTGATTTTCTTCGGCGTGTGGGTTATCATGATGATCATCTTCGCATTGACGGGGCTTCCAATCGGACCTGGTATTAGCTTGCGGATGTAAATTAAGAAATTATTCATCAATAAAAACTGCATCACCATTGTTAGTTGTGTCTAACAATGGTGATGCAGTTTTTTGTTGTAAAAGAATCGCTCTGGACGCTTTGGGCATGGCTCCGCCTCGCCCGTTGACGCGCCTTCGCTGGTGTGAGGTTTTTATTCTTTTAGGAAGTAGCAGGGGCTTTGTTTCTATTTAGTTATGGTTTTATGCTAAAAGGAAAAAGCGATGACGAATTACGTGTTGATTATCAAAAGAAAAAAACGTGGTGGAATAGAATCATTCCATCAGCTTAAACTGCTCTACCCTTGTTAGTTGTGTTTAACAAGGCTGGAGCAGTTTTTTGTTGTGAAAAACGCTTCGGACGCTTTGGGGATGGCTCCCGCCAGAAGCCAGGAAAAACACCTGTCTTCTAGCTTCGCCCACCCCGTTTGCGCGCCTTCGCTAGTATGGGTTTTGCATTTTTTTAGGTAAAAGCAGGGGGGCTATTTAGTTGTGGTTTTATGCTAGAAGTAAATAGTGATGGGGAAATACCTGTCGGTTATCGAAAGAAAAAAAGGCGTTGGAAGAGAATCATTCCAACGCCTTTTGAATGTACTATAAAATTGCTTCTGCAATAACTTTGTCTAGTTTGCGAATATCCACTTTCTTGTTCAAGTTCAATTTAAATTTTCCGGCCGTTGTCCAAAGTTCGAGTTCGGTGTTTAGATCGAATGTACCGCCATTTTCGGAAGAATACATAATAATCGATTTGAATGGAATCGTGTAAACCTCGACTTTTTTTCCCGTTATCCCTTGTTTGTCGGAAATAATAATCCGTTTATTCGTTACTACCGCTGTGTCGCGAATCGTCTTGTATGCGATTTGTGCTTTTTCTCCAGCAATCAATAAGTCGCTCACTGAATCTGGTACGTCAATTTCTTGCGTAAACGTCCAGGCCATCATTGCATTTAAATCTGCCATGTCATAGTTCCTCCTTAAAGTGTCTTTCTCCATTGTGGCATAAATTGGAATGTCGATAAAGGCAAACGCCTATTTGTGTGAGTGAGTTATGGTCAATCTTCGGTAATTTTTTTATTCTATTAGAGATTTTAGTCATCTGAATAAAAGGAGATACTTAAAAATCTTTAGTTAATTTATCATAATTAAGGGATTTATTTGATATAATTTACCTATCTAAAAGAGTGGGAGAATCAGATGCTAAACAATCGACAAAAGCAATTTCGTAAACACATGAAAGAATTGGAACGGGGAGATGCTCGTAAAAAAGATGTTTATAGCTATAGGGATCAGCGTTTTACAAGTGAAAAGCCAAAAAAGCGATTTAAAAAACCATTTCTACAAATTGGAGGTGGAATTAGCCTAATCGTGCTTTTGTGGAATGTGTTCGCACTGTCTACTTGGGTATGGCCGGGAAATGGATTACCCAATCTAATGTCAGCAAATCAGGTAGAAGTTCACGAATTTATTCAAGCGAGTACAGAGATTGAAATGAACTTAACTACTGAAGCAGTAGCGCTGGTGAATCAATATAATGCAAAAACCTTAACGCCGTTCCATATTGAAGAGGCACAAAAGAATCTGTTTCAATTGCAAAAGAGTATGAAAACAGAAGATGCTAGGTTTTTACAATACACTTCATATCTTGATGAACAATTTAAATTAGCTTATCAACTAACAAACGTGCTGAAAACAGAAGAATCAAATGTAAAATATGCTGAGCTTACCGGAATTATTGAGCGGCAAAATGCACTTTTAGAAATAAAAAATAATGCATTGCGAGAACTTTTAGACAGTGAAGACATTTCTTATAATCAACTCGAAGATGGATCTATCAATTATGAAGTTGAAATGTGAAATGAGATGCAAAAAAGCTAAATGAATTTATGATTTTCATTTTTCTAGGTTTCGACGACGATTATTAAAGACACATAAATACAACCAATATAAGGTGTAAACCAAACCATCTATATCACCGCTCAAAGGAATTACTACTCCTCTAAGCGGTTTTTATTTTATTCCAAAACGATTGATATAAATAAGTTGTCCCTCTAGTCAGTTTGTTTAAATGCAAAAACATTCGGGAACAACTAATATTAGGATGATTTATCAATCAGAGGAGGAAACAGAACATGGCAAAAGTATTAGCAGTATTATCAAGTGGACACAAAGATACAGAAAATAATTATGAAACTGGCTGGTGGGCCGAAGAGTTATTTGCACCGATGGAGATTTTAGAAAAAGCAGGACATCAAATGGATCTAGCTTCACCACTAGGCGGCAAACCAACACTTGATAAAGTCAGCATCAGCGAAGATTATGATCCTGAAGGCAAATACAAAAAACTGTATGAATCAGGATTAGCAGACAACACAACAGCTCTTTCGGATGTTAATGCAAAAGAGTACGACGTAGTATTCATCGTTGGAGGCCACGGCGCTATGTATGACTTGGCTGAAAGTGAAGAGCTGCGTAACATTATCAATACGGTTTACGACAACGGAAACATCGTTTCAGCTGTCTGCCACGGACCGGCTCCACTAATTTGGACGATGCGTCCAGATGGCAAGAGCATCATTGATGGCTTAGACGTAACGGGCTATCCAGAAGCGGTTGAACCTGAAGGCCTTCCTGCTATTCTGCCATTCAGCTTAGAAGGAAAAATGAACGAAGTAGCTAATTATAGCGCTGAAAATAAAGTGGTATGGGGCAATGAGCAACTGGTAACTGGGCGTGACCCGTTTTCTGCTGAAGAATTAGCAGACGAATTGGTTAAAGCGTTAGATAAAAGAAACAACAAGGACAACTAAATGATGGAATCAATCGTCATTACTGCGATTCTAGAGCCAAAAGAAAACATGGAACATCAATTATTGACGGAATTGAACAAAGTTCTCGAAGCTTCCCGAGCAGAAGCGGGTTGTGTAAACTATGTTCTCCATCAATCGATTGAAGATGACACCTTTGTCCTTCACGAAACGTGGAAAGACCAAGAGGCGTTAGAAAGTCATGTTGCTTCTCAGCATTACCAAGAATACCGGACAAACACGGCGGACTTGGTAGCACGGCGAGAGGTCTTTAAGTTAAAGACTGTCTAGCAGCACATGAAATTTCATAATTACTACATGCAGCACTTTGTGATGATCTATCGCAAAGTGCTGCATTTTTTTATCTTGAGTAAAGGCACAACTATTATTATTATTATTTATAAAATATAAACGAGAAAAAGAAAATTCGATTTAAGTTGAAAATCTCTTGGAAATCAACTAGCTTTAAGTAATACATATAAAGTAAAAGTTAGGTAGAATTTGTAGAGAAAGGTCGGAGAGTCTAAATGGTATCGTCAAAAGATGTGGCAAAGTATGCGGGTGTTTCACAAACGACAGTGTCACGCGTGGTAAATACACCTAATTTAGTAAAAGAGCCGACATATAGAAAAGTAATGGCCGCAATTGATGAATTGAATTATATACCAGATGGCAATGCGCGGTCTCTTGTACAAAAAAAGAGCGATACCATCGCGCTTATTTCAGGGCCTTTGTACAATCCTTTTTTTGTTGAAACGACCACATCCATTGTTAATTATGCAAATGAAAATGGATTTAAAATAAACGTCCATTTCTCCAATGATGAAAATATAGAGGAGATTTATAACTCTATTTTTGAAAAAAAAGTGGATGGCATCATTTTGTCATCGGTGTTATTGGAAGATCCAGTTTTTGCGAAGTTAGAGAAATCAGGAATTCCGTTTATTTTGTACAACAGAAAACACGAAAGCAATAAAAATTTCGTAGAGATGGATAACGAACAAGCAGGCTTTTTGGCGACGGATTATTTATTTTCACTTAATCATAGAGAAGTTTGCTGGATAGGTGGTCCGACAGAAATGAGCACTTTTAAAGGCCGTTATGATGGGTTTTTAAAAGCATTTCAAAAAAATAATGCGGCAATAAATCCAGAAAAAATATTCATCGGAAATACAAGTAAAGAAAATTTGTATCAAACTTTCTTGAAGTTAGAAGAGCTTTCAGAAAAGCCCACTGCAATTTGCGCGGCGACAGATGCGATTGCCATACAAATGATGGATTTTTATATTTCAGCAGGTTATAAAGTACCTGAAGACATTAGCATTATTGGAATTGATAACGTGAAAATTGGGCAACATGCTTCGATTAATTTAACGACTGTCGGTATTTCTTCACCAATTGATCTAGGTAGAATTGCGATTGAAAAGCTTATTAAGATGATCCAACAAAAAAATAAACCTTGTGTTCAAATAACAGAAGCTGTTAGACTATTTGAAAGAAAGACAATAATTAAAAAGAAAAAGGAGGTATGAATTCTTTTTTAAGTTAAATGGTTACGTAACCATTTTTTTAATCATAAATGGTTACGCTTCCATTTTCTGCAGGGGATTAAGGGGATTTGTAAATAACGATACTAACAAAGAGATAGGGGATATGTTATGAAATGGAAAAATCGAAAGTTTGGTGAAGAATCGCCGTATATTCCAGCTGGTCCTTTTAAAATTCGTTTGCCGTTTATTCATTACCGGTTCGAATGGCCAGATTATGTTCAAGGGTTATTGATGTGTGCGGTAGATTTAGCAGCCATTCCGTTATTAATAGAATTACTTGGAATGTCATTTGAAGTTGCTTTAGCGATTGTTATGTTAAATGGCGTCTTTTATTTATTGCATCATCTTCTAGGTGATCCAACTATTCCAGGATGGATTACACCAGCCATTCCACTCATTATGCTGTACTGTCTTCAATTTCCAGAAGGTCCAGAAAGGGTACATGCTTTAATCGCATTTCAATTAACCTTAGGGTTGTTTGCCATTTTCTTAGGATCTACAGGATTAGCTTCAAAAGTAGTATCAAGTATTCCATCTGCGATTAGATCAGGCATTATATTAGGCGCAGGTTTTGCGGCAGTTGCTTCTATTTTCGAAGTAGGTGGTCGTTTTGAAACGTACCCATGGACGATTTCGATTGCAGTAGGAATCGGTTTTTATTTACTTTTCTCTAAACATTTTACCAAGCTTAAATTGACGAATAATTTCTGGGGAACAATCGGCAAGCTCGGCATTTTCCCAATCATTATTATCGCAATTGTTATTGCACCACTGTTTGGTGAAGCTGCTTGGCCAGCCATTGAATGGGGAATTAGTTCTCCCGATTTCATCGGTTTATGGACAGGTTACACCGTTTTCGGTTTAGGCTTCCCACCATTAATGCTGTTTATAACAGGTATTCCAACTGTTTTTGCAGCGTATATCGTATTGTTTGGTGACGTATTGCAAACAAAAGCTTTAGTAAAAGAAGCAGATTTATCTCGTGAAGACGAAAAAATTGATTACAATGCGAATCGTGCGCATTTGATTTTTGGAACAAGAAACTCTGCAATGAGTATCCTTGGACCCGATGTTACAATGGCAGGTCCGTTATGGGCTGCTATGCAAGTGGTACTTGTTCAACGATTTAAAGACGGAAGAAAAGCGATGGATTCCTTTATTGGTGGTGCTGGTTCATTCCGTTGGGGAACTAATACCGGGTTACTCTTATTACCGATTGTTAGTTTAGTTCAACCGATTCTAGGTGTAGCACTTGCTTTAACGCTTCTTATTCAAGGGTATGTCAGTGTGAAAGTTGGTATTTTAGAAGCAAGAAGCCAAAGTGACTTAGGGATCGCAGGGATTATCGGAGCGGTTTTGGTCATCAAAGGAGCAGCTTGGGCCTTTGCGATAGGAATCGTCTTGTGCTTATTAATCTACGGTAAAGACTTCTTTAAGAATGAGACAGACAAAACGTTTACGAAAGATTTACCTTCACAAGTTAAAGAAGAAACTTCTGTTTTATAAAAGAAAGGATGTACCGCATGAAAAAGAATCTATATATTGATAAGCAATGGGTAGAGACCACTGACTATGTTGAGTTGTTTTCACCATATTCAAATGAAAAAATTGGAGACATTCCAAAAGCGTCAAAAGAAGATGTAGAACATGCTATTGATGCTGCTGCAAACGCTAGTGAAGAAATGGCAAATTTAACGGCGTATCAACGGGCAGAAATTCTTGAACAATTGGTTTTACTATTTATTGAGCATAGAGAAAGAGCGGCAAAACTTATTTCATTAGAATCCTCAAAGCCACTAAAATATGCATTAGGCGAAGTGGATCGTACGATTGAAACGTATAAATTCGCAGCAGAAGAAGCAAAGCGCTTAACTGGCGAAATGGTTCCGATGGATGCAGCAAAAGGCGGAAGCAATCGCTTAGCCTATACGCTGCGCGAACCGGTAGGCGTTGTCGCTGCTATAACACCTTTTAACTTTCCACAAAATTTAGTTGCGCATAAAATTGGACCGGCTATTGCCTCAGGAAATACGATGGTTTTAAAACCAGCTTCTCAAACACCGTTATCTGCTTTTTTACTGGCAGAGTTATTGGACCAAACAGATTTACCAAAAGGTGCTTTTAATTTGGTGACGGGCAGTGGGAAAGCGGTTGGCGACGTTTTAGTTGAAAGTGAAAAAGTGAAGATGGTTACTTTTACAGGGAGCCCGGCTGTGGGTAAAGGCATTCGAGACAAAGCTGGATTGAAAAAAGTAGCTTTAGAACTTGGTTCAAATTCAGGGCTTATTATTGACGAAGGTGTAGACATGGATACGGTGATTGAAAAGGTTGTAATCGGATCTTTTTCAAACCAAGGACAAGTGTGCATTTCGTTGCAGCGGATTTATATAATGGAGAGCTTAATCGAAGAGTTTCTCACTCGCTTTAAAGAAGCAACGACAAAACTGAAAGTTGGAGATCCACTGGATCCAACAACAGAAATTTCAGCTATGATTTCTAAAGAAGAACAACAACGAGCTGAAACGTGGGTACAAGAAGCTGTTGCTGAAGGGGCCAAGTTAGTTATTGGAGGAAAAGTTGAAGATGAAGTATTCCAACCAACTATACTTACACAAGTTTCTGCAGACTCAAAAGTTTCGTGCCAAGAAGTGTTTGCGCCTGTTGTAATCGTCAACCCAATCCAATCGGTTGAACAAGGCATAAGTGAAATCAACAATTCCGATTACGGCTTACAAGCTGCTATTTTCACCAATGATATTAAGACTGCGTTCAATGCATCTAAAAAGCTGCAAGTGGGCGGCGTACTCATCAATGACATTCCAACTTTCCGTGTGGATCAAATGCCATATGGTGGAGTGAAAGAAAGTGGTAATGGTAAAGAAGGACTGAAGTACACGATTGAAGAAATGACTGAGATGAAACTCGTCATTTGGAATCAATCTTAAAAAATCCTTTTACACGTAAGATATTTGAAAAGGAGTGTTTAGAGTGTCAAACAAAATTACGTTTGTTCCGATCAGTTATACTGGTTGGGATTCATTAGAGCATCTAGTAAGTGAGGTTACTCGCTTAAATGCCAGCAATATTTTAATAGTGACAGATCCACTTCTAGAAGAATTGGGGATGACCAATAAAATTATTGAGCCGCTTCAAGCACAAGGGTGGAAAACAAGTGTTTATACAGAAGTGGTTCCGGAGCCTCCATTAGAAGTAGGAGAGAAACTAGTCGCTTTCACGAGAGAACATAAATTTGATTTGGTGATTGGGTTAGGCGGAGGAAGTGCGCTGGATTTAGCTAAATTGGCCGGAGTTCTCGCAACACATGAAGGGAAAGTTGCTGACTACTTGAACTTAACAGGGAGTCGTACGTTAACTCATAAAGGCATACCGAAAATATTGATCCCCACAACATCTGGAACAGGATCAGAAGTGACCAATATTTCGGTGCTATCATTGGAATCCTCGAAAGATGTGGTAACTCACGACTATCTATTACCTGACGTAGCCATAGTGGATCCGGCATTAACGACATCGTTGCCACCAAAAGTAACAGCTGCTACTGGGATCGATGCGTTAACGCATGCAATTGAAGCCTATGTGTCTAAAAATGCGAACCCGGTGACTGATGCACTTGCCTTGCAAGCAATCCGTTTAATTAGCGGCTCTATCCGAACGGCTGTAGCAGATGGAGAAAATAAAGAAGCGCGTACGGATATGAGCTATGGAAGTTATTTGGCCGGCTTATCGTTTTTCAATGCGGGCGTAGCAGGTGTTCATGCATTAGCCTATCCTTTAGGCGGGCAATTCCACATTTCACATGGTGAATCGAATGCTGTTCTATTGCCGTACGTCATGGGCTATATTCGCCAAAGCTGCGAAAAAAGAATGAAAGATATTTTAGAAGCGATGGGCTTTAGTTCGAATCAGTTGTCTCAAGAAGAAGCTTCTTTAAAATGCATTGAAGAGCTGAAAAAGCTAGTGGCCGATGTAGGAATTCCATTGTCATTAAAAGAATTCGGCATTCAAGAAGATGCTTTGGATAGTCTTGCGGATGATGGCATTAAGCAAAAGAGAATTTTAGCAAGAAGTCCAATGCCATTAGAGAGAGAAGACATTTTCACGATTTACCAAGCAGCTTTTAAAGGTGAAGTTGTAGAAAAATAAAGATTAAGTAATAACTAAAGCAGACTAGATTACAGAGAGAATTAACGTTCACAAGTGATCAAAAAACCGTCACTCCTTTTCTGGAGTGACGGTTTTTTTGTATTATCCGTATTGAGTTTTGACCAGATCAAGTAAGCCAGTTTTCGTTAAATACGGTTCTGGGGCGAGGAATGTTACCGTCACTACGCCTGGGTGGCGCCCGATTTCAATCGCGCCCGTAATCGTTGAGCGATTCATGATTTCCGGGATGGTCACGCCGAAAAAGTCAGCAGCGCGTTTTAAGCCGTTATCGGTAGCGTCATTTAAGTTTGGGCCGGACCCGATAAAGGAAACGGGATAGGATTCTTCTATTTTGGCAACGTTCCAATTGTCCGCAATTTGCTGAGCGGATCTTTTTTCTTCAGCTGTGAATGGTTTTGCGGTATATGGCAAATCCTCGACATTTGGCAGCAAAATCGGTCCTTTAATGTTCAAGCCTTTGAGAACATGAACTTGAAGGTGGGTAATTCCTGAAACGTCAGTTGTATGCCCTGCAATTTCACCATCCCCTTGCATGGCGTGCATATCTCCAAGATAAATGCCACCACCTGCGACTTTAACTGGGCAAATAAGGATAGCGCCAGCACGCACGCGGTTAACATCCAAATGACCATCCGTACGGTGGGTTTCCAATTCTTCTTGAGTGCTCTTATAGTCATGAGTGGCGCCGACCAAGAACGAACCAAAATCTCCAGCATTATGGGAATCTGGCGTTGGCCGTGATGGCGTCGTGCCTAATTGGCCGAGGAAGGGACGCATACGCGCCATCGTGCCAACAAGGTCATGCGGTGCAAACGTGACGACTGGATTTTGAATAGATGCTTCAGGAGTCTTCATGTAAAATCGGCCAGCTTCTGCAATCGTTTCCGCTGCGCCTTGTGGCAAAGTGAGGCCAACATCGCCATTTTCACCAAAGAACATGGTATAGCCATTCGTGAAAATAAAGGGAGAGGCATCTGCACCGCAATTCGCACAGCGGATGGCTTCGATGCCAATACCTTTGATAACGGTTTCTGGGTTCTTTGTTCCGCATTCTGGACATTTCGCTGCCACATAACCATCGCCATCTGCACGATCTTCTATCATTTGGTCGTTTCCAGACGCTGTTGCTTGGGAAGTTACGGTGATTGCCTGAATTCGAATCGCAATGGCATCACCCGGTTCTGCACCTTCGACATAAACAGGTTTTGTTACTTCATGTCCGCCTTTGATGCTTGGCGTCATCATCGGTCCCCAACAGCCAGGAGCCGTATTTGCAATAATATATCCTCCGTCTTTCACAGGTCCTAACATCTCTTTTTCTGGATCCAAAATACCATCAACGAAATGATTAACAAATAAAGTTTCTACAGCCGTTTTGTTCACGCTAATCCTCCTCATTTTCTAATTGTCAGACTACTTGGATTATATATCTTTGGTTAGCTTTTAACAATTTAAAGAGACTGAAGAATGTTTCGGAAGAGAAGGAGTTACTAAGCAAAGTAGTTCAGTAAGAGAATTCAATCGATTTTTCTAGCTATACTTTCATAACGTAAAATCGCAAACCATATTTCCATAAAAAAATCGGCACCCAAAGGTACCGATTTTTCTTATTTTTTACAAGCCTTCGTCAGAATTTTCGTCAGCTGTATTATCGCGTTCTCCACGGTGCTTTTTAGCCCCACCGCGTTGTTTAGGAAGTTCGACATCAAATGCTTCAAGCTGAGTCTGCGCTTCTTCTTTCGTCAACGTACCTTCTTTAACTTGATCGAGAATCGCTTCGACTTGTGTGCGTGTTTCTTCATCCAAGTCTGCGAAACGATCTCCTTTCAATTCAGGCGCTTCAATTCCAAGTGCTTCAAGTTGAGCCTGAGCTTCTTCATTCGTTAACGTGCCATCTTTTAGTTCGTCCATGATCGCTTTAGCCTGAGTTTGTGTTTCCTCATCTAAATCTGCGAATGGATTGCCGTGGCGATTACCTTTCCCTTGACGTTCGCCCATCTCAGGTAGTTCAATACCAAGTGCTTGGAGCTGAGTTTGCGCTTCTTCTTTTGTTAACGTGCCATCTTTTAGTTCGTCCATGATCGCTTTAGCTTGAGTTTGTGTTTCCTCATCTAAATCTGCGAATGGATTGCCGTGGCGATTGCCTTTCCCTTGAAGTTCGCCCATCTCAGGTAGTTCAATGCCAAGTGCTTGGAGCTGAGTTTGAGCTTCTTCTTTTGTAATGGCGTCGTCTTGGAGTTCATCTAGGATTGCTTTAGCTTGATCTTTTGTTTCGTCATCCAAATCGGCAAAAGGACTACGGCGCTCTTCTTTATCCTTTGAAACAGCTGTAGCACTTTGTTCAGTTGCGTTTTCTGTTAAAGCCTCTGTTGTTTCTGATGCAAATACGGGACCCACTGCAGATCCCACAACTCCAATTGATAATGCACTTGAAGCGATTAATAAACTAAATTTTTTATTCATTTACGATTCCTCCTAAGTTTTGATGTGATGCCTTACACTGCTTACTATAAAGAGGGTTAGTGAAAGTTTAGTGAAATTGAAAAAGAATTTTCATTTGTTTTTCATTAAGGTGTGTTATTTTTAAAAAAGATAAAAAGGGATTTTTGAGAGAGGGGTATTCACATGAAAGTGCTATTAGCTGAAGATGATGAACGCCTTGGTGAACTGATCGTTCATTTATTAAAGAAAAAAGGAGCTTCTGTCGTCGACTGGGTAACAGAAGGTGAAGATGCCATTGCTTATGCACAAGCCTCTTTTTATGATGTTGTCATTCTCGACTGGATGATGCCAAATGGCGATGGCGTTTCGGTTTGTCGGCATTTACGTGAAGCAGGTTATAGCGGTGCGGTATTAATGTTGACGGCCAAAGGGGCTGTACCGGACCGAGTAGAAGGGCTTGATGCCGGAGCGGATGATTATATCGTCAAGCCGTTTGAAATTGAAGAATTATGGGCGCGGCTCAATGCGCTAACGCGGCGCACGCGTACACCAATACGAGAAGAAACGGTGATGCTTGGCGAGTTGTTGTTAAATCGAACAAGTCATACGCTCTACTATCAAAAAGAAGAAATTTTACTTACACCGCGTGAGTTTCAGTTATTCGAATTGCTTGTAGTAAATCGTGGACAAGTGCTGACCCGCGAATTGATACTCGACCGTATATGGGGACTTGATGCCGAAGTGTCTTTAAAAACGATTGATGCTACGGTGAAGTTATTAAGGAAGAAAATTAACCGCACCAGCAAAGAAGATTTTATCAAAGCGGTTCGCGGGGTGGGGTATAAAATTGAAGCGTAAAAAAAGATCAAAGCAGGCTAAAAAAACGACAGATGTCTTTCGTGCAACGCATAAACGTTTAACCTTGTTTTACAGCGGCATTTTTTCCGTCTTTTTAATCCTCTTTGTAGCAATTGTGTTATTCATCTTGTACCAAGTCGTTTTTACTGAACAAGAGCAGGAACTCCGACAGCTTGCCGAACAAGAAATAACGGAGCTTCGCAGAGAAACCTTTGGTCCGGCTGCTCCTGCGCGAAGATTACCGCGTCAGCAATTTCTAGCAGAAAATCAATTGTTTTATTACGTACAAACATCAGATGGCGAGCTTGTAGTATCTAATGAAGGCATTGAACAGCTACAGTCATTGTATTTGGACCTTATTTCTAGTTGGACGCCTAACGAAACAGAAATTAAACAAGAGACTATTACGATCCCAACGGAAAATCCTGACTTTAGTGAGTTCCAAAATTTTGATTTTACTGTTCTCGCTTTAGCACGTCCGGTCAAGGTTGACGGAGACGTTGTCGGTACGATGTATATCGGTCTCGACATTTCCAATATCACACGGATTTTCCGTTGGACCGTCATCGTACTTAGTGGGCTAGCTGTTCTCTTTATTGGTATCGGAATTGTGCTTAGTTATATCATGTCAAAACGGGCACTCGTTCCGGTTCAGCGGAGTTACAACCAGCAACGTGAATTGGTGGCGAACGCATCACACGAGTTGCGGACACCGCTGAGTACTATTTTGTCTTCTATAGAAGTGCTTGAAATGGAGCGGGAAGAAAAAGACTCTTTTACCGGGCGTATTTTGGATGGGTTAAAACATGAGGTTCGTCGAATGACCGTATTGGTTAGTGATTTGTTGACACTAGCACAGGCGGATTCACCAGATGCCAATGCGCTGATTCGTAACTGGTGCAACTTAACTCCAGCGAGCGAACAGTTAATAGAATCTTTCAAGGCAAGAGCTACTGCTAAAAAAATCGATTTAACACTAGAAGCACCTGCCGAAGTAAATGTATATGCAGATTGCGATAAACTAGTTCAGTTGCTATCAATTCTTCTCGACAACGCGATTAATTACACACCAGAAGGCGGCAGTGTCGCTGTCACATTGCAAATGCGTAGCGATTCTTTACTGCTTGCCGTACGTGATACTGGCATTGGCATTGCAGCTGCAGACCAGGATCATATTTTCAATCGCTTTTACCGAGCAGATAAAGCACGGACGCGAAAAGAAGGTGGACATGGACTTGGTTTAGCAATCGGCAAATGGATTGTCGACGCACACGGCGGAACGATTTGGGTGGAAAGTGCCTCAGGACAAGGATCGTTATTTCAAGTATCGATTCCAAGTGGTAAGGATAGGTAGTTTTTTTCGAATCGCTCCACGCTTCTATTTAAGCTGAAAAATGAAACAAGTAAAAGCCGCTAGCAGAAGTTATTCTGTTTGGCGGCTTTTTAACTGGTTCCTCATTGCTCTTTCAAATAATGTATTCAAAAACAATCGTTCTGCTCTCTCCCATATATGGTAGAATAATCGTAATAAAATATTTTTGTAAAATTGAGACAGCGGTGCAAAAAGAGAGAAATCCGCAATATGATAAGACAGGGGATATGTATATGTTAGATGATAGAGAAGAAGACGTATTCGCGAAGAAAACGGTAGAAAAACGTAGGCTCGGAGAACCGACTGGTGCGTTTAAAGGTGCATCTTGGGGAGCGTTGCTCATCGGGGTATCAACGTATTTGATCGGTTTATATAATGCGGGAATGGAGTTAAACGAAAAAGGCTATTATATTACAGTCATGATTCTTGGGCTTTATTCTGCTGTGTCGCTGCAAAAAGCGGTAAGAGACCGCGACGAAGGAATCCGCGTTACCAATTTGTATTACGGCATTAGCTGGTTTGCACTCATTTCTGCAATCGCACTTATGGCGATTGGTTTGTTTAATGCCGGCAGTATCACGCTGAGCGAAAAAGGCTTTTACGGCATTTCGTTTGTCTTGAGTTTGTTTGCTGTTGTAACGGTGCAAAAAAACGTTCGCGATACAGAAGAAGCGAACAATATGGATGAGTAGTGAGAGGCGTAAGAACTTTGTAAGATCACTCTACTAATCAAAGACAAAATTTAACGAACAGAAAGAGGAAACCAGTTGAAAATCCAAGTTAAAAAATTAATGTTATCGACTATCGTAACAAGCGTTTTATTTACAGGGGCAGCCGGTAATGTCTTTGCACAAGAAACATCGACAAGCGCTAAGCCAGAAACGGAACAAATGCAGCAAAACAAACAAGAGACCAAGTACTCGAAAAAAGTGATGGAAGCGGTACGCGTTGATTTAGGAGAAGACGCAAAATCTACGCAAAAAGATAGCGCCATCAACAAATTGCCGAAAACGCAAGTCATGGATTACTACTTGGCATCATTTGGTGAAAAGCTAAAAGGCAACGAAGTTCGTCGAGCAGTAAAAGAAGTCTTTTCGATTAATTTGAACACGGTTTCAGAAATGAATTATGGCAGCAAACTGACCGTATATTCGGATGACATTATGAAAAGCTTGCGAGTTTCTTTGGGAGAAGCACCGACATCTAAAGTAAAAGACGAGCAGATTATGAGCATGATGAAAAACGAAGTAATGGACCTCTATATAAAACAACATGATTATTCACTTACTGGAGTAGCGAGCCGAGTGCTGATTAATGGTATTTACGGCGTGAACTTGGAAGGAATCTCTGGTTTGGAATACTTGCAAATAGCCATCCACTCTAAAGGACAATGGATTATAAAAAGTGACAAGGATTTATTCATGTTAAAATCTAGCCTTGACGATGTAGACGTGTCGATTGCAACAACGTCTTACTTTAAAGAACTGACAGGCAGTGACCAAATGCCAGCAGCTTTAAAGAACAAATTTCTAGATATGGGCTTTACTTATATTGAAGAAACAAACCTTCTGTATTACAAAGACCCATCCGGCAAATCAGTTTCAGATCAATTTAAAGGTCAAGTAATCGGGCTACTTGTTGGAACAGTGAAAAACGAATACCAAAAGTAATCCTTAGAAGCTCAACCGCTCTTCTCTCAACCGAGATAGGCGGTTTTTTCTTGTTTAAACTCGACTTTCTCTAACTATCCACTAAGCCTACTACCAATAGTCTATTCCTCGCTACTACCTTGTAACAGTCTTACTACTGCTTAGTCAGTGTTTATCAACTATTGGGTAGGACTTTACCTTATAGTGAAGAACAAGTACAAAGTGTCACGATTATAATGGAGAAATGGGGATTTATGATGAAGAAGAAGGAAAAAGTATTTTCTGTATTGGGTTCGGCTGTCTTAGCAAGTTCCTTATTAATTCCTTTTACCACAAATGCCATGGAGATTTCAGGACCGATCGCTTCAACAAGTGTTTTGGAAACACAATCACATGAACAATTGTATGACGCTCGAAATGTGCTGAGTGGCGTAATCCCTACGAGCAAACAATTACTAGCAACCAATAAATTAATCGATTCCATTGGAAGCGGAACCAAAGTTCAGTGGAACAAAATGTTTGGTACACCTTCATCCATCGTAAAAGATAAAGGGTATTTAACAGCTCCATCTTCAGGTTCTGCAGAGACAATTGCGCGCGGCTGGTTAAAAGCCAACGCTGAAGTTTTTGGATTAGCTGAAAAAGATATCGATTCCTTAAAAGTAATTCGCAATTATAAAGTGCCTGGCACAGGTCTTCAACCTGTTACATTCCAACAATCATTTGACGGAATCGAGTCAATTTTTGGTGGACGCGTAATTGTCGCGGTCAATAAATCGGGACAGATATTATCCGTAACAGGCAATTTGTCGAAAGCAAAATCTTTTGTAAATGACTTTGCGTTATCCGAAGCAGATGCATTAAACAAAGTCATTTCATTAGAACAACCAAATTTATCGTATACAGCTAAAGCAGCAGGACAAGCAAATGGTTGGAAAGTGTTTGACGGGAACAATGTATTACCGACAAAACAATACGTCAAAAAAGCGGTATTTTCGAAAGGCGATGAAATGAGACCGGTTTACCGCGTCTTGTATATCGAAGAACTTCAAGAAGGTGCAGAAGTGATTATTGATGCAAAAACAGGAGAACGGCTATACGAACGTTCACTTGTTCAACATTTAAATCCCGAAGGTGCGATTTTTGAAAACTATCCGGGGTCATCTAAAGGTGGGACGATGGTCAATAAATCCTTTAAAGGTGACGCTGCTGCTTCACCAAATGGCTGGTTACTTCCGACAAGTGAACTTGGCGTTACGACACTTGGGAACAATGCAAATTCGTTTGCCAACTGGAGTAACTTTTTAGCGCCAGCCGATCAAGCGGTTCGACCGGTTAATCCATTAGGACAATTTAAATACCCATTCTTAAATGCTTGGCAAAAGAGTAAGGGGCAAGCATTGCCGCCTTCTTATGCAGAAGACGTCAACAGTGCAACAACGAATCTATTTTATCACCACAATTTGTTCCATGATTATTTCTATAAACTTGGATGGGTTGAAGGGGCAGGAAATCTTCAAACAACAAACTTTGGCAAAGGCGGCTCTGAGGGCGATGCCATTATGGGATTGGTTCAAGCAGGAGCGGCGTCAGGCGGGGAACCAACCTACACGGGTCGCGATAACGCTTATATGCTGACCTTACCAGACGGGCTGCCGGCATGGAGCGGGATGTTCTTATGGGAGCCGATTGCAGGCGCGTTTGAAGGTGAATATGCAGACGGCGATTACGATGCAGGAATTATTTATCATGAATATTCTCACGCATTGTCTACACGCTTAGTCGCAGGCGGAGAGTCTCTTGGCAGCCACCAGGCAGGTTCGATGGGTGAAGCTTGGGGAGATTGGTTTGCGATGCATTACTTGATCAAAAATAACTTGCAAGACAAAGCGGTTGTTGGTGCTTACGTAACAGGCAACGAAGAACGTGGAATTCGCAGCTGGGCGTTAGAAGATAGCCCATTGCAATACGGTGATATCGGCTTTGATATTATCGGACCTGAAGTTCACGCAGACGGAGAAATTTGGGCTGCGATTCTTTGGAAAGTTAGAGAAGATTTGCTAGCGTCACTTGGCAAAGAAGCAGGTGAGAAAGTTGTTGAGCAATTGGTCATCGATGCGATGCCAATTTCTGCTCCCAATCCGTCAATGGTAGATATGCGCGATGCCATCATTGCGGCCGATACAGAACGTTACGGCGGGAAACATTACGACACATTGTGGGCAGCCTTTGCAAGTCGCGGGTTAGGATTTAATGCAGCTTCAAATGGCGGCAACGATACCGACCCAACACCTGCTTATAACCATCCGATAAATGACAAAAATGGTTTGTTCGCCGGCAAGATTATTAACGCCGCTACGAATAAACCAGTTGAAGATGTTCGCATCATTATTGGTGAATATGAAGCTAGAACAAGTGCCGTTACGAAAACAGCAGAAAAAGGCGCATTTGGCGTTCCGATGCTAGCAGGGACTTACGACATCACCATCCAAGCAAAAGGCTTTGGTTCACGCACACTAAAAGATGTTGAAATTGATACAGGTAAAAACAAAGCACTGAAAATTTCGTTAGAACCAAATGTTGCCTCTTCATCAAATGGTGCAGCAGTTACGAGCGTGTCTAGTGAGTCTGACAGCAACCAAGTGAAAATGGCCATTGATGATACAGAAGCGAGTGTATACGCATCTGAAGCTCAAGAAGGCGGCTTTACAGGCGCAGAATTTGTTGTTGATTTGGCAACGGATAAAGCGGTTAAAGTGTCTAGCGTCAACGTCAGTGCCTTTAAAGACATCTCCAAAGGAAGATTTGCGACAATCAAAGACTTTACGGTACTTTCTTCTATAGACGGGGAAACGTGGACGGAGATTGTAGACAGTGAATTTACAGCTTCGATTCCACGTCCAGCTACACCTGATTTACACTACAAAGAATACGAACTAGAAAAAACAGTAGAAGCGAAATACTTGAAACTGGTTGTGAAAAACGCACAAAACAATGCAGCTGGCTATATTCAAGTAGCTGAACTGCAAGCATTCGGACCAGGCAAAACAAAAATTTCGCCGCTTGTGCTAGAGCCTGAAGAGCCATTTGTAGCTACAGGGACAGTCACAGCAGGAAATGCTGGAACAGGCATCGGCAACTTAGCTGATGTGGGTGCGACCCTTGCGGTAACGGAAAATGAATTTGTGACTACCCAAAATCCAACTCCGACGACACAAGGTTTGGACGGTTACGTAGTGACGTTGCCTTCGCCATACGGAGACGGAATTCATACATTTAACCTGACAAGCTCAGCAGAAAGTGACTACGATTATGACGTTTATTTCTATAACAAGAACTTTGAAGTCATCGGATCAGTTGCTACTTCTGGAGCTGATGAAACAGGAGTCATTCCTGGTGGCACTGCTTACGTCTATGTTGGATTGTACAGTGGAGCAAACGTACCATTCACATTTACAGCTCTAAGCCCATATTAAAAACTATATACGTCTTAACTATAAAACCGTTAGAGAAAAATTCACCATTTTTCTCTAACGGTTTTTGATTTGGTTTGCACACAATGAAACTCCAGAAGGCTTGAATCGTTAAAGTAATGGAGAAGAATAAAAAGGGAGAGGGAAATTGAATCGACTGAAGAAAGCTTTGGTTTTGTTAGTGGTCCTGACTTTATTAAGTGCCTGTAATTTCAAGGCAGACAATTCATTTGATGATTTATTTAACTATAAAGATTCGTATGTAGGGGATAATAATGCAGTGGTGAATACGGTGATCCACTTGCAAGGAGCTGACTATTTTCGAGGAATCGAACTTCAAACGAAAGAACAACCTTATGGAATCATTGTCGACTATGATTGGTCAGAATCAGCTATCGATCTACATGAAACCGTTATTAATAACGCTTCTTATTTATTTACGTTAATCCAAAATGTGGACTGGGTCATGCTGAAGTTTGAAACAGTGGATGGTGTCGAAGAGTTTAAACTAACGAGAGAAGAACTAGAAGGCTGGTACAAAGTAAACTTAAGAGAAATTGAGAGTGAAGAAAAACTAAAAGAGCTTATCCAAGCGCATGTAGAAAATAGTGAAGAGGTAACGCAATTTTTAAAGTAGTGTTTGCACTCAAGAACAGCAAAAACCCCGCAGCTGCCAGTTTGGCAACTACGGGGTTTTGTTGATTAGTTTGTGAAGAATGCTTCGTGGTGGCGGCTAAATGCTACCGCGAAATCACCGCGTAATACTTGCTCACTAGGGTTAAATGTTGCTTGTACTGTTGGTACAAGATCATATTTACCTTGAGTAACTGAGAACTGAGCGTTTAAGATGTTAAGGTCTAGTGCAAGTTGAACATATGCTTTCAAGTCAGCAGGGATGCTGTCTTGGTCTTTAATCGCAATACGTTCATCTTTATATTGAACGGTTACGTTGCCTGAGAAAGATTCTGCTTGTTTTTGCAAACCTAAACTTTGAACTAATGAGTAAGCAAGTTCAGCTTTTGTTACGCTCCCTGTCGGATCGAATTTACCGCTTGCTTTTGCTTTCATAACGCCATTAGCGAATTGAGCATAATCACGGAAAGCTGATCCTTTAGCTGTAACGGCTTCTGCAAATGGAGTGAAGTCAGAAGAAATGTCGTTAAAGCTTGCTGTTCCAGGAAGGCTTTGACGAATTTCAGCACCCATTACTAAGTAAGTAGCAAGATCTGCACGAGTTAGTTTAGCATCAGGTCTAAATTTCCCTTGAGAGTTAGAATCGAATAAATGGTTTTTGACGCCCATCGCGATTGCTGGTTCTGCAGCGTGACCCGCGATATCAGTTAGTCCAGTGATGCCATTTACTTTTGTGAACGAAAGAACGCCTTCTACTGTTTCCGGAAATGCAAGGCCAACCGGATTTGCATCATTGCCGCGTAAGCCGCGGACTTCTGCTTTCCATTGACCCGGAACTGGGTTGTTAACAATAACAGTACGGTCATAAGTTGTCGCAAACAATAAACTAATACCTGAGCTGTATTCTGTGCCGTCTGGAGAAATTAGGACCAAGTTTACTGGGTTACCTGTTTCTCCAAGAAGACCTTCTGCATTTACTTTTGCAGACAAGATCGAAACGCCTTGTTCTACAGAAAAGTTATGTTGTGTACTTTTAGCTACTACATAATCAACTGAGAAATCTTCGCGTTTTGTTTGTTCTGAAACGTTCGCATTAAATGTTTTTTCGCTGTTTAATGTTGCACCATATGTTTTGTTGTTGAAAATTGAATCGAGTGCTGCATAAGCATTTACATAGCCAGCGCCAACTTCCCATGTTTCATAACCTGGCATGTTTGTCGCCGTGTTTTGAAGAAGTGATTTTACTTCGTCAGGTGAAAGTGTTGGATCTGCTTCTAACAGTAATGCTGTGATTCCTGCTACGTGCGGTGTTGCCATTGAAGTTCCGCTCATCGTCGTGTAATAAGGAAGATGTGCTGGTTCAAGTGTTGTCGCATCTTTTTCTGCTGCTAATGATGTAACTGGAGAAACCGTTCTTGTTGATACAATATCAACGCCAGGAGCAACGATAGAAGGTTCGTCTTTCCAAGACCAAGTTTTTCCGTGAAGGTCAAATGTGCCACCTACATCTTTTGTTCCGCGAGAAGAAAAGTCAGCAAGCGTACCATCTTTTTCACCAGCTCCAACTGAAATGACCCAAGGAGCTTTTGCATATGGATTGTGTGTATCTGAACCAGGACCTGCGTTACCAGCGGCGAATAAAACAACGATTCCGCGGTCATACGCTTTTTTACTAGCTAAGTTGATCGGGTGAGTTGGTACAAAATCTCCACCAGAACCCCATGAGTTTGTGATCACACGGATATTGTATTCTGTTTGATGCGTAATCGCGTAATCGAAACCTCCGATACCATCAAGGACGAATAATGCACCACCAGAACCATAGCCGATCAAGTCAGCGCCAGGAGCGGCTCCTTCGTATTTACCACCAGACATTGCGCCAGTACCGCCAACAGTTCCAGCTACGTGAGTACCGTGTCCAGAGTTTGTGTCAGTGTTTGGAACGTCTTCTGTATAAGAAACGGGAAGAATGCCTGTGATGCTTTGAAGATTTGTTGATCCTAAAACGTTTTGTACAAGATTTCTACCAAGTTCATGGTCTTTATGTGTGCCATCAACGCCGCTGTCATTGACAACCACTCCGATACCATCACCAGAAACCGGTAATCCACCATTTTGTTTTCTGAAGTTATTATCATTTTGTGCTTTATCAACGCCCGTAATCATGTTGGCATCAGCATTGAAATACTCAAGTTTTTCGTTTAAGAAAACAGATTGTACTTCAGGGTTTTGCGCTAGTTCTTCGATTTGTTGTTTTGTTGCGAAAGCACCCACAATTGGGAGGCTCTGCATACTAATGGCGGATTTAATTCCTAACCCTTCCAGCAGATCAAGCTGAGCCTCTGTGGGTTTTTGATCTCCTCGGAATGTAACAATAACTTCTGTCGCTCCTTTGGAAAGAGCCGACCAGACTTTTTCATCTACCTGTGCAGTAGTAGTTGACTGCGAGCTGTTTGCATTAGCGGTAGAGAAAGCTGGGAAGATCAAGAACAACATCGTAACGATCAACAAAATCTTTTTCATTTCATCATTCTCCTTTTCTCAATAGTTTGAAAAATCTTAATTTAATTATCATCTTTTTACTATAGCTTGCCTATTACGCAGAGGTTGTATTTTCCGTTCCCGAAGGTCCTAGGCAAATTACTACCAATGGCGTAGAAGGGCAAAAAAATACCCCCTATATAAATAGGGGGCGGTCAAAACTTATTTTTTATTTTTTACTTTTTTTTTTCGTTGGAACAAGAGTTGCTGGAGCAAGATCCTCTGCTTTAATCGCTTGGATTGCTGCATACGCGTTTACGTAACCTGCGCCAACTTCCCATGTTTCATATCCTGGCATTGTTGTAGCTGTTTGTTGCATCAATTCTTTAATTTCAGCAGGGGATAGAGTAGGATCTACTTCGAGCATTAATGCAATGATGCCTGCTGCATGTGGAGCAGCCATCGATGTTCCGCTGAATGTTGTGTAATACGGCAAATGTGCCGGTGAAATTCCTGTTGCATCTTTATCAGCACTTAACGCTGATAGTGGTGTGAAAACGCGCGTTGAAACGATATCAACGCCTGGAGCAGTGATTGTCGGGCGATCTCCCCAAGTAAACGTTTCGCCGTCAATAACGACAGTGCCACCTTTATCTTTAACGCCACGTGATGAGAAGCTAGCTAGATTTTTAGAAGAATCTCCAGCAGCTACTGTCACAACCCAAGGTGCTTTTTTATAGTTACCAGAAATGGTTGATGCTCCAGAACCAGCATTTCCTGCAGAGAAAACAGTTGTAATGCCGCGATCGTATAATTTTTTAGTTGCAATATTGATTGGGTGATTCGGGTCGAAATCTGTATTTGAGTCGCTCGTGTCACCCCATGAGTTAGTGATGACGCGAATATTATATTCTGTTTGATGCGTTAGGGCGTAGTCAAATCCTCCGATTGTGTCCATGATTGCAATTCCAGCGCCTGAACCGTATCCGATTAAGTTTGCACCAGGTGCAACGCCTTCGTACTTACCACCAGACATTGCACCAGTTCCGCCAACAATACCGGTAACGTGTGTTCCATGTCCAGAAGTAGAATCTGTATTCGGAATATTTTCAAGGTATGCAACCGGTACTAAACCGACTGTGCTATTTAAGTTAATATTCGCCATAACATTTTGTACAAGGTTTTTACCAAGCTGATGATCTTTATGCGTGCCGTCAACACCGCTGTCATTGATGACAACGCCGATGTTTTTACCAGTAATCGGCATTCCGCCATTAGCAGCTCGGAATTCTGGATCTTCACGAACTTGGTCAACGCCAGTTACAGAAGTAGAAGTTTCGTTTTCATATTGAAGCGGTGCGTTGTAATAAATAGAAAGAATATCTGCTGACTCGGCTAATTTCGTTACTTGAGCCGGTGTTACAGATGCTCCTGCCATTGGTAAGCTTTGAAACAGTTGCGCATTTGAAATGCCTAAGCTTTCAAGTACTTGAAGATTGCTGTCGCTGTTTTTGAATGTAATGATTACTTCGATCGGTGTTAATCGATTTTGTAATAAGTTTTGCAGTTTTTGGTCGATGATAACTCCTTCTGTATTAGCTGAAGTTTGGTTTAATGAAAAAGGATTGAATGCAAGACCAAGTGCTAAACAAAGTGCGCTGATAACGATCAATAATCTCTTCATGGTTATCCTCCTAGTATTTTCAGAATTTTTCTTCTTATAATGATTTCATTTATTGCGGGTTAACGCCATTCATCGCGAGACGTATTTCTTCCTACATAAAAAGGCGTATACCTCTACTACTTAAGTAGTAGAGGTATACGCCTTTTAAAAAATTGTTATCTTAACGGCACTAAATTGTTTTGGACGGCAAAGATAATCGCTTGCGAGCGGCTTTTCACGTCAAACTTCTTGAATATATTGCTGACGTGGATTTTTACCGTTTTATCGCTAATATACAGCCGAGTCGCGATATCTTTATTTGATAGTCCTTCAACTAAAACGAGTAATACTTCCATTTCACGAGGTGTTAAGGTTTTGTCTTCTTGGTTGTTTTCTTGTTTATGCATAGATAATAATTTCTTGGTCATGCCTGGTGGAATCACCGATTCACCGCCAGCGACTGTCCGAATGGCATCAATCACATCTTTAGAAGGAGAGTCTTTTAGCAAGTAACCATCGGCACCTTCTCGAATGGCAGCCATGAAATATTCATCGTTATTGTACATCGTCAAGACGATTACTTTAATCGAAGGATAATTGCTTTTAACCCAGCGAGTCAGTTCAATGCCATTCATTTGTGGCATGTTAATATCCATCATAATAATATCTGGCGAAACGCTTGGCAGCATGTCGATCAATTGCGTACTGCCCGTTGCTTCACCAATCACTTCCATATCTTCTTCTTGCGCGATTAATGTTTTTAACCCATCGCGTAAAATTGCGTGATCATCAACCAATAATACTTGAATCATTCTAATAATCCCCCTTCAAACCCCATCTTCGGTATTCGTACGATGATTTCTGTGCCTTTTGTTTCGCTGCTTTCAATTTGAAGTGTGGCACCCACTTTAGCGGCATCTTCGTTCATTTGCAAAATTCCATAATGGGGTTCTTTCATGGCCATCGTCATTGCTTCATACAATGAAAATCCAACACCATCATCTTTAATCTTTAGAAAAATTTGTTCTTTTTGATAGCTCAATAAAATATTTAACGAGCTTGCTTGCGCATGTTTAATACAGTTTTGTATGCTTTCTTGCGTAATCGAGTAAATGACTTTTTCCGTTAATAAACTCAAGCGTGTTTGAACACCGCGTTTATCAAAGGAAATTTGAAGGCCGTTATTGTGATTTTTCTTAATTTCAGCAATCTTTTTTTGAATGGCCAAATCCAAACTGAGATTTTCAGTCGGATGAGGACGCAATGCATAAATCGAATCACGGATTTCTTTCAAGCCTTCGCGTAACGTGTTATTGCTATCGTTGATCATTTGTTGAGCTTCTTGTGGGTGAGAAGGGATTTTACGAGCCGCACTGTCAAATTTCATAACGGCACCAGCCAAGGTTTGTGCAATGCCGTCGTGAATATCATGTGCAATCCGATTGCGTTCTTCAAGCAAAATACGCTGTTCTTTTTCACTAAAAAGCAATTGAGTTTTCAAAAAAATTGCCAATTGGTTTGAAATAGTCGAAATCGAGTGAACGTCTTCGACCACAAAACTATTGGTGCGGATCTTCGTTAAGATAAGACAGCCGATCAACTCGTTATCTAAAATCAAAGGAGCATATACCGCAACTTGCATGTTTTTATCAAAGCATCGAGATAGCGGCGCTTGATCAAGATCTTGTTTGTTAAAAACTTGTGTAGACCGAATTTGTTCTAATTTTGAAAAGTCTTCACTCTGGAGTGTTTCGTTTACATCTTCACGGCTACCTTCTGAGAAGGTCAAATGCCAATTGTCTTGATCATCTTTTGTAAACAAAAAGCTTTCTTCGTAAAATACCACATCACTCAACAAAAGCTTTATGTCTTTATCCCATTCTTTTGTCGGGATAGATTTGTTTAATTCGGATGAAAAATGAAACAAGGCTTTCAAGCGTTGCTTGTCTGCACGCAGCCTCAAAATGGTTGAACTGATAATTGCCAAAAAGATCAAAGGAGACAAGAAGAAGAAGTAAGAAAAAATATCCACTTCGCCTCGATTTTGGCCTCCTAAGTAATAAAGAAGAAAACCATAGACTAAGGAAATGCCAAAACTGAAAAGTTCGCCTCTGCCTTTTTCTGCCCAAATTGCAACCGTATATTTTTCAGGACGAAGAAGCAAAACGATATCAATAATCAGGTTGTTAATAATATAGAAAAGAGCAATAAAGACAAACAAAGAAATGTAATTCATCGATATGTCAGGACCGCTAAACAAAGGCATAAACATGCTTTGAAACCAATGTGCGCCCATAAAACTAAGAACCAGTTGAGCGGGATTGAAGAAAATGATGCGCAGCGGTCTACGATAAATCCAAGTGGTTAGAAGTACTCCTAAAAAATAAAGAACAATCGTCATTTCGATGCCATAAATGAGATAGGTTAAAAAGACGATTGGAAAGGTTAGAGAAGAGTTTCCTTTTCGAAATGGCATCGGATAATGTTCGCAAATGAAGATAAAACTAAGAAGCATTAATAATTCAAACGGTTTTTCAATAGCTGGCAAATGAAACAATGCATAACCTACAAGAGACCAGCCTATTAACGAAATGACCATCATGAAGAGTTGAGCACTATGATGCTTAGCAGTTATCTTTTTCAATCAGAACTCACCAGCCTTTTTGTATTTTTTTATTATTCTAACATTATAGAGCTTAGAAACGAAAGCTAGTAAAATAATCTTAATTTATCAGAAAAGTCAGTCTATTATAATAGAGAACATGTTATATTAGAAAGAAAGTAAAGTACGTTCGAATTATCGCCCGTCAATTAACGATTTTATATGGAAGGAGGACGCGAAATGTGGAATTTAAAAAAGTCCATTTATATTGATCGGGGGATAGGAGAAGTCTATCAATTCGCAACAAATCCGAATTATTGGTATCAATGGTATGCAGGGTTATCTGAAGCAGAAAACCTTCTTGGGTCAGGCGCAAAAGGAACGAGTATGGATTTAAAGTATTTCTTTTTCGGAAGAGGGTTAGCAGTTCATGTCCTCGTGGAAGAAAATGCGGCTGTAGGAGATAGCTATGTTTGGCGTTGCCTTGTTACAGGAGCACTTGATGCGAGGCAAACATGGCGTTATTATCCGAAAGAAGGTGGCACCGAACTCCATTTTGAAATGGACTATAATCTAAACGGCAACATTATTGAAAAATTAGTGAATACACTTTATATTAAGAAGTTGATGGCCAATTCTATAGAACAAACATTGCAAAACTTAAAAGACATTAGTGAAAGTGAATAGTTTGGAAAAATGGGTGATAAAACTAGATTTCCGCTATGCTAAATTTAAAATAGAACATGAAAAATAGTGAAGGCCAGTTGACTTGTAAGACAAGTCAACTGGCCTTTTTTAACATCTCTTTTACTCTTCTGTTTTTTGCTCTCGACGTACAACTAAAACATCGCAAGGACTACTGCTTACAATATGTTGAGACACACTGCCCAAGATATATTGCTCAATTGCATTTAGTCCTTGGGCTCCACACACTATTAGGTCAATATCCAAGCGTTTTGCATAGTCGCGCGATATGACCTTGTCAGGAGAGCCAGGGACAACATAGACATGTATACTAGCGATTCCCGCTGCTAAGGCATCTTTTTTATAGTTGTTTAAAAGTTCTTTTCCGTGATCAAAAATCCGGTCCTCCGGGTCTGGCACGCTCTTTGTCATGGCCGAATAGGAACGCGTATCCACTACATAGATTAGATTCAGTGCAGCCTCATTTCTTTTAGCAATTTCAATAGATTTTTTAAATGCCCATTCTGCTTCCTGTGAACCATCAATAGCCACCAAAATACGTTTGTATTTTAAGGTCATACGAATTCCTCCTAAGGTTTTTTTCGCGTCGTTACTATAATTCTTCAAAACTATCTTAAATCCTCTTTTTAATCTGAATATTCTAATTACTATCATAGGCTATTCAATTAAACGACAACTTAAGGCTGCGTTTCTAAGTTGTGGGCTATAGAAGTCGGCTTAAATTGGAAAACATGTGGAGATCTTTTATATGAAGGTTCATGATGGTTTTTGGAAATTCAACATCACTCCACACATTCTGCATGTACAGAGAGTACATTTAAAGTGCAGAAATATACAAGAGCTCAACAGAATGGAGGTAGAAAGAAATGATGGGACCAGGGTGGGGTATGGGTTGGGGAATGGGAGGAGGGAGTTAGTTGATAGCAGGGTTAGTTGTACTTATCGGCTTCGCCATTTACTACTTTATGAAGAACAACAACAACGGTTTTAATAGTTCGCAGAAAGACTCCGGCACAGATGCAATGGAAATAGCAAAAAAAAGACTAGCTAGAGGCGAAATAACTAATGCAGAATTTGAAGAAATTAAAAAAAGGATTTTATAAAAGGAGAGAGCGTAATGAAAAAGACGATAATTAGTGGCGTATTAGCAGCAGTCTTGATTGTAGGAGGCGGAAATGGTCTGTACATGACATCAGCATCTGCAAAAGGTAATGTAGAAACCGCTATGCAGCATGAAGGCATGACTATGGAACAGATGCATGAAATGATGGGTACTGGCCACATGAATTTCGGCCAGATGAAACCCTTCATGAAGAAAATGCATCCAGATTTAAACAACAGCCAATTACGGGTACTTTACAAAAAAATGCATGGTACTGGTGGTTCATCTCATAGCAAGAACTTTAAAGAGATGATGGGAAACTGATTATCAAAAAACGCGATTTGGGTGCATAAATCCAAATCGCGTTTTTTTATTTGTAAAAATTTGTGGTAATCACATAACTAAATATGATTTAAGTGTTTGCAATAAAATACCAAGTGGGTCAAATGACAAGTCTAGGTGAATCATTTTATGGATAACTTCTGTTGGAACATCGATAATTTTCATTACATCGTTCGAGTTAGCCAATAATAATGTATAAAAAATTCAGGGCAAGACATCGTAGAAACTAGTGTATGTCTCATAAAGAATTCGCTCAAGCTATTGCTGGAGCGATTTTTTTGTGTTTTCTCAATACAGAGCAAGTTAGGATTTAAGTAGCTACAGGAAACAGGTAAGAATATATCAATTTTTTATTAACTTTTAAAGGGTTTATACCGATATTAATGATAAAATAAAGTTGTGAAATAATATACATGAATAACCATTTATCCATTTCTTTTATAGGAGAAAATAGACTAACGATAATAAAAATTAATATACCTAACTGTTTTGTTAGAGAATCGATGATCAAATTTTCATCTTTTTTAAGCTAATAAATCGATAGGTCAATGAATGGAGGCTTTGTTAATGGAAATTGAACAAACCAGGTATTCCCGGTTGGCCCATATAACGAAATTGATCAACACAAACTTTGAATTGCGCCCATTGCTAGAACATGTCATTACGGCCATATCCGAAGAAGTCGTACGATGTGACTCTGTCGGAATTTACTTGCCGCAAGAAGACGGGAATTTCCGGGGATATGTGGGGAAACCAGCCGTTATTAATGGCATGACGCTTGATATGCATGTGGTGGATACAGAGTATGATTTATTAGCAAAAGAAGTAATCGAAACTCAACAAACGATTTATATAGCAGACACGTCTAAAGACAATCGTCCCGACCCAAGAGCGGTGGCGGGGTTTGGCATCAAATCGCTGCTAGCTCTTCCAATTTCATATGAAGGGGAATTGTTCGGACTTGTTTTCCTATTTGACTACGGGATTCCGATGGATTTGACTGCAGATGAAATACAAACAGTAGAAGCCTATGTCAACATGGCGGGCGTAGCGATTCGAAATGTAAAGAACCTTCAACGAAAAGAAAGTATTCTGGCTGAAAAGCAATTGCTGTTAGATTTGACGCGCGATTTGTCTATGACTGCATCTATGTCTGAATTAATGGAAAAATGTTTCCATTATGTCGGTACCGTGCTGAAAAACGATAACATTGCTGTTCATTTATTAGACCCTATCGCAGGTGAAAAAATCAAACCGACCAATATGAGTGCGAAAAGTGAATGGGCTGAAGAAGAATGGTTAGAAAAGCACGAGGAGCTGCAGTTTGATCTGTCGAATGATCGCGTGTTCGGCGCAGTGGTCACTGCTAAAAAGCCCATTTGTATTCGGGACGTCACAAAAGACGACAGAGTCAATCAAGAGGTTTGTAAAGAATTTGGAATTACAGGCATGCTCATGCTTCCTTTTGTATCAATGGGTGAAGTATTAGGAGCACTCGTTCTTGTCAGTTTTGAGGAAAACAATGAGACTTTGTGTGATTCAGATATTGAACTTGCTCAATCTATTACAGAGGCTACTGCTTCGACACTATCAAACTTGCTATATATGGAAAAGCAAGAAATGATTATCGAACAAAGAACGTCAGAAGTTGTTTTGAAAAACGATGAACTGAAAACAGTAGTAACAGAGTTAGAGAGTCTTAGTCGTGAAAAAGAACTGATTTTGAATTCAGTAGATGAAGGCATTTTTGGTTTTGATTTGGATAATAAGATCACATTTTGTAACCGAGCGGCAGAATCGATATTGGGTTACAAAAATGGTGAATTAATCGGACAATCTTACAAAAATATTTTGCCTGAAAACCAAGACTTAATCATCACTTCGGTTTCTTTAGAAGAAGACTTAAAGTTTCTGAAAAAGAGTGGCGATAATTTCTCTGTAGAATACGTCGTTTCTTCAATAAAAGAAAACAAACAGGTCATCGGTGAAGTTGTTACGTTCAGAGACATTACAAAGAGAAAGCAACTGGAAAAGGAAATCAGTCATTTAGCTTATTATGATCACTTAACAGACTTGCCAAACCGAATTTTGTTAGAGGATTATTTAAAACAAAAAACAGAAAAAGCAAAAGTATCAGGACAAAAAGTGGCGGTACTATACTTGGATCTTGATCGCTTTAAAATTATAAACGATAGCTTCGGGCATAGTTATGGAGATATGTTATTGAAGAACGTTGCAAATCGCATAAGACGGAGTGTACCGGCAGATGCATTTGTCTCGCGTCAAGGAGGCGATGAATTTACAATCGTCTTGCCAGGCTATGACAACAATCAAGAAGTATTAAATCTTGTAGATAATTTAATTGCGTCATTTACAGAACCATTCTCCTTAAAAGGAAATGAAGTGTACATCAAAACAAGTATCGGGATTAGTGTGTTCCCAGAGCACGGCAATACGGCTGAAGTATTGATCAAAAATGCAGACGCCGCGATGTACAAATCGAAAGAAAAATCCGGTACGTACCATCATTTCTTCAAAAGTGAAATGAGTGACTGGAGCATGGAAAGCATTTACTTGGAAAATGCTTTATACAAAGCACTTGAGAACGATGAACTGAGCCTTCATTATCAGCCACAAGTAGACAGTAAAACCAATCGCATTATTGGAGCAGAAGCATTGCTTAGGTGGAATCATCCGACAAGAGGTATGGTCTCACCAATTGAATTTATCCCGGTTGCAGAAGAGACAGGTTTAATCGTGCCGATTGGCAAATGGGTTCTTTTAAACGCATGTAAACAGTTGAAAAAACTACACGTGCAAGGAAATTCGGATATGTCAGTTTCCGTGAATTTATCTGGAAGGCAGTTTGAAGAAGACGACTTGATCCCAATGATTGAAAGTATTTTAGTGGAAACAGGAATCGCTCCAGAATTTTTGAATATTGAACTGACTGAAAATCAAATTTTCAAAAATACACATGTAACTTTGGAGAAAATGAGAGAAATAAAAGCATTAGGTATTAAAATAGCATTGGATGATTTTGGAACAGGGTATTCGTCGTTAGGGTATTTGAAAAACTTCCCGATTGATACGTTAAAGATAGACAGATCGTTCATGTTTGATATTTTGACGGATAAAGACAATGCCGCTATTACAAGTACCATTATCACGCTGGCTCAAAACCTCAACTTGAATGTTATTGCGGAAGGCGTAGAAACAGCAGAACAACTAGACTTTCTAATGGCTAAAAATTGCTTTAACATCCAAGGATATTATTACAGTAAACCATTGCCTGCCGAAGCATTGGAAAACTATATCGATATACTGACACCAAAAATATAAGCGATTATAAATCAGGAACCGCGAGTTGGATAAATCCAACTCGCGGTTTTTTATGTCGCAACGGAGCCAAACTTCACACAATCTGCATGTTAAAGGTGTACATTAAGTATGATAAGAGACAATTAAATAAGGGAGGTTGAAAGCAATGATGGGACCAGATTGGGGAATCGGCTGGGGCATGGGAATGGGAGGAGGACTTTGGGTGATAATTCTAATAGTAGCAATCATCGGCTTTGCACTATACTTCTTTATGAAAAACAACAATAATAATAACACGAACAATAATTTTCCTAGTTCACGGAAAGATTCAAGTGCAGATGCAATGGAAATAGCTAAAAGCAGGCTAGCGAAAGGGGAAATCACAACTGAAGAATTTGAAGAAATTAAGAAAAAACTTTTATAAAAAATGAAAAACCGCAATCTGGATAACTAACTCCAAATGGCGGTTTTTCTCTATTATAGGGTTTATACAATCAAGTATTCTTTCAATGCTTGCTGCAATGTTCCAAGTGTTTTGGTCTTCGGATCAAACAATAACCCTAGTGCTACCATTTTTCGAACGACTTCTGCACGTAGCCCAGTGATGATCGATTGGCAACCCATCATGGAAGAACCATCGATAATTTTCATGATGTGGTGAATGACTTCAGGCTCCATTTCTACGATTCCAGACAAGTCTAAGATCAATGTTTGAATGCGAGAGACACTAACTTCGGTCAAAACTTTTTCTTCGATAATTCCTGCTCGGAACGAATCAACAGAACCGATTAATGGCAAAATAGAGACCGATGTACTAATAGGAATAATCGGAACAGACAAGTTTTCCACAAGTTGTCGATGGGCCAAAATCAGCGAGTCTTTGTACGTCGAATAGCTGATAAAGAACGTATTTAAGAAGGTATCAACTCGTGTATTAATGTCTTTTTCCATAGCAAAAAAGTCGAATGCTACTTCACTAGGTACAGCTTGGTCGTATTGTTGAAGGAACGTCCAAAGCGTACGACGAATCGCTTGAATCCATTCTAATTTGAATGATAGCTCGATCGAATGCGTAGCCCATGCAATTCCTTCGTGTTTTGCAAATAATTTAAGATCCTCTTCCTGTCCATCGATAATGTACCTGACAACTTTATGAGCATTGGTTACAAGATCAATATTGCCGACAGTTAAAATTTCATTGATCTTGTCTTTTACTGTGACGGCTTCCTCTAATAATTTTTCTTCAAATGCTATTTGATTTTGCAGAAAGTACGTTTTGATCTCTTCTGAACTTTGCAATGCCTCAGTCATTAGCTTTTCTCCTTTTTCCATAAATCTTTTTGATCACTTTAATTTTGTGTTTAGTATAGTATTAACGAAATTCCTTTACTGCAGTCTTATAAGGACGAGGAACAATTTTAATTATACCCATAGGTGTATAATTAAAAACATTTTTATTCAAGAAAAAATAGCTAAATTTAACCGCTAGTAGAGCGATCGATGAACTATTCACTTGAAACAATTACACAGCTAGAGCATTCAAAAAGCAGTGAGGCATATTGAGTCGTCTCACTGCTTTTAATGGGAATTAGTTTTTTACCGGTAAATCTTCCACGTCTTTTTCTTCCCGTTCTTCTTGTTCGATTTTGTGAAGCATACTGCCAACCGAAGAAATACGTCCTTGAATATCTTTATGTGTTAAATGTTTTCGTTCGAGCATGGTCGGAGATTCGACACCTGCAGCCGCTGCCACGTTAAATAACCCCGCCCGGAGCGACATAACGTAATTGGCAACACGGTACATTTTCTCGCCAACTACTAAACCGTCTTGTAAGTCAGGATCAGTTGTTGCGACTCCAACAGGACAAGTATTTGTATGACAAACTCCCGCCATGATGCAGCCAACACTAATCATAAAGCCTCGCGCAATATTCACAAGGTCTGCCCCCATTGAAAGGGCAATAGCTATTTTATCCGGTGTGATGAGTTTACCGGAAGCAATCAACTTCACACGGTCACGCACACCATATTGACGAAGTAATTCATCGACAATTGGCAGGGCAGTCAAGATGGGCAACCCGACTGAATCAGCAAGTTCTTGATAGGTCGCGCCAGTTCCGCCTTCACCGCCGTCAATGGTGATAAAGTCAGGACCCTTGCCACTGTCTTTCATGATTTGTACCATTTCCTCAAGTCCTTCAACATCCCCGACAACAATTTTCATGCCAACCGGTTTGCCACCAATTTCACGCATTTCTTCAATAAAGCCAAAAAGCTTTTCAAATGAATCGTATTCCGTGAAGCGGTTTGGACTGTTTACAGTTTTACCCGGTTCAATCAACCGAATACGCGCAATTTCTTCGGTTACTTTTTGTCCTTCTAAATGGCCACCCCGTGTTTTCGCACCTTGTGCGAGTTTCACTTCAAAAGCTTTTACTTTTTCCATATCAGCTTTTTCTTTGAACGCTTCCCACGAAAACTCGCCGCCTGGTGTCCGAACACCAAAAAGACCGGGACCAATTTGCATGATCAAATCTGTGTCACCAGCTAAGTGATGATCTGAAATTCCACCTTCCCCGGTATTCATCCATGTACCACCTGCAATGCCGAGTCCTTTTGATAATGCTGTGATGGCATTTTCACCTAATGCGCCGTAGCTCATGGCGGACATGCCTACTTGTCCTTTTATGCGGAACGGTTGTCTGCAATAGCCCTCACCGAGCACAACTGCATCTTCATCGCGCAAATAATACGGGTCAGTAAGAACTTCTTCGCGATGCTCTTTTCGAGACATTAAGCCTTCGTTGTCAATGACATATTGATAAGTCGTTACTTTTTGACTGTTGTCGACTTTCAATTCTGTCCGCAATTTTGGGAATAGTGAATTGCGGATATAGAACCCGTCTTCTGCAAAATTGCGACTAGATCCAAATCCAATTAAACGTTCATTGTATTTGCCGGCTTTGACGATATCCTGGTATTGCATACGTGAGAAAGGTAGACCTTCATTGTCACCAGAAAATAAATATTGGCGTAGCTCCGGCCCGACATGTTCAGCCATATAACGAACCCGTCCGAGTAACGGAAAATTGCGAAGAACGGCATGCTGCTTTTGATGATTATCTTTTTGATAAATATACGCAATGTAAGCAAGTGGAGCCGCGATTGTCGATCCCACTAATGCCGATGGTAAGTATTTCGTTATTTTTCCCATAAAATCCACCTTTTTTAGTTTATTATATGTTTTTTAATGCATTTTCGATTGAGGTATTTCCAGATGCCACTTTCAGTGTTTTATTGTATGTAGCTTTGTTGGTAAGGGATTCAACTAGTACAGCAGCGACATCTTCATAAGGAATTTCCATAACCTTTTTGCTTGGAGAAGTAATGACATCAATCATGCCTTTTCCTGGTTTGTGAACCCCACGGCTCGAATAGACGATGGTATAAGTAAAGACATCCTGCTTGATAAGTTCTTCAGGCATTTTCTTGTCACCTGTTTCTTGGGATTTTGCGGATTCGTCTACACGAGCGGGGCTCAAGTAAACTACCCGTTCAATACCTTGTTTGCGTGCTTCTTCCATCGCACGAGCAACCGCTTCTTTATCGACAAGCACATTTCTGTTTTCTCCCGCTCTCGGATTGGCACCGGCTACATAAATTATTGCTTCGCATCCTGAAACTGCTTCTATAAAATCATAATCGTTCGAGACATATACGCGGGAAGCACCAATCATTTTGAGTTCTTCTGCTCGGTTTTCCGTTTCTGCAATCGTGATGGCTTCATGGTTTTCAGCAGCGAGCTTCCGTAACAAATACTCACCAACATCTCCGCCGCCACCAAATACGAATACTTTCATCCAATCCCTCCCTGTGTATGTTGCTGTATTCAACTTTTCCCTTCTGCTTAAGGGATGAAACCATTTAATAGGAAAGAACAGTTTTTTTGGCTAGAGAACAAAAGTCTTAAAGGTAACAAAAGACAGGGACCCACATTAGTCCCTGTCATGTACATGCTGCTATTTTGTTGGGATTTCGATCTTTACGGTGCCTTTGAGGTAATTCGGATAAGCGAACAAATCAACTTTCAAAGGATTTATATACCCGTTGTCTTCAATGCCAATATCCATGAATTTTTTTCCTTCATATACGTCAGATATTCCTGAATAACGTGTATCAATGAGTTCGCCATTGGCATCTGTAATTTGCCGGTCAATTCCATAGGGAAGTTCTTCAGCAAGATCCATTTTTAAAGTCATTTTAAATCCCGAACGGTTCGAATCAGTTAGCGCTAGTCTGCCGTCTTTTGGACTATGGAGCAATATGTGTTGATCGGTATCGACTATGAAATAAGAATCTTCTTGATCAACCGCTTGGATTTTATCTATTCGCAAATACAATTGTTTCGGCTTTTCGAAATAATTACTTTGCAAATAATATATGACTTCTCCATCTTCAGTAAGATTAGAAGATGAAATTCCATTTGTGGCTGAACTCCAGATTTCCCCATTTTCGTCTTCAAGTCGCATGTCTTCAAATTGTAGGATTTTTTTAGTATTAGTTGGATCAAATGAAATTTTCACACCAACACGAAGGGGGTGAATCGTGACCTGTTCAATGAAAATTTTTTGGCCATCTACTTCAACTTCTTTCTCCATTTCATAAGTGATGCTTGGCTTCGTATTTTCAGGAATTATAAACGGCACGGAAAAGTCGAACTGGTTATCGTTTAAAGTAGTTTTCAATTCAAGTGTGAATGATAAATCTTCAAAGTTCTTCGGTTCTTCAAACGTATATTTAATAATATCTGTATAGATTTTAGGAGACTCTTCTTCTGGCAATGGAGAACTATACGAAACGCTTGTTGAATCGAGTTCGTGTTGATTTAGTAAAACGAGATTTTCAATGGAAATATTATTTATTTCTATAGGTGATTCTATTGTGTAGAAGATATTCATTCCGGATTCGTCTAAAATGACTCCATCAATTGTCAGGGTAGTATGTCCAATCGTTTGAGTTTCGCCAATTGGTTGGTAGTAGTCATTTTTAAATATAGCAGTAAGTCCTTTGTCGTTTTGAATTAACTCTACGAACTTGTCCATTCCTGGAATGGATGCTACGGCGCTTGCGAAAGTAGGAGACACTCGAATGGTCGTGACCAGTGTAAGAATTAACAGTGCAACTGCGGCCATACTCCATAGTGTTTGTTTCCGTTTCGCACGGGTTTGCATTTTTTCTCGCTTGGCTCGTTCAAGTCCTTGCATAATTGCGTTGTCAGCTTGAGTCATAGGAAGAGGGACCTGTTTTAAATGATTTTTGAAATCATATAATTTCTGTTCTTCTTTTTCATACATGGTCAATCTCTCCTTTGTCTTCAAAATATTTGCGGAGCATTCGCAAGGTTTTATGCAGGCGTGATTTTACCGTACCTTCAGGAATTTTTTCGATAGCTGCTATCTCTTTAATTTTGATATCTTGAAAATATTTCATATGAATTAATTTTTGGTCATTGGGCGATAACGCACTCAAAGCTTCCTGTAATTCAATTTGTGTTAAATTATCGGAAACAGAAGAATCGATCTCGTTTCCGCTCCGGACAAGTCGTTTGTCTTTTTTTAGTTGATCTTGGCAGTAGTTAATCATAATGCGAATCAGCCAAGTTTTTGCGTAACTAGGTTCTTTTAATGTATGGATTTTCTTGAAAGCTCGATAAGTCGTTTCTTGTAAAGCTTCGAGTACATCGTGTTCGTTTTTAAGAAAAGCAAAAGCCGTTCGAAGTAACGATTCTTTATGTATATGCAGTAAATCGATAAATGCTTCTTCATCGCCTTTTATCGCTTTTTGGGCGATAGTTGTTTCGTCCACAGTAAACACCTCTCTCTAGTTATATATTAGACATAGCAAAGCGGAAAAAGTTCAGGGAAAATAAAGTTTTTATTATTAATATTATTTTCCAGAATTAAGCCTTTATAAAAATGATACAAATACTATATAAAGTAAGTTTTTATAATCAGTAGATAGGGAAATAAAAGGAGTATGTCGATGTTTTGAAGAATCTAGTAAGTAATGGAGTTAGTAAGTTGACGTCTCAATCTCCGCATAAATTTTACCGGAACAATTATAGGTATTAAAGATAAAACAATTAGGAGAAGAAGGGCGGTACATATATGAGTAATTCACAAAAATCCGTAATCGTAATTGGAGGAGGACTTGGCGGCTTGTCCGCAGCGATTTCTCTTGCGCAACAAGGTTACGAGGTTTCTTTGTATGAAAAAAATGATCATATTGGGGGCAAAGTAAATCGTCTAGAACAAGATGGGTTCGGGTTTGATCTCGGTCCGTCTATTTTAACAATGCCGCATATTTTCGATAAGTTGTTCCAAGGGAGCGGCAAACGAATGGAGGATTATGTGCAAATTCAGCGACTGAACCGCGAGTGGCGCTCATTCTTCCCCGATGGAACGGTCCTCGATTTGTATCATGATCTTGATTTGATGGAGCGGGAAAATCCTGCTCTTTCTCGCAAAGACATGAAAGAGTATTATGCGTTATTAAAATACGCGCAGAAAATTTACAAAACGACTGAACATAGTTATTTAAAAGAAGGCTTTGAGTCACCAGCTGAGGCAGTTGCACAAAACGGTATTTTGGCGACATTAACTGGCTTTGACTTGACGTCCACCATGTATAGCGCCATTTCTAAGCGCATTAGTAATCCTCATTTACGTGATATGCTTTCTTATTATGTAAAGTATGTCGGTTCTTCTCCTTATAGTGCGCCTGCCGTATTGAATATGATGATTTACATGCAGCACGCGCAAGGCTGTTGGTATGTAAAAGGTGGGACGCATAAACTAGCGGAAGGCTTAACAAAACTAGCAGAAGAAATCGGAGTTAACCTCCACACGGGTATGGGTGTCATCCGTGCGTTAACAAGCGAAGACGACAAAATCGTTGGCATTGAACTAGAAGATGGTTCATTTAAAAAGGCCGATTATTATGTATCAAATATGGAAGTAATTCCGTTTTATAAAAAAATGGTGGCCGCAGACGAAACCTTTGTTGCAGATTTAAAGAAAAAATACGAACCTGCAAGCTCTGGTCTTGTACTGCATCTGGGTGTCAAGAAAACCTATTCATTTTTAAATCATCATAACTTTTTCTTCTCGGAAAATTTGCATGAACAAATGGAAAAAGTGTTCGAAAAACACGAGTTGCCAGATGATCCAACCATTTACTTAGTCAACGTCAATAAAACCGATCCGACACAAGCACCAGAAGGGTACGAAAACATTAAGATTTTGCCGCACATTCCTTATATCCAAGACAATCCATTTACACCAGAAGATTATTTGAAGTTTGAAGAAATTGTTCTCGAAAAACTAGAACGCATGGGCATGCATGGCCTTCGAGACAATATTGTTACACGGGATGTTTGGACGCCACATGACATCGAACGCGTTTACGGTTCAGACCGCGGTGCGATATATGGCACGGTTTCCGATAAGAAGAAAAATGGTGGCTTTAAGCATAAAAAGCAAAGCGAACTATACGACAATCTGTACTTTGTCGGGGGCACAGTGAATCCAGGTGGCGGTATGCCAATGGTGACATTGAGTGGGCAACAAGTGAGTGATAAGATTGTGAAACGTGATCAAGCGGAGAGGAAATGAATAGTTTGAGATTGCTAACGGAGCGAGCGTTAGCAATCTTTTTTTATGCAAATTTCATGAAAAGAAGCCCTCGCTAGTCAGCGACGACTTCTTTTTCATTTAATATGAGACGGTAATTAACTTCAGCTTTGAGCGAATGAGCAACAGGACAATACTTTTCGCCACTGACTTCGATAGCATGCAGCACTTTTTCTTTAGCAATTTCACCTGCAACGAAAAATGTAACTAAAAGTGACAAAAATTCTTTTGGTGGATCTTGTCGTTTGAGTCCTTCAGTGACGATTTCTAAGGAACGGATGTTTTTCATTTGAGAACGCAAAATCATGATGACATCCATTCCGACACAACCTGCAAGTGATCCGAGCAAAGCCTGCATTGGCAATAAACCTTGATCATTTCCAACACCTTGATGAGCATCCATTGTCAGCGAATGGCCTCCTTGTCCAACAGCTGAGAAAACAAAGTCGCCTTGCCACTTGGTGGTAATCGTTAATTGATCTGTCTCCATCTCATCGCCCCCCATGTTTTTTGTCAGTTTACCACAAGTTGTCTAAATCTTTTTTAGGATTAATCTAAATGACGTTTTTTCCTTGTGCGTGCAAAGCTTTTAAAGAGGTAAGCATGTAGTTAATTTCTTCCTCAGTATGTCGTTGCCAAGAGCCCAACTCAGCAACAACTTTTAATGGAGAAGTCGATCTGTACGACCGTGTTGGGTTACCGGGAAATCGTTTATTGGTTAAGTTTGGATCATCTTCGAATTCACCTAAAGGTTCAACAATGTAAATACGTTCTTTAGAGTGTGCTGTCGCCAGTTCTGCTCCCCATTTGGCCGCGTCTAAGGAAGCGGTAAAATAAATATGATTGGATTTTTTGTCTTGAAAATTTGATTGATTTTGAGGTTCTAATAAATCACCAATCTGCAGTACTGCTTTAGTTCCATGAAAAAAAGGACCTTTGTCTAAAACCTCTTGTTTTTCTTTCATTACCAGTTACCTCCAAAATAGTATTTTTTAATCAACTTATGTAGTAGTATAATGAATAAAAGAAGATTCAGAAAGGGGCAAATCGATGAGCTTCATGGATGATTTAATGGGTGCGATTTTCGATTTATTAAAACTTTTTGGTTACTTTGTAGCTGGAGTAATCGTCGTGTCAATCGTCATGTACGGCCTTGCTGGGTTATTCAATTGGATTAGCTATCTGTACTTCTAACATATGATATTAACAAAGACCATTTGATGAAATCAATCGATTTCGAAGATGGTCTTTGTCGTTTTATTCAACAAGTAGAGCTACGCAATTCTGATTATTATGTATAATTGGGTTAATTGGTCGGACCAATTTTACAATGAAACGCAAAAAAGGGAGCGAATCCATATGGCAGTAGTAAATCAAGCAACAATTTTAGAAAGTTTGAAAGAGCATTTAACCGTTGAACAAATCAGCGTTAACGAAACGATTAAAGAACTACACGGCCAAGACGAGTCGTATCATCAGATGAAGTTACCTGATATCGTAGTTTTTCCTGAAACAACAGAACAAGTTTCAGCGATTATGAAAGTATCTGCACAACATCAAATTCCGGTTATTCCGTTTGGTCTGGGTTCAAGTTTAGAAGGCCATGTCATCCCACAAAATGGTGGAATGACGATTGATTTCTCCTTGATGAATAAAGTATTAGACGTTTATGAAGAAGATTTTTTAGTGAGAGTACAGCCTGGAGTCACGCGCACGCAACTGAATAAAGAGTTAAAAAAGTATGGGTTGTTTTTCACAGTGGATCCTGGAGCAGATGCTACACTCGGTGGGATGGTTGCGACAAATGCGAGCGGCACGACGACAGTAAGATACGGCGTTATGCGCGACCAAGTACGTGATTTAGAAGTGGTATTGGCTGATGGGAACGTCATTCATACCGGTAGCAAGGCTGCAAAATCTTCATCGGGTCTTCATTTAAACGGCTTGTTTGTGGGTTCTGAAGGAACGCTCGGATGCTTTACTGAAATGACGCTGCGCGTTTACGGTATTCCTGAATTTATCACAGCGGCACGTGCATCGTTTGAAACCGTGAAAGATGCGGTAGAAGCGGTTGTATCTATTTTGCAAGCGGGCATTCCGATTGCACGTGTCGAACTATTGGATGAGGAATCGATGAGACAAGTTAATAAATATAACGATACGGCTTATCTTGAAAAGCCAACTCTATTTTTAGAGTTTCACGGCAACGAAGCCGGGTTGCAACAAGACGTTGAGTTTACGCAAGAAATTGTTCAAGGGCATGGCTGCACAGAAGTAGAATTTGAAACGGATACAGCAGCACGGAATCGTCTGTGGGAAGCACGTCATACGTTAGCTTATGCGTATATCCATGCGCATCCCGGTAAAAAAATGATGGTAACGGATGTTTGTTTGCCAATTTCAGAACTGGCTGGAGCAGTAGAACATGCCCGTGAAAACCTATTAGAATTAGGATTGCCTGGCGGAGTTCTGGGACATGTTGGCGATGGCAATTACCATGCACTCATTATGATCGATATGAACAATCAAGAAGAAGTAGAAAAATCACAGGAGTTCAACGAACGTATTGTGTTGTACGCACTTGAAAGAGGCGGTACGTGTACAGGGGAGCATGGTGTGGGCATTGGTAAGCAAAAATATCAGCGTCAAGAACACGGCGGTGCTTTTGATGTCATGGAAAAAATTAAAGTCGCTTTAGATCCTGCCAATCTATTGAATCCTGGTAAAAATATCAAAGTAGAGTAAATAGTGATTAGCCGTCCATATGTTGGGCGGCTTTTTGTATGAGGTAAAAAAGGTAGCTAGGGATTCCCTAGCTACCTTTAGAAATCATTTTATTTTGTATTTGTGAATCCACCATCGATGCGAACCGTTTCACCGTTGATGTAATCTGCTTTTGTCAGTAAGAACGTAACAAGTTCTGCTACATCTTCTGGTTGTCCTAAGCGTTTTTGTGGAATCCCAGCTTCAGCACTTTCTTTCATATCTGGATTGTCTTCAAAGAACTTTTTAACCATTGGCGTTTGAATCGGACCAGGTGCAATCGCATTGACACGAAGACCATCTTTAGCATACTCTGCCACAAGACTTTTCGTCATTCCAACGATACCGTGTTTCGTAGCACCATACGTCACAACAGAAGCTTGCCCAATGACGCCTGCGCTCGAAGCTGTATTTACAATTGAGCCTCCGCCATTTTTCAACATCGCTTCTCCGACATAACGTAAACCGTATAAAGCACCAAGTAAGTTAATACCGACAATTTGTTCGATTTCTTTAATATCTGTTTCTAAGAATTTTTTTCCGCTACCGGAAATCCCTGCATTATTGAAGAAATAATCAATTGAGCCGAAATGCTCAAGTGTTTTGTCTACATAGTTTTTGACGTCTTCAACTTTTGAGACATCTGCTTTAATGAAAATGGCATCGACGCCTTTTTCTTTTAGTTTTTCGACGGTTTCATTACCGCCTTCTTCACTAATGTCGACAACGGAGACGTTGACACCTTCTTCTGCTAAATAAAAAGCTGTAGTTTGGCCAAGACCGCTGCCGCCACCTGTAATAATTGCTGTTTTACTCAATTTTTCTTCCTCCTCAAATAAAATTTGTTTCTATAGTTCTTAGTTTCCCTAAATAAATAGAATTAATCAGGAAACCTCGAAATTCATTTGTCTCGTGTAATATTGAAGAGCTGTATAAGTATCACTGAATAGCTTACAATTTAAGAAACAAAGTCTAAATCATCGAGTTACGTGAGGAGGATTATTATGAATATCGGAATCATTGGAACAGGGAATATCGCTGCGTATTTATTGGAACAAATAAACGTTAATCATTTAGCCGACGGTAAAGTAATTGCTGTGTTCGGGCGCAACAAAGAAGTAGGACCGCGTTTGAGCAAGCAGTTTTGCGTTGATTTTTATACAGATATCCAAGAGTTTTTAAATACACCACTCGATATTGTTGTAGAAGCATCAACGATTGAAGCGGCTAGTCTTTACGTGGAGGATGTGGTCGCTCATAAGAAAGACCTCGTTGTTAGCAGCATCGGCGTATTTAAAGAAACTGCATTTTTAGATAGAGTCATCGAGTTAGCAACTTCTTTAGGCACGACCGTATTCTTGCCTTCAGGTGCGATTGGTGGATTAGACATTTTACAATCGGCTAAAGCGGCTGGTGGCTTAAAACAAGTTCAGATTACGACACGGAAGTCTCCAGCATCTCTTGGAATAGAATCAGAAGAAGAAAAAGTGGTATTTGAAGGTTCTGCGTATCAAGCAGTTGAAAAGTTTCCAAAGAACGTCAACGTGGCGTTAGTCCTAGCGATTGCCGGAATCGGTGTTGAACAAACCAATGTACGGGTTATTGTCGATCCGGCCGTTACACAAAATTCTCACACCATCGAAGCAGAAGGGGATTTTGGCCGGATGGAACTAAAAGTTGAAAACAACCCGATGCCGAGTAATCCGAAAACGAGTCTTCTTGCGGCCTTGAGTATTTTAAGTGTGCTGCAAAATAAAGAAAATGCGCTCCGAATTGGGAACTAAGCTGGCTGGTTCTTTTGTATGGCTGCATAACTGAAATCCGACAAGTTAGCGACTAACCTACAAGTTTCTCGATATCTTTGATAAAGCGTGTTACACGCTCATCTATTTGTTTCGTTAACCCTTTTGGTTGGTGAAAATCAGGGTGTTCATCCAGACTGATTTCTATAATTGAACGAACCCCATCTGCGGTAGGGGATAGCGTGTTTTTATTTGCATCATTTTCTTTAAATAACTGTCGGTATTCATTTTGAATATCTTGATTTCTACCAACTAGCCAAATTTCGAAACTGGTCTTTTCATGAATATACATAATCATAATCTTCAAGCCCTGGTCTTTTTTTAGTTTAGAGGACACTGCGAAAAAGGTTACATCCATCTGCCCTTGATACAGGGTGCAGATTCAATCGCGTAAAGTTAATGCTAAGTGTATTACGACAGCATCCTGGAAGTCAGACGGATTCAACCCTGTCACGTCGTGGATTTTCTTTAAACGGTAGCTTAAAGTATGGCGATGAATGTTCAAGCAAGATGCAGTTTCAGCACTGTTTTTATTGCATTTAAAGTACATTATCAATGTTTGACATAAGGAATCGTTGAGTCCGGCTAATATTCTGTTGGTAAACTTGTTGAGTTCCGCTGTGGGATTGCGTTTTAGTAGCGCCATCAATTCTACATCTTTAAAGTAAATCAAAGGCTGATCGGGTTTACCGAAATCCAAAGCGTTTCGAGCGGCTAGGTATGAATTGCGGACGTCAAAAATACTATCGACGGCGACACCTACACCAATTCGAATAGAACCGGTTTGTTGCAGGATATAGAGTAAGCTAGACAATTTCTTCTCTAGTTTGGCGGACTCATCACTTTTAACTAAAAGAAAAATTTCATGGAGTTGCGAATGGCCTGTTACCACAGTTTGGTCTTTAAAGTGGCTTTCGAGCTGTTCAATGATTCTGCGTGAAGACGACGATTTTTTCAATTCAAATAGTAGCGTAACAAATGACGTTGTACTGTCGATTTCCATTTGCGAAATTCGTTCATGAACAGCAGCTGATAAAGGGTTGCCACTTGTCAGTTCATCGAAAATCAATTCATTGCGCTTACGGTTCCATTCAATGTGAGAAGTAACGAGGGATTGATGGACCATCATTTCTGTTGTCAATTGAACTAGCGTTGAAATTTCTTTTAGCTCTTCGGGATTACCGGTGATACCGATGACACCAACTAGTTTTTCTTGGAAAAAGATCGGCATATTGACACCCGCCTTAACCCCATGCCACGCCGCTAAATCTTCTTCTGTTACCCATAAAGCTTCACCTGTAGTCGCCACTTGTGCCGCAGCTTCATGAATTTTTTCAATCCTTTCTGCTTCTCCTGACGCCAAAATCATGCCATTGATATCCATAACGTTCAAATTACGATTCAAGCGAATCATGGTTTGCGCTACAATTTCTTCTGCTAGCTGCTTTGTAATCATAAATGCTCCTCTTTGTATATATATTCTAAATATTTAGTGAAAAATCTATACCGTTAGTATAATGTATATCTGTTTCTTTTTCATTATAATTTCGTGTAAGCGCTTTATTAATGTGGCAGGGAGGTTTAGCAATTGAAAATCATAGCAGCACCAGATTCATTTAAAGGCAGTTTGTCAGCGATGAAAGCTGCACAGGCTATGGCTGAAGGGATTCAACAATTAGACCAAGAAGTGGAAATGGTGTTGTTGCCTGCGGCAGATGGGGGCGAAGGAACCATGATTGCGATGGTCGAAGCGACCGGGGGTGAATTAGTACCCCATGAAGTTGAAGATCCGATTGGAAGAAAAGTTATCGCCAGCTACGGCATCCTGGGCGATGGTAAAACCTGCGTTATTGAAATTGCGGAAGCGTCGGGTTTAACACTGCTGAAAGAGCATGAACAAGATCCACTGACTGCTTCATCATTCGGTACTGGGGAATTGATCAGCCGAGCATTGGATGCTGGTTTTCGAACGTTTATTATTGGACTTGGCGGTAGCGCCACCAATGATGGCGGTGCCGGTATGCTTGAAGCGCTTGGTATGAGGTTCTTTGACCAGGTAGGACAAAAATTGCCGCGCGGTGGTGGGGCACTCGGCAGACTTACTGAACTAGATGTCTCTAGTTTTGATCACCGGATTTTGGAAAGTACATTTTTAATCGCTTGTGATGTGGAAAATACATTGGTCGGCGAACAAGGCGCTTCAGCGGTATTTGGTCCACAAAAAGGCGCTTCTCTTGAAGAGGTTCAGCAGCTCGATGTCAATTTGAAAAATTTTGCAGATGTGGTTGAGCGGTTAACTGGCATTGCGCTTCATCATAAAAATGGAGCCGGTGCTGCAGGAGGTGCTGGTGGAGCGATGCAAGCTTTTTTCGCAGGTGACATGCAACGCGGTGTTGATGTTGTGCTAGAAGCAATTGCTTTTAAGTCTCAGATAGAGACAGTTGATCTGATTGTCACCGGAGAAGGAAAAAGCGATCACCAAACCTTGTCTGGTAAGACGCCTTTTGGCATTGCTGAAGTTGGGAAAGAGGCAGGCAAGCCGGTCATATTAATATCCGGAATGGTCGAATCGGAAAGTTTGAACTTGCTTTCGCCTTACTTTACGGAAATCCATTCAATTGTCGGTGAGCAAGTATCAAAAGACAGAGCCATTGCTGATGCTTACAATCAGCTAAAAATAAAAACACAAACAGTCGTCAAAGCTTATCTAGAAAAACAAAAGGGGTGCTAGGATGTTATTTTTCATTATTGCTTTAAGTGTTGTCTTGGTCGTGTTGTTAACGGCCGTATTCAAAGTTCATCCATTCTTGTCGTTGTTATTTGGTGCCTTCTTTATGGGAATCGCATCTGGTATGCCGCTAGCTGACGTTGTACTAAGCGTCAATGAAGGCTTTGGCGGATTGATGACCAATATCGGGATTGTCATTGTCTCCGGTACAATTATTGGTGTGATTTTAGAGAAGTCCGGTGCTGCTTATCGGATGGCAGAAGTAGTTCTGCGTTTGATTGGTGAGAAACGGCCGCAACTGGCAATGACGATTATCGGCTTCATCGTTTCGATTCCGGTATTTTGTGATTCTGGGTTTGTTATTTTATCAAGTTTACGAAAAGCTTTAGCAAAACGAGCGAAAGTTTCTATGGCATCGATGTCAGTAGCACTTGCGACTGGTCTATATGCAACGCATACATTGGTGCCACCAACACCAGGCCCAATCGCAGCGGCAGGTAACATCGGAGCTGAAAATTACCTAGGTACAATTATTTTAATCGGGTTAATTGTAGCGATTCCTGCAGCAATTGTCGGTTATATCTGGGCTGTGAAAGTGGCTTCGAAAATCGTTGTTCCTGACGATACTGTAGAAGAAGGCGATTTGACTTACGAAGAAGTCATCAAATCGTTCGGGAAAATGCCTTCAACTTTTAAAGCGTTCTTACCGATTGCTTTACCGCTTTTGTTAATTGGAGCGGGGTCTACTGCCGGCATTCTTGGCGGTGACGGAGGACTCACAAACACGGTGAGATTTTTAGGTTCACCAACCGTAGCTTTATTGTTTGGTGTTTTGGCAGCATTCTTATTACTTCCAAAATGGAATGAAGAATCCTTGACTGGCTGGATTGGTGAAGGAATAGTAAGTGCAGCACCGATTTTATTGATCACAGGTGCGGGTGGCGCATTTGGACGCGTAATTACTAATTCAGGAGTAGCTGATTTGATAGCTGGCATGGATATGACAGCATTAGCAGGAGGATCGATGTTCCTGCTAATACCATTTGCCATCGCAGCGGCATTAAAAACCGCTCAAGGTTCTTCAACAGCAGCACTCGTTATCACATCAACACTCATGGCTCCACTTTTACCGACACTTGGCATTGAAGGCGCTGTCCCATTGGCGCTTGTCGTCATGGCAATCGGTGCTGGTGCGATGACAGTGAGTCATGTCAACGATAGCTTTTTCTGGGTCATTACCCAATTCAGCGGAATGAAAGTCACAGACGCATACAAAGCTCAAACAATGGCAACGTTGTTGCAAGGGGTGACGACAATTGTTTTCACGATGGTTTTATGGACAATTCTTGTTTGATCAAAGCTTGAAACGTATAGAGAAATGCAAACACCGCTTTCTGGATTTAGATTCCAGAGAGCGGTGTTTTTGTTTCGAATTAAATTTTGAAAAAAAGTAAAATTTTAGTTAATATGCAATTAAAAATATGATACTATTGAATCATTAGTTGGGTCTTATTGATTATTTAAAAGAATTTGTAACTAAACTATCAAATTAACTTAAGGGGATACTTCATGACAAAATTAACCGAGAACTTAAAGTCACTGCGCTTACAAAATAAGTTGTCTCATCAGCTCGTTGCAGAGCATTTAAAAATTACTAAAGTGATTTATGGAAGATTTGAACTCGGCACTACAGAACCATCATTAAAGTTGCTAGTGAAGTTGGCTGATTTGTATAGCATATCTTTAGATGAGTTGGTAGGTAGAGAATTTGCAGCAGATGGTCAATTAATTAATCAATTACTCATGAAGAAAGAATTGAAAAAAGAAATGACAAAAGAAATCAATAGCTTGGTGAAACAGTTAGGAAATCAATTCATTCAAAGTAAAGAAGCTGACATTGTTAAAAGAGTAAAGCAGAAATTCAATTTGAATTGATATGATAATCTACAAAAGTTTTCAAACAGAAACAAGCGATTCACCGTTTATGTCATTCCAGATTTCGAGAAAAGCGAAGATGCTGTTTCACTTGTTGAAAGCTTTGGAAATCTAGCACAATGATGGAAGCTTTCTATGCATTTGAAGATCTTGAGGAAAGTGCACATATTGCTTGGCAGCTACGCAGTAGACTGTTAGGAAGAATTTAAATGAACATCAAAATTGGGCTTGTCCATTTTAAAGTGCCAGTTCTTAGTTCCGATAAAAGTTTGTTAAAGCGTTGCGATTGGATACTTATCCAATCGCAACGCTTTTTCTTTCTTGTAAATTGATAATCAATTCATTTCATTTTGTAAGAACGAGCATAAAATGAGGTGTTAAAATATATTTAAACTAAAAATTCTAAATATTGTTGCAATTAAATATTTTTGATACTATACTGAAAAAAACAAGAAAGAGGAGTGAGACAAGTGCAAAGTGTTAACAGTTTACAGTTAACTTTTGAAAATCGAGTTGCAGTTATTACTGGAGCTGCCCACGGTATCGGACGAGCTATCTGTAAAGAATTTGCTGTTCGAGGTGCACGCGTAGTGGCAGTTGACATCCTCAAAGAAGCACTCGAAGAAACCAGAAGTGAAGTAGAACAGGCAATCAAAGACAGTGGTTCCGCTGGTGAAATCGCACTTTATACTTGTGATATTACTGACTCTGAAGCTGTTAAAGATTTAGGAGAACAAGTGATTAGAAATTCTGGGAAAATAGATATTCTCGTTAATGTGACGGGAGGAGTTGCAGGACAAGTGCATCAAGTGATTGAGAATATTTCAGATGATGATTGGAAGAATGTAATCGATATTAATTTGACGACAACTTTCTACATGATTCGTACATTCGCTCCTCATATGAAAAAAGCAGCATATGGCCGTATTGTTAATATTTCAAGTGGTGCTGGAAGAAGTAGTAGTCTTACCGGCATTCAAGCCTATACCAGCGCTAAAGCCGGACAAATTGGATTGACTCGACAGATGGCGCGCGAACTCGGTAGCTTCGGCATTACTGTAAACAATGTAGCACCTGGTTTTGTCCTATCAAATCCATCGACGGAGCGACAGTGGGAAGCAATGTCTAAAGAACAGCAGAATCAGTTGATTGATTCGATTTCGGTAAAACGACTTGGCACTCCAGAAGATATTGCTTATCCTGTACTTTTTTTTGCTTCAGATTTCGCACGTTATGTGAGCGGTCAAATTATTTCAGCCGACGGTGGGCTACAACTTTTCTAGGAGGAACATGTGATGGCTATTACGATAATCGGTGCAGGTGCTATAGGAGGAGTTCTTGGAACTTATCTAGCTCGAGCAGGAGAAGAAGTAGTCTTTTGCGATACGGCTCAAGATCATGTCAACAAGATTAATTTAGCTGGTCTCACGATTGAAGGACCTGACGAAACATTCACAGTGAAAAGTACTGCTTATACCCCAACTCAACTGATTGAAAAGAATCAATCATTAGATATTGTTTTCCTTTGTGTCAAAGCCCAGCATACAGAAAAAGCACTTTCGCCTTTTTTGCCTCTCTTAACTTCGACTTCACAAGTGGTTTCATTTCAAAATGGTTTATGCGAAAGAGAAATTTCAAAAATAGTTGGTGCAGAACGTACGATAGGATGTTTTGTCAATTTCTCTGCAGATTATCTTGAACCTGGAAAGATTCTTTATGGAGGTGTGGCCTCACTTTATTTGGGCGAACTTGACGGCCAAGTATCTGAACGAGTCACAGCTTTGAAAAACAAATTACAGGTTTGGGGACCAGCACAGGTAACCGATAATATTTGGGGATTCCTTTGGGGGAAAATGTCTTACGCAGGCTTACTTTATGCAACGGCTTTAGTAGATGAAACCATGGCGGCTGTTGTTGAAAAGCATGATCTTCGCGAAATGTTAATGGAATTATGTTCCGAAATTCTTGAAGTAGCAGATAAAGAAGAAATCATACCACTCGGATTTGATGATTGGGAGCCTGCTTTGATATACCCGAAAGAAGGCCGAGATAATAAAAAACTAGATGCTCAATTGAGTAGACTAGCCGAGCGTATGGCGATAAATAAGAAAACTAAAAGTGGGATTTGGCGCGATTTAGCCATTAGAAAACGTGAGACGGAAGTAGATGCACAACTCGTACCTATTCTTGATATTGGTAAAAACCACAAGGTGGCAATGCCGCTTTTAACAGCTCTTGTAAAAGCCATTAAAGAAATTGAGAGTGGGAGTCGGCAAATGAGTTGGCAAAATCTCTATGAACTGCAGAAAATATACGAATCTTTGCCTCATAAGATAAGAAGAATATAGGAGTGAAAGAGATGATTATCCTCGATCAAAGAACGTTATCAGACGATGTCTCAAAAATTATACGGAAAATGATTTTGAATGGTGAGTTGAAGGCGGGTGATTGGATTAATCAAGTTCAGTTGGCTGAAAAATTCAACATATCGCGTGGCCCAATCCGAGAAGCGTTAAAAATACTGCAAAATGAAGGACTTATTAAGCATGAAACCAATAAAGGTACATTTGTTGCTACGCTTTCCGATCAGGATGCATTTGAAATATATACCTTGCGAGCATTGATTGAAGGAGAGGCAGCCCAACTGGCACTCCCTCATTTAACCAGTCAAGACTTATCAGAACTTGAAAATTATATCGAAGAATTTACCGAAGCTATGCAAAATCATGACATTGAACGTCAGGTACAGTGTGATATTTTATTTCACGGAAAAATCGTCACAGCTTCGAAACATAACCGATTAATTAATATCCACAAAAATTTGGACACGCAAGTGGGAGTCATGTATCTGACTATCGCTAACCAAGTACCAATGCGAGTGGAGCAAGTAGTTTATAATCATCGAATTCTACTTGATGCGCTTCGCACGGGTGATAAGAAAAAAATCAAAAAAGCATTTTCAGACCATTACACGGTAGCACTAAAGGACTTATCAAAAGGAGTATCAAGAAAAGACTGAAGGGCGGTGTAAGAATGTTACTGGAAGTTAAACACATGTCGTTGTCCTTAAAGCGAGCAGGCAAATACTCGAAAATACTAGATGATATTTCGTTTTATATAGAACAAGGAGAAACACTTGGAATTGTTGGGGAGTCAGGATGTGGAAAAAGCATGACAGCATTGTCGCTAATGCAACTTTTGCCTGAGAAAGCGCGGCTTGAAGGAGATGTGGTTTTACAGCAAAAAAACATTTCCAAAGTCTCAAAACGTAAATTGGAAAAAATCAGAGGTAATCAAATGTCAATGATTTTCCAAGATCCGTTAACGTCGCTTAATCCGCTTCAAACAGTTGGGGTCCAAGTCGAAGAATCGCTTATTTTGCATACTAAAAAAAATAAAAAAGAACGCAGAGAGCGAGTTCTGCAACTTCTAAATGCAGTTGGATTGCCAAGAGCTGAAGAACTAATCGATGAATATCCGCATCAACTCTCAGGTGGAATGCGTCAACGGATAATGATTGCCATCGCGATGGCTTGTGAACCGCAACTTTTAATTTGCGATGAACCGACAACTGCATTAGATGTCACAGTTCAGGCTCAGATTTTAGAATTAATGAATGAAATTAAACGAGAAACGGAAATGGGAATCGTTATGATTACCCATGACATGGGAGTTGTTGCAGAAGTTTGCGATCGAGTAATTGTTATGTATGCTGGGAAAATTGTAGAAGAAGCACCAGTTATTGAATTGTTTGGAAATCCCAAACATCCTTATACTCAAGGACTTTTAGCATCAATACCAAAGCTTGGAAGACGGAAAGAAAAGCTCGGATCGATTCCAGGGACTGTCCCAACACCTGGAAGTATGCCAACAGGTTGTAGGTTTGCTGATCGTTGCCCACATGTTATGGAAATTTGTCGGAGTGTCACACCTGAGATGATTCAAATACAGAAAAGTCATCAAACAGCTTGCTGGCTTTATGATGAAAAGGAGGGTAATGAGAATGCCACTACTCGAAGTCACGAACTTGAAGCAGCACTTCACAACTAAAAAGGGCTTTGCAGGTAATAAGACGGTTGTTAAAGCTGTAGACGGAGTTTCACTAACGATTGAAGAAGGAAAGACACTCGGCATAGTCGGTGAATCGGGATGCGGAAAATCAAGTCTTGGTCGCTCGATTTTGAGGTTAGTGGAGCCGACCGAAGGAAGCATTAAATTTAAAGGTAAAGAAATCGTGGGGGTATCTGCAAAAGAGATGAAAGAGTTACGTAAAGAGATGCAAATTGTTTTTCAGGATCCCTATGCTTCTCTGAACCCAAGACGGACAGTGCGTCAGATTCTAGAGGCACCACTCATTATCCATAACATAGGTAACAAAATAGAACGCAAAGAATTAATTGAAGATCTTTCCGGAAAGATTGGGCTTCGCAAAGAACAACTGAGCAATTATCCACATGAGTTTTCGGGGGGACAGCGACAACGTATTGGCATCGCTCGAGCAATGGCATTGAACCCAAAGCTGATTATTGCGGATGAACCAGTTTCTGCGCTTGATGTCTCGGTACAGTCACAAGTATTAAACTTGATGCTTGATCTCCAACAGGAACGGAATTTAAGCTATATGTTCATTTCGCATGATTTATCGGTGGTCCAGCATATTTCAGATAAGGTAGCCGTTATGTACCTGGGAAAAGTAGTCGAAATTGCTGATGTTGCAAAAGTCTACGATACACCTATCCACCCATATACGAGAGCGCTTTTATCAGCATTGCCAGTTCCAGATCCGACACACGTCAAAAACCGGGTTATTCTCGAGGGGGATTTACCAAGTCCATCCAATCCACCAACTGGCTGCACATTCCATACGCGCTGTCCAATGGCTACAAAAGAATGTAGGGAAATCATTCCTCCGCTAGAAGAAAAAGAATCAGGTCATTTTGCAGCTTGCATTCATGTTTAGAAAGAAAAGTTAACAAAAAAGCTACTAAAGGGGGACAGCCCAGTGGACGCGTTACGATTTATCGGTAAACGATTACTGTTAATGATTCCAATTTTGATTGGTATCAGTATCTTGACCTTCGCTATTTCCAACACAATTCCTGGGGATCCAGCCCGTCTGATATTAGGACCAAAAGCGACTCCGGATGGGCTTGAAGCGTTACGCGAAGATATGGGATTAAACGATCCATTATATGTGCAGTACGGAAGGTATATGAGTGGGATTGGTCAAGGTGATCTTGGGAAAAGCACTTATTCGCAACGGCCGGTTGTAGATGATTTATTGAGATACTCGCCGGCTACGATTGAACTGACTATGTTTGCAATGTTCATCACTTTAATCATCGGAGTTCCTTTCGGAGTAATCAGTGCCAGTAGGAAAGATAGGATTGCTGACCAATTTACCAGGATTTTCGCCCTGATTGGAGTAGCTATGCCGGCGTTCTGGCTTGGATTATTATTGTTGCTATTCTTTTACTTGAAGCTCGGTGTGCTTCCGGGTTCTGGGCGATTGGATGGAGGCATGTCACCTCCAGAATATGTCACGGGAATGTACACCGTGGATGCTCTATTAGCAGGGAACTGGTCCGTGTTTTATTCCGCTTTTATGCACCTGATTTTGCCAGGAATTACACTTGCTGCAGTGACAGTCGGTATGATAACTCGAATGACTAGATCGAGTATGTTGACTGTATTACAAAGTGATTATATCCGCACAGCTTTTGCAAAAGGAGCTCCTGAAAACCGAGTGCTCTATGGGCATGCACTTCGTAACGGTATTATGCCAGTCATTACGCTTCTCGGTATGGCATTTGGACATGCTCTTGGGGGCAGTATTCTTGTGGAAGCTGTTTTTTCTTGGCCAGGGTTAGGTCAGTACGCGGTGAACGCCATCAATTATTTAGATTTTCCAGCTGTTATGGGTGTGACAATGTTGATTGCAGTCATGTTCATTATTGTTAATTTGATTGTAGATACATTATATTTCTTCATTGATCCAAGATTGAAACATAGCTAGGGAGGAGTGGTTGAGTTGGCACGAAGAATCTTCAGAAGCCCATTGACCGTGCTCGGGCTCTTCATTGTTTTAGGTATATTAATCGCTGCTTTATTTGCTCCCGTGATTGCTACTCACAGTCCAACCGAAGTGGATTTGGTAAGCAAACTCGAAGCGCCGAGTGTTGAGCATTTTTTTGGCACTGATGAAGTCGGACGGGATATTTTTAGCCGAATCGTATACGGTACGAGAATATCATTACGTATTGGTCTCTTAGTAGTATTGATAGCATTTCCAGTAGGTACAATACTTGGTGCAATTGCCGGATATATGGGAGGGCGAATTGACCAAGTGATTATGAGAATCACGGATATTTTTTTATCTTTTCCAGGTATCATTTTAGCAATGTCGATAGCAGCTGCACTTGGGCCGTCCATTGAAAATGTTATGTTGGCGCTTGCCGCTACTTGGTGGCCTTGGTACACAAGAATTGTTCGTTCGTCAGTATTATCAATTAAACATGCGGAATTCATTGAAGCCTCACGAGCGCTCGGCGCAAATCCATTCCGGATTCTATTCAAGGAAGTCATTCCAAACTCGATTGCACCAGCTACTATCCAAGCATCTCTTGATCTTGGGTTTGTAATTTTAGCAGCTGCTGGACTGAGTTTTATTGGTCTTGGCGCGCAGCCACCTTCACCTGAATGGGGTGCTATGCTTTCGAATAGTCGTGAAATACTGCGTGAAGCCTGGTGGGCTGCGACATTCCCTGGTATTGCCATTCTATTGACTGTACTAGGATTTAACTTACTTGGAGATGGTTTGAATGATTTGCTGGATCCAAAACAGCGCTAAATCTATGCCTAACTCATTGAAAGGGGGATAGAGATTGTTTGTTAATAGGCTTTCGGTAATCAATACCAAAACTAAAGGAGGAAATACAGTGAATTTCAAAAATCAGTGGTCAAAATTGTTTTTATTCCTCATTATTGCTGTGTTAGTTCTAGCAGGCTGCCAAAATTATAGTGAAGAAGCAGAAGGAACGGATTCACCAGAAGGAACAGCTGCAGAACCAAATGAGAACTTCGATGCTGACGTCTTCAATTTTGCTACCAACCAGGATATTCCGGGACTCGATCCTCATGGGTCAGCGGCAAATACGACATTCCGCGTCATTTACCTTATGTATGATCGCCTTGTAACATATGAAGGATCATCAACTGAACCGACACCCATGCTTGCAGAGAGCTGGGATATTTCTGAAAACGGACTTGAATATACATTCCATCTCGTTGAAGATGCAAAATTCCACGATGGTTCTCCAGTGACAGCTGAAGCTGTGCAGTATTCATTTACTCGAGCTATTGATGTTGGGAAATCTGCTGCAGGAATTTTTAGCAAAGTTATTGATAAAGACAGTTTTGAAATCATTGATGATTATACGATAAAAATCACACTGAAAGAACCGTTCGCACCATTTATAAGTACGTTGGGAACAGCTTTTGGGAATATCATCAATCCAGCTCTAGAAGAAGATCACGGAGATGATCTGGGAGAAAGTGTTCTTGCTGAAACGGAAATGGGTTCAGGGCCATATGTCTTAGAGAGCTGGGATCGTGGCGAAACGATGGTGATGAAAGCGAACCCTGATTATTGGGGAGAAGCGCCGACGATGGAAACTGTCAACATTCGATTTATCACAGAAGCTTCTACTGCACGCCTTATGCTAGAAAAAGGAGAAATCGATTTGATCGATAATACGGTCATTTCACCCGAAGTACTCGGACAGATGCGGGATACAGAAGGTATAGAAGTAGTTGAGTCGGATGGCTATCAAATTGACTATATGCCAATGAACACAGAAAAAGGTGCACTCGCCGATGTGAAAGTACGCCAAGCGATTGCTCATAGTATCAATTATGACGCACTTCTTGAGAGTGTTTACTTAGATCAGGCAGAGCGCATTGGTGGAGCAGTTCCTAAAGGAATGTTTGGATTTAGCGAGGAAGCTAAGCTTTATGAATATGATCTTGATAAAGCGAAAGAGCTATTAAAAGAAGCGGGACATGAATCCGGCTTGACGCTTGAAATAGCTATTTCAGACGATAGCGAAGTGCGAAGCAATACCGCGCTCTTGCTGCAATCTGACCTTGAAAAAGTTGGAGTAACACTAAATATTAAAACATATGCATGGCCGACTTTCCTGGACTTGGTAACGAGTGGGAAACATGATTTTGGGCTTGTCTCTTGGACGCCAGATTATCCAGATCCAGACTATAACCTTTGGTATTTTGCTCATTCATCAAGCAAGGGCCCTGGATTTAATCTAGCATTCTACGAAAATAGTAAAGTTGATAGCTTGCTAGAAGAAGCTCGTACTTCAACGGATGAAGCACTTCGGGAAAAAAATTATATGGAAATCCAGAATATTATGGCTGAAGAAGTTCCATATATCTTTGTCGCGCAGCCAAAACTAGAAGCTCCTATGCGCACATGGGTCAAAGGGTATGAACTGAACCCAATGAATTCTTGGTACGTGCCGTTCCATAAAATCACAAAAGAAGAGTAAAAGGAATGGGAGCCGCTGTGGAGACACAGTTGCTTCCCTCTTTTTTAGAATCTAGAACATCATCATCTTGTACAGCAAATCTACAGAATGGGGGAAGAAATTGATGTGCAATAAATGGGGAATCGGCAATTTATTCGCTACCAGGGGAGAAAAAATAAAAGGACATTTGGAACTGCCAACACTCGGCGAAAAGCTACCAACATTTTTGATTAACGGTTCCCGTGAAGGACCATCTGTGCTTGTTATGGGTGGTATTCATGGCTGTGAGTACACCTCTATTGATGCTGCATTGAAAATCGGTGCTTTATTAGATCCTAAGCGTATGAAAGGAAAAGTAGTGGTCCTCCCAATTGCTAATCCTTCCTCATTTTATGCTCGCAGCATTTATGTGCATCCTAAAGATCAAAAAAATCTGAACCGCATGTTTCCGGGAGACCAACATGGAACGGATGCAGAACGCTTAGCATACTGGCTTAATGAAATGGTTTTTAAAAAAGTAGATTATGTCATCGACCTTCATGGAGGCGACATGATTGAATCGCTAGTGCCTTTTACAATTTACCATGTGACAGAAAATGAAAGAGTTCTTAAAATTTCTAAAGAGATGGCTTCTCGTTTTGATATTAAATATGTAATTGGTAGTGATGGACAGGTACCAGGTTCTACATATAGTTGCGCTGCGGAACAAGGAATTCCAGCAATTATCGCTGAAGCAGGACAGCAAGGAATCCTCAGTAAAGAACAGTCCCAAATGTTGCAAGAAGGTGTGCAGAATATCCTCATATTATTAGGTGTATTGGAAGGGAATGTGTCCAATATAGATTCGACATATCTCACCGTTTTCGAATGGTATCGCTCTGATTTGCAATGCCTTTGGTATCCAGAAATTGAAATCGGAGATCAAGTAGAAGAAGGACAATTGCTTGGACAGTTGGCAGATGAATTTGGTGATACCATCAGAAAAATATATTCGAATTCATCAGGTATTGTGCTTTTTCTTGTCAGTTCACTTGCTATCAATAAAAATGATCCATTACTCGCAGTGGGGGCGTAGCTATGGATCATTTATTGGATATATCGCTTACAGAACTCGCTAAGCTTTACCGGAAAACTGAAGTATCACCGGTTGAAATTGCGAAAGCTACTTTTGAGCGACAGCTAAAAATCGAACCTAAGTTAAATGCTTTTATTTCGCTTACTGAAAAAGAAGCACTTCAACAGGCAAAAATAGCGGAAAAATGCTTTTTAACGCATGAACCTGTTCATTTACTGATGGGAATTCCTTTTTCTGTAAAAGATTTGTTTTATACGAAAGGTATTCGGACTACCTGCGCTTCAAATATTCTCAAAAATTTCAAGCCGAACTTTAATGCTACCGCTGTCAATAAGCTCTTAACAAATGGTGCTGTGATGATTGGTAAGAATAATATGCTGGAATTCGCTTATGGCATTGTCCATCCAGATTTTGGCAAGACAAATAATCCATGGGATCTTTCAAAAACTTCAGGAGGTTCTTCAAGCGGCTCGTCAGCAGCAGTCGCGAGCGGTATCGGTTTTTTCTCGTTGGGTACTGATACGGGGGGGTCAATTCGAATTCCTGCTTCTTATTGTGGCGTGGTTGGATTAAAACCGACACGTGGACTTGTCAGTACGCACGGCGTCTTTCCACTATCATGGTCGCTGGATCATGCAGGCCCTATAGCCCGAAATGCGCTTGATACTGCAATCGTGCTCGAAGCAATTTCAGGATTTGACCCGGAAGATCCGTATTCACTCTCAGGAAAGCTTAGAGAAGTTGACATTGAAAACTTCTATGTACCTATCAGTAAGCGTGTCGGTATTCTACCTGAGCGACAACTCGCAGGTCTTACGCCGGATGTTCGTAGCGTTTACGAAAAAACACTTAAACACGTAAAGTCAATCGGCTGGGAAATAGAAGAAATCACCATACAAGATTGGGAGCGAACAGAAGATATCATTATGGATGTCTTGCTTCCAGAAGCGGCACAAATTCATAAGCAATGGCTTAATCGAAAAACAGATTACGCAGCGAGGACCTACCATCAAATTGAAATAGGGATGGAGAAGAAAGCGGTCGATTATCTAGACGGTCTGCGTAATTCAAGAAAATATACTCAGGATGTAACGTCAGTATTTAAAACGATTGACCTTTTATTGATGCCAACGGTGGCGTTTGTAGCACCCGCTGAGGATCCAGTTATCGGCAGTACGGAAGAAAACGAAATGGTTTTTACAGGACCATTTAATATTTCAGGACATCCAGCAGTTACGATCAATATGGGGTTCACTGAGAATGGGTTGCCAATCGGAATGCAGCTCACCGCACCGCATTTTCAAGATATTGAGCTTTTGCAGGCGGCCTCTCAGCTTGAGCAGCTGAGGACTATGAAACTGCCTCCGTTAATCAGAAAAGGAGTTTAGATGATGCAAACTATTTTTGGATATTTGGAACAGCATAAAAGAGAGATGAAAGAAACATTAATTCGTCTGGTCGAAGCGGAGTCACCTTCACGCAACAAACTGCTATCCGATCGTTGCGGTCAAGTATTGGCTGATTTGTTTGAGGAACTGGTCGGAGGACAAATAGAAAAAATTGAAAAAGAATCTGTTGGCAATCAGTACCGCTTTTCGATAGGCTCCGGACAGGAACAAATATTGATTATTGGTCATTACGATACAGTGTGGGATCAAGCAGCTATCCCGTTGCACGAAGAAGATGGAATCCTTTATGGACCTGGTGTATTTGATATGAAAGGCGGACTGACCGTTACATTATGGGCATTGAAAGCGTTAAAGAGTACAGGTGTCGACTTAAATAAAAAAATTGTCTTCTTAGTGACTTCAGATGAAGAAATCGGTAGTTTGCATTCACGTGCGCTGATTGAGGAAGAAGCAAGAAAAAGCGAACTTGTGTTGGTGCCTGAATCGAGCATCTCCAATTCTGGGGCTGTAAAAACCTTTCGCAAGGGGATCGGAATTTTCAAAATTGAAGTCACTGGTACAGCGGTGCACGCGGGTATTAATCCGTGGGAAGGCGTCAGTGCCATTGATGAACTTGTGCTTCAATTGCAGGAAATTAAAAAATTAGATAATCGCGAAGCGGGAATTTCTATTAATATAGGAACGATTTCTGGAGGTACACGAACGAATGTAGTAGCTGATCATGCAGAAGCTATGATTGATGTACGCTTCACGACAAAAGCGCAAGGTCAAATGCTTGATGCTGCTATACGTAGCTGTTTATCTTTTATTCCAAGAGCTGTCATCGATATTACGGGCAATATTAATCGTTATCCTATGGAGGAGACCAAAGAAGTATTAACTTTGTTTAGCGAGCTCAAAGAAATTGCTGCTGGACATGGTTATGTACTCCAAAACGGCGGTTCTGGAGGGGCTAGTGACGGAAATTTTACCGCGACACTTGGCATTCCAACGATTGATGGACTTGGACCGATGGGTGATGGTGCCCATGCTGTAAATGAGCATGTCTTACTTAAAAATCTGCCATATCGGGCAGCATTGATTGCAGAATTACTTGAACGCAAGTTGACTTGAAAGGAGGAAATACGATTCATGGATATGATGACAATAAACTTAAAAGATTTCAAAGAAATGCAGAAAACAGTGAACACTGTGCTGTTACCGATCGGTATGATCGAGGCACACGGACCACATTGCGCACTCGGAACGGATGTATTAATCCCACGTGAGTTTGTCCGTCGTTTGGAAAAAGAAAGAGGCAATCGGATTTTGATGGCGCCCGAAGTGTCATACGGTCACTCTTGGGGACTCGCACCATTTCCTGGGACTATTGATATTTCGGCGAATGCATTCGGCAATTATGTATTTGAAATTTGCAAAGGCTTTTATCAAAATGGGTTTGAGAATATCATTTTATTTAACGGTCATGGAGGCAATATTTCGAGCCTCGATATTGTGACGGAAAAGCTTGCAGACATCGGTGTGCGAACACTGACAATCAACTGGTACATCGATTACCGAGAAGACATTAAAAAGATTGCACTGAATCCGGGACATGCCGGTGAAGACGAAACTTCACTCGTACTAGCGATTAACGAAAAGTATGCTTTCACTGAAGGAGTAGGCAGCCATGAAATCCCTCTAGCGAAGCGATTTCGTTTTAAGAATGGTGGCGCTACCTTATATCCAGAAGCCTTCTCAGGTAATGCAGAAGAAGCAACGGCTGAAAAAGGCGAACGGTTGTATAGCATGATGCTGGACTTGGTGCTTCAAGATATCGACACACTATGGGAAATTGAACAGAAACTAGAAAGGGGATAAGGGAATGACTTTACGTTGGACTCCACAACCGGTAGGCGATGCGATCGTTGATATCGTCTTAAGTTTAAATGAACAGGCTAAGTCGATGCATGGAACAGAAGTAGCAACGGCAAGCTATAGCAAAATCAAACCATCGATTGCTAATTTAGATGCCATCGGACGAAAAGTTGAGGAAGTAGAAAAAGAAATCAAGGGACTTGAAGGCCATCCAGGAAGGTATCTCCGCTCAATGCTCAACTCTTATGGATATTTCGTGCGCAGTCTACAAGGCGACGATTTGCCATACGCTGAATATATCGCAAATATTCAAGAATTGCCTGCCACGCTCATTCCAGAAGAAACGATGAAAGAGCATAGGGAACTCGTGGAACAAGGTTTGACTAATCTTGGCTATAGAGGAAACTTGAGAGAAAAAGCGGAGAGTTGGCTAAACGATACATTGATACCACCGGACAAAGTGATAGAGGTTGCAGAATCAATGAAAGAAAAAAGTAAGATTGGTACATTAAAACGCATCATTGAGCTTCCAAAACAGGATGGCATCGATTATATCAAGGCCACTCGCGGCGTATTTTGGAGCGGCTATTCTAAATACACCGGTGATTTCCGAGGGAACTTGACGTTCAACATTGATAGACCATGGACGGAACCAGTACTTGCGCAAATTATGACACATGAGGGTTATCCAGGCCATCAAGCATTTTACTGTCGATGGGATTATCTTTTTCAGCAAGAGAAATTGCCACTTGAAGCATCCTATTACCTCATCAATTCACCGACCAATGCCCTATTTGAAGGTGGACCAGAGAGTGCGCTTCACTTCTTAGGCTGGGATCGGGACGAAGAAGAGACAGAAAAAGTATCTTCTAAACAAAAAGAGCAGTACAAACTGGCACGTGACTGGATTGATATGCAGCGCATGGCCATGACAAATGCCTGTTACATGTTCAATACAGGGGAAATGAGCAAAGAAGAATCGGTTGCTTATATGATGCAGGAAGGGTTACTTGGGGAAATAGAAGCGAATAATTGCTATCGTTTCTTTTCCGATCCTATTCAAAAAACGTATTATCCTTCCTATTATTATGGACGTTGGATGGTCGGCAAAGCCTACGATTCCGTTCCAAAACAGCAACGGTCAGAGTTTTTTGAAACTCTTTATGATACACCCCATACAACCAATACCTTCATCGATGCAGTCAGTGCAATGATTGGTGAAAAATTTCAGCCCTTTGAGCAAGTAAAGACGCTAAAAGAAGATTTTTTAATTTAATTAGAGGCGTATTGCTCAAAAAAAGGAGTGTTTGTATGATTACAGATTTCAATGAAATTCAAAAAAACTTGCTTGACGCTGTTTCTGCTGACCAACTGATGGCACACACTGCGGAGATTTCAAAAGAAATACGACTATCGGGCTCGGCGGAAGAGTTGAGAGCCTTCGAATACGCTAAAAACGTGCTCGATAATTTTGGGGCAGAAACTAAATTGACATTCCAGGATGGATTTATTAGTTTACCGGTATCCGCTGAACTGAAAGTAGGTAGCACTAGTCTGCCATGTATCACTCACTCGATGTCGGTTACAACCGGTACTCAAGGTTTACAAGGAGATTTGGTCTACATAAAATCTTTAAGATCTACTTTGGAGGCCGCAGGGAAAATTGTTTTGACAGATGGTATTGCTACGCCTGGAGCAGTTGAAATTTTAGAAAAAGCCGGGAGTCTTGCAGCTATTTTTATTAATGGTTCAATCACCCATGAAATGACAGTATCGCGTGTATGGGGCAATCCAACGCCAGAAACGAAAAAAGAGTTCCCAAAAATTCCTGTACTATCAATCACGGAAAATGAAGGGAGTATTTTACTTGATCAATTGGAGCATTCCATGGAACCGGTCAAAGTCTGGCTGAAAACAATTGTCGATACCGGATGGCGAAAAATCCCGACACTGATTGCGGACTTTAAAGGGATAACGGAGCCGGAGAAGTTTATTTTGTTTAGTGGACATATTGACTCTTGGCATTATGGGGCTATGGATAACGGAAGCGCCAATGCGACGATGCTTGAAGTTGCAAGGGTGCTATCAGAATATGAGATACCTCTTCGCCGTACGCTAAGACTTGCTTTTTGGTCGGGACATTCACATGGCCGGTATTCCGGATCTACCTACTATAATGACATGCATTGGGAAGACTTACATGAAAATTGTTTGTTGCATGTATACGCCGACTCGCTTGGTGGGAAAGGTGCTGTGATTCTTGGCGAAAGCAATTGTATGGTGGAAACCAAGGATTATGGGGGTTCGTTCGTCAAAGCGCTGACGGGAGAAGACTTTATCGGCAAGCGCTTTGGCAGAGGCGGTGATCAATCATTCTGGGGAACAGGCGTACCGGCACTATTCATGGGAATGTCGGAACAGCCTTTAAGTGACGATGTGGCTTCGGAGACACTCGTCCGGCTGTTCGGAGGCATCAAATCCGGGGGCTTTGGATGGTGGTGGCACACGACTGAAGATACTCTCGACAAACTTGATCCCATTAATCTGCGGCGTGACTGCCAAATTTATGTGTCAGTAATCCATGACGCCTGTACGAGGAAAGTCTTGCCTTTAAATCATGCGGCCGGCGCACGTGAAATCGGGGAGGCTTTGGAAAACTACCAAATTATTGCAGGTGATCGACTGGACTTGACCTTAGCGATTGAACGGGCTGCATTGCTCGAGGGTTTAGGCGTTCGACTCAATGCAACTATTCGCAACAAAAACTGGAGTGACAGTTCTGCCAAAATATTCAACGACTCAATGCTTGCGATTTCTCATGAGCTTATTCCACTTAATTATGTGAGTGGAGACAAATTCGATCAAGATTTAGCGATGAACCAGCCTATTCTTCCACTGTTGAAGGACGTAAGTTTGCTTGCGTTAACGGAAAAGGGGAGCGGTCAAGAGTTGGAATGGCAAACATTTTTAAAAAGACGACTGAACAAAGTGGAGTATAGTTTGTTAAAAGCTTGTCGAATTGCACAAGGTCTCATTTAATAAAAAGCTAGAATAAGTATACTAAAGGAGAAATACTAAGTTTAACGGGACCACAATTCCTTTGCTGTCTTTTTCATGTGTGTTCAAATAGATGATAGGCACTTCCTTCTATTCTCAATCACTCCTTGGTTTCATTTTATATGTTAAGTGAGATGAATTCCTATCAATAAATGCTCTCTTTGGACAGGGTATGTAAAGCTTTAATCCATTCGTAGAATTGAATCTATTATAAAGCCTCTTGGTACGAACAATTAAAAGCCCTACTGTCTCCCGAAAATGAGGAGGCAATAGGGCTTTCATTAAATAGAGCACTCTATTTTATTCGACTTCAGCAGGTGCAGCAGATGATGAACGCAGTTTTCGACTTCCTATAACGATTAAGGAACAAAGGAGAATAAGTATAGTTATAAAAATTGAGCTGATGAGTACTTGGCCATACCCACTAATTCGTGGATCTAAAAATGGATACGGATACCAATCCACCAGCGGACCACGAACTAACGTGTAAACTAAGTAAGCGAGTGGATAGAGAATCCATAACCACATGCGTCGAAAAGAAATAAGGTTTCGTGAAGGGGCCGATAGCCAATCAAATAATGCATACAAAGGCAGTAGTGTATGCAAAATAAAATTTACCCATGGAATGGTCGTTTGGAGTTCCGCTTCCATGCCACGCAGGAATAGAAAATAAACGATTCCTGTTGTCATGATGTAAGTTGTTACTGCCCCTCGAACTAATTGGAATTGTGGAGAATAAAATTGTTTAGTTGAGACGATAGCCCCGATTACTAACACGGCTACAATTAAAATATTACTTTGAATTGTGAAGAAGCTAAAAAAATTACTGAGGATTAGACCGTTATAGCGTAATCCATGTGTCATTTGAACAATAATCGCAATCAAGCCCATAATGCCCAATATGAAACGACTTCCTCGAAATAGATTTTCCATCAGTTCAGCTCCTTAAAATATCCATTTAATAAAGTATATAGAGCCCAAAAGTTTAGCGCAATATTTTATTTGATAAGAGCATATAAAAAGTTCAAATTAAATAAATCTGTAAAATTAACTTCCTATTCTCGGCGAGTTTCTACATAAAAAGATAATAATTTGATTAATTCAGAAAATTTAGATAATAATTTGACATTGCCATATAAATGGTATATAATAATTTTATTGAAAATGGATACATACTAATAAACTTAGAATAAAATTGATTTTTTTTCAGAAAATAGTCAATCCTTTTAGTGTTCCATACACATAAACATTCCTCTGGCGGCAAACAAGACACCAGTTCCAACATCCAGATACTGCATCCAGTGAATTCTGTTTGTCTGTTCATTGCCCGCCAAGCCCAAGGAAGGAGGACTGCCATGTTCGCTCCATTTTTTCAACCATCCTGTCTATTTGCCCTCTGAGGAAAAATATATTCAGGAAGGTGAAAACGAATGAAGCGCATCAGAAAAAGTCTCTTTTTTCTGCTGTTGTCGTCCATTGTCATCGGAAGTGTTTCAATGTCAACAGTTTTGGCCCAAGCTTCAAAAGACCATTCTTCTGATTATTCCATGCACGAAATTGCATGTGAATACAACGATGATCTAGGTCAATATGTCGTGAAAGCATATCCGCCAAAACATATAACATCGATGTCGGATACAGAGATGGATGTGGTTACGTGGACACCTGTACTTTATCACTGGGACGGTGTACGCTTTCACATCTGGAACAAGTTCGACATGCCTTCTGCTTTTGCCAATGTAACTCCTCATGGAATTGAGGATGGGAAGCATGGTGGATGGTTCGACACTGAAACACAAGAAAATTTCGATTCGGTCACATTTAAGAACTTACCATCAGGAGCATTTGCGATTATGAATGTTATGACGTTTGAAAGTAACGGCGAGGTCCTTAGAAAAGTTTCGCCCAACACGTGTGACATTCAACGATAAGTTAGAGATGTTGTTCGTGCGAGATACGAATAACACAAAAGCCGTTTTTATGGATCTCTAATCCATAAAAACGGCTTTTTAATAGCAATAAATGAAGTTGCTTCACCGTTCAATAAACCGAGCAAGATTTTCAAGCGTAGAATTTAATCCTATATCATGGTCTTCTTTACGTATGCCTTTAGGAACGTTTTCGCAAATAAGCGTAACACGCGTTCCTTCTGAAACAGTTTCTAAATACCACGTTTGAATCATTGCATTGGAAAATATGGGATCTTCAGAATCAAATGCGACTGACATCACTATTTTTGTATCGAATATTCCGATTTTAATTTCTGTGAATTCATTCTATCATCAAATTCGTGCCGGTAATATGGATGAGATTTTAATCAGTTTGTATGAGTTAAAAGATGAAAGTGTTGAATTGAAATGGGGCGGGGAAGTGAGTCATAAATTTAAAATTTAATATCTTATTATCCTTTAACCTATTGGCGTCGCTCCTGGAAAATCATCCTTCAGCGACGTTTTTATTCGCTTTAAAAATTCAGCATCTATAAACAAAAGTCTTTCCTGTAAATTTCACAACTTTAAAACCCCATATCTTCAAATCGATGATATGATTAGATGAAAACAGATCAGGTGAAAAGCATCGGTTTGAAATTTCTTCAGCTCCAAAGAACAGGTGATTACATGAGTAAACAACATTCAGCGACATATAAAACATCGGTACGACTAACCAAGACGGCAATGGAAAAAATGGGCGTGTTCGGCATCAGCGAACGCTCATTTTTTGTTGCGGACAAAGCGTTTAAGGTGTTTATCGAACGTTATCCTTCTAATGCGGATGGCGAGCTTTCGGTTGCGCTGATTTTGGACAAGTCGGAAAATGTGTGGTTAACGGGAAAGGAAGCGGAAGCATCGTTTGTTTTACACGGTGTTTTTACGAATCACAATTTGTTGATCACAAATTTAACACAGCGAAAATCCTATCAAGCGCTCGGCACAAACTGGCAGCGCGAAGAATATATGCTGTTTGATCGGTCACGTGAAGCGGCATCAATTTCATTGATTAATATGATTAACCGGATGACACCTGCTAAAGAAAGTTCCGATTACGTGAAAAAACGGATTGGCAGTTGGGAAGGCTATTTGAAAATTCAAGAACGCGGTATGGATATTCCAGACATCAAAACCGCTTATTCGAGTTTGTCGTTTAGCCATGATTTCAGTCGCATCACATTAAAAGGCTGCCAGCTAAAAGATACAGAATGGAAATCGTTAAAAAACTTAACGGTGCGATTGACTGGAGTTTCTGGAGACGTTGGCACCGTTATTAATGCGGCAAACCGAACGGTAGAAATAGAACTCCAAAACTATATGGTCAAGCAGCTTCGTGAAAACGGCTTGTCACTCGATAAAAAAGAAGTGGTCTTTAGTAATTTTGCGGCTTTAAGCCAAATAAGACGGCTTCGTCAAGGGTTTGCTAACTTGGAAAAAGGACTTGCTGTAAACCCGAATCTGGACCGGCTTTTATTTGAAGAAAAACCTCCCGTTAAGCCGCTTCAGCCATTAGAAAAATTATCTTTTCATAACCGACTAAACGAGTTTCAGCAAAAAGCGGTGTCAGGTGCGATAGCAGCAGAGGATTTATATGTGATACAAGGACCACCAGGTACAGGGAAAACCACAGTTATTTCGGAAATCTGTCTGCAAAACGCCAAAAAAGGATTGCGAACACTGGTTGCTTCACAGTCAAATTTGGCCGTCGATAATGCACTTGGACGTTTGCTTGCCAATAAAGACATTCGGATTTTACGGGTGGGCCGCACGGAAAGCATCGAAGAAGAAGGTAAGAAGTTTATCGAAGAAAATGTTGGCCAATATTGGAAAGACCATACGTTAGCAGAAGTATCGGCACAATACGAAATGCGCGAAAAACGCGAACCCGAATTAAAAAAAGAACTAACACATAATGAACAAGCTACAGAAAAACTTCAGCCGGTATACGAAAGTTTGGTAATTGCAGTAGAAGAGAAAAAAAGAGCAGTAAAAACACAACAAGTGATTCAAAAACAGCTCGAACAAGAACGAGCAAAACGATCTGCATTAAAGCGTGAGCACGATAAAGTGGAACAAGAAAAACAAGCAATAGAAAAAGAAATCGAAACACTTGAAAATGCACTTCAACAAGATGCTGTCTTTATCGAAGAAGCAAGAGGCACCGAGTGGCTCGTGCAAGAACAGAAAATTCAAGGTGCGATTCAACAGCTTCAGCGTGCGCTTGGACGAGAACGATTAGAGCAAGATTTAGAAGTGAAAAGACAAGAACTAGAAGCCATCACAGAAAAACGTGATCAAATGGCGGATATTATGGAACAGAAAAAAATAGCGGTTGCTAATATGGACAGCATCAAAAAAATCGATGGCTTGTTGGACGTGATAAAAGAAGAACGCGTTGAAGAAACGGCATCGATTACGTATTTGATCAACCGACTAGAAGCCAATCGTGAAAACATGGCAGACTGGACCAAACTCAACGAATACAACGAGCGTGTTTCTCCAGCAATTTTGTATATTGAAAAACTGCTGACTTCTGTTGATATTTCGGTTGCCAATTTAAAAGAGCTAGCCTTGTTAAAAGCAGAAGCGTATAGCTCTGCAGAAATTGACGAATATTTAGAGAAGTTGAGAGCGATATTAAAAGGTGAACAGCGGAGCAATCCAATCGTTTTGCAAAAAGGGCTGATTGGCTTATATAGAAGACAAAATGATTTATGGAGAAGAGGCGCGAAGTTTAAAGCGGTCGATGTGTATATTGCAGAGTCGAAACGCGCTTTTAGCGACTTAAAGAAAACTTTGTGTGAGGAACTTGTTAAACAGCAAGAGCAGTATCGGGTTTGGGACGCAAAATGGTTAGAAAAACAAGAAAAACAACAAGAAGATATGGCACCACTCGAAATGCGCTACCGGCAATTGCCAAATGCAGCTGATCTACCGGCTGACATTAACGATGCGATTCGCGAGTCTAAAGGGCAACTTGAAAAGCTTCAAAAAGACAAAGCTTTGTTTGACCAAACCAAGCAGCGCATAGCGGATCAGCAAGTTAAACTCAAACAAAAACGTGCGTTGTTCGAATCTATTATTACTCAATGGGCTAAAGTAGAAGCTGAAATCGGACAAGTTGAACTGGCGATAGCGAATTATGAACAACAACTTTCAGCTTTAGCAGAGATTTTAACTTCAAATCCTGAGCATCAATTAGAGGAAACGACGAAACAATTGGCTAGTTTATCGTTTACTAAAGAATCGCTTAAACAAGAAATGAAGAACTTGCCTTTATTACAATCCATACAGAAAAAATGGTTGGATTTATTGGAGACTGCAAACGAGCACGATTTGGATGAAATTCGCAAATTGTATATTAAACACGCCAATGTTATTGGGACAACATGTGTGGCTTCAGCGCGCAAAGATTTTATCGACAACTACCCAGAGTTTGATGTGGTCATTATTGACGAAGTGTCAAAAGCTACACCACCAGAACTATTATTGCCAATGTTAAAAGGGCAGAAAGTCATTCTGGTAGGTGATCATCATCAACTGCCACCACTTCTCGGCAACGACACATTAGAAGAAACACTTCAAGAAATGATTGCCGAAGATAATGGCTTTGAAGAAAAGAAAGAACTTGAAAAGCTATTAGAAGAGTCGCTATTTGAGCGCTTGTATAAAAACTTGCCAGCTGCCAATAAAACCATGCTAGCTATTCAATACCGCATGCATGAAGACATTATGGAAACTATTTCACCGTTTTACCGGTTGGAAAACGACCAATTGCAATGTGGCATTGTGGACTCGGATAGAGAGCGCGATCATTTATTAGAATCACCGATTGTAAAACGAGACAATCACTTGATGTGGCTTGATTTGCCAAATGAACCAGCTTATTTTGAAGAACGCATGAGCGGCGGAAAAAGCTTATACAACGCAACTGAACTTCAAGAAATTCGTACTTTATTGGTCGAGTTAAATGATGCGACAGCTGAAGCAAAACGAGCAGGGCGAATTGCTTCAGATGAGCAAAAAAGCATTGGTGTTATTAGCTTTTACGGCGAACAAGTCAAGCGACTTCAACGCATGCTCGATCAAGAATTGCGCTTGCCACATTTGACGGTTCGAACAGGAACGGTTGACCGCTTCCAAGGAAGCGAACGCGATATTATCATACTGAGCATGGTGCGCAATAACCAAAACAAACATGGCGATATCGGTTTTGCGAAAGACTACCGCCGCTTAAACGTAGCGTTATCGCGTGCAAAAGAGTTGTTGGTGCTTGTCGGCAGTTCAGACATGTTCACCAAACAAGCGAAACAGGCGGAAACACGCAAAATGTACAAGCATGTAGTAGAAGTTGTGAAAAAGAAAAACGGCTTGAAAGCATTAGAAAACAGTAAAGGGTGACGATGTGGACAATTTACGAACGGAATTACGTGCGACGATAACGAGCAATCCGGATGTCTCCATCGTTAACGAACAGCTTTGGAAGCTGCCGATTGTTTTGTATGATGTTGGATTTGATCAGGTCAAACGATTAAAAATGGATATTTTGATGAAGATGCTGCTGCTCGCTTTTCAAGAAGCTGATATTCGACGAGCCGCCAATTTATCAGAAATGCTGTTTGTAGAAGAGTTGTTTATTAGCGACTTGATCTATAAAATGCAGCGCATTGGTTTAATCGGATTGGGAAAGACGGGTTATAAGCTGACACCAAAAGGCCATGATTATTTGGAAAAAGGTATTTTTGATGAAGAAATGGAAGGCGGTCAAACGGTAATTTCGTATAATGCTATTCATAATGAGTATCGTTTGGCACTAAAAGATTCTTCGGAAGAAGCAGACGAAGCGCTTGCGCTTTACCGTTATCCCATCAAAGGCAGTTTGAACAAAGAACGAATCGAACAGCTCTTATTTAAAGAAGGTGTTAATGGTGGGGAAGAAAGCTTCCAAACGATTATTACCGGCATAACGAGCTGTATAGAGCAAAAGACAAAATACATTTCGTGTGTTGAGTTTCAGTTATATGACGACAAGCAAGACATTTTTTTCTCACGTGTTTGGAATTTAATGACGAGCAGTTGGGACGAAATAGTAGAAAAACAAATCGAAGCGCGCGAAGTTGTGAAGTGGCGTAAAGCCATGGAAGAGCAAAATGTATAAATAGCAGGCGTAACTATTCCGTTGCGTCTGCTTTTATTAATTAGAGCAAAAGATATGAAGCAAACTAACGGAGACGCCCGCTGTAAGAGCAGCTGTTTTGCAGGATATCAATAATGAAAATTTATTAACTTTAATATTAAAAGAATATTCTGAAAAAACACCAAACTGTCATTTTCTAGTGTATTAGAGTAAAATAGAGCTTGTCATAATTTTTACAATAAGTTTACGTACACTATTGGGTTCAAAAGTTTACTTCAATGTCCCAAAGTCCTTGTGAAGACCAACTATGAGAAGGTGTAATATGAGAAAGATTAAAACTGACAATAAAAAAACCACGAATAAGTACGTACCATTATTTGCTTTAGCAGTTGCTATGCTTTGGATAAAGACATACGTATCTCAAAAAACACAATTTAAATTGGATGTTGACAGTACGCTTCAGGAAATGCTGTTGTTTATCAATCCGCTCGGCTCTGCTTTGTTACTATTAAGCTTATCGTTCTTCTTTAAAGGCGCACGAAAATACTGGTCACTCTTGTTTATTTACACATTAATGTCCGTTATGTTGTATGCGAACGTTGTGTATTACCGATTTTTCAGTGACTTTATCACATTGCCAACACTGTTTCAAACACAAAATTTCGGTGATTTAGGCGGCAGTGTAGTTACTTTAATCCAACCGACAGATGTCTTGTTCTTTGTCGATGTAATTTTTTTAATCGTTCTTGTATTCTCGAAAAAACTTAAAAAAGAATCGAGAAACTTTAAAACAAGAGTTATTTTACCGGTTATTACTATTGCATTGGCTATTTCGTTTTTTAACTTAGCATTAGCGGAAAAAGATCGTCCGCAGTTATTAACGCGTGGCTTTGATCGAAACTATATTGTGAAATATTTGGGCATGTACAATTACGCTCTTTATGACACGGTAGAAACCTTGAAAGCCTCTTCTCAACGAGTATTGGCTGATAGCGATGACAAAACAGAAGTATTGAACTATACAAAATCCAATTATGCAAAACCGAATGAGAATTACTTTGGAATTGCGGAAGACATGAACGTTATTTATCTGCATTTAGAGTCGTTCCAGACATTCCTATTGGATTATGAATTGGATGGACAAGAAGTAACACCGTTTTTAAATGCTTTAACTCAAGACCAAAACACGTTGTATTTCGATAACTTCTTTCATCAAACGGCACAAGGAAAAACATCAGATGCCGAATTTATGTTAGAAAACTCGTTATTTGGCTTGCCAAAAGGTTCAGCTTTTATTACAAAAGGCAGAAACACGTATCAAGCGGCTCCTGCGATTTTGAAAGACAAAGGTTACACTTCTGCTGTATTCCATGGCAATAACGGAACGTTTTGGAATCGTTCTGAAATCTATAAGTCTTTTGGGTATGATTATTTCTTCGACATTGAGTCTTATCACGACCTGACAGAAGAAGACATGGCAGAGTACGGCGTTATGGATAAGCCTTTCTTTGAGCAATCAGGTACTTTATTAGAACAATTACCAGAACCGTTTTACACGAAATTGTTGACGGTGTCGCATCATTTCCCTTATCACATGGATGAAGACTTAGCGACGATTGACAAAGCGACAACGGGTGACCCAAGTGTCGATAACTATTTCCAAACAGCACGTTATGCAGATGAAGCAATCGAGCAGTTCTTTACGCAATTAGAAGAGTCTGGATTAGCTGACAACACAATGGTCGTTTTATACGGTGATCATTACGGGATTTCCGATAACCACAATCAAGCGATGGAGCAAATTCTTTCAAAAGAAATCACGCCAGTTGAAAATGCCAATCTTCAACGAGTTCCGTTGTTTATCCATGTACCAGGCATGGAAGGCGGCATCGACCATACTTATGGTGGTCAAATCGATTTGCTGCCGACAGTATTGCATTTGCTTGGTGTTGAAACGGAAAATTACGTTCAATTTGGTGCAGACTTATTGTCTGAAGATCACGAGGAATTGGTAACATTCAGAAACGGTGATTACGTGAGTCCAGACATCTATTCAATTGGTGAGAATTATTACAATCCAAAAACTGGATTGCCAGTTGAAGATGAACAAATTGAACAAGCAGAACAGTTGCAAAAACAGTCTAATTTCGAATTAGAGCTGTCAGACCAACTGGTCAATGGTGATTTGCTGAGATTTTATACGCCAATCGGATTCACTCCGATTGACCCGTCTGACTATAGTTACCAAAGCAGTTTTTTAGAAGAAACTAAATAAGTTACAAAAGTAAAGCATCCTGACAAGCGATTGTATCGCTTGTCAGGATGCTTTTTTATGTTGGAAAATATATTAATCATTTTGCAATTTTAAGTAATTTCTTTTTTTTATGGAATTATCCAGTTGACTGAAGCGATTTGCAATCATCGCGCCAATCGATAAATTAAAAATCATATTAAAAATAGGTGCGATCACCCCGAGTTCTCCAATAAATTTGTAAGCAAGAATTGCCGCAAGTGCAGTATTGCAAAGCCCTACTTGAAACAATGCAGCACGTGCATCTTGCTCGTTCATTTTTAACGCTTTCGCAATAAAATATGCAGCTGCCATTGGCACCGTAACTTGAATGAACGTAGCCATTGCAATGAGTGGAATAGAAGCTAGTTCAGAAGTGATGGCTACTTTTCCACTTCCGATAATCGTATGGACAATCACTAATAACGCTAAAGAAGTTCCAAGTTTAGTGGCAGGGCCTGTATAGGATTTTAGCTTTGGAATGCCTTTTTGAATCCATAAGCCAAGCGCCATAGGCAATACGACAATTAAAAAAAATGAGACGAGAAGGTCAAAAAAGGAGATGGCTACTTGTTCGCTAGATAAGCCAAGCATAGCAAGAGGCGTTACAATTGGACTGATTGCGACATCAATTAATGATGCAGCGACAACAAGTGACGCATTCCCACCTGCTAGAAAAGTATAGACAGTTGCGGCTGTTGCACTTGGAACAGTCCCAGCCAAAATAAGACCGGCAGCAATTTCAGGTTTAGATGCAAAAAAGAGATGAGCTAATGCAACCGACACCGATACAGTGAGCGTCCATTTTAACCCGGTAATCACCAGTAATTCTTTTGTCTTTTTTCTAATGTCTTTAAAGGCTTCTATATTCATCGATAATCCAGCAAAGAATATTACAGCTCCTAGCAGTAGACTGGGAACCCACGATGAGACTTGCCAATGGATAGGAGAAAAATAAGTGGCCACTGAAACAAATAAAATAAGAAAAGGCAATTTGCTAGAAATGAATGTAATAAGGGACATGGATCTATTCTTCCTTTCAGTCGAATTATGCTAATAGAACTCATTATACTCATTAATGTTTAATTATTCTGTCAAATTTATAAAAAAAGAAAACTTTTAAAATCTGTTAAGCTAATAAAGAATTAAAAAAATTCGTGAAATATTTTATATTAATTGATTAGGGGTGGTGAATTTGTTTGATTTGGAATCATTGAGTTCTAAAATTGTAGAAGAACTCACTTCTTTAATGGACAAAAATGTGATAGTAACAGATAAAAATGGTTTTATCATCGCAAGCACCGATTCCAATCGGTTAAATTCTTTTCATGAAGGAGCTGCGATTTCAATGAGAAATCAGCAGGAACTCCATCTTACTGAAGAATTGTGTAATAAGTTACGCGGAGTGCGTCCCGGTATCGTTATGCCAATCATTGTTTCAGGAGCACCCATTGGCGTTCTTGGCATTACCGGTAAACCACCGGAAGTAGAACAATATGCAAAGTTAGTAAGGAAAGTTGTAGAGCTGTTTATTACGGATTCTATTTCAAGAGAGGAAAAAGAGCGTGATATACGCGAAATTGAATTCTTTTTCTTTGATTTGGTCACAACGGATTCTTCTGCAGAAGTTATTCAAGACAGAGCACGCATGATCAATATCGACAGTTCTCTTTACCGGCGAATCGCTGTTATCCAAACATATCAACAACTTGAAATTACGGATGTCGAAAGCTTGTTGAAGATCCAAACCATTCATCCTGAACTGAAGATTATCCGTTGGGGTATGGAGAAGTTAGTGCTCTTAATGCCGGATATTAAAAAAGAACAAATGGTGGATGGTTTAACGAATTTATCATTAAGAATCCAAAAAAAGATACGCCAAAAATTACCGATTGGCATAGGGAATTTTAATCACTTTCACCAGTTAAAAGACTCCTTTAGCCAAGCAGAAACCGCGCTTGCAGTTTCTGAAAGGCAAGGGAAAATAGTGTTCGAGGAAGATCTGAAACTGGAATTGCTTTATTATTCGGTTCGAGAAGAAGTGCAGAAAGAGTTTTTGAAACGCACAATCGAACCTTTAGTAGAAGAAGAAGAGTTAATGTTAACTTTAGAGGCTTGGTTAAAGCGCAAAAGCTCACTTCAAGATTTAGCAGACGAACTACATATTCATAAAAATACCTTAATCTACCGGATAAACAAAATCCAAAATATATTAAGCGTAAATTTACATGATATGAATGATTTAGTAATTGTATATACAGCGATTCGTCTCTACCGGAAAAAATGACTCTCTGACTTTCAGAGGGTCATTTAGTCTTTTATACAAAAAACAAAGTGAATTAATATTCGAATTTGTTTCAAAGAACATAGATGTTAGAACAGTTTGAATACTATAATTATTGAAAGAGTTTACATGAAAGCGGTGAAAAAAAATGGAGTTGAAGACAAAAAACTCTTTCGTATCAATAGTTGGAGAAGAGAATGTGAAACATTCGCAAGCTCACTTGCTTGCTTATTCTTATGATGCAACAGCAAATTTTCAAGCAATGCCTGATTTGGTACTGTCACCTAGAAATACGGAAGAGGTTGCAGAAATTGTCAAATTTTGTGCAAAAGAACAAATTCCAATTGTCCCTAGAGGCTCAGGAACAAATTTGGCTGCAGGTACTGTACCATCTCGAGGCGGAGTGGTGCTGTTGTTTAACAACATGAGTGAAATTTTAGAATTAGACCAGGAAAATTTGACGATTACCACTCAGCCTGGAGCTATTACACAAGATGTAAGTATCTATGTAGAAAAAAATGGCTTATTTTATCCTCCAGATCCAAGCTCTATGAAAATTTCAACGATAGGTGGCAATGTCAGTGAGAATTCAGGAGGATTACGAGGACTAAAATATGGTGTTACTAAGGATTATGTGAAAGCGCTTACTATTGTTACGCCAGATGGTGAAGTGATGAAGATAGGCGGGAAGTTGGCTAAAGACGTTGCAGGATATGATTTATTATCACTTTTAGTAGGTTCTGAAGGAACGCTTGGCGTAATTACGGAAATCACGTTGAAGTTGATCCCACTGCCCGTCGCAAAGAAAACCGGAATTGCTTATTTCAACTCATTAGAAGAGGCTGCAAAAACGGTCTCAGCAATCATCGCAAATAGAATTATTCCTGTAACGCTTGAATTTATGGATAAAGGGACTATCGGAGCTGTAGAGGACTTTATGGAAATTGGGTTACCTCGTGAAGCGGAAGCCATGTTGCTGATGGAGCAAGATGGTAGCGAAAAGCAAGTTGAAGAAGATATACAGAAAATGATTGCGATAGCGAAAGAAAATGGAGCGACGTCAGCTATTCTGGCCGCTTCAGAAGAAGAGTCAGATGTTTTGAAAACTGGAAGAAGAGCTGCGCTATCTGCTTTATCGAGAAAACGTCCAACAACCATTTTGGAAGATGCGACGGTTCCGCGTTCTGAAATCGCAAAAATGGTCAAAGCAATACAAGAAATTGCATTGAAATACGATGTTCAAATTAGTACATTCGGTCATGCTGGGGATGGCAACTTACACCCTACTTGTTTGACAGATGTACGAGATAAAGAAGAAATGGAACGAGTAGAAAAAGCTTTAGATGAAATATTCCAAGTAGCTATCGATCTGGGTGGAACCATAACAGGTGAGCATGGTGTCGGAGAAATGAAATCTCCTTATCTTGAATGGAAACTGGGTGCATCTGGTATGGCATTGATGCGTAACATCAAGCAATCGATTGATCCTAAAAACATTATGAACCCGGGCAAAATTTTTGCAAAAGAAACAAAGAAAAGGCTGGTGATTCATGGTGGTAACTGAATTGCAGCAACGGATGCAGCAATCGTTTATTGAAAATGTAGATGAAGAGTATTTGATGGATTGCATGCGTTGTGGTTTTTGTTTGCCAGCCTGTCCGACATATTTAGTGACGAACAAAGATGAAATCCATTCGCCACGGGGTCGTATTGCATTAATGAAAGGAATGCGCGACGGTGATGTGGTGTGGGATGGTTCAGTTGAAGAGTCGTTTGATATGTGTCTTGGATGTCGAGCCTGTGAACCAGCTTGTCCTGCTGGAGTGCAATATGGTGTATTGCTTGAAGAAACTCGTGTTGCAGTAGAGCAAGTAAAACCTAAAACAATTGCAGAAAAAGCAATTCGGACATCGACTTTTGATGGCGTGTTTGCAGATCAAAAGAAAATGGCGGGCGCAGTGAAACTTGTTCAATTTTATCAAAAAAGTGGACTGCAAAAGGCAACACGAAAAATTGGGTTTTTAAATCTTTTCCCACCCTTTATGAAAGAAATGGAAGGCGTTTTGCCAACTATTGAGACAAAGAAAAAAAGAAAAGTTGCTTTAAAACCGAAAACGACCACGGTTGCGTTCTTTGCAGGGTGTTTAATGGATACCCTTTTTCAAGAAACCAACCGGAAAACCATCGAGCTGTTGGAGTGGCTGGGTGCTAATGTTGTAATTCCGAAAGAACAGCAATGTTGTGGTGCTTTGCATGGCCATAGCGGAGAACTCGAAAAAGGGTTGCGCAATGCAAGAGCAAATGTCGATGCATTTGATTCAGACAGCTATGATTATATCGTCAATAATGCAGGTGGTTGTGGTGCTTTCTTGAGTGAATACGAGAAACACTTACAATCGGACTCCGCATATGCTGAAAAATCAAAGCGTTTCTCAGAAAGAATGATCGATATTTCTTCATTGTTAGTAAAGTTGGGCTTGAACAATCGATTAAAAGAAATTCAAGTAGAGAGTCAAGCAATTGTCACCTATCAAGACTCGTGCCATTTGCGCAACGTCAATAAAGTGTTTTTAGAGCCTAGGTCTCTTTTACAAGATGCGCCAGGTTTTGAATATAAAGAATTGATTGATGCAGGAAGCTGTTGTGGATCTGCAGGTATTTACAATATACTGCAACCGGAAATGGCGAAAAAAATACTTGACTTGAAAATGAAAGGAGTGAGAGAGCTACAACCGGCCAAGATTGTGACCTCTAATCCGGGATGCTTGATGCAAATGCAAGTAGGCATTCAGCGAGAAGGATTGGAAGATGAGATGCAAGCAATGCACATAGTTGATTTTTTATATGACGCGATTCATAAAAACCAAAACTAAGGGGTGGAGAGAATGTTGAAGAAAAAAATGAGCATGGCAGTACTTGGTTTATCAGCAGCATTGGTATTAGGAGCATGTGGTTCTAACGAGGCGGAAAGCAGTGAGAAATCTGACGGGAAAGAATATGACTTAAAAATGTCCGTAACGGTTTCTGAGTCTTCGACTTGGTATGAAGCAGCCGAAAAACTTAAAGAAGATCTTGCTGAAGAATCAGATGGACGTATTAATCTGGAATTGTTTGGCAACGAGCAATTATCAGGTGGCGATTCCGGTAAAGCGGTTGAAAGTTTAGCAAAAGGCTCGATTGATTTGACGTTTAACTCAACGATTATTTACTCGATTTTAGATGAACGTTTTGGTGTAGCGAGTGCGCCATTCTTATTTTCAGGTGTAGACGAAGTAGATCCTGTATTCGCTGGAGAAGGCGGAGAGATGTTTAAAGAAATTTTAGCAGAAAAAGGCGTTCAAGCCCTTGGTTACGGTCAAAATGGTTTCCGTCAATTAACAAACAGTAAAAGAGAAATCAAAAATCCAGAAGATTTAAAAGGTCTGAAAATCCGTATTCCTGGTATCACAATGTATACCGATCTTTACCGCGAATTGGGAACTGATCCACAAACGATGACGTTCTCTGAAGTGTTTACAGCACTTCAACAAGGAACAATCGATGGACAAGAAAATCCAGTCGATGTTATTTCATCTTCTAAATTGCAAGAAGTTCAAGATTACATGACGCTTTGGAACTACTCATACGACCCACTTGTACTTGGGATGAACAAAAAACTTTATGATTCCATGAGTGCAGAAGATCAAGAGTTGTTTGATCGTTTAGGTAAAGAAGCAGCAGAATATCAAGTTAAAATTGCTCGTGAAAAAGAAGAAAAGCAAATTGCAGATCTTGAAGCAGCAGGTATGCAAATTTACACACCAACAGCAGATGAAATCGCTCAGTTTAAAGAAGCAGCAAGTCCAATCTATGATAAATACACAGATATCTGGGGTGCAGATTTACTAGAAGCATTCCAAGGTGAGTAAAGCTTAACTTTATGCAACAGTCGATTTTCAATGCTGAAAAGATAGGAAATCTATGAATTTATGACAGTATGGGGCTTCTTTAAAATCAACTGAAGAGGCCCTACTACTCGTTATAAAGTTAAGGTACGGGGAGGCTACTCTATTGAAGATCTTGAATTATGTTGAAGAAGGCATTTTATTCCTCACCTTTTTAACAATGACCATAATCGCATTCTCAAATATTGTTTCACGAAATGTGGCTAGTATATCTCTTTCATTCACTGAAGAAATTACGATTAATTTATTTGTATTGCTCACTTTTGTTGGAACGGCTGTGGGTGTTCGACGTTTTGGACATCTTGGATTCACATTAATCTTTGATCATATGAATCCACTATTTAGAAAAGTATTTATTGTCTTTTCTTCATTAATGAGTTTGTTCTTATTTGGTGTCTTGCTTTGGTATGGCCTTCAAATGGTATTGTTCCAAATGAATATAGGTCAAAAAACTCCTTCTTTAGGTTGGCCTCAATGGATATTATCTTCTGCACTCCCAATTGGTGCTTTCCTTTGTGTAATTAGGACGATTCAAGTGTTTATAGAAGAAATGAAGTTAGAGATGAACTCGCGTAGTAAAGGAGATGAAACGATATGATCGCTTTAGTATTATTTGGTCTATTCTTCTTGCTTGTGTTTTTGCGAGTGCCGATTGCAATATCACTCGGTGTTTCTTCTATTATTGTGCTCGTCTCCTCAAGTGGTATTTTTGGTTTAGAAATGGTTACGGACATTATGTATACAAGCGTTGCCAAATTTACATTGCTTGCGATTCCATTTTTTATTTTAGCGGGCGTCATTATGGAACATGTTGGAATTTCTAAGCGACTTATTGATTTTGCGCAAACATTGGTGGGGCATCGGAAAAGCGGAATTGTTCTAGTGACCGTAATTGTTGCTGTCTTCTTTGCAGCGATATCAGGGTCCGGTCCTGCAACTGTAGCCGCTATCGGAGGAATCTTGATTCCTTCCATGATCAAAAATGGTTATAAAAAGGAAACAGCAGGGGCGTTGGTTGCAAGTTCTGGTGCGATAGGGATTGTTATTCCACCGAGTATCGCGTTTATTGTCTTTGCAGTTGTAGCTGGAGATCAAATTCCTGTAACAATTAATCGGTTATTTATGGCAGGTGTCGTGCCGGGTATTTTAATGGGAGCAGCATTCGTTATCGCAGCACTTATCGTGCGATCTCGACAAGAAAAGCGCGGAGAGTTTGTATTGCCAGAAGGCGTAGAAATCCGGAAAGCGACAGGGAAAGAGCAATGGGCTGCTTTTGTTGGTGCATTTCCTGGACTCATGATCCCGGTTATTATTTTAGGTGGTATTTATGGAGGGTTCTTCACACCAACTGAAGCAGCAGTAGTTGCAGTTGTTTACGGCTTGCTTGTTGGTATGATCATTAACCGACAAGATACATTCAAGAAAATGTATCGCATCTTTATCGAAGCAGCAGTACAGACAGCGGTCGTGATGATTATTGTTAGTGCGGCATCTGTATTTGCTTATATTGTGACAACTGAGCAAATTGCACGAGATATCTCAGAAGGCATTTTAGGGTTAACTAGCAATCCGATTTTAATCTTATTGCTAATAAACGTCGTGTTATTAATAGCAGGTGCTTTTATCGATGCAATTTCTGCTTATTATATTTTTGTGCCAATATTACTGCCAATCATCATCTTTTTAGAAGTAGATCCGACTGTATTTGGTGTCATCATGACGGTCAACTTAGCAATCGGATTGTTTACACCTCCTGTAGGGTTGAATCTCTATGTTGCTGCTGGAATATCGGATACTAGTATTGTAGAGATATCACGAGGAGTTTTACCATTCATCATTGCAGCGGTTATTGTATTAATGCTCGTTACATATATACCGCAAATCTCAACATTCTTACCAGACTTACTAAATGTGAAATAGGGGGATGTATTAATTGAAAATGCAAAATGAGGTAGCCATTATAACAGGTGCAGCAAGTGGGATTGGACAAGCGGTAGCGATTGAAATGGCAAAAGAAGGTGCTCGTGTTGTTTTAGTGGATTTGAATTCCTGTGAGAAAACAATTGCTTTACTGGATGAAGCAGAGTATTTGGAATGTCTAGGCGATATTAGAGAAGCTGATTTTGTTAAAGCTGTTATCAATCGAACCATTGAAAAGTACAATGAAATCCATGTATTAGTAAATAACGCAGGTACGTGTAGCCGTTTAGATTTAGAAGATATGACGATCGAAATGTGGAATCGGGATATGGATACAAATTTAAAAGCGACTTTCTTGTTTACGCAAGCCGTTGTTTATCCGCATATGAAAGAAGGCGGATATGGACGCATTATCAACATTAGTTCGGTGTCAGGACTTAATGGTGGCGTGGTATCGGGTGGAGAAAAAAATGGCCGTTCAGGTCCTGCCTATTCAGCATCAAAAGGCGGAGTGATCGCATTTACAAAATGGGTAGCAAAAGAAGTCGGGAAATACGGAATTACTTGTAATTCTGTGGCTCCGGGGGCAACGTTGACTGGTATTACGGCAGGCGTACCATATGACACGAGCCAACAGGTGATTGACCGTATGGGCGATTCGCGTGATATTGCAAACGCTGTTATGTATTTTGCTGCAAAAGAGGCGAGCTATACAACTTCACAAGTACTTAAAGTTGATGGAGGGATTAGCATTGGATAACCCACGCATCCAAGCTGTCTATGATGAGAAAACCCATCGAATTGCAGGTCGATTGATGAAGGGTGTTGATTTGCTCGAGGGGATAAAAGAAGTATGTCGACATTACAACGTAGAATCGGCACACTTCCAATGTTTTGGCTCGCTTCAACAAGCAACATACGTTCAAATTGAACGAGGAGACGAAAAGGATACGCTTCGCTATTCGGAACGAGTTCAATCTACTTCTCCGGTTGAATTGCTATCTGGATCTGGATTTGTTGGATACGGAGAAAACAGAGAGCTCGATGTCCATTTTCATGGAATGATGATTGATTGCGATCGCCGGATCGATGGAGGCCATTTTTTGAGTGGTGAAAATCCGGTAGCAGTAACGTTAGAGTATGTGATATTGCCGGTACATGGAGTTGAGATGGAACGTGGCATCGATTCTCATTGGGGTTTACCTGTATTTCAATTTTCGAAAAGGAGTGTCTTATAAATGGAAACTTTAGGCCAGTTAGCAGTAAAGTCGGCACATGCATATCCGGGAAAAATAGCAGTGAAAGATGATAATCGCTCATTCACTTATAAGGAATTTTTAGCTCGAGCTAATTCATTGGCTGCATATTTTCATGAAGCTGGGTTTAAAAAAGGAGACCGTATTGGGATTTTGATGTCAAATCGTATAGAACATATCGAATTGGATATTGCTGTCTCATTAGCAGGACTTGTTAAAGTGCCCTTAAATTACCGGTTGCATCCAAAAGAATTAAAGTATATGATTCACGATTCGGATCTTAGCCTATTAATCGGTGAAAAAGACCTTCTGGATACAATCGAAACTGGCGTGCCCCTTTTATATATGGGCAAAGATTTTGAAAGAACAGTTGCTCAGTATGAAGGGCAGTCTTTTACTGAACAAGTAGCAGAAGATGATTTGTTTGCGATTATGTATACTTCAGGTACTACGGGCAATCCAAAAGGGGTTATGTTATCACATCGCAATATCATTGCAGGTGCACTGTCATTAGCTCAAGTTTGTGAAGTTGATTATAACGATGTCATTGGTCACGTTGCACCTCTAACGCATGGTGCAAACTTTTTAAGTCATGTGGCTTGGCTATTCGGTCTAACACAAGTGGTATATAACAAATTTGAGCCAGAAGAATTTTTAGACGGACTGGTTGAAGATAAAATCTCAGTGTTGTTTTTAGTGCCGACCATGGTCAATTTAATGATTCAGCATCCTAATTTTGACGCTTCAAAATTGGCGACAGTCAAATCAATCAATATGGCAGGTTCGCCAATAGCTGCGAGCAAACTACAAGAAGCTTTAGACAAAGCGGGGAATATTTTTGTGGAGACATATGGCCAAGTAGAAGCACCGATGTGCATCACCATGATGCCACGTAATGAAATTCATAAACGTCTGGATTCATGTGGCCGGATTGGCGTCTTTGTCGATGTGAAAATTGTAGACGATGAAAACAATGAAGTACCATATGGCGAAGTGGGCGAAATTATTGCAAAAGGTTCACTTGTTATGCAAGGTTATTGGAACAATGAGAAGGCAACAAATGAGACATTAAGAGATGGATGGTTGCATACAGGAGATCTTGGAAGACGTGACGAAGCAGGATATGTGTATATTGTTGACCGCAAAAAAGATGTCATTATTTCTGGTGGAGTTAATATCTATCCGCGCGAAGTGGAAGAAGTATTGAATCTACATGCAGGGGTTAAAGAAACCTGTGTAGTCGGCGTTCCTGATGATAAATGGGGAGAAAACATCGTTGCTTTTGTCGTCCCAAATGGCAGAGAAGAAGTAACGGTGGAGAGCTTGATTGACTTGTGTAAAGAAAATTTAGCAAGTTTCAAAAAACCTAAAGAAGTATTTGTTGTCGAGGAATTGCCGAAAAGTTCGTATGGAAAAATTCTGAAACGTGAAATGAAAACACAACACACGGAGGTGAGCCAATGACGAACGTTTATGTTCATGGTATTGGCATGACGAAATTTGGTACATTAACGTCTTCATTGAAAGAGTTGTTATTAGAAGCAAGTGCTGAAGCTTTGATCGATGCAGGACGTCCGAAAATAGATGCTGTATTTGTTGGTAATTTTATGGGGGGCAGCATTGCCAACCAAGAGATTTTAGGTGCTATTGTTGCAAATGAGTTAGGACTTGGTTACATTCCTTCAACAAAAGTCGAAGGAGCTTGTGCTTCAGGTGGTATTGCTTTCCGCCAAGGATTGCTAGGCATTATGAGTGGAGAATATGAAACGGTATTAGTAGCAGGTGTTGAAAAGATGAAGCACGCTACTACACCAGATGTCACACAGGCAATCAATGCGGCGATGGATACAACGACCAATGAAAAATATGCGGGTCTAACATTCCCAGGATTTTTTGGGGTTTTAGCAAATCGCTATTTCCATGAAACGGGTGCATCTAAAGAGCATTTAGCACGTGTAGCATTAAAAAATCGTCAAAATGCAGTAAACAATCCACTCGCTCAATTTGTTAAACCTGCGACGCTGGAGGAAATAATGGGAGCGCGTATGATTACAGATCCACTCGGTTTGTTTGATTGTTCACCCATGACTGATGGTGCGTCTGCTATTGTCATTTCACGTAAAAAATCTCCGATTTATGTAAAAGCATCATCACAAGTTTCAGGACCAACTAAAATGCAAGATGCTACTAATTTGTTGTCGTTACCAGCAATTGGCGAATCAGGGCGTCTTGCTTACGAGAAAGCCGGGGTAGGGCCAGAAGATATTGACGTAGTAGAAATTCACGACTGCTTCTCAATGACTGAGATTATCGCCACAGAAGAACTTGGATTTTTTAATCCATTAGAAGGTTGGAAAGCCGTAGAAGAAGGACGCACGCAAGTGACGGGGGATAAGCCTGTCAATACGAGTGGTGGGTTACTGTCTCGAGGTCATCCAATTGGCGCAACGGGAATCGCACAAATCTATCAATTGGTTCGTCAATTGCGAGGGAATGCGGCAAATCAATTAGAGAAAACGCCACGTCTCGCTTTGGCACAAAATTTGGGTGGAACAGGTTCGTACTCAACTGTCCATATTTTAGAAAGGGTGTAATTCATGAAAATTTACTCTTGTTGTGGCAATGAATCTATTACGAAAAAATATTTCTGTTCAGAATGTGGGAAATCTGAATTTGAAGAAAAAGAAGTATCTGATTCAGGGACGGTTTATAGTTTTACCAAAATTCATATCGCTCCAGCTGAATTTGCAGATATTGCTCCCTATAATGTAGTGTTAGTCGAATTAGATGAAGCGAATGCTAAAGTTACCACACGAATCGAGGAAGACGTGAAGATTGGTGACAAAGTAAGTTTAGACCGAATTGAAAATGATGCTTATATTTACAAGCGTGTTTCTTAATCGATAAATAAAAAAGCTTCCATCAGGAAATTTTTTCCTGATGGAAGCTTTTTTTGGGGGAAATTAAACTCTCAACAGGCCTCTAAATCCTCTAGCTCCGTAATATGAATCTGCTCCATTATGGTACAAAAAAACTTGGCCATAGCGGAAGTCACAGAACAAGGCACCACCGCGATCACGTACTTCTGTCGGCGTTAGCACCCAACTCGATGTTTTTAAATCGAAAGTGCCAAGCTTTTGCAATGCGCGGTATTGCTCTTCAGTTAAGAGTTCAATGCCCATGTCAGTAGCCATGGTCATCGCGTTATGTTCAGGTTTGTTTTTCTTTCGTGCGTCGAGTGCTTTCTGGTCGTAACAAATGCTTCTCCGTCCACTTGGGCTTTCTACGGAACAATCATAAAAAATGTATTCGCCGTTTGCTTGGTCAAACTCCACAACATCAGGCTCTCCACCGGTCCGTTCCATTTCAAAAAGTGACCATAATTTGTCCGAATGAGCTTCTAGTTTTTCTTGAATGAGTTCCCACTCGAGTGATTCATGACGGTCCATATTTTGTGCGAAACGCTCTTTCAAACTAGCTAACAATTCATCGTGTTGCTCTGTAGATAAAGCTTTTTTCTTGGTCATTTAATATACCTCCTTTTAGTTTAAGTATGTTCAGAATAATCTTATTTAATTGTGCAACGAAAAAAGAGTTTTAGCAAACAGATTATAGTAGAAATGATATTACAGATTTCTCGATATTTTCGCTAACATCCCTTGACTTTCAATTGATAACGATTATCATTGTTAATTAGAGACTGAATGATGAAAGAGGGATATTCGTGAAAAAAGCTCCATTTTTATTATCTTCCATATTATTAAGCGCTGCATTAGCCGGCTGTGCGGAAAAAGAAGCAAGTCCACAACCTGAAGTAGCTGCAGAAACGATAGATTTACAAACTGAAGTAGATGCTTATAAAGAATTTGCGATAGAGCAAATGAACGAATTTGTTTTAGAAACTGAGAAATTCACAGAAGCTGTTAAGAGTGGAGATATTGAGAAAGCAAAAGCCCTTTATCCTCTAGCTCGCATGTACTTTGAACGTTCGGAACCAATTGCCGAAAGCTTTGGTAATTTAGATCCACGTATTGATGCGCGTCTCGCAGACGTTAAAGAAGCCGGTCAAGGCGAAGAAGAGTGGTCGGGATACCATAAAATTGAGTATGGTCTGTGGGTAGAAAATACAACAGAAGGCTACGAAGAAATAGCAGACCAATTATTAACAGATACAAAAGAATTGCGAGCACGTGTCGAGACGGTGGAAGTTACACCAGATTTGATGATGACAGGCGCAGTGGATTTGTTAAATGAGGTATCTACTTCAAAAATCACTGGAGAAGAAGAAATCTTTTCTCATACTGATTTATATGATTTCCAGGCAAACGTCGAAGGTGCAGAAAAAATCTTCCGTATTTTAGAACCAGAAATCACAGCTAAAGATGAAGCATTGACAGACAGCCTTGAAACTAAATTCGATGCCTTATATACATTATTGGACAACTACAGAGTAGGGGAAAACGGCTTTGTGTCTTATGAAGAATTAACTGCCGAAGATACAAAACAATTATCATCTGCAGTAAACCAGTTAGGTGAACCTCTTAGTCAGATGGGTATCATAATGGAGTGAGTAAAATGACCTCAACAGATGAAAAGTGGCTAGAAAAGAAAATATCCAGACGGTCTATGCTGAAAATTACTGGAGCTGGAGCGGCAGGAGTTGCTGTTCTCGCTTCTGGTATGGACGGTGTCGCCAAAGCATTTGGTTTTGATATTCTTGATGATGACCAAACAGCCGAAAACAAAGTAAATTTTTACGGGAAGCATCAGTCAGGCATCACGACAGCAACTACTTCTCATGTTTACTTTGCCTCTTTGAATGTGCTAGTAGAATCGCAAAGTGATTTGCAGGACTTGTTTAAAATGTGGACTCCATTAGCCGTACGTTTGATGAACGGTGAGCACCTTGACGAAGTTTCACAAGGTGTATTTACGCCACCAAAAGATACTGGCGAATCGTCAGGGTTAAATGCTTCAAACTTAACGGTGACATTTGGTGTCGGACCTTCGCTGTTTGACAATAAAAAGTTAGGTCTTAGTGGTAAAAAACCAGCAGAACTAAACGAGTTGCCTCATTTTCCACAAGACCAACTAGATGAAAAGATTTCAAGTGGAGATATATGCATACAAGCATGCGCAGATGATCCGCAAGTCGCTTTTCATGCCGTGCGCAATTTAGTACGTGCAGCATCAGGAAAAGTGACGCTCAAATGGACGCAGACAGGATTTACATCGGTACCTAAAGTAAAAGATAAAAAAGAAACACCTCGAAACTTGTTTGCTTTTAAAGACGGTACGGTAAACCCAGACACGAAAAGTGCTTCAGATATGAAAGAAGTCGTCTGGGTTCAGCCAGATGAGTCGAAAAGCTGGATGACGAACGGAACGTATTTAGTGGTCCGCAAAATTCAAATGCATTTAGAAACATGGGATCGAACTTCCTTACAAGGGCAAGAAGCGACATTTGGCAGACATCGTGACAGTGGTGCTCCGATTGGCAAGAAAAATGAATTTGATGAAGTTGATCTGGACTCAAAAGATTTGACAGGCAATCCTCACATTCCCGTTGACTCACATGTCGCTTTAGCACGAACAGTAAAAGACCGTATTATGAGAAGAGGATTTTCTTATTCGAGTGGTTTGGTCGATGAGACGGGTGCATATGATGCCGGTTTGTTATTTATTTCATTCCAGAAAAACCCACAACAATTTATCAATATCCAAAATGCAATGGGGCGCGTCGATAAGCTGAACGAATACATTACCCACCGGGGTAGCGGTGTTTTTGCTTGCTTCCCAGGGATTCAAAAAGGGAGTTATATAGGTGAGAAACTTTTTAACACATATTAAAATTTTACTTCTTGTCTTTAGCATCCTGCTCGTTCCTGCTCATACTCTTGCTGCTGAACAATCTTTTGGCTCTTTTTATGTATCGATTACAGATGCTATTATGAGTACGCAAAATGGCGATGATGCAAAAGCACTTAGCGCGATTGAGGAGTTTCAAAAAGAATGGCAACAACTGACGGTTACAGAAGGAACAGAATCCGAAGCAGTTACAGACGCTCTTAAAAACGCTTCCAATGCACCAGCAGGTGATGAGCGCTTGGCCGCCTTAACTACATTGTCAAAAGTACTGACTACTTATGAAAAAGCTGAAAATCCAGTAGATGAAGAAGCAGGACGCAAAGAGTTTTTACAAGCGATGGAGCCTTTTGTAGCCGATTTAAAAGCGGCAGTTGAGACTGGCGATAAAGAGGGAATTCAAGAAGCTTACTCGCTTTTCCTTGCTGGCTGGGGAAAAAACGAACGAGTTGTTCAATCGCAAAGTATCACAGCTTATGGCCAAATCGAAACGCAAATGTCTTTTATGCGAATTTCTTTAGCAAGTGATGAGTTCGATGTTGCCGCGTTTAGTGAACAAACTACAGCAGTCGAACAAACCATTCAAGACTTTGGTGCAGGAAATATAAAAGAAGCAAAAGCAACAAACGACTACTCACTTGCAACATTAGTTAGTTTGTTAGATGACAGTGAAAGTGCGATTCAACAACAAGAATATACGCAAGCAGCTGACACATTGAAAAAGTTTATCACTATCTGGCCAACAGTTGAAGGCGATGTGCGAACTAAAAACGCTAGCTTGTACAGTGAAATTGAAGCTGAGTTACCACTTCTTGTAAGCGAGTTAACACGTGAGAACGTACAAGCAACTGCTGTTAGTGAAAAAATAGAATCCTTAAAGCAACAAATTAATTTTATTCAACAAGATACTGAATACAGCTTTTGGGACTCGGCATTGATTTTACTCCGTGAAGGATTAGAAGCGTTGCTAATTATTTCGGCACTGATTGCCTTTTTGAAAAAAGCGGGTCAACAGCATATGCAGCATTATATTTATGGTGGAGCTGCAGCAGGAATTGGCGTCAGCATCTTAGCTGCAATTTTAATGTCTACCTTGTTCCAATCAGGAACAATTGATGCGAGCCGTGAAGTATTGGAAGGCTATGTTGGACTTTTGGCAGCAGCAATGATGTTAGGCGTTGGCGTATGGCTACATAGCAAATCTACCGTCACAGCGTGGAATCGGTACATTTCAAAACAAATGAACCAAGCCTTATCTAATCAAAGTGTATGGGCAATGGCGCTACTTAGTTTCTTAACCGTATTTAGAGAAGGCGCAGAAACAGTAGTCTTCTATATGGGGATTGCACCAAAAATGTCGACAGCTGATTTTAGTTTAGGAATCGTCTTAGCATTACTAATCCTTGTCGCGGCTGCATTCTTTTTTGCTAAAGCGAGTAAAAAATTACCGATGCATTTATTCTTTGGTGTCGCAACGGTATTTATCTATTTGCTAGCGTTTAAAATCATCGGCGCAAGTATCCACACATTGCAATTAACCAATGTCATGCCGACGCATATTATTGCGGATTTACCGGTGATTAATATTATCGGGTTCTATCCATCGGTCGAAACCTTAAGTGCACAACTTATCCTATTGGTACTTATTGCATCCACAATTCTTTATAAAAAGAAGCAATCTACAACAAGTAATATTGTAGTAGAAGGTTAAATAAAAAACGGAATTCCCAAGGGAATTCCGTTTTTTATATTCTCTAGCGTTTTTAGCTAGATTAAATTGGGTACTGCTAAGTATTGAATAAATCAGAACCGAGACATGGCAGAAAATCATATTTGAGGAGGAGTGTTATGTTCAAAACTGTCCAAGATGTGCTTACAAATTATCGGAAAGCTGTTCACGAAAAAGATGTTGATAAATTTCTTTTAGGCTATGCAGAAGACGTTCACATCTTTGATTGTTGGGGGAAATGGGAATATACCGGAACGGTTGCGTGGAAACAAGTCGTAGCTGAGTGGTTTAGTGGATTAGAAGAAGAATTACTGCTGCGAGTCGAATTTCACGATGACATTGTAAAAGAAAGCGGAGATCTTACATATGTGCACTGTGCAGTTAGCTACACCGCGGTAGACCTATCTGGAAAAGAACTACGAAGCATGAAAAATCGTTTCACGTTCGTCCTGGAAAAAATACAAGGCTCCTGGAAAATCATTCATGAACATTCATCACTGCCTATAAATCCAGAAAATGATCAAGCAATTTTCGGTTAAATTTTTATACTGCAAAGAATATTTTTTTCTATGCTACTTAGATTATGTAGACAACTAACGGAGACGCTCGAGCAGCCCGCAGGAAAGTGCAGCTAGTTGGCGGTTAAGGTTTTCACTGTTAATTCTTAAAACAAAACCCACTGAAGGAAAAGCTGTTCTTCAGTGGGTTTTTGCGTTCTATTCTTTTTCGGTTAAGAACGTAATGATCAAGAACATTAGGAAAGCCAGCAACAGTAAGCTGCCGCCGACGATGAAAAAGATGGTAACAAAAGTCTCATGCCAATTGAAAGAATTTAAGTTATATATCCACATCCCGCTAGTTAACGCCAATGCACCAACCATTGCAAGTACACTGTGTATAGCGACTAGCTTTTTAAAGCGAATGGTATAGACACGGTAAAATATACCCCAAGCAAAGACCGAGAGCCAGCCGACGAGCAAAATATGTGCGTGAACTGGACGCAACCCATAATCCATTTCACCGGCCATTTTAGAACCAAGAAACGTTCCAAATAATCCGAAAACTGCTGAAAACTGTATTAAACGAAGACTCCACTTTTTTTCCATGATAATACCTCCATGTGAACTTATTTAATGATATCAAATTCAATAATTTGTTCTTCAGCAAGGGTTTCATAACTATTAATGTCTCTAGATTCACTTAATACAATACGTATTTTTTCTACTTTAGCAGGATCGGTTTTAATGACAACGCCAACTTCACCATCTTTACTGACGGGACCATAGTAATCAGCATCTTGAGCTTCGTCATAATCGATAAAATCTTTCCAATCGTAGGCAATGTCAAATTTCTCTTGTTTACCCTCTGCGAATAAAACCACTTCATTAATGCCATTAAAAGCGACATCTTTCTCGATTGTATTCTCTGCATTAAATTTAATATAAAAGTAATTGAATTCATCGTCTATCGGTTCGTCTGTATACATATTGTTAATATCGAATTGTTGATCTTCTGATACATTCATGGCTTTTTTAAAAGACAATTCTTCCAAGGTTATAGTTATTGGGTTTGCATCATAGGTTTTATTTTCGGCGACAACTGAAAGGACTTCGAAAGTTTGTTCGGGCTGTTCTCCTGAAGTGTCGTTGCTCGTCACATCGCCATCTTCTTCACCAAACATATCCTCTAATTGTGAGATGTTCGCGAAAAGTGCTTCTTCTAAATTTTCATCGTCAATAATTTTGAATTTGCCATTTTTATCTTTTTCTAAGTTGAATTCTACTGTTCTAGTAACGAGTGCAGCATCTTCAGCCGTAATATACTTTAGCATGATTTTCTCAGTCATTTCTTCAAATGCTTTTTCAGTTGTAGGAGTATCTTCTTCAAATGCATTGGCAAATGCGAGGGGCATAATCTCAGCCATTGTACTCGTCATTATCAGTCCCATATCAAGTGAAGTGATTTCTGCTTTTACAACAGCTTTATCTTCATCAACCGATACTTCTTGAGGATTTTCAAAGTCATATTCTTTCGAAATGCTTTCAATCATCTTTATAGCAAGTTTTTCATCTTCCTTGTTCATGTCTTCTTGAACCGTACTGAGGCTGGCGGTACCACCTTGAACAAATGTACCTGCTTTTTCAAAATCATTGTTTTGAATTGCTGATAAAAATTCATCAACTGTAGAACTTGGGTTTTCTGCTCCACAGGCAGATAAAAAGGATAAGATTAGTGCACTAAACAATAAAGGGGTTAAAATTATTTTCTTTGTCATACGTATTACATCCTCTCTCTTACCTAATTGCAAATACAGTAAATGTTATCATCTATTGGTTTATATTGTAAGAGTCAAGAAAAAGAAAGTTATTTAGTATTGTTTTCTTTAGACAAAAAGTTGATTTTATTAAAAAAAAGAAAAAAGACTTTCCGAAGCCCAGCTGGACAATGGCAAAGTCTTTAATGATTTACAACTTTATCGTGATTCTTCTAGTTAAAATTCTTATAAATAGGAGCAACAGAGATATCAAAATCAATGATCCGCTCACGGATAGAACAATACTAGCACCGACAGAGTTATAGGGGATCCAAGGTACGACAGAATTGTTTACCCAGAAAAAACTATTGAGACTTAGCGCAGCGATTGCAATCGCGATAAAACCAAATCCAATGACCCAACCAAAGCGATAATAGCCAACCCCAATTAACCAGCCAATCAAATAATAAGTGGTAACGTTCAAGAAAAACGTTGATGTGGCTAACAACCATCCAGATGATAAATCGAATACTGTATCTGTATTCGTATTGATAGGCAATGCTACAAAACTAGAGATCAAGTATTCAATGCCAGTAATCGCAAGAGGAATAAGAGTCACCGCTAATGCTAACGCAAAAACTGAAATGACTGTCCCAATATAAAGGTCTTTGCGAGTAATGCCTTGTTGAACAAATTGCCCCATAAATCCATAGGCTGAAATAATCCCGCAGACTAACAGGAAGATAGCGACAGAATAACTAGAGAAAACGAAAAACTCTTGTATGTGCGCGTCATTTATCGACACAATTACCAACCCGATGATATGCGCAATAGTAACAAAAGAGAAAAACCATAAACTCCATTTTAACTGTTCCGTAAAGAGGTCAACTGCTATTTTGGGATAAAGTTTAACCGACTTCATGTTAATGCACCTCCTCTGTTAAATGAATAAACAGATCTTGCAACGATACGGGACCAACTTCTAACCCTTGGTCTTGTGCTGAAAGCCGATCTTCTTCGCTTAATGCGCCGTAAGTCATTATCGATTTAGTACCGCCAAGTTTTTGCTCGTTCAAGATTTTCCTGTCAGACACAAAAGCATCGACCCGGTCTGCCGCTCCTGTAATCGAAACGCCTTGAGCAGATATACTTTCGTAATCATTATCCAGTAGCAAACGACCTTCATGAATAATGACGACATGGTCAAAAAGATAATCCATTTCTGAAACTAAATGAGTCGAAAGAATAAAGGTTCGAGGATGCTTTATGTGATCTGCTAAAAGTTCTTCGTAAAAAATTACGCGTGTTGGGGCATCCATTCCAAGATAAACTTCATCGAAGATAGTAAGTGGCGTGCGGCTTGCGAGTCCAATCACCACGTTTAATGCTGCCTGCATACCTTTAGACAATTTGTTGATTGGTTTATCTAGTGGTAGCTTAAAGCGCTTTAGCAAACGATATGCATAGTCTTTATCATAGTTCGGGCGATAGCGCTCCGAAAACTTTAATATTAACGGAATGTTTTCATATTCTTCTTCATAATTTTTAGTGTAAATAAATGAAACTTGTTGCATTTTATCAGCATTTTCAAAGACGGGTTCTCCATCAATTTCTACTTGTCCTGTTGTCGGTTCGCGGAATGCCGCTAATAAGGAAAGCAGGACAGTTTTTCCAGCTCCATTACGTCCAATAAGACCATAAATCTTACCTGGATCAAATGTTAGGGAAATATCTTTTAATGCTTCTGATTTTCGGAATTTCAATGTGACATTGCTCAATTTACCTTCAGCAGCCATCAAACTTCACGTCCTTTCGTGTTTTTGATCAGTTTGATGATTTCAACTTGCGTAATGCCAAGCTTATTTGCTTCTTGAACAAGACCTTGGACGTAATTAGCGACAAATACCTCTTTTCGTTGTCCCATCAAGGTTTGTTTAGCGCCTTCTGCGACAAACATGCCAATTCCTCTTTTCTTATATAAGATACCTTCCTCTACTAACTGATTGATCCCTTTAGAAACGGTAGCATGATTAATTTTATAAAAGCTAACAAGTTGATTGGTTGACGGGGCTTGATCGCCTTCTTTTAGTTGATCATTCACAATTTGATCTTCGATTAATTCACGAACTTGCAAAAAAATCGGCTTACTCGAATCGAACACATTACTCACTAAAAACACCTCCTTAACTAATAAAGTAGTACAGTTATATACTTATATATATAACTGTACTACTTTATAAATATTCAGTCAAATTATTATCGTAATTTTCTGAAATTTATTTTTCGTGAAAATGACAACAAAAAAATTCCCCATCTACTTACTACTTGAGATGGGGCAAAAGAATAGATTACTAGGAGAAGTTCAATAGAAATACGTTACTCAATCTTATCTGCAAGTTTTTCTTTGCTCATCCAAAATGCTGTTAAAAGTGCAAGAAAAGCAGGAACGATAGCCCAAAAGAAAGTACTTGATATAGAAGAAGATAAAGCAGTTATTAATTGATCTGTTATTTCTGAAGGGATGTTCGCACGTCCTTCAGGAGAAAGTAGTGCACGAGAATCACCTGAGAAATTGGCTGCCTCTGCACCGAAACTTTCCGTTAAGTTTCGCGTGAACAACTGGCTTTGGATAATCCCAAAAACCGTAATACCAATGGTCATACCGAATGTACGCAAAAAGCTTACCGTAGACGTTGCCGCACCACGCTTACGAATCGAAAATGGGTGGATTGCGGCTGAAGGAATTACCGAGAACGATGCGCCAATGCCAAGTCCGACGAGAATCATAAATAGTATAACCATAAATCTAGAAGTATCCACAGATAAGGTTGCGAGTAAAATCATTCCGATTGTCAATAAAGCGAGTGTTGGAATCAAGAACGAGCGATATTTAAATTTAGTCATCAAAGCTCCGCCGATAGAAGCACTAACAACTGATCCGACCATCATAGGAAGTAGAACAAATCCTGCATTCGTCGCGTTGCCGCCTTGAACGCCTTGAATATAGAAAGGAATGTAAACAGAAGCGGTAATAAAAGCAGCTCCGCTAAATATCGAGATAAGTCCACTTGTTGCAAACAAGCGCTCTTTAAACATACTAAAGTCGATGACAGGTTCTGCCGCGCGACGCTCAGCTATGATAAAGACAATTGTTAACACTACAAAACTAGCGAATAAGCTGAAGCTTTGAGGAGATACCCATGCGAATTCTTTGCCACCGAGTTCAACTGCGAACATTAAGGACACAACTGCTCCTACTAAAGTGAAAGCGCCAAGCCAGTCGATTTTTTGCTTAGCATGTTCGAGAGACTCTTTATAGAAAAATGCGACCATGACAAAAGCGATTAAACCAAGGGGAATGTTGATATAAAAAACCCAAGTCCAATTGATGTATTCTGTAATATAAGCGCCAAGTAATGGTCCGAAAACACTGGAAATACCAAATACAGCACCGAACATGCCACTCATTTTGCCACGATGCTTGAGAGGCACAACATCAAACATAATCGTGAATGCAATGGGCATTAACGCGCCACCACCAATTCCTTGAATCGCACGGTAAATAATCAATTCATTGATGGTATCTGCGGTGCCACATAGAACCGATCCAATCATAAAGACGATCAAACCAAAAATGAAAAATCGTTTACGTCCGTACATATCCGACAGTTTACCGAAAATGGGCATCCCCGCCATTTGTGCTACTAAATAAGCGGAGGTGACCCAAACAAATTTATCCACTCCGCCAAGCTCTCCGACAATTGATGGAAGAGCTGTCGTGACAATTGTGTTATCCATCGCTGCTACTAAAATGGCCAGCAGCAATCCGCCGATGACCACTTTAATATTACTTTGCTTTTTGTTATACATCGTATTCGCCCTCGATTCTTATTAACTGATGAAAAGCTATACATAGCATAATCCTCTTCTTACTAAAAACACAAATTCAAACAGCAATAGCTTAAGATACATGATTAGGTTTCGCTTCGATGGGTAAACAACAAGTAAATCTTTGAAAGCGGAGTGATAAGAATGGCGAGAAAAGGAACAGCAGGAAGAACACAGGATCAGCAGTCAGCACCTACAGAATCAGCAATTGATAAAGCAGTAAAGAAAACAAAAGAAGCTCTTGATGGCGATAACAAAGCGACGGATTATGATAAAGCTACAGATGAAATGAAACATGCGAAAGATCATTCCAAGCAGGTGTCTCCTAATAAAGAAAAATGATCAATCTGATTTAATAACAAACTATTCACGCTAGTTTGTTATTTTCATTTACAAATATTGTTTTCTGTATTACAGTGACAATAAGAAACGCATCAGAACATGAAGGCGTTTGTTTTTTATGATTAACTTTGAACCATATCTATTTATACTGCCTAGTCTGCCAAAACTTCTTTTCTGAAGTTTTGTTCGTAGATAAAAGCCAGTTCATCCAGACAAGCAGTTTTGCTGTTGTCTTTTTGGGCTGGCTTTTTTGCATGGTAGTTATACAGAAAGTGGATGTGGAAAATGCCAGGATCAATGGAAGATATCAAAATACTCAAATGATCCACCAAATCCAGGTGAACATAAGGATGAAGTTTAAGGGGAGAAGTTTACACAGCAATCATAAAAAAAGGGGCGATCGATCATGGACTTTTCATTTACAGAAGAACAAGAAATGCTACGAAATACAACACGCGGATTTGTGGATAAAGAAATTATGCCGTTTATCGAAGAATGGGACCGTGCAGGTAAATCAGATCCTGCTATTTACGGGAAGCTCGCAGACCTGGGATTGATGGGTGTTTGCATTCCAGAAGCTTACGGTGGCAGTGGCATGGATTATAATGCGCTCGCAATTGTTTGCGAAGAACTTGAACGTGGGGACACAGCATTTCGCACCGCCGTTTCAGTTCATACGGGGTTGAATAGCTTGACCATTCTTCAATGGGGAACTGAAGAACAAAAGCAGCGGTATTTAATCCCGCAAGCGAAAGGCGAGAAAGTCGGAGCTTTTGGATTGACGGAACCAAGCGCTGGATCAGATGTGGCAGCGATGAAATCGACCGCTGTAAAACAAGGTGATCATTATATATTAAACGGTCAAAAAACCTGGATTTCGTTATGTGATGTGGCAGATCATTTTATCGTATTTGCTTATACAGGGAACCAGACAGAAAAACATAGTGCCATTTCTGCATTTATTGTCGAACGGACATGGACTGGATTTGCTTCTAAAGCGATTAAAGGCAAACACGGAATTCGCGCAGGTAATACCGGCGAACTCTTTTTTGAAGATGTCAAAGTACCAAAAGAGAATTTGTTAGGCAAAGAAGGAGAAGGATTTAAAATCGCGATGTCAGCTCTCGATAATGGGCGATTCACCGTTGCTGCAGGAGCAGTAGGGCAAATCATGGCATGCTTAGAAGTGAGTGTGAGTTATTGCCGACAACGTCAAACATTCGGCAAAGAAATCGGGCGTCATCAGCTTGTTCAACAAATGATTGCCAATATGGAAGCTGGATTTCAAATGAGCCGTCTTCTCGTTTATCGTGCAGGTGAGCTAAAAAATCAAGGGAAACGCAATACACGAGAAACCTCATTGGCAAAATGGCAAGCATGTGACTTTGCCTATAAAGCAGCAGATGATGCTTTTCAAATTCACGGTGCATATGGTTATTCCGATGAATATCCAGTGAGTCGCTATTTACGTAACTCGAAAGCACCGGTTATTTATGAAGGAACACGTGAAATCCATACCATTATGCAAGCAGAATATGCTTTAGGTTATAAAGAAGATAAAGCTTTATCACACACATTGCCAGCTTGGGAACAGCAAAACAGTGCCAGTGAATAATGTGAATGAAAATAGGGTTGACTGAATTTTCTACTTATACAGATTACCTAAAGTCGACAATCGGTTATACTGTAAGGGAAGAATCTTTTCATCTTGCATATGCAACAGGAAGCAGTATGAACTGTTCGCAAGCTTAATCTTTACAGGTAAAGGGTAATCTTTCAGTAAGAAAGAAAGACTGCTTGGCAGTCCTAAAAAACCACAAAATGAGGAGAATGATGATGGAAATTTTAAAACGATTTAAAGATATTATGACGAGCAATATTCATGCACTTTTAGATAAGGCGGAAGATCCGGAGAAAATGATTGATCAGTATTTGCGTGACTTGAATAGCGACTTGGGTAAAGTGAAATCAGAAACAGCTGCGATTATGGCAGCTGAAAAACGAGAACGCCGTGAACTTGGTGAAGTTGAAAAAGAAATCGATGATATGCAGCGCTATGCCGTAAAAGCATTAGAGGCAGGCAATGAAGACGATGCTCGTAAATTTTTGCAGCGTAAAGCAGAGCTTTCGGAAAAACTAACAGACAAAAAGACTGCTGTCGAACTAGCATCTGCCAACACTCAGCAAATGCGCCAAATGCATGACAAGTTGGAAGCGGATATCGGCGAACTTGAATCTCGTCGCTCAGAACTAAAAGGCAAAGCGGCTGTAGCGAAAACACAAAAACGCATGAACGATTTTGCATCGTCAGCCGATGGAGCAGGCGAACGAATTTCTGCTTTTGATAAAATGGAACAAAAAATCAACCAGGAGCTTGATAAAGCAAATGCTATGTCCGAATTAAATAAAAGATCGGGAACTGATATTAAAGATTTAGCATCAAAATACGACGACGACTCATCTGTTGATAACGAGTTGGAATCGCTAAAAGCAGGCATCAATGTAGATGATGAATTAGCAGCATTAAAAACTCAATTAGGCAAAGACAAATGATGATTGTTAGACAATATGTTCTTGTGAGCTAAGGGAGGGCGGATAGAGTGGTCATTCAATATAAATGTCCCAACTGTGGTTCGGATATGGCATACGACAGCGAATCAGGCCATCTTTCTTGTCCCAACTGTGGTAGACAAGATGACATCGAAACATTTCCAGAAACAAATATTATTCGGAAGTTCGATCCAGATGAAGCGAAAGAATACCATTGTGAAAACTGCGGAGCGGTTATTTTAACCGAAGCAGAAACCACCGCAACCCATTGTAGTTTTTGTGGTGCACCGGTGTTATTAGCGGATCGGCTGACGGGTGACTTGGCTCCTGCTAAAGTGATTCCATTTACCATTAGTAAGGAAGAAGCTGTCGCTGCTTTTAAAAAATGGACAAAAAATGGTAGATTAACGCCGAGAGGATTTACAAGTGGAGATCGCATTAAAAAAATGACAGGCATGTATGTGCCATTTTGGTTATATGATATTGAAGGAAAAGCTGATGTAGCTGCACTCGCAACGAGAGTTCGTAGCTATACGACAGGCGATACGATTTACACAGAGACTGATTTTTATGATGTTCGCCGGGAGCTAGATCTCAGCTATTTAAAAGTACCAGCAGATGCATCGGAGAAAATGGACGATGAGTTGATGGATAAACTGGAACCTTATAACTACGGAGAGCTGAAAGATTTTAAAATGCCTTATTTAGCAGGCTATCTTGCGGAAAAATACGATTATGATGATGAGGCATTGTTCTCGCGAATCGAATCGAAAATCGTTCCGTACATCGATTCGTATATAGGTAGCACCATTTCAGGGTATTCGACTGTTAGTTATACCAATAAACAAATTCACACGCATAAAAAAAACGTTTACTATACGTTGTTTCCAGTATGGATGGTTTATTACGACTTTGACAACAAAGAACATACTTTTGCGATGAACGGTCAAACCGGTAAAGTGGTCGGCAAGCCACCGATTAGTGCATTCAAAGTCGCAGCCTGGTTCACGGCGATCGCAGCTTCCACATTTGCTGTAGTGAAGGCAATTTCATTTGCTGTGGGAGGTGTTTTTTGGTGAGCACTTTTAAAGTAAAAGCATTACTAGCGATTTGTTTAATACTACTATTTACTGGCATAGGTGGCATTACTGTATTTGCTGCAGTGGATAAGCATATTTACGATGAGGCTAATTTATTGAGCAAATCGGAGATAGCTGAGTTGGAAGCTGTAGCAGCGGAGCATAGCCAAAAACACGATACAGACTTTTTGTTTTTAACTACTGCAGATGAACAGTCACCAGATATTGTTACGTACATGAGTGATTTTTTTGATGAGTGGGCAGTTCAAAATAATCAAGAAAATGCAGTTTTACTGACAATGAATATTGCAACACGCGATGTGTACTTAGCTGGTTTTGGAACAGCAGAAAAAACACTTGATAGCGAACGCGTCGATTTGGTACTAGATCGAATTATTACTGAAATGCAAAATGGCGACTATGCGGATGCTTTTCAGGAGACGGTGACTACGTCGAGTCGTTATATGGAGTTTAGAACCGGCGTTAATCCAGAAAACATCTTCTTCAAAACCTGGTTTCAATTAGCACTAGCATTGCTACTAGGCGGCGGAGTAGTCAGCTTTATGCTTTATAATTCAGGTGGACGTGTCACGACAACGGCTAGCACTTATTTTGACGGCGACCATACAAGAGTTACCGGGACGAGAGACCAATTCCGCAACAAAACCGTATCACGTCGCAAAGTTCCGAAAAAAAGCAGCGGTGGAGGAGGTTTTGGTGGAGGAGGAAGTACTGGCGGCGGACGTTCATTTAGTGGCGGTGGCCGAAATTTTTAAGAATGGATTGAACCTAAGGAAGGAATGAACAAAATGGGGTTTTTCGGCAATCAATTTTCAGATGTAGTGGAGTGGGAAGAATTTAGAGAAGATATGATCTTTTGGAAATGGAACAATAATGAAGTGAAAAAAGGCAGTAAGCTCATTATTCGTCCTGGCCAAGATGCTATTTTTATTAATAACGGCAAAATCGAAGGAATTTTTGAAGACGAAGGCGAGTACGATATCGAATCAGAAATCGTGCCATTCTTATCGACTTTAAAAGGCTTCCGTTTTGGTTTTAATAGTGGCATGCGCGTTGAAGTACTGTTTGTAAATACAAAAGAATTTACTGTCAGATGGGGGACACAAAATCCAATCAATATCCCATCACCACAGCTTCCAGGTGGCATGCCAATTCGTGCGAATGGTACATTCCAGTTTAAAGTAAGCGATTATATTGGCTTGATCGATAAAATTGCGGGAGTCCGAAGCAGCTATTTAGTGGAAGATGTGAAGATACGTATTACGGCGATTCTGGATCAGCTCTTAATGAGATGGATTAGTAAAGAAGGCAAAGATATGTTCAACTTACAGGCCAATGCGCATGAAATTGGACAAGGCATTCAAGACGACTTAAATATGCAGTTAATGGATGATGGTATGAAAGTGACGCGTTTCCAAGTGATGAGCTTTAACTATCCGAAGGAAATTCAAGATATGATCAATAAAAGTGCGTCGCATGGCATGGTAGGCGACGTCTCCAAATACCAACAAATTTCTGTGGCAGACGCCATGGGCAAATCAACTGGGTCAAATACCGCTTCAGATATGGCGGGCATGATGATGGGCATGAACATTGCAAAAGAAATGATGAACGACCAAAAAGAGGCAGGTACCAACAAACAGCAAAGTGCTGCTGCAACGAGCAATGATTCAAGCAGTCAAACAACAAGTGGTGAAAAAACGGTGCCGAAATTCTGTCCAAACTGCGGACAAAAAAATGAAGGTGCAAATTTCTGTTCAAACTGTGGGCAAAAATTAGCGTGAATAGATGACAAAGCCGCTACGGGGATTTTGATCCCCGTAGCGGCTTTGTCTGTCTATATCATTTTGACTGATAAAGAATTTATCACTGTTCATTTTTAAACCGATACAAGTTTTTTTAAGCGCATATAATACGTCCATAGTTTGACTAACAATGATCCGTAAATAGTGATGCACAGTATAAATGCGAAAGTTCCCCATGATAACCATTGAGACAGCTCTGTTTGATGATTGAGACTGTTAAATAAGAAGTAAAGATACAAAAGTGTAAAAGGTAAAAAGAAGGCAGTATAAGTAAGGACCATCTTTTTCGCCTGTTTGATTTGAGTCGAGTCATCGCTATACAATTGTGGTCGCTCTTGATCTTGTTTGTATTCTTGACTCCAAATGGTCCACTTTTCTAAATTAGAAATGGAGTTAAAGCAATTAGACCAGCCAGCTTCTTTATGAATGGAGAAATAGCTTGCAGGTGGTTGTCGTTGGTAATCGACTTTATAAGCCATGCGACGCGGATCGCCTGTTATAAAGTGAAAAATCATGCCGATTTGATTGACGCGATACAAATTGAATCCACGTTGTTCCATCGACTCTAGCCAGTTTTCCAGTTTGTCAGGAGAATACATCCAAGCGAATCGAATTTTGCTTACCCTGTGTCCTGAACGTTTCAGTTCTCTTTCTTGCTGTTTGTCGAATCTCTTGCTCTTTTGAAGAGTCTCTAGGATTAGCAGATTTCTAAGATTTTTATTCGTTTTTGTAATTTTGATAATCGAATAAATGCCTAGTACAACTAAACCGATGACTAATGCAAAAAATAAAAACGTCAAAACCCAATAAGGGCTTTCTTCTACAATAATAGCTTCATCCGTAAATATGTACGAAAAAGCTAAAGAAATAGGGGCAATTAATATAGAGAGTAAGTAAAATAAAAGGCCGAAAAATACATAGGTAATTGTTTGGTTGTGTTTAATGACGCCATCTCTAGTTGGTGAGTTTTTAATTGTCTCCTCAGGTTGCCTATTCGTTGAAATTTGCCATTTTCCAGCTATCAAAGCCATTTTCCAACCATCGTTTTGTAAAGTTGAGGCAAGCGTAGGAGATTTGAGTTTGTCAAAAGCAATTCGGTAAATTCGTGATTCCGCAGCACCCTCATTAAAGTAAAAGCAACGCGTCCATCGATTCAATTTTTCGAAGACACGGCCATTGTTCGCCATTTGTGACAACCAATCTTCGGTTTTTTCAACATCATAGCTCCAGAAAGGTCTATACATTTTCTTCATTGGAAATCCTCCTCAAAAGTCAGTGCATTTTGATGTAACTCTTTTAGTCTTTGTATTTCTTGATTCATTAATTGTTTGCCAGTATCAGTAATTTCGTAAACCGTTTTGCGTTGTTCGTCTGCGAATACCACGATGACCCCATCTTTTTGCATTTTGGTTAAGGTGCCATAAACAGTTCCTGATCCAAGAATAAGTCGGCCCGCTGTAAGGTCTTCAACATGTTTGATAATGCCATAGCCATGACGAGGTGTAGTTAAAGACAACAAAATATAGAAAGCAGTTTCTGTCATGGGCACATATTTTTTGCACATTTTTTGAATGTCCATTTTTTGTTCCTCTTTTCTTTATGTCACATCTCGACTATATCACGTCGTGACATAAAATACTTCATTTTTATAAAACTAAAAAATCGAGCAAATGTTGCATTTCTCTGAAGACGGATTGGAACCTCCAATTTTTCAGATACATTAGAATAAAGTCATTTCTAACAAATACTAGCCTGAAGAGAGATCACTATATTAATGAAATTTAATGACAGAATATTCGGATTAATATTTTGACATTCCACTAAAAGAGAGTATGATGAAGATAAAAGAAGGAGGAATTTCTATGGAATCCACCTTTGGTTTTGTGCCTATGCTCGTCATTTCGGCCATCATGATTGTACTCATCATGTCCTATTTCTTCTTCCATCACTGGGCAAAATGAGTGCTGAACAACAAAACTGCATGTCAACATGCAGTTTTTTGCTTGTACGTATAATTTTTAAAATCCGTAAAAAGAGACGTGCTAAAATCAAATAAATAGACAACTTGAATTAGATTGGATTGCGGTTTTTTTACAAATAAGATTGGCAACACCAAATGTTAAATTGCTTTTGAAATGCCTGTTATTAGGTAGCAATAAGTGTTATCAAAAAAAGATTTTCAAAAAAATTATAAAGAAGAATCTTTCGGAATTTTTATTTTATTCAAAAATAATAAATAACTGTTTTCAAAGCACTCTACCTACTGAGGAGAGTGCTTTTTCATTTGAAAAATCCTTTTCCAACAATAGAATCATGAAGGTTTTTTTAGAGATACAAAGTAGCTGGATTGTTAGCTAATAGTGTTAAAATCGTCTTGCAACATTTGTAATGATAGGAAATTGTGCGTATAGTTGGACAAGTGTTAATTATTAGACCGGGAAAAATAGGTATATATTAGTTGTTTTTAGTGTTTGAAACTCCACTAAAGACCTAATAAATTTATAGAAGATCTTGTTATGGAAGAAAGATGAATAGGTGCAAGGAAGTCCTCTTCTATCTATGTAAAAAGCTGAATAGCAGAGAGGTGTTGAGGAATTATGTCAATTATCAAGGTAGAAGGATTATCGAAAGTATTCGGTAAAAATACCAAACAAGCATTGAAGATGCTTGAAGAAGGAAAGACAAAAGAAGAAATTTTAAAACTGACAAATAGTACAGTAGGCGTCAATCGTACTTCTTTTTCGGTAGAAGCCGGTGAAATATTTGTCATCATGGGTCTTTCAGGTAGCGGGAAATCGACCTTAGTTCGCTTATTGAATCGGTTAATCGACCCAACAGAAGGCAAGGTTTACATTGACGGCGAAAACTTGGCAGCGATGAATAAGAAAGATTTGCGTCGAGTGCGTCGCACAAAAATGAGTATGGTGTTCCAAAATTTTGCGCTATTTCCGTATCTAACAGTTTTGGACAATGCTGCATATGGCTTGGAAATCCAAGGGATTGATAAAGTGGAGAGAAACGAAAAAGCGAAGAAATCTTTGGAAATGGTTGGTCTTGGTGGCTATCTCGAGCAATTACCAGCCCAACTTTCTGGGGGTATGCAACAGCGTGTTGGATTAGCAAGAGCGTTGGCAAACGACCCAGAAGTGATGCTGATGGATGAAGCATTCTCAGCGCTTGATCCATTGATCCGCAAAGAAATGCAGGATGAATTATTGGATTTACAGGAAACAATGAAGAAAACCATCATTTTCATTACCCACGATTTGGATGAAGCATTGCGCATCGGCGACAAGATTGCATTGATGAAAGACGGTTCTATTGTACAGGTTGGCACGCCAGAGGAAATATTGGTCAATCCTGCAAATGATTATGTTAAAAAGTTCGTCCAAGATGTTGATCGTTCAAAAGTCTTGACTGCATTCAATATCATGAAGCGACCTGAAACCATTAACATTGATAAACATGGCCCGCGTGTCGCGTTGGAAAGAATGAAAGAAGAAGGCATTTCAAGTATCTATGTCACAGACAGCAAACGAAATTTAAAAGGGTACGTCACAGCAGATGATGCTTCTCTTGCTTTAAAGGCAGATCTTAAAAGTCTAGTGACTATATTGAAAACTGATGCCCCTACTGTTACGAAAGAAACTTTGATGAATGCGATATTTGAAATTAGCCATAATTCGACTGTTCCGATTACAGTGGTAGAAGATGGGAAATTACTTGGCATCATCGTCCGCGGTGCAGTTATTTCAGCGCTTGCTGGTCAAAGTGAGGTGAATCGCAACCATGCTTAATTTTATGGAAAACATCCCAGAAATTCCATTAGCTCCATATGTTTCGAAATTCACAAGTTGGATTTCAGATACATTCGCTTTCTTGTTTGACCCTCTCAAAAATGAGTTTGGGGATGGCTTAGAAGACTTTGCAGATATGTTGGCGGCGGTTCCGCCGGTAATCATCATTTTGATTGTGGCTTTGATCGCATTCTTCATTAGCGGGAAGCGGATTGGCTTGGCTTCATTTTCACTAGTTGGATTATTGCTTGTTTGGAATCAAGGATTATGGGAAGAATTGATGCTATCGTTTACGTTAGTTCTAGTCGCAAGTTTATTATCGATTGTCATAGGCGTGCCAATTGGTATTTTGATGTCGAAAAGCAAAGCTGCCGAAAGCATAATTACGCCAATTCTTGACTTTATGCAAACCATGCCAGCTTTTGTGTATTTGATTCCGGCGGTCGCTTTTTTCAGCATCGGAATGGTTCCGGGTATTTTTGCATCATTGATCTTTGCGACACCTCCGACTGTTCGTTTTACGAACCTAGGGATTCGACAAGTTTCAAAAGAATTGGTGGAAGCTTCCGAAGCTTTTGGAAGCACCGGAGCACAAAAACTCTTTAAAGTGGAACTGCCAATGGCAAAACCCACTATCATGGCTGGCATTAACCAAACTGTGATGCTGTCACTATCGATGGTCGTCATTGCCTCGATGATTGGTGCACCTGGCCTTGGTCGTGAAGTACTTTCTGCTTTACAGCGTGCAGATGTAGGAACAGGATTTGTAGCGGGCTTGGGAATTGTCATTTTAGCCATTATCATTGACCGCTTTACGCAAAGTTTTACCGGTAAAAAAAGAGTATAAGAAGATTACTGAACCTCGCGGAAAATGAACGCCCAATAAGCTTAAGGAAAAAGGAGATTGATTAGTTATGGTAAACTCGAAGTGGGAAAAATTAGGTCTTATGTTTGTAGTAATGCCAACACTAGCTTTAGCAGCATGTGGTGATGAAGACGAAAATGCAGAAGGTGGAACTGATGAAGGTTCTGGTTCTGAAGAAGTGAATTACGGTGAAGAAATGGGCTACAAAATTACTGGTATCGAACCAGGTTCTGGTGTAGTTGCTTCAGCTGAAGCCTCAACTGAAGAGTACGAAAACCTTGAAGGTTGGGAAGTTGTTACGTCGTCAAGTGGCGCAATGGCTACAGCTTTAGGCGAAGCGATTGAAAACGAAGAGCCGATTATTGTTACCGGCTGGAGCCCACACTGGAAGTTCCAAAAGTATGATTTGAAATACTTGGAAGATCCACAAGGCATCTTTGGAGATGAAGAAACAATCAAAACTATGGCTCGTAAAGGACTAGAAGAAGAAAATCCAGAAGCTTACAAAATTCTCGATCAGTTCGAGTGGACACCTGCTGACATCGAAAGCATCATGTTGCAAGTTACAGACGGTGCAGATGTTGAAGAAGCAGCAGCATTATGGGTAGAAGAAAATGCTGATAAAGTTGCTGAATGGACAGACGGTACAGAACAAGTAGATGGTACAGAAGTTGAATTGGCTTACGTAGAATGGGATACAGAAGTCGCTTCAACAAATGTTGTCGGCAAAGTATTAGAAGACCAAGGCTTTGATGTAACTTTGACGCCGCTTGATAACGCAGTTATGTGGCAAGCTGTTTCTGAAGGTCAAGCGGATGCTATGGTAGCTGCATGGCTTCCTGGAACACATGCAACTCAGCTTGAAACCTATGGCGATGATGTAGTGGACCTAGGCATCAACCTAGAAGGCGCTAAAATAGGTCTTGTGGTTCCAGCTTACATGGACATAGATTCAATTGAAGATTTAACACCAGCGGAATAATTTGGGGGGAATTACACCTGAAGTGTGCACCAGTTAGTGGATATGTACAGTTGGGTGTGATTGCTACCAAAGAAAACCTAATCACAAAAGAAGCCTTTCCAAGAGTACTCTTGGAAAGGCTTCTTTATTTTTTAAACAAATAGGTGACCGAACAACACTAGTATCGGTAATGTAATGATTGTCCGTAAAACAAAGATCACTGCCAATTCCCAGAACTTAACAGGGATATTCGAGCGTAAAATCAAAATACCAATCTCAGACATATAAATGATTTGTGTTAACGAAACGCCTGCCAAAACAAAGCGTGTCAATTCGCTTTCTATGCCACCACCAAGTACGGCTGGCAAGAACATATCTGCAAAACCAACTAAGAACGTAGGAGCTGCTTCAGCTGCTTCAGGCAATCCGAACATTGTGAGTATCGGAATTAATGGATAAGAAATAATTTTGAAAAGTGGTGTGTATTCTGCCACGATTAAAGCGATTGTGCCAAGAGCAAACACAAGCGGAATCAGTGCTAACCAAATATCAAGCACCGTTTCGATTCCCATTTTAGCAAGTTTTTTCGGGCTTGCTGCGCTACTTGCTTTGCGACGTGCTTCATCAAATCCCCACTGAAAGAGGGATGCGCCTTCAGGAATGGTATCATCAACTTGTTTGCCAACTGGCGCATAGTAGTCATCTTTTTTGCGAGACAATGGTGGAATACGCGGCATAATAATAGCTGCTACTAAGCAAGCAACCGATATAGCCAAATAGAACGGGAAGAACAAATGACCAATGCCAACAACATTTGCGACAACTAAACTAAAAGCAACCGAAGCAATCGAAAATGTAGTTGCAATAACGGAAGCTTCGCGTCCAGAATAGTTACCTTCATCGTATTGTTTCATTGTTACCAAAACACCAACGGGTGCAGCGCCCATCCATGATGCCATCGCATCGATTGAAGAACGACCAGGTAAAGTGAAGACAGGACGCATGAATTTGTTGAGTAAGGTACCGACAAATTCCATTAAGCCAAACTCAACTAGTAACGGCAACAAAATTCCGGCAAACAAGAACCAAGTCAGTAGAACGGGAGCCAAATCATAAAGCACGACGCCCCCTGTATTGCGTGAAGCAATCGCTTCAGGACCAACTTCATAAAAAGCCATGATGCCAAATGCAAAAGCAAGAATCCGGACGATTAAACCAAAAGGTCCGTTAATAAATGTAGCGCGTAAAAACGTTGAATTCTGGACGAAAGCTGGCTTTAAAGCTGTTGCTGTGAGGCTTGCAATTGCAGAGAAGCCAAGCAGGATAATGATAAATGCAGGAATCACATCGCCGAACGTTGTTAATAGGAAAGAGGCCAAAATGCCGACGCCAATTGTTATCTGTCCGTTATAAGGAATCGGACATAAGAAGAGCAAAGCTCCAATAATGGAAGGTATTAAGAACTTCCACGTATCAATCGATTCAATCGTCTTTTTTTCGCTTTGTAACAAAGTCATATAATTTCCCCCCCGATAGATGTGTTTGTATATTTTTTTAGTTTGCGAACGACAGATGGTTGGCTAATCCCTAGAATATGCGCCATTTCAGTTGTTGTCCGGTAGCGCTTTTGTGCGTTTAGTATTACTTTCTTTTCGACCGACTCCAAAATATGAGGAAGTGTTTGACCTTGAAGTTCAAAGCCAATACGTTCATCTGCATCAGGTTGATAGGTAATAGGAAGGTCATCGAGTGTGATGAGTTCTGATTCACTTTCGATAAAGCTACGTTCTACGACATTGCGTAACTCCCGGAAATTCCCTTTCCATGGTAACTGCAACAAATGAAAATACAAATCATCAGAAATTGATTTTTGTTGGTGGTACTTTTGATTTAGTTCTTCTACTACACGACTAATGGTCTGATCTAAATCGTCGGGTCGTTCTCTTAATGGAAACAATTCAATTGAAGCTAAGTGTAGTAAATAAAACAAGTCTTCGCGAAACTTTCCAGCAGTAACAGCTTGTTCAATTGAAGTAGTACTAATAGCGATTACACGCGCAGTATGTGGTTGTTGCAAAATCTTAAACAATGCTGCTTGTGATGCAGGTGATAGCTGTTCAATTTCATTAAGTACCAGCGTTCCACCGGCAGCTAAGTTCATATAACCTTCATCACTTAACCCCGTAAAGCTAATTTCAAATACCGATTCAGGAATAGCACTGCAATTGACTTCGATAAAAGCAGCTTGTTGTCGACTGCTCTGCGAGTGGATAAATTTAGCCAGTGATGTTTTTCCAGTACCAGGTTCTCCGCAAATTACTACAGGAACTTCGAGCTGCGCCATTTTGATGGCTGTTTGAAGTGCGCGGCTTGATGAAGGACTTTCCATAACGCACCCTTCAACATGAAGTTGCTGGTTACGGAGGTGAGCAAGCTCTCCTTTAACTTTAGACATTTCCGATTCAAGATTAACAAGATATTCTTTCATGACCATCAATTGGGACATGTCATAAGAATAACTGACGACAAAATCCACTTCGCCGCTATCATTGAAAAGAGGAATACCGGTAATCAGTGCTTTTTTTCCCGAAGGGGTATTTTGTCTGATAACCACTTTTTTCTTTTGTTTTAATACGAGAGGTGTGATGGCAGGAGAAAAAATCCCTGCTGCTTCTAAGTCGTAAACAGATTTTCCGAGCAAGTCCTCAGCCGATACACCATAAGCGTCGCCACTGCGCGGGGAAGCTTTGATGATGCGGCCTTCTCGTGTAGTCACGATAATGTCTTCATCATACGTTTCGATAATTTCTTCGTTAGTATTGGGAAGTAGAAATAAAGTATTCATAACTGACCTCCTTTATTCATTCTTGTATAGACTATACATGATTGAATAATCAAATTACAAGGTTTATTTATATTATTGTTGAATAGTATTAAGTAGCAAAAGAATTAAAAGCCTATTTTTGAATAGCTGATCAAGTTATTAATTTAAGTAGAGATGTAATTGTTATAAGATAATGAGTATTTTTATGAATATTAAAGTGAGCATTGCTACTTGGAAGGGGGGCAAAAAATCTTTTGAGGGAAATACAAAACAGTTCAACCACTGTACATAAGTGTGATAGGGACTTACAAAATCACTGAAAAAACTAACACCCCAAATCAGCTAAGCCGATTTTGGAGTGTTAGTTTTTTCTTAGCTGCTATGTCATTCAACAGCCATCAATTCTTTTGTAACGGTTCCATCAAAGTTTACCGACTTTACCTCTCCATATCCTTCAACCATATAATAAACATGTCCCTTTTCTGAAAAAATTGGATTCGCGGCAACAGTAACTTCTACAGCATTTGTAAATGTTTTATAGGATGTTCGAACAGTTACCTTAGTTTTCGTAATTACACGGGGGGCTGAATATTCAGTATCTGTATACCATTCTTGTCCAACTTTTACTGGATAGATCAATTCCATATAAGACTCTGAATAAGGCATGCCAAATGTATATATTTCATACGTTTCGAATTCTACTGTATCTGTTAATAAAGAGCCATCATCTTGATAGATGCTCCAAACAAAGCCCATATCCAAACCGTAACGTGTCGGTACGTAATTGTAGACATGGCGTTCAATTCCGTATTCCGTATCATAAATATAAGATTTTGTTTTGTCTCGTAAATAAGAATGTGAAATGGTTGCGTCGTTTTTAAACTTAGCTTCAAGACCTCGTGCTAAAAAAGCCGAAAATTGTCCGCGTGTTACAGAGGCATTTGGACGAAACGTTTTATTTGGATAACCAATGGTAATATTTGCTGCCAGTATTTGTTGAATGGGTTCATAAACGGCCATTTTCGGAGAGATATCTGTAAAGCTAACATTCACATGAAACGGGACAACAAACAAGCGTGACAATATAAACGCCATTTCAGCTCGTGTAATGGTATTGTTTGGGCGGTAAGTGCCGTCTGGATAACCATTGATTAACTTTGCTTTTGCTGCAGCTGCGATATATCCACTTGCTTTATGAGAAGAAGGGACATCTGAAAACCCGGTATCTCGTTGTTTGCTATTAAATCCTTTTAAACGTCCAATCATCATAACTGCTTCTGCACGTGTCACTTCTAAATCAGGACGCATCGAGCCATCGGGATACCCTCTCAATACATCACGTTCGATGAGGTAATTGATTTCATCGTAAAACGGATGAGAATTTGGTAAATCAGAAACTGCAGCAACAGAAAATGGTAACGACAAAGTTAAGATGAAACAGAGTGCGAACAATAATTTTTTCATCTTGCTCACTCCTTTAAGTTCGATTCACCGTCTTTAGCAACGAAGGTCGTTTTCCATCAGAGTGGCAGTAGCAACTTTTCTTTACTGCACACATACCCAATTTTTTAGGAAACTAACAAGGAAACTCTATAGAAAGGGATTACCGAAAACATAAACTTCATTCAGAAATATCTTATTCACAACAAAAAGTTTCGAGATGGATGTATTAATAACTTTTTACTTAATATTTATTTGCGCCACACGATTTTTTATCGAAAATGGCTTTAATATAGAGATAGGTATTTATTAAAAGCGCTGCGTGACTTACAGTTAGTAATAAGAAGAATTTGAAAAGGATGAGAAAAGTGAAGGATTTTGCTACTCACGAGGAGCAGCTAGAAATACTCGAGAAGCGTGGTTTACAAGTAATTGATAAAGCTGCTGCAAAACGAATTTTGTCGCGCGAGAATTATTATGCGTTAATCGATGGCTATAAAGAACCTTTTCTTGAGCACGATATAAAGCTCAATCCCTATGGTTTAGAATGTTATCAAGAAGAGACTGAGTTTAGCCACATTTATGCGTTGCATCGTTTTGATCGGGATTTACGGATGTTGTTGCTAAATGAATTGCTAAAGTTTGAAAAAAATATAAAGTCGAAATTAGCTTATCGTTTTTCTGAAAAATTCAAAGAAGCAGGGAGCTTTTTAGAGCCAGGCAATTATAGTGAAGATAGCCAACATCATCATGAACGAGATCGCATCATTTCAACACTCGCCAACTTAATCAAAAGTCATAAAAAACGTGACAAAGTAAGATATCCGGCCATTCGAGAGTTTTACGATAAACATAAAGATGTACCGCTTTGGGTCTTGGTCAACTTTTTATCGCTTGGTCAGATTACTCACTTTTATACGGTTATTGACGAAGAGTTACGTGAACAAATTGCCAGTGATTTTGCTGAGGAATACAGCGAGCAATACGATTGGGTAACCTTAAAGGCGGGAGAGTTAGATGCTATTTTGCGCATTGTTTTCCCATATCGCAATAAATCAGCACATGAGGAAATCCTATATCGTTACCACCTAACACATCCAGTAGAATTAGATGAGCTAGAGAAAAGATTGGAAATGGATGAAGGGAGTTTGAGTGGTGCCACGGTTTTTTCTTTACTTTCTCTTGTGAAACTAACATCTACAAAAGCTGATTACGACCGCTTTTCGCTAAAAATAACTCAATTAATCCAGGAACTTAAGGCCTCCGTTCAGACACGGGCATTTACAAAAATTATGAAAGATGCGGGTTTTAATGGATAACTAGAAATTCTGCTAACCAGGAAGGTGGCGCCAATGAACTATGTGGCATTGTTGAGAGGGATTAATGTAGGCGGGAAAAACAAAGTAGAAATGAAAAAGCTAACACAAGCATTTGAAGAAGTGGGCATGACACAAGTCACGACGTACATCAATTCTGGAAATGTCGTTTTTTCCTCGACAATTGATTCCAAAGAAACTATAGCAAGCATTTTAGAAAAAGCGATTTACAGTTATTTCGATTTGCAGATTCATGTATTGATCTATAGTTCAGCTGAATTTCTAAAAATTGCACAATCAGTTCCGGAAAATTGGTCAAACGATCAAAATATGAAAAGTGATGTATTGTTTTTATGGCAAGATGTTGACGATCCAAGCATTTTAAATCAATTAACCATCAAACCTAATATTGACCGTGTTATATACGTACCTGGTGCTATTCTTTGGTCGGTGAAGAAAGAGCTGGTTACAAAAAGCGGATTGGGGAAAATCGTGGGAACAGCTCTTTATCGCCGTGTAACGGTTCGTAATGTAAATACAGTTAGGCGAATATTAATGTTGCTAGAGAGTATATAAAAATCCCGACCTCTTTTCAAAAGAGGCCGGGATTTTTAACGATAATTATTCAAACCATGATAGATCTCAACAATATCATGTAATTTCATACGCACTAAACCACTCGACGACGGCGCAACATATTCAACGACTCCTGGAATGACAGGTTCTGGCTGAACACCCCATAATACGATTTTTCGTTTGCTAAATTGCTGATAAACGCCTTTGCCGACAAAACAAACAGCGTGTGGTTGTAGCCTTCTAATTTTCTCCTCTAATAACTTGGCACCTTCCGCATATTCTTCTTTTGAAATTTCAGCGGCTTCTTTGGTGGGGCGGTCGACGATATTTGTTAAGCCGAATCCGAGAGCGAGCAATTCACTATTTTCTTCTGGTAAATATGTCCGTGGAGTCAAGCCAGCTTTTTAAAGAATTTTCCAGAATCGATTATTCGGATTGGCATAATGATAGCCGGTTTCAGACGATCGGATGCTCGGATTAAAGCCGACAAATAAAATCTTCAAATCTTGTTGTAAATAATCAGGAATCCGTTCTAATTGCAAAGCTGTCTACCACCTTTAATGTTTACTGTATTTTTCCTGAAAATCTTTATCTGATTGTAAAAGATAAAGAATTCCTTCAATGACACCAATCACAGCCGGAATACCTGTCCAAAAGAACAGCAGATAAAGAATACCCATGCCTGGACGTCCTAGATAGAATTTGTGAGCCCCAAAGTCGCCAAGAAAGATAGCAAGTAATGCAGCGGCCAATTTGTTTTTCATGATTAATCATCCTTTCCAGATACCTTACTATTCCCGAATTATAGGAAGTTAAAAGTGTTGTGGGTGATATCGGTTTAATGTTTTCCTTTAAGTAGATTTTTGGATGCATAATAAGTTAAAAAACCTTATTCAAATATGACAAAAAATTAACAATTTAATATTATTTTTAGTATATTAGTCACGATTAGGTTATACCTGTAATTGAAAGCGGTATCATTTAAAAATAAAATAAAAAGATGTGAAAATTGAGTTTTCTTATTGTCACAGCGGTTATATAGGAAGATACCCAAAAGGAAGAGGGTGAACGATCCAGTTTGAATCCATAAATTTTTTGGTTTAACATCTTGGTAATTTTTTGCGAATTCTGCTACACTATCAACTTGAAATTAATTTTCTAAAAAATGTTGCTGGACGTTGGAAATAGATAGAGATGAAATAGGCGCTAGGACATCTTCGGACGAAATCAGGGGGTTAAGGCCAGTTGGTGGATAGGGAGAATGACCAAGGTCTTTGTGAGGGATCAGTTATGGATAGAAAATGGTGGAAAGAAGCAGTTGCATATCAAGTATACCCGAGAAGTTTTAAGGATTCGAATAGTGATGGTGTAGGAGATATCAACGGTGTGACGAGCAAATTGGATTATTTAAAAGATCTTGGGATTGATGTAATTTGGATTTGTCCAATGTACAAGTCACCAAATGACGACAACGGCTATGACATTAGCAATTATCAGGAAATTATGGATGAGTTTGGGACAATGGCGGATTTTGATCGCCTTTTAGAAGAAGTACACGCACGCGGGATGAAGTTGATTATCGATTTGGTTATCAATCATACAAGTGATGAACACCCGTGGTTTATGGAGTCACGCGCTTCAAAAAATAACGACAAGCGAGACTGGTATATTTGGAGCGATGAGCCGACCAACTGGGAAAGTATTTTTGGTGGATCTGCATGGGAATACGATCAAGAAACAAAACAATATTATTTGCATTTATTTTCTAAAAAGCAACCGGACTTAAACTGGGAAAACCCAGAAGTGCGACAAGCCTTATACGATATGGTCAATTGGTGGCTGGACAAAGGAATCGACGGTTTCCGTGTGGATGCCATCAGTCACATTAAAAAAGAGTTGAGCGATGTGGAAGACCCTGAACAGAATTTGTATGTGCCAGCTTGGGAGAAAATGATGAATGTTAAAGGGATTCAGCCATTACTTGCGGAACTGCGTGATGAAACATTTGCGAAACACGATGTCATGACAGTAGGCGAGGCAAATGGTGTTCAAGCTGACGACATTAATGAGTGGATTTCAGAGGACGATGGGAAATTTAATATGGTGTTTCAGTTTGAAAGTATGAGCTTATGGGACACCGATTCAACAACAGGAATCGATGTACCGAAATTAAAAGAAGTACTGACCAAATGGCAAAAAGCTGTAGAAGGACATGGTTGGAATGCACTTTTTATCGAAAATCACGACAAACCGCGTATTGTCTCTACATGGGGGAATGACCGGGAATTCTGGCGTGAAAGTGCCACAGCGATCGCTTGCATGTATTTCTTCATGCAAGGAACGCCATTTATCTATCAGGGCCAGGAAATCGGCATGACCAATGCACCGTTTGATGAACTAGAGCATTACAATGATATCCAAACCCATAGCCTTTACCATTTCAATCGTTCAGAAGGTATGGAACACGACGACGTAATGACAATCATCAAAGCGCAAAGTCGCGATCATTCACGCACCCCAATGCAATGGGATGCCAGCCCGAACGCCGGATTTTCGGATGCTGATCCGTGGCTACGAACGAATCCGAATTACGAAGAAATCAATGTTGCAGCGCAGCTTCGCGACCCGCACTCGATTCTTTGGTTTTACCGGAAGATGATTTGGCTGCGTAAACAACAAGATGTTCTGGTGTACGGAAATTACGAGTTACAGGACGTTGGTCACGAGTCGATTTATGCCTATACTCGTACGAATGAAGATAAAACCGTTTTGGTCATCACCAATTTGACGGAGTATGCTTGTTACTGGGATGAACCGGAATCGGCACGCTGCTTGTTGAGCAATTATCAGCAGCTCGATCCGAAGCAATTGATGCCTTTTGAAGCACGCGTTTACGAATTGTGAAATAAAAATCTCCTTGCGCTCTTGATCGCGAGGAGATTTTTTTGTGTTATTGGGCTAAATTTTGTAATTTGCAAACAAACACCCAGATTGCGCAAACAAACTCTTAGGTTCTGCAAATAAAACCTAGTAACCCGCAAACAATCGTCCCCATACCGCAAATAAAACCCATCGTCACGCAAACAAACTCAAAATCCTCTTGTCAATCCTTATGTAATCAAGAAATGTGCCAAGTAAAGAAGTAATCCATACATCAAAACAACAGAAAAAACCCACCATGCCCGAGGGCATGGTGGGTTTCGATAGTTTGCGGCGTTCCAAGCCACGTTCCACAACGTGTTCCTAAAAGGAGTGCTTGTCCGTCTTACGCAAACGAGCTCATCGCGTAGTTAACAATAGAGCATTTGCTGGGATAAGTCAACTCGTGAAATGATAGTCCTTACTTAGTACCAATTATTGCTCAGAAGAAAAAGTTAGAGGGAGGAGAGAATTACATGAATAAAGCTTAATTTAGTTTAAAATTGCTTATAAATCTTATTTAAATCTTCTAAAAACGAACTATGTTATGTTCTTTATTAATAAATGTTCGTAATTATGTTGACCGTCAATCTCCTCTTTGTTATAGTTGCCAAGTGATAAACAATATATCGCTCGTATATATTCGGTAATATGGTCCGAATGTTTCTACCAGGTTCCCTTTAAAGAACCGGACTACGAGGTAGAGTTTTGATTGCTTGGCGTGTGTGAACTCTCCTACTCAATTTTTGCTTTGGCTCCAAAGGTCCGAACGGTAGAAACCGGTTCAGGATCTTTTTTAATCCAATTACCGAATAGAGCATACACCTAGGAGGAAATTCACATGACAAAAATGAAGACAGTAAGTAGCAAACAATTGCTAGTATCCATCATGGCTATGATTTTATTGGTCGTATTGGCAGGATGCAGTTCAGCAGCCGAATCGAGCGAATCAGAAAAAGAAAAAGAAGAAACGAAACGACCAATACTTATACAAGGTCCAATGCCAATCGAAGCTGAAAAGTTCGCAGAGCGTTTGGAAAATGTTGAAATAGAAGAATCAGGTTCTACATATGAATTTTATATTGGTACTGTAAATGACTATCCTGTCATTGTTTCGAAAACAGGTAAAGGGATGGAAAACACAGCAGCTGCGACAGCGATCGCGATTGAAAAATACAATCCTGTTGCGATCATCAACCAAGGTACATCAGGTGGACATGATCCAGAGTTAAATGTTTTTGATATCGTCATCGGTGAACGCACAGTTAATATCGGTTCCATGAAAACAGGAGACCGTGCAAAAGGTGAGGGCATTGAAGCAACAGAGTGGAAGCCAATGGACGTAATGGCTTCAGAAGGAAGTGCTGGAGAAGATCCAGATGCTGAAAAAGCGCGTTATTATGATGCTGATCCAGAACTTTTAGCTGCAGCAATTAATGTCAAAGACAGCTATACGCAAGGTAAAGTAGTTGAAGGAACAATTGGTTCAGCAGACGTTTGGAATAACGAAGTCGACCGCATCAAATGGTTCCATGAAAACTTTGGTACATCAGTCGAAGAAATGGAATCAGCGTCATCTGCAATGATTTCAAAAGCATATGATGTACCGTTTTTAGCCATTCGTATTTTATCAAACAATAAAACAAACGACGGTGCGTATAATCCAGACACAGCCGCTGCGAATCAAGAATATGTATATGAAGTAGTTAAAAAGTATATTGCTTTTTTGGAAAGTAACTAAGAAAAGCATCAAAATGAAAAAGCATTCTCACTCCATAATAGGGGTGAGAATGCTTTTTCCTATTTCACAATATGATCAGTTGTCACTTTGTACATATTGCCTTGTCTTGGTGTGAACCAAGCAGCCAGTTCATAAGTTCCGGGTTCAAGGTCAAGCGGTGGGATTTCCAAGTCGTAACTTAGTTGATCTCCGTCATCCATTGTTTCTTCACCTAACGCTTGTGCATACGTACTAACAGAAGAGAAGAGGAAAGCTACTTCGCCACTGTCATTAGTTAATGAAAAATCGAAGCGTTGGCTGCTCGTAAATTCGAAAGTTTGTGCTTCGCCGGTTTCATTCACAACACTATAGCGATATGTGTTGTCATTGATTTGTTCGATCGCTGATTTCATTTCTGCAACTTCCTCACCGTTTGTTTCGGTTTCTTCAGTCTTGGGTTCTCCAGAATCGTTATCGTTTTCGTCACTTTTTTCTGTTCCACAAGCAGCTAGAAATAAGACCGCAAATAAAACTAGAAAAGCTCCGAACCAGGTAAATTTTTTCATGATGATTCCTCCTAATAGAGTTAGAAACTAGAAACTTACTTTCACATAAGAACGTTAAAGTACCAGGAAAGTTACAGTTCTCAGCAAGAATCAGCTGAATATTTTACAGACAGCCTACACATTGGAGGTCCCGCACTGTAGAATAGGGTGTATGAGATTTCGCATTATTCTATCAGTTGGATGAAAGGGGAACGAAATACATGAAAACAGACTTCCATTTTTCGAAAGAAATTGAAAGGGCATTTAAAAACGATCCTCCTGGCCAGTGGATGTCACCATTACCAGTGAGGTGCTTACGTCTCAGTTCAGGTTATCCCGCACCATCACTTGTTCCTTCTGATGAAATTAAACTAGCGGTTGCTCGTTTACTAGATGAAGAAAGGGATTTACCGCTTCATTACATAGGCAGTCCAAGAGTTCCACAATTAAAAAGATTTCTTCAAGATCGAATGGCACAACGTGATGTGGAAGTGACAAGTAATGAATTGCTTGTCACTTCGGGTGCTTGTCAGGCAATTGATTTGATTGCGCGTATTCTTTTGGATGACGAAGCAGTCGTAGCTGTCGAAACACCAACTTATATGGAAGCGCTAGAAATTTTTCAAAACTATACGGAACATTACATCACCATTCCCGTTGATGAAAATGGACTGCAAACTGAGGTGCTAGCTGAGATGTTAGCTGCTCGTAAAGAACAAGGGTTACCGATTCCACGATTGCTTTATACCATACCAACTTATCAAAACCCGACTGGTACAACTTTGTCACTAGAGCGTAGACAACACGTAATGGACCTTGCTGAGCAATATGATTTTCTTATTTTAGAAGATGACGCATACGGAGAGCTGGGCTTTGAAGAAAGACCTCGTTTACTAAAAGCAATGGATAACCAAAACCGTGTGATTTATGCGGGATCATTATCGAAAGTTGTAGCACCGGGCATGCGTATTGGCTGGGTAGTGGCAGATAAACAAATAATTGACCCATTAAGTTGGTTTAAAAAGGATTTGGACCATCCGTTTGATCAGGCAACCATGGCATCATTCCTTGAAACGATTGATTTTGACGAGCACTTAAATCATTTAACGACTACATACGAGTCCAAATGTGCAATGATGTTGTCGGCTTTAGAAGAATTTTTGCCACCCACAGTTTCGTGGTTCGTGCCAAAAGGTGGATACTTTGTATGGGTCAAAATTCCGAATGTGGATACTTCGCAAATGCTGCAGGATGCATTTGATGCAGGGGTAGCTTTCGTACCAGGAAAATACTTTTTCTTAGATCAGCAAGAAGGGCTAGAGTACTTGAGATTGTCATTTAGCTATGCGAGTGAAGAAGAAATCGTTAAAGGTGTGGAATTGCTAGGACAAGTAGTAGGTACACATGTTGTACCAACAGCCGAAAATGTAGAATAAATTAGAATGGTTCTCAATATATATTGTCTACAACTTTAAAACAGCCGCGCTCATCACTATTGTGATGATACGCGGTTTTTTGTTTTTTCAGTATAAGAATAAAAGATAATAAGAATTGACTATATTTTCAGAATACTGTAAAGTTAATACTACTATTTGAGAAAATCCGGAGATTTCTAACGGGCGCTCAAGTGCTAGAAATTTCCAAGACAGGAGGAACTGCTATAGGAGGAACGAATCGATTATAGAAGGAGGAGTGAACATGAATATAACAGCAGCACTGAGACAAAATGCCAAACGTTTTCCAGACAAGGTAGCTATTGCTTATGAGGGAAGAACTTACTCGTACCAAGAACTGAACGAAGAAGTAAATCGAATGGCGAATGGACTACTCGAAACAGGCTTACAAAAAGGTGACAAGGTGTCACTATTTATGAAAAACTCAGACTATAACGTACTGGCTTTTTTTGCGGTGTTAAAGGCCGGCGGTGTTGCCGTACCTGTTAATTACCGGTTGAGTGCCGATGAAAGTGGCTATATTTTTGGACAATCTGAAAGCCGTTTTATTTTCTGCGATGCAGAATTTGAAGGCGTTATTGCAGAAGGAAAAAGACAAGCAACGTCACTTCAACAAGTAATTGTTCATCCTGCGCCTGAAAATAACGATTACCTTAGTTGGGAAAGTGTCTTAAGTGAAAGTGCATTAGATCCGATGGTCGAAGTATTGAACACCGATAATGCAGAAATTCTGTATACATCCGGAACGACTGGCAAACCGAAAGGTGCTTTGTTTGATCATCAGCGTCTTGTAAATGTCAGTGCGTCGTTTGTTTTTGGTGTCGGAATTGATGCTGAAGACCGTATTCTGCACGCAGTGCCACTGTTCCACTCGGTTCAATTAAACCTTTATTTAGTAACCGGTATATTGCTTGGAACATCTAATATCATCTTGTCTGAATTTGATCCTGAACATGTAGTCAAAGCGATAGAGGAATTCGAAGTGTCTGTTTTCTTTGGGTTGCCGAATATGTATGAGGCTTTACTACAAGTCCCGAATGCAGAATCGGCTAATTTGTCTTCTGTTACTAAATGTATGTATGGTGCAGATCCAATTGATCCGGAACTTGTTAAAAAAGCAATGGACTTTTTCGGTCACCAGCAATTTTATAATCTTTGCTTGCTGACTGAAGGCGGACCAGGGGGAGTCTTTTTATTACCAGAACAACATGAAGCTAAAATAGGCTCAGGCGGAAAGCCGATGTATTTCATGGAAGTGCGGGTAGTAGATGATGAATTTAAAGATGTTCAACCCGGTCTAATTGGTGAGTTTATTGTGAAAGGGAATACAGTGATGAAGGAATATTACAACAAACCGCAAGAAACGGCAGAATCTTTCCGAGATGGTTGGTTACTGACTGGTGATTTAGCGACAATCGACGAGGATGGATATATCTCGCTTGTTGATCGTAAAGCAGACCGTATCATTTCAGCTGGGGAAAATATCTTTTCGATTGAAGTCGAGCAGGTCACCATGAACCATCCTCAAGTAGCTGAAGCGGCAACTGTCGGTTTACCGGAAGAAGAATGGGGAGAAATTGTTGGGGTCATCATTGTACCTAAAGACGGTGAAACGATCGAAGAAGAACAATTAATGGATTATTACTTGGAACACCTTCCAGGATATAAAATTCCGAAGAAATATAAGATAGTTGAGTCATTACCGAGAAATGCTTCAGGAAAAATTATGAAATACAAATTACGGGAGCTGCATATTAGTGAATTCGAATGGTTCCGAAAAGTGCCAGAGAGCCGATATTAACCTTACATCTCTATTAAAATAGCCCCGCAGCCAATAAAGGCTACGGGGCATTTTGATAATTTTTTTAAGTAATTGAAGCTTCGTAAATGCCTTTAATGGAGTTTTCTAGCATTGCGTTAAACTCTTCATCTGTTTGATTGGCGTTGACGCCTTCAGATAAAGCTCGTGAGAAACTAGCGATTAGCCCATTATTAGCTGCCAATTTTTCATTGGCATCATCACGTTTATAACCACCAGACAAGGCGACTACGCGAACAACACGGGGGTGATCGATCATTTCTTTGTAATAATTATTTTCTGTCGGAATGGTGATTTTAATCATGACATTTTGATCTTCATTCAATGAGTCCAAATGCTTTAACATTTCCTCTTTAAGAAGTTTTTCGGATTGTTCTTTGTCTGTGCTGTTAATGTCCACTTCCGGTTCAAGAATTGGCACTAAACCAGCGGCAAGAATTTGTTTGCCGACTTCAAATTGCTGCTCAACCACTTTTTTAATCCCTTCAGCATTTGCTTCTTTAATAACAGAGCGCATTTTTGTGCCAAAAATATTGCGTTCGTTGGCACGTTTTAACAAGTCATCTAAGTTTGGCATTTGCTTCATCAGTTGAACGCCGTTTTCTTCATCCGCCAGTCCTTTGTCGACTTTTAAGAACGGTGCAACTCCTTTTTTCTGCCATAAATAATCAGGTGTATACTGACCTTCTACTTTGCGATCCATTGTCTGTTCAAAAAGAATGGCGCCAATAATCGAATCGGAATTGAAAGAAGGCGCAGTCATAACACGTGTCCGCATTTCGTGGATCAAGTCATACATTTCCTCTTCAGACGAATACTGATCTTCTGATACGCCATAAAGTGCTAACGCTTTTGGTGTACTTCCGCCACTTTGGTCAAGTGCCGCAATAAAGCCTTTTCCGTTTTTTACAAAATCCATTTGTTCCTGATTCATCATCCCAGCCCCTTAAATAAATTTTTGAAAATCGATCGGTTTATTAAAAAATTTACTGTAAAGAAACTCTTTCACAGAATATTATAACAATATCTAGAAGAAACTACAAAAAAATTATTAATCCAACCTTACTTAAGGTTTTCCCTACCTAAAATCGAGTAAACGTTTCTACTGTAATTAAGTTCCACAGAAAGTTTGATATGGACCACTCATCGGCTCTGGAGGTGCCGTATAAGCTTCTTGTTCAGATGAATGAGCAAAGGGATTAGCTAACACTGCAAGAAGCTTGTGCAATACACTATAATCTTCTCTGAACTCAGCAGCTTCTAATGCTTCTTCTACTTGGTGGTTTCGAGCTATGACTGCTGGGTTGCTGTCTCGCATTAATTGCTGACTTTGTTCTACTGTTTCTTCTTGTCTTTCGAGACGTGCTTGCCAAGAGTTATGCCAAGCTTTGAACTCGTTTGAGCTAAACAATTCATTGCTTACTAGCTTGTTAAACGTTAATGCACGGAACGTGTTTGTATAGTCGGCACTGTACTTATGCATCAGATTTAGCAATTCTTCTACGAACGCTGAATCTTTGTCTTCTGTATTAAAAAGACCTAATTTGCTGCGCATACCAGCAAGCCAGTTGCTCTCAAACAGCGCAATGTATTTACTGAGCTCAGTTTGCGCGATACTAACGGCCTCTTCGGGGGTATCGTGCAGAAGCGGCAAGAGACTTTCGCCGAAACGGGCCAAATTCCAACCAGCAATCATCGGTTGATTGCCGTATGCGTAACGACCTTGCGTATCTATCGAACTGAAAACGGTCTTTGGATCAAAACTGTCCATAAATGCGCAAGGGCCATAGTCAATGGTTTCTCCGCTAACTGCCATATTGTCGGTATTCATCACGCCGTGGATAAAACCAACCAATTGCCATTTAGCAATTAACGTAGCCTGACGCTGAATGACTTCTTGGAACAATGCCAAATAGCGATGTTCAAGGTCTTGAATATGTGGGAAATGCCGTTCTATTGTGTAATCCGCAAGTGCTTTTAACTCTTCTTTTTCACCAAAACGTGCGGCATATTGGAAAGTTCCAACGCGGATATGACTATCAGCAATACGTGTCATAATAGCACCGGGAAGTGGAGTTTCACGACGAACCATTTCACCAGTTTCAACAACAGCTAAACTGCGTGTCGTTGGAATACCAAGCCCGTACATTGCTTCGCTGATTAAGTATTCGCGTAGCATCGGTCTTAGCGCTGCACGACCATCGCCGCCTCTTGAATAGGCTGTTCTACCAGAACCTTTTAACTGAATATCGACACGCTTGCCAGCAGGTGTTAGTTGTTCGCCAATCAATAAAGCGCGACCATCACCAAGCATCGTAAAATTGCCAAATTGATGTCCGGCATAAGCTTGTGCAAGTGGTATTCTGCCTTCTGGCACGGCATTTCCTGCAAGAATCGCGATGCCTTCTTGACTCGTTAACTCAGCGGGGTCTAAACCAAGCTCAGTTGCCAGCGTTTTATTGAAAATAATCAATTTGGGAGCCGGTACAGGATTGACTGAAAACGTACTATGAAAAATTTCAGGTAGGCGGGAGTAGCTATCACCGAGTTGCCAACCGATATGAGTTTGTTCTTTTTTATTCATTAGAAATTCTCCTTTATTTAGTAGGATGTATATTCATTATACCCTCTTGAATCGGCAAACATGTCTCTGCTGTTTGAGTGATTTGTGTGTGCTATAATTGAAGGTATTAACGTTCGAATATTCAAACAACAAGGAGGAGAAGCGGTGAGTAACAAAAAAGTTCTTTTTGTATTGTTAGATGAGTATGCAGACTGGGAAGCGGCTTCATTGGCAGCTGCATTGAACCAAGAGCCAGAAGGTCAAGGGAAGCAATTTGATGTAAAGACAGTGTCGTTAACGAAAGATCCCATTAAATCTATTGGCGGTTTCACAGTACTACCGGATTACGGAATAGCGGATGCACCAGAAGGTTTTGCAGGGTTAATCTTAATTGGTGGAAATTCTTGGAGAAAAGAAGAAAGTAACCAAGTTATGGAATTGGTGAACAAAGCTGTGGAAAAAGAAGCTGTGATAGGTGCGATTTGTGATGCGACTGTATTTTTAGGGAAGCATGGTTTGTTCAATACGATTCCACATACGAGCAATTATTTAGACAGCTTGAAAAAAGTAGCAGGAGAAAGCTATAGCAACGAAAGTGGTTATGTGGAACAGCAGGCGGTTCGGAGTGGGAAAATAATCACCGCAAACGGTTCGGCATTTTTAGAGTTTGGCAAAGAAGTACTTGAGGCGTTAAAAGCTGCGCCTCAAGAAGAAATAGATGAATGGTACACTTTCTTTAAAACAGGCTATTACGAATTTATGAAAACAAAACAATAAGAAACTCAGCACAAACCATTAACGATTGGGAGAGTAAATCTACAATCGTTAATGGTTTTATATTGAGGCATACTCTCCTTAGCCAAATTCTGAATTTCTCCAAAAGATAAGCATGCTCGTAGCTTTAGATGGGTAAAGAACTAGATAAGGAGGAATCGAAATGACAATTACAACACAATATATATTTGAACCATTTACTTTTACTCCAGGATGGACCGTTAAAAACCGTGTTTTGATGGCACCGATGACGACCTCATCTTCAGATGTGAATGGGGACGTTACAGATGATGAATTATTATATTACAAGCGCCGCGCTGAGAGCGGGCTAGGAGCTGTTATTACGGCTTGTGCGCATGTCGAACCGCTTGGTATTGGATTCCCAGGACCTTTTGGTGCAGACAGCGATGAACGAATCGGAAGTTTGAGGCGATTGGCAACTACTATTCAAGACGGAGGTGCTAAAGCTATTCTGCAGCTTTATCATGCTGGACGCATGTCGAATGAAAAATTATTAAAAGGTGAACAGCCGGTTTCGGCAAGTGCTGTTCCAGCACTACGCCCCAATGCAGAAACACCTCGCGAAATGAGCCATGAAGAAATCGAAGAAACGATTAAAGCATTTGGAGAAGCAACAAGACGTGCTATCGAGGCTGGCTTTGATGGTGTGGAAATTCACGGAGCTAATACGTATTTGATACAGCAATTTTTCTCTCCGCATTCTAATACTCGTACCGATCAATGGGGAGGCGATGTTAATAAACGAATGACATTTCCACTCGCTGTGATTGAGTCGATTCAAGAAGCGGTAGCAGAGTACGCTGATAAACCGTTTGTGGTAGGTTATCGTATTAGCCCAGAAGAACGGGAAGAGCCAGGCATTACGATGGAAGATACATTGAAATTTTTAACGGCTATCGCGGACCACGGCATCGATTATGTGCATGTCTCAGTAGGAAGATTTTTCGGTGGATCTATCCGTGAAGAAGACAACCGGTCACGTGTAGAAGTGATTCAACAACATATTGGCACTCGCGTTCCAGTAATCGGAGTAGGTGGATTACAGACTTTAAGTGATGTGAAAGAAGCGTTATCGGTTACGCCGCTAGTGTCGCTAGGACATGCGCTAATTATGGATCCAGACTGGTTATCAAAAGTTCAAAAAAGTCGAGATCAAGAAATATACCAAGCTATTCATTTAAGTAAAAAAGAACAGTTAGATATTCCAGAAAACCTTTGGAATATGGTTACCAATGCACCAGGTTGGTTCCGAGTAGAAGAATAAATTTTAAAAACAACGGTTCTTGGAATTAACCCAAGAACCGTTGTTTTTGATTAGTTTTTAATAAAAGAAAAAGAGATGCCAGTTAATTGTTCGGATACTCTCCAAAGTTTGCGAGAGATTTCAGGGTTATTTGTATTGTTATGAGGAGTTCCTATTGCTGGATAGCCCTTTCGTTGAAATTGTCCAAGCGGTCCAATATATTCTCCTCCTGTTAACCCTGGTTCGGTTGCAGCATAAATGCTGGCCAAGGCGCCCATATGGGGTGGCTGGAGAAACAAATTAGCGATTTTTTTAAAAAACGCTGGAATTTCTCGATTGCCAAGCTTTAAAATATTGGTCGCAGAAACTCCAGGATGGCAAGCGATACTAATCGTTTGAAAATCATGGTCTTTTAAACGTTTATCTAATTCGAGTGCGAAATACAAATTAGCTAGTTTGCTTTGATTATAGAATTTTTTTGCTTGGTAGCCTTTTGCTCCGTCGAGATTATCAAAATCGATCGAACCACGACTATGAGCACGACTACTGACAGTGACAATTCTGGAGTTTGGCGTTTTTTCGAGTACTGGCAGGAGCATGGCCGTCAATGCAAAATGTCCAAGATGATTACTGCCAAACTGCAATTCAAAACCATCTGCAGTTTTCCCAAAAGGCGGCGCCATAATGCCTGCATTATTAATCAATAAGTCGAGTGTATGAAATGATTTTTTAAACTGTTCTACAAACAATCGGATACTCTCGAGATTTGCTAGGTCGAGTGACATCACGATAATCTGAGCGGAATCATGAAGTTTTAGTAATTTTTTACGTGCAAGATTGCCTTTTTCAATATTGCGGACAGCGAGTATCACTTGTGCGTTCTGTGCAATAAGCTCTTTGATGGTTTCAAAGCCAAGCCCGCTATTGCCGCCAGTAATGATAGCTGTTTTTCCAGTAAGCAAACGATCACTTCCTCTATATCCGTTATCCCGAGTAGCGAGATTAGCTGTCTTATATTTTATCGGGTCTGTGAGTATATTGGAAATGATAAATTGGCTGTAAGTAGAAACTGACGTTAAAATAAATAGAGAAGTGATGCGGACTAAACCGACAATTGGTAAAGTCGCATAAAAAAGAGAGGTTATACTTATGGGCTATGTAGAAGAACTGCGAAAAGTTGTCGGGCACAGGCCGCTTATATTAGTGGGAGCAGTGGTCGTGCTTGTTGATCCGGGTGGACATTTATTGCTTGAAGAACGAAAATTTCCAGAAGGTTTGTGGGGGCTTCCTGGGGGCTTGATGGAGCTGGGTGAATCTACAGAAGATACAGCAAAGCGAGAAGTTTTAGAAGAAACCGGACTTCGTGTTAACGGGTTAACACTAATGAATGTTTACTCAGGACCCAATCATTTTGTAGTGGCCAAAAATGGTGATGAATATTACGTCGTAACGACCGCCTATTATTCAAATACGTTTAGTGGTCGGTTAACGGTTGATCAAGAAGAATCTATCAGTTTTAAATTCTTTGCTCCAGAAGAGTTGCCTGACAAATTAGTTGGCAGCCATCGAACGGTGATAAAAGAATTTCTTGAGCATCACTATTCTGCACTAATAGCCAAATAACTAAAAAAATTCTCACTCAATAGAAAAAGGCATTTTCATCGCTTTAGATGAAAATGCCTTTTTTTAAGAAAAATCGTATTCTACACCGGTAAGCTTTTCTGAAACGTCCCACAGTTTTAGAGAAACGGCTTTATCGCGGGCAGATGCATGAGGTGAATCAAGTGCGGGATACCCTTTACGTCGCCCTTTGCCATCGGGTCCTATATACTCTCCGCCTGTAAGTTGGGAGTCTGTAGCAGCATAAACAGTAGGTAAAGCGCCTAATGTAGGTGGTTGTAAAATATTGTGCATGAGCGATTTTAAAAATTGAGGTGCATCTCGGTTACCCAATTTAAAAATATTGGTCGCCGAAATTCCAGGATGACAAGCAATGCTCAAAGTTTGTATATTGTGTTCTTTAAAGCGTGTATCCAATTCTTGTGCAAATAATAGATTGGCTAGCTTGCTTTGGCCATAAAACTTCATCGCTTTATAGCCTCTGGAACCATCAAGATTTTCAAAGTCAATGCGAGCCCCTTTATGAGCAAGGCTACTGAGAGAGACAACCCGTGAATACGGTGTTTTTTTTAGTAAAGGCATCAGCAAACCTGTCAAAGCAAAATGCCCGAGGTGGTTACTACCAAATTGGAGTTCAAATCCATCCTTTGTCTTAGAGTAAGGCGGCGCCAAAACTCCAGCATTATTGACCAGTAGATCGAGAGAGTCATATTGCTTTTGATAACTTTCTACAAATCGATGAACACTTGCAAGATCTGCTAAATCTAGTTTCATCACAGCTACATGTGCTTCTTGATTGTTTTGGAGAATTATGTCGCGTGCATGTTGGCCTTTTTCTATATTGCGTACAGCCATCACGATATGTGCACCGCAATCAGCAAAGACTTTGGCAGCTTCTAAGCCAATACCACTATTAGCGCCCGTAATGATCGCAGTCTTTCCAGTTAATGTTTTCAAACGATCAGCTCCTGAGTAATGGACTTTGTACTTACATAAAAATACCACGTCCCACGCTATGTAACAAATAGTGAAATTCAGAAAATTGTTTTCTTTACATATTTCTCTCTTGAAAGGGTAAAGATAAATTATTACTAAGAGTCGGGAGCGATAAGATGAACAAAAATGAAAAACTAGCAGGACTGGCTTTTTTAATATTGCTTGGCGGCTTAGGTCTTGCTTCATTGTTTATTGTGTTATTTTCAGAACTAGCGGAGGAAGTCATGGACCAAGAAGTAAGTTTATTTGATGATTTTATTATCGCCGCAATCCAAGCAAGTTCAAGTACGACTATGGATACCGTTATGTTCGTTTTTACTGAAATGGGATCTGTCTGGTTTTTAACCTTATCATCCATTGGCATTTTGCTTGTGCTAGGGCTAAAACTGAAAGATAAATGGGGCGTGTTGTTTTTTATTATCGCCGTAGGAGGAGGTTCTCTTTTAACCTTATTGTTGAAGAATTTGTACCTCCGAGAACGTCCGAGCATTAACGAGGAAATCGATGCAATCGGTTATAGTTTTCCAAGTGGTCACTCCATGGGCTCGTTAATTTTTTATGGCTTTGTGATGTACCTCGTTATTCGAACACGCCAACGCCCATGGATTCAATGGACGGCGGTTACTATATTGAGTTTACTTATTATTGCTATTGGCACCAGTCGAATTTATTTAGGCGCACACTTTCCAAGTGATGTATTGGCAGGATATATAGCGGGGCTTATTTGGCTGATGCTTAGCCTCATTGCATTAGAATGGATTCAATGGCACAGTAAAAGCCCGGTACCACCTGTCCGCGCCATTCGCCGATTGCTCGAGCCCTTTTACAAAACAGTTCTGACTAAACTACCTTTCTTTTCAAAATAACTACACAAAAACCCGCATGGGAAAGACGCATGCGGGTTTTTGTGTAGTTATTGAATGGTCTCGAATGAGCTTTTGATCTCTTCGTTGCCAATATGACCTGTCTGACTTTTAACTAATGTACCATCAGAAGCAATATAAACCGATGTCGGATAGCCAATGACACCGTACTCATCAAAAAAAGTACCACCTTCATCCAATAACACCGTAATGTTTTCTGCATTTGGAAAGCCTTCAAACCACTTCGCAAATGACTCGCTATTTTTTTCAGCGTTCGAGCTAGGAGATACGACCGTCAACACAACAAAATCATTTTCTTCACCAGCTAAAGTATTCAATTCCTCCATGCCACTTAAACAAATCGAACACCATGAAGCCCAAAACTTCACATACACTTTCTGTCCAGCGTAATCAGCAAGGTTTTGTTGATTGCCATCTAAATCCACTAACTCAAAAGCCGGTGCCAACTTTTTAGCATTTTCTTCGGTTGGAGCGCATCCACCTACTACGAATAATAAAGCTAGCAGTAAACTGATTTTCACCCATACTTTCATCGCAATCATCCTTTACTGTGAACGAGCTTAGCAAATCTTTGTACCTCTATCATATAGTGAACATGCGATAAAAGACATTAGGGCAACTCGACAAAAACCCTCTTCGGTAGAAGAGGGTCAGACTGTAGACAAAGTCTTATTAAACAGAATAGTCATGCATACTTTTCAACCGAACTGACCACTTTGTTGTTCATGGACTTAGCTTTAGTCTATTCGCTTGTTTTAATTTGTTGCCAAGCATTTTTTCGAATGATCAAATCAGATACGTGAAGTTCTTCAGTAGCCGTCTCAATAAATTCACTACATCGTTCAATCGCTACTTCTTGGCCAGAATCAATTTCATAACAACTACCATTTCCAGCTGGTGAAGTTAAATCTGGTTCGAAATAAAGCTCTTCGTATCGAAACGTACCATCTCGAAATACAGTCAAATTGTTTTCTTCATCTAGTAAAGACTCTCCCAACATGTGGGATGGAGTAATTCCGACAATATCAAGGATTGTCGGTGCAATATCAATCTGTCCGCCTACACTAGCGACTGTTCCGCCTTCTTCTGAATGAGGTGGTTTGATAAATAGCGGTACTTGGCGATCAAGTTCAAATAATTCCATTTTAGTTTCAGCGCCCATTTCTTGTGCCATTTCACTATCTTCTTGAGTAAGACCGCTATCATGGTCGCCATAAAAAACGATTAAAGAATCGTCCCACATCTCTTTTTGTTTTAATTGTTCGATTATAGTACCGACTGCGCCATCCACATAATGAATGGTTTCGTAATACCCTTTTAACAATGGATCTTCATAGCCGGTCAAGTCCAGCTCTTCGAAATTATCAGGAATGGTATATGGCGTATGGCTTGATAAAGCTACCATAAATGCAAAGTAAGGTTCTTTTAATTGTTCTGCAAGCTCTACAGAAGTGGTTAAGAAATCTTCATCATTTACAGCCATACCAATGTCTTGCTCATCAGGAAAATCTGGACGACTAAAAAAATGATTAAAGCCGATATTTTTATAAACCGCGTCTCGGTTCCAAAAATCTTTTTTGAATGCATGCATAGCGGCTGTATCGTAGCCTGCGTTTCTCAATAGCTCTGGTAAAGCATCAAATTCATTTTCTGCTGCGTAGCGCGTATAAACAGATCCTGACTTTAGTGAGTAAAGCGAAGTCAGTGTAATGAATTCTGCGTCAGAAGTACGGCCTTCATGCGTTTGGTGATAAAACGAAGGGAAAAACAGGGCCTCTTTTTTCAAAGCATTTAAATGAGGTGTCAGTTCTTGTCCGTTAACTTGGTGATCAATTACAGAGGTTTGAAACGATTCTAATTGGACCACAATGATATTCGGTTTTTCTGAGTCGGATACCGTTGAGGGTGTATCGGGTACAACTTTACGAATTCGTTGTTCTTCTTCTTTAGTTAACGTACTCTCATCGAAGAGCAAAGAACCGATACCTTGAGCAAAATCCAATCCGTGATAGCCCCAAAAACCAAGTTGGTAATATTCACGCATATTCGAAATGGGCTCCCCAACAAGCCACTCTTCTTCATTGCTATAACTTATGACTAATGGGATTACAACCAATGCAAGTCCTAATACAAAGCCAGTACCCGCATAAATTTGTTTAGTTTTTTTAGTCACAACGTATTCTTTCTTGCGAATAGCAAAAAGGAATAACGAGAAGAAAAGCAAATCGGCAAAAAAGAGGAAGTCTTTCGCTTCGATTAATGTTAGAAATCCACCGCCGACATCACTCATTTGTGTAATATCAGAAAGCAGTACGATAGATAATAAATCACTGAAATAACGGTAATACCATAAATCTGAGACTAATAAGGTACTATGCAAAAACAGCAACATAAGTAAAATCCAATTGCGTTTTTTTCTATTTAATAATAAAGTCCAGCTAGATAAGACCACAATAGAAGCGAGATTGAGAACAAAGAAACTAAACGAGAAATGAGTACCAGCGTACAAGCTGAATAAAAATATTTTTGAAATGGATAGGATTAGGTAAATCCAATACTCCAGAAATTTCATTAGGCACCTCCAAAAAAAGTTTTCTGCTTTACTAATAATTTAAGACTGGATAAAACAGAGTTGTACTTTTTAATTACCACTCGAGAGAAGAGTAGAAACATTATTAAGCTTAAGAGTGTATAAGGGTTGCCGTTTAAAAACAGAAGGACAGCGGGTACTTACTAATAGAGAGAAACATCAGCAGTAAAATTCGAAGAATGATTTAGAGGGAGTGTTAGTTATGGAGTTATCTAAAAAAACCTCGAGCAATAATACGTCAGAAAATAAAGGGTGCAAATACCCTGTCTTAGCTATTGGTCAAAACTTCACAATAGATTTTGGGAAACAGCAATCGCTTTTCGGGAATTGGCAAGTGGTGGAAAATGACAAAGCTCCTTTTTATTTATGTTGCCGTGTTTTAGAAAATGGAAAATTATCGAGACGAAGATCCGCTGACAATCGTCGCCAATTTTTTGAAGCTGAAATTTATTATGCACTGACCAAACTAGAGTAACTACAAAATGCTAGATAAGTAGAACAACCGCTCATTAACTACGGAGCGGTTGTTTTTGATAAGAATAAATAAGTTGTAGTAAAAAAGAGACAGTCCATTAAATATATATAGATAATTTGGAATTTTGCTGTGATATAAAAGTATTACAAAGAGGGCTAGGTGATACATAGAATGAAAGCCAAACAACAAGATATCGAAATACCATTTGGATTAGCACTTATTCCACTAGTCGTTATGATTGCCGTTATGGCACTCACCATTATTGTGTTTGAAGGAAGCCCTCATGTACCTTTAGCAATAGGGGCAATTGTTGCCGGTATTATTGCTTGGCGTATGGGATATAAATGGGAAACAATCGAAGAAGGAGCTTATAAAGGAATTCGTCTTGCGCTTCCCGCAATTGTCATTATTATCGTAGTGGGGATGATTATTGCTTCATGGATTGGCGGCGGTATCATTGCAACGATGATTTATTACGGTCTACAGATTATTACGCCTTCTTTATTTTTAATGACCATCTGCATTATTTGTGGGATTGTTGCACTCGCAATCGGTAGTTCATGGTCTACAATGGGAACAATCGGTGTTGCAGGAATGGGAATTGGCATTAGTATGGGGATTCCCGCTGCGATGGTAGCAGGAGCAGTTATTTCTGGATCATATTTTGGTGATAAAATGTCACCATTGTCGGATACAACAAATTTAGCTGCAGGTATTACGAATACAAACTTATTTGAACATATTAAGCATATGTTATTTACGACAGTTCCAGGTTTGGTCATTGCATTAGTTGTTTATTTTTTCCTTGGTCGCCAATTTGCAGGATCGACAATTGATCAAGAGAATATTCAAGGAATACTATCATCACTAGATAGTAACTTTTTAATTTCTCCTTGGTTATTATTAATACCCGCAATCATTATTATATTAGTAGCATTTAAAGTACCAGCTTTACCGGCTTTATTAATCGGGGTGTTCCTTGGATTTATGTGCCAAATAGTTGTTCAAGGAGGCAATGTCGGAGCTGCAGTTAACACGCTTCATGACGGTTTTGCTATTACTTCTGGCAATGAAATGGTTGACGATTTGTTTAATCGTGGAGGCATTGCTTCGATGATGTTTACCGTTTCCTTAACCATTTTCGCTATGGTTTTTGGTGGAATATTAGAACATACAGGAATGTTGAGAGCGATTGTTAAACAGATTTTAAAAGTAGCGAAATCTGCAGGAAGTTTAATCGCAGCGACAATTGTATCTGCTTTTTTCACAAATGCAACCGCTTCCGAACAATATATTTCTATCCTGATTCCTGGCAGAATGTATGCAAGAGCTTACCAGGATAAAGGGCTACATTCGAAAAACCTTTCACGTGCTCTTGAAGATGGAGGAACATTAACATCTCCGTTTGTCCCATGGAATACATGTGGTGTGTTTATCTTGGCGACTTTAGCGGTACATCCATTTGCGTACGCTCCTTATGCGGTATTAAATTATACGGTACCGGTTATCGGTATTGTGATGGGGTTAATTGGCTATAAAGTTCAATTTTTAACAAAAGACGAAGTTGCAGAATTGAAAGTGAAAGAACAAAGAATGAATAATGAAAACGAATTAACTGAAAGCGTTTAAGTTTTCTTCATGATTCGTACAAAAAAAGCGAGCTGTCTCTTTTGAATTCCAAAAGAGACAGCTCGCTTTTTGTATAAAATGTATTATGTCAGCCTTTGTCCCGTACCATATAATAGCCAAGGTGAAGGCAACTCAAAAGGATGATTATTTGGTAACGACTGCACTTGCGCAGGGCTTAAGTCTATCCAAATAGATGGATTTGTTTTTACTTTTATGCTTAACTCTAGTTGCGCCATTGACATCGTTTCCCATAATCCAGGCTGACTTAACAGATCATCCCATGAATAAATCACATGTAAGTAATACTCTCGCTTATAATCTTGTTTAGTGATCAGCACTCGGTCTTGTTGTGGATTTTCAAAAAAGGACCATTGTGCAAAATTTTCCTCGGTAAATAGTTTTTCAGAAGCTGGAAACGCGTAATAGCATTCATAGGGGAAAACAGCACCTGTTTGGATATAAAGTTGCTCAATCCAAGCTCTCTTTTTTGAGATAGCGGTCACTTTTTCCCAAGCCCTTCCTCCTGTTTCAAGATGAGCAATGTTGGATGAAATTGCGCTATATAGTATAGATAGTTCTGTGAGTCCAAGTTTATCCATAACACGCCGAGCGGATACATTATTGTGCTGTGTGTTTGCACCGATCCATTGGATATTAGGAAGTGTTAAGGTTTGCTCTAAGATGAAGTTCATCAATTGTGTGGAAAGGTTATTTCCGCGATACCGCAAATCACTGCGCATTCTGCCGAGCATGACATACTGTTTCGCGAAAATCGTATAACCTCCGACGCTTACAAGTTGTTCATCAAAAAATAGGCCATACATACGGCTAGAACCCTTTGAAATTCGGTCATAAACACGGAGAATATAGTCATCTTCTATCCCAGTGTTCATTTTTTCTAAATAATGTAGGTCCTGCAATTGTAATTGTCGAATCGATTTCTCCATAAAAACACCCCTTGCATATGATGAAATAATTACTTATTATTATATACAAAAAGTCTAAAGTCAGCATGTTAAGTGTGGTCTCTCTAAACCAAGTAAGAGGTTCCATTATCTTTTAGCCTCATACATGTGTATAGTAGATAAAGTGAAAAAGACACATAGATCAGTCATCACCTTGCTGATTAAAGGAGATAAACCAATTGGAAAAAAATATTATGGGTATTCAAGATAAACTATCTAAGGGTGACCATGTATTTTATTATGTAGAAGATACTGATTGCTATATTGATAATGCGATTTCTTATATTAAAGATGGTATAGATCAAGGAGATCAAGTTCTATTCGTTGAAAATGAACGTCTCCATCCAAAAATACTGGAACGTCTAGAAACGCTTTTTTCTGAAGAACAGTTAAAGAACGTTCATTATATAAATAATTTCACGTTTTATTGGCGGAATGGGAATTTTCATCCACCGACTATTTTGGATTATTTCTCTACTTTGATTAATCCATTTCTAGAGAACGAGCTGAGCTTTCGAACTTGGGGGCATATAGAGTGGCGAGATGATATAGAAATCTCCAAAAGTATTCAGGAGTATGAGTTTGCTATTGACCAGCTAGTTCCACAAACAAATGCGATTTCTGTATGTGCTTATGATGCTTCTCGACTTTCAGAATCACTTAAGACGTCCCTGTTAAACTGTCATAGTTTTCTCATGACGGATGACAAGATCACTCCGATAATAAAATAGTTGAATTTAGTAAGACCCAACCTAAAGAACCTTCCCATTGAAATATAGTGGGAAGGTTCTTTTTGATGTGCAAATTTCTAAAGGAAACAAACTATTTGTTTTGTTTTTTGAATATTGACAATTCTTCTTAAAGGAATACTATATTAAGTAATAGTGTTTATAGAATTAGTGTTTTGTAAAGACAAAGAAATTTGCCGAGTTAAAAAGGGGAGAGGCCGAAATGACTAAACTTAAAAACTATCATTTCGGCTCGATAATTGATGGCAAAGAATTAGATAAAGGAGAGCGCACTGAAATCGCAATCTACAATCCATACAATGCTGAAGTACTTGGAAAGATTTTATACGCCACACCACAAGATGCGGAGAACGCAGTTAGTAGCGCACATCGAGTCTATACGAAAACTATGAAGAAAATGCCGACACATAGACGGGCTGAAATTTTGAGGAAAACAGCGGACTTGCTTGAAAGTGAACAGGAGCAATTTGCGCATCTATTAACTTTAGAAGGAGGCAAGCCTATTAAAGTTAGTCGACTGGACATAGCTTATGCTGCTCAAGTGCTACGTTTTGCATCACAAGCTATAAAATCAATCTACGAAGAACGAGTTTCATTAAACCAAGTAGTTGAAGAAAGTCATCTAGGTATAGTCAAACGGGTGTCGCTTGGCGTAATAGCTATTAGTTTACCTGTTAACTATCCATTAACATTGCTACTCTATAAAATGGCTCCTGCAATTGCGGCAGGAAACACCATCGTTTTGAATCCCACCGAGACAACCGTCTATTCGACAGGACTGCTTTATCGATTGTTTGAAAAAGCAGGTATGCCAAAAGGGGTTATTAATATTATCGCAGGAGCCAATCAAAGTTTAGTAGGGAATTTAATGAATCACCCAAAAGTTAAACTTGTGATATGTACTAAAAGCAGTGCTGAGAGTTGGAAAGAAAAAGACATCATCAAAAAGAAAAAGATTCTGTTGGATTTCAAAACGAAGAACCCAACAATTATCTTTGATGAAGCTGATTTAGATTTTGCGATTACCACCGTTGTAAATGCAGGTTTACTACACACGGATCGGTCAATTATGTCTGCACAGCATGTTTTCGTGCAAAAAGGAATATATGAAAAGTTTCTAGAAGAGCTCATTAAAAAAGTACAAACACTTAAAATAGGAAATCCACTAGATGACACAATAGATATTGGTCCAATGGCTAGTTTAGCGGCTGCAGAAAAAGCAGAAACATGGGTTAGGAATATGATTGAAAGAGGAGCGACTGTATTAGTTGGTGGCAGTCGGCATCAAACAATGATGGAACCAACCATAATTAGTGGTGTAACAGCAGATAGCACAGTAGCTCGTGGAATTACATTTGCCCCAATTATTAGTATTATGCCTTTTCATACAAAACAAGATGTGATGTCCTACATGAATGCGCCGGAATCTGTCTTACATGCAGGTGTTTTTACAAGAAATAGCAAAGGAACGACACGTAAAGAAGAAGTCAATCTAGCTATTGAAGAAATGACAACAATCAAGCTGATTGGCAATAATCACTTGTAAGGTTTAAGCATTGCGTTTAAAAATCCATTTTAAAAGGAGAATGATCATGATTAAAAAATTATTTCCTTACTTAAACTTTGATGGCAATGGCAGAGAAGCCGCCCATTTTTATACGGAAGTGTTAGGTGGAGAGCTAATAAGCCTAATGACGTTCGGTGATGCAAATGAAGGAGATATGGATGGCATGCCAGATGAAGCAAAAGATTTGGTGATGAATGCTCAAATCGATTTGAAAAATGGAGATATGTTGATGATTTCAGATGTAGTACCAGGTCTTGGAATGTCAACATTTAAACAAGGGAACAATATATCCGTAACCTTGTTTTTAGACAGTATTGAAGAAGGGCGAACTATTTTTAATAAGTTGGCTGAAGGTGGTAACATCGTAATGGAGTTGCAGGAAACTTTCTGGACGCCATTATACGGAAGCTTGACTGATAAATTTGGAATCGACTGGCAAATCTCAGTTGAAAGTGAAACAACTTAAAAGTGCTCGTCAAATACAAAGATGGGCAATGAGGAGAACCTTTAAAGTTAAAATTTAAACAGTCTATGAACAAAAGAAGAAAGACTTGCATTCTTAGGTTGAAAGCCCCTATAATATAGAACATTGATTCACTATAAAAAGAACAATTTATTCGCTTTTTCGTAGTTTTTATTGAAAAGAAATTACATTCTGATAAATAGTCTTAAGGTGACGTGCATTTGCACGCCCTTTTTTTGTGGCATGAACAAAATAGTTTGGCTGAGGCTTGCCTCAGGATTGGAGTTTGGTTATGAATAAATGGATGAGATTGTTAATTATTTTTATTTCCTCAATCGTTCTCGGTGTTGCGTTTAATATGTTTTTACTGCCACATGAAATACTAGCAGGTGGGGTAACAGGGATTGCAATGATGCTTGGTTTGATAACACCTTTAAATGCGGGGGTTTGGATGATTGTTTTGAATATCCCGATTCTCGTTGTGGGTTGGATGAAACTTGGTAAGAATTTTATAGCCAATAGCTTGTTTTCAGTTGTCGTTACGTCAATCTCCATGTTATATATTCCTGTTGTCCAAATAACAGAGGATGCTCTACTTTCAACTGTATTTGGTGGCGTAATTGCCGGAGCTTCAATGGGCGTTATTATTCGCTATTATAGTTCAACAGGTGGATTTGACGTTATTGGTTTGTTATTGTCAATGAAGCGCGACATCCCATTGGGTGCGCTTGTTTTTGTTCTCAATAGTACAGTTGTTTTCGTCTCTGGCTTTGTGTTCTCATGGGAACTCGCCATGTATACAATGGCTTCAATTTACATTTCTGGACTTGTCATTGACCGTGTCCACACACGTCACATAAAGCTCAGCTTGATGGTTGTAACGGCTCAAGGTGATGCGGTTAAAAAAGAGTTGCTCGATAATTTATATCGAGGCATTACAGTAGTGGATGGCGAAGGTGCTTATTCATCGGCAAAAGTAAAAGTACTATATAGCGTAATTGGTCGTCATGAACTGGCATTTGTGCGTCCGCTCATTAAAAACATTGATCCGAATGCATTTGTTAGCATTAGTGAGACGATGGAAGTTATGGGGAATTTCCGGAAGGACGATAACTTCATGAAAAATCCAATGTTAAAAAGCTCTTCAGTTTCCTAAACTGAAGAGCTTTTTTTGTAGCTATATGAATCTATTATTGAAACAGTAAATAATCTTCTTCTAGAATAAAATCATTGCTAATGTCGATAAACAAATAACAATCATCGGACAATGGAAAACTAAATGTGCGAATCATTTTAGTCGTTTCAATATCAGAATAGACATCTGATAAAATTCCTTTATGCAAAGTTTTCATTTGCATAGTGTTTTCTAAAAAGTAAGGTCGAAATGCCCAATGGGAGCCAATTTGATCTGACTCAAAAACCCAGTGATCTTGTCGTTTTTGGAAGTTAGAAGACACTTGTTGACCATCGCTATTGCAAACATACAACCGGAAGCTTTCTTTATCAAAGGGTTCAACTATTGCTTCGATAAACCGGTCTGCAGTGTCAGGACCATGCCATTTAGAAAGAAGTTTCTTCACTTTTTCTTCAAGGCTGACTGTAAACGCGTATCGTTGTTGAATCATCGATTTCTCTCGTTGAACAAAGGCGGTGATTTTTTCACTTACAGCAAGCGGATCAAAGCTCTGAACTGGAAGTTCAAAAGTAGGTTTTGCTAAATAAAAGCCTTGGTAATAATGGCCACCATTTTTCCATGCGAAATACAATTGGTAGCTATCTTCAATGTTTTCATAGGAAAGTTTTGCGCCAATTCGACGTGCTAACACGGTAAGTGTTTGGACAACATCTTGGAATGCCTCGGGATTGGCGTTTCGAACGAGACTAGTATCTACTTTTAAAATATGAGGGCGAAGTTGACGAATTCGATCAATGTTAGAGCTTTTTGCTCCGACATGATCTACCGCAATCTGAATGCCATAGGTTTTGTAATACATTAATAAATGATGAAGTGTATCAAAATCTTCATCAAAATCATGTTCGGTGATTTCCAATACAATGCGGTTCATCGAGAACCCCTTTTTTTCATATGCTTGAAGAGTTTCTAGAAAATCTTCTCCGCTGTTAATCAATAATTGTTTAGCATTACGATTGATAAATAACAGTCTATCGTTACCTGACTCAAGCATTTGACAAATAGCAAGCTCTAAAAGATGCTGATCGACCACCACTTTGTACTCATCGGGCACGTCGGTGTCATGAAAAAAATTGCCTAAACTAATCCACTCGTTTTTAAAATGGAAACGCCCTAAAACTTCATAACCGATTACGGTATGTTTGACCGCACTAACAATGGGTTGATAAGCAGGTTTTACATCAGATAAATTTTCAAGAATATCTAGCGGATCCATAGTAGTTGCTCCTTTACTGCAAATCTATCAACTATGTAAAAAAATTACATAATCATGAAAAAGTAAACGACGACCATCATGATCATGATAGCCAACATAGAAGATATCAAGGTGATGTGCATATTAGATGGTGTGAATGTTTCATTGATAAGTTGCTGCCGCTTTTTTTTATAGTTTTGAGTTGCTGAAAAAATAACAATGAGACCGAAAATACAGGCGAAAATACCAAGTGCGATAGTGAAAGTGTCTACAAATGAATTGCGTGTGACACCCATGGTAAAGTGTAAGCTAGTTGCGAGAAAACCAACGCCGACGATTGAAATGACGGTTCGAATCCATGCTAAGTAAGTGCGTTCATTAGCAAGATGTTGTTGTGTATAAGTTAACTGGTTTTTTTCTTTTTTGTAGGACTGGCGTGACATTCTATTCTCTCCTCCTGGTAATCAATGGCTTTAAAAATTTTTAACAAGTTGGAATTGAGAAAAACGATGTGTTTCTAGTATAAATGAATCGACAATAAAAAGGAATTTAGAAAAGGTACACGGCGATTAATAGAGATTTGCAGTTAACATTAAGAGAATGACTGTATAAGTTCTGTTAAGTTTATGTGAATTTTATCAGTTGTTTAGTTTTAATGGATATAGTTAATGGGAAAGGTATATTAGGTTTGAAAAAAGGAGATGAAGTAGTTGAAGAAAATTAGATTTAGTTTATTGGTATTAATGATGTTCAGTTTAGTTGTTTCGATGAATTCAAAAGTGGCATGGGGGAAATCGAAAGAAGGGGATAGTAATCCCAATCGATTTTTGAGTATTGCACACCGTGGAGCATCAGGGCATGCGCCTGAACACACAATGTCCGCTTATCAATTGGGTAAAGAAATGCATGGCGATTACATAGAAATAGATTTGCAAATGACAAAAGACGGTATTTTGATCGCGATGCATGATGAAAAAGTGGACCGGACTACTAACGGTTCAGGCAAGGTAAAAGACATGACGCTTGCCGACATTAAGAAATTAGACGCTGGTTCTTGGTTTAACGCAGCCTATCCTGAAAAAGCTCAGTCACAGTTTGAAGGATTACAAGTGCCAACACTCGAAGAAGTGATTGAAGCTTTCGGGAAAAATTCTCGCTATTATATTGAAACAAAAGCGCCAGATGTTTACCCAGGCATGGAGAAGGAACTAGTAAGGATTTTGAAAAAGCATAAGTTGACTAGTCAAAATGCACAATCTAGTAAAATAATCGTCCAGTCTTTTAGTCAGGAGAGTCTGCTGAAAATGAATAAGCTTGCAGCAGAAATTCCTTTAGTTCAACTGATTTCCTATTCAGACCCAGCAGTGATTTCAGATGCAGAACTTGATAATATTAAAAAATACGCTATCGGTGTAGGCATGAACCATAAAAGAATAGACAGAGCTTATGTGGAACAAGTACGAAATCATGGACTACTAATCCATCCATACACCGTCAATAAGCGTTCAGATATGGAACGCTTAATCGATTGGGGCGTCACTGGGATGTTCACCAATTATCCAGATGTTCTAGAAGCGGTATTGAAAAATAAGTAAAAGTAGCGAGATATTCAGTGATTAAAAAAATAACAAATTTAACAAAATCGTCAATACAATTGAAAGAATAATTGAGATGAGCAAACTGCCCATACAGGAGATTCTCATACCTATCCCACCTTTTTAATAATAGTATCAATTACCCGAAATAATAGAGTTGATAAACGCTGAAAAAGTAAAACGTACAGAGCGACTCGCTCTGTACGTTTTATTCGATAAATTCCAGATCTTTTATCCATGTAGATAGGTGGGCTTTAGTAGCATCATTTAAATTTTTATCGACGTTCTTCAATAAGTCCATTTCGTAATTTTTAGCATTGGAGCTTTTAACAAAGGTTGTTGTAAAGGCAGGATTTTGCAAACTGATGGTGGTAGAATCTACTGTCACTTTTTTCACAATATCAAGATGCAAAATCGCACCGATTTGTCGGTCTAATCCGTCTTGACCAGAGAAAAAATTACCGAGGGAATACACGACAAACGCTTTACGTCCATCTGCTGCGTCAATCCATTCAGGTGGCTGCAGCACGTGGGGATGGTGTCCTAAAATAATATCAGCACCGTTATCAGCAGAAAAATGAGCCAATTCGATTTGTTCAGCGTTCGGCATATTTTGATACTCTTGACCAAAATGCAGGCTTAAAACGACGACATCAGATACTTCTCTCGCATGCTTTAAATCTTGTTGGATGACTAAAGGGTCGATGCGGTTCACTAAGTAATCCATTCCGCCAGGCGTTGGAATTCCGTTTGTACCATACGTATAAGATAGGAAAGAAAAGGTGATGTTGTTACGTGTCACTAATGTAACTTCTGCTCGCTCATCGTTCGATAAATAAGAGCCGGTATGCACCATACCAATTTGATCCCAGTAATGAATGGCATTTTCGATAGCCGATCTTCCTCGATCTAACGTATGATTATTTGCTAGTGTGACAATGTCTACACCAGAATTCTTTAAGGCTGCACCTATCTCGTAAGGACTATTAAAGGCAGGGTAAGTAGAGAGTCCAATTTCACTGCCGCCAACTATACTCTCAGAATTGGCGATGGTAAGATCGGCTTGTTCGAGAAAAGGTGTCACTTTTTCAAGCATAGGATTGAAGTCGTAGCTGTTTTCATTTTTAGCATCTAAGTAAACACGTTCATGAATTAGAATATCTCCAACAGCAGATAGTGAAGCGGAATATTCTAAGTTCAGCTCTGAAGGGCTCGTAGCGATGGGGGCATTTCGGGCTTCAAAAACTGTTAGTTCGTTTTCGTCGGCGTTAGGAGCGATTGAACATCCAATAAGAGGGAAGGTTGCAGCAACTAATAATAGAAAAAGAGATACTTTGCTGAAGTTCACTTGTCTCACTCCATAAGTTTAGTAAGATCTTGAACACTTCCTATATGAAAAAGTCGCTTTGGTTTCATGCATCCACTTGAACGGACCTAAAAGAAATAAAATCCATGGGCGGAGTTTCTAATTTGCGGCAAATGGAATAAGAGTTGATCATCGCTTGGATCTTCATCTATAGATTACTACTTTTATGGTCGTTTAACTAGAGAGGGAAGTTGAAAAAAAGAATTTTATTCGCCGCCACAAGAATGTGGAGGCCGTTAACTTGAATTTCAACTTGTTCTCAAATTAAAAAAAATTATCCTATATATAGGATGAGTTTTTTTCGTATGAATTAAGGTTTTTTGTTTCGATTTTGTTGGTCTCTAAAGACAAAGTATTTAATCATGAAAAAGCTGGCTGCAAAAGAAGCAAACATCGCGAGTCCCTTTGAAAGATTAAGACTAATCCAACTAGAGATTTCCATGAATTGAAGCAGTAAGTTGAATGCTAAAAAAACACCGTTATTAATCAGTAAGCTAAACAGTCCTTGCAGGACAAAGAAGAATTGCTGTTGTCGACTGCCTTTAGCGGAATGGCGAAAGGTAATTCTAGAATTCCAGAAGTAACTATTACTTATCGCCAAGCAATAAGCGATTGTATTAAATAATGCTAAAGTTCCGCTATGGCTTGTAGGGGATAAGAGCAATAATAAATTGAGCGAGCCGATATCGACTGCTGCATTGGAAATCCCGATTAGGGTGAATTGAAGTGGCTGAATAGGGGCCTTACGTTTTTGACTATTCTCCATGACAACACCCTATTCTTCTGAATTTCGGTTTTCTCAATCGACGGCCTGAAAAGAATCCACTGTTTCGGCTTCGGCAACTTGTTTATACAAATCGCGAATTTGTTGTGCAACAGCAGCCCATCCGAGATCTGCTACATCAAGCAAAGCTTGTTGCGCCAGTTGTTGACGAAAGTTTTTATCTTCAAGTTGAAGAATTGTTTGTTTGAAACTTTCTGGATCTTTCGAGTCATAAAGTAGACCGTTTTCACGGTCTGCTACTTGTTCTTTTGTCGGTCCGCTTTCGGCTGCAACTACAGGTAATCCTGAAGCCATCGCTTCCATAATTACTAAACCTAATGTTTCTGTAGTAGAAGGAAAGACAAAAACATCTCCAGAGGCAAAAGCTGAAGTTAATTCGTCCCCATGGATAAATCCAGTAAACACTGTTTGCGTTTTTTGGAAATAGGCTTCAAGTTCTTTTCTGTGTGGACCGTCTCCAACAATTGCTAAGCAAAAACGATCTGATGCTAGTAAGACATCGCGAATTTTTTCAATTTCTTTTTCTGCAGCTAAACGGCCAACGTATAGCAACAGGATTTTGTCATTTTGCCCATTTGTTAAGCGGGAACGCAAGTCCGTTGTAGCATGTTTAGGATGGAATTTCTTAGTGTCTACGCCGCGTTTCCAAACTTGCAATCGCTCAAAACCCTTTTCTTCCAACTCCTTTAAAACAGTGTGAGACGTACATAAATTAAGATCGGCTGCATTGTGCATTTTTTTCATAAACCACCACATGAGCCAGTCTAATTTACCAAGTTTGTAATACGCCATGTATTGAGGAATGTTGGTATGGTAAGACGCTATCATAGGAATCGCTAACTTTTTGGCATATGTCACACCTGAATAACCAACAACAGCAGGATTCACAACATGGACAACATCCGGATTAAATTCCAGCATATATTTTTTGACAAGACGATTCGGAAAAGCAAATTTTTTAGAACGATAAAAAGGAAAAGCGAATGCAGGAATTCCTTTTACAACGGCACCATCAAATTCTGTTACGCCCAGATCAGGTGCGATAATTTGAATTTCATGACCGTCTCTATGCAGCCAGCGGATGCAAGCTGTCAATCGAGTTACAATGCCATCAGTTGAGGGCAAGAAAGTTTCAGTGACAATCAAGATTTTCATAGAAACAGCTCCTTTCTATGAACATAAACTTAGCAAACGCCTTTTACTTCCACTTAACGGTGGGCAAGACATTTTCTTTAATAACACGATCTTTGTGAACTTGGACGGTCTTTAATATTTCTCGGATAACCTCGTCAGTCAGTAAATGAGGTTTTAACCCTAAATCCAATAAATTCGTATTGACCGCCTCATAAAAATGCTCTTCTTTTTCTATACGTGGATTTTCTAGGTGTCTAATGCCTACAGTTAATCCTTCTTCTGCGGCAATTTTTTGCACCATTTGTGCTAACTCGAGTACAGAAAAATCCTCTGTAAATTGATTGAATACACGAAACTCACCAGGTTCAGCTGGGTTGTCAGCAGCAATTTCGATGCAATTCACCGTATCTTCGATATTTAAAAATCCACGTATTTGGCCGCCTGTTCCATATACTGTTAAGTCATGTTCAGTAGCAGCCTGAATTATAAACCGGTTCAAGGCGGTTCCAAACACCGAGTCGTAGTCAAGACGATTTGCCAAAATGGGATCTAATTGGGTTTCTTTTGTGGAAAGTCCATAAACAATTCCTTGGTTTAAATCAGTTGCTCGAATTCCCCAAACTCTGCAGGCAAACATAATATTATGACTATCATGTACTTTAGAAAGATGATAATAAGAACCTGGCTGTTTAGGAAACGGCAACCGATCTTTTCGTCCTTTATGTTCAATTTCTATATATCCTTCTTCAATCGGAATATTAGGCGTACCATATTCGCCCATGGTTCCGAGCTTGATCAAGTGACAGTCTGGCACAATGTCTTTTATGCCATACAGCACATTGAGTGTACCGACTACATTGTTTACTTGTGTGAAGACAGCATGTTCACGGTCAATCATAGAGTAAGGGGCAGATCGTTGTTCGGCAAAATGAACAAATGCTTCAGGCTGTTCTTGTTCAAGCACCCTTTTTAAAAATTCGAAATCCTGTAAGTCGCCCTCGTATGTACGCATCACTTGGCCAGTTAGTTCTTGCCATTTGTTTACGCGCTCTTCGAGAGAGGCAATCGGAGTGAGTGAATTTGAAGCTAATTCTTCATCCATTTTTCTTCGTACCATATTATCAATGATGGATACATCATGTCCTTTTTGTGATAAATGCAAAGCAGTTGGCCAACCACAAAAGCCATCTCCCCCCGCTACAATAATCCTCATCAAAAATTCCCCCACTCTTTTTCTGAATATTACATATATATCTTTTGTACCACTTTAACGTACAAAATAAACCTGAAACAAAGAAGAGCTAGTAAGGACTAGAAGGCAATAACCTGAGATGTTCTTAAAGGGTAATCTGGAGTAATACAGCAATAAAGATAAGCCCCGCAATAAAAGAGGGATAGCTGCTATTCTTCTCGGTCGGGAGTTCATCATTTAAAATGTTTAAAATGACACCTCCTGTGAGAAACGCAGAAAAATAGGCGATATTTATATCAGTGGCATTGGTTAAATGATAAAGTAACCAGCCCACAAATACAGAAAATGCTAATACCCAACGACCGATATTGGTGTATAAATCTTCATGAGTTAAATGCAATACGCGATTGTTGGCAACAAAATGAAATGAAAAGACCACAAAATAAATAATGTAATCAGGAATTTTTTCGCCACTTAAATCAACGAGTAAATATCCAATCAAGGCATTGTATAAAGAAAATCCGAAAATTTCGAGAGCAAAGACATATCTGCTTGGTTGAGAAATATTTTCTTCTCTTTCATTTTTGGCTTTCGATTTTTCATTTAATTGGTTGATGCCATAGAAAAACGCGATGCCGATAAGCGTTACAAGATAAGTAGAATAATCAAGTGATTCAATCCATGAGGGCAGTTCAGCATTTCCTGCTACTTTCTCGTAATGAGTTAATTCAGGGACCAAATGTAGAAAAACGTAAGCAATGGAACCTCCAGAGACGAAGGACATTAGTCTATCTTTAGGCTTGCGATCTAAAAATTTAATGTAATTTGTAAAAATGTGAACAAACATAAATGCGATGATAATTACTAAACTGAAATAAAACAAGAGTGACACCTCCTAATACAGGTTAGAAAATGTATACCCGAATCTTCTCCGCACATTCATACTCTAAAAAATTTTACATATTAATCGGGTAAAGAGCATAGTCTATGCCGTACTTTGGGTATACATAAATAATTCACCTTTAAAGCAGAATGGAGATCCGCTATGGACTTACTACTCACAATTTTCTTATTGTTAATTTGTTTATTGATTTCAAATGTCGTCAGTCATTACACACCCTACATTCCAACTGCTTTAATCCAAGTAGCTTTAGGTGTAATTTTGGTTCTTATATACGAAGATATTACGTTTGATATTGAAACAGAGTGGTTTTTACTATTATTTATCGCTCCATTATTGTTCAATGATGGCAGTCGTTTTCCGAGAGAAGAATTGTGGCGAATGAAAGGACCGATTTTAGGAAACGCGATCATACTCGTACTACTGACAACGGTCGTTGGCGGTTATTTTATCCATTGGCTAATAGAAGAAATACCACTTGCTGCGGCATTTGCGTTAGCGGCTATTTTGTCACCGACAGATCCAGTGGCGGTTAATGGTATTGCACAGCGAATTCGAATTCCTCAAAAAGTATTGAGCCTAGTCAGAGGAGAATCGTTGATTAATGATGCTTCAGGACTTGTTGCGTTCAATTATGCAGTAGCGGCTGTTGTCACAGGATACTTTTCATTGTCGGAAGCTGTCTTCGATTTTTCTTATAAATTTTTGGTGGGTGGAATTTTAGGTCTTACGCTGGGCTTATTGGTGATCAGCATTCGTTTAGTTTTACGGAAACAAGGTATTAATGACGTTACCTTTCATACATTATTACAAATCATGACACCCTTTTTAATCTTCATCGTTACAGAAGAACTTCTCCATGCATCGGGAGTTATCGCAGTAGTGGTCGCAGGTATTGTCCATTCATTAGTAAGAGAACAAACAGAAACTTTAATCGCTGAAGAGCAAGTGCTAACTGAAAATATTTGGACTATTATTCTGTTTATCTTAAACGGGGTGGTCTTTTTACTATTAGGCTTAAGTATCCCAACTTCGATGAGCGGTGTGCTCGAAAATCCTAATATTAACTTGTGGCTGTTATTGCTCTACGTTTTAGCAGTTGGATTAATGATTCTTGGGATTCGCTTTGTCTGGGCCTATTTGTTTTCTCTATATGAATATCATTTTGGGAAAATGAAAGAAGCCGCTAAACCCAGTTTGAAGTTAATGTTATACGTCAGCTTAACCGGTGTACGAGGAACCGTTACAATGGTTGGGGTATTGTCTTTGCCATTTTTAATGGACAACGGAGAAGCATTTCCAAATCGAGCACTCCTCTTATTTTTAGCAGCTGGAACGATTCTATTCACGCTAATAGTTGCAACGATTGTTTTGCCGCTACTTAGTAAGGGACAAATAGTAGATGGGGGTACTACGGAGAAAATGGATCTGAACGAAGCACAACGGCGCATTTTGTTGGCATCGATTCAAAAGATAAAATCTGAAATTACTGAAGAAAACGAAGCTGCCGCTTATGAGTTAATTGAGGAGTATGAATTGCATTTTCGTCATATTCAAACTGAAGAAGATACAAAAGCTCAAGCAAATAAAAAATATCAACGCAAAACAAGAGAACTTCGCTTAAAAGCATTAAAACTGGAACGCAAATATGTACAACGACAATACCGCAATAAAAAAATGAAAGAAGAAGTATATGATGCATTCGAAAAGTCATTAAATCGGCGAGAAGAAGTGGTCGCCGATAATGCGCGCTCGACCATGCTGTATTTACAAGGCAAGCTTATTCGAGCATGGAGACGCTTTAGAGGTCAAAATTCTCGCGAGGAAGAAACGCGACTGGTCGAATTTCAAGAAGGTCTTCAACTTCAATTAGAAGCGTTACAAGCAGCGCTTTCTGGATTAGAAGAAACTGCTAAAAAGTACGAGCCGAAAGAAATCAGTGACTCTGTCATCTCAGATTACAAACAAATGACCAGCCGTTTAAAGAAGCCAGAAGCTTTGTATGATGAAAAATATGAATTGCAAAAAGAAGAGTTACGGGTAATTGTCATGGATATGGGTCGCTCTGTTATCTATAAAATGTATGTAGCAGGAGAAATTACGAGAGAGCAGGCAAAAGAGCTTAGACGTTATATTCACAATGTTGAAAGTGTGACGCTTTATGAGACTAATGAGTAAGAGCTTTTTAAAAATAAGTATATTTAAAAAAACAGCGCAGATAACTAGCGCTTTTTTTGTCGCTAATGTCGTTGTCACTCACTTAATATAGGGTGTTCTTCATAATCAAAAACGAGGTCAGGTAAAACAGAAGGTTCGATATTCCCCCAAATTAGTTGATCACGTGTTGTTTTGTCTACTCTAAAAGACATGACGCTTTTATCTTCTACACTTTTTTGTTCATTTAAAACGGGATAAATCCATGAAAGTGATATGTCATTGAGCTGATCGATTTCTGAAGCACCAGCTAGAATTTTGATGGCGTTTTGCCACATCATTTGTTTTGTGGAAATCATGGTAAATCCTTTATCCGCGTTTAAAGAAAGTTCAACATCCCATCCGCCTGAACTTTTGGAAACGACTATGTTAGATACACGAGTTTTGTCCATATTACTGATTGCTCCGACTTGCTCATTGACGATTATGTTGAGTTCATTTTTTAAATTTTTAGCTTCTTGCGATTCTGGTTTTAATAGCCAACCGCCGATTGCGATGAAAATAACAGCTATTGTGACAGACCAAAATGACAGCAAACTTTTTTTTTTGCGATAGCTATGATTAGTATCACTCCTTTTCATCTATACTTGTTACTAGTATAAAGTATATAGGTTTTAAGTTTTTCTAAAAGAGGATACCGAGTTTTTGTCATTGGGTCTATCTAGCAGGAAGAAAAACGTTATACTGGAAAAAAGAGTCGGGATTGTATACTTATTAGAGGATTTTGATTGGTCAATGAGTTGAATGGAAAATCTCGAATAATGGGGGAGCTTATGAAGCGAAATGCAAAACAAGAAGCAATGATGAAGAGCTATGCAGATTCACCTGAAAAATTTAAAAAGTTATATCGCCGAACTTTATGGATTGTTGCATTGGCTCAGATTTTCGCTGGGGTTGGGCTAACAGCTGGAGTAACAGTCGCTGCTCTTCTTGCATCAGACATGCTTGGAACAGACCGGTATGCTGGTGTACCAGTCGTTTTTTTCACGATAGGGTCTGCAGGTGCAGCACTTATTATTGGCAGATTGTCTCAACGTTTTAGTCGACGGGTAGGTTTAGCGTCAGGATTTCTAGCGGGTGCAATTGGTGCGCTAGGAGTTGTTGTTGCTGCGTTATCAGATAATATCTTTTTACTGTTTATATCTTTAGTGATTTACGGGGCAGGTATGGCAACAAATTTACAAGCGCGCTATGCAGGGACAGACTTAGCAACAGTTAAGCAACGTGGTACTGCGATTAGCGTAGCATTAGTATCACTAACCTTAGGTGCGTTTGCCGGACCGAATTTAGTTGGCGTAATGGGCAGCTTTGCAGAATCTATTAATATTCCGTCTTTAGCCGGTCCTTTTATTTTGGCTGCGGCAGCATTTGGTATAGCCGGGTTAGTCATTTTGGTTTTATTAAGACCAGACCCACTGCAAGTTTCCAAAGCTTTAGCAGCACATTTACAAACGGTTGAAGAAAGTTCAGAAATCGTGAAAGAAGACGACCCTGCTATTGATAGGAAAGGCGTTATTCTGGGAGCGACCGTTATGGTATTAACACAGTTAATCATGGTAGCCATTATGACCATGACACCGATTCATATGGGCTATTATGGTCATGACCTTGGAGACATCGGCTTGGTCATCAGCATACATGTAGTTGCAATGTACTTGCCGTCGATTGTTACGGGAATACTTGTGGATAAGCTAGGTCGAATTTTCATGACGGCAGCAGCAGGTGTTACATTTATGGCAGCAGGTTTAGTTGCTGCATTTGGACCAAGCGAATCGATAATAGGCTTGATGTTCGCACTTGGTTTACTAGGGCTCGGCTGGAATTTTGGATTTATTAGCGGTACGACATTAGTCGTCGATTCAACTGATCCAACTACGCGAGCAAAAACGCAAGGAACAGTAGATGTATTAATCGCTTTAGCCGGAGCTACAGGCGGGGGACTTTCCGGCATGATCATGGCACAATCTAGTTTTGCTGCGATGTCATTAGGTGGCGGCATCCTTGCACTTGCCTTGATTCCCGTTGTTTTATGGTCGACTAAAAAGACGCTAGCTTAGTCCAATAAAAAAGTGTGCAGTTCATTTTGAACTGCGCACTTTTTAGGTTGTTACGGGTTTGTTGACCAAAGTCCAGCTGATTTCAATAAAACACGAGGGTGAAGTTTTAATTGGGCAACCATCATTTCAGCCAAATCTTCTGGCTGCATCACTTTATCAGGATTGCCATCGGTTAAGTTTTCACCAATCGCTAAGTCAGTTGCTACTGTACTTGGTGTTAAAGCACTAACGCGGATATTATGTTTTCTCACTTCTAGCATTAACGATTCTGTTAATCCCATGACACCGAATTTCGAAGCACTATAAGCACTTGTTACCGGTGCTCCTTTTTGTCCAGCTGTTGATGAAATATTAATAATATCACCTGATTGGCGCTCAATCATTTGCGGCAATACAGCGCGTGTTACGTAATAAACACCCATCAAGTTGGTATCGATAATAGCTTTGAATTCTTCAGGTGAAAGATCAAGGAAGTTACCGAATTTACCAATACCTGCATTATTAATCAAAATATCAATCGAACCTAATTCAGACAAAACATGTTCAACTGCAGCATTGACCGAATCTTGATCGGCAACATCAGCTACTGCGAAAACAGTTTTCACACCGTATTGCTCAAGTTCCGCAACAACTTTCTCCAAATTTTCAGCCGTGCGTCCAACAAGTCCAACGTTTATGCCTTCTGCTGCAAAAGCGATTGCTGTAGAACGACCAATACCTCGTCCAGCTCCTGTAATCAACGCATTTTTTCCTGCTAATTTTTGCATATAGATAGCTCCTTTTTTCGTAAATTGATTTCCTGTATTAGTGTAGCAAAGTCTAGATAGAATTCCTAAATAGAAAACTCGAAAATAAAAAAGAGACAAAAAAACTAGCAGGCGAAATACCTGCTAGTAGCTATTGATCTTTTATTCATCGAATAAATTCATACTCAAATAACGTTCTCCAGTATCAGGTGCGATGCATAAAACTTTTTTGCCGCTGCCGAGACGTTTTGCAATTTCGATTGCTGCATAAATAGTTGCCCCTGCAGATGGACCGACAAAAATACCTTCTTCACGAGCAACCCGTTTGAAGATTTCAATCGCGTCTTCATCTTGGATGGCCATAATTTCATCGTATATTTTAGTATTTAATATACTCGGAATAAATCCAGGGCTAGTACCTACTAATTTATGCTTACCTGGTTTACCGCCGGACAGGACAGGAGATCCTTTTGGTTCTACAACCGCGATATACAATTCCGGCAAATGCTCTTTTAACGTTTCACCAGTACCAGTAATGGTACCGCCAGTTCCAGCTGATGCGACAAATGCATCTAATTTGCCGTTCATCTGCTCTAAAATTTCTAGCGCAGTTGTTGTCCGGTGAATATCTGGGTTGGCTTTGTTCTCGAATTGTTGTGGAATGAAACTGTTTGGAATTTCCTTCTGCAACTCGAGCGCTTTGCTGATTGCACCAGGCATTTTTGCATCACTTGGTGTTAAGACTACTTCAGAGCCAAAGGCCCTCAATAAATTGATCCGTTCTTTTGTTGCGTTATCTGGAAGCACGAGAATAGAGCGGTACCCTTTTGCAGCGGCGACCATAGCGAGACCAATACCGGTATTGCCACTTGTTGGTTCAATAATAGTTGCGCCCTTTTGTAATAAGCCATCTTCTTCAGCCATTTTAATCATATTATATGCAGCACGATCTTTAACGCTTTTAGATGGATTGAACATTTCTAGTTTGACATAAACATCAGCAGCCCCTTCTGGAACAATGCGATTTAATTTTACGACCGGTGTGTCACCAATCAATTCAGTGATATTATTATACGGTTTCATGGAGAAAACAACCTTTCTTAAGTAACGGTATTTGTTATCTACTTATTTGTATTTCCTTTTTAACTAGTCCGTCAGTGAATGTATTCTAATTGACGGGTTTAATTCTAAACTTTATTGTACTAGTATAACGCATATTTGTTAATCATATTGGTTTTGTCGGCTTAAAAAAGGAGAGCTTTAAATGGAACAAATTCCTTTGATCATTACGACGGAGTGGGTTGAACAACGATTAAATAATCCGTAATTATGTATCATTGCTGCTACATGGACTGCTTTAATGCTCAATAAGCTTGGTCAAAAAAATGTGGCTGTATACGATGGTTCGCTAAATGAATGGATGAGCGATCCAACTTGTCCACTTGTAACCGAAAGCTAAAAACCGCAATGCCTTTTGAGGCATTGCGGTTTTTCATTACTCTTTATCAACAGCTACTTGGATATGTTGGAAAGTTGCAACATCAAACAAACCGCAGTCTGTTAATTTTAAATGAGGGATCACAGGTAAAGATAAGAAAGACAGTGTTAAAAAGGCATTAAAATGAGTAGGTGCTCCAATTTGCAAAAGACTGTTATCAAGAATCTTTAGTTGTTCGTAAACCGTTTCAAATGGTTCTTCTGACATTAATCCGGCAATTGCTAAAGATACGCTTGTTAATATTTCTCCATCTTGCACAACCACGAGTCCACCGTTAATTTGTTGCACTGCTTCAACTGCGGTTTTAATGTCTCTATCCGTTGTGCCAACAGCGATAATATTGTGTGAATCGTGTGCAACTGTAGTGGCAATCGCTCCATTTTTTAATCCAAGACCTTGAACAATACCTAACCCAATATTGCCAGTGGCTCGGTGACGTTCAACCACAGCCATTTTTAAAAGATCTTTTTCTGTATTTGAAACAAAGTAGTCATTTACTTGCGGGACTTCTAAAATTAAATGTTCCGTAATGAGGTTATTGGGATTGATGCCGATTACATGGGCTTTTTCGCTATTTCCCATGGGAATCTGGAAGCTAGTAGGAGATAATTCTGCAATGCGAACCGTACCCTGAACAGCTAGCGAGTCACTTTTACTTTGAATTGGTCCAACATACTTACCGTTTTGTGCTGCTACTTGTCCACCTTTATAAACCGCTGAAATGGTGAATTCATCGAGGCTATCAAGCAACAGAAAATCGGCATCGTAACCTGGGGCAATGGCTCCTTTTTGTCGCAAACCAAAGCATTGCGCCGCATTAAAGCTAGCCATGGAAATAGCGGTAATTGGGGCAATGCCTTGTTTAATAGCTGTTCGAACATTAAAGTCGATACTGCCTTCTTCTATTAAATCATCTAAATGTTTGTCGTCTGTACAGAACAAACAACGATTAGCATTTTGTTCAGTTACACCTTCGAGTAAAGTCTCCAAATTTTTAGCGACCGAACCTTCACGAAGCATGACATACATGCCGCGTTCAAGGCGTATAAGCATTTCTTCTTTTGTCACGCATTCGTGATCAGTTAAGATTCCAGCAGTGCCGTAAACATTGATATCCAGTTCAGTGAGCCCTGCAGCATGACCGTCAATTTGCTGGCTCAGCATTAACTTATCGAGCATAGCTTCATCTCCACGCATAACGGCTGGAAAGTCCATCACTTCTGCTAATCCGAGAACATTGTCACGTTTCAAAAAAGGTTTTAAATCTTCAGCTGAAAGATGAGCCCCTGCATTTTCAAAAGAAGTAGAAGGAACACATGACGGCAACATAAATTTAATGTCGAGTAACGTTGATTCTGCATCTTTCATCATAAATTCGAGACCTGCTGTTCCGCTAACATTGGCAATTTCATGTGGATCTGTAACAACGGTCGTTACACCATGAGGCAAAACAACTTGTGAAAATTGTTGCGGTGTGACCATAGACGATTCGATATGAACATGGGCATCGATCAAGCCCGGAGCAATGTATTTTCCAGACGCATCAATTTCATGATTGCCTTCGTAATTACCGATGCCGACAATGATTCCATCACTAACTGCCACATCTCCTGTAGTTAAGGTCTTTGTAAAAACATTGATGATCGATGCATTGCGAATCACCAAATCGGCTTTTCTTTTTTTATTGGCAGTATCGATTCGGTTTTTTAACTGGGTTTTATTCATGTGGTTAGGACTCCTTTAAATTGGTTTAAGATATTTTGTTTAAATAAACTAAATATATAATTGAAGAACTAAGCTTGCGCTTATTCTACAGGAGATGGGTGATTAGCTCTAGCATAATGAGGTTTAACTTTAAAGGAGATGTAAATGAGTGGGGGAAAATCAATAAAAATAACCACTAGCAGCTTTAAAGAATGAAAGTGAAGATGCTAGTGGCAAATCAATCTATATAATTTATGGAACATAAAGCTCTCCTTGCCCAACAACAATTGCAGTACCACCAATTTTAACTTCTTCGTATTGTTGGTTGTTCTTATTAATCATAATATCGATAAAACTAGGTCTCCCCATTTCAAAACCTTGTTCACTTCGGATAACATAATTGCCATCTGCTTTCTTATCAATAGCACCATGTTCCACTAAGAATGCCCCTAGAGGGCCACTAGCAGCCCCAGTTGCTGGGTCTTCAGAAATACCCATGGCAGGGGCAAACATGCGACAATGAACAGTGGAGTCGTCGTGTTCGGTTTCTGTTGTAAAAGTAAATATGTGTTGGCGATCTGGATTACGACTAAAGTGGCGTTCCCAGACATCTGTTCGAAAATTAATTTCTCTCATCGCGGCGATTGAGCGGAGGGGGACAAATAAGAAAGGTAATCCAGAAGAAACGGTTTGTATCGGAAGTCGCGGATCCAATTCTCCTTTTGGTAACGATAGTAGATCTGCAACCAAAGCTTGTCTAGTCAATATTTCTCCGAAAACAGGAATCGGTTGAATCATTTCAACTTTGGTGATTTTTTCTTTGTTTAAAAAAACGGTTACAGAGATGTCTCCGTGCTCTTCTTCAAAAACCCATTCATTAACTCCATCTTGTGTGGGTAGCATTTTTAAATAAGCCATAACAAAAGCTGTGCCAATTGTGGGGTGACCCGCAATCGGTAATTCTACTTGAGGTGTGAAAATCCGGAGATTGATTTGATTTTGTGGCTTATTAGGTGTGCAAATAAACGCAGTTTCTGATAAATTAAGTTCATTTGCAATTTGCTGCATGGTTTTGGTTGTTAAACTTGAACCGTCATGAAAAACTGCCAACTGATTTCCGCCAAAAGACTGCGAAGTAAAAACATCAACTAAAGTATACTTTAACGTTTTCATCATAATCCTCCTTTATCTGAATATTTAGTTTACTTACTTTCTTTGTATCAGTTAGAAAGGGAAAAGTCCACTACCTTTAATTGCAATCAATCCAATTTGAGAATAAAGTAGGGGTATGAAACCAAACAGAAAAGAGGGAAGCATGTGAAAAAACAAATTGTGGTCATTGGGTTAGGCCGTTTTGGTAGCAGTGTCTGTAAGGAACTGCATAGTCTTGGTCATGAAATTATGGCCATCGATACAAATCCAGATAAAGTCGACGCCTTAAGAGAATATGCTTCTTTTGCAGTAAATGCGGATGCAACGGATGGGAATCAGTTGAAATCTTTAGGCGTTCGAAATTTTGAACATGCCATCGTAGCTATAGGGGATGATCTACAAGCAAGTGTTTTATGTACATTAATGTTAAAAGAGTTGGGTTTGCCGAAAGTTTGGGTAAAAGCCCGCGATCTTCAGCATGAGAAAATTCTTCATAAAGTTGGAGCGGATCGCGTGATTCAACCAGAAAAAGAAATGGGCATTCGCGTTGCCCATCATGTGGACTCTGATAAAATCGTCGATTACATTGATCTTTCTCATGATTACAGTATTATCGAGTTAGTTGCTTCGGGGAAAATGGCGAATAAAACATTAATAGACATGAATATTCGAAAAGAATTTAATTGTATCGTCTTAGCAATAAAAAAGCAGGAAGAAGTCAATATTGCACCTGCCATTGATGACATGGTTGACCATGATGATGTGCTGATTGTAATGGGTCATAAAGATGACTTGAAGCGCTTAGAAGAAAAAAACTTGTAAAAAAAGGTTCGCTACTTCACAGTAAGCGAACCTTTTTGAATGTGACTGTCGTTTAGTAAAAAAGTTAAGTGGGAATAATAAAATTAAAGATTTTTTTAGTGTTTTGTAAGAGATGGGGGGACTATAGATGAAGTTCCGAATCGAATGGACATATGGAATTCCTAAAGGAATAGAAACTGTTTTCTCATCAGATGAAATGTCAGCTGAAGCAATTGTTCAGATTGCTGAAGATTTGGAGCGGACAGGGAGAGTAAGAAAGATTCGCTTTGAAGATCAATACGATAGCAGTTGGACACTTAAAGAAGTGAAAGCCTATTTAAAAGAAATCGAAAAAGAACCACATCAAGTTCAAATTTATTTTGATGGGGGTTACGAACTTTCTTCAGGAGACGCCGGTCTAGGCTGTGTAATTTACTATAAACAAAACGGCAAATCTTACCGACGCAGAACAAATGCAAAGTTGGATGAGCTAAGGTCAAATAATGAAGCAGAATTTGCTGCTCTTTATTTTTGCCTTCAAGAGTTAGAATACCTTGAAGTACGGCGACAAGTGGTTTCTTTTACAGGAGACTCGCGTATTGTCATCAATGGAATGGAAGGCGAGTGGCCGCTCATAGAGGATAAGTTAGAGCCGTGGGTAGTGCGAATAAAAGAAAAGTTAAATGAACTGGGTATTCAGGATGAATATCAATTAGTACCACGCAAAGAAAATGCAGAAGCTGATAAATTAGCTACACAAGCATTAAAAGGAATTTCAATTGCCGCAACAAGTGAAATACTAAATTAAATCACCTTTTGACCGGACGGAAGCAACTATTCCGTTCTTTTTTTGTGCATAAATTGTTTAATCATTATGTTTAATACATTTAATTGGTACTTATTTATCAAAAGCAGAATAATCAGATATATTCATTGCGATATTGCATGAATTAGGTTATAAATAGATTGTACAATAATTTTGCAAAAACTATACAAGAGAAGGAGAGGAAGAAATGAAGAAAATCTTATTTTCATTCTCAGTTGCTATGGTCCTTGTATTTTCACTGCTTGCCTCAGGAGTAATGGCAGATAGTCATATGGCTAAAGTTAGAGTTGTACATGCTTCCCCTGATGCTCCCGCTGTCGATGTATATGTCAATGGAGATTTAACACTAGAAGAGGTTCCTTTTAAAGCAGATTCGGGTTATATGGATGTCCCTGCTGGAACACATGATGTAGAAGTTTTTGCAAGTGGAACAGAATATGCTGCAGGTGAAGGTGTATTGCAGGCAGATCTTGCTGTAGAAGCTGGAAAAGCTTATACAGTCGTTGCAGCAAACTTGTTAGAGTCAATTGAATTTGTAGTTGCCGAAGATTCAATGGAAGTAACAGATGGAAAAACAAAAGTTCGCGTCGGACATTTGTCGCCTGATGCACCAGCAGTTGATGTTGGCGTAATCGGTGGAGATGCATTATTTAGTGGAGCGGAATTTCCTGGCATTACAGATTATGCAGAGTTAGATGCAGGCACATATGATTTAGAAATTCGTTTACCTGATGGCACGCAAGTTCTGCCATTAGAAGGTACGGAATTAGCTGCAAATACGGTTTATAGTGTTTTTGCAGTTAACACGGTAGACTCATTAGAAGTAATTGCGCTTGTCGATTACGAAGCTGCGGAATCGCCAGATGGCATGCCGACTACTGGCCTTGGAACTCCTGACCAATCTCAAGCAATGTGGTTGTTGCTAGGAGGAGCAGTGGTTCTTATAGGAGTTAGTAGCCTCGTGTGGAGAAAACGATTTCAACAGTAAGCTTTGGATTGTCCTGTCACTTTTACTGGTAGCAGGTTGTCATCAATCGGTCGATGAAGTAAGCGTTCGATCGGAAAATGTGGGATTTGCACTAGATGAGCCTGTCTCAGTTCGTGTTCCACAAACAACTCCGGCGGAAAACCCGATTAATGGGTTGAAACGAACGGGCATTAAGCCGAGTTCCTTAAAAATTCCAGCGATTGATGTTGAAGCTCAAATTCAACATCTTGGTGTTACAGAAAACGGTGAAATGGCAGTTCCGAACAATATTGAAGACGTTAGTTGGTTTTCACCAGGGTACGAACCAGGAGAAAATGGTCGTTCTGTCATTGCAGGTCACGTGGATGGTGTTGACGGCCCAGCTATTTTCTGGGATCTTGCTAAGCTCCAACTAGGTGACGAAGTTGTCATACAGGGAGAAGAGAAAACCTTGACTTTCAAAATTCACACGATGGAGTCTGTTCCTCTGGACTTGGCAGATGTAACCAAAGTATTCGGTTATACTTCTTCTCCAGAATTAGTAATGATTACTTGCTCAGGAACGTACGATTTTGAGCGGGGGACACGAGAAGAACGATTGATTGTCTATGCTAGCCTAATAGAAGAGTAAATAGAAAAAACGTTGCAATGTGCCTGATACACATTGCAACGTTTTTTTTTTTGCTATCAGAGTGCAACTTTTCTATAGGAGTAACGTTTTATAGTAATTGAATAACAATCGTAAAAAATTTAGTGAGACAATGTAGCTAAAAAATAATTTATTATAGAAAGCAGGAGTAGGGTTTATGGAATGGTTTGATTTGTTTAAAGCACTAATCTTAGGGTTCGTGGAAGGCGTGACCGAATTTGCACCTGTTTCTTCTACAGGACATTTAATCATTGTCGATGACATGTGGTTAAAATCACAGGAGTTTTTAGGTAAATACCCTGCAAATACGTTTAAAATTGTTATTCAGCTCGGCTCTATACTGGCGGTTGTCGTCGTATTTTGGAAACGCTTATTTAGTTTAGTTGGCCTCTATAAAATTGAAGGTCAAAAAGAAAGTACACGATTTAATTTATTGCACGTTGTCATAGGGATGTTGCCTGCAGTTGTTTTGGGATTTGCTTTCAAAGATTTGATTGACGACTATTTGTTTGGTGTGGAAACGGTGATTTATGCATTGGTTGTCGGTGCGATTTTGATGATTGTTGCCGACAAGTTCGGGCCTAAAAAGCCTATTGTAAATTCATTAGATGAAATTACGTATGTTCAAGCATTAAAAATTGGGTTTGTGCAATGCCTTTCGTTATGGCCAGGTTTTTCTCGTTCTGGTGCCACCATATCAGGAGGCGTATTGTTTGGGCTAAATCATCGGGTAGCGGCAGACTTCACTTTTATCATGGCAGTTCCGATTATGTTCGGCGCGAGCCTGGTGTCGGTATTGAAAAATTGGGATACTTTATCGATGGACTATTTATCATTTTATCTAGTCGGCTTTATCTCGGCTTTTGTTTTTGCGCTAATTTCTATCCGTTTCTTCTTGAAATTGATTTCACGTATTAAACTAATGCCATTTGCGATTTACCGACTCGTATTAGCAGCTATTTTAGCTATTATTGTTTTTCTATAATCATGTTCGAGAGCTTCCTTTGGGAAGCTCCTTTTTGTCTGTCATACTTTTGGTAGTTTCTCTACTAAAGAGATAAATTCGCGTGAAACGTATGGTACGTAACGATTTTTGGCCATAATAATACCCAATCTCCAAGGAAACGTATGGGTCAAGGAAATCATTTTAAACGGTCCATTTTTCACACGGTCGCATATCAATTTTGGCATTAATGTAACACCTAAGTTTTTTTCGACCATGCCGACGATAAAATCCCATTGCGAACTTTCATACGCAATTTTCGGCGTGAATCCTTCGCTGACACAAAACTCGATCGTTCGGCTGTTTAATGTGAATTCCTTGCTGAGAAGTAAGAAAGGATCGTCTTTAAATTCGATTAAATCAATCATTTCATGATGGGCAAGTGGATGTGATTCGTGTACTAGCAATTTGATTTCTTGGTCGACAAAGGGCACTACATCAAATTTTTCTTTATCAACGGGAAGCATTACAAAGCCTAAGTCTACATCGCCGTCGTATACTTTTCGTTCAACAGTTTTGGCACCATCTTCTGCTAATACGATAGAGACTTCAGGGTAAGCGCGTTGAAATTCAGCGATAATAGTAGGGAAGAACAATGTACTAATGACTGGAGGAAGCCCGATTTTTATTTTGCCCTTCTTTAAATTCATCACATCATAAAGAGATGTTGATAAGTCATCGACACTATGTATAATTTTTTGTGCCTGCTCATAAACAACTGAACCAGCATCAGTCAGTCCTATTTGACGTGAAGAGCGGTCAAACAACACAACTTCCATTTCTTCTTCTAAATTCCTCACCATTTTGCTTAATGTCGGTTGTGTCACATGAAGTGCAAGGGCGGCTTTTGTAAAACTTTTGTGTTTAGCCACTGCTACGAAATAAGTTAATTGTCGTATATCCATATGGTCTCCTCCTCTTCCTATAACTAATTGTTATAGAACTTATAGTTATTATTCATTTTACCTATTCTTTTCGTGGTTGTACAATAATGAAAGCAAACAGGACTAAATATTTAGAAAATTGGACGGCTCTTCTATAGAAAATAAGTAAGCGTTTTCAAAAGAGTGTCGTTAAAAGAAAAAAGGGGGATTTTAAATGTTGAGTATGATTGGTATGGTTGGGGGACTTGTTCTTTTAATCGTCTTTACGATGAGAGGCATGAACTTATTGATTGCGGGTCCAATATCTGCATTATTTGTAGCACTGTTCAGTGGACTACCGTTATTTCCACAACTAGTTGGAGAAGGAGAAGCGAACTTATTAACAAATTATATGACAAGTTTTTCTGGATTTATTACTGCATGGTTCCCGATGTTCTTACTTGGAGCAATTTTCGGAAAAGTAATGGAAGATAGTGGGGCTGCTGATAGCGTCTCAAGATGGTTAGTTGGTAAATTTGGTTTATCGAAAGCAGTATTAGCGATTGTTATCGCCTGTGCTGTCTTAACATACGGCGGAGTTAGCTTGTTCGTTGTAGCATTCTCGGTTTTCCCGATGGCACTTAGCTTGTTCAAACAAGCTGATTTACCGCGTCGTTTTATCCCGGCTGCGTTAGCTTTAGGGTCGGTAACATTTACAATGACTTCTGCTGGTTCACCTGAAATCCAAAACTGGATTCCGATTGAATACTTGAAAACTAGCCCATATGCAGGATGGGAAGTTAGTATTTTTGTAGCTGTCTTTATGGCTGTATTTGGTTACTGGTGGTTAAAACGCATGATTCAAAAAGCGGTTAACAAAGGCGAGCGTTTTGAAGCTCGTTCAACAGACCCAGTAATAGAAGATCGTAAGCTTCCAAACCCAATCATGGGCTTGATTCCGTTAGTTGTCGTTCTTGGAATTTCGTTTGTTTTCCATGATTCATTGAAAACTTCTGCATTGATCATCGCCTTATTGGGTGGGGTTCTTACAACGTATTTCTTAAACCGCCAATACTTCTCGAATTTAGGTAAAGCTTTATCTGATGGAACAATTGGTGCATTGATCGCAATCGGTAACACGGCTGCTGTAGTTGGATTTGGTGGTGTTGCGAAATCCGTACCAGCATTCCAAGTAGCAGTAGATGCGATGACTAGCATTCCCGGAAGCCCATTAATCGGCGGAGCTATCGCTGTCAGCGTAATCGCAGGATTAACTGGTTCTGCTTCAGGTGGACAAGTTATTGCATTGCCACTTCTAGCACCACATTATATTGACATGGGTGTTAACACAGAAGCGCTTCACCGTACGATTGCCATTTCTTCAGGAGCATTGGATTCATTGCCGCATAATGGTTATGTCGTAACAACAATTCGTGGGATTTGTGGAGAAACACATAAAGCTGCCTATGGTGCTGTCGGTGCTGTAACCGTCATTGTTCCGTTACTTGGGCTAGCAATTGCCATCATCCTATTTTCATTAGGACTTGGAATTTAACAAAAGCTTTGGAGGGAATACAATGGTAGACAATAAAGTCGTTTTAATAACAGGAGCTGCTAGCGGAATTGGTTATGAAATTAGTAGTGATTTTGCAAAAGCAGGAGCGAAAATTGTATTATCAGATATCAATGAAGAAGCTGTCGTAAAAGCTGCAGAGAACTTAAAGTCACAAGGGTTAGATTGCATCGGCATCAAATGTGATGTGACAAATGAAGACGATATAAAAAATGTGATTGAACAAACAGTTGCTCATTACGGATCACTTGATGTATTAATTAATAATGCGGGCATGCAATACATTTCGCCGCTTGAAGAATTTCCAACAGAGAAATATGAGCTATTAATCCGCATTATGTTAATTGCGCCGTTTATCGCGAGCAAGCACGCATTTCCGATTATGAAAAAGCAAGGATCAGGGCGAATTATCAATATGGCTTCGATCAATGGACTTGTTGGATTTGCTGGCAAAGCTGCATACAATAGTGCAAAACATGGTGTGATTGGTTTAACGAAAGTGGCTGCACTTGAAGGTGCCGAACATGGCATTACCGTTAATGCTATGTGCCCAGGTTATGTGGATACACCACTCGTTCAAAATCAAATGAAGGATTTGGCAAAAACACGTAATGTACCACTTGAAAAAGTCTTTGAAGAAGTCTTATATCCGTTAATTCCTCAAAAGCGCTTGTTGGCTGTAAAAGAAATCTCGGATTATACGATGTTCTTAGCAAGTGACAAAGCTGCAGGTGTTACTGGTCAAGCCGTCGTTTTAGATGGCGGCTATACAGCTCAATAAAAATAAACCCGTCTAGCGTTTGTGCTAGACGGGTTTTTCAGTATCATTTTATACAACTAGTCAAGAAAATTTTCTGTAACGCCGAGAAATAACCGGTCTTGCTCAACATTGGGAGCGTGGCCAGAACGTTTAAATTCCATGAAAGTAGCATCCGGAATAGCAACTGCGGTTTCGCGCCCTTTTTCTGGAGGATTCAAGCCATCGTGCTTTCCACTAACGACTAGAGTTTCAGCGGTAATGGCAGAAAGTTGTGAGCGGAAGTCGAATTTTTTTATAGCATCTCCTGCGATTCCTTGTTCTTTTATAGTTAGTAGTCGGCTATTTTGTGCCGTTTTTTTATTCCATTCTTGAATTTTTTTTTGGTCATGATAAATATAACGAGTCGCTTCATTGATCTTCTCAGAGATGCTCAGACCATCAAATTTTGCAGGGTATCGATCAAAAAGTTCAGTAAGTGACGCCTGTTCGCTATAGGATTTAGTAGCAACTAAGATGAGTTTGTTTACTTTTTGAGGTGCTTGTATGGCAATGCCTTGTGCGATATAACTGCCCATTGAAACACCGATAACATCCACAATAGTTACATCTAAATGGTCAATGAGCGCAAGTGCATCTTCTATATGGTCCTTTAATGTGTATTGTTCTAAGCGACTAGAATTGCCATGACCTCTTGAGTCTAAAGCGATTACACGGCGAGTCTTTTTGAAAAATTCCATTTCGCGATAAAACATCGCAGAATTACTGGTGAGTCCGTGAAGCAAAAGAAGTGGTTGGCCTTCTCCGGTATCTTCGTAAAATAATTCGATGTCATTGTGCATAAATACGGGCATAGTCATTCTCCTTTATGAATAGGCTCTTATAATTGGTATACCCTAAGCATAAATAAAAATAGCGGTAAGGCAAAATTAAAAGCACAACAGAAAGTTGTGCTTACTAAATCTTATTAATTAGAGTCTGGTCTAGAGTTCTGCCATTTCTCGATAAAACTGAATATCATCACGAGCAATATAAACATGCTCAATGTGAGATACCAAGGGAATTCGGAAATAGCACGGCCAAATGCCGTATAAAGAATTGCCGGAGCAATCAAACCTAATGCAGAGATAACCATGTATTCTTTAAGCGATTTTGTCATTTCGATTAAATACAATGATAATAAATGAAAGTGTACAAAAGGCATAATACGTAAAATCATCACTTGAGGAACCGACAAGGTGCGGTCTGAGAAAATTTTATCTTTTAGTCGTGCCATTTTCTTTTGGAACTTCGGAAATTTATTGACCAATATGTAGGATATCCAGCTCATTAAGGTCAAACCAATAAACGATAAAAATGCACCTTCAAAAAATCCAAAAAGATACCCGCCAGCAATGCAGACGGCAATAACTGGTAAGAACAACAAAGGACGTACTAAATGCAGTAAAACAAAAAGAAATGGTGCTAACCAGCCGACGTTGTCCATGAATACTTCGAGGGATTGATCGAATTGCTCCATACGATCCCAACCTCTCTATAGATGTTTTCTAATAAGGAAGGATAAGCTAAAAAGAGGGGAAAAGCAAGGAATTTCTCAGTATGGTATATTCAGTCGAGAAGAATCGGATAGGTAAATTTCTTCTTGAAATATTGCCTATCGTGAAGAGCTCTTATACCAACAATGTAGAAGTCTAGAAGCAATTCAAACTAATTGGAAAGAGGGATTTTATGAAAATATTAATTATCGGTGCAGGTGCAATGGGTAGTTTGTTTGCCGGACGCTTAAGATCACAAACGTCTGAAGTTTTTCTATATAACCGAAATAATCCACACGTAGAAAAGATCAATCAAAGTGGATTGACCATTGTTGAACGGGATAACAAAGAAACCATCATTCCTTTGGCAGTGGTACAGGAAGTTTCTGGAGACATATATGATCTTGTAGTAGTGATGTTAAAAACACATGCGACTAAAAATGTATTAACTCAAATAAAAGATTCATTTTCACCGAACACTTTGTTTGTGACGATGCAAAATGGTCTTGGAAATTTAGAAACGATGGCAGATATCTTCCCAAACAACTCAATTGTTGCAGGAACGCTAGGTTGTGGTGCTAGCGTTGAAGATAACGGACGGATTCTCCACCGCGGCTGGGGAACAAACTTTATCGGTCAGCCTGCAGACAAAAGAGCGCAAGAAAAATTGGTGGAATTTGTTGAACTGCTAAATCAATCTGGATTGGAAACTGAATTAGCGGATGATGTTCAAACCGTTATCTGGAATAAATTATTCGTCAATCTTGCTTATAATTCATTATCAGCACTGACACGTTTGCGAAACGGCGATATTGTAAATACAGAAGATGGTCAAAATGTATTGCGAAGCATTGTAACAGAAGCGGCAGAAATCGCTAAAGCAGAAGGCGTCACTGTTGATACAGAAACAATTATCGTTAGGTGCATCAAAATGGGTCAAGAACAGTTTCCGACCAATAAGTCTTCAATGCTAATGGATGTTTTGCATAAACGCAAAACTGAAATTGACACAATTAATGGCGCTGTAGCAAAGCTTGGAAAAAAACACGGCATTTTAACGCCTTATAATGACATGATTACTGGAATCATCAAAGTCATCGAAGCAAATTCTGACAAGCAAGTCGACTAACAAGGATTTAAATCTGCTATACTTAGTGGATATTGTCTTGATTGATCGGGCAGATAAGGACGGGATGAATTGAATCGATTAACTGCAACAGGTGACTATATTTATACATATGCCTATACAAATGATGAAAAAGCATTGTGCCAAATGGAGATGCGGTCATTTTTTGGTAGCGACACGAACGAGAAAATTATCAAGAGCAGAGTGGGGATTGACCCAAGCCGCAGTCCGTTTATTAAAGAGCGCATTGACGTGCTTTTTGAAGCCGATACATTGCAAAACATCATCGAACAATCTGCAAACGTAGATATGGCAGATACGACGTTCAAAGTCATTTTTCTAAAAATCAATGGTCTATCTGAACAAGATCAAGTTGATTATTTAGGGAAGCGAGATATTGAACGTCAAATCGGTTCAGCTATAACAGGAGAAGCAGATGTCCATCAGCCAGGTGTCACGTTTGGATTAATGCCTTTTGAAGGGCGTTGGTATTTCGGGCGTTACTCACAAAGTGAGCCAATTTGGTTTCAACATATGAAAAAGCCACGTGAATATTCAACGGCACTTAGCACACGTGTAGCACGTGCTGTCGCAAATATTGCTGTGCCAAATCCAGATGGTGTTAAAGTTGTGGATCCATGTTGTGGAATTGGTACCGTGTTAGTTGAAGCGTTATCGATGGGCATAGATATTGTCGGTCGCGACATCAATCCGCTAGTTGTTGAAGGATCACGTGAAAACATTGCACATTTCGGATTGACTGGGGAAGTGGAATTGGGGTCAATCGCAGAAGTCGAAACGGCATACGATGTTGCCATTATTGACATGCCATATAATTTATACACACACGCCACGCCAGCAGACCAATTAGGGATTTTAAAAGCTGCTTATCCCATTACTGAAAAGTTATTGGTCGTCACAATCGAGACGATGGACCATATGATTGAAGAAGCTGGATTTGTCATTACTGACCGCTGCATCGCTAAAAAAGGATTGTTCTTGCGTGAAATTGTCATGTGTCAAAAAGCTATTTAAACGTCGCGATGAGCGGCGTTTTTTCTTTGAAATGGGATTTGGCAAGTATTTAGCGTGAATCGGACAGTAATTGATTCCAATCGGACAGTATTTCGGGTAAAACGGACAGTATTCCAGCCAAATCGGACAGTATTTTCAAAATCTCTAACTAATGAAGGAGATTCTATCAAAAAATTGAATACGATAATAGTAACTTACTCAAAAAGGAGCTGCAAACGATGAAATTTACTGAAACGACTTTTCCAATTACGCAAGTTCGGGAACAATTTCCTGCTTTAACAAGAACATATAAAGACAAAACGGTCGCATACTTTGATGGTCCAGGGGGATCGCAAGTTGTAGGCACAGCAATAGAAGCGATTGCAAACTATATGAGAAAAGGCGGTGCCAATCTCCACGGCGCATTCCCGTCTAGTTGGGAAACCGAGAAAGTTATTTCAGAAGCCAGATTAGCAGTCGCTGATTTTTTAAATGTTCAAGCAAACGAAGTGGCGTTTGGTGCTAACATGACCACATTAACAATTGCTATCGCCAATGCTCTTGGCAAAAATTTCAATGCAGGTGACGAAATTGTCGTTACAGAAATGGACCACCGTGCCAATGTTGATCCGTGGATCATGATGGCAGAAGACCGTGGCTTAAAAGTACGCTGGGTGAAAGTCGATACGGAAACAAAGACACTAGATTTATCGGAACTAGATCAATTAATCAATGAAAACACAAAAGTCGTTGCTGTCGGCATGGCCTCTAACGCGATCGGTACAATCGTCGATCTGAAACCATTTGCAGAACGAGCAAAAAAAGTAGGGGCACTACTCGTAGCTGATGCAGTTCACGCAGCACCGCATGTGCCAATGGATCGTGACCAAATGCATATTGATATTTTATTATGCTCAGCTTACAAGTTCTTTGGACCGCATATCGGCATCGCCGCAATTAAAGAAGAAATTTTCAAGGATTTGGAGCCTTACAAATTGACCACTTCTCCGAAATATTATCCCGATAAATTGGAAACCGGCACGCAAAATCACGAAGGCATTGCAGGCATTACTCCCGCTATTGAGTTTTTTGCTCAGTTTGGTGAAGGGGAAACGAGAAGAGACCGCATTGTAAGTGGAATCGAACAAATTGAAAAACATGAAAACCGCTTGGCAAATCGACTTCGTGAAGGCTTGTCAGCAATTCAAGCTGTAACCATTACACAAGCCTCAGCGGATGTTCCAAAAACACCTACAATCGCTTTTCAAGTAGATGGGATCGAACCAGGAGACATTTGCAAAAAACTAGCGGAAGAACATAGTATTTTTCTTGCAGCGGGGCATTTCTATGCGTCAACACTAGGTCACGTATTAAATGTCAACGATAGTGGCGGCTGGGTCCGTGCTGGACTTGCACCGTATAGCACAGAAGAAGAAGTAGACCGGTTAATTGACGCAATAAAATCATTTGTTTAGACTGTAGTATGAATAATCGACTTTTTTCCCTTTGCACGAGGTTGATGTTATACTAAAAGGAACTTGTTCCGCCAACGGAGAGCATTACGTTATTTCCCGCAAAGGGACATAAACAAAGGAGAATGAAATTTTGACACAAACGAACAGTAACTCTGATAACAAACCGACGAACTTACCACCGAATTACGACGAATTGAAAAAAGCTGCAAACCGACAGGCTAACTGGAAAGAGCGTTTAGCTGCGGTTGAAGAGCTTGGCAACTGGAAAAGCGAACCAACAATTGACTTGTTAACACACCGCATGAACCACGATTCGGTTTATCAAGTGCAGGAAGCTGCCTATAAACAACTTAAAAACTTTGGCGAAAATGTTCACATGCCAGAGCGTAAAAAATATGATTTGATCAAGGACACTTCTAAAGTACTTGTTCGCATCAAAAAAAGTTTGCCAGTTGGGCACACTTACGAAGACTTTAAAGAAAAACTACAAAAAATGCGTAGCGATATTTACGATACGTATAAAGGCGATAAAGGCGAAGATTTTGAAAGCTGGTTGGAAGAACAGTGGAAAGCTGCTCCTTTTAAACAACCTCGTCGTAGATAATTCGAGTTTTCAACTCAGCCATAAAAAAATCCCGAATGCCATTATGGCATTCGGGATTTTTTATAAATATTTTTGAATGATGGGTTTTAGACGATACCCAAACAATCCAGCAAGAACGGCTAAGATCAAGTCTTTTGGAAGTGGAACAGCCATCCATGCCCAAGCCATTTTGTACGTAAAGCCTTCAGGTGCTGCAAACCACAATTTGTAGGCTGCATACATCCAGTTCGTCCCAAACAGGTAATTGACGGCCATCCCGACAAGTGCTGCAATAACAAATCCTTTTTTAGTCGACCATTTCTCAGCAATGAGTCCGGCTAAATAAGCGGTAAAAACATAAGACACAATAAATCCAAAGGTTGGACTAAGCAATGTATCCATACCACCAGAGAATTTTGCGAAAACAGGAACGCCTGCAAGACCAATAAATGCATAAACAATCATGGCGATAGCGCCTTTACGGCTACCAAGTAGAAGACCTGCTAAAATAGCAAAAAACGTTTGCAGTGTGATCGGTACACCCCCTACTACTAAATACGAAGCGATGTTTGCGCCAATTGCCATCAAAGCAGCGAATAAGGCGATATGTACTAATTGCAAAGTGCGAGAGTGATTTGCCGATCTGGCAGTGGTCGTCGTTGTCATTCTATTTCCTCCTACTATTCTAGATAAATTAAGTATAATGAGAGAAAATATTTAAGTCAACTTATTTTTTATTTAGGTTAACACAATGCGAGGAGCACAGTAAACAAAGAAAAAGCTGACCTTTCGAAAAGGTCAGCTTTTTTCTATATAGTTAAAATCCAGGCTTATTCAATAACTTGAAGACGTTGTTTTTGTAATCTTCAACCCCAGGTTGATCAAATGGATTGATGTCTAGCATATAAGCACTGTACGCACATGAAAGCATGTAGAAATACAGTAAATGACCTAACTGGAACTCATCGATTTTTGGAATCGTCAAGCTTAGTTGAGGTACGCCACCATCTAGGTGAGCGCTTGATGTGCCTTTGTGAGCAACATGGTTAAATTCTTGTAACGAGAGTCCAGCCAAATAATTAAGTTCATCGCCATCGTTTTCAGCTTCAAAAACTGTTAAATCTTCGTTTGCTTCTTGTACCAATAGGAACGTTTCAAACAAATTGCGTTTGCCGTCTTGAATATATTGACCCATCGAGTGCAAGTCTGTTGTGAATGAAACGGATGCTGGGAAAATCCCTTTGCCTTCTTTTCCTTCACTTTCGCCAAACAATTGCTTCCACCATTCTTGAACAAATGATAGTTTTGGTTCAAAAATTGCCATAACTTCTGTTGTATAACCTTCTACATATAATTGATGGCGAATAGCTGCGTATTGAATAGCTACGTTTTCATCAAAGTTCATATTGTTATAAACCTTTTCAGCATCAGCAGCACCCGCAAGTAAGTCCTTAATCGAATAACCAGCGGCTGCAATTGGGACCAATCCAACTGCTGTAAATACAGAATAACGTCCACCCACATCTTCAGGAACAACAAAACGCTCATAGCCATTTTCTTCAGCTAATGTCAGCAATGCGCCTTTTTCAGCGTCAGTTGTTACGATAATTCGTTCAGCGGCTTCTTGACCATAGCGTTTTTCCATATAGTCTTTTAAGAAGCGGAAAGCGAGTGCGGGTTCTGTTGTCTTACCTGATTTTGAAATAACGTTAACCATAACGCGTTTACCATCAAGGTGTGCGAGCAATTGTTTTAAGTACTCACCGCTAACTTGATGTCCTGCGAAAACTACTTCTAATCCAGCTTCTTTTTTGAAATACGGATCAAGTGCAGATAATACAGCTTTAGCACCTAAATAAGATCCGCCAATACCAATAACAACTAATACATCTGCTTTATCCCGGATTTGAGTTGCTGTTTTTTCAACTTTTTCCATAAATGCTGAATCGAGCGTGCTTGGCCAATCTAACCAACCAAGAAAATCTGAACCTTTTCCTTTTTTGCTGTAAAGATCTTCATGAATTTGCTTTAATTGTGCTCTTTTTTCAAGTGTTAAAACGGAACCAATTGATTGCGAAAATGTAATTTCAACCATAGTTACCCTCCTGTCGTTTTGTAATCAGTTTACCATATAAAAACTGGTAATTGCGTAAGTTTTGCAGGAGAAACCTCTACGGAGACCGATCTATAGCAATAAATTTGAATTCTGGTTGGAAAATCACGTGGCTGAATAGGAAACAGTTATTAGAAATAAAGAGATTAATCTTTCAACTAGTCGCTATTTATTGGTAAAATAAAGAAAACAATGGGAGGTTATGTTTTGGGTAAAAAAATAACAATTATTCTAGCCTTGGCTTTTCTGGTCCTATTGGCGGGCTGTCAACCAAGTCCAACGCCTGAAGATCGGCTAAAAGCATACATAGACCACTGGAACAACGCAGAATTTACGGAAATGTATAGCGCTTATTTAAATAAAGGAACGAAAGATGCATATACACCAGAAGATTTTGTTGAGCGCCAACAAAAGTTTTACGAAGACTTAGCGATTACAAATGTTGAAGTGAGTTATACAAAGCCGGCAGAAGAAACAGAATGGGATCCTGAAAAGCCAGCTGATTTTCCTGTTCAAATACAAATGGACACACTTGCAGGACCAGTTGCGTTTGAAAAAACGATGACGTTGTTGGTTGAATCTCAAGACGAAACAGAAGACTGGTTTGTTGAATGGGATCCATCTTTTATATTTGAACAATTAGAAAAAGACGATGAAGTTCGCGTATCAACAACAACTGCAGATCGCGGTGAAATTTATGATCGAAACCAAAAGGCAATAGCCATCAACGGAACAGGTTACAACATTGGTGTGGTACCTGAAAACTTCAAAAAAGAGGCTGGTAAAGAAGAACTCGCAGAAGTTCTTGGAGTATCCGTTGATTTTATTGATGAAAAAATGAATCAAAGTTGGGTTCAAGAGGATCAGTTTGTGCCGATTTCCAAAGCTGCAAAAAATGATAAAGAATTACTAGAGAAAGTAAAAGCAATACCAGGCGCGACTTATCAAGAAACAGCAATGCGCGAATACCCATACGAAGAAGCTCTTGGACATTTGAGCGGCTATATTGGTCCGATCACTGCTGAAAAATTAGAAGAACTTAAAGACCAAGGGTATAAGTCGACAGATTTTATCGGTCGAAGAGGACTTGAGTTAACGCTAGAAGAACGTCTACATGGTAAGAATGGCATAAAATTGTTTATCCAAAAACAAGGTGACAATGGAGAACAAATCACAATTACTGAAACAGCTGCTGAAAATGGAGAAACGATTGTTTTGACTATCGATGCAGAATTGCAAAAATCTACTTATGAAGCGATGAAAGGCGAAGCGGGAACAAGTGCCGCAGTCGACCCGGAAACGGGAGAAACGTTAGTTTTAGTTAGTTCGCCCGCCTATAATCCAAACGAATATATGTTAGGCATTAGCGGGGATCGCTTTAAAGAACTAAGCGAAGATCCGTTAAATCCATTATTTAATCGTTTTGGCGCAGCTTATGCACCCGGTTCAACGATTAAGCCAGTAACGGCAGCGATTGGATTAGAAGCTGATACATTAAACCCAACGGAAGGTCTTCAAATTGATGGAGCTACATGGCAAAAAGACAGTTCTTGGGGAGATTATCGCGTTAGCCGGTTACATCCTGAAGCACCAAACCCAATTGATTTGAATAAAGCCTTGGTTTATTCGGACAATATTTATTTTGCGCAACAAGCACTTAACATGGGCAACGAGACATTTGTTTCAGGATTAAAAAACTTTGGTTTTGGAGAAGACATTCCATTTGCTTTAGAGCTACAATCTTCACAAATTTCCAATGAAGGCACGATCGGATCTGAAGGGCAGTTGGCGGACTCTTCATTTGGTCAAGGACAGATGCTGACAAACATTTTGCATTTGGCTACGATGTACGAGCCATTCTTAACAGATGGCACGATGTATAAGCCGTTATTGTTTATGGATGAAGAAAAAAGCCAAGTTTGGAAAGACGGATTACTAAGTGCAGAAAATGCGGAAGTTCTCCGCAGCGGGATGCGAAATGTCGTTGTGGATGGCTATGCACAGTCGGCTAACAGCAAAATAGTAAAAATTGCAGGTAAAACTGGAACAGCGGAATTGAAAGGGGAAATAGGTGAAGAAGGGCAAGAAAATGGCTTTTTTGTTTCTTATGATTCAGAAAGTCCAGATTTTATCCTTGCCATGATGATCGAATCGATCGAAGACAATGATGGCAGTGATTATGTTGCTGGATTTGCGGCGAATGTGTTTGAAGAATATAAAGCTCGATAAAAAGTAAAGGAAGCCACTCGCAAGTATTATTTGCGGGTGGCTTTCTCGTTGCAGGAATTTCCCAAAGAATATTGAATAGAAAGAGTAATAAATAGAAAAAGAAAATCTGTCCGGCACTAGTTAATTTCGTTAAAAGGAAGAGGGCGATGAATTTGAAGGAAACCTGGTGGAAAGAAGCAGTAGTCTATCAAATTTACCCAAGAAGTTTTAATGATTCAAATGATGATGGCATTGGCGACTTAAATGGCATAACTGAGAAACTAGATTATTTGGACGAGTTGGGCGTTACGATTGTATGGGTTTGTCCAATGTATAAATCACCAAATATCGATAATGGTTACGATGTCAGTGATTATCAAGAAATCATGGAAGAAATGGGAACGATGGAGGACTTCGATCGACTTTTAGAAGAACTACATAAAAGAGGCATGAGACTCATCATTGATCTCGTCTTGAATCATACAAGTGATCAACATCCATGGTTTTTGGAATCCAAGTCTTCGAAAGACAATCCGAAACGGGACTGGTATGTATGGCGTGACCAACAAACGAATTGGGAAAGTATTTTTGGAGGACCGGCATGGACATTTGATCCAAAAACCGAGCAATATTATTTACACATTTACACCAAAAACCAAGTCGATTTAAATTGGGAAAACAAAGACATGCGAGAATCCATCTATGAAATGATTCGGTGGTGGGTGGCTAAAGGAGTTGATGGTTTTCGGGTAGATGCCATCAATCACTTAAAAAAAGATTATAGTGATATGCCAAATCCGCAACATTTACCTTATGTTCCTGCATGGGAAAAGTTTACGGAAGTAGAGGGTTTACAAGAAACACTGACGGAGTTAAGGGATCAAGCGTTTAAGAATAACGATATTGTCACCATTGGTGAAGCCAATAGTGTTAAATCACATAATATGGAAAAGTGGATCAGCGAACATGATGGGAAATTTAATATGATCTTTCACTTAGAAGCGCATAAACCGGTGGATAGCAACGGAGTAGATAATGATTTGGATGTCGAGGAATTAAAAGAAGTGTTAAATCGCTGGCAACAAGCGACACATGGCATTGCTTGGAATTCTCTTTACATCGAAAATCATGATCGGCCAAGAACGGTATCCATTTGGGGGAATGATCAAAAATATTGGTATGAAAGTGCTACGGCATTGGGGTGTATGTATTTCTTTATGCAAGGAACTCCTTTTATTTATCAAGGTCAAGAAATCGGAATGACGAATGCTCCTTTTGACGATATTGACATGTATCACGATATTGAAACCAAAAACATCTATCGCTATAAGTGCAAACAAGGTGTGCCACATGAAGAAGTAATGCATGTGATTAAAAAAATTAGCCGTGACCATGCCCGTACACCGATGCAATGGAACAACGAGGATTTCGCGGGGTTTTCTAGAGTCACGCCTTGGCTAGGAATAAATCCGAATTATCAATGGCTAAATGTCGAAGCTCAAAAAGATGATCCGAGCTCCATTTGGTCGTTTTATAAAAAAATGATTCACTTGCGCCAAAACTGGAAAGTGTTGGTTTATGGAACTACCGAACTAGTCGACTCGGGTTGCCCCCATGTATACGCCTATGTACGCGAAGATCAATATACAAAAATGCTCATCGCTTCGAATTTAAGTGAAAAAACGTGTGCGTGGAATAGCCCATATGACGCGGAACTTTTTCTGAGTAATTACGAAGAGCGAGCGAAAGGCATATTACAGCCATATGAAACATGTGTTTATTTCCTGAAAAAAGAAATTTATTAAACATAACAAACACCACTCTATTCTAGAGAGTGGTGTTTGTTTGTATGAAATTAAGTTATTAGGTATATATAATCAGGTAAATAGTTCCTCTTTCCATATTCACGTTCAATCCACAAGAAAATTTCCCAATTACGAAAACCGGAAACTTCTGCTAACTTTAAATGTGTGGCAGAGTCCTCAAGTCGGACAAATGCGAAAGCGCGGGACGCCGTAGCCAGAGCCAGTTGCCATAAACCATATTGGAAAAGGGGATTGAACGATGAAAAAATCGGCAAAATTCATTACGACAGCAATGTTGACAGCTACTCTGCTAATACCGGCAATGGGCGTCAGCGCAAACGGGGATTCCGTTGAAAAAGCGAATGGCAATGAGAAATTTCGCGTATTGGTTGACTCAGCAAATCAAAAAGAATTGAAAAATGCTAAAAACCAATACGGTGTTCATTGGGATTTTGAAAACGAAGGATTCACCACCAATATGAACGAAAAGCAATTTGAAGCACTTCAGAAAAACAAAAATATAACAGTTGAAAAAGTTCCGGAATATAGCATTGATGAAACTTCAACTGAGCCGCTAGCTCAATACTCAACTATGGCTGCTTCTCAATCCACACCATGGGGGATCAAAGCCATCTACAATAATTCAAACCTTACACAAACTTCTGGTGGAGCAGGTATTAACATTGCCGTACTCGATACTGGAGTGAATGTAAATCATGCAGATTTAGCAAACAATGTAGAACAATGTAAAGACTTTACACTAACTAGTAGCATCACAAATGGTACATGTACCGATCGCCAAGGACACGGAACGCATGTTGCAGGGTCTGCTTTAGCAAACGGTAACGGCGGCTTGTATGGAGTAGCACCACAATCTGACCTGTGGGCTTACAAAGTATTAGGAGACGATGGATCAGGGTCTTCTGATGATATTGCGACAGCTATCCGCCACGTTGCAGATCAAGCAAGCGCATTAAATACGAAAGTAGTCATCAATATGTCGTTAGGATCTCCAACGGAAAGTAGCTTGATCACGAGTGCTGTAGACTACGCGTATAACAAAGGTGTATTAGTAATAGCAGCAGCGGGTAACTCTGGTCCTTACCAAGGCTCTATTGGCTTCCCAGGTGCTTTAAAAAATGCAGTAGCAGTAGCAGCACTTGAAAATGTTATCCAAAACGGTACACACCGCGTAGCTGACTTTTCTTCACGTGGTTATAGTTTTTACGATGGTGATTATTCTATTGGCAAATACGACGTTGAAATTTCAGCGCCGGGTGCAGCAGTTTATTCTTCTTGGTATACAGGTGGCTACGCAACACTTAGTGGAACATCAATGGCTTCACCGCACGCAGCTGGACTTGCTGCTAAAGTGTGGGCAGCAAATCCAAGTGCAACAAACGTACAGGTGAGAGCAGATTTACAAAACCGTGCAAAATCATACGATATTCTCTCAGGTTATGGAGCAGGATATGGCGATGATTATGCATCAGGTTTCGGTTTCGCACGCGTTCAATAACTCTAGATATAACAGCTAGTAAGAGCGGCAACCCTGTCAGAAATGTCAGGGTTGTTTTTTTATGATATATTTTATTTATTCTGTTAAAAAGGGTGAAATTATGAATGTCGGTTCAATCATCAAGTATTATCGGACAAAAAACGATCTAACGCAGTCACAATTGGCGGAAGGCATTTGTTCAATTTCACATTTAAGCAAAACCGAATCGAATGCTTACAGCCCCCATGAATCTACCATCAAAGCGCTATTGTTAAAAATGGGTGTTCAATTGAACAAAGAGATGGAAAAACATAAACAGCTCGAGCGGACGATTGGACAATTTATCGATTGTTCGCTTCATTACGATCTGGAAACGATGAGAAGAATTTATAAGCAGTTGGAAAGAGAAAATGATTATATTCAATCAACCGATTTGGTCAATCAATACGAACTTTATAAATTTCGTTTTTATATTTACGATCATAATTTGACCAAAGCTGAGCAACAGAAAAAGCTATTAGAACGAATGAAGGCTTCTTTTTTAGCGCCAGAACACTGGGTTCATCAATTTTTTCAATCGCTATACTTCTCGATGGTGGGCAACAACATAAAATCTTTTGAATTTCTAAACAAAATGGATATAGGGATTCAAAGCATTCCACAGAAATTTGAAGGAGAGTTTTATTATCAAAAGGCGCGAATGTTAGTGCTTGCAGACCGTTACGAACTATCAGCACATTTTGCCGAATTGGCGGTTCAATCTTTCCAACTCCACCACAATTACATTCGGCTACTCCATGCCCAAATGCTTTTAGCGATCAACTATACACGTAGAAATTTGCTTGTTCAGGCAGAGAGTCTCTATGAAGTACTAATTCGCAATACCCATTTAACCAATCAAACAGCGTTACACAACCAAACGCTTTATAATTACACAGAATTATTAAGGATGAAACATGCCCATGGTGAAGCGTTAGTGATTCTTCAATCGTTAAAAGAAGCAGTAGAACGGGATACGTATTTCTACAAAGCTGTTTTAACGAGTTTGTTAGAATCTATGATGGAAACGGGCCAAGATCCTTCTATACACATTGAAGAATTGAAAGCGATAAGTACTAAGCCAGAAGATAAGTTTTTTCATATTTATGCCAATTATTTTGAGAAAAGGAATTTTTCCCAACCAGACCTTATGACCTATTGTGAAGATATAATGTTCCAATTTTTCAGAAATAATGGTTATATAAAAGAAACAAGAAATGTTGCAGCAGAACTTGCACGTCATTATAGCAAGCAGCAACGATGGGAAAAAGCGTATTTCTATCAATCTTTCTGGAATGAGAATGGTGGTGAGTTGAATTGATGAAGAAAAAACTAATAGTCTTGTCTATTATGTATACAGGCTTACTATCTGCCGTTGTACTTGGTGGTCCAAATGTTTTACCCCCACTTTAATGAATCGAAAAAAGCTGCTTACTTTTAAGCAGCTTTTTTCATTGCATAGATTCACATATGATAAGAAAAAAGGGGAGAGACATATGTATAAGAGGAAACAATATGTTTTTAGTGATAACAAGCCGGTTTTAGTGGAAATACGACAATACACAAAATCAGACTTTCCGGCATTGATTGCCATTCAAAAAGAAAGTTTTCCCCACCCATTTCCGGAGGAACTTTGGTGGAACTCAGAGCAGCTGACAAACCATACAGAATTGTATTCTGAAGGTGCTATATGTATCGAAGTCGAAGGAGAAATGGCTGGATCGATTACAGCGTTGCTAACAGATTTTGATCCAGCATTCCCAAAGCATACTTGGGAAGTAGCGACAGATAATGGATATATTCGTAATCACAATCCAACAGGAAAAACTTTGTATATCGTCGACATCTGCATTCGACCTAAATACCGATCGTTGAAACTAGGTCAGTTATTAATGCAGGCGATGTATGAACGTGTTATAGAAGATAAGTTAGACCGTTTGCTTGGTGGAGGACGGATGCCAAGGTTTCATGAATTTTCTGATCGGCTCACTGCAGAACAATACGCTGAACAAGTAGTATCAGGGGAAATTAAAGATCCGGTTCTTTCTTTCTTACTACGCTGTGGCAGAACACCAGTGTGCATCGTGGAAAATTATTTAGAAGATGAAGAGTCTAGAGGATATGCATTATTAATGGAGTGGAAAAATCCTTTTCAACATGAAAAATAGGAAAACTAAAAAAAACAAGCTGCAAATGCTGCGGCTTGTTTCAACTTATAGACAACTGAAGTATTGGGAAGAGGTTGCTCCAATTCCTCTTCTTTTTGACTTCTTTATTTATAGAGAAATTCTGATGTTATTTAGCTCACCTATTCATTGTAGACGCTAGCGGTGGCGCGTCCATGGGGTAGACGAAGCAAGAAGACAGGTGGTTTTCCTGGCTTCTTGCGGGAGTCATCCCCAAAGCGACCAGCGCGGTTTTACGACTTCCCAAACTGCACAAGTGGATTTTGCTTACAAGATGAACAAGCCGCAAATGCTGCGGCTTGTTTTTTCTATTTATATATCAAAACGAAAAGCTTTAACGGTAATGCCGTCATTTAATGGTTTAAAGTCGAGTGAAGAAACACGTTTAAAGCCCATTTTTTCATACAAGTCGATGGCGTTCTTCATAAAACACCCTGTATATAAACTGATTGATTTTTGTTTGCGAATTTTGGAAATATCGATGCAATGTTCAACAAGTGCTTTGCCAACTCCACGTGAGCGAAACTCAGGAGTCACTGCTAACAAGCGGATTTCAGGATATTTGCTTATTTCTTGTACTCCAGTATATGTATGGGATCCACAAGGAAATAATGCGATACTCCCCACAATTTCCCAACCAATCTCGGCTACAAATACTTCTACACCAGGTTGTAAATCATTAGCAGAAGCCAAATTAGATTTCAATCGTCCCCAATGTTTCGGTGACAGCTCTTCTTGGAAACTTTGATAGGCAACAAGACGCTGCTCTTTCAGTATATGAAATTCATCTCTCTTAGCTTCCCGAATTAACAAATCTTCATCCCCTTTAACTCAAAATACTAGCGTTGTGAAATAGTGTAGAAGTAATACCGGGATGAATAATAGTGAAAGTCCATCAGTTCATTAAAAGTAAAAGAGACAATCATTACAAGACTAAATAAAAAAGTTATTCTAGACAAATTAATTATAAATTAATATATTGCATATATCAAGGAGGAGATTAGGTATTAAGTTATGTAAACGCATACATATATAAATTATTTGACGATTAAAAAAATAATAAAATATTATTCTTTTATTCATTGAATTCTGATAAATGTGCTCTATAATAAATAGAAAAGAAAGGATAGGATAAATTATGAAAAAAGATTTGCGCATCAACAGTAAAGTTTTTAGTGAAGGGGCTATGAGAGCGCCTAACCGAGCGATGCTTCGTTCAGTAGGAGTGACAGACGAAGATTTTAAAAAACCAATGATTGGTGTCGCTAGCACGTGGAGTGAAGTGACACCGTGTAATATACATATTGATGACTTAGCGATCAGTGCCAAAAAAGGCGCTAGAGCAGCTGGAGGCGTCCCATTTATCTTTAATACAATCACGGTTTCTGATGGGATCTCAATGGGCACAGAAGGGATGAAGTATTCACTTTCAAGCCGAGATGTGATTGCAGATTCAATTGAAACAGTCGTAGGAGCAGAGAGTTTGGATGGCTTAGTCGCAATTGGTGGCTGTGATAAAAACATTCCAGGTTGCTTAATCGCTATTGCAAACTCTGAAGTTCCAGCTGTTTTTGTTTACGGAGGAACGATCGCTCCAGGTCGCCACAATAATAAAGATATTGATATTGTTTCTGTATTTGAAGGTGTTGGCCAACATAATAACGGCGACATGGATGACAGTACGTTACGCAATATCGAGTGTGGTGCATGTCCAGGCGCTGGGTCATGTGGTGGAATGTATACAGCTAACACAATGGCATCTGCTGCTGAAGCGATGGGAATGAGTTTGCCAGGAAGTTCTTCAAATCCAGCGGTATCAGCTGAGAAATTAGCGGATTGTGAAAAAGCGGGAGCAGCTGTACATAATTTACTTGAATTAGATATTTATCCAAAAGACATCATGACAAAAGAAGCGTTTGAAAATGCGATTACGGTAGTCATGGCGCTAGGTGGATCGACAAATGCAATTCTTCATTTATTGGCGATTGCTCACGCGGCTGAAGTAGATTTAACGATTGATGACTTTAACCGTTTGCAAAAAACGGTACCACATTTGGCTGATTTAAAACCAAGTGGTAAATACGTTATGCAAGATTTGCACCGAGTAGGTGGGGTTCAAGCGGTTATGAAAATGTTGCTAGAAGCTGGTTACTTGCATGGCGACTGTATGACGGTAACCGGAAAAACAGTGGCAGAAAATCTAAACGAAGCTCCGGCGTTGCAAGAAGGTCAAGTAGTCATCATGCCTTTCGATAATCCGAAACGTAAAGATGGTCCACTCATTGTCTTAAAAGGAAACTTATCACCAAGCGGCGCAGTAGCAAAAGTATCGGGTGTGAAAGTGAAACGCCATACAGGTCCTGCTCGCGTTTACAACAATGAAAAAGAAGCAACAGATGCTGTAATGGCCAATGAAATTAACGAAGGCGATGTATTAGTTATTCGTTATGTAGGACCAAAAGGTGGTCCGGGAATGCCGGAAATGTTATCGGTATCTGCAATTCTTGTCGGTAAAGGTATGGATGCATCAGTTGCATTACTGACAGATGGACGTTTTTCCGGCGGTACTCACGGCTTAGTAGTTGGCCATATCGCACCAGAGGCTCAAGTCGGCGGACCAATTGCTTTGCTTGAAGAAGGAGATATCGTGACGATTGATTCCGAGGTACAAGAAATTTCGATGGATGTATCTGAAGCTGAGTTGGAGGAACGCCGCAAACGTTGGGTTGCTCCACCGCTTCACAAAAAAGGCGTGCTCGGTAAATATGCGCATAATGTTTCTTGTTCATCAAAAGGAGCCGTTACGGATTACTTGAACCGTTCATAAAAGGAGATTAACTAAGACAGACTTTGGCAGTCAGTTGACTTTCGTGAAACCGGAAGTCAACTGAGATGTTGGGGCACAAAAAAAGGGGGAAACAACATTGGTAAATAAAAAATTCGGATTTGTTTCAATTATGATGGCAAGTGCATTGGCTTTAACAGCGTGTGGCAGTTCTGATAGCGAATCATCAGGTGGAGAATCGGATGAAAAGTTTGTGCTTCAAGCAGGACATTCCCTACCTGATGATCACCCGTATCATATAGCGCTACAAGAAATGGCAGATGCTGTTGATGAACGAACAGATGGACAAGTAACGATTGAAATTTTTGCTAACAGTGAAATTGGTGCTGAGCGTGAGTTGACAGAAGGAATGGGACTTGGAACCGTCGATTTAGTTGTCTCTTCAACTGCTCCTGTTACAAACTTTGTACCGGAATTAGGCGTTTTAGATGTTCCATTCTTATTCCAAGACCGCGAATCAGCAGTAGAAGTTTTAGAAGGTGATATTGGTGATGAGTTATTCGCTAAGATGGAAGAAAACGGTATCATCGGTTTGTCTTGGGGAGAAAATGGTTACCGACATATTACCAATGCAATCCGTCCAATCGAAACACCTGAAGATTTAAAAGGCTTGAAAATCAGAACGCAAGAAAACGAAATTCATTTAGCTGCATTTGAAGCATTAGGCGCACAACCAACTCCAATGGCTTGGACTGAAGCAATTACTGCTTTGCAACAAGGCGTAGTAGATGCACAGGAAAATCCAGCGATTGTTGCTGACCAATTTAGTTTATATGATGCAAATCAAAAATACATGAGTTTAACAGGGCACGTTTATTCAGTAGCCATCTATATGTTGAGCCAAAAAACATACGATGAATTGCCAGAAGAATTGCGCGATATCGTTGTAGAAGAAGGGCAAAAAGCAGGGGCAAGAGAACGTGAGTTAATCGTTGAAATGGAGAAAGAATCCCTTCAAACACTAAAAGACCAAGGAATGGAAATTATTGAAGATGTCGATACAGCTCCTTTCCAAGAAGCGGTTCTACCTGTTTATGACACAATCGAACACCAAGACCTATTAAACGAAATTTTAGACGCGCAGAAATAAAATAATACGTTAATTCAAAAAAGAGAGAATCCATTCTCTCTTTTTTATATCGGGGGCAAGAAGATGAGTAAATGGATCGGCTATATGAATTTTGGTATTAAGCATGTATTAAATCTTATTATGGCATTGCTTGTTACCGTAGTGTTTCTTCAAGTGATTTTCCGTTTTGTTCTGAATTCTCCATTAGCCTGGACGGAGGAATTGGCACGGTACAGTTTGATTTGGCTGACGTTTTTAGGCGCTGCTTATGCGATGTCTTCAAAAGCACATATCGGAATGGAGTTTTTTGTGAAATTATTTGCGGTTCCTGTCCGCAAAGCGCTTTATAGTGTTGCGACATTTGCAAGTTTGCTTTTTTTCTTGTTGATGGTAGTCGAAGGATACGACCTTGCGATGCAAGGGATGTCTCAAACTTCCCCAGTTTTACGGATTCCGATGGGCGTCATTTATATGGTAATCCCAGTGAGTGGGGCAATTCTTATTATTAATATGGCCTCGCAGTTCTCCAAAGACTTTAAAAGCGGGGGTGTCTGAAGATGGCATTGGTATTATTTCTTTTATTGATGGCTTTATTTTTGATTAATGTACCGATTGCTGTTGGGCTTGGACTTGCTTCGACGCTCGTTTTCTTCATCGATGGCAATGTTTCATTAATTGTTATTATTCAGCGAATGTTCAATTCGGTTGATTCGTTTCCGCTTATGGCGATTCCTTTTTTCATCTTGGCAGGCAAGTTGATGGAAAGTGGTGGGATTTCCCGCCGACTCATTCACTTGGCAAATGTTATTTTTGGACGTGTTAAAGGAGGACTCGGAATTGTATCGATCGTTGCGTGTGCCTTTTTTGCAGCGATTTCGGGTTCTGCAGCTGCAACAACAGCCGCGGTAGGCGCATTAATGATTCCAGCCATGGTGAATAAAGGCTACGACAAAAGTTTTGCGACAGCTATTCAAGCTGCTGGTGGAACCATCGGAATTATGATTCCTCCTAGTGTACCTTTAGTGCTTTATGGAGTGGCAGCAGGGGTTTCTGTTAGTGAATTATTTATTGCAGGAATTGTTCCAGGATTGTTTGTAATGGTTTCACTTATTTTACTTGTTTACCTAATTTCCTTAAAAGAAGGCTATGGCGGTGGAGAAAAATTCGGCTTGAAAGATTTCGTTAAAGCTTTTCTTGACGCATTCCTCGCTTTAATGATGCCAGTAATTATTTTAGGTGGAATTTATGGAGGCATTTTCACTCCAACAGAAGCCGCGGTTGTCGCAGTAGTATATGGATTGTTTGTCGGTATTTTTATATATCGTGAAATTAAATTATCAGACTTGGCAAGAATTTTCTCTTCTTCTGTTGTTGTGACTTCGGTCATTATGTTTATTATTGCCGGTGCCTCTGTATTTGGTTACTACTTAACACGTCAGCGAATTCCAGCCGAACTTACGGAATTGATGCTCAGTGTGACGGATAATTGGATTATCGCCTTGCTAATTCTGAACTTGTTATTGCTGATTTGTGGAGTATTCCTTGAAACTTCAGCAGCCATCATTATTTTAACGCCGATTCTTGTACCAATTGCCAATGCACTTGGTATTGATCTAGTGCATTTCGGTATTATTATGATCGTAAACTTAGGAATTGGGTTTATCACGCCTCCAGTTGGAGTCAATTTATTTGTGGCTGCAAATATTGCGGGGACTAAATTTGAAAGTTTGTTAAAAGCGATTGTTCCATTTATTTTAGTAATGATAGTTGATGTCTTGATCATTTCGTTTATTCCGGCAATCACGTTATTCCTAATTGGTGACTAAACTATTGGAGGAGAATTTATGACAACATATAAAATAGCGGTACTACCTGGAGATGGAATAGGGCCCGACGTTACAAGAGAAGCGGTAAAAGTTTTAGAGGCGTTAAAAAAACAAGATCCAACATTCGACATCGCGTTTGAACAATTTGAATGGGGCAGTGAATATTATTTAGCTCACGGACATATTATGCCTGAGGATGGCTTGGATCAATTGAAAAATTTTGATGCCATTTTATTTGGAGCGGTAGGTGACAAACGCGTACCCGATGAAGTGACAATTTGGGAACTGATTATGCCGATTCGTAAAAACTTTCAACAATACGTCAATATGCGGCCGATCAAGCGATTGGCTGGTATTGAATCTCCTTTGAAAAACGAGCAACCAATAGACTTCATGGTATTCCGTGAAAATGCCGAGGGTGAGTATTCAAATATCGGCGGTCGTTTGTATCAGCAACATTCGCAAGAAATGGCAATTCAAAATACGGTCATTACAAAACAAGGCGTCGAACGAATTGCCAAATATGCATTTGAGTACGCGCAAAAAAACAACAAATCAAAAGTGACAAGTGCGACAAAATCCAATGCCATTATTCATTCGATGAAGTTATGGGACGAAGTTGTTGAATTGGTCGCGAAAGACTACGAAGACATTGAACTTGAAAGTAATTTTATCGATGCTTTAGCTGCATATTTTGTTTTGCGCCCAGAATCGTTCGAAGTAGTAATTGCTTCTAATTTATTCGGAGATATTTTAACGGATCTTGGAGCAGCTTTAGTAGGTGGATTGGGCGTTTCACCATCAGGAAATATTAACCCGGAAGGCAATTTCCCTTCTATGTTTGAAGCGATTCATGGTTCGGCGCCGGACATCGCAGGAAAAGGAATTGCCAACCCGATTGCTCAAATTTGGTCAGCTGCATTAATGTTGAATCATTTAGGTCGTGAAGATCTTTCGACTGCCATTGTCGACGCGATTGAACAAGTAATTCAAGAAGGAAAAGTATTAACGCCAGATTTAGGTGGCACTTCCACTACACAACAAGTAGGTTCAGCTATTGCTGAGAAAGTCTTGATGTTGGTGAAAAATTAGGAGGGAAATTAATGGGGTTAGACAATAAAGTAGCGATTGTGACAGGTGCAAGCGGGGGAATGGGTAAAGAGGTTGTTGAGCAATTTTTAAAACAAGGATCGAAAGTCGCGGCTATCGATCTTCATGTCGATAGTCTACAAGAGTTAGAAACGCAATACCCGGAACAATTACTCGTTCTTCAAGGCAATTTAACGGAAGAACAAAGTGTAGAAGCAGCTATTAAGAAAACGGCAGACAAGTTTGGTCGCATTGATGTGTTAGCGAATGTTGCTGGAATTGCACAAGCGGCAACAGATATTGAAAATGTAACACTCAAAGATTGGGAGCGTATTATGGCGATCAATTCCACCGCTGTATTTTTAACATCTCGTGCAGTTGTCCCGTATATGAAACAACAGAATTGTGGGTCGATTATCAATATAGCCTCTGTTTCTGTTGATCGTCCACGTCCGGGATTAAATGCGTATGTAGCTTCAAAAGGAGCAACAATTTCGTTGACGAAAGCTTTAGCTATTGAATTAGCTCCTTATAACATTCGAGTTAATGCGATAAATCCAGGCCCTGCGGATACGAAAATGTTAGGTGAATTTACCGCATCTGGTGTTGATGAAGGACAAACGAAAGAAAATATATTCCGTAAAAGTGTTCCATTAGGTGAATTGATTACGCCAGAAGCGATTGCTAATTGTGTCTTATACCTCAGCTCAGATTTAGCGAAAATGATGACAGGTAGCATTGTAAATGTTGACGGAGGACGCGGAATTTAATTGGGGAGTGGAACGGATCAGTGAAAAAACAACAAATGTATATAAATGGAAAATGGGTAAATAGCATTGGCAACGAGAAACTTGAAACCAAAAATCCAGCAACTGGAGAAATATTGGCAGAAGTTCCGAGAGGGAAAAAAGAAGACGTTGACGCTGCAGTAAAAGCTGCCCGTAAAACATTTGAGTCAGAAGAGTGGCAGTCTTTTCCGCCAATTGAACGAGGTAGAATTTTACATAAAGTAGCCGTAGCGCTACGCGCTGATTTAGAAGAAATTGCATTGTTAGAAACGCTCGATACCGGAAAACCGTTAACGCAAGCGCGTAAAGATGTTGAAGCATCTGCCTTGTATTTTGAATACTACGCAGGGATGGCCGATAAAATATTTGGTGAAACGATACCAGTTCAACCTGGAATTCTCGATTATACATTACGTGAACCAGTTGGCGTAACAGCTCATATTGTGCCGTGGAATTATCCATTGCAAATCATTTCACGCTCAACTGCAGCTGCGATTGCGACGGGGAACACAGTTGTTGCAAAACCTGCAGAAGATACACCGCTAACTGCGATTAAATTGGCAGAAATATTTGATGCGACCCACTTGCCAAAAGGTGTCTTTAACTTGGTGACGGGTTATGGTTTTGAAGCGGGAGCAGCAATATCAGAACATCCAGATGTTGACCATATTACTTTTACAGGCTCGGTTCAAACAGGCTCTGCTGTAATGATGGGTGCTGCGAAAAACGTTAAGCCGGTAACGCTTGAGCTTGGTGGGAAATCGCCGAACATCGTTTTTGAAGATTGCGACCAAGAAGATGCGGTTGAGTGGGTTGTGCGGTCGATTATTCAAAATGCCGGACAAACTTGTTCAGCAGGATCTCGTTTATTGGTGCAGCAGTCTATAAAAGAAGAATTTCTGAAAAAAGTGGTTGCGAAAATGGAAAAAATTCAAATTGGTAAAGGTGTAGATGATTTGGATTTAGGTCCGATTTTAAATGAAAAACAATTTTCACGTATTCTTGAATTCATGGATGTTGCCCGGAATGAAGGAGCGAAATTTTTAACTGGTGGCGAGCGTCAGAAAACAGCGGGGCTCGAAAATGGCTACTTTTTTAAACCGACTGTCATTGATGGACTTGCACCAGATAGTTATGTGTCTCAAGAAGAAATTTTTGCACCAGTTGTTGCTGCGTTTGCATTTGAAACCGAACAACAAGCGATTGAATTGGCCAATGGTACGGAGTATGGGCTAGTAGCTGGCATTTGGACAAAAGACGGGGCACGCGCCCACCGAGTGGCTAGTAAAATTCGTGCCGGACAAATCTTCATCAATAATTATGGTGCTGGGGGTGGTGTACAAATGCCATTCGGAGGATTTAAGAAAAGTGGATTTGGACGTGAAAAAGGTCTTGAAGCATTGCGCAATTACACGGCTTTAAAAAACGTTGCGTTAAAATACTAATGTTTAAAGAATTGGAAAAGGGATGTTCTCGATTTGAGAACATCCCTTTGTTTGTTTAAGGTAACTATAATTTGTTTTGACTCAATTTTTCAACCCATTTTACTGGGGAATCATTTCCATTGAAAGTTTTACTTTCAGTACCGCGGTCATTGTTCCACTGGGTGCTTTCTAACCTAAGCAACGTAAACCCTACCTTCTTTTACGTCCTTGCGATCCTTAAATCGCTCCAGTGTGAATAAGTATTCTCAAAAACATTATCGTAGAATGCCAGATTATCAAAATTTACCAGTTACCTTTGTGTTAACTAAAATATCATCTCATGTTTTCTTCTTTATGTCAACAACTAGAGTTTATGAAGAAAAACGGAAGTCTCGCTTATAAAGTTGACTTTTATTTTGGTCTTACCAATATTGGTGTATAATTAGTGGCATTACTGATTGTGGAAGAAGGAGACTCTTTTATGGATAAGCATTATGCGGATGACAGTTTGGCACTACATACAGATTTATATCAAATCAATATGTCGGAGACTTATTGGGCAGATGGGATGCACGAACGGAAAGCAATTTTTGAGTTGTTTTTCCGTAAATTGCCTTTTGGCAATGGTTATGCTTTATTTGCAGGATTGGAACGCATTTTAGACTACTTGAAAAACTTCAAATTTACGGACAGTGATTTAGCTTATCTTCAAGAAGAGCTTGGTTACAAAGAAGATTTCATCGATTATTTACGAACTGTTCGGTTTACAGGAGATGTTTACTCAGTAGCAGAAGGTGAGCTTGTTTTTCAAAACGAAGCATTAATTCGTGTGGAAGCGCCACTTGTCGAAGCCCAATTAATCGAAACCGCACTTTTAAACATCGTTAATTACCAAACCTTAATCGCGACTAAAGCTAGCCGGATTAAGCAAATTGTTAAAGATGAACGAGTCATGGAATTTGGCACAAGACGTGCTCAAGAAATGGATGCAGCTATTTGGGGATCACGCGCAGCTTATATCGGTGGACTTGAAGCAACTAGCAATGCACGTGCCGGCAAAAAATTCGGAATTCCTGTAGCTGGAACACATGCGCATTCAATGGTGCAAGCTTATAAAAATGAATATAAGGCATTTCATGCCTATGCGAAACGCCATAAAAACTGCGTCTTTTTAGTAGATACATACGATACATTAAAATCTGGAGTGCCGATTGCGATCCAAGTTGCCCAAGAATTAGGAGATAAAATCAACTTTCAAGGGATTCGACTAGATAGTGGAGACATTGCCTTTTTATCTAAAGAAGCAAGAAAAATGTTGGATGCTGCAGGTTTCCCAGATGTTGAAATTGTAGTTTCCAATGATTTAGATGAATATACGATTTTAAACTTGAAAGCCCAAGGTGCTCGCGTTGACGCGTGGGGTATTGGAACAAAGCTAATTACGGCCTACGATCAACCGGCTTTAGGAGCAGTTTATAAATTGGTGGCAATCGAAAACGACAAAGGCGAACTAGAAGATACCATTAAAATTTCAGGGAATGCAGAAAAAGTCACGACACCTGGGCTGAAAAATGTTTATCGAATTATTGATAAAGAGAACGGGAAATCAGAAGGCGATTATATCGCGATGCATGATGAAGACCCTTCTTCACAAGAACGTTTAAAAATGTTCCATCCCGTCCATACGTTTGTATCGAAATTTGTCACGAATTTCGAAGCAGTAAATATCCATCAAAAAGTTGTTGAAAAAGGCCAAATTATTTATAAAAACCCAAGTGTCCAAGAAATGCAGAACTATGCCATTCAAAACATGGACTTATTATGGGATGAATACAAACGCTCTTTAAATCCTGAAGAATACCCAGTAGATTTAAGCCAAAAATGCTGGGATAACAAAATGCGCAACATTCAAGAAGTTCGCGATGCCGTTCATGAATTTACTGGAGAATAAGGAGGATTTTAATGTCTACTCTACAACAGCAAATTATTGAAGAGTTAAAAGTAAAGCCTATCATCGAACCTAAAGAAGAAATTGAACAGACAATCCAGTTTTTAAAAGATTACTTAAAGCACCATTCGTTCCTTAAAGGATATGTTCTCGGAATTTCAGGTGGCCAAGACTCAACATTGCTTGGCAAGTTAACACAGATGGCGATCGATCAATTAAATGAAGAGTCGAAAAGCAACGATTACGCTTTTTATGCAGTGCGTTTGCCATACGGAGTTCAGTTGGATGAGCATGATGCCAAAGATGCTTTGGATTTTATCCAACCGACTAAACTTTATACGGTTAATATAAAAGGAGCTGTTGATGCTAGTGAACAGGCATTAAAAGAAGCCGGTATTCAATTAACCGATTTTGCAAAAGGCAATGAAAAAGCACGTGAACGGATGAAAGCTCAATATTCGATTGCAGCCATGCATAGTGCCGCCGTACTTGGAACCGATCATGCAGCAGAGGCCATCACTGGTTTTTATACAAAATTCGGTGATGGGGCAGCTGATTTGACACCATTATTCCGGTTGAACAAGCGCCAAGGAAAAGCAATGCTACAAGAACTTGGTAGTCCTGAGCACCTTTACTTGAAAGTTCCTACAGCAGATTTAGAAGAAGATAAGCCGGCCCTACCTGATGAAGTAGCTTTAGGAGTAACTTATAATCTAATCGATGACTATTTAGAAGGTAAGGAAATACCTGCAGATGCACAGGAAAAGCTAGAAGGTCATTATTTAAGAACACAACATAAGCGCCATTTGCCTGTTACGGTATTCGACGATTTTTGGAAATAAGTCAGTGGAAAAGCAGAGAATCTTAGAAGATTCCTGCTTTTTTTTTTGAATACCTGTTGGAAGAAATTTCTTGTGCAGTTGAGTTATGAGTAGCTTTTCGTTATGATTACGATAAGATTGTGATAATTCAAAACATTTTCTGTTTTATATTGGAGGAACTTAAAAATGAATGCAAAAGAGCGATTGGAAAAAGTAATAGATAATATTGAAAAAGTGATTATAGGGAAGCGTGATATCGCGGAGCTTAGTATTGTTGCAATGCTGTCTCATGGCCATGTTTTATTGGAGGACGTTCCAGGTGTGGGCAAAACGATGTTGGTTCGCGCATTGGCAAAATCGGTGGGAGCTGATTTTAAACGCATACAATTTACACCTGACTTATTGCCATCAGATGTTATTGGCGTGTCTATTTACAATCCGAAAGATATGGAATTCCATTTTCGACCGGGTCCAATTATGGGCAATATTATTTTAGCAGATGAAATAAACCGGACCTCACCGAAAACACAATCTTCTCTTTTAGAAGCAATGGAAGAAGCTTCGGTCACAATTGATGGTGTAACAATGCAAATTCCTAAGCCGTTCTTTGTCATGGCTACACAAAATCCAATTGAATACGAAGGAACATATCCTTTACCTGAAGCACAGCTTGACCGCTTTTTATTAAAGATTAAAATGGGTTATCCATCGTCAAAAGAAGAAATGGAAGTTTTAAGCCGTGCACAAGTTGCTGCGCCAATTGAGGATTTGACTTCCGTCATCTCTCTTGAAGAGTTATTAGAACTGCAAGCTCAAGTGAGAACGATTAAAGTAGATGAAACCATTCGAAGTTATATTGTTGATTTGTCCCGGCAAACTCGCCAGGATGCCTATGTGTATTTAGGGGTAAGTCCGCGAGGGTCTATTGCGTTGATGAAAGCTTCGCAAGCCTATGCTTTGTTGAAAGGTCGGGATTATGTGACGCCAGATGATGTTCAATATTTAGCGAAATTTGTTTTCGGACATCGTATTATGTTGCGCTCAGAGGCTCGTTACGATGGAATAACGGTAGAAGAAATTACAGAACGCATCTTGGCGAAAACCCACGTACCTGTAAAAAGGCTTGTTGGTAAATGAAACAACTGAAAAACAACACCGTTTTATGGGGGCGTATCGTAGTTGTGCTTTTTCTTCTGTTTTTGACTTTTTCTTTTGCAATGTTCCAAGGAGGATTTGTTAGCTGGTTTATTTTTTATATGTCTTTACCTTTTATCGTGTATTCCATGCTGTTAGCATTTTATCCTTTACAGAAAATCGAGGTCTCCCGAACGATGCATACGACTCAAGTCCGTAAAGGTGGGGACTTTTCAGCGACAGTCACCATTTATCGAAAAAACCCTTTTCCGCTCCTATATACCGTATTAAGTGAACAAACCCATTCTCCATCTTTGAATAAAATCATCGCAAATCAACGCCCGAAAATGATTGTTCCGGGATTCCGGAAATCTTATTCTTGGACTTATACTCTTGAGAATATGCCTAGGGGAGAGCATGTATTAGAAGGGGTTTACTTAGAAATTTCGGATTTTTTTGGATGGGTAAAAAAAAGTCGGTTACTACCAGTTCAACAAACAATTTTAGTTTATCCAAATACAGTAGAAATTGCATACCGTCCCATAGAATCACGTTATGATCATGGGTCAATGGCTGCTCCTTTTACTTTAGTAAAAGATACAACAATGGCAAGCGGAGTTCGTGATTACCAACCTGGGGACCGAGTGTCATGGATTCACTGGAAATCCTATGCGCGTACGCAAACATTACGCACGAAAGAATTTGAAGATCGACAGTCGCAAGACCTTTTTTTGCTAGACGATCGAAGAGTGTCAGAGAAATTCGAATTGCAAGTAGAGCTAATAGCTTCTATATTGAAATCGGTTGTTCGCGCTAATTCGAGCTTAGCTTATTTATCAATTGGTCAAAAACGCAATTATTTTCCGGTCGTTCAAACGGAAGAGCATTTACAGCGAATTATGTATCATTTAGCGAAAGTGCAAAGTGACTTGGACAAGCCAATAGACCAAGCGGTTGGACGTGAACTTCAACAAATGAATACTTCAAGCTTATTATATGTAACGAGTCAACTTTCAATAGAAATGATTCAATCTATTCAAAGAAATGCTAAAAACTTAAGTAATTGCATGTGTTTAGTTGTTACGAGTAAAGGTGAAATACTACTTGAAGAAGATGAACAAGTACATCAATTTGCCCGCTCGAAAGGGTTTGTTGTAAAACGCGTGAGTCCTGAGAACTTTGCGACTGTGTTTACGGAGGTGAGCCGGTAATGACTTCCATTAGAAAAAATAAATTTTTCATGGCCATCTTATATATATTAGTTTTCTTTATGTTAGCAGAATGGTTGACGCCAGTTATTGTATTGACCGAAACAGGTCACCAAGCCTTGTTTTTAATTTTTATTGCAGGTGGATTATTGATGGCTTTTTTGAGAGTTCCTTGGTGGTTTTCAGGACCTATAAAAGTTTTATATATTTTATGGTTTGTTATCTATGTCTATACTGGCAATGTGTTTTTTACAGGCGAAGCCATACAATTTCTCCAATCTAATATTAGTATGAATTTTTCAGCCTTGATCAGCCAGAATTGGGAACAAACAACCGATGTTTTCCGAACAATGTTGTTTTTTGTATTGTTATGGATGGCCATTTACTTGATTCATTACTGGGTAAGTTTTAGATCTAGCATTTTTTTGTTCTATGTATTGACGGTAGTATTTATCGCGGTATTGGATACGTTCAGTCCCTATTCAGGAGAAACAGCAATTGTTCGAATCATGATTATTGGTCTTCTGCTGGCAGGTTTATTGTATTTGGTACGGTGGATGGAAAGTCACCAAATTTCAGAGCACGCCGATAAAGTAGCGTTATTTGCAGTACCCCTTATTTTAGGGATTGCTGTTTCGACGGCGTTTGCATTATATTTGCCGAAATCAGAACCCATTTGGCCAGACCCAGTACCGTTCATAACTTCTTTCTCAGGACAAGGCGGTCCTGGAAGTGGGGGGAATGTAGGGAGAATTGGATACGGTGTCGACGATTCACGTCTAGGTGGTTCGTTTATTGGGGATGATACACCGGTTTTTCGCGCAGAAGTTTCAACTGGACAATATTGGAAAGTTGAATCGAAAGATACTTATACGACAAAAGGTTGGGAACTGATAGAGAATGTAGGAGAGTCCGTTGTTTATAGAAACAATGAAACTGTAGATACGGAGTTTGTCTCAGGAGAAGAAGTGGAAACGACAGTCGTCTCGATGGAACAAGAATTTCCTTTTGTTCTATATCCCTACGGAACCGAATCTTTTTCAATGGAAGAATCTCCAGATTATCAATACAGCTCAGCAGATCAGCGCTTTGAAACTTACCAAAATGGAGAAGAACTGGAACCTGAAGAGTATGAAGTATCTTTTGGTGAACCTAGTTATAGTTTGAAAACATTGCGAGAAACAAGTGGAGAAGCTTTAGAAGAACTGCCTATTGAGTTTGATCGCTATGTGCAATTGCCGGATGAACTTCCTGAAAGAGTTCGTGACTTAGCTATTGAAATAACCGCAAATAGTGAGACGGTTTATGATCAAGCATTGGCTATTGAGAGTTATTTCAATACATCTGGATTTACCTATAGTCAAACGGACATACCAGTTCCTAAAGAAGACGAAGATTATGTAGATCAGTTTTTATTCGATACGAAAAGAGGGTATTGTGATAATTTTTCGACCTCTATGGTTGTATTATTACGCTCACTTGATATACCAGCTCGTTGGGTTAAAGGATTTAATGAAGGCGAATTAATCGATTCGCAAGGAGAAACTGATGTCTACGAGATAACGAACAACAATGCGCATTCATGGGTAGAAGCTTATATGCCAGGCGTGGGGTGGATGCTATTTGAACCAACTATTGGTTTTACAGGTTCATCCTCTATTGATTTTGATTTGGAGTTAGATCCAACGGACCCGGAGCAACCCGATCCTCAAGAACGTCCAGAGACACAAAAACCTGCAAATGCAGAAGATGAAGAAGTTGTGATATCTTCACAATCTGCTTTTTGGAATCGGCTAACTGAGTTTATTGCAAGTAATCGTTGGAAACTGATTTGGGCAATTGTTGCAATGGGTGTTGTTGTAGCTATTCTCTTCAAAATACGTCACAGATGGATGCCGAAATTTCTTATTTCTTATTACCGGATGCGTGGCCAGGAACCGGTTCAATTTGAAAAAGCTTATCTAAGGTTACTGAAACAACTAGAATTATACGGTATTCAACGGAAGTCAGGTCAAACCTTGAAATCATATGCAACTTACATTGATTCATTTTTTGGCACACGAGAAATGTCTGAATTGACCGCAGCTTATGAACGGATGATTTATGGAGGAGATGCTGAATCCATTGACTGGCATGAGTTAAAGGAAAGTTGGGAAAATTTAATCAATCGGACAAGCGGTTGATTTTACAACCTTTAAAATGTACAATTGATTAAATTATAAATTACAGGTGCCCTCATATATGTCCGGTAATATGGATCGGATGTCTCTACCAAGTCCCCGGAAATGACTTGACTATGAAGGTGGATGACGCATGCTTTTTGACATGTGCATTCGCCTTTTTGATGTAGAGCAGAAGAACGCGAGGTCCATTTTTCGCGTTCTTTTGTTATTTTGAGACCTGAATCGAATAGAAGAGGTGAAGGTTTTGCCAGTTAGTCCTATGTTGAAAGAACAGAAAAAAATCGTCGTTTTGGATTTCGGAAGTCAATACAATCAGTTGATCACGCGCCGCATCCGTGAAATCGGTGTTTACAGCGAGCTTCACCCGCACACCATCACTGCTGAAGAAATTAAAGAGATGAATGCTACGGGAATTATTTTCTCTGGTGGACCGAATTCTGTATACGATGAAAATGCATTTTCAATCGATGATGCCATTTTTGAAATGGGCTTGCCGATTTTAGGAATTTGCTACGGTATGCAATTAATGGCTCTGCACTTAAAAGGGAAAGTAGAAAAAGCTAAAAACCGTGAGTACGGCAAAGCGGAATTAAAGCTGACGAAAGAAAGTAAAATCTTTAAAGATCTTCCTGAAGAACAAATTGTTTGGATGAGTCACGGTGATTTAGTTACAGCTGCACCTCCAGGATTTGATGTTATTGGAACAAGCGCAAGCTGCCCAATTGCTTCAATGGCAGATGAAAGTCGCGGATTCTACGGCGTTCAATTCCACCCGGAAGTACGTCACTCGATTTATGGCAATGATTTATTGCGCAAATTTGTTTATGACGTTTGCGGAATGCAAGATGACTGGTCAATGGAAAACTACATTGAATTAGAAATTGAAAAAATCCGCGAAGAAGTTGGCGACAAAAAAGTACTTTGCGCACTTAGTGGTGGAGTAGATTCTTCAGTCGTTGCTGTGTTGATTCATAAAGCAATTGGCGATCAATTAACATGCATGTTTGTTGATCACGGCCTTCTTCGTAAAGGAGAAGCAGAAAGCGTGATGAAAACTTTTGCTGACGGATTCAACATGAACGTTATCAAAATCGATGCACGCGACCGTTTCATGAGTAAACTTGAAGGCGTTACAGATCCAGAGAAAAAACGTAAAATTATCGGGAACGAATTTATCTATGTATTCGATGATGAAGCTTCAAAACTTGAGGGTATGGACTTCCTAGCACAAGGAACGCTTTACACTGACATCATTGAAAGTGGAACAACAACTGCTCAAACAATTAAATCCCACCATAACGTTGGTGGATTACCAGATGACATGCAGTTTAAATTGATCGAACCGTTAAATACATTATTCAAAGACGAAGTACGCGTTCTTGGTACTGAGCTTGGCATGCCTGAAGAAGTTGTTTGGCGTCAGCCTTTCCCAGGTCCTGGTCTTGGTATTCGTATCATGGGAGCTGTAACGGAAGAAAAATTAGAAATCGTCCGTGAATCTGATTGGATTTTGCGCGATGAAATCAAAAAAGCAGGTCTTGATCGTGACATTTGGCAATACTTCACTGTGTTACCGGATGTTCGCAGCGTTGGAGTAATGGGCGATGCCCGTACTTACGATTACGCAATCGGTATTCGTGCTGTAACATCAATTGACGGCATGACTTCTGACTGGGCTCGCATTCCTTGGGAAGTCCTAGAGAAAATTAGTGTTCGTTTAGTCAATGAAGTAGATCACATCAACCGTGTCTTGTATGATATTACGAGCAAGCCACCAGCAACGATTGAATGGGAATAAAGTTAGAGTGCCGACTAAATTAGTCGGTATTTTTCTTTTTCACGAACTTTTTTGTATTATTTATTAAAAATGTTCGTGTTTGGTATTGTTAATTCGTTTTATACATGATATATTACGATAGAAATTAAATAAGCTTGTCGTATAATGTCGGGGATATGGCCCGAAAGTTTCTACCGAGTTACCGTAAATAACTCGACTACGATTTTAATCCTGTTCACTATTGAGCGGGATGCCTTTCATTTTCTTAGTGAAGGGATAAATCGAACGCATACGGCAATCTGCTGTGTGCGTTTTTCTTTTGTAGGATTTATACGCAGGCATTCGGAGGAATCAGCATGAAAAAATATTTTCAGTTTGAAGAACTAGGGACGAATTACCGCCGAGAAATTATTGGCGGCTTAACAACGTTTCTAGCGATGGCGTACATTCTTGTCGTCAACCCGTTAACCTTAACGCTACAATCAGTACCGGATCTTCCAGATTCAATGCGGATGGATTATGGAGCCGTATTTATGGCTACAGCACTAGCTGCTGCAATTGGTTGTTTAGTGATGGGGATTCTCGCGAAGTATCCAATTGCGCTTGCTCCAGGTATGGGCTTAAATGCATTCTTTGCTTACACAGTTATTCTGACTTACGGAATTCCATGGCAAACAGCATTAACAGGGGTTTTATTTTCAGGACTTATTTTTATTCTTCTTACGTTAACGGGTCTCCGCGAACTAATTATCAATTCGATTCCTGCTGAATTAAAATATGCAGTGGGAGCCGGGATCGGCCTATTCATTACGTTTATCGGATTGCAAAATGCAAATATCATTGTTGATAATCCAGCTACCTTAGTTGGATTGGGAGATCTCTCAGACAGTTCAGCGTTGTTAGCGATCTTTGGATTAATTATCACTGTAATCTTTATGGCCCGCGGTATCCAAGGTGGAATCTTCTTTGGTATTTTAATCGCGGCAGTAGTTGGAATGCTCTTCGGTGTTGTGAATTTACCTAGTGCAATTATTGACCTGAACGTTCCAAGTATGGCACCAACTTTCGGTGTTGCGCTTGAACCGATCTTTAACGATTTTGGTTCGTTAATCAACATTCAGTTTCTCGTTGTCGTCTTAACATTCTTGTTTGTAGATTTCTTTGACACAGCTGGAACATTAGTTGCTGTTGCGAATCAAGCAGGCTTGATGAAAGACAACAAACTACCAAGAGCAAGCAAAGCATTACTAGCAGATTCAATTGCTACGGTCAGTGGAGCAATCTTCGGAACATCAACAACCACTTCGTACATTGAATCAACTGCAGGAGTTGCAGCTGGTGCACGATCTGGATTTGCAGCTGTCGTAACAGGATTGCTGTTTCTTATATCGATTTTCTTTTATCCGGTCCTTGAAGTAATTACGAGCGCTGTAACAGCTCCGGCTTTAATCATCGTAGGTGTCTTAATGGTTTCAGCGTTAGGGAAAATAGACTGGACGAAATTTGAAGTGGCAGTTCCTGCGTTCCTAACAATGATTGCTATGCCGCTTGGCTATAGTATCGCAACAGGAATTGCGGTTGGATTTATCTTCTATCCAGTTACGATGCTCGTATCAGGAAAAGGCAAACAGATTCATCCGATTATGTATGGGTTGTTTGTCATCTTTGTTCTTTACTTTATTTTCTTAGCGTAAGATAGGAAGTCCGCCAATTTATTTGGCGGACTTTTTTCTTTGAGCTAGCAGGAAAATGAAAACTGTATCTTATAGAAGAAACTCGAATTGGAAAGGAGGATAATGGAATGACGGGGAAGAATTGGAGCTTTTAAAATTAGGGGTGTGAGAATGGGACCAGGACTTTATTATTGAGGAATTTCAATTCCTGACCAACAAAGGGAGGGTTATAAATATAAGGAGAACTCTTCAATGTAAAGAGTGAATTCCCTTACTTATTTGTAACGAAACTGTAATCTGAATAATTAGATAAATCTGTTATAATAAATTTACGAAAAAACTTCGTTAAAGTGTTGACTCTCTAATATGAGCGTGTTATATTAATTGAGTCGCCAATGAGCGCGACAAACTGAACCTTGAAAACTGAACAGCAAAACGTCAACAAACAGCAACGGCCGCGCAAAACGGCCCGCGCAAAACTTACTGATCAGCATTATGCAGATCAAAGCGAATCGTGCGTCTTA
>NZ_JAKVTG010000049.1 GCF_022489025.1 Planococcus halocryophilus | reverse complement strand
GAACAACGCAAATGGCAATCATTGCCGGAGGAAGGCCGCAAAGCAATCATACAACGCAAACAGAATCTAACGGTAGTAGACGGAATAACCTATGACGCGGAGGGCAACAACGTAACGCATCTATTCGAAGTAGTGCCGATTCATGCGCAATCAGAAAAACGCGCAAGAGCATTAGAAGCAATAAACGAACTATCAACGCACCAAAGCGAGAACGGCGGCTTTGTCTTCGCATTCTTCCGGCAAGCCCGCTCAATCGCAGACCGCTTCCCGACGCTTACACAAGCAGACATGGCGCGCCTCTTATTTATCGGCACGTTCGTAGCATGGCAAACGGG
>NZ_JAKVTG010000048.1 GCF_022489025.1 Planococcus halocryophilus | reverse complement strand
ACTATAATAATAAAGATCCTGGCGGCGTAGCTCAGCTGGCTAGAGCGTACGGTTCATACCCGTAAGGTCGGGGGTTCGATCCCCTCTGCCGCCACTTTTTTAGGACCTTTAGCTCAGTTGGTTAGAGCAGACGGCTCATAACCGTCCGGTCGCAGGTTCGAGTCCTGCAAGGTCCACCATATGTATTTTATCACGGAGGAATACCCAAGTTTGGCTGAAGGGATCGGTCTTGAAAACCGACAGGGGAGTCAAATCCCGCGGGGGTTCGAATCCCTCTTCCTCCTCCATTTTTCTAAATGTGTGGACAAATATTTTAAGGAATATTTCAAATTAGTACCTATATTATTA
>NZ_JAKVTG010000047.1 GCF_022489025.1 Planococcus halocryophilus | reverse complement strand
CTTTTTTTTTTTCGTTATACAGGCATAACGCAAAGGGATTAACTTTAGATTACTTTTCAACAAAATAAATTAATTTTTTATTTTTATATATTTCCTTTTTAAAAGATTCCTTTAAATAAGCCAAATCAAGAAGGGTAAACTAGTTGTCTCTTCTTATAGAAGAAACAGGAAACTTATAGCTAATTTTAAAAAAAGCAATCTATTTCTCAACTTTCTGCGTTCTATTAGCAAGAACAAAAATCGAGGAGGATTACTTATGGTTAACAAAAAATTCAGTTTTATTCTTGCGGCAGGTATTTTATCACTGGCCGCTTGTGGCCAAGAACAACCGGTAGCCGAGGATACAGCTGAACCGATGGCTGAAGAACAAGAAAACGCGGTTGAAGAAGATACTACTACTGAAGAACCCGTAGAGGAAGTTACAGAAGAACCTGAGGAAGAAGTTGCTGAAGAAGAAACGGCAGCAGAAAACACACCTGAAGGGATGAGTGGAACAGCCTCAAATCTCTTGTCTAAT
>NZ_JAKVTG010000046.1 GCF_022489025.1 Planococcus halocryophilus | reverse complement strand
TTCTTTTTTTTTTTCGTTATACAGGCATAACGCAAAGGGTTTAGCTTTAGATCACTTTTTTTAAAAGTAATTTAAATTTATTAGTACAGGTTGATTAATTGAAGAAAATATAACCTCAGCGTTTAATCTCCTTATATAGAAGAAAACCATTTCCATAAGTTTTTTCACTCAAAAGCAATCTATTTCTCATCTTTCTGCGTTCTATTAGCAAGAACAAAAAACGAGGAGGAAAAATAATGATTAACAAAAAATTTAGTTTTATTCTTGCAGCAGGTATTTTATCACTGGCCGCTTGTGGCCAAGAACAACCGGTAGCCGAGGATACAGCTGAACCGACGGCTGAAGAACAAGAAAGCACGACTGAAGAAACAACACCAGAAGAAACAACGGAAGAAGAACCGGAAGAGGAAGCAACTGAAGAAGTTACTGAAGAAGAGCCTGCCGAGGAAACAACCGAAGAAGAACCGGCACAAGAAAATGCACCTGAAGCAATGAGTGGTACAGCGTCGAACCTTTTATCCAAC
>NZ_JAKVTG010000045.1 GCF_022489025.1 Planococcus halocryophilus | reverse complement strand
ATTGGGGTATAGCCAAGCGGTAAGGCAACGGGTTTTGATCCCGTCATGCCCTGGTTCGAATCCAGGTACCCCAGCCATTATTATTAAACCGAAACGACAATGAATTAGAAATTCTAATTTCTCATTGACATTAAAATGAAGATGCAGTATAATAGAATTTGTCCCTAAAATTAATTCGAGCGGTCGTGGCGGAATGGCAGACGCGCTAGGTTGAGGGCCTAGTGGGAGAAATCCCGTGGAAGTTCGACTCTTCTCGGCCGCACCATATAATCTCTAATGCGCCCGTAGCTCAATTGGATAGAGTACTTGACTACGAATCAAGCGGTTAGAGGTTCGAGTCCTCTCGGGCGCACCATATTTTCTCAACCTTATATAATAACGCGGGTGTAGTTTAGTGGTAAAACCTCAGCCTTCCAAGCTGATGATGGGGGTTCGATTCCCCCCACCCGCTCCATAATTTTTAAACACTTGAACCTTGAAAACTGAACAGCAAAACGTCAACGAAAGACGTCACGAGCACCTCGGTGCGAGAACGACTTTTGCGAAGGTTGCCTTTGGCAATCAGAGCAAAGTTGTTTTTCATCTCAGTGTTCGTGACTACAAT
>NZ_JAKVTG010000044.1 GCF_022489025.1 Planococcus halocryophilus | reverse complement strand
CCTGAAGCAATCGAAGAAGAAGCCTTCAACAAAGCGCTTGTTCTTCACGCAGACCACGAATTAAATGCCTCAACGTTTACAGCACGTGTAGCTGTCGCTACGTTGTCGGACGTTTATTCGGGTGTTACTGCAGCCATCGGCGCATTAAAAGGCCCACTTCACGGGGGCGCGAACGAACAAGTGATGAAGATGTTAACGGAAATCGGCTCAGTCGATAACGTGGACAAAGTCATCCACGAAAAATTAGCGAACAAAGAAAAAATCATGGGCTTTGGTCACCGCGTTTACCGCAATGGCGACCCACGTGCGAAACATTTACGTGAAATGTCACAGAAATTAACAAAAATCCGTGGCGAAGAAAAATGGTACGACATGTCGGTGAAAATTAACGACATCGTGACAGGTGAGAAAAACTTGCCACCAAACGTGGATTTCTACTCAGCATCTGTTTATCACAGCTTGAACATCGACCACGATTTGTTCACACCGATTTTCGCGGTTTCGCGTACATCGGGATGGTTGGCACACATTTTAGAACAATACTCAAACAACCGCTTGATCCGCCCACGTGCGGAATACATCGGACCGGGTATGCAAACTTACGTGCCAGT
>NZ_JAKVTG010000043.1 GCF_022489025.1 Planococcus halocryophilus | reverse complement strand
ATCGTGCACCCTTGTTTTCAATGTCGTTTATCCAGTTTTGAAAGAATAAGAAAAGTTTTTGAAAAAAAGCTTGAAAAAACCTGTGATATTGGTATAATAAATCTTGTCTTTCAAAATAAATTCAGTCTGGTAATGATGGCAAAGAGGCCACACCCGTTCCCATCCCGAACACGGCAGTTAAGCTCTTTTGCGCCGATGGTAGTTGGGGGTTTCCCCCTGTGAGAGTAGGACGTTGCCAGGCTGATCAATTATTCCGAAGTAGCTCAGTGGTAGAGCACCGCACTGTTAATGCGATGGTCGTAGGTTCGAGTCCTACCTTCGGAGCCAATTATGGAGAGCTGTCCGAGTGGCCGAAGGAGCATGATTGGAAATCATGTAGGCGGGCAACCGTCTCAAGGGTTCGAATCCCTTGCTCTCCGCCAGAAGATCGTTTTCAATAGTTATTAAGTACGGCCCCTTGGTCAAGCGGTTAAGACACCGCCCTTTCACGGCGGTAACACGGGTTCGAATCCCGTAGGGGTCACCAATTTCATGGAGGATTAGCTCAGCTGGGAGAGCATCTGCCTTACAAGCAGAGGGTCGGCGGTTCGATCCCGTCATCCTCCACCATTTCATTCATACAATTTATGTGAATTGGAAAAAAATAGTATTA
>NZ_JAKVTG010000042.1 GCF_022489025.1 Planococcus halocryophilus | reverse complement strand
ACATCTTCAGGATGTCAGCCAAAGACAAATATCCACAGAAGTGAAGGTCTCCAGAAACACCGTTTCCAAATACATCGAAGCCTTTGAGAATAGCAAGGTAACCGATGTTCGTAACCTGCCGGTTACAGAGAATATCTTATCGCCACCCTCCTATAAGAAAAGGGATGGGGTAAAACGCAAAATGACAGAGGAGATCATAAAAAGGCTCAGGGGATTCATTCAGGACAATGAATGGAAACGCAAAAACAATATGAGCAAGCAACAAATGAAAAAGATTGATATGTATGAAAAGCTACAAGAAGAAGGATATGACATCGGCTATACGACAGTTCGGAATTTCGTTAATACTGAGGAAATGCGGGCGAAAGAGGTCTTTGTTCGGCAACGCTATTCAGCAGCTTGGGAAGTGGAATTTGATTGGGGAGAAGTGAAACTGGTGATTGACGGGAAACGGAAGTCCTATTCGCTGGCCGTCTTCACCTTGGCCTACAGCAATTATCGCTTTGCGTTACTTTACGAGTCCGAGACGATGATTTGCGTACAGGATGTTCACACTAAGCTGATCGACCACTTAGGCTTTGTGCCTTCTGTCTTTACATACGACAATATGAGAACCGTGGTGAAATCATTTGTTGGAACGGATCGGAAGATCACGGATGGCATGCTTAACCTCTCCAATTATTACGGATTTCGGATACGGCTCTGCGAGCCAAGAAAAGGAAATCAAAAAGGACACGTAGAACGGAGTGTTGAGGTTGTTCGCAGAAAAGCATTTTCATATGACATTGCGTTCGTTTCGCTAGAAGAAGCCCAGAAAAGACTAAAT
>NZ_JAKVTG010000041.1 GCF_022489025.1 Planococcus halocryophilus | reverse complement strand
GCATCTTCAAGATGTCAGCCAAAGACAAATATCCACAGAAGTGAAGGTCTCCAGAAACACAGTTTCCAAATACATCGAAGCTTTTGAGAAGAGCAAGGCGACCGATGTCCGTAACCTGGCGGTTACAGAGGATATCTTATCGCCTCCTTCTTACAAGAAAAGAGATGGAGTGAAACGAAAAATGACTGAGGAGATCATAGAAAGGCTCAAGGGATTCATTCAGGACAATGAATGGAAACGAAAAAACAACATGAGCAAGCAACAAATGAAAAAGATCGATATGTATGAAAAACTGCAAGAAGAAGGATACGACATCGGCTATACGACGGTTCGAAATTTCGTTAACACTGAGGAGGTGCGGGCGAAAGAGGTCTTTGTTCGACAACGCTATTCAGCAGCCTGGGAAGTGGAATTTGATTGGGGAGAAGTGAAACTGGTGATTGATGGGAAACGGAAATCCTATTCGCTGGCGGTCTTCACCTTGGCCTACAGCAATTATCGCTTTGCGTTACTTTACGAGTCCGAGACGATGATTTGCGTACAGGATGTTCATACTAAGCTGATCGACCACTTAGGCTTTGTGCCTTCTGTCTTTACATACGACAATATGAGAACCGTGGTGAAATCATTTGTCGGAACGGATCGGAAGATCACGGATGGCATGCTTAACCTCTCCAATTATTATGGATTTCGGATACGGCTCTGCGAGCCAAGAAAAGGAAATCAAAAAGGACACGTAGAACGGAGTGTTGAGGTTGTTCGCAGAAAAGCATTTTCATATGACATTGCGTTCGGTTCCCTGGAAGACGCCCGAAAACGCCTAAGC
>NZ_JAKVTG010000040.1 GCF_022489025.1 Planococcus halocryophilus | reverse complement strand
TGGTGGAGCCTAGCGGGATCGAACCGCTGACCTCCTGCGTGCAAGGCAGGCGCTCTCCCAGCTGAGCTAAGGCCCCATTGTTTGGTCGGGAAGACAGGATTCGAACCTGCGACCCCTTGGTCCCAAACCAAGTGCTCTACCAAGCTGAGCTACTTCCCGAACTTAGGTGCTGAGTTTTTTAAAAAATATGGTGCGCCCGAGAGGACTCGAACCTCTAACCGCTTGATTCGTAGTCAAGTACTCTATCCAATTGAGCTACGGGCGCTATATGCTATTGATGTAAATGGTGCCGAGGACCGGAATCGAACCGGTACGGTAGTCACCTACCGCAGGATTTTAAGTCCTGTGCGTCTGCCAGTTCCGCCACCCCGGCTAAGGGTCGGTTCTTAAAAACATATGGAGCGGAAGACGAGGTTCGAACTCGCGACCTCCACCTTGGCAAGGTGGCGTTCTACCACTGAACTACTTCCGCAAAAATGGTGCGGGTGAAGGGAGTCGAACCCCCACGCCCGAAGGCGCTAGATCCTAAGTCTAGTGCGTCTGCCAGTTCCGCCACACCCGCGTGGCAATATTAAAATTAAAATGGTGAGCCATGAAGGATTCGAACCTTCGACCCTCTGATTAAAAGTCAGATGCTCTACCAGCTGAGCTAATGGCTCGAAAAAGTGGTGCCGGAGAAAGGAGTCGAACCCTCGACCTACTGATTACAAGTCAGTTGCTCTACCAACTGAGCTACTCCGGCGAAAAAATGGTGGAGGATGACGGGATCGAACCGCCGACCCTCTGCTTGTAAGGCAGATGCTCTCCCAGCTGAGCTAATCCTCCGATATGTATTGCCCAGCGACGTCCTACTCTCACAGGGGGAAACCCCCAACTACCATCGGCGCAAAAGAGCTTAACTGCCGTGTTCGGGATGGGAACGGGTGTGGCCTCTTTGCCATCATCACTGGACTATTTGGTTTTGAAAGACAAGATTTATTATACCAGTATATCACTGGGTTTTTCAAGCTTTTTCTCAAAAACTTTTTCTTATTC
>NZ_JAKVTG010000004.1 GCF_022489025.1 Planococcus halocryophilus | reverse complement strand
AAAGAAGGCTATTCTTATAAGTTACTTCAGAAAAGTGCTTGATTTATTTCGTATAACTGGTCACAAAAGAAGAACGCGGGAAAATATTTGGTTGCTTATCGATACCTTCTTCAGTACCGCGTTTTGCATGTGCTTGACCGTATGCTTGAGACTGTTGCCAATCTATGAACGATTGTTTGTCTTCCCATAAAGTAAGGATGACGTAAACATCCGAATCGAGTGGGCGCAATACACGAATTGCTGCGAACCCTGGTTCTTTTTCCACCATGCCTGCTCTGTTTTGAAACCGCGATTCAAAAAGCTCACGACCTTCGTCTGCTACCGGAATATTGTTAAATACCGCGTAATGTCCATCAGCAAAATCACCAACAGTATTTAATACTTCATACGCTTCAGACGCTTTTAAGCCTGGGCCCCCGTCTGTTTCGTAGAGCAACACGGTTTCGTCATCGTTTTTCAAGTAAGTGAATTGAGCATTCGACAAACTTTCTAATAAGGCTTCAGCTTGATCTTGTGGACCTGTCCATTTATACAATTGCATTGTCAGCACCTCTTCCTGATAACTCGTTTCTTTTATCTTATCGTTTTTAGAGAGAAGATTCTAATTTGGAGGACATGTGTTATAGAAAAGAATAAAAAAGTCGATCTGGATTTCCCAGACCGACTTTTAAAGATTTCAGTTGTGCAATAAAGTACGCTTATGCTTTTCTTATTGTCTAGCTCTAGCGGCCAGATTCTAGGGTCGTAAGCCACTCTAACTGTGCGGTAGAAAAACGCCACTTCGTCAGAGCGGCTTACGCCCGTCGAATCTACACGGCCGCTTCCGCTTTTTTATTTAATCCACCCGAGTATCATTTCACGCATTAATTTGCTTGCTGTGTTCGCTGTTTGGTCAGAATGGTCGTAAACTGGTGCTAGTTCTACAAGATCAAAACCAACTACGTTAACGCCTGATGCTGCGATGGCATGGATTGATGCAAGCAACTCACGAGACGTGATACCGCCTGCGTCAACTGTTCCAGTGCCTGGTGCGTGTGCAGGGTCTAATACGTCCATATCAATCGTAATGTAAACGCTTCGACCTTCAAGCGTTGGCAAAACTTCTTTTAAAGGCTCAAGCACTTCAAATTTCGAAAGGTGCATGCCGTTTTCTTTTGCCCAGTCGAATTCTTCTTTCATCCCTGAACGAATACCAAATGAATAGACGTTTTTCGGTCCGATGTGATCTGCGATTTTGCGAATTGGTGTCGAATGTGAGTATTCTTCGCCTTCGTAGTTTTCGCGAAGATCTGTGTGTGCATCAAAGTGAATGATTGCCAAATCGTCGTATTTGCTAGCGACTGCTTTCATTACTGGTAGTGACACTAAATGCTCGCCGCCCATACCCATTGGAATTTTTTCGTCCGCTAAAAGTGTGTGTACATACGTTTCGATTTCCGCTAAGCTTTTTTCCGGATTGCCGAATGGCAATGGAATGTCACCTGCATCAAAAAACTTAACGTCCCCTAGTTCGCGGTCAAGGTACGGGCTATATTCTTCTAGTCCAATTGAAACTTCGCGAATTTTGTTCGGGCCAAAACGAGAACCTGGACGGTAACTTACTGTCCAATCCATCGGCATGCCATAAAGAACCGCTTTTGATTCTTCGTAATTCGGATGACTTTTGATAAATACTTTTCCTGAATACGTTTCGTCAAATCTCATGTTTTATTCTCCTGTCAAATCTTTCACGAATTTCGGTAAAACAAACGCAGCGTTGTGTAACTCTGGCGTGTAGTATTTCGTGTCGATTTCATGGAAACGTTCTGCTGGTACTTCTAGTGGGTTGTACTTTTTCGAACCAATCGTGAACGCCCACAAACCACTAGGGTATGTTGGAATATTCGCCAAATACAAGTTTGTGATTGGGAAAATTTCTTTTACATCACTTTGAACTTGTTTGATCAAATCTGCTTTAAACCATGGGTTGTCAGATTGCGCTACGAAAATGCCGTCTTCTTTTAATGCTTTTGAAATCCCTGCATAAAAGCCTTTAGAGAACAAGTTTACAGCTGGTCCAACGGGTTCAGTTGAATCTACCATAATCACATCAAACTCGTTATCTGATTCTGCGATGTGCATGAACCCGTCTCCAACGATAACTTCCACACGTGAATCTTCTAAGCCTGACGCAATGCTAGGTAAGAATTTTTTCGAGTACTCGATTACTTTTCCATCGATGTCGACAAGTGTCGCTTTTTTAACAGACGGGTGCTTTAAAATCTCACGGATTACGCCACCATCACCGCCACCAACTACTAATACGTTTTCTGGGTTTGGGTGTGTAAACAATGGAACGTGTGCGACCATTTCGTGATAAACAAATTCGTCTTTTTCAGAAGTCATGACCATGCCATCTAAAAACAACATATTGCCCCATTCAGCTGTTTCTGCCATTTCAAGAAATTGAAATTCTGTTTGTTCTGTATGAAGGGTTTTATTGATTTTCATCGTAATCCCAAAGTTTTCTGTTTGCTTTTCTGTATACCAAAATCCTGCCATCTATAATCAAACTCCTTTTCATTCTGAATAAAATCCACTTAAAAAAGTATAAGTGTTTTCAAAAAAAGTGCAATATTTATTTCATACTCCTCTTTACCCGCTCAACACCGCACTACACTAAAAATAAAAAGGTTTTCTGCACAGGGAATCTTTTCCCTTCACAGAAAACCTTTTTAAATCCTGATGGTGCGGAGAAAGAGACATGAGGCATTGGGCTTGGGTTTTATCGCAATGGCTCACGGCACTTGCTCGCTATCAGGTGTCCTAGCTTTCTATTGAAAAGCTGTAGTTCTAGTGTACTGCCTTTTATAGACAACTTCAACTATCCGGTAGACGCAATTTGAAATGTCACATTCTGTTCAAAAAGCATTTTTTTATTACATAAACACGTTTTTTTATTATCTACCTAAATCTTGGTGAAGTTGCTCTGAGCTGTTGTTCCACATTTCTGCGTTATGCGATTCCAAATAGTCAGCCAGTATGCGTTTTGATGGCTCATCCATTTGTTCCACAAGAATTTTTCGTTTCATTGACTTGTCCATGCGGTTAACATGGTCAGCCAAAATCTTGTAGCCTCTTCGTTTTTCACGTTTAACCACCATTTCACACGCTGCAACTCCAGCGTAATAAGGTCCTATTGGATTAAAATCGATGGTGATCCACACAAGCCAATAATCTTTGCCACCTGCCGAATCTTCTCGGTTAGTTGTAAATTTAATGCCTCGCTCTACTTCACTGCGGGCATGCATTGCGCCGATATCGATAAAAGCTTCTTGCTCTTCTACGTCTATAAATAAGGGAGAAACGTTTTCTAAGGATAGAGAACCGATGCCGTACCCTTTATGACCACCCGTCGGATCATTTTTTATAATGGTAAATCCTACTTTTTGTTTTGGTTTTTCTTCATTCGCCATTGTCTGAATCCTCCGTTCTGCTATGATGATAGTATTCTTAAGAAAAAGGAGCTGCATCCATTATGCCATACGTCACTGTAAAAATGCTCGAAGGGCGCACAGAAGATCAAAAACGCGCGCTAGTCGAAAAAGTATCTGAAGCTGTTTCTGAAACAACTGGTGCACCTATCGAAAACGTCACTGTCTTTATCGAAGACATGAAAAAAAGCGATTACGGCACAAAAGGCAAACTCTTTAGCGATCAATAAAGAAAAGTGAAAGTGCCTGTTCAGCTCCGACAGGCATAAGACAGACCGGCAGTGTGGCGCTCTTTGCCACACAGTTGGGTTGGCTTATGTCCCGAGGAGCTAGGCACTTGCAACTGGATCAAAGAAAAGTGAAAGCAGCCGTGTAGATTCGACGGGCATAAGACACGCTGGCGAAGCGGCGCTTTTCAGCCGCACAGCTAGAGTGGCTTATGACCCTAGAATCTGGCTGCTGGAACTAGACAACTAGAAAAGTGAAAGTGCTGTTCCTCATTCAATATCCGAAAAACTCCCGTTACGGGAGTTTTTTTAAGTCCTTAATTCTTCAATAAAAGCAAAAGCTTCGTCGATTTCTTCTGCAGTAAAGTTCAATTTCCCTTTGACCACATGCAATTTATCGATTTGTTCTTGTTTATTCAACTGATCAAAATAAAGAAGTGTTGCGGTCAATTCCAAAAATCGACCACTTTTAGAATTAAGCTTTTCTGCAGTGAGTGGGTTATCTAAAATAGATTCTCCTAAAACTTTACGGAATTCCTGACCTTCTTCCGTTACGCTATATTTATATTGAACATACGAACCTTTGTCCTCTAATGCCTCCGACAAAAACCCCATGTCGCATAATTCTTCTACACGAGCAGTTAGTTCTTCTGAATACGGTCCATAAATATGAAACTCATACTTTTCCTGGAATGGAATGTCTAGCTTCTTCATGATGTAAATCATTTTCTGTAATTTTTTGCGGCCGGTTACGCCTTCCGCAGTGGCAATAAAGTCCACGATTTTTGCGTGTCCTTGGAGCAACTATACCCCTCCTTCTCGAAGCATTTCCAAAATTTGTTGCTTGATAGCGGTTTTCTTGCCGTCAATTAGTAACTCAGCTGGAAAATACAATTTATAATCCGTTCTGCGTTTACCGGAAATAGCATCTACGATTTGAGACAAACGCGATAATTCTTTAATATCACCGTTTGGCATCAATAAATGAATCGGCAAACGCTCCTCTTCTTCTCCTGGTCGGTAAAAATCATATGGCAAATCAGATGTAGAGTCATCGATCAAATAATATTCTGGGTCAATGCCAGCAGACTGGAACAGTTCGGCCAGTTCTCCAAGCTTTTTATAATCTTTGCCTGGGTCAAAATCGACATACTGGAACAAGCGACGATTCACAAAACGGTCGCAAAGATCCGCTAAAATTGGATCACGTTCAGTCATCCACAATTGGAAATACGTCATTAAAACGCCTTCGTCTAACGCCAAATACTCTTTCAACGTAAAGCTTTGATCAAAAAAAGACAGGAAATGAGTTGGCGGCTGTTCAAACTTATAGCCACTTGCACTCAACTCTTTTGCTCGTTGAAGAATTTTCCGCAAAATAACTTCTGCACTACGGGCAACCGGGTGGAAATACACTTGCCAATACATTTGGTAACGGCTCATGATGTAATCTTCCACTGCATGCATACCGCTCGACTTGATGACGACTTGATCATCTAACGGACGCATCACGCGAAGAATCCGCTCCATATCAAAATGGCCATAAGATACCCCTGTATAATAAGCATCTCGCTGAAGGTAATCCATACGATCCGCATCTATTTGACTGGAAATTAATGAAACGACTTGTTTATTTGAGTACGTTTTTGCAATCACTTCCGCCACTTTTGTCGGAAAATCTGTAGACACTTTTTGAAGGATTTCATTGACCTCTGTCTCTCCTAATAGAATTTTCCGCGTATATTCTTCGTGGTCAAGTGCAAAAACTTTTTCAAATGAATGCGAAAACGGACCATGTCCTAAATCGTGCAAAAGTGCTGCACATAATACAACCAGACGCTCACTTTCATCCCATTCCGGACGCCCATGAAAAATATCATCCGAAATACGGCGTACGATTTCGTACACACCAAGTGAGTGATTAAAACGGCTATGTTCCGCGCCATGGAATACTAAATAAGAGGTGCCCAATTGCTTAATTCTACGCAAACGCTGAACTTCACGCGAATTGATCAAATCCCAAATCACTTGGTCGCGCACATGGATATATCGGTGAACCGGATCTTTAAAGACTTTTTCTTCAGCTAATTTTTGTGTGGCGTAGCTCACTTGCGCACCTCCATTTTTTCATGTACCAGCTATTCTACACTAGGGTCTCTCTTCTATTCAAGGGGACGTTCTAGCATTTTACGGTTGCGTTCAACAACGCGATTCAAATAAAATCCGTATAACTCTGTCTCATCAGGCTGCAATGACATCGGTGCGGGTCCTCCCATTAAATCATGTAGGTCAATTACTACTTCTTGAACCGTAATTTTTCTACCGAGCAACTCACTGAGCGATGCCATCGTTTCAGGTTTTATTTCTGGGTAAGCGAATTTAGTTTCTTCGTCTTGTAGTCCCACATTGTAAAAATCACGAATAATTTCAGCACGTTTTGCACCGCTGCCTTCGACACATAAATACACTTGCACCGCGATTCCGCGACGAATTCGGCGTTGTGAGATGCCAGCGAATTTCTGGCCGTTAATGCTGAGGTCATAAGAACCTGGGCAATACGAACCGACAATTTCATACGCTTCTATAGTAGCTTCCGGGAAAAGTTCACGCACCAAATCGAGCATCAAGTCGTAACCCGCTGAGATATCGATGGCGTTGTCTTTTTCCGATAGCACGAGTGAGATGTTTAAAACGCCGGCATCCAGCACAACTGCCAGTCCTCCTGAATTCCGTACAATCGGCGTAAAGCCATGGTCTTTTAATACATCCATGCCTTTTTCAATATGCGGCAAACGATGATCTTGGATTCCTAACACTACCGTATCGTCGTGCACCCATGTTCGAACGGTTGGCGCGCTCTTTCCTGATCCCACCAATTCGCATAATGTGTCGTCTGCTGCAAATGATTCAAGCGCAGAGCGACTTTTCGCGCTTAGCGACTGATCCCAAAAACGCCAAGCTGTTTCTTCAAAAAATAACGGCATGCCCACTTCTCCTCTTTCTGCAATTCCTTATCTTCAGTTTACCCTTTTCATCATGCGCTGAAAAGCCGTGTGCGCTATGTCGAATTCGTGACAGGCGCTAGTTTTAAAGGAAGTTAGATGCTTGTTGTGCTAAACTGAAAAGTGAGAGATTTATATTAAAAGGAGTGTTTGAATAATGAATGAAGCAGCAATTACATTAGACGGCTGGTACGTTCTCCATGATTTCCGCTCAATGGACTGGGTTTCGTGGAAAATGCTAACGGACGAAGAGCGCCAATTTGCGATCGACGAATTCCAAGCATTTATGGACAAAATCAACCAAGCCGATGAAAATAAAACCGGCGCACATGCATTGTATTCAATTGTTGGCCAAAAAGCCGACGTGATGCTAATGATGTTGCGTGAAACAATGGACGAATTAAACGAACTTGAAACAGAATACAATAAGCTAACATTAATCGCTTATACGGTTCCTACGTACTCATACGTTTCAGTTGTTGAACTTTCTAACTACCTTGCTGGAAAATCTGATGAAGATCCTTACCAAAACCCGCATATTCGTTCGCGTCTATATCCAGAACTTCAACGTTCGCAGTATATTTGCTTCTATCCAATGGACAAACGTCGCGATGGCGATGATAACTGGTACATGCTACCAATGGATACGCGCAAAGAGTTGATGCTATCTCACGGTAAAATTGGCCGCGGTTATGCTGGCAAAGTAAAACAGATCATTTCTGGATCTGTCGGCTTTGATGACTACGAATGGGGCGTTACATTGTTCGCAGATGACGTTCTTCAATTTAAAAAATTGATTTACGAAATGCGTTTTGATGAAGTTAGCGCGCGTTACGCAGAATTCGGTTCATTCTATGTAGGTACACGCCTAGATGCTGAACGAACTGCTAAATTTTTAAAAGTTTAATTGAGTAAAGTCGCCTTCTGGGCGGCTTTTTTATTTGATTTGTGTGTGTCTGCAGTTCCTTTTTTTGGATATACTGTCGGGATGTAATGAAATACTGTCCGATTTGACCCAAATACTGTCGGAATCACATGGAATACTGTCCAAATCAACACATTTACTGTCCAAATGCTAAAAAAAGGGCAATCCGCGCAAAGCGGATTGCCCTTTTCCATATTACAGTGCTTTCACTGCCGCAACTACGATCATTACCCAAGCAGCGATAAACGCAACGCCGCCAATTGGGGTAATCGCACCAAGAATGCTAATCCCCGTTAAGCTTAGTACATACAAGCTACCTGAGAAAATGATGATTCCGGCAAGCATTAAATAGCCAGCCCAGTTTAATGAACCAAGCGAACCGAGTAGTGATGAGCTCATTAAGATTGCAACGACCATCAATCCAATCGAGTGGAACATTTGATATTGTACAGCGGTTTGCCATGTATCTAAATATTTGTCTGCCACACGACCTTCTAATAGATGCGCTCCGAATGCGCCAAATGCGACAGATAATAGAGCATTAACCGCTCCAGCAATTAAGAAAAACTTCATAGTCGACTTCCTCTTTCCATTTAAAATTCAAACAGCGAATCACCGTTTGCGTCTTCTTCTTTCAGCTTGTTGACGGCAGTTACTGTCTGCGTTTGCGGCTGAGGGGAAGAAAGCGGCACGGCACGTGGTGCTTGGATATCGCTCATTGGTTGATCGTCTTCTAACAACAAATCACACAATGCGCGAATGGCAGCGACCGAGTCACGAGCTTTTGCCACATCACCGCTACGAGCACGAGTTGTATGTTTGTCAATTTCATTTAAAATCCGCATAGTGTCGATGGCCATGTTACAGCCCCCCTCTCCGTTTTTGATTTCATTTCATTTTAACACGCTACTCTTCTACAGGTCAGTCTAAACAGAAATCGATTGGCGTTTGGCCGCTGCTTTGTAACAGACTGTTCACTTTTGAATACGGACGACTGCCCAAAAATCCGCGATGCGCGCTAAGTGGACTTGGATGGGGTGCTTCAAGTACATCGTGTTTATCCACATCAATTAAGCGTTTTTTCGTTTGCGCAGGCCTTCCCCATAATACAAAAATGATGGGCTCGTCGCGCTCAGATAATTTGCGAATCACCTCGTCCGTCAGCGTCTCCCATCCTTTATTGCGATGAGAATGCGCTTCGCCCGCTCTCACTGTCAAAACGGTGTTCATCATTAAAACGCCTTGGTCGGCCCATTTTGTTAAGGTGCCGTCTTTTGGATGGACGCAGCCGATATCTTCTTGTAATTCTTTAAATAAATTCCGTAAACTCGGTGGATGCTTTACTCCTGGTAAAACAGAAAAACTAAGCCCGTGCGCTTGGTCCGGGCCGTGATAAGGATCTTGTCCGAGAATAACGACTTTCACATCGCGATAAGCTGTATGTTCAAAAGCTGACCAAATATTTTCCATTGCTGGATAAATCGTTTGCTCCGCGTATTCTTTTTTTAGAAACTCGCGCAACTCGGTATAATACGGTTTCCCGAATTCTTCACCTAGGACGTCTTGCCAGTCGTTATGGAAAATTCGTTTTTCCAACGCTCTCACTCCTTAAATTTAACAGTTACATCGTAGTCGACTAAGCCAAACATTTCTTGAACAGAACGCACCGCATTGGTTTCTGCAGTTTGCAGTACCCCTTGACCTTCTGTTTCTTCAAGCATCATTTTCTTGGCTTCCTCAGCCAAATCAAACGCTTCAGAAATATCCGTACCACTACGGAACAAGCCTTCGTAGGAATACACTTCTACTTGGTCCATGAACAATTCCGGACCTCCTAAAAATTCCGCTGCTGGCAACGTTAATGTTGCTGTTTTCGCTTCCTCATCTACCACGATATCGCCTTCTGACACTTTGGAAAAATCAATTCCTGCACGAACCGACCCTGGAATGACAACCAATAATTGGCGTTTCGTGCCTGGCAAATCAAGTCCGATTTCTTTTCCAAATAATGCATTGTCTTCCCGTTCAATAATCACTTTTGAAAATGCTTCAGCTGTCGACAGTTCATTAAGTTCTTGAATTTGCTCTAAAAAAACGCCTTTGCTTTCAGTAGCTGTACTGCCTTGAATCATCCAAAAAGTACCGAGTGGCAATGCCACCAATAAGAGCAATAAAATCGCAATTAAGACTAGAAACGTATTACGCCATACTCCCACCAACAATTTCACGCTTTTCCAGAAGCCAGATTCTTTCGTTTCTCCTTGCTCTTTCATTTCTTCTAATAAACGTTCGATCTCTGTCAACTTTGGATCTTTCGCCATTATTTCCCCTACTTTCATATATTTTATTCGGCTCGGCTTCATGGTACGATTGCTTAAAGGAGCGATGAAGATGGCCGATTGGCGTGAAAAGATTACGAGTGTTTCAAAAACAAAAGGCACAACAGCTTCAGAAAGTGCTAAACGCGCAGGACTCGGCTGTCTCGGTCTTGTTATTGCAGTTGTTTCCATTCTAACATTACTTATTACGATTGGCCTTTTCAAAAGCGGCTTTGTTTTGATGGGCAGTTTCGCAACATTATTTTTACTTATTAGTATGGCTACTACGGTCTTACTTCTTGTGCCTCGCAAGCACAATCCGTTGTAAATGCTCGAATATTTGTTAAAATAGTGGCAAAGACAATCTCATTAGAGGAGCTAACCCAATGACACTCAAAAAAACATTAACTATCGCTGGATCCGATACTTCTGGCGGCGCAGGCATACAAGCAGACTTAAAAACGTTCCAAGAACACGGAACTTATGGCATGAACGCATTAACAGTAATTGTTACGATGGATCCTGAAAACGGTTGGAGCCACGGCATTCACCCGATTGCATTAGACACATTAGATGCCCAGTTAAAAACAGCATTCTCGACAGGCATTGATGCTTTGAAAACTGGGATGTTGCCTACTGTCGACATTATCGAAATGGCCGGCAAAGCAATTGCTGACTCTGGAATTAAAGATGTCGTTATTGATCCTGTTATGGCATGTAAAGGTGAAAATGAAGTCTTATTCCCTGAAAATGTTGATGCGATGATCAAGCATTTATTGCCAAACGCGAAAGTCGTTACGCCAAACTTAGTCGAAGCAGGTCAATTATCCGGTCAAGGCGCATTGCAAACAGTTGAAGATATGCAATCGGCTGCCGAAAAAATTCATGCTCACGGCGCTGAGTTTGTAGTTATCAAAGGCGGCAAGCAATTAAAGCACGAGAAAGCTGCTGATTTATTGTTCGATGGAGAAGAGCATTATTTGTTAACTTCAGATAAAACGGATACTACTTATAACCACGGTGCAGGCTGTACATTTGCTGCTGCGATCACTGCTAACTTAGCAAATGGTCAATCGGTTAAAGACGCTGTACTCAACGCAAAAGTTTTTGTTGCGACAGCAATTCAACACGGTTGGAAATTGAATGAATATGTCGGTCCAGTTATGCATGGCGCCGCATCGAAATTTACAAAAGCTGAAGTTGAAGTGACAAAATTATAAAATAAAAACGGTCATAGGAGGGGTTGAATTACTCTCCTGTGACCGTTTTTTATCGAAATTTGCTAGTTGGTTAATCTATTAGAGCAAGCTAATCGCATTCTCTCGCGCATTTCCTTATACTGATAGAATACCGATTTTATAGGAGGAACATCATGGAATTAGTTGAAGTGAAAAAATTACAAGTCCAACTGGATGCATTTGCAGGCAAAGATGTTTACCTTCATTTGGAAACAACAAATGGCTCTTACGCATCGCATTTTAACGAAGGTTTTTTCAACGCCGGTGCATTTATCCGCAACGTTGTGATAAATTACGAACTTGGAAAAGTTGTCGGTGACAGCCCACATCGTGTCGGACTGAAATTGCCACATGGTTGGGTATATGCGCAAGGCATCACCCATTACGAATTAGATGAACAAGGTCGACTGTTATTAGCAGGACACGATGGAACTGGAAAACTGGCGGTTGCGCTCGAAATTAGCGAAACACCGTTTAGTTATTAAAGGAGGAAAATGATAATGACAATTCAACAAGAACGTCATGTGTTGGTCGTCTTTCCTCACCCTGACGATGAAGCGTTTGGGGTTTCCGGAACGATTACCACACACATTCAACAAGGAACTCCCGTAACATATGCGTGTTTAACACTCGGCGAGATGGGCCGCAACCTTGGTAACCCGCAATTTGCTACAAGAGAATCATTACCCGCAGTTCGTAAAAAAGAACTTCTCGCTTCTGCAGAGGCGATGGGATTAACGGATCTTCGGATGATGGGATTACGTGATAAAACCATTGAATTTGAAGACGATGAAAAAATGGTTGGCATGATGACGGATTTAATCGAAGAACTAAACCCATCGAAAATCATCACGTTCTACCCTGGCTTTGCCGTTCACCCTGATCACGAGGCAACTGCTCGTGCAGTTGTTCGCGCAGTTCGTCGTATGAAAGATCGACCAACTCTTCATGGGGTGGCCTTTGCTAACGACACATTGGACAAACTCGGCAAGCCTAATGTTGTTTACAATATTAGTGAAGTACGCGAACAAAAAATGAATTCAATGAAAGCTCACATTTCTCAAACTGCTTGGATGCTTGAAGAAATGGAACATAAACTTCAGCAAGGTGACACTGAAACCGAAAACTGGCTAACACAAGAGCGTTTTTATAATTATCGCTGGGACGAAGATTTTGAAAAGTCCTTTTAAAAACACCCCTCAACTTTTTTTAAGTTGAGGGGTGTTTTTTATTGTCGTTTTCAGATAATATAAACATTGGCGATAAAGCGTTTTCACGGGGAAAAGCGCTGTATAATCAGTTATTATCGCGTGTAATCATGCATAGAGAAAAGGGGAATTAGTGATGAAAAAGTATTCAACTTCAACATGGTTATTGTTCTTGATTCCTTCTTTACTCGGAATCCTATTGTTCTTGGTTCCAATCCCAACTGAAGATGGTTGGCTGGTAACAATCGCAGTACTCGCTAACATCATGGCCGGAGCTATCGAATCCTTCGTACCGTGGATTATGATGGGCATTTTAATCGTGGCCGCACTTGGATCATTGCTCTTTAGCACGAAAAAAGTTAACGAAACCGAATATGTTTCATTTTTCGACAAGCTTTTTAACGTCAATCTCTTCTGGACGTTCGTTCGCGTTCTCGGCGCAATTTTCTCGATCATGGTCTTATTCCAAATCGGTCCAGAGCCTGTATGGAATGAAAATACCGGTGGACTTCTTTTATCTGGAAGTGGATTGCTTTCTTTCCTTTTCACCATTTTCTTTTTTGCCGGACTTTTCCTTCCACTACTCATGAACTTTGGATTACTTGAGTTTTTTGGTACGATGATGGTCAAAATTATGCGCCCACTTTTCCGTTTGCCTGGCCGTTCATCTATTGATGCTCTTGCTTCGTGGGTTGGAGATGGCACAATTGGTGTACTACTTACAAGTAAACAATACGAAGCCAATAAATACACACAACGTGAAGCAGCTATTATCGGAACGACTTTCTCCGTTGTTTCCATCACATTTGCGATTGTTGTTATTCAAGAAATTGGTCTTGGAACATACTTCCTTCCGTATTATGCAACTGTCATTTTAGCAGGCATAATCTTGGCATTAATCATGCCACGTATTTATCCTTTAACTAGCAAGCCAACTACTTTCATGGATGGTACGCCACAGGAATCTCAAACAGAAGATGTTCCAGAAGGCTATAATGTTGCGACACACGGACTTGAAAAAGCCTTATCAAAAGCTGACGACAACCGCTCACTCAGTAATTTCTTTAAAGACGGTTTTAAAAACGTTTTAGATATGTGGATAGGTGTTGCCCCAGTTGTTATGGCATTTGGTACAATTGCATTGATGTTAGCTGAGTACACACCAGTATTTTCAATACTTGGTATGCCTTTTGTTCCTTATTTGAACTTACTAGGCGTTCCGGAAGCTGCTGAAGCGGCTCAACTAATGGTCGTTGGATTTGCGGATATGTTCTTACCCGCTATTCTTGGCGCAGACATCGAGTCTGAACTGACTCGTTTCGTCGTTGCTACAATGTCTGTTACACAATTGATTTATATGTCTGAAGTTGGTGGATTATTGCTTGGATCTAAAATCCCTGTAAACATTTTAGATTTAGTTATTATCTTCATACTTCGTACAGTAATTGCGTTACCGATTGTTGTCGGTGTTGCACATTTATTGTTCTAATCTATAAAAAATGCCATCCGCAAATTGCGGATGGCATTTTTTTAATTTGATTTTGTTACACTAGTTGAAGCTTTTTTTTTAATTTTTCGAGCATATCGAAAGTCATTGCATCTAAGTCGTATGAAGTTTTAAAGCCCCATTCCGCTTTAGCAGCAGATGCATCGATACTATCTGGCCAGCTATTCGCAATTTCCTGTCTCACAGGATCAACCTCGTAAGACATTTTGAATTCCGGAATATGCTTTTGAATAGACGCTGCGATTTCTTCAGGGGTGAAACTCATTGCCGTTACGTTAAAGGCATTGCGATGAATTAATCGATCTGAATCTGCTTCCATCAAGTCAACGATGGCTTGTAACGCATCTGGCATATACATCATATCCATAGCTGTACCTTCTGCAATATAAGACGTGTAGCTGCCTTTTTCAATTGCTTGGTAATAAATATCGACTGCATAATCAGTTGTGCCACCACCTGGTTGTGCTACGTTTGAAATTAATCCTGGGAAACGAACGCCGCGTGTGTCGACACCAAATTTAGTGTGGTAATAATCACATAACAATTCCCCAGCCACTTTATTGACGCCATACATCGTTGTCGGACGCTGCAACGTATCTTGTGGCGTGTCTTTTTTAGGTGTTGAAGGACCGAACGCTCCAATAGAACTAGGCGTGAAAAATTGCATACCAAGTTTACGAGATGCTTCAAGTGCATTTACAAGACCACCCATATTTAGGTTCCAAGCAAGCAAAGGTTTTTCTTCAGCAGTTGCCGACAATAATGCGGCCATATGAATCATCGTATCAGCTTCAAAGTCTTCTGCTAAATCATGCATTCTCTGCGCGTCCGTAACATCTAAAATTTCAAAAGGTCCTGATTGATCGTCAGATTGACGAATATCCGTTGCCAATACGTTTTCGTTGCCGTATATGCTGCGCAATTTCCCGACAAGCTCCGACCCTATTTGTCCTAAAGCACCTGTAACCATAATTCGTTCCATTTTCAACACTCCTTTTCCACAAAAACATTTGTCCACTCTAAAAACACAAAAAATACGCTATAAACCTTGTTAATTTAAGCTTTAACATAAAGTCATTATAAGTTGTTCTCTTTAAAAACACAAATATTTTCTTTGGAAAAAGAACACTATTTGCTTATTCACTTTGTTAATTAGCCCGTTAATGTAGCTCTATATCAACTTCTATAAAAAAATTATATTTTTCTGTATATGCGGTTTGAGACTTAGCGAAATGCGTGCTATAATAAATCAGCTTTAGGATTCCTAGCGCTTTGCTTAGTAAACGCCATTTTTTTTATTTGTAAAACCAACTAAACAAGTAGGTAATGTAAACTATCGAATTTAGTTGATCGATTTACTTTATGGCAATAAAGGGTATAGAGCTAAAAAAGTAGAATAAAAGACAAAATACTCAAAGAAATGAGGAGATTTTCATGAAGAAATTTAATTTAACATTTTTATTAGTAGTAACAATGTTGGTGTTAGCAGCTTGTGGCGGGTCTGAAGAAACAGACACTACTAAGGATGAAGCTGGCGGATCGGATCTATTAACGACAGTACAAGAAGAAGGAACTTTAGTTATTGGGACAGAAGGTACTTACCCGCCATTTACTTTTCACGATGCCTCAGGAGAGTTAACAGGATTTGATGTGGAAATTGCACGCGAAGTCGCAGATCGTCTTGGTGTTGAAGCTGAGTTTCTTGAAACACAATGGGATGCTATGTTTGCAGGATTAGATGCCGGTCGTTTTGACATGGTAGCCAATCAGGTCGGGATTAATCCAGAGCGTCAAGAAAGCTATGAATTTTCTTCTTCTTATATCACGTCTACTGCTGTTTTAGTGGTTGCCGAAGACAATACAGACATTAAGACCTTTGAAGATTTAGAAGGCAAGCTTTCGGCACAGTCGTTAACGAGTAACTACGCGGAAACGGCTACTTCTTTTGGCGCAGAATTAGAAGGTGTTGAAGGATTTAATCAAGCGATCGAATTATTGAACTCAGGTCGTGTAGATGCGACAGTCAATGATAATTTAACGGTGCTAGATTTTATGAAACAACGTCCAGATGCAAAAGTAAAAGTAGTCGATAAATCAGAAGACGCTGCACAAAGTGGATTGCTGTTTAGAAAAGACAGTGGCGCAATTGTGGATGAGGCCAACAAAGCTTTGGCTGATATGATCGAAGACGGCACGTACGATGAAATTTCCGAAAAATGGTTTGGTGAAAATGTACTTGAATAGTATTTTTTCCGATCCGGTCAGAATGGAACGGCTTGTGGATATTGCGCAATCCTCATTTCTTCCATTGATCGAAGCTACGCTTCAATTCACTTTGCCATTATCCATCATCTCGTTTATTTTCGGATTGGCATTAGCGGTTTTGACAGCTTTGGCAAGAATTTCTACGGTTAAGATTTTCCAAATTATCGCTCGTGTTTATGTATCGATTATTCGAGGCACCCCTTTACTGGTTCAATTATTTATTCTGTTTTACGGACTGCCGACACTCGGCATTACGATTGACCCATTTCCAGCCGCTGTAATTGGATTTTCATTAAATGTCGGAGCTTATGCTTCTGAAGTTATTCGTGCAGCAATCTTGTCGATTCCTAAAGGTCAATGGGAAGCAGCTGGCACAATTGGTATGTCCTATACACAATCATTGCGACGCGTTATTTTGCCGCAAGCATCTCGTGTGTCGCTGCCTCCTTTGTCAAATACATTTATCAGTTTAGTGAAAGATACATCTCTCGCATCTCTTATTCTCGTGACTGAAATGTTCCGAGTCGCTCAGCAAATTGCCGCGACTAATTACGAGTTTTTGTTATTATACGGACAGGCAGCATTGCTTTACTGGGTCATCTGTTTTGCCTTGTCCTTGGTTCAAGGCAGGCTGGAAAATCGTTTTGACCGGTATATTTCTAGATAATAAAAGCAGTTTACTGATTGCAGTAAGGAGTCCACTATGATTTCAATAAAAAATTTGCATAAGAAGTTTGGCAAGCTTGAAGTATTAAAAGGTATTGATACGGAAGTAAAAAAAGGCCAAGCGATTGTTGTAATCGGTCCATCTGGTTCCGGAAAAACCACTTTTCTTCGGTGTCTTAATACATTAGAGACCCCTACTTCCGGTTCCGTCACGATTGATGAACAAACGGTTGATTTTTCTAAGCCGTTGTCAAAAAAGCAGATTATGGCTTTTCGTAAACAATCAGCGATGGTATTTCAACATTACAATTTATTTCCTCACATGACCGCTCTTGAAAACGTCATGGAAGGCCCTGTTACGGTACAAAAACAAGATAAAAAGTTGGCGAAACAAAAAGCCGAGCAATTGTTAACAAAAGTTGGACTTGGCGAAAAGATGAACGACTATCCGTTTCAATTAAGCGGTGGCCAACAGCAACGCGTCGGCATCGCCCGTGCTTTAGCACTTGAACCAAAAGTGATGTTATTCGATGAGCCAACTTCTGCGCTCGATCCTGAGCTCGTGGGTGAAGTGCTACAAGTTATGAAAGAACTTGCGGCTGAAGGCATGACGATGGTCGTCGTGACGCATGAAATGCGCTTTGCTAAAGGCGTAGCAGACGAAGTATTGTTTATGGACGAAGGTCGCATTATCGAACGCGGCAAACCAGAAGACATTTTCAATCACCCTAAAGAAGAACGAACACAACGCTTTTTGAGTTTGATTCAAGAGACAGAAGTTTGAGGAAAAGCGGAAGCTGCTAGTAGCAGCTTTCCGCGGGTACGGCCTCTGCTACTTCCCTCGCACTGCTCAGTCCAGTAGCTCCGGCCCGTACTGTTTCCGCAGGAGTCGAGTTCCTGCACTTCAAGCTAAAAGTGATATCGTCGACGTCTCCAATTTTTCATAAGTCTCTTCCAACTAAAAAAACTCGCATTCCTTTTTAGGAATGCGAGTTTTTTCAATTTCTATTCAATTACACATGATTTCACTGTTAGTTTGTCTAGCTGTGCTTGGTCTACTTCTATACCTAATCCTGGTTTTCCTGATAATAATACATATGGATGTTCGTAAGTTAAATCACCGATTTCTTCGCTGAATAATAGTGGCCCAGTCAATTCTGTGCTTTCGATATTGATGCGTGACATAGCCACATGATAGCCTGCTGCTGAGCCGACAGACGATTCAACCATAGAACCGATTTGGCACAGCATGCCAGCTGCTTCGGCTGTTTTTGCCATTTGGATGGCATGGAAAATGCCTGCGCATTTCATTAGTTTGATGTTGAGAACGTCAGCCGCTTGCAGACGAATAATCTCTAATAGATCTTCCATCGATTGAATGCTTTCGTCAGCCATAATCGGAACAGCTGTCTTTGAACGAATTTCTGCTAAGCCGCGAATATCTCCCATACGAATTGGCTGCTCGATCCAAGTGATGTTGGCTCTTTCAAGTTGTTTTATCGCCGCAACTGCAATACCTGGTGATTTCCATCCTTGGTTAACGTCGACGCGAATGGGCATATCTTTACCTACTGCTTCACGAACAGCTAAAATTCGATCAACATCTTCTTGCGCTTGCCCTTTTCCGACTTTAAGTTTTAATGATGAATAACCCATTTCAACGGCTTTTTTTGCTTTTTCCGCCATAACCTCAGGTGCTTCAATGCTCAGCACTTTCGGGTAATCCAAATGAGTGGTTGCTTGCCCGCCAATTAAATTATAAACAGGCTGGCCAACTGCTTTTCCCATCAAGTCGTAACAAGCAATATCAACAGCCGCTTTAGATGCTGGATTTCGGGACATTAACGCATTCATTTTCGAATGAATGGCTTCAATATCAAATGGACTCATTCCGATAATTGCCGGAAGAAATTGTTCTTTTAAAATTTCATAGGCAGAAGTGAAATACTCTCCTGTGACATGCTCATCCGGAACAGCTTCTCCGTAACCAACAAGCCCTGTATCCGTTTCCAACGCAACAATTAATGCGGGCATATCTGGATAAGTTGCATAGGAAATGATAAATGGTTCGTTGAGCGGAAATCTGACTGCATGCAATGTGGCTTTTGTGATTTTCATTTGAGTGCCTCCAATGGATTTAACTTATTGTATACTTATACTATAGTGAATTTTATGACAGATTAGTAACTTAATTTTAATTTAGGGAGTTTTGAATATGACAGTAACGAAACAGCTTGATTTATTGTATGAAGAAATGGTCGAGATGAGAAGACATTTACATATGAATCCTGAATTATCGCATCAAGAAATTGCGACGCCTGCTTTTATTGCAGACCGCTTGGAAGAAATAGGTGTTGAAGTTCGTCGCGGTGTAGGCGGACGTGGTGTTGTTGGTACGATACGTGGTGGTAAACCCGGCAAAACGATTGCGTTCCGCGCAGATTTTGATGCCTTGCCGATTGACGATCAAAAAGATGTTGCTTATAAATCTACTGTACCGGGGGTTATGCATGCCTGCGGACATGACGGGCATACTGCTGCGTTGCTTGGCTTTGCGAAAGCGATGGTCGCGATTCAAGACGACTTGCCAGGTACGATTGTACTGATTCACCAGTTCGGGGAAGAAGTATCTCCTGGCGGTGCCCAGGCGATGATTGCAGATGGCTGTTTAGATGGAGTGGATGAAGTTTATGGCGCTCATTTGCAGAGCACAATGGATATGGGGCGCGTTTATTTGCGTGACGGTTTTTTACAAGCTTCTGAAGATATCATCAAAATTGTGGTTCACGGTTCGGGAACGCATGGCGCTGAGCCACATCATGGCGTTGATCCGATTTTGGCGGCGAGCCATATTATGGTGGCACTGCAATCGATTGTCAGTCGCAATGCGGATCCGCTAAAAGAACTCGTCGTCACGATTGGTAAATTCCATGCAGGCGATGCGGATAACGTCATTTCGAGTAAAGCTGTGCTTGAAGGGACGATTCGTGTATTCGATCCTGAAATTCGCAAACTCGCGAGTCAACGGTTGCGCATAATTGTGGAGAATGTTGCAATTGCGATGGGAGCTACTGCAGAAGTCAGTATCGAAGCAGGTTATGACTCTCTTTGGAATCATCCCGCGGAAACGAATATTGTTCGTGCAGCTGCAGGGAGTGTGTTAGGTGCAGATCATGTTGTGGAAATCAACCCGGTTATGCCGGTTGAAGATTTTACGTATTATACGCAAGTAAAACCTGGTGCTTACTTTTTTGTAGGTGCAAAAATGGACAATCACGCATTGGTTTATCCACATCACCATGAAAACTTTGATTTTAATGAAAATGCTATGTTGGTGACGGCAAAAGTGTTCGCTGCGATTTACTTTAAAGCGCAAGAATCTGCTTCGGACAGTATTTCTGTTGATTTGGACAGTATTTGAGAAATTTGGACAGTATTCTACACGAATCCGACAGTATTTCACCCAATCTCGACAGTATCGCCTATATTTGGAAATAAAAACACGCCAAGCGGCATGCCGCTTGGCGTGTTTCATGTTTTATTAGTTGATGACGCCTAATTCTTTGCCGACTTTTTCGTAAGTCGCGATGGCTTCATCTAACATTTCTTTCGTGTGAGCCGCTGTTGGCATGTTGCGTACGCGGCCAGTGCCTTTTGGAACCGTTGGGAAGACGATTGATTTTGCATATACGCCCTCTTCAAATAAACGCTTCGAGAATTCTTGTGTAAGCTTCTCGTCGCCAATGATACAAGGTGTGATTGGCGTTTCTGAATGACCAATATTAAAACCTAAAGCGTCTAAACCTTTTTTCAAGTAGTCGCCGTTCTCCCATAGCTTGTCGTGTAATTCAGTTGAGTCGATAATCATTTGAACCGCTGCTGTAATAGCTGCAACGTCTCCTGGAGTTACCGCTGTTGAGAATAAGAATGGACGTGAACGAACTTTCAACCAGTCGATCAAGTTTTTCTTACCAGCTACATAACCGCCAACAACGCCGACTGCTTTAGATAAAGTTCCCATTTGCATATCGATTTCTTTTTCGAGGCCGAAATGTTTTACAGTTCCTTTTCCTTTGCCCGTTACGCCTGATCCGTGTGCATCATCCACATACGTAATCAAATCAAATTCTTTTGCGATTTCAACGATTTCTGGAAGTTTGGCAATATCCCCATCCATCGAGAAGACACCGTCTGTGATGACCATCACTTTATTGTAAAGGCCTGATTCTGTTGCTTCTTTTGCTTTCATGCGCAAATCTTCCATATCCGAGTGTTTAAATGCGATGATTTTTGCTTTCGACAAACGGCAACCATCAATAATTGAAGCATGGTTTAATTGATCTGAAAGAATCGCATCGTTTTTGTCCATTACTGCTGAAATTGCAGCCATGTTGCAGTTAAATCCTGATTGATAGGAAATTGCTGCTTCTGTTCCTTTGAATTCAGCAAGCTTTTCTTCTAATTTTACGTGTAAATCAAGTGTTCCGTTGATTGTACGAACCGCACCTGCTCCAACGCCATATTTATCAATTGCATCTTTAGCTACTTGCTTCAAGTTTTCATTTGTTGCAAGTCCTAAGTAGTTATTTGAAGAAAGGTTGATTAGGTCTTTGCCGCGCACTTTGATGATCGCGCCGTTTGGTCCTTCAACCGGGTCAATTTCATTGTAAAGACCTTGCTCTTTTAATTCTGTTAAGTTCTCATCTAAAAATGCATCTAGTTTTTTTGACAATGTCCTCTTCCTTTCAAAACGAAATTCTGTATCTATCTTAACATACGGCCATTTTTTCCAAAAGAAAAAGCGGACCGCGGTCCGCTTTTAACTTATTTCTTATCTTTGCTTGCTTTTGGATTTTTCGTTTTGTACTGTACTTCATACGTAAATTCTTTTGCTTCCCGTTGTCCAGCTTCTGCAGCATATGAAGTAATCATTTTCACATTGCCCTCGCGCAGAACTTGTTGAAGATCGAGTGCTTGTTTATCTGTCACGTTGTATGGGTCGACGTGGAAAACACGTTCTTTGCCATTTTTCTTCGTTTGAATGAATGTCGTTGTGAAGTCCACGTATTCACCTTTTAATTGGCCAAGAGATTGAAAGACATCTGTTGATGTTCCATCTGCCGAGAAATCACCTAGTTGAATATCTTTAACAAACCAGCCAGCCTCATTCGAACCCCAGTCCGTTAAGTTACGGAATGAAACTAGGACATCTTGTCCTGCATAAGCTGATAAATCAAAGGTTTCAGTTGTCCAATCCCCATTTGTGCCCGTAAATCCAGGAACGTTTTCTTTAATGGTCGGATAGCCCTCTTCAACTACATCACTGCGTGTATTTTCATTTTCAAGAGAAGTCCACGTATCTCCATTATCCGTTGATACTTGAACCATACCGTAATCCCACTGTTCTTCAATATCGTAGAAATGGTCAAATGTTAATGTTGCGTTGTCAGCAGGAACCGTTGCGCCAAAGATTAACGCTTGATCTGCTTCATCGCCATTATTGGCATGCAACACTTGTTCACCAGAACCTTTAGGGTCTGCTACTGATTTCCACTGTAAAGGAAGGAAGTCAACGCCATCAAATTCTAATCCTCGGACATCTTTGCCAAAGTTAAACTCTTTAAAGTCGCCACCCCATGCCGGAACGCCTTCTTTTTCAAATGTTTTTGCTTTTTCAAAGTCTACTGTTTTGCCTCTTACTGCTCCCTCGTTACCGACTGGCAGCTTACGTAAGTCAATGCTATCAAAATTGTAATCGCTGCTGACATTTGAATTATCTAATGTCAAAGCCGTCATGAAGTTTTGATACACTTCTGTAAACGTTTTGTTCGTAGCGTTATCTTGTAATACTTTTTCGACACTAGCAATTCCCTGACTTGTCCCGTCTGTAGCCAATTCACGGATAAATTCTTTACCGAACTTATCGTACATATAAAGCATAAACAAGTAGACTTGACCGTAGTCTGCAATCGTTTCTGGTCCTGTTGCTGCTGTTCCGTGTTCATCCCAGTTTACTAAGGAGTTTTCTGGGTGATCCAAATAAAAGTTGATAGACCCTTCTCCGTGTCCGTAACCTCCCAGATATTCAGAGAATGTGGACATCCCTTCATTTACCCAACTTTCTTCTGCACCGTCGTTATCGGCTTGGATCAAATGTTGCAATTCATGGATTGTCGTACCGTAGAATGTATTTTCTAAACGCGTATCCCATGAATTTGTATCGATTGTAACAATGTTGCGATCGATGTAGTTTTCGAGTGTTTGCCAAAAGAATCCGGCAACGAAAAATGGATAACTCGGATCATTCCAACCTTCGTCTTGCACATTATCAACTAGCATAATGACTTTGTCTGATCCTTCATAATAATCATCAGGAAGCCCTACCAGACCAGGAAGCGGTGAATTTGAACCATCTAATTGCTCTGGTGTTCCGAAAAATTCAGTGGCTGTTGGATAAATATTGCTGTCGAATTCGTCACGTAGTTTATCTACTTGTACTTGTGTAACTACGTCAGCCGGTTTCGGGTTGTCTGGTCCGTATGACAAATCATTAGCCACCCAAATTTCTACATTGTCTCCAACACTTCGAAGTGTAAAATCTTTAAAAGATAAGTTGCGATTTAAAAACTTTTTTGTACCGCCATTGTATGTAAATGTTCCATCAGCCTTGGCATCAGCGTCTCCGTTTCCTACTTCATCTGCTTGCGCTTTTATCTTTTTCTCTGCTTCTTTTTGGAAATCAGCATCTTGTGACAATTTATTTAGATTTCCGTCAATATCGATTCTTTCCCCATATCTTTCGCTGTTCCAATCATTTATTGATGGTACGGTCTCGCTTGGTGCCGCTATTGCTGCTGGTGCCATTAAAGATAACGTTAAAGCACTAGCAGATAAAATTGATACCCATTTGCTGTTCTTCATCGTATTTCCCCTCTCGAAATGTCAGAATATTATTACTATTAAAATCATAACATGAGAGCTTAACCAGAAAAATGAGAAATAAGATATATTTCGTGTCGCGAAATTACCTATAATATGTTTACATCTTTATCCATATAGTGGTCTTAAAAAGTCTAAATTTATTAAAAAAATAAAAAAACCGCCAATCATGGCGGTTTCTACTTATTTTAATGCATTTTCTAGATCTTCAATTAAATCTTCTACATCTTCAATCCCTACTGAAATTCTAACTAATCCTTCTACGATTCCTAGTTCTGCACGGCGTTCAATTGGAATGGATGCGTGCGTCATTTGTGCTGGCACAGAAATCAAACTTTCCACAGCACCTAAGCTTTCTGCCAATGTAAAGTATTTTAGTTTTGCTAGTAATTCTCCAGCTTTTTCTTTACTGCCGACATCAAATGAAATCATACCGCCAAAGCCCGTCGCTTGTTTTTGCATTAATTCGCGCCCTGGATGGCTTTCGAGCCCTGGGTAAATTACTTTCCCAACAGCGTCGTGTCCTTCCAAAAACTCAGCGATTTTTTGTGCATTTGAATTGGCTTCTTCCATGCGCAAACCTAACGTTTTCAGACCGCGTATCAATAACCAAGAATCTTGTGGTCCTAAAATAGCGCCGATTGAATTTTGCACAAAGTGAACTTCTTCAGCAAGCTCAGCTGAATTAACAACAACCAGTCCCGCCACAACATCACTATGTCCACCGATATATTTCGTTGCGCTATGTAACACGATGTCTGCGCCTAATTTAATTGGGTTTTGCAAATAAGGCGTCATAAATGTGTTGTCTACAATCGTCAACAAGTTTTTCGATTTTGCGAAAGCTGCAACGGCTTCGATATCTGTTATTTTCAACAATGGGTTGGTCGGCGTTTCAATGAAAATTGCTTTTGTGTTTTCTTTCACAGCGGCCTCTACTTCCGCTAGGTTTCCAGTATCCACAAAGGTAAATTCCAATCCGAAACGGTTTAATACTTTATTGATCACACGATAAGTTCCACCGTACACATCATCTGTGAGAACGATATGGTCCCCTGCTGAAAACAACATCATAACCGATGAAATAGCTGCCATCCCTGAGCCGAATGCAAATCCAGCATGACCGAATTCGACATCTGCAATCAATTCTTCCAGTGCATGACGAGTTGGGTTTCCGGTACGTGAATATTCGTAGCCTTTAAATTTTCCAACCGCTTCTTGCTTGTATGTGCTGACTTGATAAATTGGTGTGGATACGGCACCTGTTGCTTCGTCTCCGAAAATACCACCGTGTATTAATCTTGTTTTTGGTTTCATTGTTGTTCCTCCTCAAAACTTCTATCGTAAATTTGTTGACTCATATAGCGTTCACTTGAATCTGCAAACACCGTAACAATATGACTTCCGGGTTTAGCCGTCTCGGCTTCGCGTAACGCCGCTATAAATGCCGCTCCCGATGAACTTCCGACTAATAAGCCTTCTGTCTTGGCTAGTTCTCGAACAGCCATAAACGCTTCTTTATCGGTGATTGTGTGGATCGCTCCAAAATAGCTTTTATCCATGTAATCTGGCAAAAATTCCATGCCGATGCCTTCGGTTAAATGAGGTCCTGATGGTCCGCCGTTTAATATCGAGCCTTCCGGTTCCACAATGACCGTTTTAACAGCTTGCTTTTTGGATTTTAAATAACGAGCAGTCCCCATGAAAGTTCCACCCGAGCCTGCTCCTGCAACGAAAACGTCGATTTCTCCATCCAACGCATTCCATAATTCAGGTCCAAGCGTTCGGACATACGTATCCGGATTGGCCGGGTTGGAAAATTGAGAAGGCGAAAATGCATTTTGTTCTTTAACCAATTGCTCGGCTTTTTTGATGGCACCTTTAATGCCTTCTTCCGTCGGTGTGTTAATGACTTCCGCACCTAATGCACGCATCAAACCTTGTTTTTCTTGGCTGAACTTTTCTGGTACGACAAATTTTACGTGATAGCCTTTGCCGATTGCAGCAACTGCCAAACCAATACCGGTATTGCCAGCAGTTGGTTCAATTATTGTGCCACCTGGTTTGAGAACACCCCGTTTTTCAGCATCTTCAATAAGCGAAACGCCTAATCGGTCTTTGACGCTTCCGCCTGGATTGAAATATTCAAGCTTAGCAAAAATGCGGCAGCCGTTTGGGATTTTACTATGCGTTAATTCTATTAATGGTGTATCACCGATCAATTGCTGAATGTTCGTTACGTAATTCATCGATATTCTCCTTAGTTCGCTGTTTCAGCGAATACTTGAGTCCATTGATCTTTTTTCGCTAGCATTTCACGCGCCAATTCTTTTGCGCCTTCTAAACTATGGCTTGCAGCCCAACCACATTGAACTTCATTGCACGCCGGTACTTCGTCTGCTTCTAAGACATCTTTTAATGTATTTTCTAAAATGCTAAGAATTTCATCGTAATTATCCAAATTAATAACAGACAAATAAAATCCCGTTTGGCAACCCATCGGCCCGATATCGACGATGTCATCAGAATGATTACGGCTATGTTCAGCCATCATATGCTCTAGAGAATGTAACCCAGGCATGTCCATATGCTCTTTGTTTGGCTGTTTGAAACGGATGTCGTATTTTCGTATCGTATCGCCTTTAGCTCCTGTTTTTTCTCCTGCTAAACGGACATACGGTGCCACTACTTTTGTGTGATCTAAGTTAAAGCTTTCAACATTCATTTTTTTCATCTCTATCGCTCCTTATATTTTAGTTGCTTCTATCAAAAAGACGTAGTTGTTCATCTTCGACAACTTTACGATAAACCCTGCTTTTGTAATTAACTCTTTTAATTTCGGAACCGTCGTATAGTATTCACGGTTCAAGTCTTCTACTAAATTGATATGACCTCTTGCTTGTTCAAAAGCAATCATTTCTTTCTTACTTTGTTCTGAATTAAACACGGTATCTGCAAAAATCACTTTACCACCAGTTGACAGTTTTTCGGCATAAATCTGAAACGCCTGGGCTTTTTCAACATCTGTTAAATGATGAAATGCATATGAACTTACAAAACTTTGCGGGAAAATCGATGTTTCAAATTCTAAAAAATCGCCGTCTACCACTGTTAAATTCGGCATTTTTTGAGCGGTCACTTCCCGCATCGCTTGATTTGGTTCGACTCCGACTACCTCTAGATTTCGCTCAAGTAATTTTTTCGTCAAATTGCCCGTACCAACGCCAAATTCTATGACAGGTCCAATAGCTGCCTCGGCAACTGCCTGTAAGATTTCGTTATATTTTAAGAAGACATCTTTATACTCTTCGTCATTTCCATTTACTGATTCATCATAAGTATGTACCCATTCATCAAATATCTCTACAAATTCACGTCCCATAAAAATGCCTCCTTAGGGTTTTATACAAAACCAATAGACTTACTAGGTTTTATTAAATCATATTGCTTTGAAGGTTTCAAGTATTGTGGAACAAGTCGTTTACTCTTTTTCCACGAAAAAAAGCCTGGCTCATATGCCTGGCTTTGATTTTAAACTTTAAGAACGTGCGACTGATTTTCTTTATCGCCGATTAATATTACGAGCAGTTTTTCAAACTGAGGCAACGATTGCTGGACGATTCGGCCAGTCAATAATGCAACGGCAATCGTACCAATGCCAACAGGACCTCCGAGCAACCAACCAAGCAGGGCCACGCCTACTTCAATCCCTGCACGAACGACACTTATACTCAGACCAGTTTTATGAACGAGCAACATCATCAAACTATCTCGCGGACCCGCACCGATTTTGGGTGATACATAAAGACCAACGCCATAACCTGAAATGACAATACCCGCCGACAAAATTATTATTTGTCCAACTAGCGTATGAATATCTGGAATTAAAAAATTAAAAATATCGATAAAGATACCCACTAACACCATGTTCAAAAAAGTACCGATTTGTGGAACTTGTCGTGTGAAGAAAGCTGTGATCGCAATGATTGTGAATCCAGCAATCACCGACCAGGTACCAATCGTCAGTCCGAAATTCAAGTACAAACCAACATGTAAAACATCCCATGGACCGATGCCTAGTTTGCTACCTTTGATGGTCATCGTAAACCCAAGAGCGAGAACGATCAATCCAACAATAAAAAACAACCAGCGATAAAATAACGAACGCTTCATCCAAATCCTTCTTTCTATATGTTGATATGAAAAATCCATCCATTCACAAAGAATGGATGGAGGCATTATTGAATTGATGCGGTCAACTCAGCAAAATGGCCTTTTGTTACAGACACAAGTTCGGTTGGAGCAAGTTTTATTTGCATCCCGATTTTACCGGCAGAAACGATCAGTTCAGACAATTTCTCGGCTTCTGCAGAAACAAACGTTGGAAATGATTTTTTCATTCCGACAGGTGAACAGCCGCCTCGGACATAACCTGTTAAGGACAAAATATCTTTCACAGGAATCATCTCGATTTTCTTTTCACTGGCAGCTTTCGCTGCTTTTTTTAAGTCTAATTCTTGTGCTACGGGAATAACAAAGACATAGGCTTGTTTTGATGCACCTGATGCGACAAGAGTTTTGTAGACAAGTTCTGGAGGATAGCCGATTTTGCCAGCTACAGACACTCCATCCACTTTGCCGTCTTCCACTGTGTAGTGAAGCAATTCATAAAGAATTTCTTCTTTATCAAGCATCCGAGCAGCGTTCGTTTTTGCGATTTTCTTTGCCATGACATCTTCCCCTTGCGTTGAAAAGATTCGTTAATCACAGCATACCATTATCTGTAAGGGGATTCTATTCGCTTTGCCCTAATAATTTTTTTAGCGCTTCAGCCATTGCTGTATTTTGAGGTGCCTCGTCTTGTTGATTCAAGTATTTATTGACGTCTTTTTTATTGGCTTTTGATTGGCCTGATTTTTTGCGTTTTTCAAATGCCGATAATTTTTCGCGATGACCGCATTTACAAACGAAAATTTTGCCGTCTCCTTCGCCTTGTAGTTCCAATTTTTTATGGCAATTCGGACAGCGTGCATTGGTTTGCATCGCCACTTGTTTTTTATAGCCGCATTCGCGGTCTTGGCAAACATTCATCTTGCCGCGTTTACCGTTGACTTCAAGAAGCGGTTTCCCACAATCCGGGCACATTTTGCCGGAAATGTTATCGTGCTTGAATTTCTTATCGCTTTTTTTAATATCCGAAACCGACTTTTCAGCGAACGCGATCATTTCTGTAATAAACTGCTCTTTTTTCAATTGGCCTTTGGCAATTTTCGTTAATTGCTGCTCCCAATCGGCAGTAAGTTTCGGTGATTTCAAATCTTCTGGAACTAATTCAAGCAATTGACGACCTTTTGACGTAATCGTTAAATCTTTGCCTTTTTTCTCAATTAAGAACGTATTGAATAATTTATCGATCACGTCAGCTCGTGTTGCTACTGTACCAAGTCCGCCTGCTTCACCTAATGTTTGAATCACTTCTTTTGTTTCGCCGCTCATAAACTGCGCTGGATTTTCCATAGCCCCAAGTAGCGTTCCTTCATTGAAAAAAGCGGGCGGTTTGGTTTTGCCATCTGTTAACGCAATGCCTTTAAGCGTCAATTTTTGATCTTTTTCAAACGCTGGTAACGTCGTGTCGTTGCTATCGTCTTCGTCTTTGTAAATGCGTTTCCAGCCTTCATTGCGAACGGTATTGCCTTTAGCTTGGAACGTTTCTCCACCAGCCGTTAACTTGACCGTTGTTTGATCAAATTCGTATTGTGGATAAAATACAGCGAGGAAACGTTTGACGATCATGTCGTATAATTTATGCTCTTTGTCTGATAAATCGTGTAATGGTGGCGTTTCTTCCGTCGGGATAATGGCATGGTGATCGGAAACTTTGGCATCATCGATCACGCCTTTTTGCGGTGCCACTGGATTTTTCAATATCATTGAAGCTGCGCTGCGGTATGGTCCCATTTGTACCGCTTTGATGCGGTCTTTCAGTGTATCGCGCATATCGCTCGTTAAATGCTTCGAGTCAGTCCGCGGATACGTTACGATTTTATAACGCTCGTACAAATTTTGCAGCGTGTTCAGCGTCTCTTTCGCTGACCAGCTATAGCGTTTATACGCTTCTTTTTGCAATTCCGTTAAGTCGAATAAAGGCGGTGCGGGCTGACGTTTCGGCGTAATTTTAATATCCGTTACGGTGCCTTCATGCGTGTTTTCGAGTTTATTGAATAGATTATCGATTTTTTCTTTATCAAACGATTGGGTCGAGTTGCCATCTGTCCATGTAAATGTTGCTTGGTCGGTAATGGCTTGCATGCCGTAATAAGGCTTCGGCTGGAAATTGCGAATTTGTTTTTCCCGTTCGGCAATCATGGCGAGCGTCGGCGTTTGCACGCGACCTGTTGATAATTGCGCGTTGTATTTAACCGTTAGGGCACGTGTTGCGTTAATACCGACAACCCAATCCGCTTCTGCGCGCGCTACAGCTGCTGCATATAGATTTTCATAAGCGCGACCGTCTTTTAAGTTATTGAACCCGTCTTTGATGGCTTTGTCGGTAACTGACGAAATCCACAACCGTTTTACCGGTTTACGTGTATTGGTTTTCTCTAAAATCCAACGTGCGACAAGCTCGCCTTCGCGGCCAGCATCTGTTGCGATGATAACTTCTTTGACATCACCGCGCTGTAATTGAGATTTTACCGCATTAAATTGTTTCATCGATTGTTTGATTGGCACTAATTTGAATGGCTTTGGAATGATTGGTAACGTGTCCATTTTCCATTCTTTAAAGTCATTATTGTATTGCTCCGGCTGCGCATGCGTCACTAAATGGCCGAGTGCCCATGTGACGATATACTGTTTGCCTTCTAAATAGCCGTTGCCTTTTTGTTCGCACCCTAAAACACGTGCAATGTCACGCGCAACAGATGGCTTTTCTGCTAAAACGATTGATTTCATTTATATTCACCCTCATTTCTACTGTGATTATTGTAACATTTTCTGCTTGGACTGGCTTTTGAGAGAGGTTTTGGGCGTTGGACAGTATTTTGGTGATTTGGACAGTATTTGATGGAATTCGGACAGTATTCTAACCAATTCCGACAGTATTTCACCCATTCCCGACAGTACTTCCATTAACTTCAAATTCCTCTTGCACAGCACGCAAATTCTAGCTATATTTAAAGTAATTTCACATAAAGGAGAGGATCGATTGATCATTAAAACACGCACGAAACCTTCTGAAATTTTCCAGCTGGAAAGTTTGCTTCAACGAATGCCCACCGTCCACCCCCAATATCCCCACTGGACTGAAAAGCTCCGTCGCATCACCGCCGGATATCACGGCGAATTGCGCGTAGACTCCTTTTGGCACGAAATCGACCTCTCGTTACCGCATTATTTCATCCATGACTTATTCATCCAAAAAGAGAAGTCTTCCCATCAAATTGATAGTGTTCTTGTGACTAGTCGATTTGTATTGGCTTTGGAAATCAAAAGCATTTCCGGCTTACTCAATTTCGATCCTACTTTGAGGCAATTTTCCAGAACCAATAAAGACGGCAGCATTGATGGCATGAACAATCCAGACGATCAATTGCGCCGCCACGAAAAATGGCTGGAACAATTTTTACTCAAGCAACGCATCCAGCTGCCTGTTGTCGGCGCCATCATTTTTACGTACCCATCGTCTGTGATTCAATCTCGCGCAGGAAGTCGCATCATGATTCAGTCATCTGGACTACCACACCTCATGGAACAATTATTGATTCTTCACCCGCACGATGTATTATCTCAGAGAAAAACAGAGTCACTGGCCCAAAACTTACTTGCGCTTCATTCAATAAAACCATTTGCGTCACTTGGACTTACGGATTCATTTCCACCTGGCGTCTTATGCCCCAATTGTCCAAATTTCTTGCTCCATTATCGTGGTGGGAAATGGCGTTGCAATGCTTGCCAGCACTTTGATCCTCTCGCGCATCTTGATGCGCTGAGGCAATATCGCACTTTGGTCAAAACGACTATCAGCAGCAGAGAATTTCGCGACTTTACAGGAATTATGTCTCCCTCAATCGCTTCAAAGCTATTAGCGAGCTCGAAAATGGCATATCACGGCAGTTTTAAAGATCGGCAGTATGTGATTCCGGAGGCGTTTTAGCGCTCCGACAGTATTTTCGTGATTTGGACAGTATTTGATTGAATTCGGACAGTATTTCACCCGATTCCGACAGTATTTCGTCTCATCTCGACAGTAAGCCCTATTAATGGAATAAAACCTAAATCCATTTCAAATAAAATCCAAAAAGAAGAAACCTCCCGCATCCGGGAGGTTTCTTCTTTCATCAAATTAATGATTATCCAATGTTTCTTTCGATAAATGCTTGCTCATTTCAGCGTATTGCACGAAAACACGGGCCAATTCGCGCAGGCGGTTGTGAACGTCTTCGCTCACAATTGTATTAGTTCCATCAAAATGGCTCGTATGCGTGTAAACATAGTTTGGCGTTACGAGACAGCGGAAGTAATCTAGAATTGGCTTCAACTGATTTTCGATGACTAAGTGATGCTGATACGTGCCACCGTTTGCGACAATCGATACTGGTTTGTAACGCATCGTGCGTGGGTGAAGCATATCAAATGTATTTTTCAGCACACCCGGAATAGATCCTTGGAAAATCGGTGTTGCGATGATATAGCCATCTGCTTCTTCAAAGCGACGAACGATTTCTTGCATGCTGTCATTGTATTCACCTAGCGGACGCCCATCAACAAACTGATGATCGTAATCAGCTAACTTCATCAATTTCAATTCGATTTCGGGATTTGTTTCATTGATATAAACTTGGATCTGTTCTAGAATGGCACCGGTTTTGCTACCGATGATCGTGCCGTCTACTAATAAAACTTTCATACTCTCTTGTCCTCCTCAAAATACGTTCTTGCTATTAACTGCATTCTTGCAAGCAGCATCGCAATACCCTGTTTGTCTTCATCATAACAAACCCTGTTTCACAATACGTACCGAAATTACTTTTGAGAGAGAGATTTCATTCTTTAGTCTGAGAACCGTTTTTCGTACGCTTGCTTTCTAGACGTTCCTGAGTCCGCTCAGATTCTGGAGCAGTTGCAGTAAAGCTGACAATCGTGTCTCCAGCTTTTGGCTCGAGTTTATTGTTTTCTGCAAAAAATTCAATTTTCCCCTGCGAATAGTATACAAATAACGGAATGGTATCTTCCGCCCATTTCACTTTGAAATCTTCGTAACTAAATTGTTCCGTCAACTGGGTTTTTCGCATCGTGTAGCCTTCTTCTGCTTTCCACTCTAGCTCATGAATATTCCACTTTTCGCCAAATAAAGTTCGTCCGCTTAACGAAGCATGAAAATCATCCGGATCTCCTTCATGAATCGCAGTTTGATAAAGATTCGCACGCCCCATTTCTGGAACAAAGTTATTGACGACAAGTGCATTATAAGAATCCGTTCCTGTAGCAACAAGCATCGTCTCATACGGCGTTAAATCCACTTCATAATCCGTATGCTCTGAGAGAATATCTCCCGCATACGTTTTCAATCCATTTTGGCGCGCTTCTTGTAAACGACCCCAAGAAGAATCGATGATCAAGACGCCTTTTTCAAATTCTGCTAACACTTTTCCTAGTCTCGTTGCAAATCGGCTCGCTCCAATAATGATAACGCCTGGATCTTCAGCTGCAACAAGACCGAGTTTCTTGCCTACCCATCCAATTGTGAAACTATGAACAACTACTGTTGAGAAAACCAGTGCAAAAGTTAAAGCCGTCAGCAGTTCTGCATCCTCAAATCCAGCTTCAAGCAAGACACCTGCAAAATAACCTGACACTGTTAATGCCACAATACCGCGTGGCGCAATCCAACCAACTAAGGTTTTTTCTTGTATGGTCATGTCGGTACCAATTGTTGATAGCCAAATCGATAGTGGACGAACAATAAATAACATCGCCAATACGAATGAAACAATCTCCCAATTGAAAATTCCGATCAATACATCAAGACTTAAAGAAGCCGTCAGCATTACGAAAATACTAGAAATTAACAACACTGAAATATTTTCTTTGAAATGGCGCATGTCATTGATCGAAGCAATTTTCATATTGGCCATGACCATCCCCATTGCGGTTACCGCTAGCAAGCCTGTTTCGTGCATAACAATATCGGAAATAACAAAAATCAGCAAAACAATGCCAAAAACCATTGGCGCTTTTAGAAATTCAGGCACTTGCCCTTTCTCGAACATCATTCCCATTAACATTCCTGCCCCGGCCCCTAGTGCTACAGCAAACAAAGAAGCTAAGAAAAACAAGCCAAATGCGGCTGCGGTTTCATCGCCAATGGCAAACAACACAAACTGAAATGCAAATAATGCAAGCAAAGCGCCAAAAGGATCGACTACAATGCCTTCCCATTTCAAAATAGCGGCTGGACGTGATTTTAATTTTGCTTGACGCAGCATTGGTAAAATGACGGTCGGTCCTGTTACGATAAACAAACCACCAATTACAAATGCTACACCAAGCGATAATCCTGCGATGTAATGCGCGGCAAAAGAACCGGCAATCCAAGCGATAAATGCACCTAAGGTGACGATTCGTAAAATCGGCTTCCCAAACGTGCGGATTTCCTTAAAGTTCAAATTTAAACTACCTTCAAATAGAATGATGGCAACTGCTAATGAAATAAAAGGATTAAATAATTCACCGAAACTTTCAGCGGGGTGAATCACTTCAAAAATTGGACCAACAAGAAGTCCCGCAATCGACATCAGAACAATGGCTGGAAACTGAAGACGCCAGGCGATCCATTGGGAGAGCACTCCCAGAAAAATTATTAGCATTAAGTCGAACAATAAGCTGTCGATAGCGCATCACTTCCTTTAGTTTCTTTTATGGAATTATACAGGTATTATATACTGAATGAAAATCGTAAAGCATTCAATTTTTACGTTATTGTGTTACAATGATAGAAAATTAAGGGTGATTTTGTGAACAAACAGGAATTGGAGTATGCGATTGCTGAACTGAAAATGGATTACGTGCGCCATCAAGGTGATATCGAGAAACTAGAGACGACTGGACACGCCGGCATGGTGGAGAAAGCAGAATTACGGTTAGAAAAAATGGAACTACAACTTGCGGAATTAAACAAAAAACTCGCGGATCTGTAACCGCGGTTTTTTTTATGATAATGGAGGAATTTATTAAATGAGTTTATTAACAGTAGAAAATTTAAGTCACACTTTCGGGGATCGGACACTTTTTAACGATGTCTCGTTCCGTTTAGTCGAAGGTGAACATGTTGGATTAGTTGGAGCTAACGGCGTTGGCAAATCGACAATGATGAATATTATAACAGGCAAAATCATTCACGATGATGGACGCGTAGAGTGGCAGCCACGGACACATTATGGTTACTTAGATCAGCACACCCAGCTGCAGCCAGGACGCACGATTCGCGAAACTCTTCAAGATGCTTTCTTGCCTCTTTATAAAAAAGAAGCTGAATTGAATGATATCGCAATGCAAATGGGCGATGCGGACCCTGATCGTTTAGAAGAATTACTTGAGCAGATGGCTGAAGCGCAAGACGCTTTGGACGCTGGAGATTTTTACACATTAGACGGCAAAGTTGAAGAAATTTCTCGCGGTTTAGGTCTCGATGCAATTGGACTTGAACGTAACGTAGAAGCTCTTTCGGGTGGACAACGTACTAAGCTATTACTAGCAAAGTTACTTCTTGAAAAACCAAAAGTTTTGCTACTAGATGAGCCGACTAACTATCTGGATGAAGAGCATATTCAATGGCTCGTCAATTACTTGAAAAACTATCCGCATGCATTCTTATTGATTTCACATGATACAGAATTTATGAGCAGCGTTACTGACGTTATTTTCCACTTGGAATTCTCACGCCTAACCCGCTATACGGCGACGTATGAAAAATTCATAGAGCTTGCTGAATTGAGCAAAAAGCAACATTTAGAAGCATATGAAAAACAAGAAGACATGATTAAAAAAACCGAAACTTTTATCGCGAAAAATAAAGCTCGTGCGTCTACTACTGGCCGTGCTAAGTCACGCCAGAAACAATTAGACCGTATGGATCGCATTGAAAAACCCGAAATTGCAGCAAAACCGCAATTTGCTTTTAAAGAAACACGCAGCCCGAGTCGTTATGTTGTAGAAGCAGAAGCTCTATCAATTGGCTATGACAAGCCACTTTTACCACCGTTGACGTTTATGATAGAACGCGGTGAAAAAATTGCGCTTGTGGGCATGAACGGTGTTGGTAAATCGACGCTCCTTAAAACAATGCTTGGCAAAATCAAACCTCTTGAAGGCGATGTTCTTCGTGGAGAATATTTGACGCCTAGCTATTTTGAACAAGAAGTAAAAGCACCAACGCATACCCCACTTGATGAAATTTGGTCAGCTTATCCGAGTATGGACCAAGGTCAAGTCCGAGGGGCACTTGCTCGCACAGGATTGAAAAATGAACATATTTCTCGTCCGATGACACACTTGAGCGGCGGGGAACAAGCTAAAGTTCGTCTTTGCAAATTGATGATGGAAGAAAGCAATTGGCTAATTTTCGATGAGCCGACCAACCACTTGGACATCAATGCAAAAGCTGAACTTAAACGTGCAATGCAAGCTTACAAAGGCACGATTGTTATAGTAAGTCACGAACCTGATTTTTACGAAGGACTAGCAACGAAAGTCTGGAATGTAGAAGAATGGATTGCAGCTGGAAAACCAGAAGAAGCTTAAACTAGAAAAGGGCTATTCCTAAAGGTCATGAAAATGACTTTTGAGGATAGCCCTTTTTTTATTAATAGGTCGTCAATTTGAATAATTTTTGGAAACCGTAAATTCCACGTTGCCAAAAAGTAAAGTCATCTTGATATTCTTCCACATCTAATGTGTAAAGCGCATCTTCATTGTTCCACAGTCGGTCAAAATAAGTCGTCATCTCTCCTGTTAATTCGCTGTCATTCGGAGCTAAAATACGAATCGTACTTTCCATATTGTAATCATTAAATGCTCGTTCTGTGTAGTTCGTCGATCCACCCATAACCACCGTTTCGTCTGATGTTTGAATCATGATTGATTTGGTGTGGAATTGTCCAACGATTGCATTATACCAACGCACTTGTATCCGATCTTCTGACTCTGCTAACATTTCATGAACTACTGGTCGATTTGGCAAACCTGTTTTTTCAGTACCAAAGGCATTTTCATTGGCATCTAGTATTAGACGAACGTCCACTCCGCGATTAGCTGCATCCGTCAAAGCACGGACAACACTGCTTTCTGCAATATAGAACATAGCAAGGCGGATTGAATCGCCTTCTGCTGTTTTTTCGATATCTGATAGCAAGGCATCTAATACTTTGCGTTCGGTCAAGTATTGTACTTGATAGTCTCCTTGTTGTTCTGCAGCTTCAATTCTCGGGAAATCCGGTCCACCTGAATAGCGAGATACCGCTTCTTCAGCTTCAAGAATATCATTGATCACAGGTCCACTAACTTTAAATGCCATATTGCCATGCAAACCACTCGCATTATGAGGATTGGCTGAACTGATGATGGCTTCTTTTTCAGTAATAACTGCTTTTCGGTGATTGGCTTTAATGTTCATCATTTTGAGATAAGAAGATAAAGTTAAGTCAGATGCATCACTCGACATGCCGTTTGGTATCCACCCGTTACCTCCTGCATCAAACCATTGGAAAATGACACGGTAGAGACCGGAATACAGCGGCGTAGAATCACGCAATTTGTCCAAATCAGTAATGATTACCTCGACGCCTGCTTGTTCTAATGTATCTAAAAACTGGCTTTCGTAAGAGCCATAGCCGATATTAATGGGATCTGTAATAAAGTAAATTGGCATATCTGGATTTCCTGCTTTTTTGTCGAGTAGATGATTCGTCAACGTTTCCGCTACTGCAGGGAAATCCGTGTCCAAGTCGTTATAATTATCAAAAAGAAAAAGATCGATGACGATAAACTCTTCAGCTTGGTCGATCATGTTATAGATTTCTTTAAATATCCGCAATTCACTTTCAGTTTCTGTACCTTCTCTATCTTGTGCATAAGACAAATCATAAAACATGTCCACTTGTTCTACTTTATGAAGATCACCTTTACTTGAAACCCCTTCAGGCAAAGGTTTAAAAGTTTGCCAAACGATCACTAAGATATAAAGGAATGCAAGAATCCCAATAATACCCATAATAACCCTCTTTTTCTTACTCCAATTTTGAGATTTTTTCTTTTTCATAATCCTGCCCCCTTCAGTCCATTATAACCAGTAGAAGAACAAAACCGTCATAAAATTTTTAACACAAAAAAAAGACGAAAAATAGTTTTTTGTTAGAAACGAATCGCTCCTGCAAGAAGCCAGGAAGACCATTTATCTTCTAGCTTCGCCTACCCTATGGACGCGTCTCTGCTAGTGTAGAGTTCTGTTATCTCAAGTTTGGAAACAGCTTCTTATATTCTCGCCATAACCTTACCTAAAGCTGTGAGTTGATGAACAAGATTACAAAATACACTTCATTTATTCAAAAAAGAGGTATTGGAATAAACTCATTCCAACACCTCTTTTGTCTATGTTTTAAAGCAGCCGAAAAATCGGTTGCTTTTTTTACATTGCTACTACATATTCACGAGTTCGGTCATCGTCCATTAACATATCTTTTAACCGTTGTTTGCCTCGGAACAAGCGCGATTTCACAGTGCCAATCGATACTTTCATGACATCTGCAATTTCAATTAATGAATATTGATGGACATAAAAATACAAAATTGTCGTACGGTAAATCGTGTCTAGCTCTGCAATTTTATGGCGAATCATAACAGAGACATCTTGTGTTTCTAGTATTTCAGATACACCTGCTGAATCTGAAGGAATCAAGTCTAGCAACGAAACATCCAAGCCTTCTGGCTGTTGAATCAAGTGCTTGCTACGTCTTACATTTTTACGGTAACGATCACGGAATGTATTCATACAGATTGTTGTTAACCACGCTTTAACATGATCTACTTCGGCAATAGAAGACTCATATCGTACTACTTTCAACCAAACTTCTTGCATCAAATCTTCAGCTTCCGCTTTATTGCGCGTTAGTTTTAAACATAAATGGTAGATATAGCGATTGTATTCTGTATATAACGTTTCCATGATCGTGCCTCCGTCTATTATATTTATCGAGCGAAGCCAATGTCGCTTCCGCTTTCTCTTATAACCTTATAGTGACGGAGTTGCACCTTTCACTCTATCGCTTCTACTTTCATTCCCCTTACAATTGTGTAATAAAGGGAACTTTTTATTATTTACCAAAAAAAAATACCTGTCCGGAGACAGGCAAGTTACTAAGCTAATACTTCTTCTTCTTTTTCATCTTTTTTGGTAATGGTTAAACGGACAATTCGGTTTCGGTCCATTTCGTTGATTTCTACGTGAAGGTTTTCGTATGTGAACTCTTCACCTTCGTCTGGCACATGCCCTAACTGCTGCATGACAAAGCCGGCGATGGTATCGTGGTCATTAGGCACTTCTACGTTGAACATGTCGTTTACATCCTCGATTTCTAGACGACCGTGACAAGACAATACTTCGTCCGTCATTTCAAAAACTAGTTCATCATCTTCTTCATCGGTTTCATCTTCGATATCTTGACCAATCATTTCTTCAATAATGTCTTCATGCGTGACAATTCCGAGCGTGCCGCCGTATTCGTCGAGAATAACAGCCATATGTTTTTTCTTCGCCATCATCATTTTAAAGACTTTTTCAACGCTTACAGATTGCACAACGAATAATGGGTTATCGTCCATCAATTCTTCTAAGGTCAAGTTTGGATTCATCGACCATTCAATAAGTTTCTTCGAATAAAATAACCCAACGACATTGTCCATGCTTTCTTCATAAACAGGATAACGGGTATAAGAAGAATCCAAAATTAAATCCCGAACTTCCTCATATGTTGAGTCAATAGAAATCCCTACCGTATCTGTACGGTGAGTGGACATAACGTCTGATACATCTTTATGAGGAAAGTCCAGAACCCCTTTAATGCGTTCCGACTCTTCTTCTTCAAACGTACCTTCTGTAGAGGCAATATCAACCATCGTACGCAATTCTTCTTTTGTCATGGTCGCTTCTTTTACTGTACCTTTGGAAATGATGCGAATAAACACATTGGTGAATTGCGCCAATAGCCAAGTTAACGGCAATAAGATCACCACTAAAAAGCTGATGACTGGGAAAACGATATAAGCTACTTTGTCGGCAAATGTTGCTGAAATTGTTTTCGGCAAAACTTCTCCAAAAATAATAAGCACCACTGTTAATATGGCAGTGGCAACACCAACTTCCCATCCTCTCGAAATGGCAATCATCGTTACCAATGTCGGTAGCATGATGTTAGCAATATTGTTACCGATTAAAATTGTCGTAATCATTCGGTCCGGCTTCGCAATTAACTTCTGCAGTTTCTGCGCCTTGGCATCACCCTGCTCCGCGCGAAGATGGACCTTCATCCTATTTACCGCAGTTAATGCCGTTTCGCTTCCTGATAAGAAAAACGACATGATTAAAAAGATTCCTAATGCTATAAACAATTTTATTTCCTCCAGTGTCATAAACACATAATTTTACGAACTCTTTCCGTAGTAAACACTATACCATAGCCAATTTCCCCTTGTCGAAAACCAAAACCTGGTATGTTATAATTTTTTCAACCACAAATATACCGAATCGAGGGATCTTGATGAATGCTCAAGCAATAGACCAATATTTTAAAAACAACCGGGAAACGCATCTAGAAGAGTTAAAAACATTTTTACGCATTCCTTCAGTTAGTTCTTTATCCGAGCATAAAGAAGATATGCAAAAAGGTGCAGAATGGTTAGTCATCGCCTTAGAAAAAGCAGGACTAGAAAATGTGAAAATCGATGAAACTGAAGGACATCCAGTTGTTTATGCGGACTGGCTCCATGCAGAAGGCAAACCGACAGTACTGGTATATGGCCACTACGATGTGCAACCCGTAGATCCTCTTCACCTATGGGAGTCCGCTCCTTTTGAACCGCAAGTGCGCGAAAATAAATTGTATGCACGCGGCGCGAGTGACGATAAAGGACAAGTCTATATGCATGTTAAAGCAATTGAAGCGTTATTACAGTTAAACGGGGAATTACCGGTTAACGTTAAATTTATCATTGAAGGTGAAGAAGAGATCGGCAGCCCGAACCTTCCAAAATACGTAGAAGAAAATCAGGAATTATTAAAAGCTGATGTTATCGTTATTTCTGATACAGGGATGCAAGGTCCTGGTCGTCCTGCAGTATGTTACGGGTTACGTGGTCTTGCTGGTATCCAAATCGATGTTAAAGGACCAAAAGGCGATTTGCACTCTGGCTTATATGGTGGTGCTGTTCAAAATCCATTGCATGCCATCGTAGAAATTTTGCAATCGTTCCGCGATCAAGAGGGATTAATCCAAGTAGAAGGTTTTTATGACGACGTACTAGAAGTTTCCGACAAAGAACGTGAAGAATTTGCAGCGCTTGAGTTTGACTTAGAACATGAGAAAAAAGAAATTGGTATTTCTGAAGACTTTGGCGAAACAGGGTATTCCTTCGTCGAACGTACTTGGATCCGTCCAACACTTGAAGTTAACGGCATTACCGGTGGATTCTCAGGAGAAGGCATTAAAACTGTTTTACCTGCGGAAGCCAGCACAAAAATCACTTGTCGTTTAGTACCAAACCAAGACCCAGATGATATCGTCGCAAAACTAAAAGCACATGTTGAATCCCATAAACCTGTTGGTGTATCTGTTGAAATCACTGAGTTTGATAAGGGCAAACCGTTCTTAACACCTTTTGACCACCCTGCTATTCAAGCAGCTGGTCGTTCTTATGAAAAAGTATACGGCGTGCCGACTGCATTTACACGAATGGGTGGGTCAATTCCGATTGTTGCTGCATTCGATGAAATTTTAGGTTTACCTGTTGTCTTAATGGGCTTTGGTTTAGCATCTGAAAATTTCCATGCACCAAACGAACATTTCCACCTTGAAAATTTCGATAAAGGCCTTCGTGTTATTAGCGACTATCTTTTCGAAGTAGCTGAGTTAAACTAATCTTTCCTATAAAGGCCTTCCCATATGTAGGGAAGGCCTTAAATTTTGTTGTGATTTTAAAACTGGAGGCTCTTTATGATTGTTTACTGGTTAGTATCCTATTTTATCGGCAATTTACTGACGGCTTGGTGGATTGGTAGATGGAAAGGTGTTGATTTGCGGCAACAACGTAGCGGCAATCTTGGCGCCAGAAATGCGGGTGCCATTCTTGGAAAATCGGCCTTTCTTCTGACTTTTCTTGGAGACGCAGGAAAAGGAGCATTAGTTGTCTGGATTGGCTTCTTTTTCGACTTTTCCATTTGGGCAATAGCGGTTGCCGGTTTCGCTGTTATTATCGGCCACTTATTCCCTTTTTGGCTTAAATACCGCGGCGGCAAAGGAATTGCTACTTTTATCGGTGTAAGCTTTTGTTTAACGCCTGATCTGTTTTTAGCTATGTTCATCTTATTTTTCGCCTTTTATCCTTGGTTAAAAAGCGCAACCTTATCGATGTTAGCAAGTTTTGCTGGATTTATCATCATGGCGTTCATTCTTCAAGTTTGGATTGTCGTCTGGCCGCTTGTTATGGCAATTATTATTATTGTTATTAAACATAAATTCGACATCCAAGAATCATTCAATAGCCGGTTTCGTTGATTTCCCATTAAAGATAAACCGTTTACAAAGCTCACACTACCGCTAGAATATTATCCGTGGTATAGTTTTTGTATTCTAATTATTCTAAAAGATAGGGGTATTTTATGAAAAAACCAATTGCTTGGATTATCGATACGACCGGTTTCGTGACAGAAGAGTTTAAAGCTCATCCGGATGTGTATGTTGTTCCTTTGAACATTCATTTTGGTACAGAAGAGTTTATAGACGATGGTGTGGATTTAACGAACGAAGAACTTTATAAACGCATTAAAGCATCTACTACCTTTCCTAAGACCTCCCAGCCTTCTGCAGGAAAGTTTGCAGAGTTGTATGATCAACTAAAAGAAGAGTATGAATGTGCAATTGCTGTCCATGCTTCTGCAAAACTTAGCGGAACTATCGCTTCATCTACTGCTGGTGCTGAAATGAGCGAATTCAAAGTTTATACGATCGATTCACTAGCCTTGTCTTACGGCTTATCTGGCTTGATTGAACGGGGGCTTAAACTTCAAGAACAAGGACACTCAGCAGAAGAAATCGCGCAAAAGCTGGCGAAAGAAACGGAAAATTTCCGGAATTATATTTTAATCGGCAATTTGACTCAACTTTATAAAGGTGGACGCATGAGCGGTGCTCAATATTATTTAGGAAGTTTGCTGCAGATTAAACCTATTGTTCAACTTACTCCTGAAGGCGAGCTACAGCCTATCGATAAAGTTCGTTCACATAAAAAAGCCATTCAGTATTTAATCAATCACGCAAAAAAAGATCATGCAGAATTTGGAGTGCAACGCTTTCAAATTATGCATGGTAATGTATTGAAAGAAGCTGAAAATTTAAAACAGGAAGTATTAAAAGAAATTCCTGAAGCAGATATTTTAATCGGTGATTTAAGTTCTTCACTTGCCGTTCATGCAGGAGAAGGCACAATCGCATTTCTTTGGAGAAAAGAAACTTTCTAACACATATTAGAGACTTAAGACATATCACTTATTTTATTTTTCAGACTTTCAGCACGAATACAATGGTCCCAACGGATATTCTCGTTTTGTTCTGATACAATAAGAGGAGAAGATTAACCGTGAGGTGGATTTAATGCAACATGTTGAACGAGAGCTTACTGAATTTGTAAAACTTTGTGATGCAAAAGGCCAATTAAATCCGAATGCTATTGGGTATGCCAAGCAGCCATTGGTAGAAAGCAATTTGCGTGGAAACTTTATGCGTAAAAAGAAGTGGAATTATTGGTGCGTATTTGGAGATGAAATTTTGTTTTCGGCCACCATTTCTCACTTAGACTATGCGACCGTCTGTTTTGTTTATTTCTTAAATTATGAGACGCAACGTTTTTATGAGAAAACCGTTGTGCTTCCATTTACGAGACATGTGAAACTATCCGAAAACGTATTGGATCCTTGCTACTTCCGAAGTGATACAATGACAATCGAATCTGTATATAGTCAAGACGCCACACATTTAACTGTTAGTGTAAAAGAATTTGATGGTGAGGATTTAGAAGCCATACTGGTCATTTCTCACCCTCCAGATCACGAATCTTTAAATGTCGTTGTTCCTTGGAATCGTCAAACCTTCCAATTTTCCGCTAAGCATAACTCTCTTCCTGTAAGTGGCATGGTAAAAATCGGCACCCAACGTTTTGAGTTTGAGAAAGTCGATAGTTTTGCCGTATTAGACTATGGGCGAGGCGTTTTGCCACGAGAATCTCATTGGAATTGGGCCATGGCTTCGCAGCGTTCGCTTGGAAAAGTGATTGGTTTAAATTTAGGTGGAAAATGGACCGATGGCACTGGCATGACAGAAAACGCTTTTTTCGTTAATGGTAAAATGACAAAGATTCATGAAGATGTTTTGTTTCATTACGACCGGGAAAATTATAAAAAACCGTGGCTGATTCATAGCAAATTCTCTGATGATGTTAGACTGACTTTCTCTCCCTTTTTTGAGCGCACATCAAAAACCGATGTCCGCCTTATCAAATCAGAAATCCATCAATTATTCGGCTACTATAATGGCTATGTTCGTTATTCTGATGGTAAAAAGCTGAAGATTACACAGCTTCTTGGTTCTATCGATGATTATTATGCGAAATGGTAAAACAAAAAGACGCGTCGGAAACTCGACGCGTCTTTTCTATGCGAAATGTGCCAGCATTTTTTCTGGATAATCTGTAAAGATGCCATGAACACCAATTCTTTGTAGTTCTTCTGCATAATTAACGTCATTGACCGTGTAAACATAAACAATGGCGCCTTTTCGCAAAGCGTCAGTTGTCATTTTTCTAAAAGCTGATGGCAAAGAAACATGAATTCGCTTTGTCCCAATGACGCGTGCATAATCATAGACATCTACTAGCACTTCAAAGGTTAAAATAGCACTTTCCACTTGTTTGCCTTGTACGACAGATTGAATATCTTCGTGATTAAAAGAGGACAGTAAGATTCGATTTCTAAACCCGCGCTTTGCAGCCAAGTCGATTACCTTATCAGCCAAGCCATCGTACGGAAAGACATCTGATTTTATTTCGATGTTTAAACGATGGTTGGTATTTTCAAATACATCGAATACTTCATCTAGCGTAGGAATCCTTTCCTCGCTCCATTCTTCAGAATACCAGGAACCACAATCTAGTTGTTTTAACTCTTTTAATGTTAATTCTTTTACATAGCCTTTTCCATTAGTTGTCCGATTCACTTTTTCATCGTGCATAACGACAATTTCACCATCTTTAGTTAAGTGAACATCAATTTCCACACCAGTAATTGGCAATTCTGCCGCTGCACGAAAGGCTGCTAGTGTATTTTCAGGGTATGACCCCGAGCAACCTCTATGAGCATAAATTTTCACAAAACCCCTCCTAAATATCCGTTCGTATTTCCCATAGTTCCGGGAAGAAATATTGATCAAGCACTTTTTTCAAATAATTCACGCCAGAAGAGCCGCCCGTTCCTTGCTTAAATCCGATAATCCGCTCTACTGTTTTCATGTGACGGAAACGCCATTGTTGAAGCCAATCTTCAATGTCCACTAGCTTTTCTGCTAGTTGATACAGCTCCCAATACGTATCTACATCACGGTAAACGGTTTTCCAAGCTTCACGGACACTTTCATTGGATTCATAAACCATGCTAACGTCTCGCTCTAAAACGTCTTTATCAATAGTAAATCCACTTCTCGCCAGTTTTTGAATCGCTGCGTCATACAGACCAGGTGCATTAAATGCTTTCTCCAATTCTGCGTGAAGCGGGGCATCTTTTTCATAAATTTTCAAGACATGTTTTGTTTTATAGCCAAGCGCAAATTCAATCATTCGGTATTGATAAGATTGAAATCCACTAGCATTTCCTAAATCATCACGGAATTCCATATACTCTGCAGGTGTTAATGTCGACAAGACATCCCAGCCTTGAATAATTTGTGACTGAATGCGCGATACTCTTGCCAATTGCTTGAACGCGGGCTGAAGATCGTCTTTTTCAATGTGATCAATTGCCGATTGCAGCTCATGCAAAATCAACTTCATCCATAGTTCTGATACTTGGTGAATGATGATGAATAAAGTTTCATCGTGATGTCCGCTAACACCGTCCTGTGCAGTTAATAGCTTATCTAGATGAAGATAATCACCATACGTCATGCTTTCTTTAAAATCAGTACGAATGTTTTTTTCTGTTGCTGCAGCGATATTTTGACCATTTTCGTAGTTGTTCATTAATGTCACTCCGTTTAACCTCGGCTTTGCCTCTGCTAATCTCACTTTTACCTATTCTGCATACGGTTCATTTTGTTTAATCAATACTAGTTTGGTTTGATCAATCCGTTTTAGACTTCCAATAAGAAACGGTTTGTATTCGGACAAATCCAGATTTCTCGTATACGTGCAATGCTTGGTTATCCGTTTCAACATCAAGATACACCGAATTTAGTGCGCGTTCATGTGCCAATTCTCGGCACCATTTCAGTAGTTGTTTGCCATACCCTTTGCCTTGATGATCCGGGTGAACTGCAAATGCGGTAATCCATAAAACTTTCTCTTCTTCAACGAGTGTGGCCGTTGCGAGCAGTTGTTGATCTTTTTGAAGCAGCCATATCTCTCTTTCGGGGTCCACCATATTATGTTCTAAAATCGGTAAAATCGTGTCATCAAATGCAGATGTTAATAGCTCAGTTAATTTTTCAGCTTGTCCTGCGAAAGGAGCGATTGTTAAATCATTCGGCAGTTCGCTTTTTGATAACGGTTCTGCTGACAGAAGAATTTCATGAAAATCAAGATCGTACGCTAAACTCTCCATGAAACCTGAAATTTCAACATCATTAACAAACGCTACTAATTCACTTTCTGCCTGACGTTGCGCTAAGCCATGCGAAATGCCATCTGCTAAAGCCGTGCCAAGTGACAAACGTCTGTAATCTGGATGGACATATAGTGACCATTCGTAATGATGCAACCCCACCATATCTGCCGCTGATGCAAAACCGATTAATTCATCTTGTTCTGTATAAGCAAGTACCGCAAATCCTCTTGAATCCGCTCCTCTCCAAAGAGACGGATGCAGCACTGTTTTAGATTCAGCGGATAGCCCTACTAGCAATTCTGTCATATCGTTAACTGTTTGCTCATCTATCGGAAATGAACTGATTGATAAAGATAAATCCATTTTGCTACCTCCTATTAACTTGATCTTGTTCGAATACGTTTTTATCTACACGTTAAAATCATTCGGTATTTTTATCCTATCATACCGCATGAAAGAGTGGCGCTAAGAAAATAAAGAAAAAGGTCCGTTCCATATAAACTGGAACAGACCTCATATTATAATTTAGCTTCAGCTAGCATGGTAGCGTAAATCCCTTTTTTATCTAGTAGTTGTTGCTGCGTACCAGACTCTACTAATTTCCCCATCTCCATCACAAGCACCAAATCAGCTTTTCGAATAGTATTCAGTCGATGCGCGATAACGAAACTTGTCCGCCCTGCCATAAGTCGTTCTAATGCTTCTTGGATTTTCAATTCTGTGACCGTATCGATGCTACTCGTCGCTTCGTCTAGCAATAGAATAACCGGATCTGCGATAAGTGCGCGTGCAATAGACAGCAGTTGCTTCTGACCTTGACTAATCATCGAACCATCGCCTGTAAGAATCGTATCGTAACCATTTGGTAGCTTTTCGATAAATTCATGTGCGTTAGCACCTTTTGCAGCCTCTATCACTTCTTCATCCGTTGCGTCTAGTTTACCGTATCGAATATTTTCACTAACTGTCGCTTCGAACAAGAATGGATCTTGTAGCACAAAAGCAATTTGTTTACGCAATGTTTCACGTGGCATGGAAGCAATCGGCAAACCATCCAACCGAATCTCCCCTCTATTGGCGTCATAAAAACGTGCCAATAATTGCATGATGGTTGTTTTTCCCGCTCCGGTTGCTCCAACTAATGCCGTTGTTTGACCAATGCCAACCGTGAAACTAACATCGTGAATAGTCCAGTCTTCTTCTGCCCCTTCGTATTTAAATGAAACCTGGTCGAAAACCACTTCACCTTTCAATTCTTTTTCAACATTCAACACTTGATCATCTTTTTCTTCCGTTTCATCCATAATGGCAAAAACGCGTTCCGCCCCTGCAATAGCTGACAATACCGTATTAAACTGGTTCGCTAAATCATTTAGAGGACGTGTGAATTGGCGTGAATACTCCGTAAAAATAACGATAACGCCAATGGACACCGAGCCATTCAAAGCGAGGATCCCACCGACACCCGCGACAATTGCAAAGCTTCCGTTATTTAGAAAATTCATGACTTTTGGTATAAAACCAGCATAGGTCCACGCCCAAAATCCTGCCTGTCGAAGGTTTTCACTTTTTTCGCGAAACTCTTCCATCACACGCGGTTCTTGTGAAAAAGCTTTCACAATTTTTTGGCCAGAAATGGTTTCTTCAATCATGCCATTCAATTCACCAATGGCTTTTTGTTGTTCTTTATACAGTCTACTCGTACGTTTTGTAATCCATTGGATGGATACATACATGAGTGGAATAATAATTAACGTTAATAAAGTCAACAACGGACTCAGTGTCAACATGACGATCGCTGTACCTGTTAAAGTTAATATACTTGAAAACACTTGAATGAAAGATGTATTCAATGTAGAAGAGACGTTTTCAATATCATTGGTCATGCGACTCATCAACTCACCGTGCTGCCGCTTATCGAAAAATGTCACAGGCAATCGTTGAAGATGTGAAAAAAGCCGTGTCCGTAAACGGTAAATCACTTGTTGGGCAATCCCAACCATCCAAAAATTTTGCAAATACAAAGAAGCAGAATGGACAATATAGACGACAATTAGCCAGAGGATGACAATTCCCATACCATTAAAGTTTTGCGGAACAATATACTCATCAATGATAAAACCGATTAAATACGGTCCAAGCAATGCCATTGCGGAGCTGACAAATACGAGTGCTAAAACGACAATCAATAAAAAACGTTGCTCATCGACTAATTTCCAAATTTTGAGTAGTGTTGATTTCCAATTTTGCGCACGTTCGTCTTTTTTATCTTTCTTTTTTATTAAATCTTCCTTAGTCAAAATGGGTTCATGGCCAAATGGTCGGCGGATGGCATCAAACATATTCATCAACCTCCTCTTCTTGTTGAGACATTGCAATTTGACGATACAGTTCTGAATTATGCACGAGTTGTTCGTGCGTACCATACGCAGATATCTGTCCATCTTCTAGCAATATAATTCGATCGGCTCTCATCGCTGTTCGAATTTTTTGCGTAACCACAAGCATAGTCGCATGTTCATGTTCGAGTTCTTCCCACAATGCACCTTCTGTTTTAACATCTAACGCACTGGTGCTATCGTCTAAAATTAAAATTGACGGATTGCGAACTAAAGCTCGTGCAATGGATAAGCGTTGCTTTTGCCCACCTGATAAATTCACACCTTTTTGACCAACACGTGTGTAATAACCTTTCGGAAAACGCTCAACAGTTTCATGAATTTGCGCTTTAATCGCGGCATCCGCTAGCTCGTCTTGGACGACTTCATCTTTCCCCCAAGATAGGTTATTGGAAATCGTTCCTGTGAAAAGAAGCGATTGTTGAGGAACAATACCAATCGTTTTCCGCAGTTCACGCATTGACCATTCGTTCACATCACGGCCATGTAAAGAAACGGTACCTTTTGTTGCATCATAAAAACGTGGCAGCAATTGCAGTAAAGTAGATTTCCCGGATCCGGTCGCTCCCATAATTGCTAGTTTTTCATTTGGTTTTAATTCGAAGGAAATGTTTTTTAATACCGGTTCATCTGTACCAGGATACGTAAAGGACACTTTGTCAAAACGAACTTCTCCTAATTGAATAGCCTCTTTTTCTCCCACGTCTTCTTGCTCATGCCCATCATCTGCAAGTAGCACTTCTTCTAGGCGTTCAGAAGATGCTTTCGCTCGTGCAAAAATCATGATGATAAATGAAAACATAGAGAAAGCACCAGTCATGCGCATCGCGTAGTTGACGATTGCGACCAATTCACCAATTTGCGCTCCCCCTGCTCGAATTTCAAAAGCACCAAACCACAAAACTGCGAGCAACGAAACGTTCATTCCAAATAATAAAATCGGCAAAATAATTTCCATAATCCGAAATGCTTTAACAGTATCCATTTTTAAATCTCCAGCGACTTCAGAAAAACGGTTTGCTTCGTATTTCCCACGCAAATATGCTTTGATCAAGCGTACAGCTTGAAGGTTTTCTTGGACAATTCGGTTGACGCGATCGAGTCTTTTTTGAACAAAGCCAAAATACGAGACGCCTTTTTTAACCATGATATATAAAAATGCGAGCAAAAATGGAAAGACAATCACTAAATATAAAGCCAATTTTGGATTGACCACAAATGCCATAATCATACTTCCCACAACTAGTAGTGGTGCCCGCAACATAATTCGTAAGCCCATGTACAACACTTGTTGAACCAATGTCACATCACTTGTTAGCCTTGTAATAAGTCCGGACGCTGGAAACTTATTGAACATCGCCAATGAAAAAGACTGGATTTTCCCATAAACAGCTTGCCGCAAATCAAATGAAAAATTTTGAGATGCGTGAGCTGCAAAATAGGAATTGACGATTCCTGAAATAAAAGCTATTACCGAAAGAGCCATAAGGACAATCCCTAATTGGATGATGACGTCTTGGTCTCTTGCGACAATTCCTTTGTCGATGATACTTGCAATAACTAACGGTTGCATTAACTCTACCATTAGCTCTAACAGCATTAAAATAAGTGCAATCACAATATAAAATTTATATGGTTTTGCATAAGAGAAAACTGTTTTCATGAGCATGCCTCCTAAATGTTTCGAAACCCGAACCTTTGTACTAAATAGTATGCCACAATTTTCAGATATCGAATAGCATTTCTATCTCAATTCAAAAAAAACGACACCTGAATAAGGTGTCGCTTTTCTTCAAATCTTTATTTTTTAGTTGATAACTTGAGGCACTTTACTTCTCTTTTTCTTCTTTTTTGGATTTCCAGCAAGGGACAGCCACCCAACAAATACTAACATTGCCAGTGCGCCCACTAATTGAACTGGAGACAGGATTTGGCCAAACCAAAACATGGAGATGACCATTGCCGTCAATGGTTCAAAAGAGGACAAAATACTTGTCTCCACGGGTGTAATAAAGCGCATACTACTAAGGAACAATACAAATGCGGCAGTGCCAAAAATAATAATTCCTAAGATCGAACCACTGACTGCAGGTATTGCTAAAATCGCGAATTCATTAATAAATGTGGATGGATTTATCAATCCTATGAAAATTCCGCCAAAAAGCATAGACCATGCAACAATTAGTAATACGCCCCACTCCTGCATAAGACGCGCAGGATATAGCGTATAAAAAGTGAAAGCTAACCCCACCAGAACTCCCCAAAATAACGCTTCTCCGCTAATAATCAGTTGATCTGGTTTTCCATTCGTCAGTAGTAAAAACAAACCGGCCAACGTTCCTAACATTCCAACAACTTGGTAGAGAGGTGGTAATTTCTTATGCGTTATGGAAACAAAGACAATAATGTAGACCGGCGCTAGAAATTGCATTAATGTGGCCACTACAGCGTTACTTGCTTCGATCGCTGCAACAAAGCTGTATTGGGCACCCAACATGCCAAACAAAGAAAAAATCAGCAATGGCCGAATCCAAAATTTATTGCGGAAAATAGCTGTAATACGGACTCCTTTTAGCTTCAAGAACAAGAGTAAGAAAGCTCCCGCCACCGTTAGACGCAACGTTATGATAAATGGTACCGAAACAACGTAATTATTCATAACCCACTCCATTAAAGGTCCTGTGGCTCCCCACATGATAGCTCCAACCAATATCATAGAAACTCCTTTTAAACGCTCCATTCCCACACTCCTTCCTATAGAAAAACCAACCTTCAAAAGATTGGCTGGTTCTTTATTAAAATGAGAGATTCATCATCAACCCTATATAAAAGCAACAAATAAAGCCAATACTGAAAATGAGAGAAAACCAAGCATTTGCTTTTTTGAAAAAAGTTACTAGCATGACAATTAGTAGTAAAATACTTAGCGTCATTAGTAAAGTTCCGTTTAATGTCACATCTAACTCAGCAGTGATGGGAATATAGAAAGGTCCCGATAGCTTATCAATAAGCCAGCCACCACCTTCGATCCGCAGTGTATCGTTAACGTCATGAGGTGGTGCTTGTTTACTCATAAAAGCCGTGAAAACAAAAACAAAAAGTAACAGCAAACTTTCAATTTTTAACCAAGTTTTTTGAAATTCTTTTTGCTTATTAAGAAATCCGTTAATCATCGCCGCCAAAAGAACTGGAATAATGCTGATATGCTTTAACAACAGTAACTGACCATAAGGCAAGACCCATGAATTTGCATAATCTGCAGGCGCTACGAAAAAAAACATAATGACAATCCCGCTAGCAATTACACCTGCAACACAGATTACAGCCAGTGGGGTAAACCATGTTAAAAAAGGACGCCAATTGGCTTCGTTTTTTGCAAACCATGCGACATGAAGCAAAACGCCTGTCCAAATCGACATGAAAAGGATATGACTCGAATGAAGAGCAAAACCAACCCATAGATCAATAGTCGAAATGTGACTATAAAATCCGACAGTTAAAATAAGGAGTAAAACATATAATGCTTGGATGTATCGATTTCCGTTCAAGTAAATTGTAATTGCTAAAATAACGCTAAGCAATAAAGTAATCATCCAACCTTGTCCTATACGAAACTCCATAATCGCCGTTTGATACGCTTCGATTGGGCTTTGGCTGCTTTGTAAAAACACAACCAGTTCATAAACAGGGACAAAAGATAGCAAGACTATACTAGCAGTGCTGATTAACAGCAAAACTTTAGAGCTAGATAACAATGGTTTTCGGTTTTCCGGTATAAATTGCAATACAACAAAGCCTGCTAAATAAGAAAAAGCAATATATAAAAGAACGTCTGCAAATGCTGTAAAGAAAATCATTTCTTCTTCAACATTAGTTTATAAATTCCATAAACTATTAAAACAGCAGCTAACACAAGTAATATCGTGACTGATAAATTGCTGTTTTTTTCCTTTTGAAGTTCTACTGATTTCTTCTCAGATATAACCATTTTTTCATCTACAGCCGGAACTGTCTCTGCTTTTTCTTTCTCCTTAACTTCGTTTAACATACTGAATACAATATTGCCTTCAATCGGATGTCCATCTTCTCCAATAATATTCCATAAAATACGATAAGAACCGTTTGGTAATGTTTCACTAAATTTCCCAGTCATCACATTATTTTTTATCGCAATATCGTCAAATTCGTACGAGCCTGCTTCTCCTTCAATACTCACTGTGCTGCCTTCTTCAATTTTCGTACCAAAAACCAATTCTACTTCGGTTAACACTTCTGTTACATTTTGACCTTCAGTAGGTGTTGAAGACAGTAAAGTTGTATGGGCTTGTGCCGAAAAAGGAAAAGTGAACATTAAAAAAAATAATAGTAATAATTTTTTAGACATGTATTTACCTCAATTTTCATATGATTTATGCCTATTCTCTCACGATTACCAAGGAAAGGATAGAAAAATTCCATAAATCTAAGTAGAGATTATTTTGAAAAGGATGACGATAGACCTTTTCTTCTCTATAATGAAAGTAAACTACGGTTAAGGAGCGTCAATGCATGAGCGAAATAAAAGAAAACCTAACTGACACCCTTGTTTTCAACCATATTCCCTTCCCAATCATCATACTCGATAAAAACGGCTTAGTTACTTGGTGCAATCAGCACGCTGAGCATGTTTTTCAAATAGAAGCCGAAGCGGTCATAGGTCAGATCTCTTCTTATATGAATCCCGAAAAAGCAGCATTAAACAAGCATTCTTGGGACAAGCTATTACATACTGAAGAATCCGTGAGATTTGAAAACATTGAAATAGAGTTAGGCGGGGGAATTACAACTTACACGACAGTAGTAGCTAAACCCTACACATTCGATGGTGAACAATACGTTATGACTATTTATGAAATGAACGAAGCAGACAAAGATGGCTCTTCTTCTATTGAGTTAAATCATTTGCGTAATGGTTTAGATGACTCTTTCATGCTGCTTTATTTTGATCAAGAATTCTTGATTACGTACGCCAATCCATTATTTTTAAAGTTGAGCAAATGGACACCTAAACGAATTTTAGGAAAGCCTGTATGGCATATGTTCGGAGACAGTGATGAGGACGTTCAATTTGTCGACTCGATTTTGTCCACTTTGCGACAAGGGGAAGTTTGGAACGGCGAAGCGAAAAAAGTGAAAAAAGATGGAGAAATTTATTGGGTCGAACTAACGGCTATTCCGATGCAGTTATCAAGTGAAGATACGTATTATATTTTCCTTGAAAAAGACATTACAGCTAATAAACAAGCTCAAAAACACCTTGAAGAAATTGCATTTATCGATCCAGTAACCGGTTTAGAAAATCGCCATAGACTGGAACAAATAGTCAATGAATATATAGAAGAAGGTCGCCATTTCTCCTTTGTTTTTATGGATATCGACCGTTTCTATACATTGCGTGATGTCTCGGATACAGATGTTGAAAATGAATTACTTATTGAATTTACAAAGCGTCTTCGCATGTATTTTTCTGATTCCATTATTACGCGTGCCGGTTTACATGAATTCGCTTTAATCACTCCATTAAGCAATTGGTTTATTGAAGGATTCCTTCATTATTTGCAACAACATCCTATCTACTTGCAAGGCACAGCCGTTCCATTAACAGTTAGTGGAGCTATCACCAAGTACCCTGAAGACCAACACAGCTTTATGCATTTAATCAAAGCTTCCTATGCAACCATCAAAAAGGTAAAAGAGCGTGGAGGCAGCGAGATATCGGCATTGACACCTGATGACCATGAACGATTAAGTCGTAAAGCATCTATTGAAAAACACTTAATCTATGCATTAGACCGAAAAAATTTACAGCTTTTGTACCAGCCAATCGTCAACTTAGCAAACGGTAAAGTTGAACGTGTAGAAGCATTTGTTCGTTGGACTGATTCAGAAATTGGTGTCGTTACTCCAGATGAGCTGATACCAATTGCAGAAGAAAACGGATTGATCAATAAAATTGGTAGCTTTGTCGTCGAAACGGCTTGTCTTCAATTAAAAGACTGGAAATCCAAAAACATCGATCTCCAAATTAGCATTAACTCATCGATTCATGAATTTAGAGATAAAGATATGGCGAAAATGCTGCTTGAAAATTTAAAGCTTAATGATTGTCATCCAAGTTCTCTAATGATTGAAATCACTGAAAAATTTGCACTCGAAGCTGAAGCCGAACGTTCAATCATGACACAAATGAAGAATCTTCATCAAGAAGGTATCACATTTGCATTAGATGATTTCGGAACTGGATATGCTTCGTTCCGCTATATGCTCTTATTGCCAATATCTTCAATAAAAATAGACCAAATGATTATCCAATCCATTACAAAACAAGAAAAAATTCAAAAATTAATTAACGGTATGATTCAATTTGGTAAATCACTCGATTTCCAAGTAACTGCCGAAGGCGTCGAGACAAATGAACAATTTGAACTTCTACGCGCCATGGGATGCGACAGCCTACAAGGCTACATCATCGGACACCCGATGACAGCCGCAGACCTAGAAAAATGGCTGGGGTAAAAAGAAAAGCGCAAGCTGCCATGTAGATTCGACGGGCATAAGACGCTCAGGCGACGTGGCATGTTTTCAGCCACACAGCCGGAGTGGCTTATGACCCTAGAATCTGGCAGCTGGAGCTAGACAACTTAGAAAAGCGCAAGTGCCCGTGGAGCTCTGACGGGCATAAGGCACATTGACGAAGCGGCGTTCTTTGCCGCACAGTCGATTTGACTTATGACCCTAAGAGCTGGGCGCTGGAGCTAGACAATTAAAAAAGCGCAAGCTGCCGTGTAATCCCGACAAGCGCTGGAAGCCTTGCCGTTAATGGCGCTCTTCAGCCATTGGCGGAAAGGCTGAAGCGACTCGAGGGACTGGCAGCTGGAGCTAGACAACATAGAAAAGCGCAAGCGCCCGTGGAGCTCTGACGGGCATAAGGCACATTGACGAAGCGGCGTTCTTTGCCGCACAGTCGATTTGACTTATGACCCTAAGAGCTGGGCGCTGGAGCTAGACAATTAGAAAAGCGCAAGCTGCCTAAACAAAAATTTCAAAAGAACGATATAAAAAATGGGTCTGACAAACAAGAAATTAGTCTTGTGTCAGGCCCATTTTTTTCTGTATTCTTTTTGCTTGTCGTTTAAAGAATAACTGCATTATCACTTCTGCAAATACTAATCCCATGGCAACAGCTCCTGAAATCATCATTGCTTCTGAAGCAAATGCGATGGCTTCCAAATAATTATTTTCCACAATTTTTCGCATAGCATTGTACGCTTTACTCCCCGGTACTAAAGGGATAATTCCAGCGATACTGAAAATAATCATGGGCATTCGGAATTTTTTAGCTAGCAAATGGGCCACGATTGAAACTACAAACGCGCCTGCAAAAGATGCTTGTACCGGATCGTCGAAAGTCAGAAAGAATATGCGATAAATGAGCCACCCACTCATACCAACTAGACCACAACTGATTAATGTGCGACGTGGCGTATTGAAGATAACGCCGAATGCGCCTGCAGCCATAAAGCTGAGAAATGCTTCTAATGGCCAGTTCATCTGATCTCCTCCTTAAAATGATAAAACGACCGCAATACCTGCTCCAATTGCAAAAGCAGTTAAAAAAGCCTCTGCTCCTTTAGATAAACCAGACATAAAATGACCTGCCATCAAGTCGCGCACCGCGTTCGTAATAAGTAACCCTGGAACAAGCGGCATAATTGATCCGATGATTAAAGTATCTAAATCTGATGCAAAACCAGTATAGACAGCGATAGACGCTAAAATTCCGATAACAAACGATCCGGTAAATTCTGCAAATATTTTAACTCGTGTTTCTATCAAAATAGTTTCTACAATGATAAACCCTGTGCCTCCAAAAACAAATGCAAATGGAAGGTCCTTCCAATTTCCGCCTAATAAAATAAAGAAACAGCCACTTGCTACAGCAGCAGCTAGAATTTGAATCCATATATGAAATCGATAATTGGTTTGATCGATAATCAGCATTTCGTCATAGGCTTGTTGTAAGGTATACTCTCCCGCTACTAACTTTCGAGAAACCGAATTAATCAAAGCTACCCGCTCAAGATCCGTGCTTCGGTTATTAATCCGAACAAATCGCGTAGCTAGCTCTTCACTTGGAGAAAACATGATACCCGATGGCGTCACGAAACAATGGGAGTTTATCATATTTTGCGACACAGCCATTCGAATCATTGTATCTTCAACACGATACGTTTCCGCGCCACTTTCCATCATGATTCTTCCGGCCAATAGAAAACAATCCAAGGCAAGTTCACGTCTCGTCTCTCCTATTTGCGCCACATGTTCCTCTCCTTTCACAGTCGATATCTTTTCTTATCATAACGCAATTTAGCAAAAAACTAAACGCCCCAATAAATCGGAGCGTTTCATAAGTCTTGCTATAGGCATATTAATAGCTAAGGTTTTAATACGACTTTTGTACAATTGTCTTGATGATCATTAAAAATTTGATAGGCATCACTCGCATTTTCCAAAGGCATAATGTGCGATATAATTTCACGTGGATCAAATTCACCGTTTTCGATTTTTTTGTAAAGCATTGGCATCAAGTGGATGACTGGAGCTTGTCCCATTTTCAAGGTAACATTCCGCTCGAACATATTTCCGAGTGGAAACTGATTATAAGTCAAACCATATACACCAGTCAATTGGATGGTTCCAAATTTACTGACAGCATCTTTTGCGATGTCAATTGCGCTGAGTGTACCGCCTTGTAACATCAGTTTTTGCTGAACAGCCTCTGCCGGCGATTTTTTCCCATCCATTCCTACACAATCAATTACAATACGAGCTCCTCCTTGAGTGATTTCATGAATCAAAGCCCCGGTATTATCATGCTGGCTAAAGTCGACAATCTCAACATTGTTTATTTTTTTAGCAAGTTCCATTCGATAAGGAATTTCATCAACTGCAATAACGCGGCTCGCACCTTGCATCCACGCAAATTTTTGTGCCATAAGGCCAATCGGACCGCATCCTAAAACAACAACTGTATCACCTTTTTTCACTCCTGAATGTTCCACACTCCACCAAGCCGTTGGCAAAACATCCGACAAGAACAACAACGATTCATCTTCTAGTTCAGAAGACTCTGGAATCACTAAAGGAGTAAAATTTCCATAAGGCACACGCAAATACTCCGCCTGTCCGCCGGAATAATCTCCATAACGTTCCGTTAAACCAAAATATGCGCCCGTATCAAAATGAGGATTGCTATTTGAGTTGTCACACTGGCTCTCCATCTCATTGCTACAATAGAAACACTGACCACAACTAATATTAAAAGGCAGGACAATGCGATCACCTTTTTTCACTTTAGTAACATCTGGTCCTACTTCTTCTACAATTCCCATCGGCTCATGTCCAATAACCGTGTCTTTTGTGGTTGGCAATGCTCCTTGATAGATATGTAAATCTGTACCACAAATAGCTGTCGATGTTATTTTGACAATAATATCATCTTGTTTCTGAATTTCAGGATCTTTCACTTCTTTAACTCTCATATCTTTTGTGCCTTGAAATGTCACTGCCTTCATTATTATCCCTCCAGTAGTATTCAGAATATTCCTCATCTTCCCTTTTTTTCTTAATTAAAACCTAAAAAAAAGAAGCGAAGTTTATTCGCTTCTTTCTTATTTATCAAATTCCAACGTACCAGTCGGTTCGAAAGTTTCCAATCCATAACTTTTGATTTCTCCATTTGCCACGGTATACAGTTCTTCATCAATATAGAGAATACGTTGAACAGCTTTATTCCAATCGCCGTATTGATCTGTGGTTTGTTCACTCAAATTGGCTGCTAGAGAAATACCGTCCGGAGTAATCGAGTAAATTAAAGCACCTTCCCCTTCAAATCCTATATAATCTTTTTCAGTTTCGTCATATAAACTTGCGGGGAAACCAAATAGATTTTTTTCTTGATGTGTAAACAACGCTTTGTGATCGTATTGCAGCGCAGAGTAGGTTCCAGGCCCACCGATAATCTCAGTGTCTTTCTCTAATGGATTTTCAAAGTCACTAACGTCAAACAACGAAATCTTCATACCTCCTGTAACAACACGCGGTTCTCCATTTTTTACGGGCACTAGCTTCGTATCATAACCAAAACCGATTAAATGATCTTCATCCAAAGGATGCAAGTAATTTGAGAATCCCGGTATTTTCAACTCCCCGAGTACTTTCGGAGAAGATGGGGTCGAGACATCGATAACGAACAATGGATCTGTTTCTTTAAAAGTCACCATATAGGCTTTATCTTTAATAAAGCGTGCCGAATAAATTCGCTCGCCTGGTGCCAAATCTTCTACTGATCCTACTTGATTCATCTGCTTGTCTAGAACAAATAAATGATTTTTTGACGGAGAAGTTAAATCCCATGCAATTCCTTCTGTGGTTACGGCTCGGAAATAGCCATCGTATTCATCCATGGAAAATTGGTTGAGCAATGATCCTGTTATTTCTGCAGAAGCCATAAATTCAACAACTGTGCCATTTAATCCGAATTTAAATACTTCCGTATTGGCTTGTTGCGGAAACCAAATGTCCATTCTTCGACCGTCACGCATTTCTTCATCATCCAAAGGTACATATGCGAGAGCCGTTAAATATAAATGGTCTTCGTTCATATACAGTTGTTCACTGCCGCCTAAAAAACCATCTGTTGAGATCTCGTTGGTTTCTGGAGCTGTCAAATCAATCGCTGTAATCACGCTATAACTGCCTTCCATTGTTCCTGGAAGAATTGAAATGCTGTCATAAGGGACTGGCTGAAGCTCTCCCCCTTGTTTCGAATCGTACTGATGAGGACGAAGTTCCGGCTCATCTTGTTCTTCCAACATCCAATAATCTGGATAAACGTTCGTTACAAAATAAAGGATATTGTTCGTCAATCTAGCACCATTCAAATACCCTTCAGTACCAAACTCCCGAATCAACTCAGGAGATTGGGGATTGCTAACATCATATAAATAAACAGAAGTAACGCCAATCTGTGGCGTCCAACTATGAGGCATCCGAGCACTCATATTCGGATAGGCCGAATAACGACTGCCCATAACAACGAGCGTATCATCTGTTAAGAAAAGTTGTTCCGGGTACGTGTTTTCTGTAAATGGTAGTTCAGCGGCGATCACCATTTCCTGTGGGTTTCGCACATCTGAAATCACGACTCGTGATTCACTAATCGAATAAATGTACGAGCCATCCGTTTTTACCAAATCCGCTTCATCTACACCTTCCACTTGGTTGTTGGTAGTTGAATAATCACCTTCTGCGCCGGCACCATCACTTTTACTAGCTGCAGAGTCTGAGGATTCGGCTGTTTCTTCCGTACTCACATCGTACCGTTGATTATTTTGGTACATCTCCATCAATCGGCCAAAATAATCCCGCAATTGTACTTCACCTGATAGTTTTTCTAATTGTTCCTGCACAACAAATGAAATTTCCGTATCCGTTAAACTTTTAAAAAACCGATTTTTCAATGCTGCTTTTTTAATATGCAAACGATATTCACCAGTAGTGATGCCTACTACTTCCAGTGTTTTGCCATTATCTTGGATGTACATTTCGGTTTCTACACGTTTGTTCTGTGCATCCGTAATGTACACGTCACCTTTCTCTACAGCTTCTTGCTGGAGAGATGAAGAGAAATTGGCTTTCCATCCCTGTTCCGTCAAAGCGATTGGTGAAGCACTTACTGACACTTTGTTATTGAGCACAACAAATACTAACCCTATTGCTGCAACGGCCATGATTGCAATAACCCAAAACTTTTTCTTCTTCATGACGCTCACGCCCTTTCAGACATCCCTTTTTCTATTAGACAGGAGAGCACTGGAAAAGTTACACATTTTACATGAAATTTTTTAAAGCCTCTTGGAATACGGTTAGGAATGCTATTGGAGACTCAGTTGTTTTACCTCCCCCTTGAGCAAATTGGGCGTTCCCACCACCTTTGCCATCAGTCAAAGCAAGAAGCTGTTTTAATACTTCTCGCATATCTCCAGGTGCATCTATTCCTTTTGCACAGACAAAACGCATGTCGTCTTCTGTACTACTGATAAACAAAGCTGTTGCTGCAGAATGCTGAGTTATGACAAGTCGGGCAAGCTGTTGCAATTCTTTTATCGACCGATTTTCGAAAATTTCTTGTATTAGATGATTTTTTGGAACAATCGTTTTTGCTTCTAAGTTCAACAATTGCTCTTGAAGGTTTTTTATCGTCTTACTCGCGGCTGTTTTTTCAGCTAGCAAAGTTTCCGCCGCTTGCGTCAATTCAGTAGCTGGTGCATTTAATTGAACGACCAATTGATCGGTTGTTTCCACTAAGAAGTCGAAGTACTGCATTGCTCGGTTGCCACATAAAAAATAAACCCGCATACCGCCTTTGTTTTTTTCTGTTGAAATGATTTTTAGTAAACCAATTTCTGCTGTAGTTTTTGGATGGGTTCCCCCGCAAGCATTCAGATCAATTCCTTCAATTTCAACTAAGCGAATGTCTCCATCCACCACTGGGGGTTTCCTCAAGTTCAGTGTGTTGGCTTTTTCTGAAGTTACCCAACTCGTGGAAATCGGAAGTGCTTGACCGATAAGTTCGTTAGCTTTTTTTTCAATTTCCTGAAGCTGCTTTTTTGTTGCTGTATCCAAATCCAAATCAATGGTCACACGTTCTTTGCCTAAATGAAAACTTTGAGTTTTCAAACCTAAAGTATCCTCAAACAAAGCACTCAACAAATGTTGACCCGCATGTTGTTGCATATGATCCCATCTTCTCTGTTCGTCCAATTGAGCAGAAAAACGTTCTTTTGGTAGCTCTGTATCTGTATAATGACGAATTTCGCCATTGACTGATTGTACAGTCCATACTTTTGCAGGTCCTATTTCACCTGTATCTGCAGGCTGACCGCCCCCTTCGGGATAAAAACAGCTTTGATCTAAAATAACATAATATCCGTTTTGGTCTTTCCCGCTGTCAATTACTTGTACAACGGCTGAAGAAATTTCTGAATCTTGATAATACAATTTCGTTGTCATATCGAACCTTCTTTCTTTACTAAATGCAGTTACGTTGATTCTATTGTTTACCGAGTTTCTTTTAGTGGAATTACAAAAGTAAATAGACTTACAGGAGGACAGCTGACATGCCTAAGTTCAATCGTTCCGTATTATTGTATAACGGCAATGCAGGACAGTCTACGGTAGACTCTGTTCTAAGACTAGCCGTTCCGCATATTGCACAAGCATCGCATTCACTCGAAATTATTCAAACCGCTTCACCAGAAGAATTCGAGCGTGCTTGTCAAATCGCCGCAATGGATGCAGACATTCTATTTATCGCAGGCGGTGATGGAACCGTCCATTCCGCAGTCCGAGCTTTAGCTGAGATTGCTGATCCTGCTCCGATTGCCATATTACCAAGTGGTACAGCCAATGATTTTGCCCGCACTTTGAATATTCCACTAGATTTAGATTTAGCAGCGCCAGCACTGATAAATGGCGATATTAAAAAAATTGATACAGGAAAAATTAACGGCGGTTCATTTCTCAATTTTGCAGGAATTGGTGTAATTACTGATGCTTCTTCTAATATCGATCCTACGTTAAAAGAACGCTACGGAAAAATCAGTTACTTTATGAGCGCCTTGCAATCGATGCGGCAAGCTACTCCGTTTTCAGTCCAGTTGAAAATTGATGGTATTAGCTATGTTGAAGAAGGTGTACTCGTCCTAGTTATGAACGGCAAATCGATTGGCACTCATAATTTCCCGCTCGCGACAATTGACCCAGCAGATGGCTTGCTCGATTTATTTGTTATTCAAACCTCGTCTTTAGCCGCCATACGGGAATGGTTTTCACTCGCCCAACCTGAAGTGGTGACTGAAGAATTGGAACATATTACGCATTATCAAGGTCAATCCATCTCAATTAGCACGGATGAAGAGTTAGATGTAGATACAGATGGCGAAATCTATTTAAAAACTCCACTCGATATTGAAATACAGCCTGGTAGTTTGAAAATGTTGATTCCTAAACAACCTGAAGATTTTATTTAAAGAAAAAGGACGGCTCCTAAGGGAACCGTCCTTTTATCATTGATTTACTTAGCCGAATCTTTTAGTTTTGAAAAGCCGAGCGGTGAATGGTTTCTTTAATTTCAACTCCACGCTTTGCCATTTCCGCAATATATTCTTCTCCCGGGACAATCATCTCAGGAGGATAGGCTCCTCGCTTATCGATAATCCCCTTACCAATCATTTGTGCTACTACGGAAATAGTATAGGCTGTCGCACGCGCCATCGCAGTAACACCTGTTTCTTGGTCTTTTATCGTCACCATATTGTATTCGTACGTAACTTCCTCTCCTGCCTTCACACCTGACACCATCACTCGTAAAACAACAGCGTCTTGTTTATCTCCGAGTTCTGTTATGGGCTCAAGTACAGCTTTTAAGACCGCCCGAAGATTTACTTCTCGATTATCGACTATCACTGTTTTTGTTCGATCCGTCAGACCTAGTTCAACCAACAATTTAAATTTCTCGGCATGTCCTTTATAACGTAGAGTTTTGTATTCCAATGAATTGATGTCACTAAATGTCTCCGTTAACGTCGATGTTCCTCCAGAAGTATGAAAAGCTTCTAGTTTTCCAAAATCTTCAAATTGTACATGTTCAATTTCCGATAAAGATTCAACTTCGAGCAACTTTCCGTCACGAATAACATGCGATTTGTCAGTGTAGTGATCAAACACCCCTTCTAATGAAAAGACATGATTGTATTCTAGTGGAGGTTCAGGATGAACCGGAATGCCCCCAACAAACAAGCGAATATCTGACACTTGGTCAAGTTTACTTGCACCATATCCAGTCAAAATGTTGATCATTCCGGGAGCTACTCCTAAATCAGGGATGAGTGTCACACCTTTTTTCTGCGCTTTTTCGTGCATTTCAAGTACTGCGTCTGTAGCTCCACCTATGTGGCCACCTAAGTCGACCGAATGCACGCCACATGAAAGTGCAGTAGCCGCCACTTTTTCATTAAATGTGTAAAATAATGCATTGATAACAATATCTCCTTTGGAAATTGCTGCTGCTAAAGCCTCGTCATCACTGGCGTCTAACTCTAAAACTTCTAACTTACTATCACCTAACTTATCTTTGAAAAGCATCGTTTGATCTTTGTTTCGATCGGCTAAATAGACCTTTTCAACATCTTTATCGGCAACTAAATCTCTAGCCGCTTGTTTCCCCATTAACCCTGCACCTAATACAACGACTTTCATCTCCCCATCCCCTTTCTATCATGTTTCGTTATCGATTTGAGCACGTTGCAATTTCCCACTGTAATCAACATACACACTTTTCCATTCAGTAAAGACATCTAATGCTGCAACTCCTGAATCGCGATGCCCATTTCCCGTCCCTTTAGTTCCGCCGAAAGGCAAATGAATTTCTGCTCCTGTTGTCCCCGCATTAATATAGACGATACCCGTATCTAAATCGCGCTGTGCTTTAAATGCCCGGTTTACATCCGCGGTATAAATCGAACTGGATAAACCGTAAATTACACCATTGTTCACTTCAATCGCTTCATCTAAACTTGCTACTTCAATAATTGAAACGACTGGACCAAAAATCTCTTCCTGCGCTATGCGCATGTCTGGTTTTACATCCGTAAACAATGTCGGAGCGTAATAGTTCCCTTTATCGTAGATGCCACCTGTTAAAATTTCTCCCCCGACAAGCAGAGTTGCACCTTCTTGCTGACCGATTTCAATATAAGAATGAATTTTTTCGATAGCTTTTCGATTGATGACTGGACCAATTTTAATGCTTTCATCGGCGCCATCTCCAATTGTCAGTGTGTCCATTTTCGTTAACAATCGTTTTTGAAGCTCTTCTTTAACGTCTTTATGCACAATTACACGGCTACAAGCCGTACACCGTTGTCCCGCTGTACCAAATGCGCTCCAAAGAATTCCTTCTACAGCTAAATCCAAATCAGCATCTTCCATGACAATTACGGCATTTTTCCCGCCCATTTCAAGTGACACTTTCTTCAAATTGCGCCCACCCGCTTCTGCCACTTTGCGACCGGTTTCGGTTGATCCAGTAAATGAAATCACTCGCACATCTTTATGTTCTAAAAGTGCGGTCCCAACTTCTGAACCGGCTCCAAACACAATATTCGCCACACCTTCTGGAAGCCCCACTTCTTCAAAGATTTTCGCCATTTCATAGGCCATCATTGGTGTTTCCGTTGCTGGTTTCCATATAAATGTATTGCCTCCTACAATTGCGGGAAACGATTTCCACGTTGCAATTGCTACAGGAAAATTCCAAGGAGTGATTAATCCGACCACTCCAATTGGCGACCGAATACTCATCGCAAACTTGTCTCCTAGTTCTGATGGTGTCGTTTCACCAAACATCCGTCTTCCTTCTCCAGCCATATAATAAGCCATATCGATTCCTTCTTGGACTTCGCCACGACCTTCTTCAATAACTTTACCCATTTCTTTCGTTAGTACTTGAGCTAAATGTTCTTTTCGCTCTTTCATCAATCGACCTATTTCATATAAATAATCTGCGCGTTTTGGCGCCGGTACTTTTGCCCATTTTTTCTGTGCGATTACTGCAGCTTTCACTGCTAAATCAACATCTTGTGCTGTAGACATTCGGACTTGTGCCAGCTCTTCTCCATTTGCCGGATTCAAAACAGGTCTAAATTCCGCCTGTTCTGTTTGTTGCCATTGGCCATTCACAAAATTAGTTAATTTCATCGTCATTGCCCCTTTCATGTACTAGCTTTTGATAACGCTTTCACCTTCATTATTTCATAGTTTTCTAGAAAATAGTAGGAGATATCTGAAATTTCTGTATTTTACTATTAGAATACTCAATTTATATAGAAAAATAATTTTTTAGTTGATTCACCAATTTTAAATAAGACAAAAACAATACATTTTAACGTCTTTTTCACTAAACTATTGACACTAACGGTGCGTTATAGTGTATTTTAAAGAGAGAGGTGATTAGATTGTACAAAGTACAAGAAGTAGCAAAAATAGCGGGTGTCAGTGTTCGTACTCTCCACCACTATGACAGCATTGGTTTATTAAAACCTTCAAATATTGGAACAAACCGATATCGTTATTACAACGGAGAAGATTTGAAATTGCTTCAACAGATTTTATTTTTGAAAGAACTGAATTTCTCATTAAAGAAAATTCAAGAACTTGTGGCGGATGGCTTTGATCGTGAATATGCATTATCGCAGCATATCGACTTGTTGGCACAAAAGCAGCAGCGTATTGAAGAGCTGATCAAAAATGCAGAGCGTACTCAGCAAGAGTTACAAGGTTTTAACAGTTTGACAGACCAAGAACGTTTTTCTGCTTTTGCTAGCAGTAAAGCTGAAGATTTAATGGAGAAATACCAAAAATCTGAAATAAGTTCTATTACAGACCCTCTTGAACTACAAAAAGAAAATTCTTTTGCAACTGCTGAAATTCATCAGGAATCAGCAGTCGCTGTTGCCGTTGCGCCGGTTGAAACAGTTATATCTGAAGAAATTGTGTCAGTAACAAGCGAACCAGTAGTAGAAAAAGAAGAAGAAGATTTAGAAGAAATCAATCGTGAAGGGGATCGCATTTATAATATGGTCGCTAGCTTGATGCATTTGCCTCCACAGACAGCGGCAGTTCAAAAAGAAATGAAAGCTTATTATACTTTGTTGAACCGTTTTTACGAATGTTCACCAAAAATGTTCCGTGGACTGGGTGATTTATACGCATCAGATAGCCGCTTTGCAAGCAACATCGATCAACATGGACAAGGTTTGGCTAAATACTTAAAAGACGCCATGTACGTCTATGCAGAAGGTTTGCAAGATGCTTGAACTCATCGGACCGTGCAGTAATTGTGGTAAAGACGTTTATTGCCGTGATGGTTTTTTAGATGGGGTTTATGTGGATGGAGAACTGGTCTGTTTTGAGTGCCAGGAAGAAGTTGAAAAATAATTGAATGAAAAAAGAAGGTGTTGGAATAAATCTATTCCAACACCTTTCGTCTTATACTCTAGTTGTTTCTTTTAATGCATCCAGACGCACTTGTACTTGTTCTCCCGTTAAACCATGTTCAAATGCATAACGGTTACGTGGGTGTTCGCGACATTCGTCTGAACATGAACGCATATATTTATGCTCATTTTCTTCAGATGTTAAGATTTTCGCATTACATTCTGGATTTGCACAGTTTACGTAGCGTTCGCAAGGTTCGCCTGTAAAATGGTCTTTCCCAACAATGACGTGCTCAACTTGGTTTACCGGTACTGCAATTCGCTCATCAAAGACGTATAATTGGCCGTCCCATAGTTCACCTTTAACTTCAGGATCTTTACCGTAAGTAACGATACCCCCGTGAAGTTGAGAAACATCTTCAAAACCTTCTTTTTTCAGCCAGCCAGAGAATTTTTCACAACGGATTCCGCCTGTACAATAAGTCAAAATTTTCTTACCTTCAAATTGTTCTTTGTTGTCACGAATCCATTCTGGAAGATCGCGGAAGTTTTCAATATCAGGACGAACTGCATTACGGAAATGCCCTAGGTCATATTCGTAATCATTTCGTGCATCTAATACAATTGTATCTTGCTCTTGCATTTGTTTATAAAATTCTTTCGGTTCTAAGTAAGTACCTGTTAGCTCGTTCGGGTTGATGTCGTCTTCAAGTCCAAGGTGAACGATTTCCGCTTTCGCACGAACGTGCATTTTTTTAAACGCATGTCCTTCAGCATCATCGATTTTAAAAGAGATGGCTGAGAAGCGCGAATCGTTTTTCATCATATCCATATAAGCTTCAGTTTGTTCAATTGTTCCTGAACATGTACCATTGATCCCTTCTTCTGAAACAAGGATACGGCCTTTCAACTCTAACTCTTTGCATGCTGCTAAATGCTCAACTGCAAAAGCTTCTGGATCTTCAATCGGTGTATATAGATAGTAAAGTAAAACATTGTGTGTATGATTTTGCATGAATCATACCTCCTATTTTCTCTATTTGGTTCTGTTACAAAAAAGCAGTAAAAACCTCAATCATTTTATAACAAATAGCTGCAAACTTCAACTCTTGCAAGATAAGCGTGTTTTACACATATGATTTTTAAAACTAAAAAAAGCAGCTATACAACTGCTGCTCATAGGTCTATATTTAGCAAACTCTGTTTTTAACTGATTTGTTTTCAAAGCAAGCTTTAATTGCTTCTGCGTTTAATGCCATCATTTCAAGACGCGTTTGGACTGTAGCACTGCCGATATGTGGTAATACCGTTACATTGGGTAATGTCAGCAAAGGATGATCTATAGGCACTGGTTCTTGTTCAAACACATCCAAACCTGCACCCCAAATTTGTTTTTCTTTTAAGGCTTCATATAATGCCATTTCATCAACGATGCCACCTCTAGCTACATTGATCAAACAAGCACTCTCTTTCATCATTGCCAATTCTTTTGCACCAATCATGCCTTTTGTTTCAGGCGTCAAAGGCGTTAAAATCACAACATAATCTGAGGTTTTCAACAATTCCTCAAATTCGGCATAACGAACGTCTTCTAAATTTCTTCGCGTCCGATTGTGATACAAAATGTCCATCCCGAATCCTTTGGCACGTCGAGCTACAGCTTCACCGATACGACCCATTCCGATAATCCCAAGCGTAGCCCCACCCACGTTTTGTCCCGTCATTCCCATTGGTGTCCATGACTGCCAATCTCCTGAGCGAACTGCTTTTTCTGCTTCTATCACTCTTCGAGCAGTGGCCAATAATAAGGCAAAGGTCAAATCTGCAGTCGATTCCGTTAATACATCTGGTGTATTCGTAACCGTCACACCATGTTTGTGTGCGGCTTCTAGATCGATATTATTGTAGCCAACCGCTAAATTACTAACAATTTTCAAGTTAGGGGCAGCTTCAAAAACCTCGCTATCCACTCGATCAGACAACATGGTCCAAAGCGCATGCGCTTCTTTAGCTTCTTCAAGCAATTTCTCACGCGGAGCAGGTGTATTTTCTTCCGGCCACATTCGGACTTCGTATTGTTCTTCTAATTCGGCTACTGCTTGATCTGGTAACTTTTGAGTAATGAATACAATCGGCTTCATAACCATCCTCCGTCCCTTATTGTTACACAATTATAACAATTAAAAAAACTCCCGGCAATTGCCAGCAGTTTTCTACTTATTACTTAATCTTGTTTTTCTAATGTAATACCAAACAGCCGCTATAACGCTAAATGCGATTAAGACATAAACTGCGTTCGAATAAAGCGATAATTGGCGCATAATTTGTTGTCGGTTTTCTCCCACCGCTTCGCCCACGAACACTAAAATAGTATTCCATAGCAAAGTGCCAAGTGTACTAAAGATAATAAATAGCCATACTTTCATATTCGACATTCCCGCTGGAATCGAAATCAAACTACGTACTAACGGAACTAACCTTCCGAAAAACACCGTCCAAACACCAAAGCGGTCGAACCAACTATCCGCTTTATGTATATCTTCTTTTTTCACGCGCAGCCAATTGCCATACTTATCAATAATTTTCTCCAGTCGTTCTACATCTAAAAGTAATCCAACGCCATACAACATCATCGCTCCACTCACAGAGCCAGCCGTTGAAGCTGCTATTACTCCTGGAATGGTCATGGTCGTAGTGGTCGTCATAAATCCGCCGACCGTCAAAACCACTTCTGACGGAATCGGGGGAAATATATTTTCTAACAGAATGAGAAAAAAGATACCAAAATAGCCATAATCGGACATGACCGAAGTAATCCACTCTTCCATCTAAACACTCCTTTTTAAGATGGTGATCGAAAATTCATTGTGACCGACCATAATTCTGAGCGACTCCCGATACGAAGTGGAGGTCCCCAAAAACCAAATCCAGAAGACACAAGAAAATGCGTCCCTCTCAATAAACGATACCCATAATCTAATTCAAAAATGCGCTTTGTCAATAAATGATTGGGCCACATTTGGCCTTTATGCGTATGACCTGACATGTGAAAATCCACACCAAGTTCACTTGGTTTTTTTAAGTCTGCTGGCGTATGATCCATCACAATCCAAGGCAAGTTATTTCCTTCTGGTTTCAATTCAGCTAATGAAACCCGGTTATTATTCGTCCGGTCCTCACGTCCTGTTAAATAAAAACGATCTGCAATCAAAAGGGTTTCGTCTTGCAAAATTTTCACACCTGACTTTTCCATCATTTTTACTAACAACGGAATTTTCTTACCGTAGTACTCATGATTTCCCAAAACACCATAAACGCCCAACGACGGTTTTAGCTGTTCCATCACTTCAGACATACCGTACCGTGCATACCAAACTGGATCATCGTCTACTAAATCCCCTGCTAGAAACACAACATCTGGATCAAGCGCATTTGTTTTATTTACAAAACGCTGCAAATGCCGTTTTCCTGACAAAAATCCTAAATGAAAATCAGATCCGATTACCATATGGAGGGGCTCCTCTGATTTTCCTGCTACTGTAATTTCAAGTTTTCGCACAACCGGACTGTACGCTAAATATGTACCCACTATGAATAATACTAGTAAGATAAGTGCTGTTGCCAACCCAATAAAAAATACATCATTTTTAGTTTCTACTAGTAATGCAGCGATATTCGCCAATGGAATCAATAAAATAGCGTATTGTAAAAATGCAAACCAATAAGAACCAAGCACCGTAAAACCAAGCCATTTATGACCGATTCTGCCAATAACATAACTATACGCAATCACAAACCACAGAGCCGAAAATAGCCACGGATTAACACTTTCTATAAAACTTGTGAGCCAGACATAAACTGCCCAACCCAAATACGCAACAAGCGTAGAATAAATTAATAACGTACTCCCAATGCCGGCTACTATCTTCATATACACGCCTCTTCCTTTTCCTAAAGTGTCCGCTTTTAATATGAAAGGAACATTTTTTCCATATCACAAAAAATAGTATAGCATTTCAGTTCACAACCTTCGCAATTGAACTCTTTTTCACTCTATAAGTGTCCAGGTTCAACTTTCTCACCTACCCGATTCAACCGAACATTCATTTCCCACCCCTGTCCCAAGCCTCCGGCACGACTAACGCCTAGACTCTTCTACGCCTCAAGACCTAGTGAAAGATGCAGTCAGAGACCGTATTGGAAAAACCATTCTCTTAGTATGATTAACTTACAAATTAAAGAGGAGGCAAACACCATGAACAAATTTTGGTTAGTAACACTCGGCATTATTGCCGGAATCGTCGCAGTTTCCAATGTCGGTGCTTTATTCGCATTAGGAATATCTGCTGTCGTCGTCTACGTAGGTGTGCATTATTACTTACGCAGCTTATCCACTTGGTCAAAAGTATTTTGGGCAGCAGTCGGCGTTGTTGGTGCAGTTTCTGCCATTTCTAACGTACCTGCATTGATTGGTCTCGCTGCACTCGCAGGACTGTGGATGATTTACCGTAAATGGAACGGTCAAAGCGTTTCGGTTAATAACTTAAAAGAAAGTGACCCATTTACAAATTTTGAATACCAATGGAACAAGTTAACTAAATAGGGAGGTAATAAACATGATAACTTTATGGGAACGTTTAAAATTTGCAGTAACAACTGATGTGGATGCCATCGTCGCAAAAAAAGAAGAAAAAAACCCACTGGCCTTGCTCAATCGCTATATAACAGAAGCAGAAAACCAAACAACGGCTACAGGAAAATGGGTCGAACGCCAAGCCCAGTTAAATGATAAACTAGAAAAAGAATTGGCTGAAGCTTCTGCTATGTTCGATAAGCGCCAAAGTCAATCCGACTTGGCACAAACATCAGGTGAAGAAGATCTTGCTGACTTTGCAGCGATGGAAGTTCAAACTTATGCTGCACGTGTAACGACTTTGCAAAACAACCTCGATGAAAACATCGCGGAACTAACAGGTTTAGAACATCGCTACGAAGAAATGAAACACAAAGTAAAAGACATGAAAGTAAAACAACTTCAATTAATGGGCAAAGAAAACGCTACTCGAGCACATTACCAAATGGACAAACTACTGAGTCCTGAACTTGTTGCAGAACGCATTGGCTCTTTTGAAGATATGACTTCGTACATTACGACACTGGGTACGAAAGTTGAAGAACGTCATGAACGCTCAGCGATGGAACGCCGTCTCGAATCTTTAGAGAAAAAGAGCGTAAATCAAAAAGAACTTGTTTAAACTAGAATGAGGAGAAGGTTTCTTCTCCTCATTTTTTCTGATACAAAGAAGGAGGCAAAATCATGCCGCATTTTTCAACAAACAAACAAGCGTTTCTTATTTTGAGTGCCTTATTTTTAATCTTTGTAGAAGCTGCCTTTTTTGAAAATGGCAGTGTGTTTTTGATTCTTCTTGGTATCGGAACCATCTACTATGCATTAAAAAACAAAGTAAAATACCGCCGTTCTTATTTTTGGGCAGGTACTTTTCTAATCGGGATTTCCATTTTGTCGATGTGGAGTTTACGCTTGATGGTGTTTAGCCTGGCCGTATATTTGTTGCTTCGTTTATGGAAAGGCAATGACTGGCTTCAAACAGCTCCTATTTACGAAGCAACTGATAAAGGACTTATTCAAAACAAAGTGCTATCTACACAAAGTACACCAATAGAAGCATATGAATGGAAAGACATACATGTCCAAGGATTTGTCGGGGATATTTTAGTGGATACGACGCAAACGGTACTGCCTAAAAAAACATCACTCATTTCTATTCGTCAAGGTTTCGGGAAAATCCAAGTTGTTGTTCCTTATGAAGTTCCTGTACGTGTTTTTTATTCAACACTTCTCGGTGAATCCCGCTTTTTCAATGGGGACAAAAAACGCATTATTAACGGAACCCTTCATGCAGAAGATGGCTATCCACTAGACGAGGGCAGTAAAGTTGAATTGATCGTCTCTGTGACTACTTGGATGGGAGATGTCGAGGTGATTCGCCGATGAGACAAATACTTCCGCGCAGCTTATTCTTTATTACGCTGTTTGCTTTAATTGTTTTTAGCATTTTATTTGCTTTACTTGGCTTGCCTTCACTTAAGAGCTGGGCTGTTTTATGGCAAGATTTTATCGCGGGACTGCCGCTTGGCATTTGGTTATTGGTTCTTATGCTTGCTTTGTCTGTTGGTATTTCGTGGTGGACTGAATCGTTATCACGTTCAAAAGTACAAGAAATCGAAGAAATTTTCCAAGCACTTTTACGTAATGAAGACAACACCGTAGTTCAAGCAGCGAACATGAAAACTTTGCCACGGAATTTATCTAGTTCTATTTTAAAACTGCAAAAGCTTCTGGAAACGCAGCGTAAAAGTTTAACGCGGATTGCTAACGAACGTGCCGAAACACAAGACCAAATTATTCAAGAGCGTTTGATCATGGAACGACAACGACTGGCAAGAGAATTGCATGACTCTGTTTCGCAACAACTTTTTGCTGCTTCAATGTTGTTGTCGTCTATGACAGAGAGCGAAGATGCACAACCCGGGCTGTTGCAAACAGAAAAAATGGTGCAACAAGCTCAACTAGAAATGCGTGCGTTGCTTTTGCATTTACGCCCGGCTGCTCTTCACGACAAGAGTTTGCGTCAAGGTTTGTTTGAATTGGTTAGTGAACTGAAAGAAAAAGTGTATTTTACGATTGATCACAAATTAGAAGAAGTGCCTTTACAAAAAGGGGCGGAAGATCACTTGTTCCGTATTGCACAAGAAACTTTATCAAATACATTGCGCCATTCGAAAGCCACTGAAGTTCATATTTTGTTTGTCGAGCGAGATAATTTCGCAATCTTGCGCATACAAGACAACGGCGTTGGATTTGAAAGCGAACAATCCAAATCGACTTCTTACGGCTTAAAGCATATTGAAGAACGCGCTATCGAAATCGGGGCGACAAGCAAAATTGTTTCTGTCCCTTCTGAAGGTACCATTGTAGAAGTAAAAGTTCCGATTGAAAGGAAGAAAACTGATGATTCGAATCTTATTAGTGGATGACCATGAAATGGTACGCATAGGTGTCTCAGCTTACTTGCAATCTCAAAAGGATATGGAAGTCGTAGGAGAAGCTACAAACGGTCAAGAAGCTTTCCAAATGGCGTTAAATTTAAGACCTGATTTAATTTTAATGGATATGGTGATGCCCATTATGAACGGGGCAGAAGCGACAAAAGCCATCATTGACCAGTGGCCAGAAGCTAAAATTATGATTGTCACAAGTTTTCTCGATGATGACAAAGTATACCCAGCACTTCAAGCGGGAGCGGTCAGTTATATCTTAAAAACGTCAAAAGCTTCACGGATTGCCGATTCGATTCGAGAAACTATGAACGGTACACCGGTTCTCGAACCAGAAGTAATGACCAAAATGATGAAACAAATGCGTCATGAACGAGTTCTTCATGATGAGTTAACTGAACGTGAAATAGAAATTTTACTGCTACTCGCACGTGGTTTAACCAATCAAGAAATTTCCGATCAATTGTTTATTGCGGTCAAAACGGTTAAAACGCATGTCAGCAATATTCTCGCGAAACTCGAAGTTCATGACCGAACTCAAGCCGTAATTTATGCATTTCAGCATAAACTAATTGTCCCTCCTAAATAAAACGAAAAAAATGCCGGACAGTCTAGATGCTGTCCGGCATTTTTTAATTATGCATTTAGTTTTCGCAACTCGACGCGGCGAATTTTGCCCGAAGCGGTTTTTGGCAGTTCTTCTAGAAATTCAATGACACGCGGATACTTATAAGGCGCTGTGATTTCTTTCACATGGTCTTGTAATTGTTTAACTAACGCATCTTTATCCGGAAAATCTTGAGCATTTCGCAACACAACATAAGCTTTAACGATATTGCCCCGAATTTCATCAGGTGCAGCAACCACAGCACATTCTTGAATTGCTTCATGCTTCATTAATGCATCTTCAACTTCAAAAGGTCCAATAGTATAACCTGAGCTGATGATAATGTCATCACTTCTTCCTTCAAACCAGAAGTAGCCATCTTCATCGCGCGATGCTTGGTCTCCCGTTAAGTACCAATCACCACGGAAAGCAGCTTGTGTTCGCTCAGAATCACGGTAATACTCACGGAATAAAGCCGGACAATCGCGGTGAACAGCAATATCTCCTACTTCACCTACCGCTGTCGGATTGCCTTCATCATTAATGATATCAACTGGATTACCTGGTGTTGGCTTGCCCATCGACCCTGCTTTCACTTCCATGTCTTGCAGAGTTCCAACGAGTAACGTGTTTTCTGTTTGTCCATAGCCATCGCGAACATTTAAATTAAATGCTTGTTGGAACGCTTCGATTACTTGTCGGTTTAAAGGCTCTCCAGCAGACACGGCAGATCTTAACTCTGGCAATTTGTAAGAATCGAGATTCTCTACTTTTGCCATAATCCGATATTCTGTTGGCGTACAGCAAAGAACGTTGATTTCTTCAGTTTTTAGTAAATCTAAGTATTTTAATGCATCAAACGGTCCGTTGTAGACAAAAGCTGTAGCACCTAATGTAATAGTTGATAGGAATGGACTCCAAATCCACTTTTGCCAACCCGGAGCTGCCGTTGCCCAAACCATATCGCCACTTTTAACGCCAAGCCATTTTGTTGCTGCTGTCCGTACATGGGCATAACCCCAACCATGAACGTGTACTACGCCTTTTGGATTGCCGGTTGTTCCTGATGTATAAGACAAGAACGCCATATCTTCACGATTTGTGACGACAGCATCGAAATTTGGCGACTCTTTTTCTGCTAGCTCCTCAAAAGATTGCCAGCCTTCTTCTTTGCCGCCGATAATCAGTTTATTGTTTAATGCTTCAAGTTCTTCATCAATCGAATTGGTTTCAGCAGTCGTTTTATAATGTGCCACAATTCCTTTTGCTTCCGAATGATGCATCCGGTAGACTAAATCTTTTTTGCGGAGCATTTCAGAACATGGTATCGCTACGATTCCCGCACGTAAGCAAGCTAAATACGTAATGTACGCTTCCGGAATACGCGGAAGAATAATTAGCATACGGTCCCCTTTTTCAATCCCCAGCTTTAGCAAAGCTTGAGCGTATTGATTCATTTTATCGATGAGCTCTTTATAAGAAAGATCTTCGCGATTGCCTTCGCTATCTAACCATCTAATGGCCAATCGCTCACTGTCTTCTTTGTACTCTTCCAATTCCGAAGTAATATTGTACTGCTCCGGTGCAATTAAATCTTTGAATTCCATAAGATAGCCCCCATTCTAATTTTCTTCATGCTGGCGGTATGATTAAATAGTAAACACTCGCTAAAAAAGCGAATGCCGCCAACGCTGCCAAATAAGCTTTCGCTGATGTGAAATTTTGAGTTGTTTTAATAATTTTAACGGATACGAGATACATCCAAACAATTCCTATTACAAGTAGTACATAAACCAGCGGATGACCGTTCCCAGCTCCGACTAAATATGGGGCACCAAGAAGACCTGGTAGTAAAGCTACAGGTGCCGATTGGTTAATATCCCGTAATAGCCCTTTTCCACCAAAAGCTTTCGCCCCTGCCCACAATAGCAAAGCGAGACCAATTTTCGTAATAAACGCCATGAGCAATCCAAACAAAAGAAAAATTGCTGGTACAAAGAAATTTTGCAATACAGCTGAATCGAAACTTGCTATGTATGAGGCATTTGACGCGATTGAAATCGCGCCATAGCCCAAACCAACGATGAACAGCAATAGATTACTCACCCATTGTGTTTTCGGTAATGCTAAAAATGACCGAAAAGATGAATCATTTAAGGCAACCATTTTCCCGACCATTTTACTCACCTTCTCTTTCATCTTCTACATTCCCCAAGGCATCAATGCCCATATTGCAACAGCCGCTGAAACGACCACTGTTACACCAGCACCAACCGTACTGTTATAACGATATGATTTGATATCTCTCCACCCGTGAATGCGTTCAATCAATTCGATATCAGATTGCTTTGTCAGTTTTCCTTGTAAACCTGGCATACGGTTCGTAATATACGAAACGACAATTAGTAAAATGAAACTGATCGGTACAGCAAGCATTGCACCTGATAATCCCATCCCATCTGTAACTCCGTGCCCAGTCAATACAATACTTGGAAAAACGAATGGCGATACGATGATGTAAACCGCACCACCAACGATCGAAGCGGCAATAGCTCCAAATTTATTGGCTTCTTTCCACCAAACTCCAACAATAATTAGCGGAGCATTTGTGACTCCAGCTAAACCGAATGCCCACAAAATACTAACTACTAAGAAAGCCGGAGGTTCGATTGCTAGCAAAATACTAACCAACCCGCCCGCAAAAATTGCAATAAAGCCGATACGTAGACTTAGGCGTTGAGGAATATTTGGCTTTAACGTTGCGATAATATCTTGTGAAATCAAGGCACCAATCGCTAACAAATTACCGCTCAATGTTGATAGTCCTGCTGAAATAGCTCCTGCAATGACAAGTGCCGTTACCCATTCCGGGTTATAAACCAAGTTCAAAATAATCGTTAACTTATCAGCATCACCTTCTGAAATCACTAAACCTTCAGTAGTTGTGGCAAAAACGCCTACAAAGCCCATGGCATAAGTTGCTGAGAAAACTAATCCAAGGATAAAAGCGAACCAAACCATTGCAGAGCGCGCACTTTTCAAGCTAGATGCAGTATAAACACGCATCGCTAAGTGGGGTAATCCTAAAGCTCCAATGGTTAAAGCTGGAATAATAGAGAAATACCATTTAGGTGAAAATTGATAGTCAAAGAAAGTTGGCAACGAGTCCAGCATCGCCGGAACCATGTCCGCATAAAAGAGTGGCGGGAAATACCATCCGGATGCTCCAATTGCTTTCATAATGGCACCAAGCGGGATGATAAACATTAACGCGATAATAACCATTTGAATCGCAGCATTGTTTGTTGCTCCGGCCATACCACCAATTGTGATATATCCCACAATAAGTAGCCCAAAAACAAAAAGTCCAGTTAAATAAGGAATTCCAAGTAAGGTTTCAAATGTAATCGCGATTCCAATCATTTGTCCTAAAGCATACATAACAGAAACTAATATCATGAAAAGAGCAGCGATAATAGAAGCCGTTACACCATATCGATCACGGATAAAATGAGTTGGCGAGAAAGCACCCATTCGACGAAGGCTAGTCCCATAAATAATAGTGATTAATGGAATCGCTAAAATCAATTGAATCCATAGCATGATAAATGGCACCTGTAATTTAAGAATTAATGCTGTAATCCCAAGAAATGTTGCCAAACTCATGTAAGTCGATGCCATCGCTAAGCCATTAGTAAAAGCTCCAACGTTCCCGCCACCTATGTATAGGTCTTTAGCTGATGCACTTTTCCGATTGGATACAAATCCAACGATATAAAATAATAAAAAAGTTGCTCCTACAACTGCTAAACCGAGAATTGGATTGGATAATTGCCAGTTTTGTGCTTCCATCATCTACACATCCTTTACTTCGCCTGAAACTCCAAGCGCATCGTTTTCACTATCGATTTCATCATCAATACGATTTCCAATTTTCCCAGCTACTATGGTTAATATGAAAACACCAAACCAGCCCATTAAAATCGGAACAATATACATGACCGGAAAACCGAATAGCATAGCATCTACAGGAAACACTGAGAATATTAATCCCACGTTACCCACTAATATAAAGGCGGCTGTCATCCAAATTGTAAACTGAACTTCCTTTTTATACGCTTTCATCGTATCCCCCATTTCAATTAAATTCTAATTTCCCATCCCCCAACTGAGCGTTCGCTCAGTTTTAAAAAATAAAATCCCCCTTCTTTTATTATATGAAGAATAACTCTCTTGATTGTAACCGCTCTCATAAAATCAAGTCAACTGAATTTTTTAATTATTTAAACTACTATATCAGGAGCATTTATACATTGAATACGCCTTTTCTTCCTCGTTAATATATAACAGCCTATAGTGTACGTGTATAAATTATGTATATGATTAAAAAGAATAGGGGAATATTTTATATTTCAATATAATTTCATTTTTGCTTCACTTTACATATTCTTCTTCGATATATGCTAGTACTTTTTCCAAACAACAAAAAAACCCCTTAGGTTGATGAAAACCTAAGGGGTTAGGGAATGAATTTAAAGGTTCGGCTTATCGTTTTCTTTTTCCATTTTTGCTTCAAACTTTTCAAGTTGACGCTTAGCGAAGTCACGCCCACCCATGCCGAAGGAAATTGCAAATGCTACTGCAAGTCCAGCGATAATGAATAGGAAGGCCAAGTTAACAATGTTTGTCGCAAAGTTTAATTGGTCAAGCGTCATGAATACGGCAATGATAATAATTACGTACTTCACAACAGCTCCCATAAGGCGATTGCCAGAAGCTTGTTTTACATAGTTTCCAAGCAAACTACCGCCAATTAATCCTAGACCAAGAATAATTAATGAACTAATGAGAAGTGGCAAGTATGCAATTACTGCTTCACCAATTCCATTTAATACGTCTAGTTGCAGTACGTTCATCGCTTCAACAGTAAAGAAGATGATGATGATCGCTTGCACGACTTTACCAATGATATTGGCAATATCGAAACTTGGTGTTTTCGTTTTATCTGTGTTCAAATATGTTGAGAAACGGTTAATTCCTGTTCCATTCAATAAGCTAATCAACAAATCTCCAACGAATTTAGCGATTAAGACACCCACTAGAATAAGGATGATCGCTACAAAGATGTTTGGAATCATGTTCAGCACTTGATTGAGCATGTTTACAATGGGTTCCGAGATAGATCGAATGTTCAATGTTTCTAACGCAATTGTCAAAATTGGAATTAAGACAATGACAAAGACTGTATTAGCTAAAACATTTGCTAATGTCGCCTTGTCTCCAGCGTCCATTCTCGTTGTTCCTGTCGTGCCACTTGGTTTGTTAGTAAACTTATTAAACCACTTATCAATGTTAATGGCTGTTAAAAGACTAAACACAAGATTTTTTACAAACTTAGCAACAAAGTAACCAATTACGAGGATAATAATAGCCATGAAAAGATTTGGCAAGAACGCCAACAGCTTATCCATCATGTTTGAAATTGGCTGTGCTACATTGTTCATATCCAAAGCTTGCAGAACGCTCGGAATAAACAAGATGAAGATTAGGTAATAAAGAATTTTCCCTATAGAATCCAGTATGCTGTCTGCGTCTTCTTTTGTTTTTGCCATATGGCCTTTGACCATGGCACGATCTGCACCTGCTTTTTTCAAGCCTTTAGTAAAAATAGCCCGTACAACCGTTGCAACAATCCATGCGACAAGTAATAATAATAATGCCCCTAAAACGTTTGGAATGTAATCAATAATCGTGTTTCCAACTCCTCTAAAAGAGTTGCCAATGTCATTCATAAACTCGTCCTCCTTTTATTTTTGCACATTCTATTATTATTATCCCCTTACTTCTATGAAACTAAACGCCCAGAAAATAAATTGTAGGTAATTAGTTGAAAAATTAGATAAAAACAAACCGAGTCGATTCCATGATAAATTTTTTTTACTATTAACACTAGGACGCTAATGGTTTGAGATGACTGTCTTCTTCTATTATAATAAAAGAAAAGAGGAGGCGATCCTATGTATATGACAGTCCAGGAAACTGCTGCTTTTTTGTCGATGCCTGAAGAACAAGTCAACCGTTATGTGTTAGAAGGCCGTATTCGCGCAGTTCATGATGGAGAGCAATACATGGTCAACACTTCTCAATTCGGAACGCATTTTCAGCAGTTGGAGCAGGCTAAGTTAGCGTTAGAAGAATGGCGCGCTACGCCGATTCCAGATGATGTGGATATTAAAGATGAAGACTAACTAACAAAAAGCATCGAGGGCATAATAACTGTCCTCGATGCTTTTTCATATCATTTTCTCCGTACTCTCAAATTCAATACATTTATTTACCGAATAAGCTCCGGCACTATAAGGCTTTTTAACTTTTCTTCTATAAAGCCTCCCCATTTTTCGAATTCTATCAAAAATCCGTCATGACCAAAATCAGTTTCAATGATTTTCCAAGCAGCATTAGTTTGTTTTTCAAGCCATGGAACCATCAGTTCATTCGGATAAAGTAGATCCTGTGTAAATGATAAAGAATATACCGGAACTTCTAAAACCGCATCATCAATGTCATGCGTATTCATCGCTTTTAACAACACTAAATAACTATTCGCATCGAAACGACCTGCTAATTTTTTTCCTTGATAATTTAAATATGACTGGACATTGAATTCGCTATCATTACCGCTCCGCCCAAATCGCTGATTGAACATTCTGCCACTCCGATAAGTAACCATACCAGCCATTCTAGCTACTTCGAATCCTTTTAATAAACTAGCGTCTTTGTAATTCCCGCCATTAAAATCTTTATCATTTTCAATTGCTACTATCCCAATGTGGTTAAATGCTACTCCATAGTCACTATAATACGGTGTAACAGCTAATGGGAAAATCGCTCCGACAAACTCTGGGTAAGTTCTTCCCCACTCTAGAGTTTTCATCCCCCCAAGTGATCCGCCGATTACTGCAGCCAATTTTTTAATGCCTAGTTTTTTTAATGCTAGATATTCTGCGCGCACCATATCACGTATTGTCAGGGTTGGGAAATCAGCTTTGTATGGTGCCCCACTTAAAGGATTTACCGATAAAGGTCCCGTCGATCCATGACAACCGCCTAACACATTAAAAGTAATCACTTGAAAAACAGTCGTATCCACTGGCATCCCCGGACCAACTAGTCCCGCCCACCAACCTGGATTTTGCTCTGTGCCAACGGTATGTTGATCTCCAGTTAGCGCATGACAAACCAGAATAACAGGAGCATTTTTATCTCCGAGACGTTCATATGCAAGTTCTACATTGTTTATCGTCTTAGTTGAGTCCAAGGTTAATGAGCCAACGGATACTGTTTTCATGCCGATTCCTCCTTATACGTTTTCTAACACGGTTACTTGGATTGCCTGCTCTAAGTCAGCAATTAGATCTTCTGCATTTTCTAATCCCACAGACAGTCGGATTAACTCTTCTGTTACGCCTGATGATTTCAGTTCTTCATCGTTTAATTGTTGATGTGTAGTAGAGGCAGGATGGATGATAAGCGATTTCGCATCTCCAACATTGGCTACATGAGACCAAAGCTTAATGTTGTCGATTACTTTACGTCCGGCTTCTCGTCCACCTTTAATACCAAAATTGACAATCGATCCATAACCATCATTTTTCAAGTATTTCTTCGCAATTTGATGAGAAGGATGATCTTCAAATCCTAGGTAATTGACCCACTCAATTTGCGGATGTTGTTTTAAGTACTCTGCAATAATTTGAGCGTTGCTATTGTGCTTTGGAATCCGCAAATGTAAAGTCTCTAACCCTTGCAACAAAGCATGGGCGCTATCAGGGCTTAATGACGGGCCAAAGTCACGCAATAATTGAACGCGTAGTTTTGTCGCAAAGGCAGCATCCGGTACATCAATGCCATAACGCAATCCATGGTAAGTTTCATCCGGTTCTGTATAGTTCGGGAAACGTGGATTATCCCAATTGAATTTCCCAGCATCTACTGCCACTCCACCAATTGTCGTCCCATGTCCACCAATCCATTTTGTAGCAGAATGAATGACTACATCTGCTCCAAACTCAATTGGATTGCTACCGTATGGTGAAGCAAATGTATTATCAATCAATAATGGCAATCCGTGTTCATGAGCAATTTCTGCTACTTTTTCTACGTCAAAGACATTCAGACTAGGGTTACCGATAATTTCACCAAACACCGCTTTTGTTTTATCTGTAATGGCTGCTTTAAAATTCTCTGGGTTCGTCGCATCTACAAATTTCGTTGTAATGCCATAACGCGGCAATGTATTGGCAAATAAATTATAAGTTCCCCCATAAAGACTGCTATCTGCTATGATTTCATCTCCAGCTTCTGCAATGTTCAAAATAGAAAAGGCAATTGCAGCCATTCCTGAAGATAGAGCAACTGCTGCAGTCCCGCCTTCAAGTAATGCTACTCGCTGCTCAAATACGTCAACGGTTGGATTCATAATACGGGAGTAAATATTCCCGACATCTTTTAAACCAAATAAATCTTGTGCATGCTGCGTATCTCTAAAAACATAAGAAGTTGTTTTATAAACCGGTACACCTCTCGATCCAGTTGTTGGATCTACTTGTTGTCCACCGTGTAATAATAATGTTTCTGGTTTTAAGTTTGTCATTTTCTATTCCCCCTATTTTTTGTTTTGTTGCTGCGAAGAGGACGAAAAAAGCCCCCTTCGCTAAGAAGAGGGCCGCATATACGGAGTTTTCCTCCTCTTATCTATCAGAACCTCTAACTCCGGTTCTGTAGGAATTAGCACCTTTCCAGACAAAATCGTCTGTTGGTTGCCGGGCATCACAGGGCCTATCCCTCCGCCACTCTTGATAAGAGTATTAAATTAAATTTTTATCTTGTTTTGTAGTATAGGAACTTTATTTTCATTTGTCAACCCTATTAGTCAAAAAATTTTGAAACCTTCGTCTTTTTCAAACGTTATCTTTAAGTAGAAAGGAGGGCCAAACTATGTTTATTTGGATGTTTCTATTGTTTATTGTCAGCTATGGCATTGGTTGTTGTCACGGCACTTTGGCAGCACAACTGATTTCGGGTGTGAACGTCAAAAACGCTGGTGTGAAAAATTCTGGCGCCTCTAATGCGGCCATTGTTTTAGGTTGGAAATATGGATTGCTCGTTGCTATTATTGATATTTTTAAAGGATTTGCGGCAGTAGCTGGTTTACGTCTGCTACTAGGTTTAGGTAATTTCTCTCCTGAGCTCACGTGGTCGATGCTGTTTGTGGCAGGTGCTGGAGTTATTTTCGGCCATAATTTTCCGTTCTATATGAAGTTTGACGGAGGTAAAGGAACTGCTTCTGTCATTGGGGTCATGCTTGCACTCGACTGGAAGCTTGGTTTACTTGGATTATTGTTATTGATTGTCGTTTCGCTGGCAACAAACTACCTCGTTATTGGCGTACTTGTACTATATGCTATTTTCTTTGTAATAGCATTTGTCCCAGCAATTGGACCTTGGCCACTACTGATCTCCACATTACTTTTTGCAATGGCCGTTTGGAAGCACCGCGAAAATATTATACGAATAAAGAATGGTACTGAAACAAAAGTATCTGCAGTTTTTAAAAAGAAACCTTCAACTCCAATTTAGTTAGGAACTTGAGCATATTTTAAAAGTACTGAAATAAAAACTAGTATTCTTCTTGACTTTTTTGTTATTCCGCCATAAAGTAGGAATCACGAATCGAATAGCATACATCACTTTCTTATCCAGAGAAACCGAGGGACAGGCCCTATGACGTTTCGGCAGCAGATTTGTTTAACCACAAAAACTGTGCCAACTCCTGCAAATGCACTCGTGCATTTGGAAGATGAGAATTAGATGGTTTCTACAGGAGCCCTCTTTTTTCTTATGGTTTAAGAAAAAGGAGGGCTCTTTTTGTCTAGTTTCTCAACGGATTGTGAGCATTAACGATTTGAAAAAAACGCAGCATGGGGAGGTCAAGTCAACATGATTCAATTCGAAGGCGTCGCCAAAATCTACCAATCAGGTAAACAGGAAATCCATGCATTAAATGGCATCGATTTAACTGTCGAAACTGGCGAAATCTACGGAGTTATCGGCTTTAGTGGAGCCGGTAAAAGTTCATTAATCCGCACAGTAAACTTCCTCGAACGTCCTTCTAAAGGACGTGTATTAATTCACGGAAAGGATATTTCGACGCTATCTAGCAAAGAAATCCGTACCATCCGAAAAGATATCGGTATGATTTTTCAGCATTTTAATCTACTGAATTCTAAAACCGTTTTTCACAATGTGGCTATGCCCCTGCTACTGGCAAAGACGCCTAAAGCAGACATTGAAAAACAAGTAAAAGATTTGCTCGACTTTGTAGGACTTGCAGACCAAGCAAAAAAATATCCAGATCAATTGTCGGGTGGACAAAAGCAACGGATCGGTATAGCTCGTGCTCTTGCTACAAACCCTTCTGTTCTGTTATGCGATGAAGCGACGTCAGCGCTTGATCCTCAAACCACTAAATCGATTTTGGATTTACTCAAAAAAATCAATAAAGAATACAATATTACCATTTTGCTTATTACTCATGAGATGGGTGTTATTCGAGAAATTTGTAACAAAGTGGCGGTTCTTGAAGACGGGAAAGTCATTGAGCAAGGTACTGTTTTTGAAGTCTTTTCAAATCCACAACAAGCTACAACAAAACGGTTTGTCCGCTCGGTCATGAATGATGAATTACCTGAATCCTTGCTAGCCCAAATTCATGAACCGCATAGCGATAACACCATTTTTCGTTTGCAGTTTACAGGGAATTCAGTTGGCACACCCGTTATGTCTCGTGTGTCACGCGACTTTAACGTAGATTTAAATGTGTTATTTGGAAATATTACCGAATTACAAGGGGTTCCATACGGCAACTTAATTGTGGAATTTTCCGGCGAACTAAAAGAAATTGAACGCGCAATAACCTCTATTCAAGACAACAATATACACATAGAGGAGGTTACTCATTATGTCAGTTAACTATGATCAAATTTTAGAAGCTATATGGGAAACCATTTATATGACTGGCGCAGCATTCGGCTTTTCCTTATTGATCGGCTTTCCACTGGGAATCTTTCTAGTAGTTACCCGAAATGGTCATTTATTAGAAAACGAGTCGGTATCTAATGCATTAAACATAGTCATCAATATTTTCCGCTCGATTCCTTTTATTATTTTAATGGTCGCTATTATTCCGTTGACACGACTTATTGTCGGAACCTCTATTGGAACTGCAGCAGCAATTGTTCCTTTAGTATTTTACGCAGGACCTTATATTGCTCGGTTAATCGAAAACTCGCTCCTAGAAGTCGACAAAGGAGTTATCGAAGCGGCGCAAGCAATGGGTGCTTCACCGGCGCAAATCATTTTCCGGTTTTTGATCCCTGAAGCTCTCAGCTCACTCGTTCTTGCATTAACAATAGCTGTAGTCGGATTGATCGGTGCATCTGCTATGGCTGGCGCTATTGGCGGCGGCGGTCTTGGAGACTTAGCCATTACATACGGATATCAGAGATTCGATACCTTTATTATGGTTATCACAGTCGCTATTCTTGTCGTACTCGTGCAAGGAGTTCAATCTTTCGGCAATATACTATCAAGACGCGTAAGACGCAGTTAATACTAATAAAACCATCAAAAATTGGAGGAATTATTCATGAAAAAAATTATAGCAACAGTATTACTAACATTACTTGCATTGGTTTTGACCGCATGCGGAGACGATAGCAACGCTGAAGGTACCACGAAAGTAACACTTGGCATTAGTGGTTCGGATACGACCATTTGGGATTATATTGCTGAAAAAGCTGAAAAAGAAGGCATTGATTTGGAAATTCAAACTTTTTCTGATTATGTAGCACCTAACTTGGCTCTAGCTGAAGGTGAATTGGACTTGAACGCTTTTCAAACGATTTCCTATTTTGATGAATTTGTAGACGAACACAATATCGATATTGTCCCAATTGGCTCTACAGTCATCGCACCAATGGGCTTGTATTCCGATAAATACGAATCTATCGAGGAACTTCCAGAAGGTTCGCAAATTGCTGTACCTAACGAAGCAACGAACATGGGTCGTGCTCTTTTACTGCTGGAAGAAGCTGGTTTAATTACTCTTTCTGAAGATGCGGGACTAACTGGAACAGCTGAAGACATTACTGAAAATCCAAAAAATATCGAAATTGTCCCAATGGTTTCTGGTCATACACCACGCGCTATGCCTGATGTTGCAGCTTCGATTATTAATAATGGGATTGCTGTAGATGCTGGATTGAATCCGACAGAAGATCCTATCGCACGTGAAAGTGACACAGCAACACCATATATTAATTTGATTGCAGCAAATGCTAAAGATGCAGACAACGAAGCTTATTTGAAAATCGTTGAATTGTACCAACAAGAAGACACGACGGAATTTATCATTGAACATACAAAAGGAGCTCAAATTCCAACGAACGTGACAGTTGAAGAACTAGTCGACTACCAATAAAAATTCACATTATAATTTTACGTAATATAGATTACTGATTAACAAGTACAACTCTTTTACCATAAGTAAAATCCCTGAAACGATGTCCGTAGCGGGCATCGTTTTTCTTTTGCGACAGAATTTTCTTGCTTCGTGTTAAAATAGAATCAAGACTGATTTTAGGGGGATTTATAGATGATTGAAGCTTTAATTGAACGATTGGTTCGTTATGCAAAAATTGATACACAATCTGATTTCACGAGTGAGTCAACACCTTCTACACCAGGGCAATGGGACTTACTCCATGAATTAGAAAAAGAAATGACAAGCATTGGACTCACAGAAGTTGGCATGGATGATGCCGGGTATCTTTTTGGTACTTTGCCTTCAAATATGGATAAAGAAATTCCAGTCATCGGCTTTTTAGCACACGTTGATACCGCGACTGATTTTACTGGAAAAAATGTCAACCCAAAGCGGATCGACAATTATGATGGACAAGATATTTCGTTAAGTGACAGCATTCAGATGACGGTATCGGATTTTCCTGATTTAAAAAATTATGTGGACCATACGTTAATCACAACCGATGGCACGACACTTCTTGGTGCGGATAATAAAGCGGGTATTGCAGAAATCATGACAGCAATGGAATATTTAGCTCAGCATCCAGAAATCGAACACGGAAAAATCCGCGTTGCTTTTACGCCCGACGAAGAAATCGGTCGCGGCCCTCATAAATTTGACGTTGAGCGCTTTGGCGCAGAATATGCCTATACAATGGATGGTGGTCCTCTTGGCGAACTGCAATACGAAAGTTTTAATGCAGCGAGTGGTAAATTAGTTGTTCAAGGGAAAAGTGTTCATCCGGGGTCGGCAAAAGATAAAATGGTAAATGCCCAAACCGTTGCGATTCAATTTCAACAAGAAATGCCGAAAAACGAAGTTCCTGAATTAACGGAGAACTACGAAGGATTTATTCATTTGAATAATTTCGAAGGTACTGTGGAGTCTGCTGAGTTAAGCTATATTATTCGTGATTTTGATAAAGAAAAATTCGAAGATAAAAAGCGTCATATGCAAGCCGTTGCAGAAAAGCTTCAAAAACAATACGGCAATGACGCGATTCAATTAGAAATTGAAGATCAATATTACAATATGCGTGAAAAAATCGAACCAGTGATGAACATTGTCGACAATGCAGAACGTGCGATGATTACGTTGGGTATCGAACCGAATATTGTTCCTGTTCGCGGCGGTACGGACGGCTCTCAATTATCTTATATGGGACTTCCAACACCGAATATCTTTACAGGCGGCGAAAATTACCACGGGAAATATGAATTTATTTCTGCTGAAAACATGGAAAAAGCCACACAAGTCATTATCGAAATTGTAAAATCAGCTAAATAAAATTCAAAAAAGACGTATTGGATCAAGTCCAATACGTCTTTTCATCTTATATAATACTTCTGCCATTTTGAGCTAAGGCATAATGAATGCCATGTTGCAAAGTTTGGAAACACTCAAATTTTGATAAATTGATAGTTGCTTCGGTAATAGTTTGACTCATCTTCGCTGAAATACCAACCAAAATAGTCTGTGTACCAATTAATGAAGCTGTCGAACCAAGTTTTTCAATCAACATAGCAGCATGCTGTGTGAAATTGGTGTTTAATCCTGTCAAATCCAAAATTAAATACTTGGCTTTGTGCTTCGGCATATTTTGCAAAGTTTTCACTAATAGTTCTTCTGCACGTGCCTCATCATAAGTTCCGAGTAGCGGGACGACGACGATGCCTTCAAGAACCGGAATCAGTGGTGATGAGATCTCTTTAATCATTTCACTGAGTTCTTGAGTTTTTTCATCTACCAATCGTTCCAGCTCATTGATTTTTTCCGCTTCTTTCAAACGGGATAAACGATGAATATTTTTTTCAATGGTTTCTTCCGAAGGAAAATACTGAATTACACTTTCTTCATAACCGTCTAATTGGTGATGCACGACCTTGTACCAAATGTTTTCATTAAACAACGAAGAAAAAATTCCTGCGTAATGGGCAGGTAAAAAGCTACCTCCCTCCTTTTTCTCTTGTGCTACATTGATTATATGCTCCCAGCTGTTTTTCAAATGTACTTCTAGCGTACGTGCTTCCATATTTAATTCTTTAATTTCTGCTAGTCCCCATCCTGCGGAAGCATATGTGTTGGTAATTAACCCTGCTGCCTTTTCTACTGAAACATCTTCCATGCCATGGAAATACTCTCCCACTACAAGTCCTTGACGATATCCTGTTGATTCCAATACAACATTTGCTGCATCTTCCCCAGAAATTTCTTCTATAGAATCAAAAAACATTTTCATGGCTGTTGAAGTCCAAAATAGAACAGATTCCTGCCCTTCAAACAAAAAGCGTCCATTGGCCAAATCCCATTCGAAACTTAAGCCACCTACTGTTATTGCTGGTTTAGCATTCATTATAAAGCTCCTTCCGTTCATTGATTTTATCTTATCATATTTGCTATTTTCTTAAGAAGAAACTTCATGTTTTAAAAATTTCATTTAAGGAATACAAAGAATAATACGAAAAGGAAGAGGTGCACAATATGTCAGAAAAAGAACAAGAACGTAAATCAAGTGATCATGCTTCTATGGACAATCCCGAACAATATAAAACAGATAAAAAAACATTGACCGAAATGCATGAAGAAGAAATGCATGTCGATCCTATCCCAATGGAAGATTTAAAACAAGAAAAACGAGAAGAAAAAGATAAACGTGGCACGAAAGACAGTTCTTCAAGTGAAGAAAAATTCCCCGAATAAATAAGATGAATTTTCTTAAAAGTTAATCCTTTTATAAAAGACCGCAGAGGGTATTCTCTGCGGTCTTTTTGTGCTATGATTCTCATTTGAACAGGAGTGAAAAGAAATGAAAAACTGGATTTATCCACTTATGGTCGTCGTGGCAGCAAGCTGTTATGGAGTCCTCTCAACTATTATAAAGGTAGCCATGAAAAATGGTTTTACCGCTGCAGAAGCAGTCACTAGCCAATACTTTATCGGGTTCGCAATGGCGGCTCTTTTATTTTTTGTTACACAACGGAAAATGCCTCAAATCAAAGGGTGGAAAATATTAGTTCTTTCCGGTAGTCTCACCGCTGCTACAGGATCGGTTTATGCGCATTCACTTAATTTCCTACCGGCTTCATTGGCGGTTGTCCTGCTTTTTCAATTCACCTGGATTGGAATGTTCTTAGATTGTATTGTCAACCGTAGATGGCTTAAAAGGACAGAGGTTTTTTCATTGCTTATCCTGTTTGCAGGTACTTTACTTGCGGCCGGTATTATCGGAACCGACTTGAGTGGAATTCCTTGGCAAGGTTGGGCTTGGGGAATAGGCGCTGCTTTTTGTTTTTCGGCATTTATGTTCGTTAATGGGAAGGAAATCCATGGTATGGATACTTCCGCGCGCCTATTTTACGTATCCTTTTTCGCAGCCATTGTAGTCGGACTTTTTCAAACACCTGAAATTGTTTGGAACGGGCAGTTATTCAATGAAGGCTTATGGATTTACGGCGTATTATTGGGCTTTTTCGGCATTATTATGCCCATTTATTTCTTTTCTGTCGCCGTACCACGCGTCGGCTCTGGCCTCTCCTCAATTTTAAGTGCTATGGAGTTACCAGTAGCTGTATTAGCATCTGTCCTTATCCTTCAAGAAACATTATCAGTTCTTCAAATTCTAGGAATCTTCATCATCCTGATTGGGATGATCCTTCCGAGTGCATTTGATCGAACCCCTAAAATAGTCCAACGGATTTAACGACCTGCTACTCTAGCAGGTCGTTTTATGTTTAGTTCGAATCAAAAAAGGAATAGATAACTACAAAGACATAAGGAGTGGTATTGGATGAATCATGAAGAAGTGAAGAAAGAGGCATTAAAGATACTCGAAAATAGTTATGTGGGGACACTTGCAACGATTAAAGGAGATAAACCCCATTCACGCTATATGACTTTTTTTAACGATGATTTCACACTCTATACAGCTACTAGTAAAAAAACGCAAAAAGTTGATGAATTGAAGGCCAATCCTCATGCCCATATTCTTTTAGGCTATGACGGTGAAGGTGTTGGCGATTCATTCCTAGAGATTGAAGGAAGCATGTCATTAAATGACGATCGCGAAATGATTGATAAAGTGTGGAATGAACATTTAGAAGGCTGGTTTGAAGGTCCGGATGATCCGAACTTAACTATTCTTGCCATTAAACCAACCCGTGTACGGTTAATGAATAAAAAAGGGCAAGAACCTCAATCATTAGAATTGTAAATGCAAAAACGGCTCAGAATTCTGAGCCGTTTTTTATGTCTTCAAAATTTCACGAAGCCCTTCTTTATTGAACATAAGATCTTCAAGCGTATATTCATCGAGTACTGCCAAGTAAGCATGAAGCGCTTTTCCTAAAACACCACGAAGTCCGCAAACCGGTGAAATTGGGCAACGGTTGGTAGCCGGATCAAAGCATTCTACCAAATGAAAGTCGTCTTCCATTTTTCTAACGACGGTCCCCACGTTAATGTTTTGCGGAAGGTCTGCAAGACGAATACCGCCACCTCGACCTCTAACAGTTTGAATAAAACCCGCTTTTCCAAGTTCAAATGTAACTTTTGTTAAATGATTTTTAGATATATTGTATGCTTCCGAAATTTCTTGTATCGTTGTCAGCTTATCTGGTTCTTTTGTGCCTAAATAAATCAACACACGTAACGAGAAGTCTGTATACATGGTCAACCTCATTTTTCTCACCTCTTCTGCATGTTCATTATATCGACTTTCACGTTCTTTCGAAAGTAAATGAATCTCAATATCCCATCTGTGTTGGATTCGAGTATAGATCATGAAGAAATAGGTGAAGCGCCTAGCGTTCGCCGGGCTTATTTATGCGTTCGGACAGTATTTTTATTGATTCGGACAGTATTCCTTCGATTTGGACAGTATTTCATCGCAAACGGACAGTATTTGAAAGAAATTCGATAGTATCGCCATTTACTGGAAAAAACACTCAAAAAAAAGCACTAAATTAGTAGTTGTGACGTCTTTGTGAAGCTAAATGTGTCGATATTTTAAAGATGTATTTAAAATATATCTTTAAAGAGATTAAAGGCGTATAGTCAAGTTATAGAAAACAAAAGGAGAGATTGACTATGTTATCAGTAGAGACAAGAACAATCATTAAATCCACAGTACCGGTATTAGAGCAACACGGAGAAGCGATTACAACTGTATTTTACAAAAATCTGTTTGAAGCACACCCAGAACTTTTGAATATATTTAATCACGCAAATCAAAAACAAGGTCGTCAACAAGCAGCCTTGGCAAACACGGTTTATGCCGCAGCCGTTCACATCGACAACCTTGAAGCAATTCTTCCAGCAGTTGTTCAAATTGCGAATAAACACGTTAGCTTAGGAGTTAAACCAGAACATTATCCGATTGTTGGTGATTTCTTATTAAAAGCTATTAAAGAAGTATTGGGTGATGCAGCGACTGATGACATCATGAATGCTTGGGAAGAAGCTTATGGCGTCATCGCAAATGCCTTTATCGGCGTTGAAAAAGATATGTATGCAAATATGGAAACTCAAGAAAATGGCTGGAGCGTCTTTAAGGACTTCACCATTGTCCGCAAAGAACAAGAAAGCGAAAATATCACTTCTTTCTATTTGAAACCAGTAGATGGCAAAAACGTTCCTTCTTACAAACCTGGCCAATACATCTCTGTGCGTATGGCAATTGCCGGAGAACAATATTTGTTCAATCGCCAATACAGCCTGTCTCAAGCAGCTCGCGAAGATGAGTTCCGCATTTCTGTTAAACGTGATGCAGACAATGACCCGAACGGGCGCGTATCTGTTTACCTGCATGATGCCATGAACGTTGGCGATCGTTTTGAAGTTAGTGCTCCTGCTGGCGAATTTGTTCTTGATACTACAAAAGATACTCCCGTGGCATTTGTCAGCGGTGGTGTTGGTATTACACCGATGATGAGTATGTTTGAAACAGTTGCAACCTTAACACCAAAACGCCCAACCGCTTTCCTTCATGCTGCACGCAATGAATCAATGCATGCTTTTGACAAAGATATTCAAAAACATGTAGCGTCGATGGAGAATGCTAGCTATAAAACTCTTTACTCAGATCAACCAGAAGGTTATATCACACGTGCTACCCTAGAAGAATACGTCGACACTACAGGTGATGTTTATGTATGTGGTCCTGTTCCATTCATGGAAGCGATGATAAAAGAACTACGCACACTTGGCATGAAAGAAGAACAAATCCACTTTGAATTCTTTGGTCCAGCTGTCGCTCTTCAAACTGTATAAGTTCTTTAAAAGCTGTCCATTTGGGCAGCTTTTTTTTTTGCCAATAAAAACCGCTCAGCTTTTTTGCAGAGCGGTTTCATTTATTTTAAAAACTCTAGTCGATTTCCAAACGGATCGAAAATAAAAAATCGTTCAACGCCATGAATACTATCGTCTTCTCTTATTTCAATTTTGTTCGCTCGTAAATGCGTTTTCATCTCCACATAACCCGCTACCCGAAATGCTGGATGCGCTTTTTTGGCTGGTGAAAAAGGTTCTTCGACTCCTACGTGCAATTGCTGATTGCCAAACTCAAACCAAGCTCCACCTCTAGCTTTTAACACGGCAGGCTTTTCAATTACTTTCATTCCTAAAACACCCGCGTAAAACGCAATCGCCATTTCTTCTTGTCCTGCAGGCGCTGCCACTTGTACGTGATCAATTTGCAAAATCGAAAATGTCATAAACTCACTCCTTTTCTCCAGTTTAGTCATGTCTTCAAAAAAATCTCAACTCTCACTTTGCAAACCGCTCGCATTTACCGTAGCATATTTAAAAAGAGGTGAACCATAATGACATTTCCGCAACAAGTCAAATATGGATTAACTGCTCAATCTGTAGTAGTCGATCGCATATCACATCAAGCACTTAGTCAAGATATCCCTACCATGATAGAAGAATTAAAAACTTGGTGTGACACCGATAATGCCGGTGTGGCTGTTTCTTATTTTTTTCGGCAATATGCGTTGTATGTAACGGCTCAATTTACTTTGCTCCATCAATACGATGGTTATTTTGATGTTGATTGGCGAGAATTACAATTTGACCGTGTTCATAATTACGGCTTGCCACTATTAGAAACGCATGTGAAGTCCGCAACATTTAAACTCGTCACGCCAGATAAACGGTATCAAGCATTTCATGATATTCTCTATAAACAAGTAGATGAATTGTTAAATGAATTCAAAAAAACCACAAAAATTTCGTCCATTACTTGTTGGGAAAATATTTTAGGTTCTGTGTTATGGTATTACGCTAGTTTAGAATCACGATATCCTCGACTCGTTGCAGAAGATTTAGAGTGGCTCTTGCAAGATGTAAATTGGAAGCCTATCAAAACTTCTTACCTTGCAAAGTTACTTGGCAATACCCCCTTGCAACAAGCTGTTTCAAAACCATTACGAAGAACTTGCTGTCTTTACAAAGAGATGCCCGCTTTTGCCACTTGCACATTTTGTCCAACACCAAATTAAAACACCTCAGCATATTTGCTGAGGTGTTTGTTTATACTTCGAATACTTCATGCAGAATTTTGCCCGGATCATTGTTCATTAAGTTTTTATACACACAGCTATTCGGTTTCTGGTGAAGTGTTTTCGCAAATGATTTAGCGTGGTCGGCTTCACCAACTATATGAATCTCTTCCCATTTGCGCTCTTTTTTCAACTTCTCCATTTTGCCGCCCATGTCTTTATAAAAACGCTCAAGATTTTCTTTTAATCGATGGTCCAAGTCATCAGAAGGACTTCCTCCACCGCCACCACCAGTGACTGGACTGGTTCCTCCACCTCCGGAACTACCAGTTCCTCCTTGGATGCGCCCAGAACTGCGTGCGCCTTTTTGTTCTGTCCAAACTTCTAAGCCTGAATCAAACTCATAAAAGAATTCTTCGTTGATAATTCCCATGGATGTATCAATGACACGAATTCCTTTAAAGCCTGGTAAAACAATTCCAGCGTATGGATAAGCTTTATACATATATCGAAGCTCTTCTAGTTCAGGTTTGTTTTCCCAATGAAAACTTGTTTTCACTGGAACTTGTACGTAATGTACGGACCAAAGGTCGTCTTGCTCGGATGCAAAAATAACGACTCCTTTTTGAAGTTCATTTTGATTGTCTAAAATTTCTTTTTCCACTTTTTTTCTTAAGTTTTTATATGCTTTCATTTCTTCTTCATTATTTGAAGCTTTTAAATATTCGTCTAATCGTTTTAAACCATTTTTAAGATGGATCTTCCATGCCCCGTTTTGGGCATTCAAATCAGCTGGATTGGTATTCAAATATACACTTAACACGCATCGGTCTGGACATTCGAAACTTTTCAATTCCTGGATTTTGTCGTATAAGGTCATTTAATCATCCTCCTCTTTGTATTCCATCATCACTATCTGATTACCCTCAAGCAGTTAATTTAAACGAATTTTCGGAACCTTTATTATAAATCCGATGTTTAAACCGTCGCACCAGTGGTAAATATACATTGTATTGAAAAATCACAAGGGAGTTGGCGAAGAAATGGAAAACATCAATAAACAGGTTGAAGAGAAATTATCAAATACAGATGAGCAGAAAAAAGAACAGATTTTAGCAGATTTTTCCGTATTCATTAATTACTTAAGTGAAAAAGTAGAGCTAGGCGAGAAAATGGGATTAAGCGAAGAGCGCATTGCGCAATTAGCTGAAAAAGTTGCATCTCATCTTGCGAAAAAAGAAGAACCTAAAAATAGCGAAGAATACTTGCTACAACGTTTATGGCAGGTTGGCGATAAAGACCAACAACATATGTTAGCGCATATGCTCGTGAAATTAGCTAAAGACCAAAACTAAATTAAACACAAAAGGCCTTCCTCAATAGGAAGGCCTTTTTTCGTATAGTTTGAACATTAATAGATAAACAAACCCACTCGCAATTGCGAGAAGACCGAGCACACCAAATGTCCACGAAAAACCAAACCAAGCAGTCATCGGAATGGAAATTGGCGCAATCATACGACCGATGGTATAACGCATACTCGCAGCCGCAAAATATTGGCCACGCATATCTTCAGGCGCTAGTTTTGATATGAAGCTTTGTTGTAGACCCACAACCATCAACTCAGCAAACGTGAAGATCGCCATTGCTACAACAAATATCCAAAACCATGATGTTAACGGGAATAACCACATCGCTAGGCCGTAGAAAACAGCTGAGGCAAAGAAAACCCATTTCTCTGGAAATGTCGTCATCCATCTTGTTACAACCACAGTTAGTAACGCAACGAACAATCCATTTTCAGCGAGCAAGAGACCAAAAGAAGTTTCGCCAGTGACAAACCACTCTTTATCAAATAACGTCGCGACGGTTTGACTATCAATTGTTTCTTTCAAGTAAATCGGGATTAATAAGTCTAATTGCATAAAGGTTTGGGCACCTAAAATTCCAGCAATGATGAATAATAAGAATAGGCGATCTTTGAAGATTAACCCGTATTCTTTAAACTGCTTTGAAATCGCCCCTACCCAACCTATCGCTGCCTGAGTCTGCCATTTGTCTACCATAGCTTGCGATAACGTTTCTTTTGTTAACAATTTCAACACTAAGCCAAGCAGCATCGAAATAACCGTAACGACAAGCAATAATTCAAATCGGTACGAAAAGAAAAGTACCGCACCAAATAGTGGACCTACTACTACAGCAATATTTAGAGTCGTATAAAAAATAGCAAAGACATCACTACGGTATTTTTCCGGTACGACATCTGCAATCATGGCCTGACTTGCCGGCCAGTACAGCGAGCCGCACATTCCTGCAAGTGTAAACGCGATAAACCCTAGCTCAGGAGATTGCATCCAAGGTGAATTCGCAAAGGCAAACAGTAAAAACGAAAACCCTTGTGCGACAGATGCTACGATAAGCATACGCTTACGTCCGAAACGGTCTGCGCAATATCCACCGACTAAGTTTGCTGCTACTGAAAAAACTTGCGAAATTACGAGTAATAACCCGGCAGTTCCTTTACCGAATTCTTCAGCAAAATAAATCGCTAAAAACGGGAATACCATCCAATAACTTGTATTCATGAAAAATTCGCCTATTAAACGAACCTTTAAACTTCGATCCCAGTCCCTAAATCTCATTTTTAGTACCCCGCGTTCTTCTCTATGTCACATCTGCCTTTTCACAGAGGCGCTACTCAATTATTTCTAATAATTTATAGCTAATGCAAATATCGATCATTAAGTCTTTTCTTTCTTTAGCAAATTGAATGGAAATCCGATCTTTGTCTCGTTCAACAATTTCGCCTGCACCAAAAACGCGATGACGAACATGAACACCTTCACGCAAAACCTCTTCAGTGTGAATCGCATTTGGGTTATCTGGTACTTTTACTTTAATAGGGGTTTTAGCTACACTACTTTGCGTGGTAGCTAGTCTTTTTTCAGGAACAATTAACTTGCGTACCTCTCCAACAAAGCGTGATTCATTGCCATGACTAATGAGCTCTAAATGCGTTTTTGCTCTCGTCATGCCTACATAAAATAATCGACGTGCTTCTTCTAATAAATCAGGTGTTTCTGCATCTTCTTCAGTTGGTATAACGCCTTCTACCAAATCAATCATATAAACTCGTTCAAATTCCAAGCCTTTTGAGCTATGGAAAGTTGATAAGGTCAGCATATCGTCAGTTTTTTCTTTTTTGGCTTGCTGCGTTACTTGTTCTAATTGTTTAAGCCGCTTCGCAAACGCCGTCATTGAGTCAAGCGGTTCCGCGATTTGTTCTAGTGTGGTGAGGATTTGTGCTAAGTACGTCATTTTCATACCAAACTTCTCAGCACGGCTAGCGAGCATTTGGTCGTAACCCATTTCCCCTCGAATCGTTCGAATCACTTTTAATGGTTTCATGTCATTTAACGCTTCGAACCATTTTTTTTGTTCCGCTAAAATTTTCAATTGGTAGTCTTTTAACGTAATTGTCAAATTGATGTCATCAAAAGCATGCTGGCCTGTCGATTTCATTCGACTTAGCATTTTCAGTTGGCTTCCTGACCAATACGCATTGGTTTTAGAAGCGATTTTCGAATAAATATCAATGCGTTCCGGTTTTAAGCTAAAACGCATAAAATTCAGCATGTCTTCTACAATCCAATGCGAAAAAAACCGATTATCCGAATCTTTCATATAAAATGGAATACCTAAACGCTCAAGTTCACTCATTAACAAAGTCGAAGATGAATTATTGCGATACAAAATAGCCACATCACCATAGTCCGTCAATTCCTTGAGTTCTTTCAGGACATATTTGAATTGCGCTTCTTCTGAACTTAAGCGTTTTAAAACAATCGGATCGCCTTCTCCTTGTTTGGTGAACATGTTCTTATCGTGACGCTTTTTGTTGGTTTTAATAAACGCATTCGCAGTATGAACAATGTTCTGGGAGGAACGGTAATTGCGTTCCATTTTCATAATATAAGCATCAGGATAAACCGTTCTGAACTTCAATAAATACGTAGGTTCAGCTGCTCTCCACGTATATATCGATTGATCGTCATCTGCTACGACACACAAGTTTTTATGGCGCGCTACTAACTTTTCCACAATGGCATGCTGAATTTGTGACGTATCTTGACTTTCATCTGTCATGACGTAATCCCAGCGTCCTTGAAATTTCGCTAACAAACTTTTATCTTTTTCTAATGCTTCATAAGCAAGTGACAACATATCATCAAAATCTACTAACCTTACCTCATAGTTTTCTTTAAAAGCTTCATAGGTTTTCAGTATTTCAATCGCTCCAGGAAAAGGCTCTTTTAGTTTAGCCCATTGCTTTCTTGGTAACATTTTATTCTTTACATAACTAATGAACGAAATCAATTCTTCTAATTGATCGTCTGTAATCGGCTCATCGTTTTCTGTTCGGTACATTTCACGAAGCAATTTTTTTTTGTGAAGACCATTTGCTTCATTACCTTCAATCATGATGTAACGCGACCCTGAAAAATAATCACGAGTGATTTGAAAAGCTAGGCTATGAATAGTGGAAAAATCAATTGGTTGTAGTGATGGAAAAAAGCGCTTGTAACGTTCGAGCATATCGTTGGCTGAAGCTTTACTGAACGTAATTGCTTTGATCCGGGACGGCGATACCTCTTTTTCCTCGATTAAATATCCGATTCGCATAATCATCGTAGTTGTTTTTCCAGATCCGGGGCACGCGAGTAGCAATAGTGGACCTTCTGTTCGCTCGACCGCTTTTCGTTGTATTTTATTTAATTGAACTCCAAGTTCCTGCTTTTTGCGTTCAAAGAATTGGCTCATCATAAGAGACTCCTTCATTTTTTCAATACCCCTATATTAACACAAAACCGGACCCTTTTTACGGGTCCGGTTTTGATGAATTTGTCTTTACTGATTATTGTAAGTCTTTCCTTTGTCTCGCTAATTCTAGGCCTTGAAATTACTTTTACTTTGCAGAAAGAATCTCACAAACTCGTCCAACTTGTCCATCTTCTAAACGCACTTTAATGCCATGCGGGTGAGTCGCTGAGTTTGTTAGTAAATCCTTTACAACCCCTTTTGTTTTCTTACCTGAACGCTGATCTTGCTTTAAAATCACATTTACTTCAATACCGGGTTTCACGTCACTTCTTTTCTTACCGTCCATGCTTATCCCTCCTAGCTTTCTTCTACTATACGCTATTCTTTCTGGACCGACAAAAAAAGGCGGGGAATCATCCCCGCCTTTCAGATTCTTTTCTATTAGAAACGATCACGATCTGTATGCTCTTCACGGTTCAATTTGTTATCTGTAAAATTAGTATCGTCATCGATGTCTGCTTCCTCATGACGAACCGTCTCATTGATAGTTTCTGTGTCCTGTACTTTGCGTTTTCCAACAACAATTTCTTCAGCTATTACATCTTTTTTCGTAACTTCTACATGTTCTTCTGACACAGGAATGTGAATGTCTTGGCCTTCCTGATATGCATCTCCTGTTAATGTAGACTCTTTATCAAAAGAATTCCCAACTGTTTCTTCATTTACTGGACGACGTTCAATATAAACTTCTTCTCGTTCTACCGGTACTTCGATTGACTGGTTTTCTTCCACAACGTGTTTTCCAACATTAACTTCACCTGTTTGTACACGCTCTTTATCAACGCTTAAGCGCTCTTCATGTAATTGTATTTTTTCTTCTTCTGTGTGATGATTTGTATCTTTATTTTCAAAACGATTTGTATCCGTAAATTTGTCTTCTGTACGTTCAGATTCAAGACCAAACCCTGTTCCTGATTCGTTTCCAACACCTGCTGTTTCAGTAGTATCTCGGCTAAATGTATCGTCGTTCTTATTATAGTAGACGTCATTCTCATCGTTAGTATCTACTGTTAAGCCATCTCTACCTACAGCTTCATTGTCCATATGATTTCTGTCTAATCGGCTACCAGTTAGACTAGCGGCACCCATTGTGCCTGCTTCTGTGCTTGTCGATGTGTTATCGTAAGGCGCTTCCCCTTCATAGTTTGCACCGTATTCACGATCTACAAACAATAGCACTTTACCGTTTTGCACTTCATTGTAATAGCGATCGGCTTCGTCTTTGTCTACTCCCATACCTGAAAATGCTTCACGTGTGGAATCGTCACCTGATAAGAAGCCCATGAATTTATCCATCCAATTTCCTTCAGCTGATTTATAATCTACGTCTGTTCGTCCTCGGAGCATCGAGATTTGTTCTTCATCCCGTGCCATGACATACATATCATCTTCACGAGAACCTTGTGCTTTTAACTCTTCGATTTTTTTTAATACTTCTGTCTCACTGTCGAATGTACCCATAAATTTATTGTTAGTCATTTCCTATTCCTCCATTTTTTTGTTTTTTGTATGCTTGCTTAGTCTAGAAAATACCCAATGCGTATTTTCTTAAACCTTTTTGGAATGGACATGTGTTTTACAAATTTTTATTCGATTGTGCGGTTCCAATGTCGATGTGCGGCAATAGCTTCAATGAATAAGTTAGCAAAATTAGAGGTATCTTCTGTTGCCACAACCCCCGGTTGTCCTTTAATGCCAGCTTTTTGTAGCCATTTTTGTCCATCATGTGTAGCACCGATTGGCTTGTAATGATCGAATGCTTCTCCGATATAACGTGAAGCTTCTTTGGCAAATTTCTTACTTACGTCGGGTCCACCTACTGCGTAAATCGCATCGTAAAGCACTGGATCTGTCGTCGTAAATGTATGATCGACTTCAAGTTCTTTCCCCTCTGAACCGTTTAATTTACTTTGTGTTTCACTAACGATCTCGTAATTTACGCCTTTGCTTTCAAACTCTTCAAGAATCTTCAACACTTCGGCATCATTAAAACCCTGGTCCACTAATACACCCACTTTACGAGTAGCTGCTGATTTCACAGTATTTTCCATGCTTAATGCAGGCGAAGTTTTAGTCACATCAGAACCCCCACTCGTCGGTGGTGCTACTCCAATATTTTTAGCAACAGCCTGAGCCATTTCTAAATTAACATTCGCAAACATTTCAATAGCTCCTTCACGAATCCACATTTCTTGGCATTTTCCAAGTTCAAAACTAAATGCCTCAATAATATGTTCACGCTCTGGTTTGGTCATGCTGTTCCAAAACATCGTCGCTTGTGAGAAATGATCTTTAAAACTTTCGCTACGAGCACGGACTTTACGACCTTCCATTTTTTCTTGGTAATGTGAATACCCACCTTCAGCCTCACTTACAGGAGCAGGCGTGCTGTTCGTAAATGAACTTTTTTGGTAAGCAACCCGTCCTTTGTTAATCGTTTGGCGTCCAAATCCGTCCCGTTGGTTGTTATGAAACGGACATACAGGCCGGTTAATTGGCAACTCATGGAAATTAGGTCCATTCAAACGTAACAATTGCGTATCTGTGTAAGAAAACAGACGTCCTTGAAGCAATGGATCGTTTGAAAAATCGATTCCTGGTACGACATGCCCGGGGTGGAAGGCAACTTGTTCTGTTTCAGCAAAAACATTGTCGACATTGCGATTTAATGTCATTTTGCCAACGATTTGAATCGGAATTTCTTCTTGTGGCCATAATTTAGTTGCATCTAATAGATCAAAATCAAATTTATGTTCATCTTCTTCTGCAACAATTTGAACGCCTAATTCCCACTCAGGAAAATCTCCTTGTTCGATGGATTCGTATAAATCACGGCGATTAAAATCAGCGTCTTTTCCAGCAATCTTTTGCGCTTCGTCCCAAACAAGTGAATGGGTACCGAGTGTCGATTTCCAGTTAAATTTCACAAAATGCGATTTACCTTCTGCATTAACGAAACGGAAAGCATGTACACCAAATCCATCCATCATTCGGAAACTGCGTGGAATTGCTCGGTCCGACATCAACCACATAATCGTGTGTGCCGTTTCTTGATTGTTGATTACAAAATCCCATAATGTATCGTGTGCACTTGCAGCTTGTGGCATTTCGTTATGCGGTTCTGGTTTTACTGCATGAACAAAGTCAGGAAACTTAATAGCGTCCTGAATAAAAAAGACTGGTACGTTATTGCCGACTAAATCATAATTTCCTTCTTCTGTATAAAATTTCGTCGCAAATCCACGAATATCTCGTACCGTCTCAGCAGACCCTTTGGATCCCGCAACTGTCGAAAAACGCACAAATACAGGTGTCTGTTTTCCTTTTTCTGATAGGAATTTCGCTTTTGTTAAATGCTCCAAAGATTCATAAGTCTCAAATACACCATGTGCGGCATATCCTCTCGCATGAACAATACGTTCTGGAATTCGTTCATGGTCAAAATGCGTCATTTTTTCCCGAAAATGAAAATCTTCCATCAAAGTTGGACCGCGTTCACCAGCTTTTAATGAAAATTCATCTTCCGCCATCTTCAGTCCTTGATTGGTGGTTAAACTTTTCCCTGAATCATCTATACGGTACTGCTCCAACTGTTCGTCTTTGCTGTTCTTGTTCACTTCGGGTTCTTTTGACATTTTGACACTCCTTTGTATTTTATATTCATTCTCCTATTACCCGGTTTGAATTTTATAAACCCATTTCTCCGTTTCCTAAAAAAAAAATTCCCCGTAGGCTACTTAAAGCCTACGGGGTTAGATTAAAAGATACTTAAATCCCATTCTTTTGAAATTTGTCGCAACATCATTGTACCTGCTGCACTGTTTCCTTGTACGTCGATCGCTGGACCGTATACACCAATGCCCGCTCCTGCACGAAACTCATACGTTTGCGAATGGAGCTTTGGTGGAACTGCCGCCATAATTCCGCCTGACACACCACTTTTTGCTGGAATTCCAACATGCGCTGCAAAATTCCCTGAAGAGTTATACATGCCGCAAGTGACCATTAACACTTTCGCAACTTGGGCAATTTCATCAGAAAAATGTTTGACCTTCGTAATTGGATTGTATCCGTCATACGCAATAATTAACCCTATTAAAGCTAAATCTTTTGTACTCACTTTGATGGCACATTGACGAATGTAAATATCAAGCGCTTCTTCTACTTCAATTTCCAGGAATTTAGCTTCTTTCAAGTAATACGCTAAAGCTCGGTTACGATGTGAAGATGCCCATTCAGAATCGTATACTTCTTTATCAAGTTCAAGGGGATGACCCACTAGATTTTCTAGAAAGTGCAGAAGAAATTCATATTTTTTTTGGCTGGTTTGCCCTGGCAATAACGCTGAAATGGTGATAGCTCCTGCATTGATAAAGGGGTTAAATGGTTTGTTGGGGCGATGAATTTCAAATGGAACGATTGAATTAAACGCTTCGCCAGTTGGCTCTACATCGACACGCTCTAACACAAAATCCAAACCATAATTACAACTCAACGCAATAAACGTCAATGCTTTTGAAATACTCTGTAACGTAAACTCTTTATCAGTATCCCCTGCGCAATAATAATTTCCATTGTCGTCGAGCATACAAATTCCAAGCTGACTCGGGTCTTCTTTTCCGAGTGCGGGTATATATTGAGCGGTAGTTCCTAATATGGCATGGCCTCTATTTCCTTCCACCCAAGCTTCTAATTGTTCTTGAATCCGCGGGTTAGTTTGCATGACATCCCTCCTAAGTTTTCTTTTCCTTATCATGAATGAAAAGTGCTATCTTTGTCAAAAGTTCGTATGTAATTATAAAACCTTCCCCAATTACTCAAGGAAGGTTCATCTTATAGCTTGTCGTACCACTCTTTTGCTGCCTCTACTTCGGGCATTGTTAATTGATGTCCAAAATCTTCCCAGTGTAATTGAACTTTTGCACCCGCTCCTGTTAGTAGTTTTTCCAGGTCGGTTGATTCTTCTGCAGGACATATTGGATCGTTAGTGCCGGCCGCAATAAATACTGGAATGTTTGTTAAATCAGGTAAATCAGCATCACGATTTGGAACCATTGGATGATGCAAAATCGCTCCTTTTAAGGAATCTGAATACGTGAACAACAAATTAGCTGCGATGTTCGCACCATTCGAATATCCAATTGCGATTACATTATTACGGTCAAAATTATATTCTTTAGCAGCTTGTCCAATGTATTCATATAACTCTCCTGTACGCATCTTTAAATCTTCCATATCAAAAACGCCTTCTGATAACCGCTTGAAAAAACGTGGCATCCCATTTTCTGATACGTTTCCCCGAACACTCAGCACAGAAGCCTCCGGATCAATATGGGAAGCGATCGCTAACAAATCTGTTTCGTTTCCACCTGTTCCATGTAACATGAGAAGAGTCGGTTTTGCTGGATTCGTTCCTTTTTGAAAAAGATGTTTCATTCTTCGATTACCTCCAAATTACGTTTTTTGTTTAATTTCCTATTTAATCTTCCATAATCTTATCTCGAATTAAAGACAATACTAACACATATCTTTTTCGCTTCCAATGAAAAAAGACCATGGCACCTAAGCCATGATCCTTTTGCGATTATTATGCTTCTGTTTTCAACATATCCTGTAGATTTTCTTTAGAGAATAAATAGTTTTCATTGCAGAAATGGCATTGTGCTTCTGCTTTACCATCTGTCACAATCATATCTTCGATTTCCGCTGCTCCAAGTCCTTGGATTGCATTCGAAATACGATCTCTTGAACATTGACATTGAAACTTAACCGGTATTTCGTCTAATACTTTAACATTACCTGCACCTAATACTTCGGTTAAAATATCTTCAGGTGTCAACCCTTGGCGTACCATATTCGAAATCGTCGGAATCACTTTTAGACGGGCTTCAATGTCTTCAATGATACTTTCTTCCGTGCCAGGCAATAATTGAATGATAAATCCACCCGAAGCTTGAATCGTATTATCCGGATTCACAATAACACCTACGCCCACAGAAGACGGTATTTGTTCAGACGTCGTAATATAATGCGTAAAATCATCACCTAATTCACCTGACACTATAGGAACTTGTCCAACAAACGGTTGTAGCAATCCAATGTCTTTTGAAACCGCTAAAGTTCCTTCTGTTCCAACTGCTCTTCTAACATCTAATTTGCCCTGTTCATTTAAATCAAAGTGAGTTAACGGATTGCTTACATATCCTCGAACTTCTCCTTTAGCATTCGCATCTACTAAAATCGTGCCGATAGGGCCACCGCCATTTATACGGATCGTTAATTTTTCTTCGCCCTTCATCATCGCGCCTAACATGACGCTTGCTGTCATTGATCGGCCTAATGCCGCAGAGGCAGTTGGCCATGTGTAATGGCGTCGTTGCGCTTCGGCAACTGTTTCTGTTGTCCGTGCGGCGTAAGCGCGCACTTGTCCATCATAAGCTAAAGCTCTTACTAAATAATCGTTCATATCGTTCTTCCCTTCTCTATTTGAGCTTCCTGTGTTTAGATTGCTTGTTTTTTCATTCGTACTTTGTCAGGTGTAACATCATCCCCAAGTGGGTCAATGACTTTCATGCTCGTAACAGTCGACTCGACTTGTCCACGAATTGCGCGTAAATAATCTTCGCGTAATACTTGGCGCTCTACTGTTTCGGCATTTGTCAGTCCTTCTTGACGAGCTTTTTTTGCTAATTGGTTAATACGCGGTAAAATATCTATCATCCTAATTCCTCTTTTCTGTTAAGTGACTAGTTTTTGTTCTAGCCAATCGGCTAATTCGGTCGCTTTCTTTTGAAATCTCTGTTCTTTCATTTTTTGTGAAAGAGATTCGATTGTTTCTTGTTCCATGCGAGAGCGCCATGCGCTTTCAGCTTCTACCATTAACTCAGTTAATAAACAGCAGCGTTCAGATTCTTCGAGTTCCAATAAATCACTCAATACCCCACTCGGTGAATAAAGCGATTGCTGACCTTCAATGGCCACATATATATCAAATACATTAATATCTTCTGGTTTTTTTTTAAGTTTAAATCCGCCTTTGACACCTGGTACAGATGTGATCAAGCCTGCACTGACCAGTTTTCTTAATAATTTTTGAAAATATGTTGGAGAAGTTCCTAACTGCTGACTAATTGCTTCACCCGGAAGAACTGCTTTCTCCGGAAGCATATTTAATAACAACACTGCATATACCGATTGCTCTACACCTGGTTTCATATGCACCCAAATCACCCTCTTTCAATTACGGACAATAACTATCCTCGTTATCTACAATATACCATCTCGAATTAAAAGTAAATAACTTTGCTTACATGCTTTATAAAATAGAAAGGCCACCCGACATTCGGATGGCCTTAGATAGATCTCTTTATTGGTTTACACAATACCCGATATCGCACCATAAACGAGTGCCATTAAAATGACTAGTGCTGGATGTACTTTTCTGATTTCCAATAACCAATAGCTGAGAACAACTAATACAATCGTTTGTATCGTGCCTGAGCTATCAATAGAAGTCATAAAAAACTGAAATGTCATTGCACCAAGTAATACTGCAATAACTGGGCGAACCAGTTTGGTGATGTTTTTTACTTTCGGGGAATCCTTGTATTTTAAAAGCGTCACCATTAATAACACCATTAAAATAAGAGACGGCGCGACAGAGGCAAATAAAGCTACACTTGCTCCGAGTATTCCACCTTCTGCATAACCGATATAGCCTGCCATTTTGGTCGCAATTGGACCTGGCAAAGCATTTCCTAACGCAAGCACTTCTCCAAATTCTTGCGTTGTCATCCAACTGTAACGATCCACCACTTCTTTTTCCACAAGCGGAATTGAAGCCGGTCCACCTCCGTACCCCAATATACCTGGAATAAAAAATGCTAAAAAGAGGTACCAGTAAATCATTTAGATCTACCTCCTTTTTTGAAGGAAGTTAAGGAAACGATTAAAATTCCTAAAATGACAATTGCTGGATGAATATTTAATAATTCTAGTAAGACAACAGCAATCGCTGTAAACGCTATGGCGCGACCCATACCTAAAGACTTACCTGACTTTTGGAAAAAGTCCCATGTCATAATAGCAAGCATGACTCCAACAACTGGTACTACAGCCGCAGACATGCTATTGACCCATTCGAGATTTTTATATTTTTGTAAAATACCCAATAAGATAATCATTAAGATAACAGTAGGAACAACTGTAGCAATAAGCGCAACAATACAGCCAATTACACCGTTCACACGATAACCAATATAACCTGCCATTTTAGTGGCAATAGGTCCTGGCATTGTATTTCCTAAAGCTAAGGTATCTCCGAATTCATCTTCTGTCATCCATTCATAATTGACGACGGCTTCGCGGTGAAAAAGCGGAATCGCAGCAGGTCCACCGCCGAATCCCAGAAGACCCACACGGAAAAATGCTAAAAATAAGTCTTTATTGATTTTCAGCTTAGAACTTCCCATTTGCTCTTCCCCCACTTTCTTGAGGCCTACCAAACAGCCACCGAACCATCCGTACGCGATTCAGTGCCTCCGGCCAATACACCTGTTTCAGGATTGCGCCAAATAATTTGACCTCGCCCAAAACTTCCACCATCTGTCGCTACTTGAATTTGATGACCTTTTCGGGATAATGCTTGCGCTAAATAATTCGGGAAGTCTGGTTCTACTAAAACCGTTTTCCCTTCCATCCATTGCCATCTTGGTGCATCGAGCGCCGCCTGTGGATTCAGTAGATAATCAATGGTGTTGGTTACCACTTGGAAATGCCCTTGTGGCTGCATATAACCACCCATAACACCAAATGGTCCAACAGCTTTACCGTCTTTTGTTAGGAATCCTGGAATAATCGTATGGAATGTTCGTTTCCCTCCAGCTAATACATTGGGATGCTCTGGATCTAATGAAAAGTCCGCTCCACGGTTTTGCAGACCAATGCCGGTTCCTGGAATGACAATTCCTGAACCAAAGCCCATGTAATTACTTTGAATATAAGAGATCATATTGCCTTCTTCATCTGCTGCTGATAAATAAACGGTTCCGCCTTTTGGCAATTCATATGGTTCTGGGTCAGATGCTTTTTCACCAATTGTTTTGGCACGTGCTGCTGCATATTCTTCTGAGAGCAAATGCTCTGTGCTGACAGGCATGTTTTCTGGTTCTGTAATAAACGCTTTGCCATCTGTAAACGCAAGTTTCATCGCTTCAATTTGCTCATGATACGTTTCCGCAGATTGCCATTTAGGTTGGTTGAGTTCTTTGAAAATGTTTAAGGCCATTAATGCGACCATGCCTTGTCCGTTCGGTGGAATCTCCCAAACTTTATATCCTCGGTAATCGGTTGAAACCGGCTCTACCCATTGTGGTTCAAATGCCTCTAAATCTTCTTTTGCTAAAAATCCTTCGTGTTTTTTCATAAAGCGATCAATTTTATCTGCAATGGCACCTTCATAAAAAGAGCGTGCATCGGTTTGGCCAATTTCAATTAATGTTTTAGCATGACCAGGAGAAGACCACATCTCACCAATTTCAGGTGCTCGACCATTTGGTGCAAATGTATCAAACCACCCTTGATATTCTTCACTTGTAAATGAATCTTTGTATTTGGCATAAGCTGCTTGCCAATACTTCCCGAGAATTGGTGTTAACGGATAGCCTTCCTCGGCATAACGAATCGCAGGCTTCAAGGCTTCTGCAAGTGATAACTTACCGAATTTCTTCGATAGCTCAGCCCAAGCAGCTGGCACTCCTGGAACTGTCACAGGTACTAAGCCGTGCGTTGGCATTTTTTCAAAGCCAAGTGCTTTAACTGCTTCCGGAGAAATACTTTTAGGTGCAGGACCGGAGCTGTTCAAGCCGTGCAGCTTGTCCTTGACCCATACTAAGGCAAAGGCATCTCCGCCAATGCCGTTTGAAGTAGGTTCAACTACAGTTAATGCGGCAGCAGTGGCAATCGCCGCATCAATAGCATTACCTCCATTTTGCATTACTTCAATGCCAGCTTGTGCAGCTAATGGTTGCGAAGTCGCCACCATTCCTTTTTTTGAAAATACGGTTTGCCTTTGTGCTGCAAACGGGTTGTGCAAATAATCCATTACAATTCCTCCTGTCAGTATAAAAGCCGAATGCGGAACCGCTTCCGCATTCGGCTTTTTCGTTATCCGGCAAAATGGCAAGCTGCAAAATGATCTTTTTCGTGTTCGATAAATGCGGGTCGATCCACTTTGCAAATCTCTTGTGCGATAGGACATCTCGTATGAAAAGCACAGCCCGAAGGCGGATTTGCAGGGTTTGGCATATCCCCAACTAAACGTACACGTTCTTTTTTAGCATTCACTGTTGGCCTTGGGATTGCAGACAATAATGCTTGCGTATACGGATGAAGCGGTTTGTTAAAAATTTCAGAAACCGTACTCATCTCTACTGTATTCCCTAAATACATTACGAGTACTCGGTCACAAAAGTAGCGTACCACGCCCAAATCATGTGAGATAAATAAATACGACAGCTTATACTTTTCCTGCAATGTTTTCAACAGTTTTAAAATTTGTGCTTGTACAGAAACGTCTAGTGCAGATACAGCTTCATCACAAATAATAAACTGAGGATTTAACGCGATTGCCCGCGCAATTCCAATTCGTTGACGTTGACCACCACTAAATTCATGTGGATAGCGATCATAATGTTCAGGTTTCAAGCCTACTTCTTTTAGTAAGTCTTCTACCGAATCTCTTCTTTCTTTTAACGACATATCCGTATGCATTTTAAAAACTTCATCTAACGCATGTCCCACCCGTTGTCGCGGATTTAAAGATGCATAAGGATCCTGGAAAATCATTTGCATTTCTTTAACAAACTTCTTCTTCTCTTTTCGTTTTAAATCTTGAATTTCCTGCTCATTAAAATAAATTTTTCCATCCGTTAATTCTTCGAGCCCTAAAATCGTTCTGCCAAGCGTAGATTTACCACACCCTGATTCTCCAACTACGCCAAGACTTTCCCCTTTGTAGAGCTTTAAAGAAACAGATTCCACTGCTTTCACATTTCCAGTAACTCGTTTTAGCAAGCCACCTTTAATTGGAAAGTATTTTTTTACGCTATTTAACTCTAAGAGTATATCAGACTTTAAGGGTGATTTTTCTTGGATTGTTGTCAACCGTTTCAGCCTCCTTATCAGCTAGCCAGCAGCTCGCATAATGTCCTTTTCCTGCACGGAATTCTGGAGGCACGTCTGTTTTGCATTTATCCATTGCAAACTTACAACGTGGATGGAAGCGACAGCCGGATATCTCATCATTTAGACCAGGCATATTTCCAGGAATCGGTTCTAACTCGAATTCGGGATCGTCTACATTTGGTACAGAATTTAACAACCCAATTGTATAGGGATGTTGAGGATTCTCAAAAATTTCACGCACAGGTCCTTCTTCAATTTTTTTACCTGCATACATGACCATAACTCGATCGGCTACTTCTGCGACAACGCCCATATCATGCGTAATCATCAAAACTCCCATATCCAATTTGTCTTTCAAGTCTTTAATTAAGTCTAAAATTTGCGCTTGAATTGTTACGTCTAAAGCAGTTGTTGGTTCGTCGGCTATCAACAAGCTCGGGTGGCAAGCGAGTGCCATGGCAATCATGACACGTTGCCTCATCCCTCCGCTTAACTCATGCGGATATTGGTTTAACCTATTATCTGGATTGGGAATCCCTACTTGCCTAAGCAATTCAATGCTTTGTTTACTCGCTTCTTTTTTAGATAACTTATGATGTAAGAGCAAAGGTTCCCGTAATTGATAACCGATGGTCAGTACCGGATTCAAAGCAGTCATAGGTTCCTGAAAAATCATCGACATCTTATTCCCTCGAATGCGTCGCATTTTCTCGGGTGAAAGCTTTTGAAGAGACTCTCCATTAAATAAAATCTCTCCATTTTCAATCGAACCGTTGGAAGGAAGAAGCCTCATTACAGATAAAGAGGTTATACTTTTTCCGCAACCAGATTCTCCAACGATGCACAAAGTTTCTCCTTTATCTACATGAAAAGAGACATCTCTCACCGCTTGTAATGAACCTTCTCCTGTACGAAAAGATGTTACTAGATTTTTCACTTCAAGTAATGTCTCTGCCATACTTTCCCTACTCTCTTGTTACATTTTGTAAGAACCATTGGCCGTTCGGATCTAATTCAAGTCCTTTAATCGATGCATCTGTAGCTGCAGTTACGACACCGTGATACATCACAACGACCGCATCTTCATCTAACATTAACTGGTTCGCTTCATCTAAAAATTGCTTGCGTTCATCTTGGTCTACGGTTGTGCGTGATGCTTCAACAAGTTTATCGAATTCTGGATTACTGTATTGCGCTCGGTTTGAAGCTCCTACGTTGTCTGAGTGGAAGTTAGGATAAAGCATTTCAGAACCGTCACTTGTTACGTTAGACCAGCTTAAGAAAGTTAAATCATATTCTCCCGCTCTTGCTGTATCAAGGAATGTTGCCCATTCCATTGTTTCAATTTCCACATTAAATCCAGCTTCTGTTAATTGTGCTTGAACGATTTCTGCCATAAGAATAAAATTATCTCGGTTAGCCGCTAGTAATTTGATTGGCTCGTCACCAAACCCATTTTCTTCTACCAATTGCTTAGCTGCTTCTGGATCATATGCAGTTCCTGCTTCGTCAGCTGACTCATCGTAACCGAAAACTTGAGGCCCAAGAACGCTGTTACTTCTTACGCCGAGTCCATTCAATTTTTCAACAAAGGCATCCCGGTTGATTGCGCTTGCTACTGCTTTTCGGAAATCTGGATTTTCGTTACGTTCTTGTGAGTGATTAAATGTTAGGTAATATACAGGCGTACCATCTTTTTTCGTTACTTCAACATTTTCTAATGATTCCACACGTGATAGTTGTTCTGAAGGCAATGCATCAATGAAGTTTACTTCACCCGTTTGCAACATAGAAATTGCTGTTGACACTTCAGGAACAACTTTATACGTCACTTTATCAAGTGTTGGTGCACCATCCCAATAGTCTTCATTTTTTACTAATACTACTTGGTCGCCTTGATTCCAGCTTTCAAATTTAAATGGTCCCGTGCCCACTGGATTTTGCATCAAGTCCTGTGCTTCGTCAGCTGTTGGAGAAATGATTGCCGCATTTGAATGAGACAAAGCGGCCAACAAAGGTCCGTATGGGTATTTTGTTTTTATTTCGACTGTTGTTTCATCAACTGCCGTTACTGTATCAATTGGTTCTAGTAACGATGCACGCGGTGCTGCAGTCGCTGGGTCAATTAGTTTTTCAAATGTGTATTTTACTGCTTCTGCATTAAAAGGCGTACCATCTTGAAATTCGATTCCTTCTTTCAACTTAATCACCCACGTTAGTTCATCAGGGTTTTCATAGGATTCTGCGAGTTTTGGTTCAATCTCCATTGTTTCTGGATTACGCTCAAACAAATTTTCATAGATCTGAGACATGACACTTGAAGACACTGAATCATTCGTCATGGTTGGAGATAATCCTACAGCGTCTGTTGTCGAAGCGTAAATAATTTCTTGGTCTCCTGCTTCAGAAGAACTTGAACTTCCTCCGCTTTCTGTCCCTTCAGGAATTGTACTTTCCGAACACGCGCCTAAGATAAGTAAGCCTATTAACATTACTAAAAATAACCATTTTTTATTCATTAAAAAATCCCCCTGTATGTTTTATTGTTGTAAATCCATATTTGGATCAAGCGCATCTCGAAGACCATCCCCGAGTACGTTAAAAGCAAAAACCGTCAACATGATTGCAATTCCGGGAACGATCGTCAAATGTGGTGAAGACCACATGAAATCTTGTCCCTGTGAAATCATTGCTCCCCATTCAGGAGTGGGCGGCTGAGCACCGAGCCCTAAATAACTGAGAGCAGCTGTCGATAAAATTGCGGTCGCCATTCGCATAGTAGCGAATACGATAATTGGTGCCGAAACGTTTGGTAAAATGTGTCGAACCATGATGCGCAAATCAGATGCACCCATTGATCGCATGGCCATGATGTATTCCTTTTCTTTTATAGACAAAACGGACCCTCTTACAATTCGAGCACATGTCGGAATGGACCAAATGCTGATAGCGATTGCTACATTTACTAGGCTAGTGCCAAGAATCGCTATGATTAACATAGCGAGCAAGATGCCTGGAAACGAAAATAGCAAGTCCACAAAACGCATGATAATGGCATCTAATTTACGATAATAACCTGCCAGCATTCCTAAAATAATTCCTCCTACAAGCCCTAACGTGACAGCTACACTTCCTACAACAAGGGAAATCCGTGCACCGTAAACGATCCGACTCCAAACATCACGTCCGTAATTGTCTGTTCCCAACCAATGCCCTTCACTAAAAACTGGCATTTCACTATTCGCTAAGTTTTGCCTGATGGGATCATGAATGGTAATAAATGGAGCGAAAATCGCGATTAGAATTTGAAGAATTACAATCACTAGTCCAATAACGGCTAACTTGTTCTTAAACAAACGTTTGAGCGTCGTTACATAATATTTTTCTCTTTTCTTCGGCTTTAGCTCGAGTGTTTCTGCTGTTGTCATAGCTTCTCCTCCTCTCTATTCATACTTGATGCGTGGATCTATGTACGTATAAACGATATCCACGATTAAATTGACTAGTACGAATAACGTGGCAACAAGTAAGACTGAACCTTGTACCATTGGAAAGTCTCGAGCAGCAATAGCATCAATCATTAATCGGCCAACGCCATTAATCGCAAATACTTTTTCTGTAATAATCGTGCCACCTAGTAATAGTCCGAAGTTCAAACCAATTACAGTAATGATGGGAATCATGGCATTTTTTAATGTATGAATCCAAATGACATTTTTTTCTTTCACACCTTTTGCACGCGCAGTTCGAACGTAATCAGCGCGAATTACTTCTAACATCGAGGAACGAGTCATTCGAGCAATCATAGCCGCCGATCCGGTTCCTAGTGTAATTGCTGGTAATATCAATTCTTTAATACCGTCAATTGTATAAAACGGATTCGACATTCCTCCTACAGGTAGCCATTGAAGATTTACAGAAAACACTAAAATCAATAATGCCCCTAGCCAAAAATTCGGAATGGAAATCCCTGCAAGAGCAAAAGTAGTTGCCGAGACATCTAAAAGCGAATTTTGTTTTAATGCAGAAACCAATCCCGTAATAACTCCAAGAATCACAGCAACTATCATACTGGCAATGGCTAACTTCAACGTATTAGGAAACCGGATCATAATGGCATCAGCAACTGGTTGACTAGTCTGGTACGAATAACCAAAGTCACCTTGTACAGCATTTCCTACGTACCTTGCATATTGTGTAAGGAAAGGATCATTTAATCCCAAATTGTCTCGAATCGCAGTAATATCTGATTCGGTCGCTGTAGGTCCTCCAATAACAGATGCCGGGTCCCCTGGTGCGATATACATCGAAGAAAACACAAGAAAAGAAATACCTACTAACAAGAATAGTAATTGCAAAGCTCGACGTATGATTAAAGATATCAACAATACACCCCCTAAATCATTTGTTAAGCATTTTTTAAATTTGGCTTACTAAATGATTATTTTTTGATAATTTCGATTATAAAGGATATATTAAAAAAAAGATACACTCTTTTTACAAAAGTATGAATTTTTCATCATTTCACTTACACAAAGTTCCATTTATTATATTTCATCTAACTTTTTGTACATTTCGAACTGCCAATAATTTATTTTCGATTATATTCACAAAAAAATAAAAGCCCACAGCTTTTCAGCTGTAGACTTTTATAATTTCATCCCTGTACGGCTCTTGAAGCGGCGAAGTAGAATATGACTCTCTACTCTTGTAATGCCTTCGAGTGCATACATTTCTTCGTTTATAAATTTTTCTAGGTCGATAAAATCATCAACTAGTACATGCATATGAAGTGTCGATGGTCCGGTCATTTGGTAGCAGCTGGCAACGCTTGGGTTGTCCGCTAAAGCTTGAGCTACTTTTACGAGCGAAGCCGGCTCGCAATCTACTTCAAAAAATCCAGATACTTTTTTGCCTACTTTTTCACTGTTAATGACCACTGTAAAACTTTCAATAACTCCCGCTTCTGTAAGCTGATGCACTCTTTCTCGAATCGCCACTCGCGATAAGTTAAGTTCTTTGCCAATATCCACATATGACATGCGGCCATTGCCCGTTAGTAATGCTAGTATTTTTCGATCAATATCATCTAGTTTCATAAATACACCTCAAGCTCTTATTTTATTAATTATTCAAATACAGTTGTGTACAGTAAATATCCGGAGCTACTTCAATCACGCCTATCTCCTGAAAGCCGAACAGCTTGTACAGAGAAATCGCTGGATGATTAGCTGAGCCAGTACTGACTTTAACGTCATGCGTACGATATTTTTTTAGCACTTCACTTAATAATTCTCGACCAATTCCTTTCCGAAAGTGAGCAGAATCGACTACCAATCGGTGGATATCGATTACTCCTTCTTCTACTTTATAAGAAAGAACTCCTCGCAATTGCTCTTCGTTATACCCAATAAACAACTCAGTGCTGTTTTGAATTTCACAAATCGTTTCTCGAAGCTGCGGAATTCCAAAAAAACCCATAAGCTCTGCTTCTACACGGTAAGCAGCTTGTTGAATTTGCTGAATTTTTTCAGCCGTTTGTTTATCTTGATGGTTTAATGCAATAATCATAAATTGTTCTCCCTTTACTAACTTTACCATTATGCCATTCTAGTCGTTAACAATAATTAGTTCTGAAGAAAACGAAACAATTCATCAAATCGATCTGTGGCATCTTGGTAGCCTTGATTGTAAAGAGTTTCTAATTTCACTGGGTTTCGCTCTAGCCCTTTAATCTTGTATAAATCTTTTGGCCGAATTACCATCGCTAAGCCCTGTTGTTCCATTTTCTCGATAAACTCCATTGTTTCATTATAATACAAATGCCGATTCTCCATAGTCTTTGCGATAGCCGGATATTGTCGAACAAACGCTGGCATAATTCCAGCAAATCGACTTCTTTTTTTTCGATAGCCTTTTTCTCTCGTCAAAATAATAATAGGCTTAGTTACTCCATCTGACAATGCTTTTCGAATAGGCAGCGGATCTGCAATACTGCCGTCCATTAAAAATTTCCCTTCAAATTCCACTGGTTGCGACATTAATGGCAAGGAACTTGAAGCTCTAACAATCGTTAACACATCTTCCGGTCGTCTTTGTTTTTCAAAATAAACCGCTTCACCTGTTAAACAATCTGTTACCCCTACAACAAACTCTTCTGTAGCGTCGTGAAAACGATCATAATCAAAAGGGACTAGGCTGTTTGGTATTTTATCGAAAATTAAATCCATGCCAAAAAGCTCTCGCTTTGTTAGTAAATTTTTAACTGAAAGGTATTCTGGATGATTAACATAACCGATGGTAACTTCTCGGTTCCGACCATTTTGTCTTGAAATGTAAGAAGAGGCATGACAGGCTCCTGCCGAGACACCAATCACGTAATCCACAAAAACACTTTCTTCCAATAACTTTTCGAGAACACCACCCGTATAGACACCTCGCATGCCACCGCCTTCTAGCACGAGTCCACTTTTCATGTTTTCCCCTCCTTCAGCTAGGTACATACTCAACTCCTTTATTTCAACCAACTTTTTCAATTAATTCTTTCTTATTATTTTTTGGAGAATTTACTTCTTGAGAAACGCGATACGCTTCCATATCTTTAGCTTGATAAGGTTTTAATAAAGCTTTCAATGTTTCAATATCTTCTACGCTTGGGTCTAACCAAGTCTTTTCATCTGCTTTTGATAATATAACCGGCATCCTATCATGAATTGATTCCATCAGTTTATTTGGAGCTGTCGTCAAAATAGAGCAGCTATTCACTATATGACCATCTGGAGCTTTCCACGATTCCCAAAGTGCTGCAAAAGCAAAAGGCTCTCCAGTCTTTAATTTGATACGCATCGGAATTTTTTCACCATCTTGACGTTGCCATTCGTAAAAAGAGTCTGCCACCACTAGACACCGTTTCTTTTTAAAGGCATTCCGAAAACTAGGCTTTTCCGCTACTGTTTCCGAGCGGGCATTGATCATTTTGTAACCAACTTTTGTATCTTTTGCCCACGGAGGTATTAATCCCCATCTTAACTGACCTAATCTGTTTTTATCGCCATCATTTACAATCGCGACTACTTGTTGAGAAGGTGCAATATTATAACTTACAGAATATTCATCTTTACTTAACGTCGCTTCTTCAATATTGAAACGTTCGATTAACACTGTATAATCTGTGAACAATGAGTACCTTCCACACACTTTAATCGCTCCTCTCTATAATTCGTTGTTACTATTAAATATAACAGAAAATTCATTCTCCTTCTTCGTTATTCCTATTGCAACCACTAGCATCAATGAAATATCCTTTTTTTCGAAAAAAATTTGGCTTACTTGTTAAATTACACTTAAATATTTCACTATTGTCCATTTTCAGTCTTTATTCAGTTAGTTTTACAGCCTTAAGCTTTTATATTCTCCGCACTCTAAATCTATGGAAAATTCGTTAAGGTCCCTTAAACGGCGAAATAGTGTTATAATAGAAGAACTACGATTTATATTAGGAGGAATCACATGGCTACTGCACGCGAAATGAGTCTCGTCAACAAGGATTTTCTGATTGAAGAATTAGGGCTGAAGCAACAAGGAAACTCGACAATTTTTACGAATGAAGATTGTTTTGTGTTGTCCCCATCTGTTCAGCGATATGAAAAGGGATTTGACGTCAGTGAATTTAATTTGGCAAAGTTCGATCCAGAACGCCAACAAGGCTTTTTGATTGTACGGTACATGGATACCTTTTTAATGGCAAAACTTGAAAGCTTCACGTCAAAAATGATGCTTCCTGAATTACAAATTAAAAAGAAAAATACAAAACCTCACTGGAAATTCACTGTAGCTGAAAATCCTGCTTACCATATCGTTAACACACAAAACAAAGAATTGCGTTATCGTTTGCAAGAACCAACTAAAAAACAAATTCTTTCTTTTTTCAATAAGTTATAAGAAAAGCCCGCTGCCTACTGCATGCGGGTTTTTTTATTGCTCTTTTTCGAAAAATTAGACTACCAATGGTAAAATGGTAATTATTATAGACAACTTCACTTATAGTTGATTGTCGATCGGATGTGATTTATGGATTCTCCTCGATATACCGTTAAAGACCGTCAGTTCTGGAAAATCATCCTCAGCCTTCTTTTTGCTTCTTTATTTATTTTTGCTAATATGTATGCTGTACAGCCTTTGTTGCCAGTTTTTGTAGACGAATTTCAAGTTTCAGTTTCCACAGCTAGCTTGTCTTTATCACTAACCATTGTCGGCTTAATACTAGGACTAATTATTCTTGGATTTTTTTCTGATCGCAACGGCAGAAAATCGTATATTATTTATTCTTTACTCGGTTCAGCCATTCCTTTTTTCATCATTCCTTTGACCGATTCATTTTCTATATTGCTACTTCTTCGTTTTATTCAAGGCTTTGCACTAGCAGGTGTTCCTGCTGCTGCTCTCGCGTACATAAGTGAAGAAATCGATCGAAAAAATATTGCTTATGCGACTGCTCTTTATATTTCTAGCAATGTACTTGGTGGGATGATGGGTCGATTTTTAACGGGCTTTCTAACTGACCATTTCTCGTGGCAAATTTCCTTTTATGTTTTTGCGGTGACTGGACTCTTCATATTTGTTATTGTCCTTTATTTACTACCACCATCACAAAATTTCAACTCTAGCCAAGTAAGCTTTGCAAAAGATATAGAAGGCTTTCTGTTTCACTTAAAAAATCCTGCTCTACTGGTGGTTTTTGGTCTTGGTACAGTTTTGCAAACTTCTTTTACCGGCATTTGGACGTATTTGCCTTTTTATCTAGAAGCCTCTCCGTTTTCTATGTCGTTGCAGGCGATATCGTATTTGTTTTTCGCTTATGGTATCGGTGTCATCGGCTCGCCAATGGCTGGCCGTGTTGCTGAAAAATTCGGCTTACGCAATGTCCGTCTGGCAGGTGTATTTATTTTATCTGCTGGAATTTTCATGACACTTAGTCCTTATCTTTGGATGATTGTTGTTGGCCTTTGTGTCACTTGCCTCGGCTTTTTCACTGCTCACGCCTTAACTGCTGCTTCTGTCAGCCAGCAAGCAACTCACCATAAAGGCAGTGCTTCTAGCCTGTATTTGGTATCGTACTATATAGGCGTCGCAGCAGGAAGTTCTGTGTTAAGTCCTTTATGGACCTCTGGTGGTTGGACTGGCCTAGTTCTATTTAGCGCTATTTTACCGCTTCTTTATATAATGGCCATTACTCTTTACCGAAAAAAAGCAGGCTCTACCCGGAGGTGAGCCTGCTTTTTGCTGTCAATTAAATCTTATTTAAGAAAATCCGCTGGAATCGACATCAGATCTATCCCCCAAACAAGCGGTAAGAAGTAGAATACCGCAAGTCCGACAAAGAAAATACCAAAGATATTAAGCGCAAAGCCCGCTTTGGCCATATCTGAAATCTTCAAATATCCAGAGCCGAATACGACCGCATTTGGAGGTGTTGCAACTGGCAACATAAATGCACAAGATGCTGCAACGGCTGCCGTTACCATCAGTGCATAAGGATGAATGTTAAGAGCAACTGCAAGTGATGCCATAATCGGGAACATCATCGAAGCCGTAGCTGTGTTTGAAGTAATTTCGGTCAAGAACAACACGAGCGCAGCGACTACTAAAACAATGATCAGAACATTGACGCCTTGTAGCCCAATCAACTGATTGCCAATCCATTCAGACAACCCGGAGCTTGTAAATCCGGCAGCGATAGCCAGTCCCCCGCCAAACAGCAGTAAAATACCCCAAGGCAACTTGACAGCGGTTGCCCAGTCTAACAAGTGATCGCCCTTTTTATTTTTAGAAGGAATAATGAATAATACCATCGCAGCAATCAAACCGACCGTTGCATCAGTCATTTCTAGGTTTGGCGCAAAAGCATCCAAGACAAACGAGCGGCTGATCCAAGCAAGTGCTACTGCTAAGAAAACTACAAAGACTGCTTTTTCTTCATAAGAAGCTCCACCTAAGTCAGTTTTTTGCTGATGTATTACTTCGCTACCCCCTGGTAAATGCTTCAACTTTTGTGGATAAGCAACTTTTACTAGATAAACCCAAGCAACTAATATAAAAATCCATGCTAACGGTACACCAAACAACATCCACTGTGCAAAAGTGATTTCAATACCATAAATTTCATTGACTGCACCTGCAAGTAACGTATTCGGAGGTGTTCCGATCAATGTTGCAATTCCCCCAAGAGATGCAGAATATGCAATTCCTAGCATCAAAGCTTTGCCAAAGCTGAAATTCTCTTTTGAAGTATCGATTGAAGAATTATATTTTAAAGCTTCCGATACTTGATAAATAATGGCTAAGCCAATTGGTACCATCATCATTGCCGTAGCAGTATTGGAAATCCACATTGACAGAAATCCTGTCGCAACCATGAAACCAAGAATGATGCGTTCCGTGTTCGTTCCAATTACAGAAATAATAGTTAAGGCGATTCGCTTATGCAAATCCCATTTCTCCATTGTCAGGGCAATCATAAAACCACCCATAAACAAAAAGATTGTATCACTGCCATACGCTGAAGTTGTAGCGCTTACATCGAGCCCCTTAGTCATTGGAAAAAGAATGATTGGCAGGAGTGATGTTGCAGGAATTGGAATGGCTTCTGTAATCCACCAAGTCGCAATCCAAATTGTACTGGCCAGTATCGCTTTTGCTTCAGGCGGTAGTCCTTCAGGATTAAAGAAAAGTAAAGTTAAGATAAAAAGGAGCGGACCGAGAAACAGACCGATTAACTGCGGTGTATTGTAACTTCTATTTTTTTTACGCTCATCATAAGAACCGGCATCTTCGGCCCGGTCTCGATCATCAGGTATGCCAGCACCAGGATTGGTAAAAAGCCGGAATGCATCTTTTACCTGATCATGTTTTTCCCACATCCAATTCCATGTTGTAGAAATCATCTTATCCCTCCATTATCTTAAAAAACTAATTTTTCAGTATTAATCTTCATAATTGTATAGGTTTCGTCTCTTACTGACAAGATGAAAAACTAATTTTTATCTATTTCTACCAAAAAATTCCACTAGAAAAGGACGGAGACCCATATCTCTGCCCTTTACTCTTACTTTCTTTATCCCGTATGCTGCTCTAACCACTTACTCTTCTTTAGACTCTACAATTGGGTTGTTTTCATCACCAATCCCTTTATTGCTATGAGCTCCTTTTTCTCTCATCTTTTCCCCGCGGTCCTTCGCTTGCTGGTCGATGCTTTTAAATTCTTCGTCTTGTCGCTGGCTTTGGCTACTTTTTGGGTTCGCATGTTCTGAAAAATCATTTTTAGCCATAAAACTTCCTCCTTCAAGTATTTATATTTTCATTTCCCTTAAGAAAGAAAATAAAACACTTATAACGGAAGAAAAATCCCGTAGCCAAAGTACACAGTCAGAAGTGAAAGAAGTGCGAAAACCAAATATTCGGAAGTGCCTCCAGTGGTCGCAGTTACAGGAAAGCGAACGCTCCACTTGAATGGAAAGAACAATTTAACACCTCTTTTGGTTGCCATATCCAATACAATATGACTGGCCATCCCTATTAACAAGCCTGCTGATATGACTTCTACTGTCATAAAACTTTTCAGTATAAAAGCAGTCAATGCTAGAAACAGCAAACTATGCGTAAACGTTCGATGTCCAAAGAGACCATTAATTATTTTTGATAATGCCGGCAAAGTTCTCCCGATTTTACTGCCGCTATGGCAAATATCAGGAATCACCGCACCAACTACCCCTGCTCCTACTAAAAGAATGGGATCATAATTCGTAACTTGTGCAAAAGCAAGACTTGCTGCTATACCGCCAATAATATGTGTTTTACCTGTCATGCTTTATCTCCTTTGTCGTACTTGATTCGAGCTCATTTTTATTATACTAAAAATCGTGTATGCTGAAGATAGGGAAATTGGCAGTGTATATAGAATTCTATTAAGCAATGGGTTCTATTTTACAGTGAATATTCCACAAAGAAATGTAAAAGGAGGCGTCATTATGGGAATTCATCGTTTTTTCACTTCATTAAACGATTTAGAACGAATTATCCGGGCACCTGGAATGTTCAAATTTGAAGAACATAATGTTGCAGCCCATTCGTGGAAAGTAAGTCAGTACGCAATGTTCTTTGCAACAATTGAAGAACGTGCTGGCCGAGAAATCGATTGGAAATCTTTATATGAAAAAACCATAAATCACGATTTTGCAGAAGTGTTTATCGGCGATATCAAAACACCGGTCAAATATGCTTCTCCTGAACTAAAAGAAATGATCGCAAAAGTGGAAGAAGGTATGATGGAAAAATTTATCCTTCGAGAAATCCCTGAAGAATTTCACGACGTTTTTTTTGAGCGCATGAAAGAAGGAAAAGATGACTCTGTAGAAGGTCGTTTACTAGAACTAGCGGATAAGCTAGACCAATTTTATGAAGCTTTTGCAGAGTTGAAACGAGGCAATACGGATAAAGAATTTGTCGTTATGTACCGAATTGCTTTAACTAAATTGCTTGGTCTTCCTTTGCCTGCAAGTGTCGAGTATTTTAAAAACATTATGCTTGATGATGTCATTAATGAAGACACTGCCATCGATGTAAAAGAGCTTACACGTAAGATCATGGCCGAGCATTGAGCTTCACTCTATATTTCGAGGTAAAATTATGGTAAATTTAACATCAACAACTACTTTCGGAGGTGAATCCCTTAACAAGGGAATTTATTGGACCCCATACTTATATTGAATTTAGCTTTGCTCGTCTTATTAATCGCGTTAACGGCTGTTTTCGTCGGCTCGGAATTTGCCGTCGTAAAAGTCCGGATGTCGCGCATTGACCAATTAATCGATGAAGGAAATAAAAGAGCTGTACTGGTTAAAAAAATTACCAGTGACCTGGATTATTATCTATCGGCCTGCCAGCTCGGTATTACGGTTACTGCTCTCGGCTTAGGATGGTTAGGAAAACCGACAGTTGAACGTCTTTTTTATCCTTTGTTTGAAATGCTCGATGTTCCTTCTTCCGCCTCCACCGTCATTTCATTTGTTTTAGCTTTCTCATTAGTGACTTTCCTACACGTTGTCATTGGGGAAATGGCACCAAAATCATTGGCATTACAATTTACTGAACGGATGATTCTCTTTCTGTCTCCTTTTTTGTATTGGTTTGGCAAAATTATGTATCCGTTTATTTTCATATTAAATGGCTCTGCTCGTGTTCTTTTGCGGATTTTCGGAATTGAACCTGCGAAAGAAGACCAAGCCCATTCAGAAGAAGAACTAAAAATCATTATGGCACAAAGCTTCCAAAGCGGAGAAATCAATCAGACCGAGTTGTCTTACATGCAGAACATTTTTGCTTTTGATGAACGCAGTGCAAAAGATGTCATGATTCCACGAACTCAAATGATTGCCTTTGCCGATGATTTATCGAATGAAGAACTTCTTTCTGAAATCCGTGACCATCGTTTTACGCGTTATCCTATTGCAAGAGATGGCGATAAAGATGACCTTATTGGATTTATCAATGCGAAAGAAGTATTGACGCATTATGCTATTAATGGCCAATTTGATATGTTAGAACTTGTGCATTCCTTGCCTTATTTCCATGAAACGACTCCACTTCAAAATGCTCTAGTGAGAATGCAGAAAGATCGTACGCATATCGCGCTAGTGATCGATGAATACGGTGGAACTTCAGGTTTGATTACAATGGAGGATATACTAGAAGAAATTGTTGGAGAAATTCGTGATGAATTTGATGAAGATGAAGATGAAGAAATTATTAAGGAAAGTGACACGCGCTATCTTCTAAATGGTCGCGTCCTTTTAAAAGATCTGGAAGAACGTTTCGGTTTTAACTTTGAAGACAGCGAAGACATTGATACGATTGCTGGTTGGATCCAACATCAGCTTATTGAAGCGGAAACGGGTGACCTTTTTGTAAAAGAAGGATGCCAATGGTCGATCGTTGAAATGGAAAATCACCATATCTTAAAAGTCGCTTTTGACATAATACCAAAAACACCTTAAAAGAATGTCCGTTCAGCGGACATTCTTTTTCTTTACCTAAAATCACTTATTTACCTTATTCCAATTTTCCTTCTTATTTCAGGATTAAACCACGCTATAACAGGGCATACACAAATAGACAAATTAATTTTTATGGAGGTTATCATATGAGTAAAGCAATGGGATTTGTCAAAGAACTTGGCAATGAATTCAAAAAAGACAATGCAACAACCCTTGCTGCAGCACAAGCTTATTATTATTTATTAGCTATCGTTCCTTTATTGATTTTGCTACTATCTATTTTGCCCTATCTTCAAATTGACCCAGCTAAAGCAATCGACTTTATCCGCAGTATTCTCCCAGGAGAAGTAGCTAATACATTCCAAGACACCATTGTGAGTGTGGTCACTACCCCATCAGGCGGTTTGTTGACATTTGGTATTCTCGGTACACTTTGGTCTGCATCTAATGCCTTAACCGCATTTATCAACGCTACCAACCAAGCTTACGGTATTGAAGAAACGCGTTCTTTTATTAAATTAAAAGCAACCGCAATTGGCTTAACACTAGGTATGCTTGTAGCTGTTATTATCGCACTTGTTTTACCAATATTCGGTGGGACGATTATCGACATTATTAAATCGACTTTAAATCTTCCAGAGCAAACTGAAATCATTTTCCAAATTTTACGTTGGGTCATTTCTGTTGCAGTGATGAGTATCGTTCTTGCCCTTATGTACAAGTTCGCTCCCAATAAGCATTTCCCGTTTAAAGAAGTACTTATCGGCGCAGTAATCGCGACAGTCTTATGGCAAGCTGTATCATTTGGCTTCTCAATTTACGTTTCTAACTTTGGCAGCTATTCTGCTACGTACGGTAGTTTAGGTGGCCTTATCGTATTGATGTTGTGGTTCTTCTTAACAGGTTTAATCTTGGTAATTGGCGCAGAAATAAACGCAATTTTAGACAGACGCAGAACTGCGAAAAAGAATGCATCTTCTGATGCGCTCGCAAATAGCGATATTAAAGGAAAAAATACAGAATCCTCTATGAATAAGTATTAAGCAAAAGACCCTCCATCATGTTGATGAAGGGTCTTTCTTAGTCTTACTATTGATTGTGAGGTAACGATTGATATTCACATTCCCGGCCGATGCTCCAAAAAGTTACGATATGCAAAGCCTTCTACTTCTGCTTCTGAATAATGTTTCTGCAATTCATTGATCAAATTTGGAAATTCCGATGCATTGTTGAGATCTGTAATATATGAAGAAATCCCGTCAAAATCTGAGCCAATACCAATATTGTTCACTCCACCCAGTGCACAGAAATGATCGATATGACGGACCAAGTCCGGTATTGTCGCTTGTTCACTATCCTTGTTAATAAAGTCTGGACAAAACACAACATCTATCATTCCATTTTTTTCGAACATTGCTGTTATTTGTTGATCATTAAGGTTGCGTGGATGATCACAAAGCATACGTGCGTTGGAATGACTAGCAATCGGGTATTTCGCTAGCTCCATCACATCCCAAAATCCATTTAACGACAAATGAGAAACGTCTGTGAAGACATGATGTTCGTTGTTAAGGCGCACTACTTCTTTTCCGAGCACTGTTAACCCAGCACCTCTTGGATCTCCAACACCATCTGCGCAAAGGTTGGCATTATTCCATGTCAATCCGATTGACAACACCCCTAGGCGATAAAGCTGACGCAACTTTACTAAGTCATTGCCAAACGCATCCGCGCCTTCTAGCGTTAAAACTGCACCAATTTCATTAGGCTTTAGTGAATCAATATCTTTCCAGTTTTTAATATGTTTCATTAAAGGGTTTTTCCCAATTATTTCACTGTAGAACAAGTCTATTTGCTCAAGAGCATGTTGCCATTTTTCATCAGACGGAAACTCTGGATGAATAAAAACCGCGAAAAATTGTACTTTTACGCCACCAGCTTGTAGACGTTCAAAGTTGGTATCCAATTCTTTTGACTGCTGAAAATTTAATAACTCTCCATGAAATAATGCATTGCGCTTTGCCATCTGTAGCTTTAGCAGCGCGTCACAATGTGTGTCAAAAATCTTCATCTACTCATCTCCCTCTTCTTTGCACGCCTCCACAAAACCGGAAAAAATTTGGACCGATGCTGAATCGGAGACTCTTGCCATATTTTCGGGATGCCATTGCACACCTAATACAAAATGATGGTGCATGCTCTCCACTGCTTCTACAATCCCATCACTCGCTTTACCACTAATGACAAACGGGGCAGGTACTAATCGATTGGCTTGGTGGTGACGGCTATTTACTTTGATGCGCGTTTTCCCAGTCAATCGGTTTAGTAGTGAACCTTCTGTTACATCAACAAAATGCGAACCGTGGAATTTTGGTGCTTTTTGTTGATGTTGTAACAAATCACCTTTTACTTGCGTCGTGATATCTTGATACATATCGCCACCCACAGCAATATTCAAAATCTGTGCTCCCCGACAAACACCTAAAATGGGTTTGTTCATAGCCAGTACTTTTTTAGCTAAAGCCAATTCAAATGCATCACGCGACGGAATAATCACTCCTAGGCTTGGATGTGGCTCTTCACCAAATAAAGTTGGATCGATATCATAGCCTCCTGCTAAAAATAGTCCATCAATATGTTCAGCAATTTCATCTAAATCAGCTTCTTCAACTAAATGAGGAAGCATGACCGGCAAACCTCCTGCTGCGAGTATCGCTTCAGTATCGGCAAGTTCAATGCCATAGTCGTCGCGCCCCAATTCTAGAGACACGGTGACACCAATAATTGGTTTCATCTATGTATACCTCCTGATTTTAAAAACTGAATATATTAAACATACAGACTTTTAGGGTAGAATACTAGCAAATACAAGAATTTTGTCCATTAGGCTTTTTGTTAGCAACTTTATTTCAACAGTTTTAAGACCGTTGAAATAAAACAGCAGCACTCTAAGAGTGCTGCTGTTTTTAGTACATATACACTTAAAACTGAATTCATTATCACAAACTTATCCGCTCATTTGCTGTTTTGTTGTATAAATTAACCGTTCTCCTACAAAAATACGGCATTCTATTTTACAAAAATAAGAGCCAATCGATACTTTAATCTCTTCATATTCACCGTCTTTGTTTCTCACTTTTCCAAACAACCGCGAAGTCAAATGCAAACCTACTTGTTCGTCTTGTAAAACGCCGTCCACAAACAACTTTTCATTGGTCCATGTATTAACAACACGAATTGTGTGATCACCGTACTTTATCACCCAAATATCCTTCATCATACTGGCCCCCTACTCCAAGTTTTGACCATAGTATAACAGATATTCATTAACCAAGTACTCATTCGAAACGTAACGAACACCTTTTCAGTTCCATATTCTTTCAAAGAAAAAAACTGTAGGTTCACTCAAACAATTCGAGTGAATCTACAGTTTAGGGTATTTAAAACTATTATTTGATCAATTCCAATTCGACCGGAATAGATGCTTCAACTTCTTCGCCATCAAGTGATTGAACAGCTGTTTCTACAGCCATTTCACCAATCATTGCCGGTTTTTGTGCGACTGTACCATCAAGACGACCATCTTCTACCGCTTTAACTGCATCGTCTGTTGCGTCAAATCCAACTACAGCAATATCTTTTCCTGAAGCTTCAATCGCTTCAAGAGCGCCTAACGCCATTTCATCGTTATGAGCAAATACTCCCGTAATGTCAGGGTTTGCTTGAAGAAGATTTTCCATAACCGATAAGCCTTCTGCACGGTTGAAGTTTGCTGTTTGTTTCGCAACAACATCCAACGTGCCACCAGCTACATTATTAAAGCCTTCTCCACGTTCGCGCGCTGCTGAAGATCCCGGAACGCCTTCAAGTTCTGCAACTTTAGCGCCATCGCCAACAATAGAAATTAAGTGTTCTGCTGCCATTTCACCACCTGCGATATTATCCGATGCAATATGGGAAACTACTTCGCCACCTGCAGCACTACGGTCAACCGTAATAACTGGAATGTTTGCTGCGTTTGCAGATTCTACTGCAGCTGCAACTGCTTCAGAATCAACTGGGTTAATCAGAATCAAATCTACACCTTGCTGGATTAAATCTTCTACATCACTTGCTTGTTTAGAAGCATTGTCTTGTGCATCTACAACCGTTAATGTTGCTCCTAATTCTTTTGCTTTCGCTTCAGCGCCTTCATTCAATGTAACGAAAAACGGATTATTCAAAGTCGAGATTGAAAAGCCAATTGTGTAATCGCCGTTTGCTTCGCCGCCGTCGCCACTTTCCTCTTCAGAACTTGATCCTGGAGCATCCATTGAACAAGCTGCCAAAATCATCATTACCACTAACATGAACCCCAATTGCAATTTTTTCATTTTCCTGCACCCCTTATGTTGTTTTTTTACGGTCCAGAAGAACCGCTAATAATATGACTGCACCCTTCACCACTTGCTGGAAGAAGGAAGTAACCCCAATTAAGTTTAATCCATTATTCAGTACCCCGATAATTAAGGCACCAATCAATGTGCCTACAATCCATCCACGACCACCTGTCAAACTTGTACCGCCAAGTACAACTGCAGCGATTGCATCAAGCTCAAACATTTCTCCAGCAGTTGGTTGTGCTGAATTCAAACGCGATGTCAAAATCAATGAAGCTACTGCTGCCAATAACCCGAGCAACGAGTAAACATAAATTTTGATACGATCTGCATTAATCCCTGACAAGATTGACGCTTCTTCATTGCCACCTACTGCATATACACGACGGCCAAAAGTCGTCTTTTTCAAAATGAAGTACAAAATTGCGAAACTAATAATCATTGTGACAACGGGAATCGGAATTCCAAGAAAATAACCTTTGCCAAGCATTTGGAAAGTTAAGCTATCGCCTAATCCTGAAATAGGTCGTCCATCCGTATAAACGAGTGTCAGTCCACGGTAAATGGTCATTGTCGCTAATGTCGCGATAAATGGTGCCACTTTTCCTTTTGCGATAATAATCCCGTTAATCGCTCCGAGAACTGCTCCAAGCAATAGTCCAAGTAGCATAGCAAAAATTGGGTCTACGCCACTGGCCATTAGCCCTGCCGTTACAGCACCTGTTAACGCTAAAGTTGAACCTACTGATAAATCAATACCACCTGTCAAAATGACGAAAGTCATTCCGAAAGCAATCAACGCATTAATGGATACTTGCCGAAGTACATTCATTAAATTGGAGACAGATATGAAATCTGGATTTAAAATCGTGATAATTGACATAATAAGAAATAAACCGATAAATGGTGCTATTTTTTGAAGTACGGATTGATTACTGGTCTTCAACTGCAAGTTTTCCACCTCCTGTAGCAAAATGCATAATTCGTTCTTGTGTCATTTCATGTTTTGGTATGTCTGCTGTTATTTTCCCTTCGTGCATCACTAAAACTCGATCCGCCATGCCAAGAACTTCTGGCAGCTCCGATGAAATCATTAAGATGGCTACGCCTCTTTCAGCTAGTTCATTAATAATCGAATAAATTTCTTTTTTTGCTCCAACATCGACACCGCGTGTAGGCTCATCTAAAATGAGCAATTTTGGTTCAATGCCTAGCCATTTCGCGATAACCACTTTTTGCTGATTCCCACCACTCAAAGATTTCGCTGCTTGATCAGGTCCTGATGTGCGAATTCCGAGACGTTGCACCATCGTGTCGTAAAGTTTTCGTTCTTTATCTTTAGAAATTAGTCCATTTTTTGATATGGCTGCATAATTCGTCATGCTGACGTTTTCTTCTACTGAAAAGTCGACAACGAGCCCTTCTGATTTGCGGTCTTCTGTTACATAACCTATTCCCATCTCTTTTGCTTTTTTCGGCGTATCGATATTGACTTTTTTGCCATCAAATTCAATGGTTCCACTATCAAGTTTTTTATACCCAAAAAGTGATTGTGCTACTTCCGTGCGACCTGCTCCCATTAGCCCCGCAATTGACAACACTTCACCTTTTCGAAGTTCAAATGAAACTCCTTCAAAACACCCTGTTCGATTTAAGTCCTTAACTGCGAGTTTAATGTCACCAATTGTTGAATTACGTTCAGGATAGCGTTCACCAAGTTCACGACCAACCATCATTTGAACCACTTCATCAAAAGAAGTTTCGCTGATTTTCCGTTCACCTACAAATTCGCCATCACGCAAAATTGTGATGCGATCACATAATGAGAAAATTTCTTCCATCCTGTGTGAAATGTAGATAAAGGAAACTCCACGTTTTTGAAGTGCACGTATGGTCTTAAACAAATTATCAATTTCACGATCTGTCAGCGCGGCAGTGGGTTCATCCATAATAATGACTTCTGCGTCCACCGATAATGCTTTAGCAATTTCGACAATTTGTTGTTTACCGACTGACAATGAACTAGCGGGATCTGTTGGATTAATATCCAATCCCAAATCGAGTAGGATTTGACGCGTCTTTTTTTCCATTTGCTTATTTTTCAGTATGCCTGTCCGACCGAATGTTTCTTCACGACCAAGAAACAGATTGTCTGAAATCGATAGATGAGGCAGGATGTTCAACTCCTGATGAATGACCGCAATGCCTGCTTTTTCCGCTTGTTTTGGAGAAGTGAAATTGACTTTTTTACCTTTTACTTCGATGGTGCCTGAATCTCGTGTGTAAATGCCCGACATGACTTTCATCAATGTCGACTTACCTGCGCCATTTTCACCCATCAAGGCATGAATTTCGCCTTTTTCCAAAGTGAAATGGACATTTTTCAAGACTTTATTGCCACTGAACGATTTGGAGATATCCGCCATTTTAATCATTAAACTCACCTCCCTTTTTAAAAAATAACGCCAGAACGAAGAACAATATTAGCGTATGGTGTCGCTTCTCCTGTACGGATGATTAATTTCGCTTGTTTGCTTAAATCTTTTAGTTCTTCGTGGGCAATAAATTCAGCTTTTATTTTGTTCATTACTTCTTGCTCTAAATGAGGATTATGACCGGTTATTTCCTTGGCAATAAACGCCGTTTCTGCCTCAAAGTCAGCAAGGACTGCATCTAATATCGTTAAAAAAGCAGGTTCTCCTACTTTATAGGATAAGTCGACGCAAGGGACACCTGTTGGAATTGGCAAACCACAGTCAGCTATAACGAGTAAATCTGTGTGGCCAAATTGCGCCAAAGCTGACGCAATGTCACGATTGATCATGCCATGCTTTTTCATATACGGTCACCTGCCATTCTCTCTAAAACAGTTGATCGCTTCGGCATACCACCTTGTGCGCCAAACTTCTCAACAGATAATGATGCAGCAGCATTCGCAAAACGTACAGCCCATTCAAATTCTTTTCCTTCTACTAAAGCTGTCGCTAATGCTCCGTTAAATGTATCTCCTGCTCCAGTTGTATCCACTGCTTTAGCAGGAAAACCTGCAACTAGAACATGCTTTTCTCCATCATGAAACTGTGCACCTTTTTGACCAAGAGTTACGACAAGTCGATTTGGATACTTTTCTAAAGCTTTTTCCCAACTCTTGCCGAATATTTCTTCTGCTTCCGTCTCATTAGGAGTTAAGTATGTACAAAAAGGTAGCATCTCAGTAGTGAATCCACTTGCGGGTGCTGGATTTAAAATGCTTGGTACTCCGTTTTGATAACAAATTTCTAAAGTCCGTTGTACTACTGAAATCGGCATTTCTAATTGCATGACGACTAGCTTACTTGCTACTAGTTGATCAGCTAACGCATCTATTTCTTCCGTCGTCACATTATGGTTTGCTCCCGGGACTACAATAATTCGATTATCACCTTCCGATAAAAGAATGTTCGCAATTCCACTTGTACCATCTGTTCTCTTGACTTGTTCAATTAAAACGCCTTCATTTTTTAAGCCTGCTAAAAGCTCTGTCCCAAATGCATCTCGTCCAACTGCTCCAACCATTTGAACAGTGCTTCCTAATCTTGCCGCTGCAACAGCTTGGTTAGCTCCTTTACCGCCTGGAACTGTTGTATACAGGTTACCTAAAGTCGTTTCACCTTGTTTTGGGAAGTTATCGGTCTTAACGACTAAATCCATGTTGATACTGCCAACTACTGTAATCATTCCCTCACGCTCCTTGTTGTTCCACGAACAATTAATTTCACTGGAACTTCGTAAAAGTTTTGCTCAATTGGTTTATTTTCGATGCGCTTGATCAATACACGCGTCGCAATTGCGCCCATTTTGTAAACATCTTGTGCAACAGTGGTCAATCCAGGAGATAACATCTCACCCATTGCTACACCATCAAAACCAATAATCTGCAATTCATTTGGTACATGCGTTCCGACTAAACTTGCCGCTTTTAATGCACCGGCTGCCGACACGTCACTGCTAGCAAAAATCCCATCGATTTTCGGGTTTTCTTTTAATACTTGCTCTACAATTTTTTGCGACTCGGCAAAATGAAATGGACAAGTTACGACTTGGTATTTCGCATTTGATTGTTGAATTGCTTCCATAAATCCTTCATAACGATCATTCGCTGGATTCAGTTCTGCTGGACCTCTTAGAAAAAGAATGTGTTGGCATCCTCTTTCTAGTAATGCATTCGTCCCCATGATGGCTCCTTCTTTATTATTAGAAGAAACAGTCGGGATCTTTTCATTGATGGCTCGGTCAAGTGCCACTATCGGCACATTGGCATTGGCATAATGGGGGGCATCTAATTGATTGGACGTGACGATAAATCCGGCAATGTATTTTTTCTTTAAAGTTTCAATATAATTTTTCTCTTTTTCTGGATTTTCATCTGAGTTACATAAAACAACAGTATAGCCATATGTTAAAGCAACATCTTCAACTGCTCGCGCGAGTTCCGGAAAAAAAGGATTGGTGATATCAGGTAGGATTAAGCCAATTAAATTGGATTTTTTCGTATTCAACGAACGCGCAATAGGATTCAACTCATATTTCAGTTCTTCTACTGCAGCAGTTACTGCTTTTGCCGCTTCTGCACTAACGTATCCGCTGTCATTTAAGAACCTAGAAACTGTAGCTACTGAAACCCCTGCTTTTTTTGCTACATCCTTGATAGTGGTCATGCAAAACGACTCCGTTTCTGTCTCGGTGTGTAACCGGTTACACACAATATATAATGAGCTCTATTTCTTGTCAATGTGAAGATTTCCCATTTAACAGAAATCTTCTTCATGAACAAGAAAAAATCCTCGCAACTCTGCGAGGATTTTTTTGATTATGCATTCATGTTTTTTATTCGTAAGTCTCTATTTTTTTCAGTCTCTGCTACAAAAACTGCGCATGCAGCATCTCCTGATATATTGATAGCTGTTCGAGTCATATCTAACAAACGGTCAATCCCGATGACAAGACCAATTCCAGCTGGCGGAAGACCTACGCTGCTTAATACCATAGCAAGCATAATCAGTCCCACGCCTGGAACACCTGCTGTACCAATACTCGCTAGAACAGCTGTCAGAACAACTGTTATAAGATCCATCGTTGACAGCTCGACGCCATATGCCTGGGCAATAAACATGGTAGCAACACCTTGCATAATTGCTGTTCCATCCATGTTAATAGTAGCTCCAAGTGGTTGAACAAATGAGCTGACCGACTTTGGTACACCTAATTTGTCTTGTGCCACTTCCATCGAAATCGGCAACGTTGCCGTACTACTCGATGTACTAAAGCCCACACTCATAGCGGGAGCAAAGTTTTTGAAAAACCATACGGGACTTTTCTTAGCTAAAAACTTGATCGTTCCTCCGTATGTGATCACCGCATGGATTAAAAGAGCTGCTACAATGACCAACATATACGAGCCCATCGCTTTCATTGCTGATAGCCCTTGAGATCCTACAGCTGTTGCTATTAAACCAAACGTACCATAAGGAGCGAACTTCATAACAACGCCCACTAAATACATCATGACATCGTTAGCTTGTTCAAATAAATGAACAAGTCCTTTGGTTTTTTCACCTAGCGCTGTTAATGCTAATCCAATAAAAACAGCAAAGAAAATAATCTGTAGCATATTGCCTGCGCTTAAAGCCGCAATTGGGTTTTTCGGAATCATATTTAATAAGGTATCGCCTACAGAAGGTGCTGTTTCCGCTTCAAATTCTGCACCTGATAAGTCAAAATCGCCTGCGAGTCCAGGCTGTATAACAGCTGCTAATGACAACCCAATTACTATAGCAATAGTAGTTGTTAGTAAAAAATAACTTACGGTTTTAATACCAATTCGTCCTAATTTCGCAGGATCACCAAGCCCTGCAGTTCCAAGAATAATTGAAAAGAAAACCAGTGGTACAACGAGCATATTTATCAAACTCAAAAATAATTGGCCTAGTGGCACAAATAAATATGTATTTAATTCATTAAACCATTCAGGTAGAAATAGGTTTATCAGCAAACCTACAATTGCTCCGAGGACAAGTCCAGATAATACTTTTACAGTTAATCCAGGTTTTTTCATTCATTTCCCTCTTTCATTTCTAGACGTAAAACTATTTTATAGGAAAGCAGTCCATTTTTACAACTTTTAATTAATTGTCAGAATTAATGGTTTTCGGAAGTTTAAATATTATTTTAACATACAAAAAACCTGTGTAAATGAAGGTACATTTACACAGGTTTCAATTTAACAACATGCCGTTTGCATCTTGCTTTTCCCCATTAAACTATAGCTCGCAACTTTGAATCCTTTTTGATGTAGCAGTCGCGTTGCTAAATTTTTTTCAACTTGATTTTCTGCAATTAAGTGAATTGGTTTTTTCGGTATTTCTTTATAGCCTCTAGTAAAATAAGAGAGTGGTAAATTAAAGGCATCAGAAACTAGTTCTTTGTCAGAGACATTATAAGCTCGGACATCGAGTAGCGCATATGAGTCACTATCAATCTCATTAACCTGTGCCTGTTTTATGCCAGGGACTGGAATATGTCTTTTATAAACGCTGTAGACTGCCATAGAAACTGGCAGTCCAATCAGCATTGTGCTTGTTATCATTTCATTTCTCCTTTTATACCATAAGTTAAACTTATCGCATTACGTAATTGATCAATCATTTAGAAGGCTTAGTTAAACCGATAATACTTCTTGCCATTTCGCATAGCCGCCTGAAAGGTTGACCAAATCATCAAAACCGTTCGCTTTAAGAAGGCTTGTTGCAATAGCTGAACGCGCTCCAGACTGACATTGAACAATAAGTGTTTTATCTGTTGGAACTTCATCTAATCGTTTTTTTAATGTACCGATCATAATGTGATTGGCTTGGTCAATATGACCTTCATCGTACTCAGATTGATTTCGAACATCAAGCACATTGGCTCTTCCGTCTTTAATCATTTTCTTCGCTTCTTCAGGAGACACGCTCTTATATGATTCTAGTTCTCCTGCTTCTTCAATTAGCTTCGAAACATCTCCGTAGCTAATTTCTCCGTCAATACCGACAGAGCGCAATACTTCAACTACTTGATCTAAAGACTCTGGGTTCAGTAGCAAGTATAACGGTTTTTTGTAATCTACAATCCATCCAGCCCAGTTGGCAAATGATTTATTAAATGGAATGTTAATCGTTCCGGGAATATATCCATTGCCGAATGAAGCAGAAGCACGTAAATCAACAACTTGCTCTCCATCCGCAATTAGTTTCTTCAACTCATCTGCAGATGTAATCACTTGTGGTTTTGGTAAATCTTTCATTAACTCTACACCTGTTTTATTCACTGATTTCATCACAGCGAAGTAAGACGGTGGTTCAGGTTGACCATCCAATAATTCTTTTTGGAATGCTTCAAGTTCATCGTATTGCAATGCCCAGTTAAACATTTTCTCATAACCTACAGTAGTAGAAGGTACGGCGCCAAGCGCTTTACCACATGCACTTCCTGCACCATGAGCTGGCCATACTTGAAGATAATCTGGTAGTTTTTTAAAGCGCTCAAGTGATTCGAACATATCTTTAGCGCCTGCTTTAGAAGTTCCTTCGACACCTGCAGCTTTTTCAAGTAAATCTGGTCGACCAACGTCTCCTACAAATACAAAGTCTCCAGTGAAAATACCCATTGCTTTATCTGCTGAACCACCGCGGTCCGTTAATAGGAATGAAATACTTTCTGGTGTATGACCTGGTGTGTGCATCACTTCAAAAATCAGATTCCCGATTTTAAACTGATCGCCACCTTTTACTAATTGGTGATTTAAATGATCGATATTTTGATATTTCCAATCTGCATCACCTTCATCAGATAGATATAGTTTTGCGCCAAAACGATTTTCAAGTTCGCGTGAACCTGAGACAAAGTCAGCGTGAATATGCGTTTCAAGAGCTCCGACAATATTCAAGTTTTCTTTTGCTGCAAGTTCTTCGTAAGCAGTGATATCACGCATCGGGTCTACAACTATTGCTTCTCCCGTTGCTTGGCAACCTACTACATATGAAGCGTGCGCTAAATTTTCGTCATAGAAATATCTTAATAACATATCATCAATTCCCTTCAATAATTTAATTACCCTCAATATACCACCGGGGGTATACAATGTAAAATGTTCTGCTTATGGTAAAACTTTAATAACTTATTTGAAATGATAAACGAGCTTCTTCTTCTTGTTTAGACAAAAAAGAGAGAGACTAAACGTTTTGGCGTAACGTTTAGTCTCTCTGATCAATTCTTTTAACTTCTTCACTTCATTTTAAAAAATTGGGTAATTCACTAGCTTTCATCGGAAAATCAGCTTGCCTTTTATCAACAAATGACTGAATACCTTCAGTAGCATCTGCATTTTGTCCAGCCCAATGGAGAAATTTAGATTCCACTAGATGCGACGCAGATGGATGGTCTTGCCCCATCATCTTCCAGAGTAATTGGCGTGTAAAACTATTTGAAGTTGCGGCAGTGTTCTCTACAATGTCCTGAGCAATTTCATAGGCTTTTGCAAGTGGATCTTCCGATTCATATTGCATCAATCCAGCTTTCACGGCTTCAGTAGTTGGTATGAAGCGACCAGTCAATGTCCACTCAAGGGCTTTGCCGATACCTACAATTTTCGGCAAAAACCATCCCGATGCTGCTTCTGGACCGATGCCCCGGCGACCAAACACAAAACCGATTTTCGTATCTTTTTTAACAATCCGAATATCCATCGGCAATGTCATTGTCATGCCGATCCCAACAGCCGGTCCGTTAATCGCTGCAATGATCGGCTTATTGACTTCATATACTTGAAGGCTGACTTGACCACCAAGGTCTCGGTAGTCTTCTGAAGATTGCTCTGATGAAAAAGTAGAACCTCCTTCAGACAAGTCCATTCCTGCGCAAAAAGCTCGTCCGCTACCGGTTACGATAATAACACGCACGTCATCATTTCCATTGACGTTTTTATAAAAGTGCAAAAGCTCTTCGCTCATTTTTTCCGTATAGGCGTTCATATAGTCTGGACGATTTAACGTCAAAGTCATAATCCCATCTTGAAGTTCCGTTTTAATCGTTTCGTACAAGCATAGCCACTCCTTCCTCATATTCAGTTAGCAGTTGGTCGACTATTTCTTTTGTAGTCTGCCGTTTTGTAATGGTTGTCACACCTTGACCTGCAGACCAAATGTCTCGCCAAGCTTTTGCATTAACCAAATGAGACAAATCAACTTCTTCTTTCGGTTTTAACGTTTTCGGATCGATCCCTTGTTTCACTAAACTGGGGATTAATATGTTTGCCGGCACTCCACTAAACGAATTGGTATAAAGAATGTCTTCAACTGAAGAATCGATGACCATTTGTTTGTATTCTTCCGGTGTATTACTTTCTTCCGTCGCTAAAAAACGCGTGCCCATATAGGCATAATCCGCCCCCATTAACTTAGCTGCAGCGACGTCAGCTCCAGTAGACAGTGACCCGGCTAAAATAATGGTGCCACTGTAAAACTCTTTAACTGCCGCAATAAAAGCAAATGGGTTAATCGTACCTCCATGGCCACCTGCTCCAGCGCAAACAAGAATTAGTCCATCTACTCCGGCGGATGCTGCTTTTTTAGCATGCTTTACATTAGCCACATCCGAATAAACTAATCCTCCATAAGTATGAACAACTTCAATAACATCTGCCGGGGAACCAAGTGACGTAATAACAATTGGCGGCTCATATTGACGGATCAATTCAAAATCCTCTTCATAACGCTTATTCGAACCCCGGTGAGATATAAAGTTTACTGCCCAAGGCTTTTCGCCAAGCGCTTCTTTTATGTCCTTTAACCAAGAAGCGCAAGTTTCTACCGGTCGCGCATTAAGTAAAGGTAAGCTTCCAATTACACCTGCATTTGACGCTTCGATCACCATGTCAGGAGTCGATACTAAAAACATTGGTGCCACAATAACCGGAAGTTTAAGCACTTTCAATCACCACCGCAATCCCTTGACCTCCCCCAATGCATAAACTCGCTACTCCGTATTTTCCGCCACGATGTTTCAACTCATACGCAAGTGACAATAATATACGTGCACCACTTGCTCCAACTGGATGTCCTAATGCAATTGCACCGCCGTTGACATTGACTTTTTCTCGGTCTAACCCAAGTTCTTTTTCCACTGCCAAATATTGTGCCGCGAATGCTTCGTTCACTTCAAATAAATCAATATCGTCAACAGTCAATTCAGCACGTTCTAACGCTTGTTTAATAGCTGGCACTGGTCCAATGCCCATAATAGTCGGATCTACTCCTACTACTCCCCAAGAGACAATACGCGCCATCGGCTTTAAGCTATGCTTGTTTACAGCAGCTTCGCTCGCTACGACGAGTGAAGCTGCACCGTCATTGATACCTGAAGCGTTTCCGGCCGTCACCGTACCTTCTTTTTTGAATGAAGGACGGAGTTTTGCTAAAGCTTCTTCATTTGCGTCTGGTTTAATATGTTCATCTTTATCTACTATTAAAACACCTTTACGCGTTTTCACATCGACAGCTACAATCTCTTCTGCAAATCTTCCAGATTCGACTGCTTTTGCCGCTCGCTGATTTGATTGTACAGAGAAAGCATCTTGTTCTTCACGCGAGATATTATATTGCTCTGCCAATTTTTCGGCAGTCATTCCCATGCCGCTCCCTGTATATTGATCCGTCAATGTGGCAGATAGCATATCTTCAAATTGTAAATTGCCCATTTTCGATTTACTAAAGCGTTGATCAAAACTAGCATATGGAGACATCGACATGTTCTCTGCCCCTCCTGCCAACACCAAATCCGCCTCTCCTAATAATATGTGCTGCGCGGCTGTAACGACCGCTTGAGCACCCGATCCACATAAACGATTTAACGTGAGCGCTGGAACTTCTTTTGGCACACCTGCTTTTAACCCAATATGTCGGGCAACATAAGCGCCATTCACGCTAGATTGAATAACATTCCCATAAAAAATATGATTAATATCTTCTGCTTTGACATTTGAACGATTTAACGCCTCAACTGCCGTGGCCGCTCCAAGTTCAGTCGCATCCGTATTGACGAATGCTCCTCCAAATCCGCCAAAAGCAGTTCTTGCTCCATCTATTAAGTAGATATTGTTCATATTCCAACTTCCTTTCTTTGTCACCTTATAAATAATTGATGTATGTAGGCGATTAAATGGCTTTTAATTTCACTATTTATTCAGTGCCAATTACAGATTTTTTTTTTGCAAAACAAAAGTTCCTACTAGTTTCGGATGTCCTTCACGATCTTCAACCAAAATTTCTCCCTCGTTTCCAGCAAGTAAGTTTCCGGTTATAACCAACACTGTCTCCGTATGAGTGACGGCCTGAAAACGAACGCTAAATGACTTAAGTTGTCGATTTGGAAACCATTCTTCTATAGCTGCAGCTGCCCATCCCATAACAAACATGCCATGCACGATTATTCCGGTAAGTCCCTGGTCTTGTGCAACTGCCGGAACAGTGTGGATTTCGTTGAAATCGCCCGAAGCCCCTGAATATTTCACAAGATCAATTGGTGCAATGGGGTTTTTAATGATTGTCGGGAGTTCAATCATGAGTTCACCTCCAGCATTTCAATGATTGTAGCCCGGCCGATTGCTACGGTCTCATTCCATTGGTTTTTATAAACCGTTTCCAAGAGAAAAAAGTTTTTCCCTTTTTTGCAAAATTGATCTTTAAGTCTCACTTGCGCCGAAATGGTATCTCCGACCATCATTGCTTTATAATATTCATACGCTTGCTCGCCATGAAGAACATTATTCGGATTCAGTTTCAGAAAATCTGAAAATAGTTGATAAAAGCTCCGATCATTCCAAAAATCAATGACAGTGGTAAAAGTCGGAGGTGCAGGAATCCCGCGATAGCCAGCTGACTTAGCTACCTCTTCGTCAAGGTATACTGGATTGTTTAGTTGTAAGGCTTTTGCAAATTCCTTTATTTTTCCTGACTCGATTAAAAACGGTGCATAATTGAAAATGATTGGTTGTTCACTCATCATTCCACCTTCTTCTCAGGAGTTCCTATCAAATCAATCGACCACTTCTAGTCTGATTCGCCATATCGATTAAATTTGAAACAGCTTTATTTAAATCACTAAATCGATCGTCATCGATTTCTCCAATTTTCCACCGATAATGGATTTGCTGTAAAATGACAGCCAGCTTATAGAAACCGAAGGCCACGTAGTATGCAACACCAGACACATCACGACCACTTTGTTTTGCGTACTCTTCAATAAATTCTTTTCTATTGAAAAAGCCTGGCTGATTCGTAACGACATTAATACCCATGGCGGGATCGCCTGGTCCAGCCCAGTAGGCAACTGTCGAGCCTAAGTCGCTCAATGGATCTCCAATAGTTGACAGCTCCCAATCCAAAATGCCTACAGCTTTGCTTGGGTCATTTTGGTCAAGTACCATATTGTTCAGCTTAAAATCATTGTGAACAATTGTCGTTTCCGGATTAATTGGAATATGAGCCTCCAACCACTGTTCGAGTTCATCTAGACTAGCGATCTCTTCAGTTTTAGATTGACTATACCGTTTTATCCAGCCTTTTACTTGACGCTCCATGAATCCTTCAGCCTTCCCCATGTTAGCCATACCAGCCTTCTGATAATCAATGGACTGTAGTTGAACTAAAGTGCTGATAACATTTTTTGATATTGCTTCTCCGACTTGCTCAGAGCTACCATAAGATTCAGGAAGTTTATCATCGATTACCACACCTTGTTTTTTCTCCATAATATAAAAATGCTTGTCCATTAGCTCGGAATCTTCACAATAAATATATGGCTTCGGAGCTAGTGGGAAAACAGGATTCACTTTTTCCAACATACGGTATTCTCTTTCCATATCATGTGCTCTAGGTGGCACCTCACCAAAAGGCGGTCGTCTCAGGACACCTTCCCAGTTCCCCATTTGCACCAAATACGTAAGGTTCGAATAGCCTTCTGAAAATTGTTGAACGATCATTTTTTCTTCTGGAAGACCTGGAATCGACTTACGTAAATATCCTTCGACTTTGTCCCAGTTGATTTGTTGGACTGTCTTGTCTATTGCACTCATTTTATCTACTCCTTGATTGTCAGTCATATGTAAAAAAACCTTGTCCGGACTTCCTTCCGAGACGGCCAGCCCGCACGTATTTTTTTAATAAAGGCGCAGGGCGATACTTAGAATCATTGGTTTCGTTGTATAAAGTTTCCGCTACAAAAAGCATTGTGTCCAAGCCTATCAAGTCAGTTAATGCAAGAGGTCCAATTGGATGACTTGCGCCTAACATCATGCCTCTGTCAATATCTTCTGCCGATGCAATGCCTTCAGACAAAACAAAAATTGCTTCATTAATCATCGGAGTCAAAATTCGATTGACTGCAAATAGCGGAGCCTCTTTAACTGAAATAGCTACCTTATTGAAACGCTCAGCAACTTGATGTGCAAGCTCAAATGTTTCGTCAGTTGTTTGTTCACCCCTGATAATTTCAACCAACTGCATGACAGGAACTGGATTAAAGAAATGCATGCCAATCACTTTACCGCTTCGCTTTACAGAGCTAGCCATTTCGGTAATACTCAATCCCGATGTATTAGAAGCAAAGATAGTAGAAGGTTTACAAATATTGTCGAGTTCGGCTAATAGACTTTTTTTAGGTTCAATTTGTTCAATGATTGCTTCAATCACCAAATCGACATCCTTTAAGTCATTGATATTTCTTGTTGGAGTAATTCGTCTTCTGATTTCATCACTTTGACTTTGGTCGATTTTCGTTTTCTCGACATTTCTGGCTAAGGTCTTTTCAATTCTTGATACTCCACGTTCTAGTCCAACCGCGTCGACATCGTACAAAAATACATCAAAATCACTTTCAGCAGCTACTTGAGCAATGCCATTCCCCATAATTCCTGCGCCGACAATTGCTATACTTTTCATCAACCCATCTCCTTTAGGCTTTATTTCCCTTGAAAATCAGCTGTTCTTTTCTCTCTAAATGCTTTTACACCTTCCTGCATATCCTGCGTTCCGATTAACTCTGAGAACAATTGCGTCTCCAACGCTTGCCCCACAACTAAACTTAGTTCTAAGCCTTCATCAATAGCTCTTTTAGCATTTGCCACAGCTAGTGGTGCTTTTGAAGCTATCGATCTCGCCAGCTTCATTGCACTGTCAAAAGCTTGTCCGGTTGGAACTAGTTTTTCTGCCAGGCGCGCTTCATAAGCCTGTCTCCCTGACAACGATTCCCCTGATAAAATCAGCTCTTTCGCTTTTCCAGGACCAACTAATCGTGCCAATCTTTGTGTGCCACCGTAACCAGGTATTATACCTAATCCAGTTTCAGGGAGCCCTAACTTCGCAGTTTCTTCGATAATACGAATATCACAAGCAAGTACCAATTCTAAACCTGCACCAAGGGCCAATCCATGAACCGCACAAATAACCGGTTTTCCATTCTCTAGCTTGTCAAAAATCTTTTTGCCTTTCTCTACAAGTGCTATACCGCTTTCTTGCGTTAATTTTGGAAATTGACGGATATCCGCACCTGCAGCAAAGGCCTTTTCTCCGACTGCTCGTAGTACAGCAACCCGAATATCTGGTTGTTGATTAAAATCACTGATAGCTTCAGCTAATTGATTCAACAGCTCATCTGTTAAAACGTTTAAAGGTGGATTATTCAAGGTTACTACCGCCACGTCACCCTGCCTTTCCAACTCAATTACGGTCCAATTTTCTTTCTGCAATGGCTTCCCCCCCTTACATTTCCTTAGTAGCTGTTACTTGATAATCATTGATAATTTTTCCTTCTATAAAAATCGGAACAACATCCACTTGCTCATGATGGCGAAGAACAAATTCGACAGCATCAGGAAAGTTAAATTTCTTCAGTAAATGAGCCGTTTCACATTCATACAAATCCACAAAAGACCTTTTCTCAGCATGTCTATAAGCCTCTCTAGCCAGCTTCGAAGAATCGGATAAATCATAGTCTCCCTTGATCATCAAATGTTCAACTATTTGCCCTGCACCGATAAAGTCTTCCATTGAAAAACGATTATCATTCCCGGAACAAATTAAAACAATAGAGGAATTATCTTGTTGCAGATGTATTTGCTCTGCAATCAAATGACCATTGACTAAAGATGAAATAAACAATGTCTTTGATTTACTCGCTTTTTCGATAGCGATCGTCCCATTTGTCGAACAAATGATAGCTCCTTTTTTTTCATCGCTTTGTCTAATTAGTCCAGGATCAGGATAACCAAATCCAGGAAGAGATTCTCCTTTTTTCTCACCTAACAAAATATGGGGCTCAGATTGTTTCTTTGATAACTCGATTGCACATTCACTGTCTTTAACTGCATAAATGGGCTCAAAGTTATTTTCAAGTAAAAAAGCAATCGTTGATGTTGCAAGGAAAACGTCGATGACGATTGCTGTACAAGCTGTCAACTTTTCTTCTGCAACGGCTTCTTTTTGGGTAATGACATGGACCTTCCTCATCGCAATCAATTCCTTTAATTTTTTCGACTGATTGTAATCAAAGTGCTTGGCAAGCATAAAAATTCTTATTAAGAGAAATTTCTCTTTCGCTTCTTATACAAGCATTCTTAAAAAATATTCCGCATAGATATCTTCTATTTCTTCTTTACTATACTGACCTTCTGGTGAATACCAGACTTGCACCCAGTTGGATGCGCCTAATATAATCATGCGAGCCATCTTTGGATTAGAAATAGTAAATTCTTCATTTTTTACACCTTCAGCTATAATTCTGTCGAAAATTTTAGCGTAGTTATCTCGCTTTCCAATAATTTCTTCGATGTTCTCTTCTGAGAAAAGTTGTTCTGGCTTAACAATCAGATTAAATACCTCTTTTTCCCGTATAGCAATGTCTAAATGTGCTTTTATCACTTTTTTCATTTTGTCCATTGAAGATATCTTTTCAGAACAGATGGCTTCTAACTTTTCCATAGCTGAGGATAAAATCAAATTATGACAGTTATACAGAATCTCTTCTTTGTTTTTGAAATAATAATAAAGAGATCCTTTAGTCATCAGCAATTCTGCAGCAATGTCTTCCATGGTGGCATTTTGATAGCCATTTCGTGAAATAACTAAACTTGCCGAACGAAGAATATCTTCTTTTTTCTTGGCTGCTTTTCGTTCTCGGAGACTCATACTGTCACCTCACTCATTCAGTTTCAAAGCAATTCTTCTGGTTTATTTTCTGTTTCTCTCATTACCATTGACGGATTGTTATCTAAAATATTTTTAATGAAAATAAAAATATTTTCAATGACAATCATGGCAAATGCGATAGGAATTAGGAAAAACAACGGATATAACGGATATAATGTTCCGGCAGCAGGAAAAGCGGTTTTTCGATCAAGACCGCTCATAGCATATTCCCAGCTGAATTGAACAATTAACACAAGGACAAACAATTCAAGCAGCAACATAAAGAAAATCATTATTTTTTTTGCTTTTTTGTTTAATCTCTCTAAAATCAAATCCATTTTCGGTAACACACCTGACGCATAAACGTACGCAAGACCTGGAAACACTACTAACGGCATCATGTAATTTTGAATTATCTCAAACCCTCCACGGATGGAGCTTGAAAAAAGTGTTCGCATGGTCACATCGTACACAATCATTAGCATCATCAGGAGCACACTGATACCACTAATCCAGATTCCCGCCAGTTTTATATAATGAAAAATGTTATAGGCTTTCCATACACCATTCACTCAAGTCCACTCCCTTCAATCACTCACATGGAATTTGGTAACCACGTGGCTAGTCCTGGAAACGCAATCATTAATCCACATACGACTACCATCGCGACAACGGCAAAAACCATCGAAATTCGGAATATCGACCCTGAACTAATTCCACTCACTCCTGCAACTGCGTAAACACTCAATCCGACAGGCGGCGTAATTAGCCCAATTGTACAAATAACAGCAACAAACACACCAAACCAAAGAATATCGACTTGAAGTTCCTGGATGATGGGAAGAATAACTGGAATTGACATTAAGATTACAGCAGCACCTTCTATAAACATGAACATGAAAAACAGCACAACCGAAATCGCAATCAACACTAATACCGGGGTATCCATGATTGGTTCAATCAACTTTATCAACTGTCGTGGCAGTAGAGATAAGGAAACAAAGCGTCCAAAAATTTGTGCCCCAATCATGATAATCATGACCATTCCCGTCAGTTTGATAGTTTCAACGACAGAGCTCTTGAAAAACTGAAAATTGACCTTCCCAAGAACTAATGCAGAAAGAAAACCTACGAAAGCTCCGACCGCTCCTGCTTCTGTCGGTGTAAAGATACCTGAATAAATGCCTCCAAAAATAATTAAAACTATGAGAATAGCAATGACGCTGACGATGACTAAACGGCTAATAGCTAATTTTTCTGGCGTATGTACCTCATGGATAACAGGTTCCTCGACTTGTTGCTGTTTTTTTCTATCCATTTGAAAATACACTAGCATTACTAAAATAAAAACAATCATCGTTAGTATTCCTGGGATGAAAGCACCGACAAACAAACTCCCTACAGGTGTCTCTGTTGCTACTCCATAAAGGATTAAAATAATACTCGGCGGTATGATTCCAGATAATGAGCCTCCCGATGCCGCAATTGCTCCAGCAAGTGGCGCGCTATAGCCATGTTTTCGTAATTCAGGAATCGCCACTTGGCCTAATGACGCTGAAGTAGCGGTTCCAGAACCTGACACCGCCCCTAACATTCCTCCAATGATTAAAGTCAAAATGCCTAGCAAACTATTCTTCCCTTTAGAGACTTTATGAACCATATAAAAAATATCTTGTACTAGACCTGAATGAAGAATAAACTGAGCCATCAGTACGAAAAGAGGAATGGTCGTCAAAGTATAACTGGCGACTCTGTTAAAAGGCTCATTTCCCAGTAACCCTGGTAAAATACCAAAGCCCTCCAGTAAGATCAAACCGATTATTCCGCTAGCAAGGAGTACCGAATGTATATACAATCCTGTTGCTAACAAGACAATCATCATTGCTAGAATAATTCCTATGACCACTAAGTTATCCATTTCCAACCTCCTTACATCAAATTATGAAAACAAAAGGGTAGCACTCTCCATATAAAAAGCCTCCCCTTTTGCTGAAATGGTTATTCCAGATTCATAATGGACTCTGGAACTTCACCACCCTCTTCAATTAGAAGATCTCTCCACATTTTAATAAGGTCATTTCCTGGCAAGCCATTTTCCTCCAGCAATGCAGCATAATCTGTCCAAGTTTCTTCAATACCATTGTTAAAATGATCTTGAACTGCTGGATCTAAATCAGCAAAATCAACAAACTTACCACCATTGGCTTCATTTTCAGGAATAATTTTCTCTGCTCGATTTATCCATTCCTGAGCACCTGGTTCAAAAATTTCTTCATTTGCCTGAATCATCGCTTCTTGAACATTCTCAGGCATTTCTTCCCATCTCTCTTGGCTCATTCCGATAAAGGAATTAAAGTGTCCAAAGTTGATACCAGTTAAGGTATAACGGAACAGATCTTGAAAACCATAGCCTGTCCAGTCGGCAATACTATAAAATGCCCCTTCAAATGTTCCTCGGCTTAAAGAGTCAAAAATTTCTACAGCCGGCATCGTGACACTATTGATTCCTGTTTTAGCGGCATACATCTCATGAATTCTTGAAGGAGTACGCAGCGAAGTGCCTTCAACATCACTCACTGTATTAAATTCATGACCAGTTGTTGAAATGGAGTATTCTTGGGTAGTCGAAATCGGAAACACCTTGAAATCCCCAAATTGCATTTCTGAGTATGTTTTGCCATCTGCTAGTTCTTCTTCACTTTCAAGAAGTTTTTTCCAAGCTTTTGAAGCAATCAATGTATCAGAATGGTTTAGTGGTAACATCGTCACTTCGGCCATCGGGAATTGGTCCGGCTGATAAATCGGTAAGACAAGTGCTACATCAACCGTACCGGTTTCGAGTGCTTCCGCCTCATCGGGTACAGATACTAGTTCTCCACTAGTAAAAGATTCAAACTGTACCTGTCCTTCCGTTAGTTCTTCGACTCTTTCCATCCAAGGTACCATTGAAGCTTCCCACCAGGCGTGCTGTGCACTTAGTCCAGTAGCTGCTCGCAAAGTAATTGTTTCATCTTCCGAAGAAGCAGTTGTTCCTTCAGTATCACCACAACCTGACAATAGTAAGATTACACCTAGACCTGCAATTGAAAAATGAGATTTGACTGATTTCATAATTTTTCCCTCCATCCATTTATTGTTGTGTTCTCTTTTGTATCCGCTTACAAAAATCTTTTTCTTTTAAGGTTTAACGACTAGCTTTCCGTAAGTTTTGCGATCCCCTAATAAATCCAATGCATTCGGAACTTCGTTAAATGAATATTCTTCATATATCATCGGACGAATAACGCCTTTTTCATATAAAGCCATTAATTCATAATGAGCTTTCATTACTTCTTCTGGATACAAATTGCGGAATAAACCGAAATGGACACCAACCACGGAATAGTTTTTTATCAAGGCGTGATTGGTTGGGGCATCCGCAATCCTTCCTCCTGCAAATCCAATGACCAACAATCGTCCTTCAAAAGCGATGCATTTTCGTGAACGGTCAAAAGTGTCACCACCAACTGGATCAAAAATAACATTTGCGCCTTTTCCTGCTGTGGCTTCCTTAACAATGGCAACAAAATCTTCTGTTCGATAGTTTATAACTTGATCAGCACCGAGCTTCTTACAAATTGCGGCTTTTTCATCACTACCAGCTGTGGCAATGACCGTAGCTCCCGCTGCTTTCCCAAGCTGAATTGCTGCAGAGCCAACTCCTCCTGAACCTGCATGCACCAATAAAACTTCCCCTTTTTGAAGACGCGCTGTCCGATGCAAAGCAAAATATGCAGTTTGGTAAGTGATAAACAATGCAGCTGCTTCGCTATAGGAAAGTGAAGCGGGAATAGGGAAGACCCCTTCTTCCTTCGTCACTGCCCATTCTGCAAGGCCACCCGTCGGTAATTGCGGTGTCGCTAAGACGCGCTGGCCTGGTTGAATGCTTACTCCTTCTCCGACTTTTTCTACAACACCTGAAATTTCAGCTCCTGGCGTAAAGGGTAGGTCATGCTTTTCCTGGTATTTTCCTTGGCATTGAAGGATATCGAAAAAATTCAAAGCAGCTGCTTCTACTTTCACGAGCACTTCTCCTGCTTTTGGTTCTGGATTTTCAATTTCCGTAAGTTCTAGAGCTTCCTGTGGGTCTCCAATTCGGAGTACGGTCCAAGCTTTCATCAAGCCACTCCTTTCTTATTTCGCATGTGAAATTTCTTTTAATTGTTCACGTAGTTCAAGACGACCTACATCACGCAAATGGACTTGGTCCGGTCCATCAACTAAACGAAGAGTGCGGGCATTCGCATAATGTGCTGCTAATGGGAAATCTTCTGTTAATCCAGCTCCACCAAATACTTGTATAGCGCGATCGATAACATTCAGTGAAACGCGCGGTACCGCTACTTTAATCATGGCGATCTCTTTACGCGCAGCTTTTGCACCTTCCGTATCAATCTTATGTGCTGCATGTAAAGTTAGAAGACGGGCCTGCTCAATTTCAATTCGACTTTCAGCAATAATTTCTTTAATAACGTCTTTTTCAGCCAAAGTAGAACCGAATGCTTCTCTACTGTCCGCTCGCTTACATAATAAATCGAGTGCTCTTTCGGCAGCCCCAATTGCACGCATACAATGGTGAATGCGACCAGGTCCCAAACGCCCTTGTGCGATTTCAAATCCTCTTCCTTCGCCTAGTAACATATTGGATACTGGTACTCGAACATTCGTGTAATGTACTTCTGCATGTCCTTGTGGTGCATCATCATAACCGAAGACTGTAAGCGGTCGGATGATTTCCACTCCCGGTGCATCAAAAGGTACGAGAATCATTGATTGTTGCTGATGTTTCGCTGCATTCGGGTCTGTTTTCCCCATGACAATTGCAATTTTACAGCGCGGATCCATCGCCCCTGTAGTCCACCATTTCTTTGCATTAATAACGTATTCATCGCCATCACGAACGATGCTACTTTGGATATTAGTAGCATCTGAAGAAGCAACAGCAGGTTCAGTCATCGAAAAGCAAGAGCGAATTTCTCCACGTAATAATGGCTCGAGCCATTGTTTTTTCTGTTCTTCTGTTCCGTACTTAACGAATACTTCCATGTTTCCGGTATCTGGTGCGTTGCAGTTAAATAACTCTGGTGCTATCAATGAACGACCCATGATTTCGCATAGATGTGAGTAGTCATAATTCGACAAGCCTGCTCCGTATTCAGGATGGTCTATAAACAAATTCCATAAACCCTGTTCTTTTGCTTTGTCCTTTAGTTCTTCGATGATAGGTGGAATCGTCCAACGGTCATCAGCTTCCTCTAAGTATTTTTCGACAGTCGCTTCATTTGGATAAACATATTCGTCCATAAATTTTATTAGTTTTCCTTTTAATTTTTCTGCCTTCGGTGATAATTCTTTAAGCATTTGTTTTTCCTCCAATGTTTTTCAACGTATTTTTCAAAATTTTACCGGATGCATTTCTTGGTAGGCTATCGATTAACTCAAACTCTTCAGGTATTTTAAATTTTGCAAGCGACTTTTTACAATGCTCTTTTAGAGCGGTAAAATCGCGTCCATCCAATTTTGGACCCACTACAAACGCTTTTATTTTTTCTCCAAAAACCGGATCTGGTTCACCAATTACTGCAGCTTCTACTACATCAGGATGTGCCTTTAATACATCTTCTACCTCAATCGAGAAAATCTTTTCTCCAGCGCGATTGATCATATCCTTCTTACGGTCTCGTATATAGATAAATCCATCTTCATCCTTTGTACCAAGATCACCTGAATGCCAGTACCCTTCTGTAAAATTAGAATGATTGGCTACCGGGTTTTCCCAATACTCTTTGACAATCATTGGTCCTTTAATATAAAGCTCCCCAGCTTCCCCAGCTTGGCATTCCTTTCCTTCTGCGTTAACGATTTTAATTTCGCCCACTTTTACAGGGAGTCCTACTGAAGTTACCTTGGAATCAGGATACGCTACTGGCATTAACGTTGCTGGAGAACTTGTTTCTGTCGCTCCATAAGCATTATGCAATTGGGCATTTGGAAATGCTTTTTTTAACATCGTAAAGGTTTGCTGATAAATAGGTGAACCTCCAAAAGCTACTTTTTTCACAAAGTCAAACGAGTGTTTCTGAAATTCCTCACTGGTAGACATCATGATGAAAATGGTCGGTACATTAAACAGGAAATTAATCTTGTTATCAATTATCCGTTTGATATATTCTTCATTCTGATAGCGCCGCATGCTATAGGCAGTTCCGCCAACATAAAACATATGTAATAGTTGACCAATTAGCCCGGTAACATGGAACATCGGTACCGCAATAAGTGTATTAAATGTATCGTCTGTTTCAAATCCCAGTTTAAAATTCATTAAACTATGAATAACATTGATATGGCTCAACACTGCGCCCTTAGGTTGTCCAGTAGTACCAGAAGTGTAAATGATGAAAAGATTATCTTCTTCGTTGACTGTGATTTGCTCATAATGACTTTCCTTATTCAAGAGCTCTTCGTATGTATTTTCACCACCAATAATAAAAATATTTTCGTGCGCAACTCCTGAAACACCTTCGCTAGCTTTTTTCACTTTACCTTCAAATTCTTGCTCGCTGATAATAATACTTGGTTTGGAATTCCCAATAATATATTGAAGTTCCTCCACAGCTAATTTGACGTTAATGGGAACCATGACCGCACCGATTTTTGCACATGCTATAACTAGTAAAGGAAATTCACAACTATTGCCAACTACGGCCGCTACACGATCCCCTTTTTTAATTCCTCGCATTTGAAGGTTAGCAGCAATAATCGTGGCTAGCTCTTCTAGTTGCCGATAACTCAAAGATTCTTCTTCCGTCACAACTGCCAGTTTTTCACCATAGATTTTACAGCTTTCACTTACTGCCTCTCCTATAGTTTGTAGACGTTCTTTAAAAACCTTGACTCCTTGGCGACCAAACAAGCTTATTTCTTGAATTTCCATAAAACGCCTCCTCATAAACCAGAATGAAAACCCTTACATTTAGATACAAAAAATAAAATAGTCATAATTTTCATACTATTGCTTCAAATTCAGTATAATTGTTCTTTTTTTGAATTACAAGTCAATTTTAAAATTAACGGAATATTTTTAAAATAAATAAAAAAGATGCTCTGAATTAATCAGAGCATCTTTCCCTATTTATCCTTCTAAATCTACGTTGTGATAAACCTGTTGTACATCTTCTAAATCTTCAATTGCATCAATCATTTTTTCAAATTGTGCTTGCGCATCTTCTGGTAACGGCAATTCGTTTTGAGCAAGCATTGTCAACTCAGCTACAGTAAATTCTGTTATGCCTGAATTTTTAAATGCTTCTTGTACTAAATGATATTGATCAGGTTCTGCATAGACGATTACGCCATCTTCTTCTTCCATAATGTCGCGAACATCGATGTCGGATTCCATCATCAACTCGAGAACTTCGTCAGCTGTTTTTCCTTCGACACCAAATACAGCCGTGTGGTCGAACATATAAGCAACCGATCCACTAACCCCCATGTTGCCGCCATTTTTCCCAAATGCTGCACGAACATCTGAAGCTGTACGGTTAACGTTGTTCGTTAGCGTATCTACGATGACCATCGAGCCATTTGGACCGAAACCTTCATAACGCAATTCATCATAGCTTTCTTCTGATCCACCTTTAGCTTTTTCAACTGCACGGTCAATAATTGCACGTGGAATGCTGTATGTCTTTGCTCGTTCTAATACTACTTTCAAGGCTTGGTTAGATTCTGGATCTGGCTCACCTTGTTTAGCAGCTACATATATTTCGCGGCCGAATTTTGCGTAAATCCGACTTGTATTGGCATCTTTAGATGCTTTCTTTTCTTTAATATTATTCCATTTGCGTCCCATTAAATTTCCTTCTCTCTTCAAAGTTTCACATAACATACTATTCACTATCTACTATTATAATACAAATCATTCAAATGTACCGCAAATCGCTAATAAAAACCGCAGTTTTAACCCATTTAAAAAGTACGCCAGATCAACTTCTGCTTATTAATACGGAGAAGGTTGGTGAAAGTAATTCGGTTTAATCAACTTGTTTTTATAAGACTTGTGAAAAATATGCGTCGTAGCTGGAGACATCGGCGGAATGAGCCACGCCCAGTTCCCAGTAACATCTCGGCCTTCGTTTTCTTCTTTTTTCTCAAAATTTTTGAATTGCTTCGCTGCCGTGTGATGATCAACGATGGTCACGCCCACTTCTTGGTAAGACTCTAAAACTGCAATGTTCAATTCAACTAATGCTTTGTCTTTCCATAAAGAACGATTTGACTGTGTATTCAACCCCATAAGTTCTGCTACTGCCGGCAAAGCATTATAGCGGTCTTCATCCGCAAGATTTCTTGCACCAATTTCAGTGCCCATATACCAGCCGTTAAAAGGTGCCATTTTGTATTCAATGCCACCAATTTCTAGTAACATATCAGAAATTAAAGGAACCCCGTACCATTTCAATCCTAGTTGTAAAAATCCAGGGATTTCCGGATGATCTATTTCAACTTCCTTAATCGATGGTTGCGGAATTTCCTTTAAAAACAGTTCACCATTCGGCATTTCAAGGACTAATGGCAAAATATCGAAAGCGGATCCCACTCCTTGCCAGCCAAGTTTTTGACAACGTTTTGTTAATTCAACTGAACTTGAATCGCCAATAATGCCTTCCGCTGTTTTATACCCAGCATAACGGACTAGCTGGTGATTCCATAAGCGCATAGCTTTTTTATTTTTTTGTTCTTGATGAAAAATGGTAATTGCAGGACGGACTTTACCGCCATTTGTGGCAAAGTCGATATGTCGAACCAATGCATCAAAAACACCGGCCGCTGTTTTTTCCTGTCTTTGGTCAAATATCGTCAGTGAATTCCAAAACAACCGACCAATGCAGCGATTATTATTGCGCCAAGCCATGCGTGCGCCATGTTCCAACTCTTCGAAACTATGCGTATAGGTTCCGGTATTAATGATTTCTATTTTGATTTCGAGTAATCTGCTCGATTTTTCGGCCTTGCTCTTCCCAAGCTCTCCATAACAAGTTTCTATAAAGTTAGTCGCTTCTTCTAATAAAAGCATCGTCGAATTGCTAATGGTCATTGTCTTCACTCCTTATCCATATCATACACCTTGAGTCCTACTCTTTTCTGTGACAGTTCTCTGAACCCCTATATTTCCACCCACTTTTCCAGTACACTTAATGAAAAGTAAAGATATTGTCAGGGGGAGCTCACACCGATGGTAAAAGCGATTTTTTTCGATTTAGACGATACGTTGTTATGGGATAAGAAAAGTGTGGAAAAAGCATTTCAAGAAACATGTCTTTTGGCCGAAGAATTAACAGGTCAGGCTTGTTCTGGTCTAGAGGAAGCAGTAAGAGCTGCAGCAACTGAACTGTATTCAGGGTATGATACATATGACTTCACGAAAATGATAGGCATTAATCCTTTCGAAGGACTATGGGGAACTTTTGATGATGAAGGAGAAGATTTCCAAAAGATGAAAACCATCGTTCCGAGTTATCGCCAAGAAGCTTGGAAGCTTGGCTTACAGAAAATCGGAATTGAAGATCATGCTGAAATTGGCAGTCAACTCGCTGAATATTTTCCTGAAGCACGTAAAAGAAATCCTGTCCTATATGAAGAAAGCTTAAATGTACTCGCTGAATTGAAAGAACATTATCAGTTGCTTTTACTAACAAACGGTTCACCTAGTTTGCAACAACTTAAACTTGAAATCACACCTGAAATCGCGCCTTTTTTCGATCACATCATTGTATCTGGTGCATTTGGAAAAGGAAAACCAGACCCTGACATTTTCTATCATGCTTTATCTAAATTCGACTTTACCGCCGACGAAGTATTGATGGTCGGAGATAATTTAATGACAGACATTATCGGTGCTGGAAAAGTAGGCATCCGCTCTGTTTGGATCAACCGTGAACAAAAAGCTCCTCACGAAACCATCATCCCGACATATGAAATACAGCATTTAGAAGAATTACTTCAACTGTTAGAACAACTTTAATAGAATAGGAGGTCCTCATAACGAGGATCTTAGACTATAGACAAACTCGATTTATACGAGCTTTCTATAGTTTTTTTTTGAAACTAAACCGCTCTGGTCGCTTTGGGGATGGCTACCGCCAGAAGCCACGAAGACCACCTGTCTTCTGGCTTCGCCTACCCCGTAGACGCGCCTTCGCTAGTGTGTGGTTCTGTTTTAACGAAATGAACTAGCCTCTTATCCTTGCTGGTCAATGTCTTATATAAAAAACGCAATGATAAACATGATGACAAAAAACGTCGATTGTCAAAAACATCAAAAGGAGGTTCTCGTAGTGAGGACCTCCTTTTGGTTTTATAAGTTAATAGCTGTAACTCCTTGAATTTCATCTAATTTCGCCAATTGCTCGAGACTGCCTGCTTCTGCAGGTTTATCGATTGATAACATCATGATGGCACTTCCCCCAACAATTGACCGTCCCACTTGCATCGTAGCAATATTGACATTTTCTTGACCCAGTAAAGTTCCCACTCGTCCGATTACACCTGGGCGGTCATTATGACTAACGTACAATAGATGTCCTTCTGGTACAACATCTACTAAATAATCATCTACTTTGACAATCCGTGCGCCTTGTCCGTTCAATAATGTCCCAGCCACTGTTCGAATGCCATTAGCCGTTTTTACTTCTACTGTGATGAGCGTCATAAACCCTTTCGATTCAGTAGTCTTTTGTTCAGTAACTACGATGCCTTTTTGGTTAGCAAGGTACAAAGCATTTACATTATTGACTTGCTTACCAAGATGTCGCTTCAGCATCCCTTTTAACATATTGCGCGTTAACGGCCTTACATCCATATTCGCTAATTCTCCTGCATAGCGAACAATAACTTCCTCTGCCGTTGTACCCGTCAAATCTGTTAGAAAAGCACCTAGACGTTCTGACAAATCAAAATAAGGTTCGATTTTTTTCATAATCTCTTTAGGTACTGATGGTAGATTGACTGAGTTGCGTACGGTGCCAGTCGTGAAATAGCTCACCACGTCCACACTAACGTCCACAGCGACGCTTTCTTGCGCTTCAAAGGTGCTTGCGCCTAAGTGAGGTGTCGCGATGATTTCTGGTAAATCCAATAAACGAAAATCAACCATTGGCTCTTGTTCAAAAACATCGAGTGCTGCTCCGGCAACTTTCCCAGATTTCACAGCATCGTACAACGCATTTTCATCAATAATACCGCCACGTGCACAATTGACAATTTGAACGCCGTCTTTCATGATTTCAAATGCTTCTTTATTGATCAAATGCTTTGTTTCTTTTAATAGCGGTGTATGGACCGTTATGAAATCCGCTGCTCTTAACACATCTTCTACCGAGCCAAAATCGACACCCAGTTTTTCTGCTTTTTCAGCCGTTAAGAAAGGATCATACGCAATAACGTTCATTCGCTGACCTTTTGCGCGTGCCGCTACTTCTTGCCCGATTCGTCCAAATCCAACAACACCAAGTGTCTTGTTTTTTAATTCAACGCCGACATATGATTTCCGGTCCCATTGCTGATTGCGCAATGCATGGAAAGCTTGAGGGATTTTACGTGCCATCGACATAATCATCGCCATCGTATGTTCTGCAGCTGAATTGGTGTTACCATCCGGCGCATTCACAACAATAATTCCGTGCTCTGTGGCGGCTTCTAAATCGATGTTATCGACTCCAACACCGGCACGTCCAATGATCTTTAAGTTCGATGCTTTTTCGATCAACTCACGTGTTACTTGCGTTTGGCTACGTACCAGTAAGGCGTCAAAACCATGAATACGATCTTCTAATTGTTCTGGAGTTAAATTGGTTTCCATGACGATGTTTACACCGTTTGCCTGGCGTAAAGGATAAATTCCTTCTTCGCTTAATGGGTCACTAATTAGTATATGAAATGTCATTTCGTTTTCGCTCCTTCTGTTAAAAAGACTCGCTGTGCAGCGGCAGTTCCTTTACCAAGTTCGATTTCTTTCCCGACTTTCATCAACCCAATTTCCATCGCTGCGATAGTTTGTAACATATCTGCCGGAGAGCAATAGCCCATATGACCGATACGGAAAATCTTTTTCGCTAAATGCTGCTGACCGCCTGCCACTTCTAAAGCAAATTCTTTCTTCATGACTTTACGGAATTCTTCAGCATCAAAATCATCTGGTTTTACAGCAGTAACAGTTGGTGAAGCATCTTTATCAGAAGTTAGCAATGGAATTCCTAATGCGTTAAACGCTGCACGTGTCATATCTTTCATCAAACGATGTCTCGCATACACGTTCTCCAAACCTTCTTCTTCCAACAATACAAGCACTTGCTGTAAGCCAAATAAAATCGACAAGGCCGGAGTAAAGGGAGTGGTATCTTTTAAAATATTGTCGCGGTGTTTTTTAAGATCTAAATAAAATCGTGGTTGAGGATTAGCTTCGATTTTCTTCCATGCGCGTTCGCTTGCTGCGATAAACGAAAGTCCTGCAGGTAGCATAAAGGCTTTTTGTGAACCTGTCACAACTACATCAATTCCCCATTTGTCCATTTCGGTTTCCGTACCTGCTACACACGATACGCCGTCAACAATCACAAGAGCTTCTGATACTTCTTTTACAGCAGTAGCCAATTCTTTAATTGGATTTAGAACCCCTGTTGAAGTTTCACAAAATGTAGAAAATACCACTTTGATTTCTGGATGTTCCGAAAGGAAGTTCTTTACCGCTTCCGGATCCACTGCTTGTCCCCACTCTACTTCGAAAACATGAGTTTGAATCTCATATGCTTTACAAATTTTTGAAAATCGATCGCCGAATGCGCCTGTTACAAGAACCAGAACTTCTTCACCAGGAGCAACTGTATTGACTACAGCCGTTTCTAGTCCCGCAGTTCCACTGCCAGTCAAAATGATGACTTCTTGTTCTGTTCCAAAAACACGTTTTAGCCTTGGTCGGATGTCACTAATCATGTCAGATGTACTTTGTCCACGGTGTCCAATCATCGGTTGCGTCATCGCGCGTTGCACACTTGGCGGGATTGGTGTTGGTCCTGGGATTCGTAAAATTTGTTGGTCTGTCAGCATAATGATTCTATTCCCCTCTCGATTTCCCCGCTTCCACGGGTCAGTAAGTTACGTATTAAAGTGAAAAAAGACCCTTCTCCCCCTACATAAAGATGTAAGGGGCGAAGAGTCTTCTGTTCGCGGTACCACCCTAATTCACTGTCAAAAAACTGACAGTCTCATTGGTTCACATGCGTAACGGGCACGAATCGGATGGACCTACTAATTTGTTCAATCCATCTATTCAGGAGTGCTACTAAATGCTGAAACCACTGATTCTCACCAACCATCAGTTCTCTTGAGATTTCCTTGCACAAAGTGTATCTCCATCAACATAGTTAATCTGTATATTTGAATTGACTCCATCATATACAGCGATAAAACCATTGTCAATATATAAAAAATATTAAGATTATTTTGCAAGCGTTTCCACTTTCCATAAACCTAGTAGCCATAAGACTTCAAGAAATCCAAAAAAATTTTCATAATTCAATCAAGCCCGTCTATTACTACTATCCTTTTTGTTCCCAAAAAATCAGCACAGAAAAACCGCCCACCAAAAGCTTGATGAGCGGTTCGTATTAGCTTAAGCCGAAATCATTTACTAATGCTGCAAGGCCGCCTTGGTAGCCGCTGCCAATTGCGTTGAATTTCCATTCGTTGCCGTGGCGGTATAACTCGCCAACTACTAAAGCTGTCTCGATTGAGAAATCTTCTCCAAGATCATAGCGGATGAGTTCTTCATTTGAGTTTTCGTTCATAATGCGGATGAACGCGTTCGAAACTTGCCCAAAGTTTTGGCCTCTGCTGTCTGCTTCGTGAATCGTTACTGTAAATACCACTTTATGAATGTCAGCAGGAACGTTTGGCAAATCAACGATCACTTGCTCATCATCGCCGTCACCTTCACCAGTCAAGTTATCTCCTGTGTGAACAACAGATCCGTTTCCGCCTTCAAGATTGTTGTAGAATACAAAGTCTTCTGGTCCGCGTGATTTGCCGTTTTCACCTACTAAGAAAATAGATGCGTCTAAATCGAAATCGCCGCCACCGCTGTATTTGTTCGTATCCCAACCTAAACCAACGACCACTTTTGTAAGACCTGGGTTTGTTTTTGTTAAATCGATTTTCTGTCCTTTTGAAAGGTTAATTGCTGACATCGTAAATTCCTCCTCTAGTTAATTAGCTTTACGTTGAGCATCTTCATATTTCTTCTGCAATTCTTCGATGCGGAGACGTCCTTCTTCACGCATTTTACGATTTTCTTGCTCGATTTCGCGTGTGTCGTTCATCCCTTGCATAATAGTCTCCCATGTCTGTTCGATGGTTTCAATCTTGATGCTCGGTTGACCAGACATTCTAGCAATATCTACACTTTGACGTGAAATATCATTAGCGTTATTCAACAGCATTTCGTTCGTGCGACGATCCAATTCACTCATTGACTCGGCTACTAAGTTTTGACGCTTAGCTGCGATGGCATTGATCAAGCCTGTTTTAAAAATTGGAATGGTCGTAACAAAAGCTGAATTGATTTTCCCGATAAGCTTTGTGTTCCCACGTTGAAGCATACGGATTTGAGGCGCCGACTGGTAAGAAACTTGTTTTGCCATTTCCAAGTCGTAAACACGTTGTTCTAAAAGCTCAATGGCATTTTGCAAAGAGTTTAGTTCCATTAATGCCATTTGATCTCCAGATTCTGCTTTTGCACGAACAGCTGGCTCTTGTGCTCTTAATTCTTCTACTTTAATGTCGCCCGCTGCGATGTATTTTTCTAACTCCATGAAGTAATTGAAGTTTTGATTGTAGAGTTCTTCTAAAGTTGTTGTCGATTTCTTCATTTCGCCTTCATACTTTGTAATTTCAATGTATACTTTATCGATTTCAGTCCCCATCGTTTGGTACTTATTAAATAATTGTTCGATTACTTTATTGCCCTTATTGAAAATTTTATTGAGAAAACCTTTTTTTTCAACGAAATCTTTTTTATCGAATTTGTCCATAATTTTACCTAATTGCTTCAGTAATTCACTAGACTCTTCCATACTATTTGCTTGAACTGAGTTTAAGACTTTTCCAGTAAAAGCGGAAATTTCATTGGCTGGCTCACGGCCAAATTCCAATAAAGCGATTTGGTTTTTCGGATCAATTTTTTCAGCTAATTGAAGAACTTCAGGGTCTTTTTTCAACTGAACTTTTAATTGGTTTTCATCTTTCATCACCAATTCTTGTTGTTCAATTTGATCTGGCATATTGGTCATCCGTTTTCACTCCTTTTTGGCTATAGCCATTTTTTAAAGATTTTCTTCACTACGGACGGCTCACGGTATGGCTCGTTAAAGCTCCGTTCATCGAGCCAGTGTGTATCAAATGACTCTGCATCAATCCATCTTTCAATATCTTGATGCCCTTGAGGATTGATGACAATCACATCGAGACCAAACACATGAATTAATGCAATTGCATTAGCATCCGCACGGCTCAGTTCACCATCTTTTTCTTCGTTATAAAATAACATTGTTGGTACAAATTGCGGATAATCAAACAGCTGAATCAATTGAATGACCGAATCTGGTAATGCCATCGATTGCGAAAAAGCATAAAGTTGCAGCTCTTCAAACGACTCGCTACTTTGAGGTTGCAAGATTGGTTTTTCTACATGTCTTGCAATTGCAGCGGCAATTGCAGTCTGCACACCGTCAGGCAACTTATTGTATTTCCACCAATGTGCAGATTTCATCTTTTCAGGATCAAGTTGTCCACTTTTTCCAAGCGCTGCGCGGTAATGAAATTTCTGATTGCCTTTTCGTTCTTCGATAAACGGAAAACTTCGAATCAACTTCGTGTCTTCACGCTCAGTTAAGTTATGAACATTGTCCCAAAAACGTTTACGGTCTTTTTCAATGCCCATTACTTTAGAAAAGACGACAGGAATGTTGACTCGTCCACTCCCCACTGAAAAGGATGGTCGAACCATCGCACGTTCTTTAGCAAGCATAAATGCTTCGTCCATTGTTGTCTTCAATCGAACGGATTGTGTTAAATAAGATTTGAATTGAAATGGTTTATAGAGTCCCGAATCATCATGATGTAAAAGACGATCTACTTCTTGGGTTGCTCGGTAAGCGACCGTTCCTACGCGTTTTGGCTTTTCTTCCGGAAATGGCAAGAGTGAATCGGCATTTACTTGGAAACTATGACTATGAAGTCCTTCGCTTCCAATGGCTTTCTCAAACCAACGCTCTCCTTTTGGGTCAAAGACGATTATATGGAATCCAAAAGCTGTAGCAAATTTCAAAAACCAAGTTTCACTTTCTGTAACGCTGCCATACCATAAAAATCCTGGCAAACCTTTTTCTAGATCCAACTTTTCAATTTCAGGTTCGATATGATTAAATATCCATTTAACCAAGTCTGTCGTTACACGGCGGAAAGACGAATGAGTCGTATCTCCACCTGATTGCGCTTGAAACGCTTTCAGAATATCAATCAACACAATTCGCAAACGTCTATTGAGATCCGCGTCTTTCAACTTAGGGAGTAGTCCTTTACCGTCGAGAAAAGCTGTCATTCTACTGGGTGATAACCCTTTTTCTTTTTTATTCATTTCAAATAAATCTTGAAGTGTTCGCAATCGATCTTGTTCAATATGCTTGTTCATCTTGTCAGAAAGTCGAATTAACCGACCTTCTGACTCTTCCATAACGTCATAGATTGATGCGAAATATTCATCCACATCAAGTGTCATGCCTGTATATTGGCCCATCAATTGTGGGTACGTAATGCTAGTTTCTTCAATTTTAGTTTCACTGTGATCCACTATCGGTTTTTTCAGCCATTCCCCGATTTTCTCCGGATCCCAGGTTTTAGCGGGGATTGGATTCAATTGAACCATCGGAATCTCTCCTTGCTTTGTTGCTTACTGACGTTGCAGTGATATCTCAGCAACACGAGCTAAAATTTCCTCGCCTGCTTTAATGCCGTAATTTTCTGTCTTACGAATATGAGCTGAAGTAGGAGCTGCATTTTTCGCAGCTTCACCGTGGGATGCAAGCATGCCATAATCCGCACTTTCCAATAAATCAAGATCCAATAACGAATCTCCAGCAGCAACGACATAGCTAGCTCCTATACGTTTCTTAATATACTCCATTGCCCCTGCTTTCGTAATGCTTTCTGGCATAAAATATAATTTTCTGCCTTGAAGAGATAATCCCCAGCCCAGCTTTTTAAAAGTGGTGGTGTAAAAATCCAACTTGTCTTCCGGAAACCGAGCACGATCGATGATTAAATAAACAAACCAATCGTCTGCTTCTCTCACTTTTACTACCCAGTCTTCTGAAAAATGTCGCTCAATTTCCGGTAGCAATTCATTTATAACCGTTTTACGATCTATACATGTTTGGCGAATTTGGTCGGACCATTCTTTAATCGGTTGCCCATTTTCTAGAATAACCGCTCCATTAGAAATAACTGCAAAACGTGGTGGTTGTTGCCCTTCAAAAATACCGGTTACTCGCTCGTATTGAGCTTGAGTACGCGTTGTGACTGGGAGAAAAAAGGTTGAATCACCAATATTCCATAGTGCCGATTGACTCTTTTTTGTCATGAACGACAAAGGCTTGCCTTCGTAGCGCTCTACTTCGACTAACTCTTCTTCCGTGATGTCCATTCCCATTGAATTACAGGAATAAATCAATGTTTGATCTAAATCGCTAGCGAATAATACCGTCATATTTCTTTACCTGAACGGATCAAACCGATTGCGCGATAAAACAAGTCTGGAATCACTTCGACCGGCACGTCTTTTTCTTTTGCCAACATTAAAATATGATGTACATCCGGATTGTCCAAGCTATTAACAAGAACTTTCCACGGGCTTCTGCGGAGCAAAACACGTGTAGTTTCACCAACGCCTGGTTTAATCAAATGGTAATCGGTTTCACGATACATCTGCTGGCCGATTTCTTCGACTTCTTTCATGCCTTGCCACGTTCTTTTTGCTGTTACGGGAGTTGAGACAGCGTCTTTTTCGACTCTTTCTTGTGTTCCCTTAAAACAATCTGTAATTTGATCGACAAAGTCATTTGATAAATCTTCTTCCAGCAATTCACCGTAAAATTTCGCACCATGAAAATCATCTTCACCGATATACAGTTTGTTTAAAATGGTTCGGCTCACAAGTCCCGATACTGTCGCATTCAGACATGCGCTCGGAATAAGAAAGTCTTCGCGCGTACCGAATAATACTGCACACGCTCCGGGATCGGCCAGTACTGCCATATCATCATGGAGATTTAAGTTTTTCGTTTTATTGAGATGATTTACCGCCTTGGTCAATTCCTTTTGAATTGCCCCTTTTCCGGTCCATCCATCGACAAATTGAATGCGACTTGTCGGATGTGCAGCACGTATTGAATCGATCGCTTTTTCATCAATTCCTTTATCACGCAAAATAGAGACGCTATAATGTGGCCATTTCATATTCAATATTTTTTCAGCGTAACGGCGAATTAAGATGCCGATTGGGCTACCTGCTCTCGCTAAAGATACAAGGACAACATCATCTGTTCCTGCGTTCATAAAAATACGCCGTGTTACGAGGCCCACTAAATAAGCCAGTTGTTCTTTCGTTTTTACTACTGTTTCATGATAAAGCTTTGTATATTCATCAGAAGGTCGATATTCCATCGGCAGGCGCTCTGCGTAGTGAGCACCTGTTTGAACTGCTTTTTCGCGCTCTTCTAATGTACTTTCAGTAAATACTTCGCTTACATCTTTCAATAGGAAAGTGATGTCTTCTTTCGGATAACTCGTTTTTACTAAACCGGTAGCTATCATTCGATTTCTTCACTCCTTTTGGTAGTTGTTAGAGATATCCATTCTACTGGTGCTTTTTCTTCTAAATAAGCAAGTAAGGGCTGCCATTCAGAGGAATCGATAACCGATTCAGCAAGTAAATAAATCCGATCAATATCCAATTCATTCAAGTTGTAGATGAATTGGCTTATCCCTTCGGCATCTGGTAAATCAAACTTCGCTTTTTCTTGAATTGGATAGCCTGTTGTCTTTGCAGCGAAAATCGGACTACGCGTCGTCGTCTGTACGCGTGAATTGCCTCCTAATGCTAAAGCAAAACGAATTGGCAAATACATATTCTCCCCTACTCCAATGACCAATGCTTTATCGCTTTTTTTAGCAACTTGTGCTGCTGCAGTTTCTACCCAACTTGTGATTTCATCGTGTTCTTTACTCGTAAGGCCGAAGCGCCCCGTATGCGAAATATACTGTTGGTTTGTTTTCGAAACAACCGATAATTTGTTTTCACTCATTTCGATAGACGGAACCCTTTCTCCTGTACCATTTAACACTGTATCTTCAGGTTCTTCAGGTGCTCTGCTATGCACTAGTTCAAACTCACCGGACATTAACGATAAGATTTTCAAGCTAATTTCTCGGCTACTTGTCATTTTTTCTATCTTTTCTTGTTGGCTAGCATTTCGCCAATCGAGAATCGACAGCGACACGTAGTTTTTTCCAGGAAATTGATCATCCAATGCACAAACCAAATTTAACAAAGTATTGCCGGTTGAAATTTCATCGTCAATTAGCACAATGGTTTCAGCTTCTTCAAGCATTCCTGAAGGTGCATATACTTTATGGGAAGTTGCGTGGGAATGTTCTTCTTCAAAGACAAAAGATGGGGTCATGCCAACAATTTCTTCACGGGTTGTATGAAGATAAGCCGCTTTTTCAAAATGTTGAAAAACCGAATGACCAAGGCCTGTTGCAGTTTCTGCCATTCCGATAAAAACCGTTTTTTGCGGCAGCGCTTTTTTGAATTCGAGTGATTCAATGCTTAGTTCACGATTGGCTTTACCTGTTTCAATCATTTCCACAAGATAAGTTGTATTAGAATACCCTTTAAGACCTGCTTCTTCCAATAACAAAGAAGCTAGTAACGTTCCTGTTCCAAGCGCTACAGAAGGATTTACAGCTAAATGTTTGGCAATTAGCTTGCTAACAAATAAAAACTGACGCTTTTTGTTGACACGTAAAGCTACAGAAAAAAGCGATTCTGGTGAAAGCCCAAGATAAGCATCTGTAACTGAAATATGGATATTTAAGTTATCCCATAATTTAGTATTGATTTGATAATTGGTTCGCCCGGAGATGATTGAGGACGTCGATTGGTTGATAGTTTTCATTCAGCACCCCATAGACTTCCGCTTGAGCAATTACTTTTTTTGCCCAGCTCAAATGCGGTTTTACTTCGTTCATTTTGTTGCGTTTAGGACTTTGTAAAACACCATTTCTCCCCTTACTTTCATTGAGGATTAATTTGGCGTCTTCATAAGCCTCGAATGATATGATGTGTCCGGCATTAACGATTGAAATTTGAGAAGGATGAATGCATGTTTTCCCTTTAAACCCGTTTAATATATCCAGTTGGACTTCTTCCCAAAGGGTTTGTTCTGGTTTTGAAGAAAGCCAAAGTCTTTCTCCGACCGAAAAATGTTCATAGACAGGACCTGAAACTGTGAACCCGTCTTCTGAACGACCAAACTGGTTTAATATAGCAATCAGGCAATCACGAATGATGTGAACATCATAAATCGTCCGTTCAGCTGGACGCCGCAAGCCATAAAGACTAGAAAAATCGGTTGCCCCAACGCGAACGGTCAAAATACGTTCTGTTTCTGACTGTATAATTTCATATAATTCCGCTAAAGTCTGTTCACGAGATTCGCTGTACAGCACTTCTTTTGTTTCAAGTAAAGGCAAGGCGTATAGCTTTCTACCAGCTGCTTCACTGGCACGATCGAGCGCATCAAAAAACAATGGTAAAGTATCAGGTGAACATTTCGGAAAAACAATTCCTGTTATAACACTTAAAGCGCTTCCGGCAGTTTTGATCAATTTATCCAATTGATCCGGCGTGCGGATTCGCAAAAACAAAATGGGACCTGCTGCCAATTGTTCAGCACTTGCTTCTTCAAGCTTTTTAAATTCACTTATTGCATTTTTTTCCGCTTGCTCTAGTTCCGTATCCGCTACTGCATCTTCTAGGCAGATAATTAATGTGGTTAAGCCAGCAAATGTGCCTTTACTATATTCACCATTCAAAATTTTTTGAGCAAAATCCGCTCTAGATCCCGGTGTATAAAGTGCTGCGCCCAATGCTAAACTTAATGTTTCCCGTTTTGTATCACGGTTAAATTCTGCCGGGGAATATTTAAAAAAAGTCTTTAAATCAGAATCGGTTAATCCGTTAAAATGTCTCATACATGATCCCTCCCGGCATGCTGCCGTAACAGCCCGTTCAAATTATCCATTCCTTTATGAATGGAGAAAAAGCAAGGAGATAGTCTCCTTGCTTTTCCATCGTTTTCTCAGCTGTTTAAGCCAAAGTCTTTTACAAGCGACTCTAAGCCACCTTGATAACCGCTGCCAATGGCATTAAATTTCCACTCTCCGCCGTGACGGTAAAGTTCACCGACAACCACAGCAGTTTCAATTGAGAAATCTTCACCTAGGTCGTAACGGATTAACTCTTCATTTGTATCACCATTTACAATACGCACATATGAATTGCTTACTTGGCCAAAATTCTGACCGCGTGCTTCAGCATCATGGATTGTGATTGCAAAAGTGGCTTTTTCGATAGATGCAGGAATAGCTGATAGGTTAACGTTTACTTGTTCGTCATCCCCGTCACCTTCACCTGTTTTGTTATCGCCCGTATGCTCTACAGCACCGGCAGCGCCAGTTGTATTATTGTAGAAGATGAAATCAGCTTCTGATGCTGTTTTTCCTTCGCCATTCAATAGGAAGACTGAAGAATCCAAGTCGAAGTCTTGTCCACCGTCATATTTATTTGTATCCCATCCTAAACCAACAACTACTTTTGATAAGCCTGGGTTACTTTTAGTTAAGTCTACTTTTTGACCTTTTGATAAATTAATTGCCATTACTTCAACACTCCTTAAGAATATTTGTTTGCAATTGATCCGATATCAGGTTCTGATGCGCCTTCACCAATCGCAGAAAACTTCCAGTCAGTTCCTTGACGGTAAAGTTCGCCTGTAATTAGCGACATTTTGCCAGCATAATTTTCTGTTAAGTTATAATGAACCAGTTCTTCTTTCGACTGATTATCCACCAAACGAATAAACGCATTTTCAATCATACCGAAATCTTGTTTCTTTTTCTGTGCGTTGTAAATATTTACAACAAAAACTAAACGGTGAACTGATGGTGAAATTCGTTTCAAATCAATATTGATCATTTCATCATCGCCATCGCCTTCTCCAGTCAGGTTATCACCAGAATGGACTACGCTACCGTCTTTGCTTTTTTTATTGCCGAAATAGATTAAGTTTTCTTTTGCAGTCAACTTGCCGTTTTCATCCAGTAATAAGACAGATGCATCACAGTCAACGTCAGCTCCGCCGCCGCCTCCGCCGCCTAATAGATTACTTAAGAAGCCTCCACTTTTTTTGGTTGCAACTGGATCCCAGCCTAAGCCAACCATAATGCTCGAAAGCGATGAACGTCCTTTTGTTAAATCGATTTTTTGACCTTTTACAAGATTAATCGCCATTCCTAACACTCTCCATTCATCATTATGTATTCTATTTTAATGGTATTGGTCTAACATGTAAAATTCAACGAATAAAGTTTACCGGAAAGTTCAGTCATTTGGAATTTCCAAGGTTATAAAAACACGCTGAATCTTCAGAAAAATGTTTTCTTAAAACACCTGACGTATACTAATACGTATATAAAGCTAGAAAGTTTCATTTTCTTATGCTCACTTCTTAAATAGCAGGGGTAATGGGAGCTAGCAAATCATTTCAGTACCAATTGGAGAGGGGAAATAAAAATGAAGCTTATCTCGATCGTGGTTCCGGCTTATAACGAAGAAGCCAATATTGCAGCAATGTACGATAAATTGATGCAGGAACTAGAGTCGCTTCCCTATCGTTATGAAATTATGTTCATTAATGATGGTAGCAGTGATAACACCTTACAGGAAATTTTAAAATTAGCTGAAGCCCATGAACATATAAAATATATTTCGCTAACACGTAATTTTGGTAAAGAGTCCGCGATGCTCGCCGGCTTAAAACGCATTAAAGGAGATGCAGCCATTGTCATGGATAGTGACTTGCAACATCCGCCTACGTTGATTGGTGAAATGATTCAAGGCTATGAGGATGGCTTTAACCAAGTGGTAGCCAAACGATCTCGAACAGGCGATTCTAAAGTGCGTTCTTTGTTTTCTTCTCTTTACTACAAAATCATTAATTCAATCACTGATGTGGATTTGCAAGACGGTGAAGGAGACTTCCGTTTATTAAGTCGTAAAGCCATCAATGCCATTTTAGCATTAAGTGAAAGCAATCGTTTTTCTAAAGGTTTGTTCTCTTGGATCGGTCTTAGTAAAAAGACCATTAACTATGAAAATGTATTGCGTACGGATGGCGATTCAAAATGGTCATTTAGCAATCTCGTCAATTATGGCATCGATGGCATTATTTCATTTAATATGAAGCCTTTACGCGTTTGTTTTTACACAGGCTTTTTGGTTTTGTTCTTGTCACTCATTTATATTTTCTTTACACTCTACAATATTATGAAAGAAGGTATTGGTGCTCCAGGTTACTTTACGACGATTACAGCAATTCTGTTACTTGGTGGAATCCAGTTGATCAGTCTTGGTGTGATTGGTGAATACATTGGTCGAATTTATAATGAAACAAAGCAACGCCCTCATTTTCTTGTAGATATTAGCAATGCGGATGAATACCATGAATCTTAAAGCGCTCAATACTGAATTTACTCGTTTTATATTTGTCGGTGTACTTAATACCCTGAGTTACTACTCAATCTATTTAGTTCTTCATAACCTTTTCAATTTGCCTTACCTATTGGCACATATCGTCGGCTTTTTAATCAGTTTAAATATTTCATTTTTCTTAAACTGTTATGTCACGTATCGCATTAAGCCGACTCTTAAAAAATATTTGTATTTCCCATTAACACAAGTTGTGAATATGTCAGTTTCGACTATACTTATTTTTGTTTTTGTTGAATTTCTGCACCTCAACAGCAATATCGCGCCTTTTGCTGCGGTATTATTCACAGTTCCCATAACCTTTATCGTATCAAGCAAAATCCTTAAAGACACACCTTCACCAAAATAAGTAAAAAGACGGTGACATTATGCAAAAGTTACGACCTGTTATTTTTCTCATGTTCGTCAGTCTACTCTTATCAGCGATAGGGCATATTGTTTTTCTCACGCAATGGTCCAATGAACATTTTATGGTAGGGATTAATGATGGTCTTTCACAAATGATGCCTTTTAAGAAACTTCTCTATAAGCAATATACGCGAGGCGAATTTTTCTATTCGTTCGATTTTGGTTTAGGAGCTGGCACATTTAGTGAACTGTCTTATTATTTTTCTACTTCGATCGTGTTCTTGGTTTCAGTAATAATGATATCTATACTAAAAGCGCTACACATTATTCAAACTACTGATGTTTTATTTTGGGCAAACGCTGCCGTTTTCATCAGTATTATTCGTTTAGCAGCTGCCTTGTTTATCACAACTCGATTATTTATGTATATGAACATATCAAAACTAGCAGCGTTAGTCGGTGCTTCTCTTTACGGCATTTCTGGTATGTACTTCCGCCACGTTACGTATTGGGAATTTTTCGCGGATGCTTTTTTGTGGCTGCCAATTTTATTGCTTGGCGTTGAAAAGATTTTCCGCGAACAAAAACCCGGCTGGTTTGTAACTGCCGTAGCGATTTCCATGATTGATAACTTTTACTTTGCCTATATTAATCTGTTACTGACCGCTATTTATATTTTGTTCCGTTTATTTATCCCATTAACTCAGGATGAACAAACCAAAAAGAAAAGCATGATAAGTTTTTTTGTCGCTGGATCTATTGGTGCTGGTATCAGTGCAGTGTCGTTTATACCAGCTGTCTATGCATACTTAAATAACCATAGGCCAGTTTTTAAACAAGAAATTCTTTGGATGGACGAAACAATCGATAATATTTTGTTTAGTAGCTCCATAATTGTCTTACCTGCATTTTTTGTTCTTGTGTTATTTAGTTGGTTTTTATACCGCGATAAAACATTCCGCTTGTTTGCACTTCTTGGCATTGTTGCAGTTATCATGCACAACAGTCCAATGATTGGCAGTGCTTTCAACGGTTTTTCTGCCCCACAATATCGCTGGGAATACTTTTTATCGTTGGTTATGGGTGGAGCAGTGGCCGTGGCTTTTGACCAGTTGCATAAATTCACGTGGCGACGCTTTACCATACCAGCTATACTGACGATTTCTGGTTTTTGGTTTTACACGTGGAAAGATGAATATTTTGAAATAGATTCGCATTATGCAACGTTAGCGATTAGCACTCTAGTCATTACATTTTTACTATTGCTACTTTACATCTTATTCAACAAAAACTTTATTAAATATTCGGTTATGGCATCTCTGTTAATGTGGACCTTATTATTTGCCAACCTGTATCAAACCGAAAAAATTCTTGAAGTAGGAGAAATTTCGCAAGTTAGCAAAGAACTAATGACAGGTGTCGATTATGACGATCCCGAAATCAAAAAACTATTGGAATATATTCATGGAAAAGAAAATGACGGACCTTACCGCATTGAGTGGATGGAAGGCGTTCGCAACAATACTCCAATTGTTCAAGATTTCCAAGGGTTTAGTGCATATTCCAGCATTTTAAATAAAAATCTATTGTATTTTTATTTATACGATCTTGAAATCGACATGGGACGTGAAAGCGTCAGCCGCTATGCCACGCTTGGCAACCGTGCAAACTTGCATAGTATGTTACAAGGAAAATACATTATTCGCTCTCGTGGAGATTCCAATGTTCCATATGGTTTCAATGAAATTTATGCTTCTCCAAAATACATCATTTATGAAAATGACTATGTCTTGCCGTTCGCTCGTGCTACCTCTAGCGTTTATGAAGAACAGCAATTAGCCGCCGCCTCTCCGTTAATGCGCGAACAAGCTATGTTGACAGGAGTCGTACTTGATCGAGGCCAGGTTGCTGACCCTTTACCAGAGCCAGATGAAAACATTTTAAACTTTGACCCTGCCACAATTGGGGCTACGTTCAATGATGGCGTACTAAAAGTAGTTGAAAGAACCGGAGGCTTGAACTTAAACTTGGAAAACCCACCTAAATCTGGTGTTGATTTGTTCGTTTCCTTCCACTTGGTAACAAAAGCAGAAGACCAAGGCTTTCTGCTCGAAGTAAATGACTACCAAACGACAAGAAAATCCAATCAGTCGATTTACAAAACATTTGTAGATGACTTAACCATTCGCATTCCAGCTGAAGAATCTATTGAAATCCGGTTGCCTAAAGGTGAATATGAAATAACGGAACTTCAAGTATATGCAGCTTCTTATCAAGCTCTACGCAAACAAGCTGCCCAGCCCGATTTATCGAGCAATTTATCAATAGATGGCAGTCATGTGAGTTTAAATTATGATAATGCCACGAATGATGAATACTTAAAACTAACTATTCCTTATGAGCGAGGCTGGCAAGCAACAATTAACGGAGAACAAGTAGAAGTGTTAAAAGCAGATTTTGCTTTTATAGCCATTCCATTAGAAGCCGGCAACAACAACATTTCTCTCTCTTACCGCCCACCATTTTTCAAACCTGCAGCAGCAATTAGTTTAGTGTCTATGCTTCTCGGTTTTGCTTTTGTTTTTCGCAAAAGAAAAAGAATAAACAATTACTAGTAGCGAAAATATTGGCAACTCAACCATTTCTTTTACTTTAAGCGCCCCTATTTCGACTTTTATGACCAGTCGAAATAGGGGCGTTTTTTTTACTGCTACTTATTAGGAAATACTAACCTTATATGGAATTTCTCCTCCTACAAAAGAAGTGGTTTCACCTAATCTCGTTTACTATGTTGCTTTAACGTGTAAGGAAGAGTAACACAATTTTAAGGGAGGAATTCAGATGAAGCGTTGGTTTTTGCTCGGTTTACTCTTGACCTTTTTGGTATTTCTAGCAGCTTGTGGAAATGACACCACAGATGAGCCCCCTACCGAATCTGATGGTGCAACAGAAACAACGAACGACGACAGTACAGCCAACCAAGATACCACTGAAAGTGCACCTACTAACGGTGGCGAGATTGTTATGGTAACTGTCGAGTTACTAAATGGTGATGGGAATGCAATAGGGACCGCTGAATTGACTGATGAAGAGGATGGCGTGTCAGTAGCACTACAAATTGAGGACTTGGAAGCAGGTATGCACGGCATTCATTTCCACCAAGAAGGAAAATGCGAAACTCCTGATTTCAAATCGGCTGGCGATCACTTTAACCCAGAAAATTCAATGCATGGCATAGACAACCCCGATGGTCCGCATGCTGGTGATTTACCGAATATTGAAGTAGGGGAAGATGGGACAGTTTCTCAAGAGTTTAAAGCTGAAAATGTCACACTTAAAATTGGCGAAGAAAATTCATTGTTTAAAGAAGAAGGAACTGCCCTTGTTATTCATGGAGGAGAAGATGACCAAATAACCGATCCTTCTGGTGACTCAGGTGACCGAGTTGCTTGTGGAGTTATTACCGCAGAATAGCAATAAACGAGATAGAAAACAAACTAAAACGACAATCCTTCTTTCAGAGTGGGCATTGTCGTTTTTACTAAATCCTATTATTTAGTTTTTCTATATGGTGTTTAAGTAAATTAACGGCGGGAATATTGACGTTAAATACCACTTAATCTAGAGGAGGATTCATCATGACAAAAGATAAATTCGAAAAAATAGATGAACAAGTTGACCCACAAGAACAGTCCACACAACCCGGTTCAGAAGAACAAATGCAACCTGAGCCAATTTATGATGACGAGAATTATGTAGGCTCAGGTAAGCTTGATGGGAAAGTTGCACTTATCACCGGTGGAGACAGCGGCATTGGTCGCGCAGTTGCAGTCGCTTACGCTAAAGAAGGCGCCAATATTGCTATCGCTTACCTCGACGAACACGAAGATGCAGAAGAAACACTAAAAGCGATTGAGTCCTATGGCGTTAAAGGTGTTAAGTTCGCTACAGATATTAGTGATGTAGAAAATTGCAATCAACTTGTAGTAGATGTCATTTCTGAATTTGGTCAATTAAATATTTTAGTAAATAATGCTGCTAAACAATTTCCACAAGAAGATTTTTTAGCGATTAGCCCTGATCAATTAATGGAGACGTTCTCTACCAATATTTTCAGTATGTTCTATTTAACACAAGCTACCCTACCACACCTGCAAAAAGGAGACAGCATCATCAACACTTCTTCTGTAACAGCTTATCAAGGTTCTCCTGGCTTAATTGATTATTCATCTACTAAAGGAGCCATTACGAGCTTTACGCGTTCTCTCTCTGCTAATCTTGCGCATCAAGGAATTCGTGTGAATTCAGTAGCTCCGGGACCTATTTGGACACCATTAATCCCTTCAACTTTCGATGCCGAGAAAGTCAAAAAACATGGGCAAAACACATTATTAGAACGACGCGGTCAACCTTCCGAATTGGCTCCCGCTTACGTATACCTAGCTTCTAAAGATTCTACTTACGTAACTGGCCAAGCCATTCATATTAATGGCGGTGACTTTATTAGTTCTTAAAAAAAACAGACTCAGCAAATGCTGAGTCTGTTTTTTTATTCACCTAATATTATTTTTGCTTTTTTTCTTCTTGTGCGATGAAAGTTAACGCTCTTTCAATTGTTGAGAATGTTACTAATCGACTATCACGGTCTAAATCATTAGAAAATTGTTGTGCTGCCGCTACGGTTATACCTGTTACATAAAGCTTGCTTCCCATAATTCGAAGGGCATCGTAAATCTGCTTAAACCAATAAAGTGGTGAATTTTCATTCCAAGATAAACCGGTAATATCGATGATGACGTATTCAATGCGATTCGATTGAACATATTCACAAACTTTAACTTTCAACGTTTCAAAGCGATGATGGTACATTGTTCCAACGAGTGCTACAGTTGCCACATTTTCTTGTACAGATAAGATTGGCAACATCAATTTTTCAATCTCATTTTCGTTGGCCATAATTGCTTGTTGCTGAGAACGCTCGAGAGTAATATCTGTTTGAGTACCGATAAAGTACAAATTTCCTTCAATTCGAACTGGATCAATAACTAGCCGATTCCAAAATGGCGAGCCGTCTTTACGGTAATTTCGGATTGTTACAACGACTTTTTCTTCAGCAGCAATTGCCGTTCTCATCTTTTCGATATCTTCTTTAGCTGTACCCGCTCCTTGTAAGAAGCGGCAATTCCGACCAATTATTTCTTCCTGCGAGTAACCCGTCATATCCATAAAGGTTTTGTTTGTATAAATAATAGGGTTATCCGGTTGCGACGGATCGGTCACAATCGTGCCCACTTTACTACCATCTAACATAGCTTCAAGCAAAGTTACTTGTACTTCATGGTTTAACTCCTTCAAGCGTTCCACCTCGTCTTTCGTTTCATAAAATAATCCTAGCATAACCACAAAGCGAAATCCAAAGACTCCTCCGCTTTCGCGTTTCATGTTCTTTTCATAGGGTAAATAAAAGAACAAAGAATCTTTCATACAGGAGGAAGATATAATGGCAAAAGTATTAGCAGTATTATCGAGTGGCTATACAAATGAAGAGCATAATTACGTAACGGGTTGGTGGGCAGAAGAACTGTTTGCTCCTGCATTAGAGCTTGAAAAAGAAGGTCATACTGTTGAACTAGCTTCTATTGACGGAGGTAAACCTATCGTAGACCCGATAAGTATTAGCTCAGATTATGACCCGACCGGTATATACAAAAAGCAATATGAATCAGGGATTGCGGATAAAACAATGCCCATCGTTAATGTCAAAGCTAGTGATTATGATGCGATCATGATTGTCGGTGGACATGGCGCCATGTTCGATTTAGCGCATAATGAAGATTTGCACGCAGTGATTAATGTAGTTTACGAAACAGGCGGTATCGTGTCTGCTGTTTGTCACGGACCCGCTCCATTAATTTATACGAAAACAAAAGAAGGACGTAGCTTGCTTCAAGGTCTAAAAGTAACAGGCTACCCAAATGATAAAGAGCCAAAAGAAGTGGTCGAGTTGTTGCCTTTCAGCTTAGAAGATGAATTAGATAATATTGCGAATTATCACGAAGAAAAAGAGCATGACGCTTATGTTGTTTGGGGCAGTAAGCAAATCCTTACAGGACGCGACCCACAATCTTCTGAGTTATTCGGTAGAGAATTGGCTCAAAAGTTAACCCAACGCACACTTCAATCAGAAGAAAAGTTTACGAGTTAAAGTCAATTTTAGATAGAAAAAAATAATAGCGATTTTGAGGAGGCATTTATATGAGCAATGATCATAAAGATCATGAAGAAGAGTACATGGAAGCAACCAAAGAAGAAGCAAAAAATCGTTCCCCTGAAGAAAAACAAGGGATTCAAGAGCCACGAGTTACAGGCTATAAACCGTTACAACTCGGCATGATTATTTTTGTTATTTTAGTTCTTGTTATCGTTGGTTTTGGGTTTGGTACTGATTGGTTTGGAATTTTCGATTGATTACAGACGTGTACATTCACGATAAAAGAGGCTTTCCGACAATCGGAAAGCCTCTTTAATATTAATTATTTTCGGTTAATGTTAGTTCGAAATTCTGTAGTTCACCATTTCTATAAGCTTTCACTTTTAATGTGTCGCCGACTTTTGTTTCATTATACAGATACTGTCGAAGTTCCAAAACGGAATTTACTGACTTTCCGTCCAATTCAACAATAACATCATATGGTTCCATGCCTGCAGAAGCTGCTCCTGAGCTTTCGACTACCGATTGAACGACAATCCCACCTTCAATTTCAGAAGGCAAGTTCAACTGGCTAGTGCGGTATTGCGCCGGCACTTCAGCTAAATCCAAAATAGCTACGCCCATAGATGGTCGGTGTACAGCACCTTCAGCTTCTAAATCTGAAATAACTGGAATCGCGGTGTTGATTGGAATCGCTAGTCCAATTCCTTCTACTGCCTCTTGCGAAATCTTCATCGAGTTAATGCCGATTAATTGTCCTTGTGCATTGATCAATGCGCCTCCACTATTCCCGGGGCTGATCGCAGCGTCGGTTTGAAGAACTTCTGACTGCCAATCTTCTGTCCCATCTTGGTTGATATCAAGCGGCACTAAACGTTCGGTTCCTGAAATAACTCCCGTTGTAACAGAGCCAGAAAATTGAAGACCTAATGGATTCCCGATTGCAATAACCGGTTCTCCTGCTTGTAATACAGAGGAATCTCCAAATTCTGCAACTGTTTCAATACTTTCTCCGGGCACTTTTAAGACAGCTAAATCCGTCCAAATATCGGTTCCAAGTACTTCGGCATCTAATTCCGTGCCATCGGCCAAAGTGACCATTACATCTTGAGCACCTTCTACTACATGATTATTAGTAACAATATAAGCCATGTCGCCGTCTTTTTTATAAATGACGCCAGATCCTACACCTGCTTCTTGTGACTCTTTTGAATCACCTGTTTGTGATTCAAAAGGATTTTGCTGTGCAACTTGCAAATTAGAAACACCCACAACAGCACTAGAAGTTTCCTCTACAATTTTGGTCACATCTGAAGTGACAACTGTAGATGTTGTTTGCACTCCACTAACGGCCTGGTTTGTTGAAGTTGTCGCTGCGCCTTCAACTTCTCCATCCGTCACACTTGGCAAAATAACGCCTACTAATAACGCTCCAGCGATCAACCCTGTAAAGCTAGAAGCAAAATAGCCTTTTTTGTTCGTTTTTGGTTCAGTTGAATTATAATAGCCCATCTGCATGTCCTCCTTATTCTTCTAATTCGTTAACAATGTTATATGACTCTGTTTTTTCTGCTAACCATTCCGCATATTTCGTATTTAACGCTTCATCAAACAACGTTTCTTTTATTTGTTCTTTGCTATTTTCCAAATTGGCTTCAGTTGCTTCTGTTTTTCCAGTTACTTGGATGATATGAAAACCGTAATCTGTTTCTACAGGTTGACTTATTTCATCTACTTTCAAACTAAACGCGGCTTCCTCAAATTCGGGCGTCATTTCACCGGCACCAAACTCGCCTAATGCTCCGCCATTTTCAGCGTTGCTTGTATCTATTGAATACTCAGCTGCTAATTCGGCAAAATCACCACCATCATCTAATTCCGATTTTACTTTATCTGCTTCTTCTTGAGTTTCTACCAAGATGTGATTCGCTTCTACTTTAGAAGCTTGTTCGAAAGTTTCTTTGTTTTCTTCGAAGTAAGTACTAATTTGCTCATCTGTTATTTCGATGTCTGGACCGATGATTTTTTCAACTTTCAAGTAGGTTTTCATTTCTTCTTCTAAATCTGCTATCGACATGCCACTTGAAGCAAGCGCTTGTTCAAGTGCTTCTGCACCACCATATTGCTCTTCATAAACAGCCATTTCTACATCGATTTCTTCTTGTGTCACTTCAACTTTTGCTTTTTTTGCTTCTTGACTGACCACTTCATTGGAAATCATTGCATCAAGTGTTGCCGCCCCCGAAGTAGCTACTAATTTTTCATACAATGCCTCTTTAGTGATTTCCTTGTCTCCTACTTTTGCGACCGTTTCATCGCCATTAAAAGCAGCTAGTATAAAAATAGCGGTTGCCGCTAACACACCAATCGAAATATAAATCATTTTTTTCATCTTTATTTCCCCTTTTCCTATTCGTTATTACTAGCTTAACAAGCAGTTGTGAATAAACTATGACCAGAGTTTTAACAAAAATATAAAGTTTTCTACACAAAAAAAAGAGCTAAGGAATTCCCTTAGCTCATTTCTTATGCGGCAAAAGAATAATGAATTTCGTTCCTTGTCCTTTTTTACTTCCAACATGGATTTCTCCGTCATGGAGCGTCACCAGTTGCTTGACGATAGATAAACCAAGTCCAAACTGACCGCTTCCGCGTGACAAGTCCGCTTTGTAAAAACGACGCCACACAAGATCAATTTCTTCTACGTCAATGCCTGCTCCGTTGTCTTCTATCGTTATCCTCATTTGTTCCGCTTCCATATGAGTTGAGACTGTAATCATGCCGTTCGCAGTAAACTGAATAGCATTCTTCACGATGTTCATAAGAATTTGGATTAAACGATCCATGTCCCCATAAATAACATCCCCAGGATTCGTATGAATAACAATTTGGTTGCCTTTTTCTTTCGCTTGTAGGTAAAGCTGCTCTTGAATAATCTCCAAGAGCTCATCCGCTTCAATTTCTTCTTTTGTTAATATCACCTGATTAGATCTGATTTTTTCATAATCTAAGTTTTCATTTACTAATCGTATTAGGCGTTTTGTTTCTTCACTCGCTAAACGAACGCCTTTTTCTCGTTGACCTTCTTCTATCATGTTGTTGCGCAGGCCTTCCATTATCCCCGCAATGGTCGTTAATGGCGTCCGCATTTCATGTGAAACATCCGCCATAAATTGCCGTCTGCGGTTTTCAAGTCGATCGATTTCTTCGTTAGATTGTTGAAGTTTTTCAGCCATTTTATTAAAATCATGCGCCAAATCACCAAACTCATCGAAATTTGATTCTGGTAAATTCACATCGTAATGACCTTCACTTATCATAGATGTCGCTTTTCGCATCCGTTTGATTCGACTAACATGCATGTTAGATAATCCTAAGCTAAGAAGCAATGCGATAGCTAGGGCAATTAACACCGCAGTGACTAAGGTTTTATTCAATTCTGCAATCATTTCACTTACTCCGCTAACAGGAGCAGCAAGAAGTACCCCTCCAGCTAATTGTTCGTTTTCGAAATACGGCATCGCTACAAATGTTACTGACAGTTCGAATCGTTCAACGTCCCGGTTGACGGTCAGTGTCTCACCTCGTTCAATGACGTTCCATTCTTCTGATGTCAGCTCTACGGGGGGGAAAGAACCCGACACTGGATACATAATCCGACTTTGCTGATCAAAAACGATAAAACTGATATTTTGCGCTTTTAATATAGAGACATAGGATTGCAGATTGGTCCCTGGGCGTTCTCGCTCAAGCTCTTCGATAATTTGCCCACCGTATTTCTCCAATTCTTCCGCCTTTTCAGCATAAGCAAAATCATCTACGAAACGAACAAATAAAATACTCAAAATCAAAAAAGCAATCAATAAAATACTCATGTGGCTAGCGATAAGCTGGTAAAAATACTTAATTCGCGTGTTCTTCAAATTTATAGCCAACTCCCCATACTGTATGGAACAGCTTGTCCCCTCCGTCTATTTTTTTGCGTAAACGTTTAATATGAACATCTACTGTCCGTTCATCACCATAAAATTGATATCCCCATACTTGTTCTAATAATTGTTCTCGGCTGAATACTTGCTTTGGATGTTGCAGAAAAAATACCAATAAGTCGAATTCTTTTGGTGTTAGGCTATCCACCGCTTGTCCATCTTTTTTAATATCGCGCGTCTCTTTATTGACAGTAAAATGAACGGTTTGAATTAAGTCTGATACAGGTTCCGATTTTTGGACTCTTCTTGTGACGGCTTTTATACGTGCCATCAATGTTAATGGGCTGAATGGTTTTGTGACATAATCGTCTGCGCCCATTTCAAAGCCAATAACTTGATCGGATTCGCTGTCTTTTGCTGTTAGCATGATGATCGGAACAGAGCTTCCTTCTGCTCGAATTTTGCGGCATAACGCAATTCCATCCATTCCTGGAAGCATCCAATCTAGAATCAGTAAATCATGTTCACCTTCTTTATATTTCTGGTAACCTTCCAGTCCATCTGCTGCAAACTCCCCGTCAATACCTTCTTTCGAAAAAAACAATTCCAGCATGGAACTGACACTCGGGTTGTCTTCTACGACCAATATTCTCATCCCGCACCTCCGTCTATCTTTCTCTTAAAGTTAAATGACAAATCCGAAAGACGCAAGAAAATTGAAAACCGCTCTTCTATAAAAGAAGAGCGGCTCGACAGCTTTTATGCTTTTTGCTCGCTTTTTTTCAATTTCTCGAACAAAGAACCAATCATGTCGTAATCAATGTCGATGTTGTTTTCATACGAGTATTTCACGCCGTAACCGAGTGCTAAGGTCATAGATGAGGCAACAGTGCCGCCAATAATCGACCCTGCTCCTGGAATAAATTTTAACGCTTGGCGATAAATGGTGTGACCGATTGTTTTCGTAGCAGTGACAACAATCATATCTTTTGCCGCTTTTTTAGTTAATGGCTTGTCGTATAGGTTGGATAATTTGATGATTAAGCCTGCTTGTAAAGTGGTAAGTGGCAATACGTCAGAACCTGGAATTGGTGACGCGCCAATTACACCGGCTGAAATACCTGCGCCAATAATCCAACGATTAGCAGCAGCGGACTTTTCTTTTATGCTTTTGGCGAAGAGCAAGTCCTTACCCTTCTTTTCGAGCAAAAAAAGGATCTCCTTCTTTAAGATGTCCAAGTTTTCTTCTGTTTTGGACGAAATCGGAATAACCTTGTATTTATTGGCAGTATGTCTTTTTACAAACTTAACAATGGACGGAACATCTTCCGCGGCATCGATTTTATTTAAGACAATCAAAATATCTTTATTGTGTTTTTCAATTTCATTGAACTTTTCTTTTTCACTTTCAGAAAACACTGTGCCTGCAGCATTAAGGAAAAACAAGACCACATCCGACTTCTGAACAAATTCCAAGGTTTTTTTAGGATTTTCGTCATTTGGGTCATTTAATCCAGGTGTATCCATAAATTTAATGTTTTCTAATCCTCGAATATTATAAGGATCGACGCTGACCGTTTCTCCTGGCATTGGATTTGTGCTAGCAATATTTTCTCCAATGATTTTATTGACGGTGGAAGATTTACCGGCATTTACTTCACCGATTAAAGAAATTAAAAGTTCCTGTTCAAGGGAATCATTCACTTTCTTCATTTCCCTTTCAAACATCTTGTCCATCGCTTGCATTACTTCTTTTTCAAATTCCTTTACCATAACTCACGTTCTCCCCTCGTGCATACTTACTTACTATTCACTTTAACAGCTTTTCTTGAATTATGGGCATTCTTACTCCGTATAAACTTTTAATAACGTATCCGCATAGTTCATTAACGTTTCCGTATCTTTAATGTGTTTTTTCGCTGCGCTATTTTTACTGCGTTTCTCCATGGTTTCTAAATCGTATAAAACATCTGGCAATTTAGCCCCTGGCGCTTTGTAAAATTGTTCAGACTGGATATAAGAGCCTCCTGGCATATAGTAGCGCATACCTAGTAAATTCTTTTTATACTGAAATAAGTTATGACCCATCATCGGATAGTCGTGATCGATTCCGAGTAACGCGAGTACCGTTGGCATAATATCGGTTTGACCGCCAAGGCGGGTCATTTCCGTTTCTTCAAAAAGATTTCCTCCTGTAAACAATAACGGAATGGTGAATTGATCTTTTAACGAATATTCATAACCTAAAAATTCACTTAACAATTGATGATCTTCTTCTGTTACTAAGCTGCCATGCATACCTGAATGGTCTCCTAAAATAACGATTAACGATTCATCGTAAATCTCTCGGTCTTTCAGTTCTTGAATGAAGGAACCAATTTGCTCGTCTGCATAACGAACTGCCTGCAAATAATTTCCGATATACATACCCTCATATTCAGAAGGCAGATCTAAATATTGCATAGTATCTGGCATTTCAAATGGTGTATGACTCGTGACCGTGACAATATTCGCATAAATTTGCTCATACGTTTCGAGCTGTCGCGGCAATTCACCTGCCACAAAGTCGAACAACACTTCATCTGCCGGTCCAAAGCCGACTTCTTTAACATTTGGTATGTCTTCACTGGAAAAAACTTCTTCGTATCCAAGCACTGGATAAAGCACATCACGGTTCCAAAATGTCACTTCATCGGAATGATACGTAGCCGATCCATAACCTTTCTCTTTTAATACCCGTGCTAAAGAAGGCGCTTCTTTTCCTGAGAGACTGTTAGATGTCGGAATCATACCTTGTGGATAAAGTCCTGTATTAACAATCCACTCGGCATCAGAAGTTGTTCCGGCTCCTACTTGTTGAAATACATTTGAAAAATAAGCACTTTCACTCAGCAGTTGATTGAGATTTGGCGTGATTTCCTGTTCATTTAATGACTTGTCTAGAACGAATTCTTGTAAAGACTCGACTTGTATGATGAACAAATGGCGTCCTTCCGCAACTCCAAAGCTATCATGTTCACGAACTTCTACAAATTTATTGCCTTTTAGTTCCTCTAATTCTCTTTCTGTTAATTTACTCGAAGAAGCATGTGCGCTATCTGTCGACCGGTTATACAATTGAGCTACTTGAGACTGCAAATAACCGTGTTCTTTCGCAAAATAGGAGACATCGATGATCGACTGCTGAAGAGCATAGACTACCGTAATAGCACAAATCGCTGCCATACTAACCGCTACATGTTTCAAAGCAACTAGCTTTACTGGATTTTTCCAGCGACGCGCCAAAAACAACAGCACCAAAGCATCTAGGAAAAACAAAAAATCCCATGGATTTGAGAGCATCGTAATAGTTCCACCAACAGAGCCAGATTGCGTCAATTGCTGCAAATCGTAATAAGAAGGAATTGTAGAATAGTAACGCATGTATAAGGTAATCGTAAAAAAAATGACGGAGACCAGCAAGTTAAATACCCAAACTGCCCGCCACATTTTTTTATGGGCAACCAATAAAACAACAGATAGCAACAATGCCCACATTGGAAATTCGATTAAGATAATATGCCAAATTGATTTTTCATTAAAAATAAGCACACGAAAAGCACTTACTTTAATTAATAATAAGAGATAAATAAGGACATATGGCATAAGATTTATTTTTTTCACACAGAGCACCTCTTTTCTACAGACGAAAAACTATGTTGAATGTTGCATATATTCAATTTAATAGGGAATAAAGAATGTATAGTGTTATATAGAATACACTAACAATCAGCAGGTCAACTATAAGACAAGCTAGCTAGTCGTTTTAATGAGTGAGCCTGACTACCTAAAAGGAGCGATTCGATGCAACCTTTAAAAGCACTTTTCATCAACACTTCATTAAAAAATTCAAAGGAACCTTCCCATACGGAAGAGTTTATCAAAGACGTTCAAGTTCACTACAATCAATTAGGTGTAGAATCTGAAGTTGTTCGTTTAGCCGATTATGCCGTTGCTTACGGTGTTCAACCGGACATGGGTGAAGGGGATGAATGGCCTCAAGTTTTTGAAAAAGTAATGGCCGCAGATATTGTGATTATTGGTACACCTTTATGGCTTGGAGAAAAAAGTTCGTTAGCGACACAAACCATCGAGCGTCTTTATGCAAGCAGTAGCGTTACTAACGATAAAGGACAATCCATTTTCTACAATAAAGTTGGTGGTGTAGCGATTACAGGAAACGAAGATGGCGCTAAACACGCAGCCGCTTCTGTTCTTTACGCACTTTCTCATATTGGATTTGTTGTACCACCAAATGTCGATGCTTACTGGGTCGGCGAAGCAGGTCCTGGTCCGTCTTATATGGATACTGGTAAAGATAATGAATTCACTAAAAAAGCAATTAGACGACTTGCTTATAATACGTATCATTTTGCAGGGATGCTTAAAAACAACCCGATTCCAAGTGAAGGAAATACACTTGAATAATTTCTAGCCACCAAACTGACAGCAGATCTGCTGTCAGTATTTTTTATGTAATTATTGCCACAAGCGAACTACAGAAGTCTGTCCATCACTTATTTCCACTTTAAAAACATCTGGATTGGTCAGTTTTTGCCATGTTGAAAAGTCATAACGAGGATCGATACTTTTTAACAGTAGTCCAAGCAAGTTTCCATGAGTCACAGCAGCGGTTCCGTGTTTCATATCGCTTAACGCTGCCATTGCACGAGTTGTTGCTTCTTTACCCGATTCACCGCCCGAAAATTTCAATTCCTCATCATTAAATGACGCTTCTAGCTTTTTCATCCAATCTGGCAAATCTTCCGAACTTAATATGCGTTCAGCTAAGCGACTATCAATCACAATCGGTAAACCCAATTGCTTAGCGGCCGGCTCAATAGACTGAATCGCTCGCATGAATGGGCTAGAAACAAAATGAACAACTTGCCGTTGCTGAAAAAACTCCGATAAATCCTTTGCCTGCTTTTTACCTACCTCTGTTAGCTCGGCTTCTGGCGCTTGTCCAGTTGCTTGACAATGTCTAATTAGATAAATTGTTTTGTCCATCATTCTCCACCTTATTTCAATTGATATTTCTTAAACTAATTACATTAAGTATTTCTCGCTATATCACACATTCCCCAAATTACATTTTTTAACCTCAAAAAAACTCCCGAGCATTAGCTCAGGAGTCATAAATTATAATTTTTTCATCAAGTTGGCCATTTCAATAGCACCTGCTGCTGATTCCCAACCTTTGTTGCCTGCTTTTGTTCCTGCACGTTCTATTGCTTGTTCAATCGAATCTGTTGTTAATACACCAAAGATTACTGGGATATCTGCATGGTCACTAGCTCTTGATACGCCTTTAGCAACCTCGCTGCAAACATAATCAAAATGAGGAGTTGCGCCTCTGATGACTGTTCCTAACGTAACAATGGCATCATAATTTCCGCTCATCGCCATTTTTTTCGCTACAAGCGGAATTTCGAAAGCTCCAGGCACCCAAGCAATCGAAACATCGTCTTCTCCAACGCCATGACGTTTTAAAGCATCTTCTGCCCCACTTAATAATTTGCTTGTGATAAATTCATTAAAACGACCAACTACAATTCCAATTCGTAAACCTTCACCGTTTAAATATCCTTCAAAATGTACAGTCATGCAATCCATCTCCTCTAGTAGATTAATAAGTTGTCATGTTTTGTTGTTTTTGTTGGTACGTTACTAAATCTTTAATCGTTAAAATACCAAGACCGAGACGTTCTGACACTTGTAACAAATCGTTAACACGCGCCATTGTGCCATCAGCATTCATAATTTCACATATAACTCCTGCTGGAGGTGAACCTGCAAGCTTTGCTAGATCTACGGCTGCTTCAGTATGTCCTGTTCGTTCAAGGACGCCACCATCTTTTGCGATCAAAGGAAAGATATGGCCTGGACGTTTAAAGTCAGTGGCCGTAGCATCTGGCTTCACTAAGCTAGTAATTGTATGAGAGCGTTCAAAAGCACTAATTCCTGTTGTCGTATCTTTATGATCCACACTGATTGTAAAAGCAGTACCATATTCATCTGTATTATGGTCCGTCATTAGACCAATTTGTAAGTTTTGGGCGATTGATTTTGCAATAGGTACACAGATCAAACCTCTTCCTTCGGTCGCCATCAAATTGACGATTTCAGGTGAAGCAAATTCTGCCAAAGCAACAAAATCGCCTTCATTTTCTCGATCTTCATCATCAATTACAATAATGGCTTTACCATTCTTTAAATCTTCAATGGCTTTTTCTACCGTGTAAAACATTTGTGTTGCGCCTCCTTTTAAAATCCGTTTTCTGCTAGCCAGCTTCTGCTGATTTTCGTTTCTGCTGTTTGAATTCGCTCGGTATACTTTGCCAATAAATCACATTCGATATTGACCTTTTCACCAATGCCTTTTTCTCCTAATAGCGAGTCTTCTTGCGTCGTCGGAATAAGAGAAATCGTCACAGTATTATGGCTAACAGCAAAAATAGTCAAAGAAGTACCATCTACTGCGATCGATCCTTTTAGCATCATATACTTCAACAACTGAGGTTCAAGCTCGATTGTTTTAGTGATCGCATTTGCTTCTTTTTTCACAGATCGGATAACGCCGACGCCATCAATATGTCCACTAACAAAATGACCGCCAAAACGTCCATTAGCTGGCATAGCGCGTTCAAGATTTACCCGGGAACCTGCTTTCAATTCCTTCATCGTTGAAGATTTGACCGTTTCTGGAATCACATCAACTGTGAAAGTATTAGAAGTAAAGGTCGATACAGTTAAACAAACTCCGTTAATGGAAATACTGTCTCCGCGCTTAACGTCTTCTAAAATTAGCGCACAGGAAATGGTTAACTCCATTGCTTGTGGCTTAGAGCGAACTGAGGCAACATGTCCAAGTTCTTCAACAATACCTGTAAACATTTAGGCATACTCCTCCAATCTGTTCGCTAAAGTGTATTCAATTGGGGTCTTACGAGTTTTCGGGTGCTTTCCACCATGGGGCGTATGGGTGGTGAGGAAAGAATATTTCAGAAGGGTTTGAATCCATAACACAATGTGCCCTGCTTCTTTATCAAGTTGGCCAGTCGGACGGCCATTTTTCGTACCTTGAAGAAGCTCGTTTTCCGCTGAGAGAATGAGCAGGGTTAAAGACCGTTGACTTGTATTTCCAGAGACTACTCCCTGATAAAGGTGTTTGGTCATACAAATTCCTCCTTTCAATTTCAACACATTGAAAAGAAGAGGCACATAACGAAGCCGATCTCTAAATTCTTCTCCCATCCAGACTGTAACTGTCGGTGCCGGAATTTCACCAGCTCCACCGTTTGGACGTTTAAAACATAGTGGCCTATGCTTGCCATCGTCCAACCGGGTCACGGACTTGCAGTTTCCTGCTCACCGCCGGTAAGGAATTTCACCTTGCCCCGAAGAATTAGATTCGTAGTTTCGTCTTTTTAATAGTAGCATAGAAAGAAACTGAACCATATAAATCAAACTGATTATTTTAAATTAAGAAGTTTTTCTTGTAAATTCACTTTTTTCTAAAGGAGGAACTGAGATGCCCCATCACCAACAAGTAAAAGGCATAAACGTAGATGCTGAAACACGTTGTATTCATTACGACTCACCTATCGACCGAATTGCTATTAAGTTTTTCTGTTGCCAAGAATACTTCCCTTGTTTTGAATGTCATGAAGCTGAAGGTTGTAGGAAGCAACAAGTTTGGCCAATCGACCGCTTTCACGAAAAAGCTATATTATGTGGTACTTGCGGATATGAATTGACAATTACCGAGTATTTAAATTGTGCCTCTACTTGTCCATCTTGCTCTTCGGCGTTCAACCCGGGGTGTAATTTACACAAACACTTATATTTCGAGTAAACAAAAAACCAAGCAAAAGCATGTATGCTCTCACTTGGTTTTTTGGATAGATAAAGACATCACATAGTGCTCACCTTTGGTACGCATAATTCTTCTACCAGTATCTTCAAATCCCGCTTTTTGATATAACCGTTGAGCTGGTATGTTGCGTGCATTAACACCCAGCACCACTTCATCAAAATTCAAAAATTCCTCTTCTATAAATTCTGGTAGCGCATAAATTGATCCCGTTGCTATTCCTCTTCCTTGAAATTTCGGGTTAACCGAAAACCCTCTAAGCAATAAAGACTTTGGATTATCAGAGTATTTCTTGCGGTCTTCTGATTCATCTAATTCAAAAAATCCAGCATCTTCTCCACGTGCTTTGATGATAATGAAATGCTTTAACGGATCACTAGCATCTTTTTCCACGATTTCTTTAGGTAAGCGTGTAAATTCCAATTGCTCGACTGGTAAATCATAATCTATTGAACGTTTCGAAGAGTAACGATGCAATGTAACTTCCTTTTTTTTAATCATTAGAGGCGACCTCCTTGCTTGTATTTACTCTACAATCCTTATTCTCTTTCCAACGTCACTACAACAAGTTCCGGACGATTGAAAATTCGGAGAGGAAAATTACTGTTCCCCAAGCCGCGACTGACGACCATTTGGGATGAACCTTGATCAAAAATTCCTTCCGTTACTTTTGGAAACCACCCTTGGCCTGGCGCATACAAGCCGCCAATTCCAGGAAGACGAACTTGGCCGCCATGAGCATGTCCAGCAAAAACAACATCCACTTCAGCTTCAGCATAGGTAGATAAATATTCGGGACGATGTACTAACAATAAAGTGAAGTCATCGGTCAAACGAGCAGATTCAAGGTAATCATGCGTAACCTCGTCCCCATGTCTTGTAGGCTCACTTAGCGGATCGTCAATTCCTGCAATTTGAATCGTGCTGCCATCCTTTTCCCACTCTACTGAATCATTTTGCAAAACGATCACTCCGCGGTCTTGCAAAGCGGCTGTAATTTCCTCTACCTTATTTGAAGCTATTTCATGATTCCCAGTAACAAAATATACTTTACTCATTTTCACTATTTCATCTATTAACACTAAGCTCGCTGACAAATCATAGCGATTGCTGTCGATAAAGTCGCCTGTTAAAAAAACCGCATCGGGTTTAGCGGATTGTATTTTCTTTATTAAAGACGATTGATCTTTTCCAAAAGTCGCATTGTGTAAATCGGATATTTGGACAATTTTTGCCCCATCAAAAGCCTCAGGTAACTCTTCAGACACTACTGTATATTCGGTGGTTTCTAACCACTTATTACTGCTCCAAAAGATGCCCCATATGACTAGCGCGAACAAGATAATAATTACAAGCTTCTTCATAATCAACTAGCCTCTATTCGATTCTAATTTTGTTAACCACATCGTACATAAACCTTAATCATTACTGATTGTTTCGTTCGGTGCGACAATTTCTATTTTTAAGCGATCAGGTCCTTCAAAGAAAACCGCATAATAATCTGGTCCTCCCGCGTAAGGATGAAGATCTTGATATAAAATCCGGGCCCCTAATTGCTGCATTTTTTCCGTCATTTCGTCTACTTGCGCGCGTGACGATGCGTGAAATGCTAAATGATTCAACCCTGTTTCTTTGCGGTGATACGGATGCTGCAGAAACTTTTCTTCCGTTTGTACAAAAACCAGATAAGTAGAACCTACCTTATAACTAAATCCCTTTTCCCATTCTTGAAACAACGAATAGCCAAGGGGTGGCAATAGTTTACTGTAAAAAGATTTGGATTCTACTAAATTTGAAACGTTAAGTTCTACATGGTGCAGCATATCCCCCAGCTCCTTTATGCTATTTTAACAGCTCTACCGAAGAAAAGTGTAAACTAGCTAATCACACTCGGAACGTAAAATTTCAAACTAAACTTTGGTCTTTGCTTTATTTCTTTGGGCTGCCCAACTCCCTATAGCGAATAAAAGCAAGATAAGAAGAACCGCTATCCCTATAGCTCCCCACAAACCACTACTGTCAGGAGCACCTATCAACCATTCTAGTCCATATTGAGGGATTTTCCCGGGGGAAAAAGTCCAGTTCAGTCCAAACAAGCCATCAGTTAATTGGATAAGCAAATAGGTGGAAAACGCAATTGCTGCAGCAAATCCGCTATTCGGTGAAATGGCACTTGCAACCAAGAGAAGGGCCATAATAAATAGCACCCACACACTATAAGTCCCCATCATTTGCAAAACTTTGATCAATTCTACTTCTCCAAAAAACAGGTATGTATAGTAGTAGCCTGCCAGAAAACCGAGCCAGACACTGACTAGAGAAATAACCGATGCCATCGTCCATTTACTTAAAAAATACGCTCTAAATGACAGCGGCCGAACATACAGCAAAGTGGCAGTCCCACTTTTCCGCTCTCCTGCTATTGTTCCCATATAAGCTAAAATCAGCACCGCTATTCCTATTGTTTGAAATTGCTCTACGATTGCAGCCAACATCTGTTCTGGCGTAGGCGTCGGTATTTCTAATACCGCACCTTCTGGTAAGCCTCCAGACGACTCAATAATTTGTGGAAGAAAATAATTCGTAGTGGGTTCTAGTATGCCCAAAAGAATGAAAATTGCTGGTATCCAGTATATTTTATAATTACGTATATTTTCTAGCTGTTCTTTTTTTAATAACATAAAAAACTGTTTCATTTAGCAGCAACCACCTTTAGAAAGATTTCTTCCAAGGATGCATCTTGAAACTCGACTCCTATAATATCCTGTTTTTCAGTTGATAGGATGTGAAGAACTTGCTGCATAGTCGGACCGGAGTTAGAAACCGGTATTAGAACAAGGTTTTCTTCAACTTCACACTTCCATGTATGACTGCCTACAAACTCTAACGCAGAAGTATGGTTTCTAAATTTTATCTGGATATACGGGTTCGCATGTTTTTTCTTAACTTCCTTCAAAGAACCTTGCTCAATCAAACGTCCATCTTTCATGAACAATAGCTGATCTGTCATTTCTTCCGCATCATTCAAAATATGAGTAGAATACAAAATGGTCGTATCTTGTTGTAACGATTTTAATAAATTCATGATTTCTCGGCGTCCTGTTGGATCCAATGCTGAGATGGGTTCGTCTAGTAAAAGCAAGTTAGGTCGGTGAACAATCGCTTGTGCAAGACCTAAGCGCTGCTTCATGCCTCCAGAAAAGCTGCCAATTTTTTTATGTAAAGAACTTTCAAGACCTACAAATTCTAAAGTTTGTATGGATTGCAATCTTGCTTGCTTTGTTTCGACACCACTTATTTTAGCTGCCAATTCTGTAAATTCAACTGCTGTCAGCCATGGGAAGAATTGAGGGTATTGAGGAAGAAAACCAAGGGATACGTCTTTTTCCATTGTGATTTTTCCGCTCGTTGGAGATAACAAATTAGCCAACATCGACAAACTTGTCGTCTTCCCCGCGCCATTCGGACCAATCAATGCTGTAGCAGTCCCTTTCTCCAGTACAAAAGAAAGATCTTCAACAGCACTTTCTGCTCCATAGCGTTTTGTCAGGTTTTCAACTTCTACGATATTCAATAATTTTTCCTCCCAATCACAAAGTAAAGAATGGGACCAAGAATATTGATGACGACAATAATAATCCCCCACATCCACTTTGGTCCATTTGGACTAGGATTTTTCACTAAATCCACTAAAGCGAAAATCATTAAAGCAAGTTGAATAATAATAATTGGCACTAAAGCCATAATCATTGTGGTTTGATCCATTGTTGCTTCGCCCCTCTACATTTCATTCTATGCCCTTACCATTTTAACGATAAAAAAAGCTTTGTTAAAAAAGCCTTCTCAGTTTCTCCAATGCTCCACTGATTTATCTCTTTTTGCAAGCTATCTTTTGTACCGAAGCCTTTCACAAAACCATTTAATCGCGCAGCAAAAGTAGAGTCTACTAGCATTTCTTTATTTGGATAAAGTGCTGCGAGTTGATCAAGTGCTTTCGGGTAACGCTTTAAATAGTATTTTTGATGACGCTCTTCTGCCAAAGTAAACTGACTAAAAAGAGAAATCTCCGTTTCAATCGACTCGCCTAGTTCTGTTTCCATTTCTTTTCGAATCGCCTCAATTGCTTGTCGTTGTAGGTCGGTATGATAATGGACTAAAGAAATATATTGTCTTCCTTTGTAATTATCGCGATTCGGGTAATGATTCCGCCAAAATTCCTTTAGTATATTTGCGTAGCTAATTACCTGTGGATCGTATTCGATTTGGATAGTTTCTGTATGGTCGCCCATCGTTCGGTAACTAGGCATTGGAGTGGTTCCCCCTGCAAATCCCACCCGAGTTCGCATAATACCTGCCATACTCCCAAACCGCGCGTCTGGACCCCAAAAACAGCCCATTCCCAAAGTTGCTACTTCCCAATTTTCTTCACTTAAATAAATTCCTTTTTCGATTGTTTCGATGGTCATTTGTTGATATGTCATTATGACAATCTCCTTCTCCGAAAATGCCGTAGCAAATACTATACAGCTTGCTGTTTTCCACTTAAAATTACTGTAACAAGACCTCTCCGAAAATGCATGATTTAAACACTGCTTTGCTTAATATTTCCGTAGGAAAAGAAAGTAGGGAAAGATAATGGAAAATCGTAGAAAAGAGATTATTGCTTATTTCAGAGAAATGGATCGCAGCTATTTCATGGATTCCAATAAAGATCTTGCGTCACTCGACCATGCCCTTCCCATTGGATTTGAACAAACCATCTCACAGCCATCGCTTGTTCTTGAAATGACCCTAGCACTTGGTCTTCAGCCAACTGATAAAGTGTTAGAAGTAGGAACAGGTTCCGGTTTTCAAACTACATTACTGGCCATTTTCTCAGGAGCCGTCTACACCATTGAAAGAATTGAAGAATTACACAATCGCGCAAAAGAACGATTAGCTCATTTAAACATCCACAATATCCATTTCAAATTAGGTGATGGCAGCGAGGGTTGGCAAGAACATGCGCCTTTCGATCGCATTATGGTCACAGCCGCAGCTTCTGAAGTGCCTCCAGAATTGCTCGACCAATTAAGTAATGATGGGAAAATGGTTATTCCAGTTGGCAACTCCTTTAACCAAGAGCTGCTCTTAATCGAAAAAGATAGTAGCGGAAAACTTCACACGACGTCTTTAAACAACGTATTATTCGTTCCGTTAAAAGGGAAATACGAAATTTAATCACAAAAGGGGTAAGCTCATTTTGTGAGCTTGCCCCTTTTTTTGTCTACTTACTTTTTCGAAATATCTTCAAACTCTTTAGCAATTCTTTCTAACGCTTCTTGAATAAGTGGACGCGGAGAAGGTGTACAAATTCGCTGAAAGAACTCTCCTTCTTCCCCAAACATACTGCCATCTTCTAACAAGACATTGGCTTTATTGTAAATGCGGTCGTGAATTTCCTTCGCTGAAATTCCGTAACCGCTAAAGTCTAGCCACATAATATACGTGCCTTCTGGTATCGCTACATTAACTTCTGGCATGTTGTCCGCTAAAAATTCTTTTATATACGTCATCGTGCCATCCACATAGTCCTTTAGTTGTTCTAACCAATCTTCACCTTCGTTGTAAACAGCAATTAATGCCGCAATAGCAAACGGAGATGCTAGTTGCATGCCCATTTCAGTAGAGAATTTAGTTCGCAGCTCTTCATCAGAGATAATGACATTGGTGCAATGAAGTCCAGCAACATTAAAGGTTTTATTGATGGCGGTGCACGTAATGATATGATCTTTGTGCTCTGCTACTTTTGCCATTGGCACAAATTTTTCGCCACGACGAAGCAAATCTCCATGAATTTCATCTGCCACAATTAAGACATTGTGTTTATGACAAATAGTTGCCATTTTTTTCAATTCGTCTTCATTGAAATTCCGACCAGTTGGGTTATGTGGATTGCACAGTATAAACATTTTCGTGTTGTCATCTTGGGCTTTTGCTTCAAAATCTTCAAAGTCGATTGAATAATAGCCATCATCATCTTTTTTCAAAGCATTATTAACTACGTTCCGATTATTACCTTCAATTACAGAAGTAAAGGGAGGATAGACAGGGCGTTGAATCATGATGCCATCTTCCGCATTTGTAAATGCTTTAACTGCAATACTCAATGCATGAACAGTCCCTGGGCTATAGACAATATGTTCTTTTTCTATGGTCCAGTCATGCCGTTTTTGCATCCATGCTTGAATCGCATCAAAATATTCATCTGGAAAAACAGAATATCCGTATATACGATGATCGACTGTTTTATGCAATGCATCGACTAATGGTTGAGGTACCGGTAAATCCATATCTGCCGTAAATAATGGAATGGTGTCTTCATCATACCTTTCTGTCAGACCAAACTGTTTGATCAATTCTTCCCCGTCCCACTTCAAGGAATAAGTCCCTCTTCTATTAATAATTTCATCAAAATTGTAATTCATGCGAAACTCCCTTTCTTCCAAATTATTTACTTTGCTCTCTTATTGATTATTAAAGAGAGGCCGGGGTTATTGCAACCAAATGAACTTCAGAATTCCATTTTCAACTTACCGTCTTCAAGTATCAATTTGGCATTGAATTTCTTGCCATTTTTCGAAACGAAGCCTTTAATGACTGGCGTCTTACCTTTCGTACACAAATACTCGATTTGCTTGGCTGTTAATCGTTTTTTCAGGAACGTTGCAGGAAAAGATTGCTTGCAGCCATTCGCATATTCCGTGCAATTATAAGAACCTCTTCTTGAGACAATCATGCCTGTTTTGCACCTTGGGCAAAGTGCGATTTCGTCTTTTGCATCAGGCGTTGCTAGTTGCGCTGGCAATCCGTTTTGCTGCATTTGAGCTGGTACTTCGTCGAGTAGCTTTTGAATAAATTTGCCGATAGTTGCTAAAAATACTTCAGCGGATCCTTCTCCGCGCCCAATTTTCTTTAAATACGTTTCCCATTTCGCCGTCATTGATGGACTCGACAATAAATTCCCTTCAATAGACTGGCATAGGATACGCCCTTTTCCCGTAATAGAAACAATGTTTTTTGTGACTGAAATGTATTCATGACGCTTGATTGTTTCAATAATGCCACTTCTAGTCGCTTCTGTGCCGAGTCCTTCAATTTCTTTCAGAATCTCGGTATCTTCTACGTCTTCAACAAGCTTCCCGCATGTTTTCATCATGGCGATTAGTTGTCCTTCTGTATAAGGCTTTGGCGGAGTCGTCATACTTTCTTTTATGTCAATTTTGCTCTTAACAGGCTCTTGCTCACGCAATTCCGGCAATGAAGGCTCTTGCTTCGCTTCTTTAGAAACGGCAAACAGCTCTTTCCAGCCTTTATCAAGCTCTGTTTTTCCGGTTGTGAAAAATGGTAAGCCTTTAACTTCTGTCGTTACTTTTGTTTCTGCATATCGATAATCTTTATGAAACATCGCCAATGTCGTCCGCAACACTTCTTCATACAAATTGCGCTCGTCTTTCGCTAACCCTTCGATTTTGCGTGCTGTCGGTATTGTTTTTGTTGGAATGATCGCATAATGTTCCTGAACTTTAGAACTGTCCACAAAGCGCTTTTTGGGCGCCTTTGACGCGATTGGAAACTGTGCATTGATGATTTGTTGGTATTTCTCTACTTGGCCTGCCAAATAACTAAATTCACCAGGTGTAATATGTTGTGTATCGGTTCTCGGGTAACTAACCAGTTTTTTCTCGTATAGACCTTGCATAACAGATAAAACTTTTGCTGGACTGTATTTCCACTTGCGATTGGCCGCTGCCTGCAAAGTAGATAACGAGTGCAACTGTGGAGGCGGCGTGCGCTTTTCTGTCGTTTTAACCTGTGTCACAACCCCCTCTTCTTTTGCTCCAATCGTATGCTTAACGAGTAATTCCTCTGCTTCTTTACGCTCTTTTGCACGCAACTTCACTTTGCCTTTATAACGTCCTTTTTCTGCAACAAACAGCCCTTCGATTTCATAAAAAGGTTCTGGTACAAACGCTTCAATTTCTTTTTCACGTTGGTAAATCAAAAAAACAGTGGGCGTCTGAACTCGCCCTATCGCAAATACTTCACGTATGCCTTTTTCTTGAAGCAATAACGAATACAAACGAGATCCATTCATACCGACAAGCCAATCGCTAATTTGACGCGCTTTTGCTTCTTGATACAATAATAAGTCTTGCTGATTGTCACGCAGTTCTTGAAAACCTTTTCTGACTTCATCTGCTTCTAGTGAGTTTATCCATAAGCGTTTTATTTTTTTGTTCTTGGCACCTGTATGATAGTAAATGCTATAAAATATATTAGAGCCTTCCCGGTCAACATCGCATGCATTAATGACCGTATCGGTTTGAAATATCAACTTTTTAATGATGCCAAATTGCTGTGCTTTGCCTCGTGCTATTTGAAACTGATAATTGCTGGGCAAAATCGGCAACGCAGCCAATGACCACTTACCCCATTTCGGATCATAAGCTTTTGGTTCTTTTAACTCCACAAGATGTCCAATTCCCCACGTGATATATGCGCCTTCCGGAAAAATTGGGTCTGGTGCAATTTCAATAAAACCATCACGTTTTGTGGACTTGAACGCTTCAGCATAGGCCTTTGCTTGGCTTGGTTTTTCAGCGAGTATCACTGGTTTCATGTGCGTCTTCCTTTCTTTTTGACCTTACTCTTATTGTACCCCTACAATAGAAGAAACAAAGCAAAAAGACAATTTACTAAAAAATGCGGTATAGTAGATTTTAAACTAAAGAGATACAGACAAAGGAGTCGTTCACATTGAATAGTAAAACGGCTTTACTAGCAGGAGCTAGCGGCTTGGTTGGCAATGAATTGCTTCATATCCTTTTAAACAGTGCACAGTATAGTCACGTTAAAGTTTTGGTTCGCCACTCCCTCGAAATCACACATGAAAAACTTGAACAAGTTACCATTGATTTCGATAAACTGGACGAATACGCCCAACACTTTGATGTAGATGATGTTTTTTGCTGTCTTGGCACAACTATTAAAAAAGCGGGGTCACAAGAAGCTTTCAAAAAAGTCGATTATGACTATCCTCTTAAAATGGCTGAATTGGCTGCATCCCAGCAGGCAAAGAACTTCTTAGTCATTACAGCATTAGGTGCAGACTCTACTTCCAAAGTTTTTTATAGCCGCACTAAAGGTCAACTGCAGTTACGGTTAAAGAAAACAGGTTTGATTGCACTCCATATTTTTCAGCCTTCTTTACTGCTAGGAGAGCGCAAAGAATTTCGGTTAGGTGAAAAATTCGCAACGATACTAAGTCCAGTATTCAGTATTTTAATGCGAGGCAAAATGAAAAAATATAAGCCTGTTGAAGCTAAAAATGTAGCATTAGCAATGTATGAGGTGGCTCAAATCGAGCGTACTGGAAACTACACTTATCCATCTGACCGCATCGAAATCATAAGTGGAAAAAGCGCTGAAATATAAAAGAGGACGCCTTTAAAGGCGTCCTCTTCACATTAAAGAATATCTGTCCAGATTTTAATAGCTGTACCTAAGATCAATAAAGCCAAAATCCATTGAAGATAGTTCGTATTCATTTTTTGTCCTAGCTTAGCTCCAAGTGGCGCTGCAATAATACTTGCAACAACCATAACAGCCGCTGGACCGTATAAAATCTGATCCGTAACAATTTTACCAACTGTCGCACCGATTGACGATAAGAACGTAATGGCAAGCGACGTCGCAATTGTCATCCGCGTTGGGATTTTCAATACAATCAGCATAATCGGTACTAAAATAAAGGCACCTGCTGCACCTACGATTCCGGCTGCAATTCCGACAGCAAATGCTAATCCTGCTGCTAGCCATTTGTTGAATGTAACTTGATCAAGCGGAATGTCATCCACGCCTTTTTTAGGCATAAACATCATGACTACAGCGATTGTTGCTAATGCGGCATAGACAATATTAATACCTTGCTCAGTCAACATTGTTGAACCATAACCACCAATAAAGCTACCTACTAAAATCGCACCGCCCATATAAGCGATCAATGTTTTGTTTAAATAGCCGCTACCACGATATGCCCATACTCCGGCAATCGTCGCGAAAAAGACTTGGATGGCACTAATACCTGATACTTCATGGGCACTAAAAGCCGTATAACCTAGCATTACTGGTATATAAAGTAACATCGGATACTTGATAATCGAGCCGCCGATTCCCACCATTCCGGAAATAAAAGAACCAACAAAGCCGATGAGAAATATAACAATGATAAAATCTATGCTCATTTTACATCACCTTTCAAAAAGGGAAAAGGGCATCATGACGATACCCTTTGATCCAACTTTTAGCCTTTCTTAATCCAGAATGTAAAGACATCACTATCTTCTCGTGAATCCAACATTTCGTGACCGCCTGATTTTGCCCAAGCAACTAAATCTGCTTTTGCGCCTTTGTCAGTTGCCAAGATTTCAAGCACCTGTCCACTTTCCATTTCTTTCATTTGTTTTCTTGTTTTTACGATCGGCATTGGGCATGCTAGCCCTTTTGCGTCTAATACTTTATCTGCGTTCATCAAAATCTCTCCTTTGAGTTGTTTTATCATATAAATTGAAATGACTATTTACTATTCCACTTGAAACTATTCTACAAACCCACTCTACTTTCCTGCGAGCTTGTAAGAACCTTCGTTAGTTTGCTTCATATCTAAATGATTGGCTGTTCTAGGTGCAGCTTTTACTTACCGAACTGCACAGCGATTTGGTCCAATTTCCATTTCGCGCTGTATTTCATCATCTGGTGTAATCTGACCCATATTTGTTTTACGAATATCTTGATATGCATTCGGCTGTGGCGGTAAGTTTTTCGTAACCATATCACGGAATTCTTGTTCGTCCGAAATATTCAATCCGTGGTTTTCTTTAAATAAGTCGCCAAGTTTTTTAGCCACACTACCGTCTTCATTTAATTCATCAATAATCATGAAATGAGCTGGAAGAACAATAAGTTCGTTTGCTAGATCCTGATAACGTGAGTAAAGAGATTCTCTCAAATCGCCTACCCAGTCCTCAGCAAGCCCCGCAAGATCTGGACGGCCAATTGAATCGATGAATAGAATGTCACCAGTCAACAAGTACTTGCTATCTACGATAAACGAAGTAGAGCCGATTGTGTGTCCGGGTGAATAAACAGCTTCAATTTCAAGTTTCGAATTTCCAATTGCTACTTCGAGACCATTTTCTAGAGCCGCGTATTCAAATACAACACCTTCTGCGTCTTTGGGTGGCAAGTAATACGTTGCGCCTGTCGCTTCTGCAATTGCACGGCCCCCAGAAATATGATCGGCGTGTAAGTGTGTATCAAAAACGTGTTTAATTGTTGCGCCTTTTTCCTGCGCGAAGTCCAAGAAGATATTTGCCATGCGAGTTGCATCAACTACAGCGGCTTCTCCTTCAGAGATTACCATATAAGACAGGCAACCCTTACCAAGACGTACAAATTGATATAATTCGCCGCCGTTGCTCAATTCACCGACTTTTACTGGTTCCAGATGCTCACTCCAGGCTTTCATACCACCTTGAAGATACGCTGCTTGAACACCTTCTTCTGATAGCATTTCTGCTACCATAATCGAAGATCCTTCTTTTGCACAGACGACTAAAATATCTCTGTCTGTCGGCAATTCTGAAACCACTTCTTCGACGCCGTCCAATAAATCGAAATAAGGTGTATTCAAATATTGGATATTGCCGCCTTCAATTTTCCAATCCGCGAAGGCATCGCCATTTCGTACATCTAAGATGAACAATGGCTGATCATTTACTACTTTTTTTGCTACTTCACTTGCTGTCATTGCTGTTACCGTCATACAAAATTACCTCCAGGGGTATATAATTAGTTAAAATTTTTAAACTGTTTTTCCAGTCCAATCTCTCATACCTGGTACTACGTTATAAAGTTTATCAAAGCCTTTTTTAGCCATCAAATCTCCTGCAATTCCACTTCTACGACCAGAATGGCAAATGATATAAATTGTATCTTCTTTTTTCAACTCATCCATGCGCGTTTCTACATCACCTAATGCGATGTGGACTGCACCTGGAATATGAGCTTCTTCAAACTCATCTTCTTCACGAACATCTAAAATCGTTAACTTTTCATCTGCATCAACTTTTTGAGCAAAATCAGTTAATGTGATTTCAGGTATTGTAATGGTTTCTTCAGGAGATCCTGCACCATCTTTGCGTAGAAAATGACGTAAAACATCTCCTTCAGTTTCAGTTCCGATATATTGATGCCCTGAACTTTTTGCCCATGCTTGAAGATCGGCTGTTGAACCTTTATCTGTCGCAAGAATTTCTAGTACTTTACCTGAATCCATGCTTTTCATTGTTTTTTTCGTTTTTACGATTGGCATCGGACATGCCATTCCTTTTGCATCTAATGTTAAGTCTATCTTTACCATTAAATTTCCTCCTTGATATTCCGCCTGTAGTTCAGCAGGTAATTAGTTTGTTTCGCCATTCCAATTCAGCATTCCGCCGTCCATATTCGTAACTTTGTAGCCTTGGTTTTCAAGGAAACTAGTTGCTTGTCCACTGCGGCCACCTGAACGGCAAACCATAATATATTCTTGAGATTTATCAAGTTCGCTCATGCGGGATTCCAATGATCCTAAAGGAATATTAATCGCACCTGGAATTTTACCTGCTGCAACTTCGTCTGTTTCGCGAACATCGATTAAATTGATCGATTGATTGTTTTCCAATAATTCTTGAACTTCTTGAGTTGTCATGGTTTTCATGATAAATCTCTCCTTTATCTGCGGTAACTGCTCATTCCGCCTCTAATGTTTGTGATTGCTGTAAAGCCGTTCTTTTTTAATAATTGACTTGCTTTACTGCTACGCATCCCACTTTGGCAGATGACTAATGTTTCTTTATCTTTTGCTAGTTCATTCATGCGTTTCGGTAATTCATTCAATGGAATATTTTTAAAGCCTTTAATGTGATTTCCTTTGAATTCACCTGGAGTTCTTACATCAATGTATTGTTTATCTTTTTTACCAAGTTGAGATTTCATTTCTTCTGTAGATATCGATTGAACACCTTTAGTAGGTGTAGTGAATCGATAAACCAACCAAAGAACCGCTGCCCCAATTAAGAGCCATGTAATCCATTCCATATTGCATTCCCCTTCCTATTTAAATCTAATTAAATGAATAGGTTAACGTGCCCGTCTTCTGCATCTCCAAGATAAGCTGCAACTCCTGCATACTCAATTTCATCAAGCAATTCTTCTTTTTGTAAACCAAGAAGATCCATTGTCATTGTGCAAGCAATCATTTTCACATCTTGTTCTTCTGCCATTTCAATTAATTGTGGTAAAGATAATGCATTATGCTTTTTCATAACTTGTTTGATCATTTTCGGACCCATTCCACCAAAATGCATATTTGATAAACCAAGTTTATCTGCACCTCTTGGCATCATTTTCGCGAACATCGTTTCTAAGCGACCTTTTTTCAATTCTGGTGGGTTTTCTTTTCTTAATGCGTTTAATCCCCAGAATGTGTGGAAAATTGTTACTTCATGATCGTATGCCGCAGCACCGTTGGCAATAATATAAGCCGCCATTGCCTTATCATAGTCACCGCTGAATAATACGATCGTTGTTTTCTTTTGCTCTTGTGCCATTGTATTGCCTCCATTTTAAATTACCCGTAGGGGTATTTATTTTCTTCAAAAAAAATAACGTTTTATAGTGACGCCGCACTCTTTATACCCTACAGGGTATGTTAAAGCATATGTTTTCGATTGTCAAACATTAATTTTCTATCTGCTTTTTACTAGTAAGTCTACAGCTTCTTTTACCATACTCTCAGTGCTTTCGCCTTTGTCTATGCTTTCACGTACACATGATTCTAAGTTATCGCTGACGATTACACCAATAGCTCGATCTACTGCGCTTCTTACTGCTGAGAGTTGCATAACGACGTCTCTGCATTCGCCCTCGCTCTCAACCATTTTAATCACACCGCGTAGCTGGCCTTCTATTCTTTTCAATCGGTTTTCAACACGTTTATCGTATTTCATATCAATTATGCCTCCTATTAATAAAATAAAGGATATCTTACTTACCCCTTATTTTATACCCCTTAGGGTATGCAGTCAACACATTAGCTTATGATAAAAAATCACTTTGAAGTAAAGACCAGCCCGCATGTGAATGTTCCAGTCTATTTATGCAGATTGATCAATACATTTGATTAATCGTTGTTCAATGTCTTCCGCAATCGATTTAATATTTTGATCTTCTACCATGCCGATCAAAGCAGTTGGCTTTGGCATTCCAATTTTCACACTATCACTTTCTTTGTAAACAACAATCTTACAAGGAAGGAAATAGCCAATCATCAAGTTTTCAGATAGCACACGATTTGCTTCTTGTGGATTGCAAACTTCTAAAATCGTATAAGGCGTATCAAAGTCCTCGCCTTTTTCTTGAAGCTTTGCAGTTAAATCAAAATTCCAAAGAACACCGAACTTCTCTGCCTTTAAGTTTTCCTCTAAAGCTTCAACGGCTTCACTCACTGTTTTTGATGTATCTATTGTGTAATTAAACATATTTTAGTTCCTCCTCATGATTTTTCGCTCTATACGTACCCTACCCCGTATAGAATGAGCTAAACATAAGACAAGGGAGAATTCAAATTGCTTTTAGATTTTTATCGACTCACCAAACAAATATTGCCCATGTAATTGCGATGACTAGGATGACAAAGCTTGAATAACTGCCAATAATAATTTGTTCTTTAAATGAGAAGGCTTTTTTTTGAAAAGCTAAAAATGTTGTTGGTGAGTGAATTGGCAATATAGTAACACCCCCAATAATCATAATCACTAAAAATGCACTGGCTATAATAGATAAGCCAAGAATATGTGCATAGTTCATAACGATAGGAAAAATAATGATCATTGATGTCGAGGGCACGACGAATAGGAAACGCAACACAAAAATAAAACAGGCAATAAAAACAAGATTGCCAAAATCTCCAAGGTCATCCGGCAAAAAGCTCATCAACTGTTCAGCTAATACGAATGCCGTGCCATTCTTTTCAATCACGTAACCGAGTGAAAAAGAAGAGCCTATGAGTAAAAAACTCTCCCAATCATAGTTTCTTACCGTTTTATTGGTTATTAATCCATTAACCGGCATTCCATAATATCCTACTAATAAGAGCGGAGCTAAAATTAGTGGAACTTGTTGATGATCTAACACAATCCAACTAACAATCATAATTCCAAAAGGTAACATAATCCACCAAAAACGAGGCGGAAGTTTTTCATTTTCTACTATAGAAACTTCCGTATTAATGAGGTCTAGAGAATCGCTCTGCTTTTTAAAGTAAAACCATACGCTAAAACTAATAATTAGCATTCCGATCCAAAGAGGTGGCGCAATACGCAAAAACCATCCAAGCCATGAAATGTCAGTATCTCCGAAATCCTTCAATAATTGTGCCGCTAGAATCGGAAATCCGCCTCCAGTAAAAACAACCATTGTCGAGTTTTGATTAAACATTCCTATTAAATACATGCAGTATTTACGAAATAGGCTTTCTTGTCCAAAGCCAAACCGAATATTTAGCTCTTCAATAATTGGCTCAAGTATACGAAATCGTGCAACTGCTGATGGCAAGAAGACGGGCATCCATAAAATAAGCAGAGGCAACCCGAACAAGATTGCTCGAAATCCACCTCTGCTAAATTTTAGAATAATATGCGCAAACACCCGGTCTATCCCAGCCCTTACTAAAGCAGCTGAAATAAGTGACAACACTAAAATAAAGTAAAGAGCACTAGAAATAAATCCTGTGAAAGCTTCCTCTGGCTCCTCCACAACACCAAACAACAACATCAATCCGATCAGCACAAAACTCGATGTTGCTATAGGCAATGAACTAAGCGTCCAAAAATAGATTGCTATCACCAACAAGAGTAGCGTTAATTGGTGTTGCAATGAATAAGCAGACGCTATATCGGTATATATATAGAAGATAATAGCCAAACTCAACAGAAAAAACAGGCTCAAAAATCGAAGTTTAGAAAGAACCACATTGTCCCTCCTTACATTTTAGCTAGTTTTCGACGGCTTCTCCATTTTAGAAGACCTGGAATAACTAGTGAGAAGAATGCAATCAGGATTAATGATAATGGCAATGGACTGTCAACAAAGATTGCTAAATTCCCATTTGAAATAGTCATAGATTGTCTGAATGCTTGCTCCATCATTCCTCCTAAAATAAACGCCAAGATAAACGGTGGGGCTGGAAAAGAAAAGACCCGCATCGCAAAACCAAGTGCCCCAAAAACAAGAAGCATATAAAGATCAAATACATTAAAACTAATAGAATATACCCCGATTAAACTGAACATGATCACCAATGAAATCAACAACGGTCTCGGAATGCTCAATATTTTAGCTAAGTAAGGAATGAGCGGTAAGTTCAAGATTAATAGAAAAATATTCCCTAAATACATACTTGCAATAATTCCCCAAAATATCTCAGGACGATCCGTCATTAATAATGGCCCCGGTTGAACACCTAATACAAGAAATGCTCCCAGCATAACTGCCGTTGTACCAGAACCCGGAATACCAAGACTTAATAATGGCACAAATGCACCACTTGTTGCTGCATTGTTTGAGCTTTCTGGAGCAGCTAATCCTTTAATGGATCCTTTTCCAAATTCCTCTGGATTTTTTGAAATCCTTTTTTCAAAGATATAACTAATAAAGGAAGCGATTGTTGCACCAGCACCTGGTAATACGCCGAGGATAAAGCCAACAAATGACTGACGCGTCATCGGACCGCTCATTTCTTTCAAATCTGCTCGCGTCACTTTTAAACTACCGAGCTTTTGATCATCACTCAAGCTACGATTTTTCCGATTAAGCACCAACATACAAACTTCTGCAATGGCAAACAGGCCGAGTGCAATAATTAAAAAGTCAAAGCCATCAAATAAATTTACATTCCCAAACGTAAAACGTTGGGTACCTGTTTGTGGATCGATACCGATAGTGACGACCATTACCCCAGCAACTGCAGCAATCATCGCTTTTATCGTAGAACCTTCAGATAAACTGGATATGGCTGTTAATCCCATAAGCATTAATGCAAAATAGGCAGGTGGACCAAACGAGATGGCCACACTTGATAATGCAGGCGCTAACAACATTAGCATGATAACTGAAACAGTGCCTCCGAAAAATGAAGCAATCGCAGCGATGGCTAGTGCTTTTCCGGCTTTTCCTTGCTGTGCCATCGGATAGCCATCAAAGGCGGTTGCAACAGTTCCAGAAATCCCCGGAGCATTTAACAGAATCGAGGAAGTCGACCCACCAAATACTGCGCCATAATAAACTCCTGCCATCATCACTAGGGCAGGTGCCGGGTCCATTCCGTATGTAATCGGAATCATAATGGCTATAGCACTGATGGGACCAAGACCTGGCATCATGCCAATTAGCGTACCGACAATAACACCGATTAAAACAAACAAGATACCTTCCCAACTTAAAGCGACTTGAAAACCTGTTATCATTCCATCAAAAGCATTCATAAATCCACACCTCCTATATTGGTAAAATGCCTCTAGGTAGCGAAATTCCTAAAGCAAAAACAAAAATCGCATACATCCCTAAAGGAAATAAAATCGAAACAATAATATTTGATTTCCACTTGGTATAGCCTAAAAACCACGAACAGAAAAAAATAAAGACCGAAGTCATAATGACAAATCCAATGATTTCAAACAACAAAATATAAAGGAAAATCATGGCGAATACTGCTAATAACACTAGTAGTTCTTTTTTAGGAATATTACGCTTCTCTTTTTCCGCCTCAGTTTCAATAGCTTTAGAGAAAAAAAGGAAAATTGATAAAATAATCATTAGGATGCCCAATCCTTTTGGTATAACATCAGCATCTATTGGTGCATACGGATAATTTGGCAGTTGAAAGCTCAAAAATAAGTAAATAGCTGCTATAACAAATAGGAGCAGAGCTATTCTTCGATTGATTGTTAATGGCAAGTGGAACGCCTCCTTTATACTGAAAAGAAAGAAACCGAATAATGCTTATTCGGTTTCTCATTTCTTTAGTTTCCTAACCCAATTTCCTCTAATAACACTTCGATTTCTTTGTATTCATTATTCAAAAACTCCTCGTATTCTTCTGAATTTAAGTACATTTCGTTCCAACCATATTTTTTACGCACCTCAGCAAATTCTTCAGATTCACTCAACTCTTTGAATTTTTCTTCGTAGTAATCTACTGCCGCTTGGTCCATATTTGGCGGTCCAAAGAACCCGCGCCAGTTGATAAAGCTTTCATCAATTCCTTGTTCGATAGCTGTTGGGAAGTCCGAAAGAATTTCGCCCTCCATTCGTTCTTCAGCTGTCACGCCAAGAACTTTGATGTTTCCAGCACGTACTTGTTCAACTACTTCTCCGACACCCGTAGAAAATACATCAACTGAGCCGTTTAATACTGATGTTAATGCTCCGCCATCTTGGTCAGATACATATTTGATTTTCTTTGGATCTACACCTGCTGCTTTCGCGATACGCACAAATTGCATGTGGTCCATGCTTCCTGGAGATGATGTTCCTACGACAGTTACACTCTCAGGATCTTCTTTCATTTGATCGAATAAATCATTCAAGTCTTCCCATTCGCTATCTGCACTTACTGCAAATGCACCATAATCTGCAATCATATTTGCTAGTGGTGTAAAGTCTTCATGGCCATATTCAGATTGTCCATTTAACGGAACAAACATTAGGGGTGGAGAAGAAACAAATAAATTATAAGGACTGTCATCCTGGCCATGAATATACGCCCACGCAATGGCTCCACCGCCACCTTCTTTATTGATTACGGTCATGTTCTTTTCAACAATTCCCGTTTCACCAAAAACTCTTGCCACTTCACGAGCTGTCGTATCCCAGCCGCCGCCAGCTCCAGCTGGTGCTACCATTTCTATATTCTTTGAAGGTTCGAATGCCCCACTTTCACCTGTATTTTCATTCGCGGCTTCTTCTGAGTTACATCCAGCAAATACTAAAGCACTTGCTGCCAAAATTGTTGTAAAAATTGTCTTTTTCATTCGATTTCCTCCTCGTTTTTTAATTAACTTGAGTATAACTTTGAATTTTCAGAATGTAACCGTTTGCAAAATAAGCTATTTAAAGAGTTTTGTGTTCTTTTTGTTCATAAAGTTCACGCAAAAAAAGACTGATGAATAGCATCAGTCTCCGCTTGTAGACAAAAGAATAGTAATTCATTGTTTCGTATTTACATGGGATCTTCCGCACCAAACGGACGCTTTCCGCGGACGATGCAGGAGCATATTTTTGCCCTTCGCCGTTTGATGCTCCAGATCCTTAAGTGACTGGTTAAAAAGACTTCATGACTTTTTTAATGGTAGAAAGTAGACTAAGATAACTCACTTTAATATAAGTAAGAAGATTCTAAGCGAAGTGGGCAGCTCGCTTGGAGGTTATACACCACTATTTCTTTTAATGAAATTTTGTCTACAGTCTGAGACTGATGAATAGCATCAGTCTTTTTTCATATAGTAATGTCGCTCTGGTCTTCCTACAATTCCGTATGCTAATTCGGCATAGCATTCTTCGATCGTTACAAGATGTTCTAAATACCGGCGAGCTGTTGTTCGTGAAGCGCCCATTTGTTCGCCCATTTTCTCAGCAGTAATGCCTAATGTATTGCCTGTTAAGATATCTCTTACCTTTTCTAAAGTCAGGGGATCGATTCCTTTCGCACCGATAGTTGGCTTTTGAACAAGTTTCACACCAAAAAAGTCATCTAAAAAATGTTGATCAATATCATGCGTGTTTTGAAGCGTTTTTTTGTTTTCTATGTATTTGACGATTGTCGAGACAAATCTTTCTAATGTGGCTGGCTTGATGATGATGCCTTTTACTCCTTTACGTATAGCTTGCTCAATATATCCTTTGTCATTTTCAGCAGATACTAATATGACGTCTGTTTGTGGACTTAAAGAACGTATGTCATCGATCAAATCAATTCCCAATCCATCTGGCATATAATTATCCAATATAATTAAATCGATTTTATGTTCCTGTATGGCTTTTAAGGTTTCTTGACAATTGCTGGCTTTGCCAAGTAATTGTACTTCGGGTATTTTCTTAAGAAATTGCTCATGGATATTCGCTACTCTAAAATCATCTTCGGCAATATAAACCTGTATCATAATTTATCCTCCTTTTCTTATTTTGGTAAAAAGACCGTGAAAACAGTGCCTTTTTTTAACTCTGAACTAACTTCTATAGTTCCTTGCAATTGTTCAACTGCTTGCTGCACAATTGCTAATCCATAACCTCGATCTTTTTTTCCAACTTTCGTTGAAAACCCTAGCTTAAATAAGTCTTCCATATGTTCTGCTTGAATTCCACGGCCTTTATCTTCTACCTCAATGACCAAATCATGACCTAAATCAGTAACAAAAAAAGAAACTTCTTTAACGGGTTGTTGTACTACTTCTTCAATCGCATTGTCTATCAAGTTTCCTAATATATGAATCAGCTTGGCAATATCGAAGTGTTCCGGAAGTTCTTCTAAAGAGCTATTTTCATCAATGAGTAGCTCTACTTTATTTTCAGATGCCTTCCCCATTTTCCCTAATAATATTGCTTGAACTTTTTTATCTTTAATATGGTCTAGCATATATTTTGTTTGATTCTCATGAATCTTTGTTTCTTGTTGGATCAATTCGATTGCTTCATCCTTTTGTTCGAGCTGCAATAATCCTGATATGGCATATAGTTTATTGGAGTATTCATGCGTTTGAGCGCGCAACCCTTCTGAGTATTGCTGAATTTCCGATAAGGTTTCCAACACTTCCTGAATATCTGTTTTTTCACGAAAAGTTGACACCGCTCCTACAATTTCATTTTTATGCATAATTTGTGTACGGTTGATAATCAGCACTTTGCTGCCAATGAGCATTTCTTCATTGCGCATCACTTTATCCGGTTGTAACGCTTCTTTCATTCGTGAATGGGGCAGGACGTCGGCAATATCCGAATTAATAACAGCTTGTGTAAGTCCAAGCATTTTTTCTGCGGATTGGTTGATTTCAGTAATTCTCCCCCGATTATCAATAGCCACTACTCCTTCAACAATGGAAGAAAGTAACGCTTCACGATCTCGATACATCGCTGCTATTTCCCTTGGTTCTAACCCCATCGTTTCTTTTCGAATATTTTTAGCTAATAGTATACTGCCGATTACACCTAGTATTAAGGCTAGTAAAACAAATTTTAAAAGTTCTAAGCTTTTTTGAACGATGATTTGTTGTACATCTTCTAATAAATAACCGACTGAAACTAGCCCCACTACATTTCCGTTGCCATCAAAAATTGGCGCTTTCCCTCGTAAACTTGGGCCGAGTGAGCCTTTTGCTTCAGATGTATAAAATTCGGCATTTAATAATGCACGTTCGTTGTCTCCTCCTACCATGACTTTGCCGATCTTCGATGGAGTAGGATGAGAATAACGAATTCCGTCTTTATTTCCCACTACGATAAATTCTGCCCCCACTTGTTTTCTCATATACTCAGCTATTGGCTGGATTGTGTCTTCTGGGTTTTCATCGTCCATTGCCTCCACTACGCTAGGCATAACGGAAATACCAATTGCGGTTTCAAGTGCACGCGTCCCCACATTGCCTTTCGTGTCTCCCACTTCGTTATAAATAACAATGCCACCAAAAAAGACAGTGACAAATAATATCAATGACATACTTAAAATAATAATTTTTGTTTGAAGCGATAAATTCCTCATACTCGATACTCCTACAAGATACTGAATTTTTAATATTTGTAGTCTATCACAATTCATAGAAAGAAAAAGCTCATTTTCAAGACAATTCAAACAAAAAACTTCATCCCTTAGAAAAGAGATGAAGTAAATGATAAACCTTTAGTTTTCTTTCTGAATATCCGCTTGCAATTCAACTTCTACATTGCCTTTGATGGCACGTGTAATCATACATGAACTTTCGGCTTTTTCTGCTAGTTTTTGCGCTAGCGCTAAGTCCTTCTCTGTGGCATCGCCTTTTAACACTAATTTGGGCTTGTGAATAATGCGCTTGTACGTAATCACACCTTTTTCAACTTCGACAATTCCCTCTGACTCCATCGTGAGCGATTGCTTCTCTAATTTACTACGCTCCAGCATTGCAGCAAGAGTGATGATGTAACAAGTCGCCGCGGCGCCTAGTAGCATCTCATCAGGGTTTGTACCGACTCCTGGACCATCCATTTCTGGTGGAATCGAGATTTCCGTTTTTAAATTGCCTGTTTTAATTTCTCCTACGTCGTTACGCAGACCTGGCCAATTCGCCTTTAAATGAAAGCTATGTAATGCCATTAAGCTTCTCTCCCGTCTTTCATTTCTTCAATACGCGGCATCGCTGTTAAAGCGCCTGCTTTCGTCGCGCAAAGAGCTCCCATTCGATTCCCAAAGTCAGCACACTCTATAACTTCCTGTTGCGTTTTAGGGAATCCGTTTAAATAGACGTGACGAATTATCCCTGCCATAAATGCATCTCCTGCTCCTGTCGTATCGACAGGTTGCACAGGAATAACCGGCACATGAATTGTTTGGTCTTGAAAAACCGCATAAGTCCCATTTTCACCATCGGTCACAAAAACCAACGGAATCGCATTGCCGGATAATCGTTCAATTCCCTCTTCGAGTGAGTCTGTTTTCATTAAAAATGCAAGCTCTTCTGTTGTTAGCTTAATGATATCGGCTGTAGGTAAAAATTTCATGACAATTTGACGACAATGTCCTTCGTTTTCCCAGCGCAGCGGCCGAATATTAACGTCATAAGTACAAATAACATTATGCTCTTTTGACAGTTCAATCGCCTTTCGCGTGGTCGCCCTCGCCTCTGGATGAAAAAGAGTTCCTGAACAAAAATGAAAACTACTAGCCTGCTCAAAAGACTTCGTGTTCAGCTGTTTGCCTGTCACTTGAAGATCCGGAGTTTCATTCACATACGATGCAAACACTCGATCAAAATCTGGTGTCAGGTGAATATAAACACCGCTGACTCTTTTTTCCGGAACCATAATCGCATGTGTTAAATCAACACCTTCGCTTACCAATTCATTGCGTACAAAAGTAGAGGTCTCGTCATCCCCTGTGATTGTGATAAAACTTGAAGGTATGCCTAAACGGCTAATACCTGCAGCCACATTCACTGTAGCTCCGCCAAGATGGCGATTAAATGCTGTGTTAGTAGTATCTGTGGCGATATAATCCACAAACGCATCTCCATATGTGAGTACGTACTTATTGTTTTTCATGCGTAATTCTCCTTTGTGTTAAAAACCTTCTTCATTGATATACTAGTAGTTGAGTGAATATCACCTACTAGTGGACTCCATAATACGAGTCTATATAATTATACTCTTCATTATTTCAGGCAAAACCGTTTTTAATCAAGTAAAAGGAGGTTTCTACCTTGGAAATCGCTATACGACAAGCAAACCCTAGTGATGCTGAAAAAGTCGCACCTCTCATTATCAATGCTATCGGTAAAATTGCAAATCATATGACCGCACAAAAAGATTCTGAAGCAGTACGTGAAAAAGTTGAAAATATGGTGCGTGGAGAAAATACCCGTCATAGTTACCGCTATACATATGTAGCCACTTTAGATGGTAAAATTACAGGCATTTTAGTTCTTTATCATGGCAACCTAGCAGAAACTTTAGATCGTTATTTGATTGAGCAGTTGAAAAAGCAAGGTCATGAGCGAACACTCGAGCCGGAAGCCCATACCGACGAATGGTATATCGATACCGTTTCGGTCGATTCTGCTTATCAAGGAAAAGGAATTGGCTCAAAGCTACTTAATTACGCAGAAGAACTTGTATCGTCTAACGGAGGTGGCAAGCTTTCGCTTAACGTTGATATTGATAAAGAAGGCGCTATCCGACTTTATAAACGCCTTGGTTATTCGGTTTCTGAACCGTGGACGATTATTGGAGAACCTTTCCATCACATGGTGAAAATCATTTCTTAAATTATTTATAGTAATAGAAGAAAGCCGTTCCAGAAAACCTGGAACGGCTCTTTCTATCTCACTATCATTATTCTTGATCAGTCATCCATTGAGGTTTACCGAATCCTTCAAAATTCTCATCAATTACCTTTTCAAATTCTTCTGATTCCACAATTTCTATTATATCTTTCGCCAATTCACTATCTTCATTTTCCGCTTTAACTGCTACTAAATTGCGGTATTGGTCAGGCATGTTTTCCAGTGCCAATGCATCCAAAAGGTCCATTTCAGCTGCTAATGCAAAGTTTCCAGGAACAGCGGATAAATCAGATCCTTCAACTGCACGTGGCAATTGTCCAGCTTCGATTGGCTGGAATACTAGGTTCTTTTTGTTAGTAATAACATCTCTTTCTGAAATTTTTAAGTCATCTACTTCCGGATCTACTTCGACTAGACCTTGATCTTCAAGAATCTGCAAAGCACGAGCCGCATTAACAGGGTCATTAGGAATTGCGATGGTTGCCCCATCTTCAATATCATCTAATGTATCAAATTGATTTGAATAAATGCCCATTGGCGCTGTCGGCACAACGATTAATCCTGACAAATCCATATTATTTTCTTTTTCAAAATTCTCCAAGTAAATGCTGTGCTGGAATAGGTTGGCATCGATATCTCCACCATCAAGCGCGATGTTTGGCTGAATATAATCACTGAATTCTACCAAATCTACTGTATACCCTTTTTCTTCAAGGCCTGGGACAATGGCTTGTTTTAACATATCGCTATAAGGCCCTGCCGTAGCTCCTAGTTTAATATCTTTTGAAGGTTCTCCTGTTGTTGCTTCGTTTTCTTCACTGCCACATGCCGCTAAAGCCAATGCACTCGCTGCTATTATTAATCCTAATTTTTTCATATCATTCTCCCCTTATCTTTTATCTATAGCTTTCGCTGTATAGTCTCCTGCTTGTTGAATCAATTGAACCAACACAATTAAAATAACGACTGTAACAACCATAATGGTGTTATCGTATCGGTAATAACCAAAGCGAATGGCTAAATCTCCTATGCCTCCGCCACCCACAACACCAGCCATAGCTGAATAGGCGACTAAACTAATAATCGTTAACGTAATCCCTTGTACGATGCTCGCTTTTGCTTCAGGTAGTAATACATCTTTAATAATCATCCACGGTGTAGCACCTACTGCAATTGCTGCTTCGATTACTCCTTTATCAATTTCGCGAAGTGAATTTTCCACAATTCGCGCAAAAAACGGAATGGCTGCAACTGACAAAGAAACACTAGCCGCAACAGGACCGATTGTTGTACCTGTGATAAATTTCGTCAAAGGAATAAGTGCTACTAACAAAATGATAAATGGAATAGAACGTACAATGTTTACAACAAAGCCTACCACTGAATTCACGGGCCGATTTTCAAGAAACAAGCCGCGATCTGTTATAAATAGCAAAATTCCAAGTGGCAATCCAATAATCAGTGATACTGATAACGAAATGCCGATCATCATTAAGGTTTGGAAAAATGCAGTTTGGATTTCTGGCCATAATTCAATAATTCGTCCCCATTCAATGTCCACTCGATATCACCTCCACTATTGCCGATCTATTTTCCAAATACCGCAATGCCTCCATAACTTCTATTTCAGCGCCTTTTAATTCCATGATAAAGATGCCAAGTGGACGCTCTTGAATATACTCGATTGCCCCGTGTAAAAAGTTACCTTTTACTGAAAAGCTCTGCAGCATATCGGAAATGACACCTTCACCGGCTACGCCACCTTTAAATAGTACTTTTACTAATGTGCCTTTAAATTCCTTTAAAATATGTATTGGAACATTAAATGATACGACACTAGAGATAAATTCTTTTGTTAGTTCTTTTTGAGGATCCGCAAAAATATCGTATACTTGTCCTTCTTCAATCACCCGTCCACCTTGCATAATAGCCATGCGATCGCAAATTTCTTTCACGACATTCATTTCGTGGGTTATCAATACAATCGTGATGTTCAATTTCCGATTAATTTCTTTCAATAACCGTAAAATTGATAAAGTCGTATTAGGGTCGAGTGCTGAAGTCGCTTCATCACATAACAGCACGGCGGGATTGTTTGCCAACGCTCGCGCAATGCCGACACGCTGTTTTTGGCCACCACTCAACTGAGCAGGATAGACATCCCGTTTGTCTGCTAAACCGACCATTTCAAGCAGTTCTTCTACACGCATTTTAATCTCTTTAGAAGGTTTGCCTGCCGCCCGAAGTGCAAAAGCGATATTGTCGTAAACTGTCTTTTGGCTAATCAAATAAAAATGTTGGAAAATCATCCCGATTTTTAACCGCGCTTTTCTCAGTTGATCGCCATTTAACTGTGTTAAATCTTTTTCATCGACTATGATGCTGCCAGAGCTTGGTCGTTCGAGTAAGTTAATACAGCGGATCAACGAACTTTTTCCTGCTCCTGAGTAACCCACAATCCCAAATATTTCACCTTTTCCGACTTCAAGTGACACATTATCCACTCCGGTAACGGCACCATGTTTTGTTGTATACGTTTTCGTCAAATTTTTAATCTGTATCATGGCTTCCTCCTGGCAATAAAAAAATGCCTCTTTCATCAAGAAAGAGACATCGAAAATTTTAATTTCTCGACTTATCTTCCGAAATGTTTTCACATTCCGCAGGACTTGGCACCTTCCCAACTGGGGGTTGCCGGACGTCATAGGGCCTACCCCTCGGTCTCTCTTGATAAGTTAGTATATTAGATTGAATTTCATGTTACAGACATACTTTCAGGGTGTCAATCAAATTTTGAATGTTTCGTATAATTTTTCACGACGATCGTCAAAGACCGGGATTCGTTTACGAACTTCTTCTACTTCTTGTAAATCAATTTCCACATACCCTATGCCTTCTTCTTTTTTCATGTCCAAACGAATTTCTCCCCAAGGAGCAATTACCATGGTGCTTCCACCAAACACGTTGTTCGGATCACTGCCAATGCGGTTAACTCCAACGATAAAGCATTGGTTTTCAATCGCACGAGCTTGAAGCAACGTACGCCAATGATCAATTCTTGGTTCTGGCCATTCTGCAGACACGAAAATAAGCTTTGCATCATTTAATGCTTGTGCACGAATCCACTCAGGAAAACGGATATCATAGCAAATAACACCGCCATAAACAACGTTATCCAATTTAAATGTACCTAGAGTATCTCCTTCTTCTAAATGAATATGTTCATCCATCAATCCAAAACGATGTGCTTTATCGTATTCAGAAACAAGCTCACCTTTTTTATTGACGACATACATCGTATTGTAAAAGCCATTATTTTTCTCTGTTGAAACAGAACCCCCAACAATGTTTACCGATTTTTCTTTTGCGAAGTTTTTCAACATCTCCACTGTCCGGTTTGTATTGTCTGCTAACGTGTTAAGCTCTGTTAGTGCATAACCAGTATTCCACATTTCAGGCAAAACAATCGTATCTGCCCCGTTGTCAGCGGCTTCAGTTAAATAGTTCAATACCTGCTGATAGTTTTTTTCTGGTTCCCCAAATACAATATCCATCTGAACACATGCAATTTTCATATTCTCTCCTCCAGTAGACAAGCTCCTCTAAATTCTATAAGATTCGGAGTAGAAGTGCAATTATTTCGAAAATAAGGAGAATTCCATGGACTTTTCAAATCGCTTGCAAAATTTACCGACTCAATTTTTTGCTCTACTCGTTGCTAAAACGAGCCAAGCTATCGCTGAAGGGCGCGATGTGATTAACCTTGGTCAAGGCAATCCTGATCAGCCTACACCTGACCATATCGTTAAAGCATTACAAACTGCAGTGACCGATCCAAAAACGCATAAGTATTCACCTTTCCGCGGAATATCAACTTTGCGGCAAGCAGCAGCTGATTTCTATAAACGCGAGTATAACGTAGATATCGATCCCGATTTAGAAGTGGCCGTTATGTGCGGAACAAAAATTGGGCTTGTTGAGTTGCCATTAGCATTGCTGAATTCAGAAGATCTTTTATTGCTACCAAATCCAGGTTACCCTGATTATTTATCAGGTGCTCCATTAGCAGATATTGATTTTGAACTAATGACATTAGATCCGGAAAAAGGATATTTACCAAACTACGATGAGTTACCTGAAACTGTTCGCTCTCGCGCAAAATTAATGTACTTAAACTACCCGAACAATCCAACTGGAGCAGTAGCGAGCAAAGAGTTTTTTGATGAAACCGTCGCTTTTGCAAAAGAAAATAACATTGCCGTCGTTCATGACTTTGCTTACGGTGCTGTTGGTTTTGAAGGAAAAAAACCGGTTAGCTTTTTACAGTCTGAGGGAGCAAAAGAAGTCGGTATTGAAATGTATACATTATCGAAAACTTACAATATGGCTGGCTGGCGTATTGGGTTTGCTGTCGGACATTCCAAAATGATTGAAGCCTTAAACTTAATTCAAGATCATTTATTTGCCGGATTATTCCCAGCGGTTCAACTTGCTGCAGCAGAAGCATTAAACGCTGATCAGCAATGCGTTGATGATCTAGTAAATCTCTATGAAAAACGCAGAAATGTACTCGTGGCAGAATGTGCACGTATTGGTTGGGAAATAACAGCTCCACAAGGTTCATTCTTTGCTTGGTTACCAATCCCAAAAGGTTTTACGAGTATCGAATTTGCTGATTTCCTACTTGAAAAAGCAGATATTGCAGTAGCTGCTGGCAGTGGGTTCGGTGATGGCGGAGAAGGCTTTGTCCGTGTCGGATTACTGGTTGATGAGAGCCGTATTGTCGAAGCAATCAAACGGATCGAGAAACTAGAGTTATTTTAAATAGCAAAAGACAGCTTCCTTATAAACGAGAAGCTGTCTTTTGCTATTAACCCGATAAATGCTTTAGTGTTATTCGACAAAGCCTACATGTTCTAGTGGTGAAATTCGCACTTTCACTTCTCCCACAACACTCTTTTCTGAAATAAACCCTAAAACTCGGGAATCGGTACTGTTCAAGCGATTATCTCCTAACACAAAATAAGATTCCGCTGGCACAGTAAATTCTTTAAAATCCTCAGTCAATCGCAACATTCCCATTTGTTTTGCCGCTTTTAAATTTTTTTCCAGATAAGGCTCGACCTTAGCTTTTCCATTTATATATAATTGGTCATCTTGCATGGAAATAACGTCTCCTGGAACACCAATTACTCTTTTTATAAAATTAACGCCATTTGGTGCAGTAAAAACAATCATATCAAAATTTTCGATTGAGTAAATTTTAGCTAGCACAACTTTATCATTTTCTTCAAACGTAGGCATCATCGATTCCCCATGGACGGCTACTGGCTCAAACAGAAAATGCCGTGATAGTAAGACAATAAGTACCGTCAAAACGATGACCCGCATCCAAGATATAGATTCTTTTACAGGATCTTTATACACATTGTCTCCTCCTACTACTTTATATCTTTTATTATAATACTCCTTATGGCTGGTGCCTACTGCTTGGTTTTATGCTTACAGAATCAACTAACTTCAAGGCTTTTAACGTTGCTTTCCAACGTATAATGGCGGTTCCAATTTTTACTATCTATATAGCTTACTAGCGTCTGAATCGTCAGACTTTTGAGCCCTTCGCAATTTTATGTTACACTCAATAAAAAATGTAGGTGATTAGAATGGTAGGAAGAAATGATCCATGCCCATGCGGCAGTGGCAAGAAATACAAAAAATGTCACGGAAAACAAGAAACTGTATCTATCAATGATTTGGTGAATGAGGAACTATTCAAAGTACGTCAACAGTTCTTCTCGGAAAACCCAAATCAGACACATATTACTGAATTCCGTGAATTGCAACAAGAATGGCAGCCACATTTGATGAAATCAATGGCTGAAAACGATGCACAAGCATTTGTTATTGAGAATTTCCTGTTCATGAAAAAACCTGAACTATGGGAAGAGTTTCTAGAAAAACAAATTGATCTTGCTCAACGTCCAACAACGAAAGAAGTACTCGAAAATTGGAAAGACGTAAAAGTATTCCTTGGTCAATACGTTAAAGGTGACACTGAGAAGGCTCAGTTTACAGACGTTCTGACAGGCGAAACGCTTGAAATGGCTGACCAGCCACCAACTGATATGGAAAACGGACAAGGCTTATTAGCAATCTTACTTCCAGATTCACGCGTGGGGGAAAAAGGCGTTCTATTCTTGAATGGCTATTTAACGGTTGTAGGAGAATTCACTCCATTCTTCGAACAATTGAAAGCACAAATCGCTGCTGAAAATGCTTCACAAGATGAAAGCTACTTGCGCGATAACTACTTAACAATTGTTGAACAAATCGTTAAGTATTCAACCGGCAGTGTAGAAGAAAGCATCCAGCTTTCTCCAGAGCATGACTCTGTCATGGCTGAACTTGATAAGCATATCGAGAAAGCTGATTTTGATGAAGAAACGGTTAGCAATATTACGAGTATTTTAAATAGCTATCTTGTAAGCCAGCAACCAACTGTCCAAAAACCTGAAGCACTTGTTGCAGGATACTGGAGATTCTTACAGGATCACGAATTGGTGAAAGGTCCTATGCTATCTTCAAAAGACTTAAGTGAAAAATTCGGTGTATCTTCAAGCACAATCTTGAAACGCTCTAAAGAATTCAGCGCTTATTTTGAAGAATTGTTAGCCAAAAAATAAAAACATACGCTATAGAATATTTCCGCTTTTGTGGAGATAACAGCAAAAAGAGTAGCCCTGGCTACTCTTTTTTTTGTTTGTTGATAACTTTATAGGGAAATATAAAAGAAGAAAGAAAAAACGTTAAAAAACGGGATCTATAAGTAAAATTCTCTATTTCCATCATCTTATACACAGTAAACCGCTAATTTTTGTGTGCTATGTGGATAAGTTTTTAGAATTTTGTTAATTTTATTGCATAAAGGAAAGTTATCAACATGTGGATAATTTTATTAAAAACGATAAAAAGGAGGAAGAATATGTTTGAAATCACACTTAGTAGTTTTATACGCATCATCACAGTTGGTTTTTTAGCTTATGTGGGCCTCGTTATTTTACTTCGTGTTTCAGGTAAAAGAACTTTAACAAAATTGAATGCCTTTGACTTGGTCGTGACCGTTGCTTTAGGTTCGACACTCGCGACCATATTACTTAACAATAGCATAAGCCTACTTGAAGGAATGACAGCATTTGGATTGCTCATTTTATTGCAATATTTGATGACTCTTTTTTCTCTTCATTTCAATTGGTTTAACAACTTGATCAAGTCCGAACCGCGTCTCTTGTATTTAGATGGTAATTTTTTAAGAAGTTCCATGCGAAAAGAACGAATCAAGGAAATGGAGATTCTTCAGGCCATTCGCAATACAGGATTTGGATCTACCGAAAAAGTAAAAGCAGTCATCCTAGAAACTGACGGGAGTTTATCGGTTATTAGTAGTGAAACGGGCAATGCTTTAAAGCATGTTAACTCAGAGGTAGATATTAACGAGACATAATTTAATTAATATAAGAAAAAGGTACATAGATTTTATTCCATGTACCTTTAGGCTGTAGGCCAAGTCCTTCTGCACAGTGTATGGCGCCATAAAACCGCGCTGGTCGCTTTGGGGATGACTCCCGCAAGAAGCCAGGAAAACCACCTGTCTTCTTGCTTCGTCTACCCCGTGGACGCGCCATCGCTAGTGTCTATGTCAGTTAAGCATATCTAAGACTATCAAGATTTACATATAAGGGAAGAGGTATTGGATTAAGTTCTACCAATACCTCTTTTGTCTGCAGTCTGAAGTGCATGGATTTTAGCCATGCACTTTTTCTTATGGTCTAGGTGGCTTTACGCGCAATTTTCGATATTCTCGTCTTGCGGGTGCCGTATCAAAAAAGAGTTTTTCGCCTACGGACTCCGGCAGCACAGGAGGAACTGGAGTTGGCTTACCATCGTCTCCCATTGCAACCATCGTCAAGAATGATTCTGTCGTTAGTTTTTCATCACCTGTTTGAAGGTTTTTTGATTTTACTCGAACATAAACTTCCATCGAAGTGCGCCCCGTTGAAGTAACATTTGCTTCGAGCTCCAATACATCTCCAACTTTAGCTGAAGATAAAAAATCCACTGAATCAATTGATGCCGTTACAACAACTTGACGGCGTGCGTGTTTCATCGCTGTAATGCCTGCGATTTCATCGATGTATGCTAAAACTTTTCCCCCAAAAATAGAATTCATGTGATTGGTATCAGGAGGAAGAACAAGCTTTGTTTGAATGGTTCTCGATTCTTTCATCGGTTTTGCTTCCATTGTCATCAGTCCTTTCTATTATAGCTGTGTTATTGGAAGTTTCCCCAAAACAGTAGCCTTTCCTTTATAATATATTGAAATGAGGAGGAATACTTTATGTCAGAGTTATTGAATATTTTAAACACGCCTGAATTTCAATCAAAAACAACATTAAAACATCAACTTCAAGAACTGGGCATCGTCACTGGAGACCAAATAATGGTTCACGCATCATTAAAGTCAATGGGTTGGATCGCTGGAGGCGCTCAAGCAGTCGTTGAAGCCTTAATGGAAACTATTACAGAAGCAGGCACGATAATTATGCCCGCTCAGTCTGCGGACAACTCAGACCCCGTTTACTGGATGCAGCCTCCGGTCCCCGAGAATTGGCATCAATCGATTCGCGAGCACCTTCCTGCTTTTGATCCCCACTTAAGCGGACTCCGGGGTATGGGAAAAATTGCGGAATGCTTTCATCGCCATCCAGCGACCATTCGAAGCCCACACCCTTCTCATTCTTTCATGGCATGGGGTATCCATGCCAAAGACTGGATGAGCGAACAGCCGATTGACGATTCTTTCGGAGAAAGATCACCACTCGCAAAAATGCTGCAAGCCAAAGTCAAAATCCTTTTTATTGGTGTCGACTTTGATTCGTGTACAGCTCTTCACTATGCCGAGTTTGTTCAAGAAAGTCGCTCTACTTCCCCGCAAGGTGCCGCCATGATACGTGATGGAGAACGAGTTTGGCAAACATACGACTGTATCGATATGGATTCAGAGCGCTTCCCGGAAATCGCTAAAGCTTTTCCTGGTGTTATTTCTAAAGGCGTTTTGGGTCAAGCCGAAACTCGAATCGTCGACATGAAAGAGCTTGTCGAATTTGGCATTGAATGGCTTAAAGAAAACCCTACAACATAAAACATAGAAAATGCCAGCACTCTTTGAGCAGCTGGCGTTTTTCATGGCGTAATAATTTCGGATAATAGCCTTTCTAAACGATCATTCCCCTTGTTAAACGAGTCAACAAAAGCATTAATAATCTCTGCAGGTTCCCGTACTTTTCCCCACTCTAACTGATAACCCGCATTTTGTAGCAACTGACGAGCAAATTCACGAATACTACGTCCATTACCTTCTCGAAACGGATGCAAAGCATTTAGTTCCGACAGAAAATAAGCTAGTCGGACAACAAGCTGGTCTCGAGGCAATTTTTTCAAGTAATTCTCAGCTTTTAATTCATTAAAAATTTTAAGCAACTGTGTTTCAATGTGTTTCGGATGAGCAAAAGAAGAAGAACCTTTGGAAATCATTTCTTTTCGCAATTCTCCAGCAAACGGATAGACATCTTGAAGAATATATTGATGAATGGCCAAGTAAGATTTAACATCTAAGGGATCTGTCGGTTTTTGTAACCGCAGTTCTGCAAGACGAAACAAAGAATAGACTTTTTCCAGTTCTTTCAGCTTTTCTTCATCTTCCACATCAAACAAATTGATCAATACATCAGTGCCCGGATAACAATACATTGAAGTATGTTGGTACTTAGACATTAAACTTCCTTTTGATGGCCTGATGGAATTGTGCTTCCGTCCGTTCACCAGTTAATACCGATCGAACGAAGTTCTCATCCTCACTTGTCACATCAAATCCTTCGGTGACCAAAGAATGTGAAGCATAGGAAATCGCATGATTGGCTTGTTCATGGGAAACTCGGTTTGCTAAATTCGTCAACGTGATGACCACCTTTCATGTAGAAAGTATACCATTTCCACGACTTTTTTTCTATCATCAACCCTTGTTGTATAAAGGTTTCTATCGCTTTTTATCCAATAAGAAATATTAAAAAACCCGGATGCATTTGCATCCGGGTTCGTTTAAGCTTGTTGTTGCAATTCTTTATTTTCTTCAGAGGTGAAAGCTCTAGATCTTGTTAAAAACCGTTTGCCTTCGACTCCTTCTAACGAAAACATTCCACCGCGTCCTGGCACGACATCAATGATCAGCTGAGTATGGCTCCAGTAATCAAATTGGTTTTTATGCATATAGAATTCACTGTCACCGATAACTCCCATTAAAATGTCTTGATCTCCGACAAATAAGTCGCCTTTCGGATAACACATGGGGGAGCTACCATCACAGCAACCTCCGGATTGATGGAACATGACCGGACCATGCTTTTCCTTCAGCAATTCAATCAGTTCAATAGCAGCATCTGTCGCAATTACGCGTTCGACCATTGCTATCCCTACTTTCTGGTAGCCTTTAGACTACATAGAATCAAAAGAATCCTTGCTTGTTCTCGTTGTAACTAACTAGCATATTTTTTGTCTGTTGGTAGTGGTTAAGCATCATAAGATGATTTTCACGACCAAATCCAGACATTTTGTATCCGCCAAATGCTGCGTGAGCTGGGTACTGGTGGTAACAGTTTGTCCATACGCGTCCAGCCTGAATGCCGCGTCCGAAGCGATAAGCTGTATTCGTATCACGTGTCCAAATTCCAGAACCTAGACCATATAACGTATCGTTAGCGATTTCAAGCGCTTCTTCTTTCGTTTTAAAAGTTGTTACAGAAACAACTGGGCCAAAAATTTCTTCTTGGAATACACGCATCTTATTATGTCCTTTAAAAACGGTCGGCTGGATATAGTAACCTTCTGCTAAATCGCCTTCTAAATGGTTGCGATCGCCGCCTGCAAGAACTTCAGCGCCTTCTTGTTTACCGATATCCAAGTAAGATTGAATTTTCTCCATTTGTTCTGTAGAAGCTTGTGCTCCCATCATCGTTTCTGGATCAAGCGGATTTCCAAGTTTAATAGCTGCTACACGCTTTAAAACACGCTCCATAAACTCGTCATAAATATCTTCTTGGATCAATGCACGGGATGGACATGTACATACTTCACCTTGGTTTAATGCGAACATAACAAAACCTTCAACTGCTTTGTCAAGGAAAGCATCGTCTTCGTCCATGACATCTTTAAAGAAGATGTTCGGCGATTTCCCACCCAATTCTAATGTAACTGGGATTAGGTTTTGTGATGCATACTGCATGATCATACGACCAGTAGTTGTTTCACCTGTAAATGCAATTTTGCTAATACGCGGACTTGAAGCAAGCGGTTTCCCTGTTTCAAGGCCAAAGCCGTTCACGATATTTAACACTCCTGGAGGTAAAATATCGCCAATTAATTCGGCTAGAACAAGAATACTTGCCGGAGTTTGCTCAGCTGGTTTTAATACAACACAGTTACCTGCAGCTAGTGCTGGCGCGAGTTTCCAAACGGCCATTAAAATAGGGAAGTTCCACGGAATAATTTGACCAACAACACCAAGCGGCTCATGGAAATGATACGCTACTGTATCATTATCAATTTGGCTCAAAGAACCTTCTTGTGCGCGAATAGCTCCAGCAAAGTAACGGAAATGATCGATTGCCAGTGGTAAATCGGCATTTAATGTCTCACGTACCGCTTTGCCGTTATCCCACGTTTCGGCAACAGCTAACATTTCTAAGTTTTGCTCCATACGATCTGCAATTTTCAAGAGTGCATTTGCACGTTCAGTAACTGAAGTTTTGCCCCATGCATCTTTAGCAGCATGTGCGGCATCAAGCGCTAGTTCTACATCTTCAGCAGTTGAGCGCGCAATTTCAGTAAACTTTTTACCCGTAACTGGTGAAACGTTATCAAAGTACTGACCTTTAACGGGCGCTTTCCATTCTCCATTTATAAAATTCTCATACTTATCTTTAAAATTTACTTTTGAACCTTCTGTGTTAGGTACTGCATAGACCATTCTTATCTCTCCCCTTTGATCATTTTACCGTTATGTACGCGCTTTCATTTTTGCATTTACCCCTTGGCGTATTAATAACAGCTCCCCTTCTATATTGTCAAACTAATCTAAAAATTGCAACTGTAAAACACTATTTTTTTTATTCATCTCCTTTGTTCATGTATAATGAGAGCGAGACTAGGAAATAAGGTAGTGAAAGGAATTTATTATGCGAATCAATAAGTTTTTAAGTGAGACAGGAATTACCTCCCGCCGCGGAGCTGATAAGTTTATCGAAGCAGGTCGTGTGACTATTAATGGCAACCTTGCCGAACTTGGAAGCAAAGTGGAATCTAATGATGAAGTAAAAGTTGATGGCAAAGTTATCGAACAACCAAAGCAACAATACGTTTACTTGGCGTTAAATAAACCGGTAGGCATCACGAGTACGACAGAACGTCATATAGAAGGAAATATTGTCGATTTCGTTAACCACCCCGAACGTATTTTTCATATAGGACGCTTGGATAAAGATTCAGAAGGGCTTATTCTATTGACTAATGACGGGGATATCGTCAACGAAATTTTACGTGTTGAAAATGAACATGAGAAAGAATACATCGTTAAAGTAGATATGCCGATCACCGAATCCTTTATATCAAAAATGGAACAAGGTGTCGAAATTCTCGATACAAAAACACTTCCAGCAAAAGCTGAAAAGTTGTCTAGCTACACCTTTAAACTAACCTTACGTCAAGGTTTAAATCGCCAAATCCGCCGCATGTGTACAGCGCTTGGCTACGAGGTTCGGAGTTTACAACGAGTCCGCATTATAAATATCTTTTTAGAAGATTTACCTGTTGGTGAATGGCGCGATTTGACCGATGCTGAGCGGACAGAACTGTTCACCCAACTCAATTACACACCAAAACGCTGAGGAGGAATTTGATATGTTAGCCATGAAAAGCACACCAAACCATACAGGTGTTAAAATTAGCGGCGATTATTTTGATTTAGATGAGTTGAACCTAGCCATCTATAAAATGATTGGACAAGAAGACCAGTATTATGGCTACGAAGGTTCTAGAATGAGAATCCTTAGTATTTCCCATGAAATCCGGTGTGCAGCTCAAGGCGACCGCAACGTGGACTTTGTTTTTAATGGACTTCATGAACATACGATGAAACAGCACGAGTTAATCGCTCCGGATAAAAACATCTACTTTTCTACTGAGGTGTTGTGGCCAGAAGTAATTTATGCGGCGATCGCTCTAAAAGATTTCGTTAACTTCTACCAAAAAGATAAAGAATTCCCGTTTTGGGATGTTCACATACCAACGATTCTTCGTTTTCAATCACTGGTTCTTGACTGTTTACAAGGTCATGTACCCGAAGAAGAATTTGATGCAGTCCTACAAGCCTTCAACCATCCCGGTTCAGTAAACGATTACGCAATCCAATACGTAGACCTATTAAACTTGAAATACATCGGCATGACTAAAAAACAGCGCGAACAAAGCCTATCGACTATCGCAATGAAAATCGCGGTACAAGATCAAGATTACACAGCATTTCGCAACCAAGTAATCGCCGCTGCCTCTCCACACAAAAAGCCGATACACGAAATTTCCATAAAAGCCGAATACCCAGAAAACTTTGAATGGTGAATAGAAAAGTGAAAGCGCCCGTGGAGCTCCGACATTCTGCAAAGTAGACACTAAACAAAAAGCTCACGCTATCGATGCGTGAGCTTTTCTTATGGCATAATCTGTAGAACGAGTAAATCACTTGCTTCTGTTGCTGTTAAACTATGTTTTTCTTTTGGCTGCATGTGAAGAATTTTTTCAGGCGTCACTTCAACAACCTGGTCTTCTACAACAAACGAAACTCTTCCACTGCGCACTATAATAAGAACATCTGTTACTGAATCGTGTTCTGGAATATTTTCTCCAGCTTGTAACTGTATATTTACAACTTTGGTTTTTTCAAAGCTTAATGCTTTTTGAACATGCTTACTTTTCTCACCCAGTAGATAGGGAGTCTCTATCAATTCCATTCAAACACCTCTTTCCTGTTATATCAATGCTATACCCGTTTCCATCAAAAAAAAGTGTATTTCTCTTTGAATAAACAAGGAGAAATACACTTTTCACATTTTACTTACCTAACATTTCATCTACTTTATCTTGGTTGTTGTCAATCCATTCTTGTGCAACTTTTTCAGGATCTCCACCATCTTCGATTTTCACAATCATATTTTCCACGTCGTCAATTGAAATACTCCAGTTACTTAAGAATTCATAAGCTTCTGGTGCATTTTCTTTTAATTCGTTGTTTGTGATTACTTCAACTGAAGAAGTTTCAAAAAATCCTTTTTCATTCGTTAAAACTTTCAAATCGAACTTATTGAACATAGTGTGTGGTCTCCAGCCATAAAAGACGACTGGTTCTTCGTCAGCCATCATTTTTTGAGCTTGAGCGAGCATACCGCCCTCTGAAGAGTTTACTTGCGTCATATCAAAATCATACGCTTCAAGAATTTCGTTACTTTCAATTGTAGCCCCTGCGCCAGCTTCAATTCCATAAAACTCATTTCCAAATTCATCTTCACGACCTTTTATGTCTTCAACTGAATTGATGTCTTCCATGTAAGTCGGAACTGTCCAGCCTGTTTCTCCATCCGGATAGCTTACTGAAATACTTGAAATATTGTCTTCATATTTATCCAGGTATGTTTGATGTATCGGTACCCATGCATCCATGAATACATCAAGATCACCACGAGACAATCCAGTATAAACACTTCCTGCGTCAGCACTTGTTTCAATTACTTCATAACCCATGTCTTTTAAGATTAAACCAGCAACTTTAGTTGGTGGTACAGTACTCGTCCATGGTGTTACACCAAAAGTGATTGTTTTTTGTTCAGCACCTTCAGCCTCTCCACTTGCTTCTTCGTTATCAGAACCACATGCTACTAAAACTGCTGCTAGCAATGCAATCATTGCTAAAAATAATAATTTTTTCATCATTTATTTCCCCTTTATTTTTTATTTATTTCGAACTAGCCCTTGAGTGATTCGATCCATCACAATCGCTAAAACAACAATACCTAAACCGCCTGTTAGACCAAGTCCAACATTTACAGTAGATATCCCTTCAAGAACTACCGAGCCTAGCCCTGGCGCTCCAATCATCGATGCAATAACTGCCATTGATAAGGCAAGCATCATTGTTTGGTTAATACCGGCCATAATAGAAGGCATGGCCAGTGGCAATTGAACTTTATAAAGTAACTGCCATTTTGTTGATCCGAAAGCTTTTGATGCTTCCACTACGTCTGCTGGAACTTGAAGAATTCCAAGTGTTGTCATGCGAACCGCTGGTGGTGTAGCGAAAACAAAAGTCGCGATAACTGCAGGAACATTCCCGAGTCCGAATAATAAAATCGCTGGTATTAAATAAACAAAACTTGGCAATGTTTGCATAAAGTCCAAAATTGGTCGAATAATGCTCGCCATCGTTTTATTGGTTGCCGCTAATATCCCAACTGGAATACCAATAATGACTGATATTAACGTAGAAACGATGACTATCGCTACTGTTTGCATCGCTGCTTCCCACAATCCAACAGACCCTAGGTATAAGCTACCTAACAATGCAAATAACGCCAGTCCTTTGCCCGAAAATTTCCAAGCAATTAATACAAGAATTAATACAAGTAATTCAGGAGGAGCTACAATCAACAAATTGGTTACTCCATCAACAAATGTTCGAAGGTTGTCACTAATGCTGTCAAAAAAATCACCTGTAACTGGCAACAGCCAATCATCTACAAATCGATTTGTCCATTCTTCAATGGGTAATGTGAAATAATTCATGAAGTAGCCACCTCTTCTTTCCCTAAGACTAAGCCGGAAAGAATAGAAACCCGTGATACAATTCCAAGTAATTTACCATTCTCAACTACTGCCAGTGGATATTTCGCTTCGACAGCCACACCAAAGAGGTCATTTAAAGGGGTATCTGGAGAAATTTCATGAATATCTTCTATTAATACCGTGTCAATTGCCAGCTCTTTTTTATAAGCATTGATGGCATTATCAATTGTTAGTAATCCTTTGAAGTTGTTTTCTTTGTCTACTACAAAGATACTTGAAGCTCCTGCATCTTCCATTTTGCGAACAGCTGCCAACGCACCACTCTTATCCATCATATGGACTGCTGGCTTTTTCATAACATGAGAAGCCATAAGCACTTTCGAGCGATCGACATCTTTAACAAAGTTCGAAACATATTCATTTGCAGGGTTTTCCAATATTTCATCGGCTGTTCCTACTTGAACAATTTCACCGTTTTTCATAATGGCGATACGGTCTCCTAATTTCAATGCTTCATCCAAATCATGTGTAATGAACAAAATCGTTTTCCCTAATTTGTTCTGTAGATTCAGCAATTCATCTTGCATTTCTTTACGAATTAATGGATCTAGTGCACTAAATGCCTCATCCATCAAAAGAATATCCGAATCATTGGCAAGTGCACGCGCTAACCCAACACGTTGCTGCATTCCGCCACTCAATTCTTTTGGATAACTTTGTTCGTATCCTTGTAAGCCAACATCTTCTATCGACTTTTGTGCACGACTATTACGTTCTTCTTTTTTGACGCCTTGAATTTCAAGACCGTAAGCAACGTTTTGTAAAACCGTGCGATGCGGAAATAATCCAAACTGTTGAAATACCATGCCTAGTTTTTTTCGTCTAGTTTCAATTAATTCGTTTTTGCCCATTTCAACAATATTTTGGCCATCAATAAGGACTTCACCTGAAGTCGGCTCAATTAATCTATTTACTAAACGGATTAATGTGGATTTACCGCTTCCTGACAATCCCATAATGACAAAAAACTCGCCGGCTTCTACTGAAAATGAAGCTTTATTAACGCCTACCGTCATGCCAGTTTCAGCTAAAATATCTTCTTTTTGATCACCGTTCAGAAGTCTTTTCAATCCTTGTTGGGGATTAGAGCCGAAAATTTTTGTTAAGTTATTCACTTCAATCTTATTCATCGACATGCTCCTCATTATTTTGTTACAGATAATCAACGAAAACCGATTTTTTTACCTGCTTGTTTTGGTATCGGCAACTCTTTATGTTCTATAGTAAGTCTCTCTATTATTGCAGCTATTGTTTGTGGAAATGGTGCTGGTTTTCCTTGAGCTGAATCCATTCCCATCCACATTTGTTCACTTGTGGCGACTAGCTCACCAGCTGAGTTGGTCATTGAAAGAAAGGTATGCAATCTTTTTGCATCACTATCTAACAACCTTACTTCAATCGCCAAGTTGTCATGTTCGTGTACTTCTTTCAAGTAACATAAATGCGTTTCAAGAGTAAAGATAGTGTAATCGAGCTGATTTCGAGCATCTTCAGTCAATCCTAAAAAATCGATAAAACAATCTGTTGCTTGGCTGAATACTTTAGCATAGGCCGCATCATTCATGTGGCCATTGTAATCAACCCAATCACTTTGAACCTTTTCTTCGTATAGAAAAGATGATTCCACCACACAACTCATCTCCTTTCTACATGGTCTTCACAACTACTAATTACTTGGCTGCTGTTGTTTCTGGCCAATAAGATTCGACCAAATCCAGTAGTTCGACTAAGAAAGCATTACGTTTGTTTTCTAATTCAGCAATTGTGGTGTCATTTGCATGACTTTCACAACCTTTAATCACTTTCTCTTTTAGTTCATCTGTTAGCTCAGGCGCTTCAAGCTTGGTCCAAGGCAGTTTTAATGCCGGGCCAAATTGCTCAAGCATATGACGCATTCCTTTTTCACCGCCAGCAAGGTGGAATGTGAGGAATGGACCCATTTGAGCCCAACGAAGACCTGCTCCGTAAACAATAGCAGCGTCTACTTCTTCTGTAGTAGCAACTCCATCATTTACAAGGTGCAATGCTTCACGCCATAGCGCTTCCATCAACCGATCAGCCAAGTGACCTTCAATTTCTTTTTGGATGATTAATGGTTTCATTCCCACGCTTGCGTAGAAATTTTTAGCACGATTTACAATATTCGCATCCGTCTTACTGCCTGCTACTAGTTCAACTAGTGGCAAAATATATACCGGGTTAAATGGATGAGCTACAATCAACCGTTCAGGGTATTTTAATCCTTCTTGTAAAACGCTTGGCATGATTCCTGATGTACTCGATCCAATAATCGCATCTACTTTCGCATATGTATCAATGCTTGCTAGGACAGATTTTTTCAAGTCTTCTCGTTCAGGTACGTTTTCTTGGATTAAATCAGCATCACAAACGGCTTCTTCAATCGTTGATACAAAAATCAAACGGTTTCGATCTGCGCCTTCTGCCAACCCAATCTTCTCTAGGGATGGCCATGCTTGATCTAACGCTTTTTGCGTTCGTTCTTGTGCGCCTTCTGCAGGATCGAATGCAACTACATCAAAACCTTGAGCTAGAAAGCGTGCTATCCAGCCGTTTCCGATTACGCCCGTTCCAACTACGGAGATTTTTTTAAACTGCTGCACATGTTCGTTCATTATTGTCCACCTCCGTAAGGGTTTCGCAAGTTAAAGTGAATACGTGCTTCCTGAGGTGTCATTATTTCCACATTTGATGCGTGTAATTTGGTCACAGCTTGATCAACAAGTTGGTCATTACGTGCAAAAACGCCTTTTCCTAAATACAGATTGTCTTCAAGTCCCACACGGACGTTTCCGCCATGCTGTGCAGCCATCTCTACAATCGGCATTTGCATCCGACCAATACCAAACGCGGACCAATGAGCGTTTTCTGGCAGACGATTTTTCATATACAACATCGTTTCCTCATCCGCTTCAGCTCCCCACGGGATACCTAAACAGAATTGAAACATTGGATCGCCATCGATTAAGCCTTCAGTGATCAATTGTTTTGCAAAACGAAGATGTCCCGTATCAAAACATTCTAGTTCAGGCTTTACACCACTTTCTTGTATCAGTCTTGCTTGTTCACGTAACCATTCAGTTGGACTCATGTAAACCATATCGCCGAAGTTGACACTCCCACAATCTAGCGTACACATTTCAGGAAGCAGACTGCCGACCGGCTCATGCCTTTCGTTAGGCGTTTGCATATCTGTTCCTTCTCCACCAGTCGCTGGATTTGAAAGGTTAGGGATAAAGTCTCCCCCACCTCCTGATGTAATGTTAATAATTACATCAGTTTCAGATTCACGAATACGTTCGATAATTTCTTTGTAATGATCTAAGTTATGGCTAATACCACCTGTTTTAGGATCACGCGCATGAACATGTGCAACCGTTGCACCAGCTTTTGCCGATTCGATTGCCGAATCTGCAATCTCTTTTGGAGTGACAGGAACGTGTTTGTTCTTGTCAACCGTGTCTCCAGCTCCTGTTACAGCTGCAGTTAATAAAACTTTTTGTGTCATAGAATCTCTCCTGCTATTTTTAGACATTTGCTTTTTGGAATCACTTTTTATCCCATATAAACAAGTAAATTGTTTTTCTATGTTTTAAACTGTACCATCCAGACGGTTTTCCTTCAAGGCGATTTTCTGTATAAATGGCCTGAATATTCAGCGCATACCTCCTTTAGACCACACCCTCACTGACTTCAGATGATTCCCAAAAAAAATAAAAAAGACGTGCCATTTTATTAAATGACACGCCTTCTACTTACTCATTTATCCAGTTTTTCAGTTTCAAATAGATTTCTTTTTTCTTATCTTCTCCTAAATGATGAATATCAAAAAGCTCGGATAGCCAAATTCCATCTGTCGCCAAACGGATAACCGTTGCTTTTATAGGATCAATTCCATCATCTTCAATTGCCGCTTGCCATTCGTTGTAAAGATCTCGAATCGGATCTAGTAAATCCGAATTCACAGCTTTTGCAGCTAATAAGCCCGCATGCATCTCTTTGTTTGGATAAGGATTATTAAATGTCACATCTGCGTATGAACTAATCCATTTGCCATGTTCTTCTGTGGACTCTTCTACAGAAGCAGCAATTTTATCACGGTAATTCGCAGCTAAATGATCTACCATTCCTTTAACTAACGCTTCTTTAGATGGAAAATGATAAAGCAATCCACCTTTACTAACTCCTGCTTCAATCGCAACTGCTTCTAATGTCAAATTAAAAATACCACGATCACTGACGATTTTTGATGCCGCATGAAGAATCTCAATTTTTCTGGTTGCTCTGGCCATATGCATCTCCTTTATTGACTGATTTTCACTTTACTATACTCCCTGGACGGTTTTTTATCAAATTCCTTTTGTTTTATACTTTACTTAAAGCTTGTCTTGCTAATGACAGTTAGCTATAAATATGATTATACTGTAAAACAAAAAGCTGATTCTTTGAAGAATCAGCTTCTCACGACTCGGGCTCCTCTAGTTTAGAGCTTTTAATAATAGCGTCTTCCTCCTGATGCGTTATCGAGTCTTTAGTTATAGCTAAATCACACCAAGAGATGATGCCGATCATGCGATCGTTCTCGACAATAGGGAGTCTGCGAATTTTGTGTGTAGTCATTAATTCAGCCGCCTGTTCAGCGCTTAAATCGGTTGTACCTGTAATGACTTCTTCTGACAAGATTTCCGCAATGGCGGTATCACTCGGTAATTTTTCAGCTAGCCCTCGGATAACAATATCTCGATCTGTAACGATCCCAATTAAACGACCTTTTTCACAGATGGGAATCGCACCTACATTTATTTCACGCATAATCGAGGCAACTTCCTGAAGCGTTGATTCAGGCATACACGTTTCGACATCTGTTGTCATGATTTCTTCGATTCTCATCCCTTCTGCCTCCTCTAGTTATCTCATACTATACCTTAACCGTTTTAAAGGAGAGCAAACGTCAATTCCTAAAAGAAGGAAAGAGTCAGTTCTAATGAACTGACTCTTTCCTGTTTCAATTAGGAATATTAACCCATTTTTACCTCGGTTATTCCACCAATTGTATAAATTGTTTTGTTCGTTCGTTTTGCGGGTTTTCGAAGAAATTTTTTGGATCTGCCGATTCAATAATCGTCCCTTTATCAATCATGATAATGCGATCCGCTACTTCTTTAGCAAATTTCATCTCATGAGTGACGACTACCATTGTCATGCCTTCTTCGGCTAGTTGCTTCATAACTTGAAGCACCTCGCCAACTAGTTCTGGATCCAATGCCGAAGTTGGCTCATCAAATAACATAACCTTTGGTTCCATTGCAAGAGACCTCGCAATAGCGACGCGTTGTTTTTGCCCGCCTGATAATTTGCTTGGATAGACATGTGCTTTATCTTCCAAACCTACTTTTTTCAATAATTCCATTCCTAAAGCTTTCGCTTTTTCCTTTTTCATCTTTTTAACGGTAATTGGTGCTTCGATTACATTTTCCAATACCGTCTTATGAGGAAATAAGTTGAAATGTTGGAACACCATGCCGACTTCGGCACGTATGTTTGTTAAATTATCTTTTTTCGGATTTACCGTATGACCATCAATGGTAATTTTTCCTTCATTGATCATTTCAAGAAAGTTAAAGCATCTGAGAAGTGTGCTTTTACCGGAGCCACTGACTCCAACTAGCACAACCACTTCCTGAGGCTTAACATGAAGGTCTACGCCTTTCAGCACCTCGAGGTCACCAAAGGATTTATGAATGTTTTCTCCAATAATCATGTTAGTTCCTCCTTAGGCTTTATCGACATCGAGTTTATTTTCGTACCAACGCAATAGATACGTAAAGATCATTACGAGTACCAAGTAATACAGTGCAACAACTAAGAATGATTCAAAAGGTTGGAAAGACTGCGCTGCTTCACGGTTCGCGAGTGCGAAAATTTCCGATACCCCGATAATATAAACTAGTGATGAATCTTTTAACGTAATGATGAACTGGTTGCCAAGTGGTGGAATCGAGCGACGCAACGCTTGTGGAAAGACGATACGTTGCATCGTTTGTTTCCGGTTCATACCAAGCGACATACTTGCTTCACGTTGACCAGGGTCAACGCCTTGAATAGCGCCACGGAAAATCTCCGCAATATATGCCCCGTTATGAATACCTAAAGCAATTGCACCTGCCCAAAAATTGTCCATTGTATAAATTTCTACAATCCCGAAATACAAGAACATAATTTGAACGATTAGCGGTGTACCACGGATAACCGTGATATACACATTTGCGATTCCTTGTAGAATTTTCGATCCTGAAATTTTCATCAAAGCGAAAACTAAACCAATTACTGTACCTAAAATAACACCAATTGCAGTCAATTGAAGCGTGACAACAGTAGCCCTTAGAAATCCTGGATAGGTCCGCATGAATACTTCATAGACTGTTGAAAATAACTCTAACATACACACCATTCCTCCCTATCCTAATTGATTACTTGAGGATTTCGACTCCTTCAAGATCTACATCAAGGAGGTTACGGCCGAACCATTTATTCGAAATTTCGTCATATGTGCCGTTTTCAACGATTGCAGCTAATGCTTCGTTCACTGCAGCCAAAAGTTCTTCGTCATCTTTGTTAATAGCAACAGCCGCTTGTTCAATCCATAGTGGTTCGCCGACCATTTCAATTTCAAGTCCAGCTTTCTCTGCTTCAAAACCTACTACGTCAGCAGTAATAACCGCGTCTAGACGACCTTCAATTGCTAAATCCTGCAATGCAACAACGTCACTATTGTAGTACTGAATATCGTCTGTGTATTTTTGTGCTGCCGTATCATATGTGCTTTGGCCAACAACGCCAATTTTTGCGCCTTCAAGATCTGCTTCAGATGTGATTTCTGTGTTTCCAGCTCTAGTGAAAATGACACCACCTGAGTAATAGTATGGATCAGAGAATGAAATCTGTTTTTCACGTTCTTCTGTAATGGCCATCGATCCGATAATTGCATCGAAACGATTAGTCGTTAGACCTTGAATAATCGTTTCCCAAGGTGTTGTAACTGGATTTGGCTCAAGACCCATTTCTTCTGAAAGTGCGTTACTAATGTCAATATCAAAGCCCGTTAAGTCGCCACCTTCTGTAAAGTTGAACGGCTTATAAAGACCACTTGAAGCAGTAGTGAATTTGCCTTCTTCAACCAAGTTCAAATCACTGCTTCCGCCTTCTTTGTTTGATCCTTCATCCGAACTAGATGAGTCGTCTCCTCCACAAGCTGCTAATAACATTCCTGCAGAAAAAATTACGCTTAAAAATGATAATTTCTTTTTCATTTTGCTCTCCCCTTTTCGTTTATAATTGACCAAACCGCCAAAGCGTTTCGGAAATTCCCAGTATTACATCTTCTTACATAAAAAGCTCTCGATCTTTGTAGATCGCTTCTACTTTTGACAAATTGTCATTTACCTTTGCATGTTCTTTAACATAAACGAACCGCATAATCGAAGTTAAAAGCGCATGGACAGATGTGTATGAATCGATATTCAAATTCGAGTTTACAGATACCGTTAGCGAGTAGTCTGCATAAGTAAGCGCTGGGGATTCCTCTGAGTCAGTTAACACGACAACTTCCGCTCCTTGTGCTTTGGCGCTCCTTAGCGTATCAATAGCAAGTTTGCTGTATCGGGGAAAAACAAAGGCAATTACTAAATCCCCTTTTTCCAATTTGGCAAGTTGCGTGTAGTATTCTCCAGTTGAAGGATACATTGTTTCCGTATGGCCCAACACAAGGTTTAACCAGTTGGCGAACCAGTGAGCAATGCCATAATCAAAGAAATTTCCAGTAACATAGATTTGATTTGCTTGACTAATTCTATCGACAATTTCAAGAAGTTTTTCTTCATTTATCGATTTTTTAAGCTTCACAATACTCAAAATATCCGCATCCAGTAAATTCTCTAAAAAAGATTGATCAGCGATGGGTTCTGGAAGTTTCTGCTCTGCTTTTTCCAATCGTTCTTCAGCTAACTTTCGCTGCACGACTTGTTGGAATTCTGCATATCCCTTGTATCCAAGTTTTTGTGTCCATCGAATCACTGTAGATTCACTGACATTTACTCGCTTACCTACTTCAAGAGCAGTAGAGAACGCTAAAAAAATAGGTTCTTTAAAAAACAAATTGCTAACTTTTTTCTGACCCGAACTAAATTCTGTATAAGAATTCGATACACTCCGCAGTAAATCCTGCATATTTAACGCCTCCACTTGAAGAACACACTCATTTACTCTTCAAAGTATACTATTTTGCAGGAAAACCTGCAATAGTATACAGAAAATTCTATAGAAACTATTTTTACAGATTATTTATAAATGTGTATAAATAGCCGTTCTTAAAGGGTTTTAGGCATAAATAACAGATAAAAACAAACTGTGAGTAAATCAAGAGAACTACTCTATTGAAGCTGTTTTACAACATTACATCCGCTATTTCCATAAAACACTATCCCCTTTTTTATCCAATTTAAACCTAGAAACTAAAGGACGGACCTATCCTGCATCACTTGTTTTCATATTTTAGACGGACTCCTGTATAATATTTGTATAAGTCATTTTATTAAGGGGCTGTTGTTGTGTGGGAAGATCGGATATTTAAACTATTTATTTTTTGGTATATTTGCGGAATTATACTTCTTGGATTTGATCTCTTGCCTTCTTGGCTGGAATGGGCAAATGCATTCTTTTTGATTTTAGCTGGTACTCTTGGCTTTTTGTATTTCCTTAACCGCTTTGGTTTAATTAGTGGATCTATACTAGGTATTTTTATCTTCTTCTCTACTTTTATCGTAGAGTGGGCAGGTTCAGATAGTGGATTTTTGTTTGGCTCTTATGATTACACAGAGCGTTTTGCTCCAAATATATTCGGTGTGCCTATTGCCATTGGGTTTGCTTGGTTAATGGTTATGGCTACCACACATGTGGTGGCACGTTGGGCAGTTCCTACTGGCGGTTTTTTGTACTCGGTAGTGGGAGCAATTGGCGCTGTTATTATAGATTTGATCATTGATCCGGTAGCCTATCAAGTTAAACAATATTGGATTTGGGAAGATACTGGTCTTTATTATGATATTCCTTGGACTAACTTTTTTGGTTGGTTCGTAGTAGCTTTTGTTCTTCATATGGCAATTGACTTACTAATGAAAAAGAAATCTCTGGTTATCACTGCCGAAAAACCTGAAAAACGGATGGTTCTTTTATATGTATTGATGATCGCTATGTTTGTTATGCTCGGATCTATCGGTGGTTTATTGTTAGCCGCTTTCTTGACTACAGGATTAACTACTTTGATCGTTATAATCGCATGGAAGAGGCGACCCGTATGATTAAAGCTAAAAAATCTACTTTATTTGAAATGGGCTTTAATCTGTATTTAACACCATTTATTCGATTCTCTTTTTCTCGTTTACTTGGACAAGGAGTAAAAGTAATTCCCGAAAAGCCGGTATTGTTTATCGCCAATCATAGCTCTTGGTGGGACGGGCTCGTGTTCTTCTATTTAAATCGCACGATTTGGCATCACGATATTCATATGATGATGCACGAAGAAGGTCTTAAAAAACATTCTTATTTCCGCTATCTCGGAGCATTTTCCATTAATCGTCAAAAACCAAAAGAAATACTGACTTCACTTCAATATGCTGAATCTTTATTAAAACAAGGAAAATCGGTTGTTCTTTTTCCTCAAGGAGATGAATTCCATCTCGAAAAGAGACCTCTTGCCTTCCAATCAGGTGTCGCGTATTTGATGGAGAATTGTCCAGAAGTGCCTGTAATACCGATTAGCTTCTACTATTCTTTCGGACATCAACAAAAACCTGACCTTTGGATTCGCCAGTATGCGGCGGTTTCGAACGAAGAAATTGCGCATATGACACGAAAAGAAAAAACCTTATATCTTCAGCAACTTTGCACACAACAACTCGACCTTTTAAAAAGCACAGTTATTAGCGAAAACAGCGAAGCTTTTCAGTCTCTTGGAAAAAGGAGAAGTTGATCATGATTCTTTATATCGGAATCCACGTATTTTTTTTAATCTGGATTATTATTAATCGCCTGTTTCTGCCTTCCTTGCCAAAACACCCAAAACTTACCACTGAACCGTTAGTTTCTGTCCTGGTCCCTATGCGAAACGAAGAACGAAATGTCGCTACGTTAATAAAATCATTAAAAAACTCTACTTATCGTCATTCAGAATTTATCATTTTAAACGATCAATCAACTGATGGTACACAACAGGTCCTTACTCGAGAAATTGCAGGAGATTCCCGTTTCAAAATTATCATGGGCAAAGAACTTCCCAAAGGGTGGGTTGGCAAGGTTCATGCTTGTCATCAATTACAACAGGAAGCTTCAGGAGATTATTTATTATTTGTAGATGCTGACGTTCGTTTCCGTCCAAAAGCAATCGAGCAATCACTTGCGTTGCTTCAACGAAAAAAAGCGCAATTGTTAACGGGATTTCCGGCTTTTGATGTGTTGCCTTTTTTCAGTAAACTTCTCGTTCCGATGTTGCATTTTTTAGTACTATTTCATCTGCCTATTTTTCTAGCCAATCACACCAAATTCAAAGCAGCTACTGCTGCTAATGGGATGTGGATGATGTTTGAATCAACTAGTTACCAGAAGATGGGTGGACATGCAACAGTATACGATTCCTTAGTTGAAGATGTTCATATTGCCAGGGAAATAAAAGAGCATGGCTATAAGGTCGTACTGGCAAACATCACAATGTCTGTGAAATGCCGAATGTACGATACTAACGCAGAAGTATGGGAAGGGTTTTTGAAAAATAGTTACGCCGGGATTGGTCGCTCCCCTTTTATGGCTTTGTTGCTTATTCTTTTCTACTCTATTTTCTACATCCTTCCGCCTTTTCTTGCAATCTACGGGGTAATCAGTGGAATGTATATGTGGGTGGTTCCATATGCACTGACAGTAGCCCAGCGCTGGTACATTGATATGGTAACCAACCAACGCTGGTACTTGGCATTTTTCATTCCATTGCAAGCTTTAGCGATGCTGGCCGTACTGACACAATCTATGCGAAAATCCTTTAAAAAACAAGCTTATTCATGGAAAGGAAGGCATTATTCATGAAAAAAATTGTCATCGTTGGCGGCGGATTAGGTGGACTGGCTTCTGCTGTGACGCTTGCCCATGCAGGGTTTGACGTAGAACTATTTGAAAGAAATGACCACTTCGGCGGAAAACTGATGCCTGTTCAACTTGGAAATCATCATTTTGATTTTGGTCCAAATACCATTACAATGCCGGAAGTTTTCACTAAAATTATTTCTCAAACTGGAGAAAATCCACAAGACTATTTAGACTTTATCCCTTTAGAAGCGCATACACGCAATCACTTTCCCGACGGCAGTATTTTTGACTTTACAAACAATCAGCAGCATATGATTTCTCAGCTTCAAACAATTGATTCTCAAGCGGCAGTGAATTATCCAACTTTCATAAACGAAATTAGCCGCTTGTATAAACTATCTGAACGTTATTTCTTCCCAGTAACTTTTCAATCTTGGCGCGATTACTTGTCACCATCTCTCGGTTTCGCACTTTTTCAAGTGCGGCCCGCAGAATCTATGCATCATTTTTTCCAGCGCTATTTCACAAACCCTTTCTTGGTTCAAGCATTTGATCGGTACGCGACATACATCGGCTCATCCCCTTATCAGGCTCCCGCTACGTTTTCCATGATTGCCTATTTAGAGTTGGTCGATGGTGTTTACTATACAAAAGGTGGAAACACAAAAATCGCTGAAGCTTTTGCTGCTGTGGCAAAAAAAGCTGGAGCTCAATTGCATTTGAATACAGCAGTTACTAGAATTATTACAGAAAAGGGCAAAGCGATAGGTATCGAACTCCAAGACGGGACATCTATTGCAGCTGACAAAGTAATTTTAAATGGAGATTTGTTATCGGTTTTTCCAGATTTAGTCGAAGAAAAAGCCCGTCCTTCTTTATCGGATAAAAAAATAGCAGCTTTTGAACCTTCTATATCAGCGTTTGTGATAACGGCTGGCTTAACGAAAAAACTCGGAGCGCTAAAACATCACAACGTTTTTTTCTCATCGGATTATAAAAAAGAATTTAACGAGTTATTCGAGACATCTACATATAGCAATGAACCAACAGTTTACATCAGCAATTCATCCTATACAGACCCAGCCATCTCACCCGATGGTGACAATTTGTTTATTTTGGTTAATGCTCCGGCGTTGACTAAAGAAGGACATCTTCAAATTGATCCTGAGTCATATAAAGAACGGATTTATGACTTTCTGTTAAGTTACGATATTGATATTCGAAGTCATTTAGTAGAAGAAAAAATTTTCACACCTGCTTTTATTCGCGAGAAATTTGGTTCGTTCCGTGGCGCTTTGTATGGTCCGTCATCGAACAGAAAAAAAGACGCTTTTTTACGTCCGCCAAACGCAAGCCGTGATATTCAAAATCTTTACTTTGTCGGGGGCAGTACGCATCCTGGTGGTGGATCGCCAATGGTTGTTTTAAGTGGGTGGAATGTAGCGAAAAAAATTATCGAACAAGCGAAAAAAACATCCTTTTCAAAATAATTTCATAACAAAAAAAACACTTAAACATGGGTTCCATCCGTGTTTAAGTGTTTTTTTTATTTATCATCTGGTAAGGATTCAAATTCTTCTCTTTTCTGTTCAAACCATGCTTTCATTTCTTCCGATGTTAATTTACTCATATTGTTCATCGCATCCAGGTGAGCTTGATCTCCCTGTTGAAACATCTCTTTTCCATGTTGTTGGCTTTTTTCTGCCATTTCCTCAAAAGAATTCGCACTAAATGGTTGATCACAAGCACCAGCTAATTGTCTGCAGGTCATGGTCTTCATCATTGTGCACTCCTTTCGGCTAATAATTTTATTCGAGACAAATCCAAATCAAGTTGCTAGTTACTGCTTAACATCCAGCTCTCCCGGTCACAGACAAGCTAATATGGCTTGTTTTGATTCATCGGGCACAAAGTGTTTTTCACGGAACACGTTGTATTCTTTTGAGCGTATAGTCACTAAAATTTCACGGTAAACAAGCGCTGCTCCTTTGACAGGTACCCGTGAAGATAGTGGATATTCATGAATGGTTTCAAAAGCTTTTTTATAATGACATTCGGCTTTGTCGGCCAAATCCTCCCAAACCGCGATAAATTGAGGACTAACAATTCCGGCACGTAGTTCGTCTTCATGCAACTCGTATTTCTTCATAATTTCTTCCGGTAAATAGATTCTTCCCATTTCCAAGTCTTCACCAATATCACGAAGAATATTGGTAATTTGCATCGCATAGCCAAGCGAAATAGCACCTTCTTTTAAAATGGCTGTTTTCCCTGGAGCTAAAATCGGCAGTAACATTAAGCCAACTGTACTGGCTACATAATAACTATAGTTCAGCAGCTCTTCCATTGTACGATAGCGATTAATGGTCAAGTCCATTTCCTGTCCGGTGATCAAGCCTGAAAATGCCTCGATATCCATTTCGTAATTGTCAAATACATCTGCAAGTGCTACCCACATTGGGTTTTCATCATCATAGATGCCTGTCAAAAAACGTTGAAAATCTTGTTTAAACTGCGCCAGCTCTTCAGTTGAGTTTTTCCCTTCATCCACAATATCGTCTACTGTTCGACAGAAAGCATATACAGCCCACACTGCTTTTCTTTTTTCTTTCGGCAATAATGAAAAAGCTTTATAAAAACTTTTCGAATGCATAGCAATGACTTTTTCACAGGAGGTATAAGCATCTTTTAAATTCATTATGCATTGCTCCTTTCCTTTGCAAAATCGCCTTGGATTTGTTCAGCTAGCAATTTTGCGCCTTGCATCACAATCGGAATGCCCCCCCCTGGATGTACTGAGGCACCTACGGCATACAAGCGATCTGTTTTAAATGGTTTGACTTGGGGACGGAAAACACCTGATTGGAACAAGGTCGGACCGATTCCGAAACTGCCTCCTTTAAATAAACCAAAAGCTTCTGCTTCAGAAGGCGTACGAACTTCCATCCATTCAACAGCTTCACGGAAATCTGGGAAAGCTAAACTTTCCATACGATCGATAATTCTATCGATCCACGCTTTATCACCTGCCCAATCGATATCTGTTCCTGAAGGTACGGGAACTAATACATACAGTACACCTTTGCCTTCTGGCGCTAGCGAATCATCTATTTTCGATGGATGGAACGTGTAGATTGCAGGATTTTCGGTCTTCTGCTTTTTCATAAACACATCATCCATATGGTCAACGTAATTATCACCAATGAAAAATTGGTGAACATTTCCTTCTTCATATACTTTATTTAATCCAAAATACAATAATACGCACCCAGAAGATGCTGTGTAACTTTTCTTTTTCTGTTCAGGTAATACTTTTTCAATGCCAGGAAAATCACCGTTATAAACAACCGCATCGAACGCTTCAAAACCCGTTGCTGTTTCAACACCGATAGCTTTTTGGTTTTCTGTCACGATTTGATTAACCGGACTGTTTGTTTTGATCGTTACGTTTTTGCGTGATTGAAGCTCTTTTTCTAACACAGGAATAAGACTGCCATATCCGCCTTTCAAATAATATACGCCGTGTTCATGTTCACTAAAAGGAACAAGAGCGTACATGGCTGGAGCACGGAAAGGGTCTCCACCGATATACAAAGACTGCAAGGAGTAAGCTAATTGCAGTCTTTCGTCGCGGAAATAATTCGACATGAGTTTGTTTACCGATTGTTGAGGTTTTAACTTCATCAATTTTTTTATGTTACCTGCTGTGAAAAAATCAGCTTTCTTAACAAATGAGTGCTCTAAGAATGAAGATTTGCCGATTTTAAAACGCTCTCGTCCTTCTGAAATAAATCGAAGAAATCCTTCTTTTTCAGTCGGGAAGACGTTTTCGATTTCCTCTAACTGACGATCAATGTCCGGATATTTTGTATAGACAACTCCGTCCGGAAAGCGAATGGAATAAAGTGGGTCACATAATAACAATTCGGTATCCTCTGCTGGTATCCCTGCTTGTTGAAGAAGATCTTGAAACATTTCTGATAGCAACACAATAGTAGGTCCTTGATCAATTTTAAAGCCATCACGCTCAACAAATGTTAAACGACCACCCAACTTTTTCTCTTTTTCAAAAATGGTGACATCAAAGCCCATATTGCTTAAATACAAAGCGCCCATCATACCCCCAACGCCACCACCAATCATAGCGATTTTCATGCAAATCCCTCCATTACTGGAAGAGGCAAGATTGGAATCCCTTTTTTGCCATGCTGCTCCAGAATACCGTTAGTTGTAATACGTGCCGATTCCAAAATTGTTGGCAAGCCACTTCCCGGATGCGTGCCACCACCGACTAACCAGCAATTCTCTAGCTCTTCGAATTTGTTGTGAGGGCGGAAAACCATCATTTGAGTTAATTGATGTCCCAAATTAAAAGTCGCTCCTTGATAAACTGAATAATCTTCCTGCCAGCCCATAGGTGTCAACATTTTTTCAACTTCTATATGATCTCGAAGGTTTTTAAATTCCGACTTTTCTTCTATGGTGTCTAGCACCAATTCACGGAACGCCTGTTGTTCATTTTCCCATCCAATATCACTAAAGTTATTTGGCACTGGTGCTAAAATATATAATGCCGATTTCCCTTCTGGTGCTAAGGTCGGATCTGTAACACTAGCATTTTGCACATAAATTGAAGGGTCTGCAGAGAGAATACGCGATTTCGTCATTTCTTCCACATTCTTCTTATAATCTTTTGCAAATATAATCGTATGGTGAGAAAGATCGTATTTTTTATCGAGACCTAAGTAGAGCATAAATGTAGAGCATGAATATTTTTTCTTCGCCAACTTCTCCGGTGTGTATTTTTTTAAAATTCCCGGTTCGACCAAATTGTTCATAACATGTGCAAAATCACCGTTAATAATGACTTGGTCTGCTCTTTCGCGCTTGCCATTTTCAAGGTCTACTCCTTTGACTTTACGGTTTTCTATCCATAGTTTTTTAACGCCTGTGCTCGTATGGATTTTACCGCCTAACTCTTCTACTACTTTCGCCATTGCTTGCGATAATTGATTTACCCCACCAATAGGGTGATAAATGCCATAAGCATGCTCCATATAAGAAAGGATTGAAAATGCGCCAGGGCATTCCCACGGAGACATTCCTAAATACTTGGATTGGAAAGCAAAAGCCATTTTCAATCGTTCATCTTTAAAATAACGAGACAAGACATCATATAAAGTTTTGTTTATTTCAAGTTCCGGCAAAGCTTTTAAGACTTTAGGATGGACCATATCAAAATAGCTATCCATCTTCGATTGCAACATTGGCGACAAGGCTTCCAATTTCTTGCCTGTTTCTTTCATGAAGCGTTCATAACCGTCTCCATCGCCTTCGAATTTTTCATTGATTTGTTTTTTCATTTCTTGGTTATTTCGAGTCATCACCAAATTTTCATCTTCAAAAACTAATTCATACATCGGATCTAGTTCAATAGCATTCATGTAATCTTTTAACTTACGACCTGTTACTTCAAACAACTCTTCAACTAAATGCAACATGCTCAAAAAAGTGGGACCAGTATCAAACGTAAACTCACCAAGGCGTAGCTCTGCATTTCGGCCACCTACCCATGGCTGTTTCTCATAGACATCCACTTGATATCCTCTACTTGCCAACAACATAGCTGCGGCCAATCCACCTGGGCCTGCGCCTATCACGATCATTCTCTCTGACATAACAGATGCCTCCATTTCAACTCTTCGGTAAAACTCTACAATAGTTATACAAATATTATACCGCTCGGTTTTAAAAAAGACTATTTATTTGAATTTACCCTCTTTCGATCTTTTTTATGTCTTTCATCATGTTTAGGGATGAATGTTTAGAGAATGCTCGATGATAATTCCAACAAATTTATATATTTAATCTATTTCTTATCAAAAAATCTTAATCCATAAAAAAATCCAGCTCACAAAATGAGCTGGATTTGTATTAGTTTAATATTTTTATTTTAACGTTCTTGCGTCCCCATCGAAGCGCATTGCTTTGAGTTGGGATGAAAACATCAATTTTGTTTCCTTTGATTGCACTTCCTGTATCTCCAGCAACCGCGTAGCCATAACCTTCTACATGAACTTTGGATCCTAATGGAATAACTCTAGGATCCACTGCAATAACTTTAAGTCCCGGATTTTTCTTTAAGTTAATGCCTGTTTTCGTAATACCAGAACATCCTCTGCAGTATGCCGTATAGGCAGTCGCACTAACTGTGAATTCTTTTGCTACAGATCCGCTCGTTGAACGAGAAGGAGTTGTTTTTTTAGAAACGGGTGTTGCTGCCGTTTTATTTAACTTAAGTTTTTGGTTTGGATAAATCGTACTAGACTTTAAGCCATTCCACGCTTTTAAGTTACTAACTGACACTTTTTGCGATTTTGAAATTTTATATAGTGTATCTCCACGTTTCACTGTGTATACTGTTGAACTTCCACTTTTAGAAGCAGTAGCTTTTTTAGAAACTGTTTTTACTGTAGCTTTTTTCAATTTAAGTTTTTGATTTGGATAAATCGTATTAGACTTTAAACCGTTCCAAGCTTTTAAGTTACCGACTGATACGTTGTTCATTTTTGAAATTTTATATAATGAATCTCCACTTTTTACTATGTATACGTTTGATGCTGCTGAACTCTCAATCGAAGTGCCTAGGAATAAAATCAGTGCAAAACTCAAGACCATCAATAGTTTTTTCAATCCGCTATCCCCTTTGCTTTTTCTTAGTACAACCAAAATAGCACGGCAATATTACAGACGTGTAACAATTAGAGTCAAGTTTCATTACAAAACGACTTCTTTTTATGACATAAGTATTGTTAAGTCTTAATTTTTCACCTAAATACTGGGTTTTAAAAAGACTATTAGACCACTCCATATGATACATGAGCAATTTATTCCCTGGGAAATAAAAAAAAACGCACTCTTTAAGAGTACGTGTTTTCTGATTATTTGTTTGCTTTATGAACTTTCAATATCTTGCCTTTTACCGTCTTATCTTTCATAGCTTTTAGCACCATTGGACCTTTACCGTTCAAAATATCGATATATGTTACCGTATCTTGAATTTTGATGATCCCAATATCTTCAGCTGTCACTCCTGGAATGCTTGTTAACGTTCCGACAAAGTCAAAAGCACGTAATTTCTTTTTCTTCCCACCGTTAAAATATAGTTTCAAAATATCTTTATTGACTTGCTCGTTTTTGTTTTTCTTTAATTTCGGACGACTTTCTAGCTTTTCTGTAAATGCAAGCATTGCTGCATCTATCTCATGAACTGAAGGTGCTGTTCTACGCGGAATTTCAAATCTGATATAATCTTCAATTTCAGCTAAAAATTTGTCCTCGTTTGGCGATACAAACGAAATTGCTTTCCCTGTTTTTCCAGCACGTCCTGTACGACCTGAACGGTGCACATAACTTTCTTTCTCCATCGGCAAGTCATAATTAATGACATGCGTAATGCTGTCGATATCAATTCCACGAGCTGCTACGTCGGTTGCTACTAAATAACGGAATTCTCCACGCTTAAATTCATTCATAACCGCAGTCCGGTCTTCTTGCAACATACCACCATGCAATTTATCACATGTGTAATAATGTTTTTCTAATTGTTCCATTACAAAATCTACATTGTCTTTTGTCCGGCAGAAAATAATGCAGCTGTCTGGATTTTCAACAATGGTCACATCACGTAACAACGAGAATTTCTTTTGTTCCGCTACAACAAATAACGAATGATCAATTTGATCTGTCAAATTTTCTGTAGATGCAATTTCGATATGCTGAGGATCAATCATGTATTTTTTCTGTAACTTCTCTACATTTTCAGGCAGTGTTGCTGAAAAAAGCATCGTTGTACGCTGTTTTGGTAATTTGTTAATAATCGATTCTACTTGTTCAACAAATCCCATATTCAACATTTCATCCGCTTCATCAAGAACAAGGTACTCAATTCGTTCTAAGTTTAATGTGCCGCGCTCGATATGATCTAACACACGACCTGGAGTTCCAACTACAACATGGCATTTCTGCTTGAGTTCCGCTTGCTGATATGCAAAAGGTTGCTTGCCATAGACTGCTGCTGCTTTAATGCGTTTAAAACGCCCAATATTCGTTACGTCTTCTTTTACTTGATCTGCTAGTTCCCGTGTTGGCGTCAAAATCAATGCTTGAGGTTTATTTTCTTCCCAGTCAACTAACTCACAAATTGGAATGCCAAATGCAGCTGTTTTTCCGCTCCCGGTTTGCGACTTTACCGTTAGGTCAGTTTTAGAAAGTGCAACAGGGATAACTTTTTCCTGTACTTCTGTTGGTTCTGTATAGCCAAGTCCATCAAGTGCTTTTACGATCTGCTCACTAATGTTGTATTCGTTAAATTTTTTGTTACTCATAATTATTCTCCATCTCCGTTCAAAAATTTCAGGTTCTTTTATTATCGCACGGATTAGAAAATTCTGCAGTTAAACGATTATTAAGTTATATCTGGCTTTTATGCACCGTACTTGTCATTGATCCATTAAGCTTACGGAAACTTTTACGTCTAATGACTGACTACCACCTCGGTACACACCTTGAACAGGGCTCACATCATTGTAATCGCGCCCAACGCCAATGCGTATGTGATTTTCCAAGGCCTCCACATTGTTTGTTGGATCTAAACCAACCCAACCAATACCTGGAACCATCACTTCTACCCACGCATGACTCGCGGCATCACCAACAAGTGCAGAGTTTTCCCCTACATACAAATATCCGCTAACGTAACGTGCAGGAATATGTTTACTTCTCAAAATACCAAGCATTACGTGTGTAATATCTTGGCATACGCCTTTTTTGAGCGTAAATGATTCTTCTGCTTTTGTATGAACAGTAGTCGAATCTCCGTCATAAGTAAAATGTTCATGAATATATTCCATGACATCAATCGCATATTGAACTGGGTTTTTCATCGTTCCAAGTTCCCGATCAATTTGACTCATTTGTTCAGGGGTTAAATACGTGTAAGCTGTGTTACTTAAAAAGGCCAAATAATGCTCTCCGAATAATTGCGAATGAAAAATAGCGTTCATTTCGGGCGAATAATCTATTCTATGGATAAATGGACTTTTTTGAATACTGACTATAGAGCTTGTCTTAACTTCTAAGTGCTGGTGGTGCTCCGCAATGAAAAAGGTTTCTACGTGATTGCCCCAAATATCGATATGTTCTTTCGTTAAAGAGGCAGGTGTTATTTCTGCGCGATAAGAGAGTAGTCGCTGACATTCATCTGTTCTTGGCTTTAAGCGAATTGAGTTCATACTTTGATCCACAATGGTGTCGTATTTGAATATATTCGTATGTTCAATCTTATATTTCATAGTAGTTATTCCTTTCGCGCCCATGCTCTGTGATTGGCTAGATTCTGCCAATTTCGTCTCGGAATCGCTTAAATAATAGGTTTTCGAAAAAATGTGACCGACTTCATTGCAACCGTTTTGGAAATCATTTAGAAATCCCATAATTTCATCCGAGTTCAATTCATCCATACTGACTTCTTTAAACTCTTTTTGCAATTGATCTAGTTTTGCATAAAGCTCCCATGAATAATGTGAAATTTTCCCACCTTCCAATTCGTCAACTGCCTGTCTTACATGTGCCAGACAATAGCGAATCGATCGTGGAAAACTGGTATTGGCTATGAGAAACGACAATACTTTTTTGGGTTTCATTTGGGGTGGATTCATTTTTAAATAGGCATTATAACCATTGGTCATACGTAAAGCGGCCAGCCAATAATAATAATCTTCAGACTGCGTTTGAAGCGAACGCTCTAACGTTCGCTCGCAAACTACATTTAAGATACGCGCTGTTTTTTCAGCACGTTCTAACCATTTACCAATTTTAATAATCTGATAGGGTACGCCTCGAGGCATTGAAGATTCCACAATTCCTTGTGTAATCAATGAGGTTAATTTAACCTGCTCTAGGAAGTCGCGCATTTCTTTGACCGTACAGCTTTGTTGATCCATCTCTTGTAAGGTTAAATAACAGCGATTCCATGCTTCCCAATAATCATCTGGAATATGGTCTCTACTAATTCGTGCATTTTCTCGAACGACTTTCACGCAGCTTGCGACAGAGTTGAAATTGCTTTCTTCCATCGCTAAATAATAAACAAGTTGGTCTTCTTGATAACTTGGCATAGATTTTATTTTCTCCATAGTTTCTGTCGAAGCACAAATCTCATAAACCAACTTCCAATCACTGCCTCGTGCCAACTCTTCATCAGAGGCTTCAATCATCTGCAATAATTGTACGTCTAGTATACGAGCGTTGTTTTCTGCCCTTTCTACATTTCTCGACATCCAATACAACGAATTCGCTACACGACTAAGCATCAGGTGTCCCCCTCTTCTTCTTTATTTTTGAACACCCACGTATCTTTTCCACCGCCACCTTGTGAAGAATTGACGACAAGCGACCCTTCTTTTAACGCAACACGGGAAAGTCCGCCTGGCATAACATGTGTATCTTCGCCTCTCACCACAAAAACTCGCAAATCGACGTGGCATGGGTAAAAGTCTTCTCCTTGATATGCAGGGGCACGAGATAATTTAATCGTTGGCTGAGCAATGTATTGATGGGGCGTTTCAATGATTTTCTCACGGAATATTTCGATCAGTTCTTCAGATGCGTGTGGTCCAACAAGCATATCGTAGCCACCCGACGCACCAACATTTTTCACTACCAATTCGTGTAAGTGATCCAATACCCATTCTCGCTCTTCTTTATTGTCTAATAGATAGGTTTTCACATTATCGATGATAGGTTCTTCCCCTAAATAATAGCGAATCATATCAGGAACATAAGCATAAATGGCTTTATCATCTGCCACTCCGTTGCCAATGCCATTTAAAATGGCTACATTTCCTTTTCTATAAGCCATCAAAAGTCCTGGAACACCTAACGCAGATTCGGCTAAAAATGCTTCCGGATCTAAATAATCATCATCAATTCGACGATAGATGATATCTACCCGTTTCAAGCCTCTCATAGACTTCATATAGACAATATTTTTTTTGACGATCAAGTCCCGTCCTTCTACTAAATCGATGCCCATCTGCTGAGCTAAAAACACATGGTCATAATAAGCAGAGTTATACATCCCTGGTGTTAACAGTACTGCAAAAGCCTTGTCTTTTCTCGATTCTGGGGCATGATCTAGTATCGCTTGATGCAAATACGACAGCTGGTGCTCGAGGGTATGAACAGACTGACTAGCGAAAAATTCGGGGTACACTTGGCGCATGACATATCGATTTTGGTATACGTATGACAAGCCCGAAGGATTACGTAAGTTATCTTCAAGCACATGATATTTTCCATCTTCATCACGAATCAAATCAATTCCAGCTAAAAAAATATGGTTTTTCAGTGGAATATCAATTCCTTTTACTTGTTCGTCGTAATAATAGGGGTTTTCTTCCACTAATCGTCTTGGGATGATTCCATCTTGAAGAATGCGCTTTTCGTTATAAACATCTTCTAAAAATTGATTGAGTGCTTCTGCACGCTGAACCATCCCTTTTTCAATAACGTCCCAGTCTTCAGAAGGAATGATAATCGGCACAAAATCAAAAGGCATTGTTCTTTCAGTACCCACATTATTGTTATAAACAGTGAATGTAATGCCTTGCCTTAAAAAAGACAATTGAGCGGTCTCATGTTTTTCTCTGAGTTCATCTTTTGAAAACCTTTGTAGCACTTCAAAAAATTTTCGATAATGCGTTTTCGGCTTTCCATTCGGCATAAACATTTCATCAAAAAATGCTCCAGTTGAATAAGTTTTGAACAAACCGGTGACCCCCTTCAATACATAGAATATTCAGACAAAAAATGAGTAAGAAAAAGCTATGCCGTTTCTGCAAACGCGCATAGCTTATCATACTTCTATTATAACAAAATCATTTTCCAAATGTTGAATCTTCTGAAGATGATGGATTTTTTTTCAAAGATTCGCTATATTCGGTGCTTCCGCCATAAACTCCACCTGTCGGCTTATTAGGGTCTGAAGAACTTTCACCAGTATCACCTTTAGAACTGTCTGCTGACTTGGTAGTCGACTCTTGAAATTCTTTATTGGCTTTATCCAATACTTCTTTTTCTTTATTCATCATTTCTTGCTGAGCGTCTATTGCTGTTTTTACTTTTTCTACAGCTTTGTTGACCGTTGGTTTTACTTTATCAACCATGCCACCAGATTGTTCATTAAACCGATCGAGCCCTTTTTTAATATTTGCTTTTATGTCTTCTTTACTGGTTTGAGTAGTGCCGCCTGTCATCGTTTTTTGTTGAGTCATTGCCGCACCTATTACCGCACCGAGACCGATTAACACGAGCTTACCGAATATCCCACCTGATGATTTTCTAGACATATGAACCTCTCCTCTTCGTAAGTATATAAACTATTTTGTATAAAGTATTGACTAAATTATTCATTTTCAAACATTTCACTCAAAACAAAAGACACCTCAATATATCATCGGTGTCTCACTAGTTATAAATTTAATTTCCCTTCTTCTTTTAAAACCTGTTCAAAGGCTTTAACAACTTCCTCATCATATTGAATCCCGATCAAGCTGTTAATTTCGGCCATTGCATATTCAGCAGACAAAGCAGCGCGGTAGGCTCGATCTTCTGTCATCGCATCGAACGTATCGCAAACACCAATGATTTTAGCTTCTATCAAGATTTCATCACCTTTTAGTCCGAACGGATAACCTCTTCCGTTCACACGCTCATGATGCTGTTCAATGATGTCTGCAATATCCGCATATGGCGTTTCACGAATCATAGCAGCCCCTTCGCCCGGATGAGTTTTCATCAAATCAAATTCTTCGTTTGTAAGTTTTCCTGGTTTCTTCAAAATTTCTTCTGGAATATTGATCTTCCCTATATCGTGCAATATAGAGGCTAATAACAAGCCCTCTGTTTGTTCTTTTCTTAGTTTCATTTTAGATGCTGTCTTAACTGCATAATGAGCTACTCGAGAACTGTGTTTATGTGTATAACGATCTTTTTTTTCGACAGCTTTCCCTATCTTGCGCAACTCTTTAATGACATCGCTCATATAATGAAAAGTAGGCGCTGTTGAAATCGATAAAAAAGTGACATCTGTTTTGGCTGTAAAATACACTTCTTGTTCTAATTTTTTTGCCGAAAAACAATCATGTGCTTTAAGTAACCGTTTTTCGTTATCTATTTCTACTTCCATTTGTCCCTCTAGAACATAGTAAAATTCTTGGACTGTATCGTTCTCTCCTGGAAAAAGAATAATTAGCGTATCTTTTAAAAAGGCTTGTTTCATCAGTTCAATTCCTTCACCACGACCAAGTAAACTGAGCGTCGTACTTCCGTTATTAACTTTTTCAAGAAACCCATTCTCTAATATTTCCAAGCCTTTCATAAATCCACTTCCTCATATATAAAAAATAAAAGCATAGAATGCTCTATGCTTTTATTTTACACTTTTATTAATTTTTTAGGAAATATTTTTACCAACCAACGCCTACCATTGGATCAATTTTTGCTTCACGATCAGCAAATTTTACCGTAATCCATACTACTTCAACTGTGACTCCCGCAATTCCAGCCTTTTCTACTTCTTTTTTCGTAATGCTTTGAGTTTTCATATCTAAGCTCTTAATTTTCTCAGTAATTTTGCTATCATATTTCTCCCATAAAGCTGCTTTTTGCGCTTCGCCTTGAGTAATTTTTAGCTCTTCAAGATAGTTTTTGTACATTTCATTAGTCTCAACTTGGACTTTTTCGATTTCTGTATAAATTTTCACATTTGCTTTTTCGATACTTTCAATGATTGCCGCAATTTCAGGTGTCATTTCTTTTGAAGTATCATATTCAACTGGTGGTACATTGATTTCTGCAAGTACGTTCATACCCATTCCCATAGCCATAAGCACAGAAAGCAAAGCAACGATTAAACCTTTTTTAAACATATTTATTCCTCCTAGTTTCTATTTTGTTAGAGAGTATAAAATTTCAGTGTATTTACACGTAAAATAATGTATATTATCATCATTTTTTTACTATAAATTCCAACTCTTCACTAATATAGTATATACATTCTACTGAACTTCTACAATGACTTATTAGCTATCTTACTAAAAACATATCCTCCACAAAAAAAGCTGCGACAACTTCGAATTCGAGTTTGTCGCAGCTTGAAAGAATGATTTTTTATTTATGGTAAGACAGTAGTGCCCATTAAGAAACGATCACATTCGCGCGCCGCTTCACGACCTTCGTTTATCGCCCAAACGATTAAACTTTGACCACGACGCACATCGCCTGCTGCAAAAATGCCTTCTACACTCGTATTGTATTTGCCATACTCTGCTTTTGCTCTTGAATTCAGCTCTGTCTCAATTTCCAATTGTTGAAGTAGATCTTGTTCAGGTCCACTAAATCCAATGGCGATTAACACTAAGTCAGCTTTCCAGACTTTTTCAGTACCTGGAATTTCTTCACGAATTCGATTACCTTGTTCGTCAATTTTCAATTTCACATTGACTGTATGCACTTCTTTTAATTCACCCTGTTCATTGCCAACAAACTTTTTAGTCATAACAGCATAAGCTCGTGGATCTTCTCCGAAAGTTGCTGCTGCTTCTTTATGACCATACTCGATTCGATGAACTTTTGGATACTGCGGCCACGGATTGCCTTTTTCGTCACGAATCGCACCTTTTTTGTCATAGACATCAAATTGAACAAGACTCTTACACTCATGACGTACCGATGTCGCTAAACAATCTGTACCCGTGTCTCCGCCTCCGATAACGATGACGTTTTTATCTTTTGCGGAAATATAATTGCCATCCTCCAAGTTTGAATCTAGTAAACTTTTTGTACTAGCATGCAAAAAGTCCATCGCAAAGTGTACACCCTTTAAGTCGCGACCTTCTACATCAATATTCCGGTGCACAGTCGATCCTGTACACATGATTACCGCATCGAAGTCTGCTTTTAGTTTTGAAGAAGGATAGTTCTTCCCTACTTCTACACTTGTAATGAATGTAATGCCTTCTTGCTCAAGGATATTCACACGTCTTGTTACCATGTCGTATGGTAGTTTCATTTCCGGAATTCCGTATGTTAGCAAGCCTCCAACACGGTCACTTTTTTCAAAGACCGTTACTAGATGGCCCGCTTTATTTAACTGAGCTGCTGCTGCAAGGCCTGCCGGACCAGAACCGATGACCGCAACTTTTTTGCCGGTACGTGTTTTAGGTGGCTCTGGCACTACCCAACCTTCTGCAAATCCACGTTCAATGATGGAACGCTCTACTGTGCGTATTGCTACAGGCGGTTCGTTAATGCCTAATACACAGGCGCCTTCACAAGGTGCTGGACATGCCACTCCGGTAAACTCTGGGAAATTATTTTTCAGATGCTCTCGGTGCAATGCTTCTTTCCATTGGTCACGATAGACAAGATCATTCCATTCCGGAATAAGATGGTTTACAGGGCATCCTGTCGTTACATTATCCAGTTCCATTCCCGTATGACAAGTTGGCACTCCACAATCCATACAACGTGCACCTTGCTTTGCAACTTCTTCATTCGATAAAGGGATGGTGTAATCGTTCCAGTCTTTTGTCCGTTCAGCCGGTTTGCGCTCTTTGACTGTTTGCCTGTCGTATTCCATAAATCCTGTTGGTTTCCCCATAGTTTCCCTCCTATACACAATTGCTCGTTTTAAAAATCACTTGGTTAAATCATTTTGAGTGACAGCAGACTTATTTCCCTGCTCCAGCCATTTTACTTTCTTCAAATGCCGCCATTTCAGCTTCGTCTCTTGTCATTCCACCGCTTTGTAACTTATCAATTCGTTCATTGATTTGAAGATAAGCTTTCGGAATAACACGTACAAATTTAGCAGAATAAATATCCCAATTTGCTAATAAGCGCGTTCCGTTGCGACTGCTTGTATAATGCACATGTTTCTTGATCATTTCACGTAATTCTTCGATTTCCGCTGGTTCCGCAAGTGGCTGTAAATGAACCATCTCTGCGTTGCAACGTTTGCTAAATGTACCTTCTTCGTCAAGGACATATGCAACGCCTCCAGACATGCCTGCCGCAAAGTTTTTGCCGGTTTGACCAAGAATTGCGACTCGACCGCCTGTCATATATTCGCAGCCATGATCCCCGACACCTTCGACAACAATGTTTGCTCCACTGTTTCTGACCGCAAAGCGCTCTCCTGCTACACCATAAATATAAGCTTCACCGGCAGATGCTCCATAAAACGAAACATTCCCGATAATGATATTTTTCTCAGGAAGGAACGTTGAATCCAGCGCTGGATACACCAGTATTTTACCGCCCGACAACCCTTTTCCAACAAAATCATTGGCATCTCCGATTAAATTCATCGTCATTCCTTTTGGAATAAATGCTCCGAAACTTTGTCCGGCTGACCCTTGGAAATTTAAGTTGATGGTATCTTCTGGCAATCCTTCTGCACCGTAACGCTTAGAAATTGCACTACCGACAATGGTTCCTGTTGCTCGATGAATATTACGAATTGCCGTAGCCACTTCGACACGTTCACCTGTTTCGATGGCTTTTTTACAACGCGGCAATAGTTCTTGATAATCTAAAGTTTTTTCCAATTCGTGATTTTGTTTAATCGTTGCATAGCGACCTACTTTTTCTGGCAAGTCTGGCTGATACAACAGAGCCGTTAAATCGATGCCACCCGCTTTCCAATGGTCGATTGCCTGATTCGCTTCGATCACATCTGTTCGACCAATCATTTCATTGATCGTACGGAAACCGAGTTCTGCCATTAGTTCTCGCGCTTCTCGTGCGATAAAGCGCATAAAGTTAACAACATGCTCTGGATCTCCGCCGTATTTTTCACGTAACTCTGGATTTTGAGTTGCAATGCCGACAGGACACGTGTCCAAATGACAAACGCGCATCATGACGCATCCCAGTACTACAAGAGGCGCGGTTGAGAATCCAAATTCTTCAGCTCCAAGTAGAGCCGCTGTTACAACATCGCGACCAGTCATCATTTTACCGTCTGTTTCGACAACAATTCGATCACGCAGACCATTTAACAAAAGCGTTTGATGCGTTTCCGCCAAACCGATTTCCCAAGGCAGACCGGTATGCTTCAAGCTTGTTTTTGGCGCCGCTCCAGTTCCTCCGTCATAACCACTAATTAATACAACATCCGCACGACCTTTTGCAACACCCGCCGCAATGGTTCCGACACCGACAGCCGATACTAATTTAACGCTAATACGAGCAGTAGGGTTGGCATTTTTTAAGTTAAAAATCAATTCCGCTAAATCTTCAATTGAATAAATATCGTGATGTGGTGGTGGTGAAATCAGTTCTACACCTGGAGTAGAGCCACGAACTTCTGCAATCCACGGGTAAACTTTCTTCCCTGGTAAATGTCCACCTTCTCCTGGTTTAGCTCCTTGCGCTACTTTAATTTGAATCTCATCAGCATTCACTAAATAATGGCTAGTGACGCCAAAACGACCAGAAGCGACTTGTTTAATCGCGCTACGACGGTTATCTCCGTTTTCATCAGGGATAAAACGAGAAGTTTCTTCTCCTCCCTCTCCTGAATTACTTCTTCCACCAATGCGGTTCATCGCTACAGCAAGAGCTTCGTGTGCTTCTTTACTAATAGAACCATATGACATGGCCCCTGTTTTAAAGCGCGCACAAATTTCTTCAACCGTTTCGACTTCGTCAATCGGTACTGGCGTTCGTTCCTTAAAGGACATTAAGCCGCGCAACGATTGAAGATTCGCCTTTTCATCGGTTAGCAAATTTGTATATTTTTTAAAGACGTCATAGTTATTCGTACGACATGCGTGTTGCAATGTGTGAATTGTTTTCGGGTTGTATTGATGATTTTCTCCATTTTCACGGTATTGGAATTCATCACCCGATTCTAGCGCTTGATCGTCTCCTTGAGCTACAGGATAAGCAGCGGCATGTCTCATGAGCACTTCTTGTGCAATGATATCAAGACCAATTCCGCCCAAACGTGAAGAAGTACGAGTAAAGTATTTATTGATTACATCCATATGGATGCCGACAGCTTCAAAAATTTGAGCACCACGATAACTTTGAATCGTGGAAATACCCATTTTGGACAATACTTTGATAATGCCATCTGTGACAGCTTTGACGTAAGTCGTTTCTGCTTCTTCAAAGCTAACATTTGGAATATCGCCTATTTCGATTAGGTTTTCAATTGTATCAAAAGCTAAGTAAGGGTTAATGCCTTCTGCGCCGTATCCAAGAAGAGCGGCAAAATGATGCACTTCACGAGGTTCTGCAGATTCAAGCAATATACTCATTTGAATACGCGTTTCTTGGCGAATCAAATAATGATGCAAACCTGACACTGCTAAAAGTGCAGGAATTGCTGCATACTCTTCGTTTACGCCACGATCGGATAAAATAAGCAGTTTGGCACCCTCTTTAATGGCTTGATCTGCTTCCGCAAAGACTGCGTCTAATCTTTTTTCCATCGCTGCTGTGCCTTCATCTTTTTTGAATAAAATCGAAATTGTAGCAGGCTTAAAAGCCGGAATGTCTTGCTGACGTAATTTTTCTAGTTCTGCATTTGTTAAAATCGGTGTTTCTAATCGAATATGACGAGCACTTTCCGGTGTTGGTTGAACTAAGTTAGCTTCGGCACCAATAGTGGTCCGCGCAGCTGTAATAATATGTTCACGAATCGCATCAATCGGTGGATTCGTTACTTGGGCAAATAATTGTTTGAAATAATTGTAAAGAAGTTGTGGCTTTTTCGATAAAACAGCTAATGGAGAATCATATCCCATTGAACCGACAGGATCTTTTCCTTCAGTCGCTAGCGGTTTAACGATTTTTTGAACTTCTTCCATTGTATAACCAAAAGCCAATTGCCTTTTGATCAAAGGTTCTGCATCAGTAGATTCCGCTGGCATTACCGGTTCCGGAAGATCTTCCATATCAAACATATTTTTATCGATAAAATCTTTATAAGGCATTTCTCCCGCTATTTGAAGTTTGATTTCTTCATCCGGAATGATTTTGCCTTCTTCTAAATCAACTAACAGCATTTTCCCCGGACGCAAGCGGTCTTTGTAAATAATATCATCCGCAAAAATATCCAATGCACCGACTTCTGAACCCATAACGATCATGCCACTTTTCGTCACATAATAACGGGCAGGGCGTAGACCATTGCGGTCAAGACAAGCTGCTATTTGCTTACCATCAGTAAAGACGAGAGCAGCAGGACCGTCCCACGGTTCCATTAAAGTACTATGATATTCATAGAAATCTCTTTTCTCTTTTTTAATCGTTGGATCATTAACCCATGGTTCTGGTACCATCATCATTGCAGTATGCGCCAGAGATCTTCCAGATAAATGCAAAAATTCAAAGCAGTTATCGAACATTGAAGAGTCACTGCCTGTCTCATCAATAACAGGTAAGACTTTTTGAAGATCTTGTTCATTGAATGCAGGCGATTCGCAAAGCACTTGGCGAGCGCGCATCCAATTGACGTTACCTCTTAAGGTATTAAATTCTCCATTGTGGATTGAGTAGCGGTTCGGATGTGAACGCTGCCAGCTTGGGAAGGTATTCGTACTAAAGCGAGAGTGGACTAGAGCCAACGCTGATTTGAATTCAGGGTGGTTGAGGTCTATATAAAATGAATCTAATTGTTCCGGGATAAGCATGCCTTTGTAAACAATCGTGCCTGCTGAAAGACTGCTAAAATAAACGTCTTTAAAATCGTCTTTTCCGAGCATAGCTTGTTCTACTCGCTTACGAATAATATAAAGTCGTCGCTCAAGGTCGGTTCGGTCTTCTAAACCTTGTGCAGCACCTATAAATACTTGTCGGATAACTGGCTTAGTTTTTGATGCCACTTTACCAACAAATGAATCATTAACCGGTACCGGACGCCATCCAAGACAAATTTGTCCTTCTTCTTGGATAATTTGATGAATCATTTCTTTTGTTTTCATGCGTAAATCATAATCTTGCGGCATAAAGAGCATACCGATGCCGTACTTTCCTTCTTCAGGCAAGGTAATTCCTTCTTTTTCACATTGCTTAAGGAAAAAGCGATGTGGAATTTGAGTCAAAATTCCAGCGCCATCTCCAGTGCTTGTATCTGAGGATTGTCCGCCACGGTGTTCTAGGTTACACAGTATATTAATCGCATTCTGTACAATTGCGTGTGATTTTTCCCCATTGATATTGGCGATCATCCCTATTCCGCACGCCTCATGCTCTTGATCTGGATGATAAAGTCCTTGTGGGATTGGATACTCTTTTTTACTCATCAAACCGCCTCCTTCATAACACTCATGTGTCATAATATTTTGATAGTATATCATAAGTCTGAATATATATACAATTCCCCTAAGTAAAAAAATATTAATAATAGTCCTGAATCCCCATCAAACCAATGAAAACGCTTCCATTTCCCGATTACTAAACAAAATATCCCTATAATAAAACAATGTATATTTATACAAGTCAGACAATTTAAAAATTAAAAAACCCCATTTCATATGGGGTTTTTTTGTTTATATTTATTCATTTTCCATCGCATTAAAAGAGTGGATTGCCACTAAGAATGCTTCTCCATATTTCTCGAGTTTATTGGCACCTACGCCATTCACTTCTAAAAATTCAGCTTCGTTTTCCGGTTTTCTTGCGACCATATCTTGTAATGTTTTATCAGAAAAAATGACAAAAGGAGGAACACCGGCTTCATCTGCTAATTTTTTTCGAATAACACGCAATTCTTCGAATAAAGGATCGTTTGTAGCAATCTGTTTTGTTATTACTGCGCCTTTTCTTAGTACTTGCCGCTTACCTAACAAAACATCTCTCCCACCATCAGGAACGTAAATCGTTGGAAACGACCCTTGTTCGACAGCTAACAATTCTTGAGAAATCATGAATTCGATTAAATTTGAAACTTCTTTTGAATTTTGGTGTTTTAAAATTCCATAAGTCGAGAGTTTATCAAAACCAAAATCCAGTACTTTTTTATTGCGCGACCCGGTTAGCACTTGAGCTGTCATTACTTTTCCGAACTTTTGTCCCATGCGAATCACACATGACAAAACCATTTGGACATCTTTCGTGACATCAAGACTTTCACGGTCATCTAAGCAATTTCCACAATGTCCACAAGGTTCCGCCGCCGTATCTCCAAAATAATGGATGATAAATTGCTGCAAGCAATTTTCTGTATGACAGTAGTCCACCATCCCCTGCAATTTCATTAATTCTCCAGGAATTCGACTAGGATCTTGCGCTTGATCGATTAAAAATCGTTGGGTTTGGACATCTTGTGACGCATACAGCACAATACATTCACTAGGCAAACCATCTCGCCCTGCACGTCCTGCTTCTTGATAGTAGCTTTCCATATTTTTGGGTAATTGATAATGAATAACGAATCGGATATTCGATTTGTCGATCCCCATCCCAAAGGCATTTGTCGCTACCATGACTGTCACTTCGTCATTCAAAAAACGTTCTTGGCCGCTTTTTCTTTCATTGTCTGACATTCCTGCATGGTACTTGGCCGCTTTAATGCCTTTTTTTATTAGCATCTCGTAAACTGAGTCTACGGTTTTGCGCGTAGCGGCGTAAATAATACCTGCTTCTTTATCGTTTTTTGCCACATATTCTTTTACAAATCTCTCACGGTCTTGTCCTCGTACAACCGAAAAGGTTAAGTTCGCTCGTTCAAAACCTGTCATTACAGTATGTTGTTCTTCGATATTTAAAATTCGACAAATATCCTCACGAACTTGAGGAGTAGCGGTCGCAGTCAGTGCTAACACCGTCGGATTATTTGGAAACAATTCCGTCATCCGGCTAATCAAGCGATAACTCGGGCGGAAGTCATGACCCCACTGCGAAATACAGTGAGCTTCATCGACAGCAATCAATGGGACATGAACTCCTTGCAATTCATTCAGGAACATTTCTGAATCCAATCGTTCAGGGGCAATATAAAGCAATTTAATCGCTCCGCGTTGAACATCCATTAGCGTCTCTCGGACTTCATCAAAATCGAGAGAGCTATTTATATAAGCAGCCGGAATACCCGCTGCTAAAAGTGCATCCACTTGGTCTTTCATTAATGAAATCAAAGGCGACACAACTATTGTGGTCCCTTCCATAACAAGCGCTGGAATTTGGTAGCACATTGACTTACCTCCGCCTGTCGGCATGACACAAATCGAATTATGCCCTTCAAAAACTTGCGTAATGGCTTGCTCCTGGCCGACCCGAAATGACTCATAGCCAAAATGGGACTGCAGTAATTTCTTTGCGCTTTCCAACAAAATAGAACACTCCTAATACTCGTATCGTATGAGTTAGCTTACCACATTTCCGCATCTTTTTCTGTGGTAGAATCTCGAGAAGAGCTTCTGTGTAGAGGCAAAAAAATCGCCCTTCAAGTTTGCACTTCAAGGACGATTCTTATATTCCTATTTATTTCAAAAAACACCCTAATCTTCAGGAGTTACCTTACAAGTATTCCTAACTTCAGATTTAACCTTTTCATTTTCAAATTTCCATATTCCACCGCTGCGCTTCTTCTTCTTTCATTTGTTTTTCTGTTTCGCTTGGGAAGACGGTACGGAATTTATGCGTATCGAGAGGAATAACTTCAACCATCTTCTCAATCATTTCGGCAGGGTCGTATTGATTTTCTAGAGCTTGGTCTGCTTCTGCCATGTCTTCTTTACGTGTGAAGTGAATAGCTTCGTCGTACCACTTCCATTTCGCCTCTGCGCTACGATCATTAAAACCTGTCGCAAAAGCACCCGGATTAATCGTAGCTACTTGTACACCATGATCTTTCAGTTCTTTTTGCATCGTAGCCGCGATTCCTTCAATTGCATGTTTAGTCGCGGTATAAGGGCCTACGTATGGTGTCGCCGTAATGCCAGCCATCGAAGACATGAAAACAATTTTCCCTTTTCCTTTATCTACAAATTTCCGCGCAGCAATTTGTGCAGTCTCTAAAGTGCTGAAGACATTAACTTCAAACAACTCCCTGAAATTCGACATCGGCACTTCTGCAAGAGGTCCACCTTCGTTAACTGCAGCGTTGGCTACGAAAACATCAAAATCATATTCAAGCATTTGCGCTAAATCCTGGGGATTTTTAATATCCATTTTAAAAACTTCTAGTTCTAGTCCTTTTGAAGCCGCTTCCTCGCGTAAAGCTGTCACTTGTGGAGCTGTTTCCACCGGCGCAATTACTTTGTGTCCTTTTTCTGCAAGACCGAAAGCAGTTCCTTTTGCTAAACCACTTCCCGCTCCGGTAATAAATACTGTCTTAGTCATCAAATTCATCCTTCCTGAGTTTGTTCTGCTATGTTTTCTGTTTTCCCAGAATAAGAGCAACTAAACAAAAAGAATGGGTAATCAAAAAAACCCCGCTCTTTTAAAAGAGCGGGGTTTTTATATCGGCCTTTTGACAATTATGAAGTAGCTGTACCATAAGTTCCCATACGGCGTTTAACTTGAATAAATGAGGCAGCCTCAGCAATCTCAGTTTGGTTTAGTGGCTGGTCATCTAGCATTAAATTGTAGTCATTTAAGAAACTAGTATTTTGAAGATCTACATTAATAGTCCGTTCGTCGCGATCCAACAAACTGTCGACCGAAATCTCAAAATAATCAGCAAGTCTTTCAAGATGTACTACAGAGACTTGTTTTTTCCCACTTTCATAAGCCCAAACCGTGCTTTTCGCAAAGCCGATTGCTTCTGCCAATTCTTCAGTAGATAGTCCTTTAGCTTCTCTTAAGTCCTTGATTCGTTTGCTTAACTGTTTCATTTACATTCCTGCTCCCTAAATAATATTCTAACTATTTTAAATATACTGCACTTTGAGTTTTTTAGCAATATTTATATGGTTATTATTTAAAAAAATTGTGAATAATTAGTGAACAACAACTAAAGATTACTAAATATGGTAATTAAATAGGATATATTATTTTTTTTTAACATAAAAATAGTTTTTTCAAATAACAGGTAAATAGACACTATAACTTAAAACCGACTTTTCAATACTCGAGACAAATTTTTTTCTTAGGTTTAATCCTCTTCTGATTACATCAGATCAATAACCAACAATAGATTAGTTTCTTCTATATAAAGGAACGAGAAAGGCCAATACAATCTGGTAAGATAATTATTCACTATTAAAGTTTACTATATTAATTTAGTGTTCGGAATTTAATAACTATTTCAAAAAAACAATATCTTATTGTAATGAGACTAATTACACGGCAAAAGAAGCCTTTAGTATTGATTTTAAAATTTATTTTGATTTTTTTAACTAAAAAAAGTATTATGTTAGAATAAACAAAATGGAGGTTTGAATGATGTCTGAAAAGTATTCTCGACAAGAGATTGTTAAAAGCGTTCCTCAAAAAGGCTTTTTTGGTCATCCAAAAGGGTTGTTCACATTATTCTTCACTGAGTTCTGGGAACGGTTCTCTTATTATGGGATGAGAGCCATTCTAGTTTTCTATATGTATTACGAAATGTCTGAAGGTGGACTTGGTCTTGATCAAACGACGGCATTATCCATTATGTCTATCTATGGATCACTCGTTTACATGTCTGGAATTATAGGTGGTTGGTTAGCTGACAGGATATTCGGTACTTCTAAAGCCGTATTTTACGGTGGGATACTTATTATGCTTGGGCATATTGCTCTAGCTATACCTGGAAATCTTGCTTTATTCTTTGTTTCAATGGTCTTAATTGTACTGGGTACCGGTTTATTAAAACCAAACGTATCGAGTGTGGTCGGTGAAATTTATGAAGAAAATGATGACCGGCGCGATGCAGGTTTTAGTATTTTCTATATGGGGATCAACATGGGTGGTTTCTTAGCGCCATTAATCGTTGGTACTGTTGGGATGAAAATCAGCTTCCACTTAGGTTTTAGTATTGCAGCTGTTGGGATGTTCTTTGGTCTTGTAATCTTTGTTCTTACAAAGAAAAAAAATCTTGGCTTGGCAGGAACTGTTGTACCAAACCCATTATTGCCTTCAGAACGCAAGGCAACAATGAAAGCGTTCACTATCGGAGTGTTAGTTATTGCAGCAGCAATTGCTATTGGGATTCCAACAGGACTATTGACGTTCAATAGTTTTGTCGGTACTGTCGGGGTTTTTGGTATCTTAATTCCGATTTTGTATTTCACTGTTATGTATCGCAGCAAAAAGACAACAGAAGTGGAACGCTCACATTTGTTGGCTTATATTCCTTTGTTTATCGCGTCAGTTATGTTCTGGGCGATTCAAGAACAAGGTTCAACAATTCTTGCTGCATACGCAGATACTCGTACAGATCTTGAATTTGCAGGAATCACCATCTCTCCTGCTTGGTTCCAATCGTTAAATCCATTATTCATCATTATGTTAGCACCAGTCTTTGCTTGGATGTGGGTTAAACTCGGAAGCAAACAACCATCAATTCCGCAAAAGTTCTCTCTCGGATTACTATTTGCCGGTTTGTCTTTCTTAGTTATTTTATTACCAGCTTATTTCGGTGGACCATCAGCATTGGTGAATCCACTTTGGCTTGTTCTTAGTTATTTCATCGTTGTATTAGGTGAACTTTGCCTATCTCCAGTTGGATTGTCAGCAACAACTAAATTGGCTCCTGCCGCTTTCTCAGCTCAAACGATGAGCTTATGGTTCCTTTCTAACGCTGCTGCTCAAGCTATCAACGCGCAGTTGGTTAAGTTCTACACAGTTGAAAACGAAATGATGTATTTCGGAATCATCGGTGGCGTTTCAATCGTTCTAAGTATTGCGTTGTTCGCCTTTGCACCACGCATTCAAAGCTTCATGAAAGGCGTTCGCTAATATTTAAAAGAGCGAACATAAAAACCTCGACAGTCA
>NZ_JAKVTG010000039.1 GCF_022489025.1 Planococcus halocryophilus | reverse complement strand
TTTCCTTTCATATTTTATTCAGTAGCTCCGAAAAGCTCCGCATTGATTAATTGCATAAGCTCATTAATTTCGCGATTGCAGTTAGTGCCGCCATTACGTAGAATAGCAAGCGCGTGCAAATATGCGATTAGTTCCTGCAACCTATTATTCATTAGCGCCGCCCTCCTCGTTTTTGTATCCTTCGATATTCTTCTTGTGGTGAATCGTAACGGAGCGGAGCTTGTTCGGCGTTAGCGCAAAGGCTTCTACGATGCGCGCGCTCATTTTCTCGCTAATTTTAAGCTCGCCGGTTTCGATGCGATGAATAGATACGAAGCTAACGCCAACTTTTGCGGCAAACTCTTTCAAGCTCATTGCGTGGAATTGGCGTAAGCGATAGACGTTTTCTTTCGTTAGGTGAATTTGTTTCGGTTGTTTCGCTGTGTTCTTCATGCGTGTTTCCTCCTTGTTTATGATTGATTAAATAAGACGTTGATTGCTTGCAAAGCCTCGTTATTGCCTCCGAATACTACTTTCGGATTGACTACGATTCTTTTTTCTCGCCGATTGTAAGGGTCATCTGCAAAGAGAATCACAGGCTTGCCGTCAACTTTTAACGCATTGAGCGCCGTCTTTAGTTTCTGCGGGTCTTCATATTCGAGAACCATTGCGAGCTTGCTGACGCTCATTGGACGCAACCGCTCCGATAGTTTCTCTTCGGGATTGAACGCAACGATATTCGTTTGAACGTTTATAAGCGGCAATATTGAATAGATAAGCCCCAATTGCTTGAGCTTCCTGCCGCCGAAATCCTCATACAAGCGGCGAACCGTCGAGCGGAATACTCGCGTATGCTCTAAGTCGCTAATGTCTGCGCCGATTTCTTTAAGGTCGCCGCGATAGATAACGTCATGGCTCATAAAAATGTCTCCTGTCGCCTTGTCATGTCGCAAAATCTCCGCTTCTTCTAGTCGCTTATAAAACTCGGAGAAGCGGGCGCGCGACATTCCGCAAAGCTCTTGCAGTTTCTTCTTATTAATTGGATTGCCGTTATTGCTGTATTGAAGCCGT
>NZ_JAKVTG010000038.1 GCF_022489025.1 Planococcus halocryophilus | reverse complement strand
ATTCCTTTCTTATTCTGATGCTTTCAATAGTTCCGCATTGATTAATTGCATAAGCTCATTAATTTCGCGATTGCAGTTAGTGCCGCCATTTCGTAGAATAGCAAGCGCGTGCAAATATGCGATTAGTTCCTGCAATCTGTTATTCATTGGCGCCGCCCTCCTCGTTTTTGTATCCTTCGATATTCTTCTTGTGGTGAATCGTAACGGAGCGGAGCTTATTCGGCGTTAACGCAAAGGCTTCTACGATGCGCGCGCTCATTTTCTCGCTAATTTTAAGCTCGCCGGTTTCGATGCGATGAATAGATACGAAGCTGACGCCAACTTTTGCGGCAAACTCTTTTAAGCTCATTGCGTGGAATTGGCGTAAGCGGTAGACGTTTTCTTTCGTTAGGTGAATTTGTTTCGGTTGTTTCGTTGTGTTCTTCATGCGTGTTTCCTCCTTAGTTATTTGCGCCTGTTTGCGGCGCTTGCTTAAACATTAAGTTGACATGCGCGAGCGCTTCGCCATTGCCGCCGAATACGACTTTCGGATTGACTACGGTTCTTTTCTCGCGGCGGTTATCGGCATCTTCGTAGAATAGAAAGGCGGGTCTGCCATCTACTTTTACCGCATTCATTGCCGTTTTGAGCTTCTGCGGATTCTCATATTCAAGCGTCATTGCTAAGTGTCGTAACGTCATAGGTCTAATGCGTTCCATGTCGCGCTCTTCCGGGTTAAACGCAATGGTATTCGACTGAACGTTAATGAATGGCAATACTGAATAGATAAGCCCCAACTGCGTTAACTGCTTGCCGTCAAACTCTTCATACAGGCGACGAACCGTTGAGCGGAATACGCGCGTATATTCTAAGTCGCTTATATCTGCGCCTATTTGCTTTATATCGCCGCGATAAATAACGGAGGCATTCATAAAAATATCTTTGGTTTCGGCATCTTCCGTTAAAATGCCTTCTCTTTCTAATCGCTTATAAAACTCTGCAAACTTATTGCGCGACATTCCGCAAAGCTCCTTCAATTGCTTCTTAGATATTCGGCGCCCATTTTCGTATTGTAGCCGC
>NZ_JAKVTG010000037.1 GCF_022489025.1 Planococcus halocryophilus | reverse complement strand
TTCCTTGCAATCGAAGCAATGCGTAAAGGCGTCGACGGCGCAGAAGATTTTGACCAAGCAGCGGGCGCACTTTTAGCGAACGCCGATGACTTGTCTGCAGCAGTTGGTTCAGTTTACGGCGACGAAGGCGCTGCACAATTTGACGAAGTATGGAAATCACATATTGGCTATTTCGTGGATTACGTGACAGCAACCGCTGAAGACAACCAAGAAGGCAAAGACCAAGCATTAGCGGAACTGGAAAAATACAAAGTGGAACAATCTGAGTTCTTTGATACGGCAACAGGTGGCTTACTGCCAGCGGCAGCTGTTCAAGAAGGATTGGACATGCACGTAGATCAGTTGATCAACGCGTTTGACGCATATGTTGCCGGCGATTTCGAAAAAGCCTACTCATTAGAGCGTGAAGGGATTCAACACATGAGCATGTTCGCAGAAAGCTTGTCAATTGCGATCACAACTCAGTTCCCAGACAAATTCGATAACACAAGTGCCGATACACCAGCGATTGACTTGCGTGCAACATTGAACCAAACGTTCACAGAACACGCTGGACTTGCGGTGATGGCAATGCAAGACGGTGCCGATGGCGCGGAAAGCTTTGACCAAGCAGCAGGCGCGTTACTAGCGAACGCAGATGACTTATCTGCAGCAGTTGGTTCAGTATACGGCGAAGAAGCCGGTGCGCAATTTGAAGAAACATGGAAGTCACACATTGGCTACTTTGTGGATTACGTAACAGCAACAGGTGAAGGCAACAAAGAAGGCCAAGAACAAGCACGTGCTGAACTGGATCAATACATTGTTGACCAAGCAGCATTCTTAGATGCAGCAACAGAAGGTCGCGTACCAGCAGCTGCACTTGAAGAAGGCTTAACAGCACACGTTGGACAACTACTTGGCGCATTTGATTCGTATGTAGCAGGCGACTTTGACGCAGCGTACAGCTCGATTCGCGAAGCGTATGCACATATGCAAATGCCAGCAGCAGGTTTATCTGCCGCAATCGTGGATCAATTCCCAGACCAATTTAGCGAAACGGAAATGCCATCTGAAATGCCAAAAACAGGCATGGGCGGCATGGCTGACCAAGGGTCATTCCCATTCTTATGGGTTCTTGCAGGCTTGATGTTAGCTGCATTGACTACGGTTGTAGCGGTTCGTACACGCAAACA
>NZ_JAKVTG010000036.1 GCF_022489025.1 Planococcus halocryophilus | reverse complement strand
TGAACTGACCCAGTAATTTGAGACACAAGAAAAAACACCTAGGCTGCCATTGTCCGATACTCGATCGGGGAATGGCAGTTTAATTTTTGGAACGGTCGTATGTAGTTGTAATAATACATGTAATCTTCAACTTTTTGTTGTACAATGGCATTGGTTAGGTGCACCCTTTTCAGGGTGTAGAATTCTTCCGACTTTAGCGAGGAGTGGAAGGATTCAATGACGGCATTATCAAAGCAGTTTCCTTTGCGGGACATGCTGGTGATAATGCCGTTTTCTTTTGTCGTCAGTTGAAATGCGCGCGATGTGTACTGTGCGCCTTGATCACTGTGCAGGATGGTTCCGGCCGTATTCCGTTTCTGGCAAGCCATTTCTAGCGTATCCAGCACAAGCTGGGCATTTTGCGTATCACTGACTTTGTAGGCAATTATCTCGTTATTATACAAATCCAGAATCGTCGATAAGTAAAGCATGCTCTCCCCGAAAGGGAGATACGTAATATCCGTCACCCATTTTTGATTGGGGGCGTCTGCTTTGAAATTCTGTTCCAATAAGTTAGGGACAATTAGGTTGCTTTCTCCCGTCATTTTCTTCGCTCTCTTTGGTTTGACTCGGCACTGGAGATTATATTTCTGCATAATCCGCTGCACCGTTTTCCGATTCAACTTGGTGCCGTTATTTTTCAACAGGCCTTTCACCGTTCGGTGACCGATACGGAATTTCAGTTGTTCACAGATGGCGAGAATTTCTTTTTCTAACTCGGTCATCCTGACCTCTTTATGACACCAACGGTAATAAGTGGAGCGAGGGACGCCCATGCATTCACAGATCATCGTGATAGAATATTTCACTTTAAACAAGTCCACCAACTCTAGGAAGAGGGCCGGTTCCACCTCCTTTCCAGTTCGCGATACTTTCCCATCAATTCCTCTTTCATTTCGTAGTAGAAAACTTTTTTCTTCAACACCTCGACTTCGCTCATATCCTTGGCAGAGCTGTTGGGTCTGCCAATATTCTTGGCCAGGCGATCTGTCTCTCCGTCCTGGTACCACTTCATCCACGTCTTGATTTGTGAAACGTTTTTGATCTGATGAACCTCCATGATCTCAGCGTTGGTGTAGTCGCCACTGAGTTTCATTCGGATGACCTCTTGTTTGACTTCCTCTGGATAAAATCGTTTTTTTGAACCCATACAGAAAAACACCTCCAAATTGTCGTTGTTACTACATACGACGTTGGGGGTGCTTTTTCCTTGTCTCATTTTACTGGGTCACTCTA
>NZ_JAKVTG010000035.1 GCF_022489025.1 Planococcus halocryophilus | reverse complement strand
ATGGCTGTTTTCGAGCCATTTTTGCGTTTCTCTCATTCGATAAGAAGGACCGACCATATTTACCACATGCGATTTATGCGTTAGGCGATCCGTTAATGCGGCAGTCAAAACGGGATCATGAAACACTTCTTCCCATTTCGCAAACGACAGATTACTCGTGATAATGGTCGAAGATCGACCCGCGCGCAATGACAAATGCGTAAAGAGTAATTCAGCTCCTTCTTTATCGAAGGAAATGTAGCCCAATTCATCAATGATGACGAGGTCGTACTTCTCAAATCGCAATTCGAAAGAGCGTAAGGTCCGTTCGGACCGGCTTTCCTTCAATTGATTGATTAAAGAAGAGACACTCGCAAAGTAAACCTTGTAACCGGCCAAACAAGCTTCTACCCCTAATCCGATTGCCAGGTGGCTTTTACCGGTTCCAGGGGAACCAGTAAGAATCACATTCTGCCCAGCTTTGATGAAATCAAGCGTCTGTAAGTTAGGTAATTTATGCTGCGCATCTATGGGCAGCGCGCGGGTGTCAATCTCCTCAAGTAGCTTCTTCTCTGGAAAGTTGGCACGGCGAATCCGGGTGGATTTCGACCGGATCCATCGGTCATTCTTTTCCTTCGTTAAGACCGTATGCAACAGGTCCATCGCAGCGGTCGTTTCTGCGAATGCTTCGTCCTCCTCAACCAACTCTCGGATGCCTGGGAGACGCAATTCTTTGCACATGTCGATTACTCGTTGCTTTTTATCCATGTTCAAGCACTCCTTCATCGACTTGATTGAACATCGCTGAAAAGGCTTGGATATTTTGGAGCGCCTGTTCGACCGTCTCGTCTGGATGGAGAGGTACCATAGGTACCAGATCCGTTTGTTCGCTCAGAAAGATCAGCTTTTCAGTCGTGATTTCACCGAGACCTTTTATCTCAATCTGTCGGACGGCTGCCATCACATTATCTAATCGATTTTTCTCGCGTACATAAAGGAGTAGCTCTAGAAAATCTTTCTCTTTTCCGATATAATGGTTTTCGAAGAGTTTTTTAATTTGAATTGGTGCTTGGCTCAAACATTCACTTTGAGCTAAAGCGCCTTTTTTCTTTGTGAAGGTTTTTATGTAGTGATAGAGATCCATTTCCCATTGATGGACACCCCAATTTCTCCGGTGTTCTGCGACGAGTTTACCTTCAATGAAGAGACGAACTACATTTGCACTGACCTTGGCGCGAATCCAAGCGCCTACATGGCCCTCAGGTACGGAGTACCGGTTTTGCTTGATCATCACGGTGCTGTATTTATCTACTCGGGATTCCAAGACTTCCGAAACATCAAATGGCAAAGGAAGTGCCTCTTGAGCGGCTGCTGCTTTTTCTTGATCTTTCAATTCTATATGGGCGATTTTCTTTTCATGGTGAATCCGCTTATTGAGCGATTGAATCGTTTG
>NZ_JAKVTG010000034.1 GCF_022489025.1 Planococcus halocryophilus | reverse complement strand
GGTAGTGCACCCCAAAAGTTAGAGTTCAAATCTAACTTTTGGGGTGTTTTTTATATGGCAAAATATAGTGAAGAGTTCAAGTTGCAGTTGGTGAAAGAATACGTGGATGGGACGCTGGGCTATAAGCTGTTAGCCCGGAAATACGGATTGCCTAGTACTACCCCGATTAAACGTTGGGTACGTGCTTATCAGGCATTTGGACAAGAAGGCTTACAGAAGAAGCAGACGAATCAAGTGTATTCTGTTCAATTCAAGGTGGATGTATTACACTTTATGAAACAAACAGGTGCTTCCTACCAAGATACAGCGATCGAATTTGAGATGAACGAGCCATCAATTGTTGCGAGATGGAATCGTGAATTTCTGGCGAAAGGGGTAAAAGGCCTGGAAGAACGAACGAAAGGACGGCCCTCCATGTCAAAAAAACCAAAACAAAAACCCATCAAACCAGAAAAGACGCTATCCCGAGAAGAACAACTGGAACGGGAGAATGAGCTTCTCCGTTTAGAAGTGGCGTATTTAAAAAAGTTAAAAGCTTTCCAGGAGAATCCGGATGCCTTCCTCGAAAAGCACAAGCAGCGCTGGCGTTCGAACTCCACGAAGAAGGATTCCGACTAAAGGACGTGCTGAAGATCGTCAATCTTCCGGAAGCGACGTACCATTACCACTGCCAGCGATTCGGTTCGGAAGACTTGGACCTGGAATGGAAAACCCTGATCCAGGAGCTGTTCGAGAAACACGAAGGCCGATACGGGTATCGACGGATTCACTTGGAATTACAAGCACAGGGATACGTCATCAATCACAAGAAAGTTCAACGGCTCATGGGTGTACTGGCGTTGAAATGTGTGAAATTCATTCGGAAGTCTCGCTACAAATCGTATAAGGGCAAAGTCGGAACCATCGCTAAAAATCGAATGAACCGCAGGTTTTCCACCCCACATGCCTTGCAGAAACTGACGACAGACGTCACCGAATTCAAATGTACAGGCGAGGAAAAGCTTTATTTGAGTCCGATCATGGACCTGTATAACGGCGAAATTATCGGGGTGAGTATGGCAAAACGGCCAACCCTCGACTTCGTCATGGAATCGCTTCATGAAGCCCTGCCAACGATCACTGGGCAGGCTGTCTACCGAACCACCATTCATTCCGACCAAGGTTGGCATTATCAGCACGCTTCCTGGGTGAAGGCGCTGAAGAAACAACAGATCTTCCAAAGCATGTCCCGAAAAGGGACGTGTGCCGACAACGCAGCCATGGAAAATTTCTTCGGCCTCTTGAAACAGGAGATGTATTACGGAGAAACATGGGTATCCTACGACGAATTGAAACGCCGGATCGATCAATATATCTCCTACTACAACAATGAACGCATCAAACAAAAATTGGCCGGCATGAGTCCGGTGGAATACCGAACGCATGCCAGCCAATTAGCTGCATAAACTAAAACTCTAACTTTAAGGGGTCACTACC
>NZ_JAKVTG010000032.1 GCF_022489025.1 Planococcus halocryophilus | reverse complement strand
TTACTTAACAAAGTGGGTCAGTAGCTCAGTCGGTAGAGCATTAGATTGAAGCTCTAAGTGTCGGCGGTTCGATTCCGTCCTGACCCACCATTTTTTTAAAAGAAATTCTCCATGCCGGAGTAGCTCAACTGGTAGAGCAACTGACTTGTAATCAGTAGGTTGAGGGTTCAAGTCCTTTCTCCGGCACCATTTTCAAGGTGGGGTAGCGAAGTGGCTAAACGCGGCGGACTGTAAATCCGCTCCTTCGGGTTCGGCAGTTCGAATCTGCCCCCCACCACCAGTTTTTAGGGGCATAGTTTAACGGTAGAACAGAGGTCTCCAACACCTCCGATGTGGGTTCGATTCCTACTGCCCCTGCCAATTTTAAAATTTATATGATGGCGGTCGTGGCGAAGTGGTTAACGCACCGGATTGTGATTCCGGCACTCGGGGGTTCAATTCCCCTCGTCCGCCCCATGTTTTAATTTAACTAAGTGAACTTATAAAATAGTAATGTGGCGGTCGTGGCGAAGTGGTTAACGCACCGGATTGTGATTCCGGCACTCGGGGGTTCAATTCCCCTCGTCCGCCCCATCTTTTATTAATGGGGTATAGCCAAGCGGTAAGGCAACGGGTTTTGATCCCGTCATGCCCTGGTTCGAATCCAGGTACCCCAGCTTTATTGCGGAAGTAGTTCAGTGGTAGAACGCCACCTTGCCAAGGTGGAGGTCGCGAGTTCGAACCTCGTCTTCCGCTCCATTATTTGGCGGCATAGCCAAGTGGTAAGGCATGGGTCTGCAACACCCTTATCACCGGTTCGAGTCCGGTTGCCGCCTCCATAATAATTTGCCGGCGTGGCGGAATTGGCAGACGCGCGGGACTCAAAATCCCGTTCCTTCACCGGAGTGTCGGTTCGACCCCGACCGCCGGTATTATGAAAGAACCTGCCTGTTCTTTCCAAAAACCTTTAACTGTGAGTAATCATAGTTAAAGGTTTTTTTGTTGTTTCACCGTTTATTCAGTAAGTAACTTGGACAGCCATTCATGTAATCTGGTATGTTCCATTCCCTAGTGACTAGTGTATAAGCAGTAGGGAAGTAGGCAGGCAATAATTGATTAAAGATCATCGTAGTGAGAAAAATCGTTTTGTTCAGTCGGGCCAGCTTACCTATGTGAATTATTTTACAGTGGAAGCTGCTAAGAGTTTTGCTCCTATTGTCTATGATGCTTTATCAATCTTGAAGTTTGGCGTATGAAACTATTTATAGCATTAATAAAGTATTGGCGAGAAAAGTAAGATGTGCTATAATAATTCTTGTCCGCTAAAACAATACTTGCCGGCGTGGCGGAATTGGCAGACGCGCGGGACTCAAAATCCCGTTCCTTCACCGGAGTGTCGGTTCGACCCCGACCGCCGGTATACTGCAAGTAAGAAAAAGACCCTGACTTAATCGTCAGGGTCTTTTTCTTGGTCTATCACATAGATATGTAGAAACTAATCATCAACTGTAGATGAGTTTCTTCTATATAAAGAGAAATTTTTCTCCACTGCGAATGGCTAGTTAAGTACGGTACAGGCTTTAATGATTTAGTAGTTCATAATGGAAAAATTTAACCCAGTGCAGAAGGATTTCCTCTGCACTGGGTTAATTGTTCTTGAATCTAACGAAGTTTTTTAAATTACTCCGCATATTCACAACTTACACGTGTATTCTCAGGTTTAAAAATGCCATCTAGATTTGTTTTGAACAGCCATACATGTAAGTCATAATGTTGACCTACAGTACCATCATGGTTATTCATTGGCCCCTGGAATTTTTGTTTAAATAGCATTGGTGTTTTATCTGTCGCGTCTGTTGGTACGTACCACTCAGCACCCACTAATTTGTAGTGACCATTTTTCATTGGTTCGTAAAGCAGAACTTCCGGTTTTTTGATGTTTAGTTTGTCGTCATCCATACGACTAGGCTTAACTAAGTGAATTCCCATATTAGGTACACAGGCTCCAGGAAACAATCCAACAAATCCTTCATCAAGTGCGACGTC
>NZ_JAKVTG010000031.1 GCF_022489025.1 Planococcus halocryophilus | reverse complement strand
ATTTTTTGTCACAACTTTTTAATTAACCATTGGTTAAGTTAGAAAGGGCGCACGGTGGATGCCTTGGCACTAGGAGCCGAAGAAGGACGGCACTAACACCGATATGCTTCGGGGAGCTGTAAGTGAGCGATGATCCGGAGATTTCCGAATGGGGGAACCCACTACTTTTAATCGAGTAGTATCCATGTGTGAATCTATAGCACATGAGAAGGCAGACCCAGGGAACTGAAACATCTAAGTACCTGGAGGAAGAGAAAGCAAATGCGATTCCCTGAGTAGCGGCGAGCGAAACGGGATCAGCCCAAACCAAGAGGCTTGCCTCTTGGGGTTGTAGGACACTCTATACGGAGTTACAAAAGGTAGGATTAGGCGAAGCGACCTGGAACGGTCCGCCGCAGCGGGTAACAGCCCCGTAGCCGAAAACCTTACCCCTCCAGAGTGGATCCTGAGTACGGCGGAACACGTGAAATTCCGTCGGAATCTGGGAGGACCATCTCCCAAGGCTAAATACTTCCTAGTGACCGATAGTGAACCAGTACCGTGAGGGAAAGGTGAAAAGCACCCCGGAAGGGGAGTGAAATAGATCCTGAAACCGTGTGCCTACAAGTAGTCAAAGCCCGTTAATGGGTGATGGCGTGCCTTTTGTAGAATGAACCGGCGAGTTACGATTACATGCAAGGTTAAGCTGAGAAGGCGGAGCCGCAGCGAAAGCGAGTCTGAATAGGGCGACGAAGTATGTAGTTGTAGACCCGAAACCAGGTGATCTACCCATGTCCAGGGTGAAGGTAAGGTAACACTTACTGGAGGCCCGAACCCACGCACGTTGAAAAGTGCGGGGATGAGGTGTGGGTAGCGGAGAAATTCCAATCGAACCTGGAGATAGCTGGTTCTCTCCGAAATAGCTTTAGGGCTAGCCTCAAGATAGAGAATCCTGGAGGTAGAGCACTGTTTGGACTAGGGGCCCATCCCGGGTTACCGAATTCAGACAAACTCCGAATGCCAGTGATTTATGCTTGGGAGTCAGACTGCGAGTGATAAGATCCGTAGTCAAGAGGGAAACAGCCCAGACCACCAGCTAAGGTCCCCAAATATCCGTTAAGTGGAAAAGGATGTGGCGTTGCTTAGACAACCAGGATGTTGGCTTAGAAGCAGCCATCATTTAAAGAGTGCGTAATAGCTCACTGGTCGAGTGACACTGCGCCGAAAATGTACCGGGGCTAAACGGATTACCGAAGCTGTGGATGGATCTCGTAAGAGATCCGTGGTAGGAGAGCGTTCTAAGGGCGTTGAAGTCAGACCGGAAGGACTGGTGGAGCGCTTAGAAGTGAGAATGCCGGTATGAGTAACGAAAGACGGGTGAGAATCCCGTCCACCGAATGCCTAAGGTTTCCTGAGGAAGGCTCGTCCGCTCAGGGTTAGTCGGGACCTAAGTCGAGGCCGATAGGCGTAGACGATGGACAACAGGTTGATATTCCTGTACCACCTCCCCGCCGTTTGAGCAATGGGGGGACGCAGAAGGATAAGGAGAGCGTGCCGTTGGTTGTGCACGTCCAAGCAGTGAGGCGTGGAATGAGGCAAATCCCATTCCTAATACGTTGAGCTGTGATGGCAAGAGGGTTTACCCTTAGAGTCCCTGATTTCACACTGCCAAGAAAAGCCTCTAGCGAGGCGGGAGGTGCCCGTACCGCAAACCGACACAGGTAGGCGAGAAGAGAATTCTAAGGTGAGCGAGTGAACTCTCGTTAAGGAACTCGGCAAAATGACCCCGTAACTTCGGGAGAAGGGGTGCTCTGGTAGGGTGTATAGCCCGAGAGAGCCGCAGTGAATAGGCCCAGGCGACTGTTTAGCAAAAACACAGGTCTCTGCAAAACCGTAAGGTGACGTATAGGGGCTGACGCCTGCCCGGTGCTGGAAGGTTAAGAGGAGTGCTTAGCGCAAGCGAAGGTGCGAATTGAAGCCCCAGTAAACGGCGGCCGTAACTATAACGGTCCTAAGGTAGCGAAATTCCTTGTCGGGTAAGTTCCGACCCGCACGAAAGGCGTAACGATCTGGGCACTGTCTCAACGAGAGACTCGGTGAAATTATAGTACCTGTGAAGATGCAGGTTACCCGCGACAGGACGGAAAGACCCCGTGGAGCTTTACTGTAGCCTGATATTGAATTTTGGTGCAACTTGTACAGGATAGGTAGGAGCCTTAGAGCCCGGAGCGCCAGCTTCGGAGGAGGCGTCAGTGGGATACTACCCTGGTTGTATTGAAATTCTAACCCACAAGCCTGATCGGCTTGGGAGACAGTGTCAGGCGGGCAGTTTGACTGGGGCGGTCGCCTCCTAAAGAGTAACGGAGGCGCCCAAAGGTTCCCTCAGAATGGTTGGAAATCATTCGAAGAGTGTAAAGGCAGAAGGGAGCTTGACTGCGAGACGTACATGTCGAGCAGGGTCGAAAGACGGGCTTAGTGATCCGGTGGTTCCGCATGGAAGGGCCATCGCTCAACGGATAAAAGCTACCCCGGGGATAACAGGCTTATCTCCCCCAAGAGTCCACATCGACGGGGAGGTTTGGCACCTCGATGTCGGCTCATCGCATCCTGGGGCTGTAGTCGGTCCCAAGGGTTGGGCTGTTCGCCCATTAAAGCGGTACGCGAGCTGGGTTCAGAACGTCGTGAGACAGTTCGGTCCCTATCCGTCGCGGGCGCAGGAAATTTGAGAGGAGCTGTCCTTAGTACGAGAGGACCGGGATGGACACACCGCTGGTGTACCAGTTGTTCTGCCAAGGGCATCGCTGGGTAGCTATGTGTGGCCGGGATAAGTGCTGAAAGCATCTAAGCACGAAGCCCCCCTCAAGATGAGATTTCCCATTGCGCAAGCAAGTAAGATCCCTCAAAGACGATGAGGTAGATAGGTTCGAGGTGGAAGCGTGGCGACATGTGCAGCTGACGAATACTAATCGATCGAGGACTTAACCAAA